>CBFHOH010000025.1:0-67622 GCA_965657335.1 Candidatus Azotimanducaceae bacterium
CAGCCTAGTGCCATCGTTCTTTGAGACCAGCACAATACGTTCGAAGTCGTTCTTGTTGTATGCCAATCCCTCGGTACGAAGTAAAATATCGCCAGAGTCACTTTGGATGACCCCAGCAGGCAAATCCAATGAGGACCGCCGAATGGCTTGGGCGACCGCAGAGAGTGTGAGTCCGTATTGTCTCAGCTTTTCTTCTTTGAGTTCGATCGCGATTTCATAGGGGCGTGCGCCTCTTAATTCTGCCTTGGTTACCGAGGTCAGACTCAGGATCTCGTCTCTTACTAATTCGGTGAACTCTTTCATGGAGCGCTCATCAAGCTCGCCGAATACTTGAATGTTTATCGCTCCAACTTGGGGTTGTGCGCGATAAATAATTGGTTTCTCAATCGAGCTCGGAAAGCTGGAGATGCGGTCAATAGCTATTTTAACCTCATCCATGACAACCTGAATTTCGGCATCTGACTCAAGGTCCAGTCGCATGGTGCCCATGCTTTTCCTTGAGTAAGTTCGCATCTGTTCGATGCCTTCGATATCACGAATCGCTTCTTCAAGGCGACTAATCACGCCTGATTCGACTTCCCCCGGTGAGGCGCCTGGAAAAGGAATATCAATTGTAATTCTGTCGGCTTCAAGATCAGGCGTGATCTGAGTGCGAATCGTCAACGCCGAGATAATGCCGGTCAGAACGATAACGAACATCAACAAATTTGCCGCAACATGATTTCTTGCGAACCAGGCAATAATGCCCCTGTGGGTATCAATCGTTTTCACTGAACCTGACCTTTGTGCCTGGAAGCGGGTTGTCCAGCGCCGAGAGACAAACAAGTTCACCCTCGGAAATGCCGTTTGTCACATAGATGTGTGATTCGTCGCTACGCAACAGACTGACTTCGCTTAGTCGCAGCAAGTTGTTTTGACCGACTGTCCATACATTGCTGTTACCTTGAAGGACTTTGCGGGGTAGTTTAATGATGTTGTTGACGAGTCTGCCCTTGATGTCAGCTTTGACAAACGTGCCGATGCGTAGTGGCGCAGACCAACGATTAGTGATCTGATTGTAGGGGTCAGCTATTTGTGCAACGAGATACAAGACCCGACTTTTATCGTCAAATACGCCCTCAGTTCGAACAATATGACCAGACCATCGGTTGGTTTGTCCGCCAATTTCGGCTGATACGGTGACCGCAGGACCAGGCACGGAAGTGCTTTTGGACAAGTCTGCTTGTGCGTTTGCCTGATCAAGGAGAGAGAGGTCGAGATAAGGCAATTCTTTGTCCGGTAGCGGAAGGCGAATTTCTGCCACATCAGTCGCAAAAGTCAGGGCCAGTTGAGTACCGGCCGCGACAAATTGACCAAGATCGGCTCTTTTTTCACGGACGAGACCATCATAGGGTGCGCGAATGATCGTGCGATCGAGGTCTCCCTGTCGTTTTGCGAGCTCAGCTTCAGCAAATTCGAGGTTAGCGATTGCCTCGGCCAATTGTGGTTTTCGTAGGGCAAGATCAGATGCTGCACGACTAGTCGAGAGGCTTGGTTTTGCCCGCTCCCAATCCGACTCGGCATAATCTGCTAAACCTCGTTCCCGCGTCACTAACGTTTGCGCCGTCGCGACATTTGCCTCTGCTCGTTTGACATCGGCGCGATAGTTGCGATCATCGATCTGTACAAGTATGTCGCCTTTTTTAAAGAATCCACCGGCAACAAATGCAGGTGATACTTCCATGATTAAGCCAGAGACTTCAGATACAAGGACAGTTTGTGTCCGTGGCGTAACACTGCCCTGAGCATCTATCGAGATTTGAACCTGATCAGCGTGTGCGCGCATCACATCAACCAGCATAGAGGGAGGTTCAGGCTTCACAAGCTCCGGTTGAGACTCCTGCTTTGCCATCCAGAAGGCTGCGGCGCTGCTTAAAACGATAATGAGTGCTGGTATAAAAAATTTGCTGAGCATAAGGGCAGCATATCATAGATTACTAAGTGATCAGTTCATGCGATGCTCAGCAAAACACAGCTACAAAGCCCCTTGGCTAATTGGCATATTGTCTTGCATTCGTACTGCTAGATTTATGTCTGGTCAGGCACTTGACCACATTTCAGACAAGCCTAATCAGCCTGAAATGTGGTTTCACAAGGGCTGCTGACAGTGTGTCATGAAAACGCAATACCGTCGAAAGTGCCGGAACTACGCCATTTTTTCAGATACTCAAAGTAGGCAGTTGCGCCAGCTGGATAGCTGGAAGCTGAGATAACCGATCCATCCGAACCGTCTCCCCAACCCTTGCCTTCATTGTTGTAATACCCCGGCGTGCAGTTTGTCGAACCAATCATCATGGGTGGCGCTGACATGAGTAATTTAATCCAGGCATCCTCGGCTTCCTTTTCAACCTCAATTTCATTGAAACCGTTGTCTATCGCGTGTTTGATCATCAGCGCGATAGTGGTGCCACTTTCTGTCAGATTGTGTGGGTAATTCGAAATGAGATTAGCCCCTTGTGTCGCTTGTACGATAAATAGATTGGGAAATCCGTGTACATGCGCGCCGTGCATCGTGCGCATGCCTTTTTCCCAATAATCAGATAGCAGCAATCCATCACGTCCTTTGGTGTCGTATCCTGCCCGGCGCTCGAAAGGTGTGCCCACCTCAAAACCTGAAGCATAGATAATGCAATCAACCTCGTATTCCTTGCCGTTTACGACAACACCTTTCGCGGTAATTCGTTCTACTCCCTTGCCATCAGTATCCAATAATGTACAACTCGGCTCGTTGTACGCGTGAAGGTATTCGTCATGGAAACAAGGCCGTTTGCAAAGCTGCTGGTACCACGGTTTCAAGTCCTCCGCGGTGTGCTCATCATTGACGATCTTGTTTACGCGCGCCCGAACGCCCTCCATCTTTTCATTATCTGAATCTTCGTAGGCAGCCATCATGTTTTCAAGATTCATGTCCTCGGGTGCCAGCTCATTAATTTTCGTGCGTATCCTTTTGCCCAGCGCTGTCCAACCGTCCTGTACTAAATCTTCTTCGACCTTCTGGCCGGTTTGATTGGCGGTAAAGTTTTCCAGCCATCGTTGTTGCCAACCGGAAGTCGCTATTTCTGCAAACCAGTCGGGGTCGATAGGATGGTTGTCCCTTACATCAACTGACGATGGCGTGCGTTGGCACACATATAAAGCTTCGCAGGATTTAGCGAGATGTGGAATACACTGCACGGCGGTTGCCCCGGTACCGATAATTGCGACGCGTTTATTGCGCAGGTTGTCCATCGTGCCGCCAGACGGATCACCGCCGGTGTATTTGTAGTCCCAGCGACTGGTGTGGAACGTATGTCCTTGGAAGGATTCGATGCCCGGAATACCAGGAAGCTTGGGTACGTGAAGCGGTCCCGGAGCCATGCCAATATATTGCGCGGTAAATTCGTCACCTCTGTCGGTTTTAACAAGCCAATGATGTTCTGCTTCATTCCAAGTCAAGTTGGAGACCTGCGTATGAAACAGTGCTTTGTCATATAGGTCGAATTGTTTCCCTATGCGTTGGCAGTGTTCGAGTAGCTCCGGCGCGTGAGCATATTTCTCCGAAGGCATGTGCCCCGTTTCTTCCAATAACGGCATATACACGAACGCCGCGGTGTCGCACTGAGCGCCCGGGTAGCGGTTAAAGTACCAAGTGCCGCCGAAGTCTCCTCCTTTTTCGATAATCCGTACGTCGCTGATACCTGACTCTGCGAGTCTAGCGCCAGTGACCAATCCGGAAAATCCGCCACCGATAAAGGCGACGGTGACGTGATCCCGCACCGGCTCCCGTTCAGTCATGGGAGTGTAGGGGTCCTCAAGGTAGTGACCAAGTTTGCCCGTCACTTCGATGTATTGATCGTTACCGTCCGGGCGAACCCGCTTTTCGCGCTCTTCTGCATATTTGCGACGCAGTGCGTCCTTGTCGATAGTCATTGATGACGTAGGTGTTACTTCTGTCATGTCCAGTTCCTCTAAAGTATTCCGTGCTTATGCTACCCACCTTTGTGCGGGCGCTATATTGAAGGGTCGCGTGTAAATGTATCGCTTGTGCATCACTGATGCCACTGGTTCTGCTCGAGAATACGGTTTTTATTGATCTGTATCTGTTACGCGTAGATGAAGTACCTCTATGCTGTCACATTTCCAATATGAGGTCAGTTCCAGGCTCGCGTCAGAAATTAAACCGATGCAAGCTCAGGAGAATAACGATGACAAACTTTGAAACTCAAATCAGGGTATCCCAGGCGTCGGAAGTTTACGGCCTCTGGGGAAGGGCTTTCCGACCATTTTTCCTACTGATGGCAGTGTTCGGCGTTGTCGCTATTGTCGTTTGGGTTTCAATGTGGTCGGGCCGGTTAGCACTGCCCACATGGGGTCGAGTGAGTTGGTGGCATGGTCATGAGTTAATCTTTGGGTTTGCCGCGGCGGCGGTTGCCGGGTTTATCCTGACTGCCTCGGCAGTCTGGTCTGGAAGACGAGCGGTTCAAGGTTTGCCGCTGATGGCGCTGGTTTTTGTATGGCTGCTGGGTCGGGTGGCATTTTTGCTCTCGGCGTATGTGCCTTCATGGGTGGTGGCTTGCTGCGATCTCGTTTTTTTACCGCTGGTAGCGGGCTGTTTAATATGGACTCTTTACGGCAGTGGGCAGTGGCGCAATTATGCGTTGGTGGCGGTGCTAATTGCCCTGACGATGTGCAACCTGATGATGCACCTAGCGGTACTGGGCATTGAAGTGACACCACTATTCGGATTGATTCAGCTTCAATTGTCGGGTGAGGCAGCGCTTAGAGCGGCGATCGATATTGTCATATTGCTGTTAAGCATCATTGGTGGGCGAATCATTCCACCATTTACCGCGAATGCGCTAAATCGAGATGGCGTCGAACATGCAATAAAGAGATTCGTTTGGCTCGACCGAAGTATTATCGGTGTGTTTGTTTTGTTAACGCTCGCCCGAATTTTATCAGTTCAAGAGGGTACGCTGGTGTTGAGTATTGCTGCAGCGGCACTCACCGTCGGTAGGATGTGGACTTGGCAGACTTGGCGCACCTTGCACTATCCGTTACTTTGGTCTCTTCACGCGGGTACGTTTTGGATCGTTGTCGGATTGGTGTTGGACGCTGCATGGTTGGCCGGTCTGAGTATACCTGCAAGTGCTGGTGTGCACGCGCTGACAATCGGCGCTATTAGCGGAAGTATTCTTGCGGTTGTCACGCGTGTGGGTCTTGGTCATACCGGACGCCTACTGTCGCTGCCGGTTGGGGCTGTTTGGATCTATGTTGCAATCAATTTAGCGGCGCTCACCCGCGTTATTCTTGTTATAACACCTGCAAATTATTATTCGGAAATGCTCTGGTTATCAGCTGTATGTTGGAGTTTCGCGTTGCTCTTATTCGTCAATAGGTATTTTAGTATCCTCGTTAATTCGAGACCGGATGGAAGACCGGGATAACCTGCTTGGTACCTTGCTGGCTTATTTGGATAGATCGACAACCGTCGCTTGCTCCTCTTTCACCTTTAAGAGCATGACCGCACCGATGATCATCAGGCTGGCCAGAGACGCGAAGCCAATCCGTTGAGAATTGAATAGGTCTGTTGCGGTGGCTACCAGCAGGGGTGCAAGAAAGGCGGTGACAGTCGCTGACAAAGCAAAGAGGCCAAAAAACTGCGTCGCTAATTCTGGCGGAGATATCTTAGCCATGAGTGTCCTTGAGGCGGATAGTCCGGTCACAAAAAATACAGCGAACACCTGATTGGTTCCGAAGTAGAAAAGTTCTGGTAGCGTAGCGAAATAGGGTGAATCCCATACAGGTTCAGTGCCGGTTTCAACGACATAGAGGATCGTGTCGGGTTGAACGGAAACAAGCAGCAACAAGACTAAAGCGCTCGTACCAATAGCAATTTGTAGGGCTCGTATAGAGCCAAGCTTATCGTCTAGACGACCGCCAAAGTAAGCGCCCAGCATAGCAGATCCGCTCGTACATAAACCAAAGATGAGTAGGGTGGTCGTTCCCCAGCCGAAGGTGCCTGACGCATAGACGCCGCCGAAGGTTAAGACACCCACCATGCCATCGATGAAAAACAGTCGCGCCAGAAGGTAGCGGGCAATGTTTGAGTAGTGACGAATGTGTTTGAGTGTTTGTATAACATCCTTCACTCCCTCTTGTGCCAAGCGCAGCATTGGTTTGCTCGAGGCTTTTCCATCTGGTGTAAAAAGAAGCACAGGCAACATGAAGATGATCATCCAGACACCGGCAATCGGTCCAACGATTCGGTTATGTTCGTGAGCCGATTGGTCGATACCAAATAGCGGTGCCTCGGGTAGAAAGGCCCAGGGTTGAGTGCCGGGCAGTGAAAAGGCAAGTAAAACGAAAAGCATTAATAAAAGTCCGCCAACGTTGCCGAGAGAAAATGCCAGTCCTGAGATGAGTCCGATACGATTAACCGGCGCTACCGACGGCAGCATGGCATTATGGAAAACCTCGGACACGGTAAAACAGACTTTGATCACGAATAAAATAGTCAGAGCGAGTCCAAGGCTCATGCCTTTGCCCTCAGGTTCGACAAACCAAAGGCTGAGTGCGCCAAGAGTCATGACACTAATTGTGCCAACCAGCCAGGGCTTTCGTCTCCCGTCTTTGTCGGCGATCGCACCTAAAAATGGCGCGGTGAGAGCTAACAGAAAACCAGCGCCTGCGGTGATATAGCCGATAAGTGCTTGTCCCCTTATTGGGTCACCGACGACGGTATTGCTGAAATAAGGATAAAAAATATAGATGATAACGAGAATGTAGTAGGGGTCACGTGCCCCCTGACCGAATGTCCAGCTGAAATACCCCAGCGGGGAAGCCGCGGGAGTTCCGGCAACAGAAAGTTCCTGGTTCATGTTTATACTCTCTGTTTATGCGGCACTAAACATTTCGTCCAGATGCGTTTGCGATAGTGGTTGCGTTAATTTTGAGACGATGACGGTGAAGCTGATAGAAGCAATTTCACCCATGACCGCGCAGGAATACGGGTTGGGGCCTTCCCCGTGTAACCAGCTGACCATGTTGTGAATCGTGCCCTCATCGAACCACGCTGGGTCGATGACCTGGGCGTGAAGCACAATGAAAACACCAATGCCTGCAATTAACCCTGCATAGGCGCCAGCGCGTGTGACACCCTGCCACAGCGCACCTATCATCAATGGCCCCGCAAAAGCTGCCATCATACCGCCGACACCAATCCATACAATGAGCGCAACGTTAGTGTCCATCAGCGACCAGGCAAGCACCATGCATAGAACAAGCACCGCGACGGTCGCGACACGGCTAATCTTTAGTATTCTAAGATCAAGATCCTCTTCACTAATATCGGGATGGGTAATTGGCACGATGGTTCTGCGATACAGGTCGTTAGCGATGATTTGAGAGGAAGAAACGACGAGTCCGTCTGCTGTACTCATAATGGCAGAAAGTACACCAACACCGACAAGCGCTGCCAGCCATGTTGGGAAAATTTCGATAAACACCAGCGGCAGTGCTTGATTGGGGTTCGCCCCATCAAGATAAAGTGCATCGCCGAAATAGGCGCGCGCCAGTAGACCGCCAAGACCGAGCATGCCAAGGGTAAGACCAAACAGCGCAGCTAGTTTTACGAACTGCATTCGGTCACCGCCAGATTCCAGTGCCCATAGTTTATTACCCAAATGAGGCAGAAGCCCTAGCGGCATGTGTGCAAAGGTAATGACAAATATCGACCACCAAGAGTGGTACAGCGGTGTCTCAGGATTGAGCGGTGTGGTGAGATTAGTATTTTGTGCCTCAAGGTTGTCCCAGACGCCTGCGAACCCACCCTCGACACCGTAACCGATAACAGTCAGTACAATAACGATAACCGCAAGGATTAACATCATCGCGCCTTGTACGCCATCGGTGAGAATGTCCGCGTGAGCGCCACCTAACACGACGTAAAACAAAAGTACCAATGTCGTGATAACTAGAGCCCATTCCGCGTCCAGTCCGAGCATAATCTCAAACATGACAACACCTGAGACAAGTTGCCCAGCGAGATAGAAAAATAGAATTAGCGATAGAACTGAAACGAGTATGCGAATGCCTTCGGACTGATAACGGTCACCAAGATACTCCGGGATCGAACGATTACCGAATCGATTACCCGCGGTGGCAATCAGCCTCATCGAGATCAATATGCCGAAGTAGACGCCGATTGGATAAAGAAAATTTCCCCAATTTGCCGCAAAACCCCATTCGTAAGAGAGCGCAGAACTGCCTAAAAAAGTTGCGCCACTCGCAGTCGAAGCTGCGAAGGCCAAGGCGAGGAAAAACGGCCCATAGGCTCCGCGCGCTGTGGCAAAATCGTCTGCGTGTTTTATCTTGCGTTGTGCGTAGACACCGATCCCCACCATCATGAGGATGTAAAACACAAGAAATATCCAAGACCAAGTAATCAAACTCATTATTATTCGCTTCTTCTCAGGGTTCGAAGCTTAGAGCCTACCACAAGATTGAGAGCTGTCGACCATACAATTGTTAGACAGTTTTGTGGTCGTGTTAGTGGGTTAGTGAAGTGATAGCGCTTGCGAGTATTGGCGCAATGTATTTTGGTTCGTTTTGCTCCGAGCTGATGGGTATTGCGCCGACGGCTTGATCAACGTTCAAGGGGATGATGTGTTTGCATTGACTGTCGGTCGGTTCGAGATTGCCAGTGGACGACGATTAGCCGCCTGCTTTTTTAGTGAGATATAAGGTACCCTAAAAAGAATTTGCGCTTTAGGAATGAAACACGATGTCTGACCAAGCTGATTCAGCGACAGCAAACAGCTTTGCTACGCGAACCTCGCCGACTTTCGACAATTTTGAAGACGAGCGCCGGCATCGCGTCGAGCGACTCGCGGCTGCCTGCCGGATCTTTGGTAAAGCGGGTTTCTCGGAAGGGTTGCTTGGTCACATTACGGTACGTGACCCTGAGCAACCGAACCACTTCTGGGCCAATCCTTTAGGCATTTCGTTTCGGCTAATTAGGGCTTCCGACATGGTGTTGGTCGATCACGATGGGAACATACTCAAGGGCGCTCGTCCGGTGAACCCCGTGGGTGTTCGGCTGCACGCGGCTGTACATCGTGCATATCCAAAAATTGTAGCGGTATGCCATGCGCATTCGATATACGGTTCTGCCTGGTCAGCATTCGGGCGGCCAATCGAACCAATAACGCAAGATACGGCGATATTCTATGACGATCAGGCCATTATTCGCGAGCCCAGAATTGCGACGGACCCGGAGGGAGCTGACCAGTTTGCGTTGGGATTTTCAGGTAAACGCACTGCTATTCAACCGGGACACGGTCTTTTTACAACCGGAGAATCGGTTGATGAAGCCGCTTGGCGCTTCGTTAGCATGGACCGGGCCTGTCAGGTACAACTGCTCGCTGAAGCTGCGGGTAAGCCGGAAGTCTGGCCAGTTGAAATGGCGCTCGGGCTGAAAAATACCCTTGGCAGTCCTGGGTTTTGCTGGCAATCATTTCAGCCTTTGTGGGACGAGTTGTGCGCTGAAACACTGGCGTTTCTCGAATGATAGTGACTCGCATCTCAAGTCGAGTAGCATTCGACCTCAACCATACACGTGCCACTACTGGGTCCCTGCGCTAGCTTCGATGTACCTTTGTCGTTAGTCAAGACGTTGGGATTTCCCGCTAGCTCAAGTGAAGCCATCTGATCCGGTGCGCTTGGTTTAAACCAAGCGCCGGTCGGTAGCGCAACGACATCTGTTCTCATTCCCGCGTCGAGTTTAACGCCAGCAAGACACGCGCCTCGATTGTTAAAAACACGCACGGTTGCGCCCTCGACGATGCCTCTTTGTTTCGCAGCCGCTGGGTGCATGTTGAGTGTTTCATAGCCCTTGGTTTTACCATCAATGCTGTGCTTGCTGTGGTCCAGTTGACTATGTAACCGTCGAGCCGGTTGGGGCGTCAGCAGTGCTAATGGGAACTGCTCGTCGCCATCGCCAGCGAGTCGCTCAAACGGTTCCAGCCAAGATGCATGACCCAAGCAGTCGTCGTAGTCAAAACCATCGATGACATCAGAGAATATCTCAAGCTTGCCAGACGGTGTGGCCAATCTGTTTTTTTCGGGATCTTGCCTGAATGCACCCAACCAGATTTTGCGTTTAG
The DNA here is from genome assembly GCA_965657335.1 of Candidatus Azotimanducaceae bacterium. Taxonomy (GTDB): domain Bacteria; phylum Pseudomonadota; class Gammaproteobacteria; order Pseudomonadales; family Azotimanducaceae; genus UBA4582. The sequence continues at coordinate 10,185 of CBFHOH010000025.1, forward strand.
ATTCATCTGGGATACGGTGTTTTTTGGTTTCCCAAAACTGCTCAAAGGTCGGGAGCGTGAACCCCTGCTGCTCTGCCAAAGTCTGCGAGCGGTGCCACATGTCTGCAAGCCACTCGCGGTCGGTTTTCCCTTCAGTGAAAGCGTCGCAAAAACCGAGGTTTTCCGCCAATCCTTTGAATATCTCGTGATCAGAGCGCGCATTATGCTGGGGAGGAATTGCTGCCTCCATGACGTGTACATAGGGATCGTGGGAGCTCGCGCAAATGTCCTCGCGCTCAAGTTGAGTGGTGGCGGGAAACACAATGTCCGCCCACTGTGCGACAGGAGTCCACCAGGGTTCGTTGACAATAACAGTATCTGGTTTTCGCCAAGCATGGCACAGTCTGTTCAAATCCTGATGGTGGTGGAATGGGTTGCCACCCGCCCAATAAATGAGACGTGTATCCGGGTATTCTATGGTGTGCCCGTTGTAGGCAACTGTTTCGCCCGGGTGAAGGAGCATATCTGCAATGCGTGCAACAGGAATGGCGAATTGAGTTGGGTTACGACCTTTGCTCAAGGTGGCCCAATTGAAACGCCGCCAAGAACTGCCGATAAAACCCTCAGCACCATAACCAAAGCCGAATCCTTGCCCCGGTAGTCCAATACCACCAAGCATTGCTGCGAGCGTTACCACCATCCAGTAGGGCTGTTCACCATGATGAGCTCGTTGTAAAGACCATGCGGCGGTTACCAATGTTCGCTTTTTTGCGGCGAGTTGTGCCAGTGAAGCGATTTCTGCTGCGGGCACATCGCATATCGCGCTTGCCCATGCTGGTGTCTTAGGTTGTCCATCATCCAGGCCGAGGAGATACCGTCTGAATCGTGGGTAGCCAACGCAGTGACTCGAAAGAAAATCCTGATCAGCTAGACCTTGGGACTCAAGTTCAAATGCCATGCCTAGCATGAGCGCAACATCGGTGCCCGGACGCGGTGCTAACCAGTCTATCGCGTCTGTGAAATCGTTGTTAACGTCGCTCTTCACTGGCGAAACGTTGATAAACCTGACGCCAGCTTTGATTGCACCCTGAAATCCAGGTGTTGATTGATGTTCAGTAATCCCGCCATAGGCCACCTGAGTGTTACGCAGGGGAACGCCACCAAAAACAATCATGAGTTCAGTATGGTTAGTGATTTCCGGCCAGGTTGTTTGTTCCAGCTCTATTTGCGACCAGGGTGCAACCACGTGGGGCAAAATGACCTGCGCTGCTGCCGTACTGTAGCTATTCATCGCTCGGGTGCAGCCACCCGCCATATTGATAAACCGGTGAAGTTGAGACTGGGCATGATTGAATCGGCCAGCGCTTGCCCATCCGTATGAACCACCAAAGATAGACGTGTTGCCATAGTCATCCGCGACCCGTTTAATTTCATCGGCGGCAATTGCTAGTGCTTCGTCCCAGGGAACAGTGACAAATTCGTCGGCGCCGCGTTTTTTTCTATCACGATCCTTGAGCCAGGCTTTGCGGATAGCAGGTTCTTTAATTCTAAGTTTGTGCTGTATGCCGTCGACGAGGCCTTGCCCGAGAGGCGAGGGCGCGGGATCCTCCGGGAGATCCTCGACCCCAACGATCTTATCCTGATCCACCAAGACATCATAAATACCCCATTGCGTGGCGGTCCGAAATTTTTTCAAGGCGTTGTATCCTGTCTATCGATTGAATGGCGATAGTGAAACATACAACCGGGTCTGAAAGTAGTGAGTGATAGTTTCAGTCGTTTGACGTTTATTTTGACTGGTCTTCTGACGGTCGCGCGTCATAATACCGAAATCAACTCCCAGGAGTACCTCAATGCCACTGCAAATGAACCAGGAAGTGTTTATCACCTGTGCCGTCACTGGCTCGGGTGGTTCTCAGGATCGATCTCCCCATGTGCCCCGCTCACCAGAGCAAATCGCTAATAGCGCGATCGATGCAGCAAAGGCTGGCGCAGCGATCGTTCATTGCCATGTAAGGGATCCCGAGACGGGTGCGCCAGCGCGAGATCCGAAACTCTATCGAGAGCTGACTGATCGCATTCGCGACGCGTCAGTGGATGTCGTACTCAATCTGACCGCAGGTATGGGCGGTGATATCGTATTTGGACCGTCAGAATCACCGTTACCACTCAACAGTGAGGGCACGGATATGGTCGGTGCCTCTGAGCGGGTTGCTCATGTTGCTGAATGTCTGCCTGAGATTTGTACGCTCGATTGCGGCACGATGAATTTTGCTGAAGCTGATTATGTGATGACTAACACGCCGGGTCTTTTACGTGCGATGGGCTCGATGATGACCGGCCTCAATGTGAAAGTAGAGATCGAAGCATTCGATACGGGGCACCTGTGGTTTGCAAAAAAGCTGGTTGAAGAAGGTGTACTAGACAGCCCTGCGATGGTGCAACTGTGTATGGGTGTGCCTTGGGGAGCCCCCAACGATCTGAACACCTATATGGCGATGGTGAACGCGATTCCGGCAGACTGGGACTGGTCTGCATTCAGCCTAGGCAGGGACCAGATGCCCTATGTTGCAGCGGCGGTGTTGGCTGGTGGTAATGTGCGAGTAGGTTTGGAAGACAATCTCTGGTTAGACCGAGGTGTACTCGCGACAAACGCTCAATTGGTTGAGCGGTCGGTGTCGATTATCGAGGGGCTAGGTGCATCAGTGCTTGGGCCGCAGCAGGTTCGAGAAAAACTGGGGCTAACAAAGCGAGCACCGAACTAGTGTCGACGAGCGGGCCGATAGTCTTAACGCCTGATTTTATTGATCATCCGTGGGTGCCATTGCAGTCCGCGCAGTTACAAAATAATTTTGTTGAAGTCCGCTGGCACGATGATCTTGATTTGCGTGCCTATTCGCTTTGGCTTGCGGAAAACTCAGAGCATATTGGCATCGAGCCGTTGGTCAGGGAAAGCTTGATTGACCCTGCTGATTTACCAGCAGCGGATGCGTTGATTGACGCGGGTGTTGATCAGCACGGCGCGTTGTTGTTGACCTGGAAAAATAATCGACAAACCAGCGTGCATCCGGGTTGGTTGCGATATGTTGCAGAAGGCAAGTTACGCTCGCATAACAATTTGCCAAGGCAAGTAAAATGGACTGCAGAGATTAAGATACCGCCATCGGTAGACGGCCAAGACATCTTGGAAGATAAGCAGGCGCAGGAACGTTGGCTCGACAATCTTGTGCGCTACGGCCTTTGCAGACTGGAAAACACGCCGAGATTGGAGTCCTTTCTCGAGCAGCTTTTGGCGACAGTTGGGCCGATCAGGTCAACGAATTTTGGCACCACTTTTAGCGTTAAAACGTCGCCGAATCCTGACTCTACTGCGAACACCGGACTTAACCTCGGGCAGCACACCGACTTGCCGACCCGGGAGTCTCCGCCCGGATATCAGCTATTACATTGTGTCAGAAATAGGGCAACAGGCGGGAATTCGAGGATGACAGATGGACTCGCCGTCGTGGAAGCATTAGCCGCTGAACAACCCGATGCGTTTGAGTTACTCTGCAATGAAAAATGGCTTTTTATGAATCGCGCCCCGGACGCAGAGCATCGCTGGGAAGGGCCGATTATCGAGTTGCCAAAAGAGGGTCGGCCAATGACGCTTCGTGCATTCTATCCCGTGAGGAGCGCGCCGCTGATGGAAAAAGAAAAAATACCTGCGGCCTATGACGCTATGCGAACATTTTCTCATTATGCGCATGATGCTCGTTTCCAGATTTCATACCCGTTCAAGGAAGGTGATCTTGTGGCTTTTGATAATCGCCGGGTGATGCATGGCCGTGACGCATTCGACGCGGATGGCGATCGTTATCTGCACGGGTGTTACATTGATCACGATGAAATTTACTCAAGGTTGCGAGTATTACGGCGTGATAAAAATATTGGAGGCGCGTGATGTCTGATGTTCGTCAGCAAAAAGTTGCCGCCATTATCGGCGGCGGCGTGATAGGTGGCGGTTGGGCAGCAAGGTTTTTGCTGCATGGTTGGGATGTCCGCGTTTTTGACCCCGACACGGAAGCCGCGCGAAAAATTAATGAGGTTTTAGACAATGCTCGCCGATCTCTGCCAGGTATTTACAACGAAGTATTACCGGTAGAAGGTCGTCTCCACTTCGCTGCATCAATTGCCGAGGCTGTATCTGGCGCACTTTGGATACAAGAATCTGTACCGGAAAGACTTGAGGTGAAGCGCGCTGTTTATCCAGAAATTCAGGCAGCGGCAAGAAAGGATGCGGTGTTGGCATCTTCCACTTCGGGCTTTAAGGCCTCGGAATTAGCAGAAGGCGCTGTCAGTCCCGGACAGATACTCGTTGCGCACCCTTATAACCCCGTTTACTTGTTGCCGCTGGTGGAAATTGTCCAGCACCCGCTCTCTGACAAAAAAATACGCTCCAATGCAATGAGTATCGCTCGCAGCATCGGGATGAAGCCCGTGCTCATTAAAAAAGAAATCGATGCCCATATTGGTGATCGCTTACTTGAGGCGTTATGGCGCGAAGCGCTTTGGTTGGTCAAAGACGATTATGCAACCACTCAAGAAATTGACGATATCATTCGTTATTCGTTTGGTTTGCGGTGGGCGCAAATGGGGTTGTTCGAAACTTATCGAGTGGCGGGTGGCGAAGCTGGAATGGCGCACTTCATGGGGCAATTTGCGCCTGCGCTGCAGTGGCCCTGGAGCCGGCTAACCGACGTGCCAGAAATGGATCAGATGCTGGTTGATAAAATTGCCGACCAATCCGATGAACAATCGGGTGCCTTCACGATTAGGGCTCTCGAGCGTCTGAGGGATAATAATCTTGTTGCTATTATGCGGGCATTGAAGGGTCAAAACTGGGGCGTTGGAGATCTTCTCAATCAGCTTGATAGTGAGATAAAAGCTGTCGTTAAAATCGATTGGTATAAGCCCGTAGGGACCGGCCGGCGCGTCATTCCTCTTGATTGGACGGACTACAATGGGCACATGAACGAAACCCACTATTTGGAGGTTTTTAGTAAAGCTTGCGATCAGATGCTATCCAGCCTCGGCTGTGATGAGGCATATATTGCGACGGGACAGAGTTACTTTACCGTGGAAAACGTGATTAGTTATCTCAATGAAGCAAAAGCAGGCGATGAAGTTGCTGTTGTGACTCAAATTATTTCGGGTGAGGGTAAAAAATTACATGTTTACCATCGACTATTTCACGTGGGTGTTGGTGCGGAAGATCGTCTAATTGCAACGTGTGAACAAATGATGGTTCATGTCTCTCTTGAAACTCGCCGGGCATGCCTCCCTACGTCATCTTTTGCTGAAAAGCTTGCCGTTGCGGTGACAGCACAGGCGTCTTTAGCACTGCCCGACGGGCTGAAATTAGGTGGGAGCAAGGAAAATTCAGCGGGATGAGTTTTGCTGATGAACAAGACAGCTATGGTTGGGTCTCCATTATTCTGCATTGGTTAAGTGCGGGTGCTGTGGTGTTTCTCTGGTTTGTTGGTCAGTCGGCTGCGTTGGCTACAAGTGATGAAGCTCGGGCGCCTTTGTTGAAACTACACATATCCGTTGCGTTAGTTGTCGCTGTGCTCATTATTATTCGTGTTTTTTGGCGTTTCGCGAAGGGCCACCCGGCGGTGGCCGAGTATGAGCGCGCGCGCGTGATTTCAAGGTTTTTCCACTATGCAATATTAATTGCGTTGGTGACTATGGTTGCAACTGGGATTACCATGGTGTCGTTTAAAGAGTCTTTTCATACTGTGTTTGAAATAGCTGCAGAGATTCATGCGTTTTCTGCGAGAGTTCTTATTATCGCGATTTTGATGCATGTTTGTGCGGCGATGTACCATTTAATGTTTTGTGACGACGACGTATTTCTGCGTATTCTGGCTCCGAAAAGGAAAACCTAATGAAGTTGAAATCTGGTCTTTTATTTTTCTTGGCGTTGATAACGAGTGCTTGCGCTACTTTGGCGGAAAAGCCAAGGATTACGATCAACGAACTTATGATTCAGACTGTGACGCCTGCAACAAACATATTGTGGGGGGTAGAAGAGCCAAATAGTGACGCTGAATGGTTGGCGCTTGCTAACGCAGCGAAAAAGGTGCGATTGGCGGCGATTGAGACAGGGCAGGGGGGTGATTTGAGTGACGGTAAAAATCCCTCAGCGGAGCCTGAGTGGCAGAAGCTAGTAGATCAAATGGCAACCTCAGCCACTTTAGCGCAGGAAGCGATTACCAAGAAAGATCTGGATGCGCTGATCGACGCCGGTAACGAGTTGTATACATCCTGCGAAATGTGCCATCAGCTTTATCATCCTGGCGTAAAGGCAGACTCGTAACCTAATGTACGGAGCAGCTCATCGGGAGATGGTGCCGTAGATGAATTACTCAGCATTCAATCGAGTAGAAATAAAGCTGTTGGTGTTGTGCGTGCTCAGCGTGCTCGCAGCGAGCGCTTATAGTCATAATGTCAGTAAAGATGACATCGCCGCGTTGCGAGCGTTATCAGGTGTGCAGGTGTTCCACTATATGTGGCTTGGTGCCAAACATATGGTGACAGGCTATGATCATCTGCTATTTTTACTCGGTGTCATCTACTACATTAGCAAGCTGAAAGATGTATTTGTGCTGGTGAGTCTGTTTGCGCTAGGTCACAGCATCACGCTGATTGCCGGTGTAACCTTAAGTTGGGGCGTCAGTCCTTACTTGGTTGATGCGATTATTGGGTTCTCGGTTGCGTACAAGGGTTTTGATAATCTTGGCGCGATTGATATGTTTTTCCATGAACGTCCGGATGAAAAGTTGGTGGTAACAGTGTTTGGATTGTTTCATGGCCTTGGTTTGGCCACCAAGTTACAAATGCTGGTAGTGCGTGATGATGGCTTGGTTGTCAATTTGCTTGCGTTCAATATCGGGGTCGAAATTGGACAATTTTTCGCGTTGCTCTGTGGGCTCTTGGCGTTGACATTACTGCCGGTGCTTCGCGATCACAAGCAGACAGCAACAGCCGTAAATACATCGTTGGTTATGCTGGGTTGTATGCTGATGGCTTATCAGCTTCGAATGTATTATGTCGCCAGCGGATAACTTGTTAGCTTTGTATATCGATTGGAGAAAGCAATGAATCGAGCAAGCCTAGTTTTTTTGTTAGTCGCAGCGGTGTTGCTGAGCGTGCTTTTTGCGCTAGCGCAGGATGGAGATCAGCCGCCGGTTGCCGTTGCCATCAACCCAAACAACCCTAACCCGATTGTAGATTTAGCATCTCATCGCCATGTGTTTGAGCGGTATGATCCTAGCACGGTGGATGTACGCTTTGATGAGTTTGAGTCGGTGATACCGCACGCCATCGGCGAGAATTATATTCCTGCGAATCGCTCGCTTAAGCGTGAGACAGTGCGCGTCGAACTTGGCTTAGATGAAAGCGTTGAGTACAAGATGGAAATGAAAGGTGGTGACTCTGTTGTCTATGATTGGGAAGTGCCCGAGGGGCACGTGTACTACGATTTTCATGGGCATCCAAACCAAGCGGAAACTGAGTTCTTTAACCGTTATGCTGAGGGCGAGGGGCGTCGTCACAGCGGCACGATCATGGCGGCTTTCTCTGGCCAGCATGGTTGGTTTTGGTTGAACTTGTCCGAGACCCCTGTCGTTATTGAACTCAACGTTTCAGGTTTTTATGACAAGATTGTTGAAATTGAGCTTTAGCGCGGACTAACGCGCAACAAAAGAGACGGTCCTGAATAAGGAGCTTCAAGTGTTCGAACAATTAGAAATGACGGAAATTGCGCTCTGGGTAGGTGAGTCAGTCTGGGGATATCCAATTATGCTCAGCCTTCACGTCGTGGGTCTGGCCATATTGGTAGGCATTTTTTCGATGTTTTATCTCCGAATTATGGGGGCGTTCAGCGGTATCGGTCTCCAAGCTTTTCTGCCCCTTGTGAAGTTCGCGTGGGTCGGCTTTTTAATCAATGCCGTGTCTGGTATCGCGCTGTTTACGTCACAGGCCACAACCTTTGTCGAGAGTTTGCCCTTTCTAATAAAAATTGGGCTGATTTCTTTAGGTGTTATTTTCGCCGCTTTTATACAAAGTGAGGTTAGGAAGCACAGCGAAACGAATACGCATATTAGCGTCACAGTCAAAAGCCTCGCGGTGCTTTCCATGGCTGTGTGGATTGGTGCGATCATCTCCGGTCGTCTGATCGCGTATCTTTGAGGGATTTAGCTTATGGAACAGCTCGGAAAACTCGTTGAAAGCACGGCGCTGCATGAATGGATGCTGACCACCGAGTGGTTGTGGCCGTGGCTTGAAATTACGCATTTCTTGGGTCTGTCGTTACTACTTGGTGCGCTGCTGGTAATTGACCTGCGGATGGCCGGTTTTTTTCGCCAGATTAATATCAACTTAACGCATTCATTGTTGCCGTTGGTTTTTGTCGGTTTCGGGTTGAATATGTTGACTGGCGTTCTCTTTTTCTTTGGAGACCCAATGCGTTACGCCATCAATATTGGGTTCCAGTTTAAAATGGGCCTCATTGCGCTCGCTGGGCTGAATGCACTGTGGTACTGGTGGAAACTACATGACGAAATGAGCAGCTGGGCACCGGACATTAATCCGCCATTAGTCGCCAAGACAATCGCTATTGTTTCTTTGGGTTGTTGGACTGGCGTCCTGTTGCTGGGGAGACTTATCCCTTACGTCGGAACAGGCTAAAGCTTCAACATGTTGGCGATATTATTTTTCTGCATGTCCGAAGACCCGCCCACAATTGGCATGCTAAGTAAATCTCGTACATTGCGCTCGATGTCATATTCGTCTGAGAGGGCATAGGCGCCAATGACCTGTTGGCAGGCAAGGGCAATTTCAACGCCGACATCTGCAACGAACAGCTTGGCCATTGAAGTTTCGACAGCGCAGGGTAACCCCTCGTTTGCAAGATAGGCGCCGTGATACAACATGTGTCTGGCAGCTTGCAGTTTGGTTTTTGCTGTTACCAATTTATGCCTGATGGCTTGATGCTGTGCGATTGGTTTGCCGAACTGCGTGCGTGCTTGTGCGTATTGCCAGGCCTCCTCTACCGCGGCTCGTGCAGCGCCAAAAGCCATCGCTGTGATTTCTATCTTTTCAACATCCAGTGCTCTTCCTGCGAGTAACTGCCAGCCTTTGTTCCACATTTCAGGTCCGCCGACGATGCAAGTTTCATCGAGTTCGACATTGTCGAAATAAACATCCATAGAAGCGGTGTATCGCAAATTGGCGTGTTCGATTGGTTGCATGTTGATGCCGGGAGTATCGGTTGGTATCAATAGCATCGATAGGTTTTTGTAGCGCGTATCAGACTCGCCGCTTCTAACAAGACAGTAAATGTAGTCAGACCAGTCTGCGCCTGTGCACCAGCGTTTAGCACCGTTAACAATAATTTTACCCGCTTTCTTGTCTGCTCGAGTTTCTACGCTGGCGAGATCCCCGCCCACGTTAGGTTCTGATAGACCATAGCTCAGGAGCAGCTCGCCGTTCGCAATTTTAGGAAGCAACGTCTCTTTTTGAACCTCTGAACCATTTTCCGAGAGGTTCATGCCGCCGTAAAAAGCTGCGTGGATATAAGGGCCAGCAAGGAAAGGACCAACTTGAGCCAGTTCTTCAATAACGGCCACTGCAGCCACTAGGTCTTGACCGGTGCCGCCATACTTTTCTTCTATCGTCAGCCCGATTAAGCCCATGTCAGCAAGCTCTTTGAATATTTCTCTGGGCCAGGTGTGGGTTCGGTCACACTCGCGGCGTAGCGCGCGCGGCATCTTGTGTGCAACAAATCTTTGTAGCTGGCGCCTGAGCTCGGTGATATGGTTTTCTTCTGGCGCGAAGGTCTGCAAACTCATACTACTCTCCCGTCAATATTGGTTTGCGTTTTTCGCGCATGGCTGTCACCGCCTCTTTCCTATCCTCGTGAAAATTGGAAACGCTTTCCCATCCGATGGCGGCGTCCATCACCTGAGCAGCAAGCGCCCGTAGAGGAATGTTAGTCACTGTTTTTGTCCATCGCACGGCCCAGCGCGGATTTGCTTGAAGTTTGTCTACGATTTCCTGAATTTTTCTATCCAGTGCATCTGTGGGCACCACGTGGTTGATGAGCCCCATGTCTTTTGCTTCGGTTGCGGAAAGGATATCTCCGGTCATTAGCATTTCTTTTGCCCGGGCGTAGCCGACCAGTTGTGGCCAAATGAGTGCTCCACCGTCACCAGCAACAAGTCCAACTTTGACATGTGGATCACCAATCACCGCTTTCTCGTCTGCGACGATAATGTCGCATAGCAAAGCGATACTGGCACCAAGGCCGGCAGCTGCGCCATTCAGGCGACACAGTATGGGTTTTTCCATTTCCAGCAGGCTCGACACGATTCTTTTTGCGTCCCAGGCAATCTCTCGAAATTTCGATGGATCGGCTACCTGCTCCTCAAACCAGTCAAAATCTCCGCCGGCACAGAAAGCGCGGCCAATTGCCGTCAGAATAATAATATCGCTGCCAGTATCTCGTTGCAGATCTGTGAAAACGCGGGCCAGTTCATCGTGCATGGGTCCATCGACGCCGTTCACCGGATGATCCGATGTGATTGCGGCGGTTAGCACTTTGCCTTCACGTTTAAAACTGAACCTTGAATAATTTGCTGTCTCTATATCGAATGTCTGAGGCATCGTTAATCTCCTGTTTTCTATGGCCACCGCATTGAACGGATAAAGTGCTAGAGTGTCGCTGAGTTGCTTTTCAGCCCGAAGAATAATCGACCTATGGTCTCAAGCGTCGATGGCGCAACCATAATATGGGATGTTGCAACATGGACATCACGAAAATATCTTTGCAGTCTTGAGCTTTCATAGACAGCGCTGCCAGCTCCCATGTTATACATTTCGTCGACCACTGCCGCCGACCTGATGACGGCGTTAGTGGTAGCAAGCCTCAGATCTCGTCGTTGTTCAAGTGAGACCTTGTTGCCGGCTTTAGCGCTTTCCCATGCGGCATCTAGCGTGTCGTAGTAGAACAGCCTGGCGCTGCGCAGGTCAGCCTCGGCCTGTGCGAGTTTCATTTGTGATATTTGTTGTTCAGCAACGGTTTTGCTTGCGCTGATGCGTCGTTTTTTAACGGCAAGGCTTACGAGTTCATCAATGGCCGCACGAGCAACGCCCATGCAGACAGCGCCAATGCCAAGCGCCAAAAAGGTAAAGCTTGGAAATGCATAAATTGGATTTTTGCTTGCGCTGCCACTGTCTAAAAAGCCGATGGCGCGCCCCTCAGGAACGAATAAGTTAGTCACCTGATAGTCAAGACTGCCAGTACCCCTAAGCCCAGAGACGTGCCATGTGTCGAGGAATTCGACGCTGTCTGCTGGCATAATCATCATCGTTTGACGCGGGTTGCCTGATGAATCGAGCATAGGCTCACCATTTTCCGTCAGCAAACACCCTCCTAACACCCAGTCTGCGTTCTGGCTACCGGATCCCCACTGCCATTTGCCATTGACTTGAAAGCCTCCTTCAACTTTCTCTGCTTTACCGGTTGGCGCGAAAACGCCTGTCAGTAGCGTTTCCGGTTTCGAAAATATTTCTGCGGCTACCTCATCGGGTACTGAGGCAAGCGCGGTGCCCGAGGTGGCAGAAATAAAAGTCACCCAAGCGCATGATGCATCGCCCCTTGCTAGCGTTTCAAAAATCTGGCTTGTGATGCCGGGAGGAACCTCGAGGCCACCAACATGTCTGGGAACGCCCAGTTTATAGAGCTCGGCCGACGCCAGTTTTTTTGAGATGTGTTGCGGTAATCGTCGTGCGTTTTCTATTTCGTCGGCATGTTCATAACATTCCCTGGAAATTTCCTCTGCGGCCTGCAGTAGGCTGTCATAGTCTGGATTGTTGTTTGACATGAATAGTATCTCTCTGTGTGATTCATTAGTTTTTGGGCGCAAGCATTCTGACCAGTGATGAAGTCAGTTCTTCATGTAGTGCATCCCCAGGTTTTAAGTTTTGTACCAGCGAGTGGTGCCAGCTCTCGGCGAAAATTGTGAGCATTTGCGCCATAGAATGCTGATCGCCCGGACGTATTGCTTTGGCTGCCTGTCCCAGCTCAATGAAGCGCCGATGGTGCTCCATAACCGTTGTCTCATGTTCTCTGAAAAGATTCCGCATCTCCTTAGATCGACTAAAAGCCGCTTGTGCCAGCCGAAAGAGTGCTGCGTTCTCAGAGAAAAAGGCTGCAGTATCCAGTACCCAGTTCGCCATAAACTGATGCATGCCCAAGTCCAGCAGCTTTTCAATTCGGCATTGGTTTGCAACTAGGTCAACCAGACCGTCCATCATGTTTTCGTACGCAGCCAGCAGCGCCTGGTCTTTCGTTGTGAAGTGGTTGTAGAAGGTTGCTGGAGAAATGCTTGCGCGATGGGCAACCAGTTCTGCGCTGAAGTCCCCGTTTGAGTTAACTTCGTCGCGTACGGCTCCCACAAGTTTTAGTCGGGTGCGTCTAATTTTGTCTGACGCAGGTTTCAGCTCTGTCATTTTGAGTGGGCACTTTATTGTAGTTGTACTCTAATTCGGGATACTATAACTGTTGCATTGCTGTAATGACAACAAGTTGATTAACACTTGCTTTTGGTCGTTGCGTCGAACGCTGTTGATGCTGTATTGCTGCTATTTTAACGGTCAATTGTGAGGAGTTTTGAGTGGAATTTGAGGGTAAGAAGGTGCTGGTCACCGGTTCGTCGAGGGGCATCGGTTTTGCTGCAGCAAAACGTTTTCTCGAGGCTGGCGCGCACGTTGTGATTAATGGTCGTAGCGAAAATGGGGTCACGGCGGCTGCCGAAGCACTGGGTGGATCTGAGCGCATTTCCAAGATCGTGGCGGACACGAGCACTGTCGCGGGATGCGAACATCTGGTGTCTGAAGCGATCGCAGTGCTCGGTGGTCTTGATGTGTTGGTTGCCTCCGCCGGTGTTGCGACACTGGTGCCAATCGAGGAAACAACGGAAGCCGTATTCGACAGCATGCTCGACACAAATCTCAAAGGGTTGTTTTTTACCTCACGAGCTGCAGTGTCGGCACTTAGGGCTAGTAAAGGCTGTATTACTTATGTTGCCTCTGATTCTGGCGTGCGAGGCGAGGCATACCTCTCAGCTTACTGCGCTTCAAAGGCCGCCGTGATCAACCTCGCAAAATCACTTGCTCTCGAGCTGGCGCCGGATGTGCGAGTAAATTGTGTCAGTCCGGGTTATGTGGACACAGACATGATAAGGCGTGATGCAATAGACCAGGCTGAAGACCCAAGAGAACTTGAAGCGTTGCTGAAAAGCACCACCCCGCTGGGCCGATTTGCCGCACCAGCGGAAGTTGCAGCAGCTATTTGTTACCTTAGCGGTGCAGAGGCCGGATTCATTACGGGCACAAGCTTGTCGATTGATGGCGGAACAACCGCTGGATCAATTGTCGGGTTTTGAATCACCGTAAGCGGTCTTTCGGATGTGAAACAAGCTAAAATTTCCATTCTCTTTGTCGGGGAACAATCGTGTCATGACATCATTAATCAGCAATATTTTATTATTGGATAATCAGTTAGAGGTTGAGTGGACTGATGGACATCATTGCGCCTTTAGCCTTATTTGGCTGCGTGATAATGCGAAGGATGCATTAAGTTTTGATGCTCGCTCGAACCAAAGAGAGTTATATACCGCTGAGCTACCAATTGACATAAAGCCGATATCAGCCAGCTTGAAAGCGAGTCGACAAATGATTGATGTACAGTGGCCCGATATCGATGCGGCTGTGTGTTACGAGAGTGACATGCTTTATCGTGAATCTGTTCGCTCACTAGACGGGATTGTTAAGCAAGATAGAAAAATATGGGGTACTGGTAAACAAGCGCAGCAATTTACGCTTGAGCATCTGTCAAAAGAAGGTCCGTCAGCAGGGGCGTCTTTGATCAGGGCGCTTCACGCTGATGGTTTTGCTCTGATCAACGACTGCCCGACCAATAAAAGCAGTGTGACTCAAATTGCCAGTTTTCTGGGCTACGTCCGAGAGACGATTTTTGGTGGCGTATGGGAATTTGAAGCTGATGGGGATATGGCCGATAGTGCATACACGTCGAAGGCGCTTCGTCCCCATACGGATGGTTCATACAGCTTCGATGCGCCCGGCGCGCAGATACTGCTTTGCGTTGAAAATGATGCCGAGGGTGGTAAGTCCATTATCGTGGATGGATACAAAATTGCGGAGCAAATGAAACGTGAACACCCGGATCAGTATGCTGATCTTGCTCGGTTAGACGTAGAAGGTGTCTATGCCGGTGACGGAGTTGAGTTAAGAGCTCGGCGACCTACTTTTCGTGAGGATCGTCAGGGTAACCTCGAGCAAGTGACATTCAACAATTATGATCGTAGCGCGTTAATGTATCCTGAGCCGGATATGAGCGACTTCTACAAGGCGTTGCAAACGTTTGACCTTGCGCTGAACGATTCTGCCAACCAGTGGGTGCATCAGCTAACGGTGGGACAAGCTTTAGTATTTGACAATTGGCGTGTGCTGCACGGCAGAACGGCTTTCAGCGGCCCTCGCAAAATGACCGGCGCATACACAAATCGCGAAGATCTGGAAAGTCGAATCCGTCTGTTATCAGTCTAAAAAACACACAGGTCAATGAATCATGATTAGCGTAAGCAACAACGTGCGAAACGACGGGTCCTGCGTTTTTTATACACACAGTAGAAGATCATATGCGATAGTGGTACTGCTTGGGGGCACCAATCGTATTTGACCTGACTTCTGATCTATGGCGAAATTTTGGTTGATGCGGTTTTTAATCAGCAGTCCTTCTGTCCGCTCACCGCGAGGTTCGCGAGATCGGTATCGACAGAATTACGTAGCTGAACGATACAGTTGCCACATGGCGACAAGGGCTGTGAGTCGAATGCCCACCCACAAAAATTCTTTCAATCCCCAGTCGGCGGCATACATAAGCGGGCCCAAGACTAAAGACATAGACAGGGTTGCGTAGAGGTAGGACACTAGCAAGGCGAGGCTGGCGGTTTTGAACCCGATCTTCAGGTAAAAGGCTAGGTTCATTATGGTTAGAATAATCAGTCCGACTAATAAGCGGCCAGCCATGACCTGTCTCACCATAGGGTCAGTAATTGACAGACTGCTCGGCAGCAGGATCTGAGCTAGGCCGATTGAATGTATGAGCCAGTAGGTCACCACATAAACATGTAGAAAGATGTAGGAAGCTTTGAAACGCAACGAGTGTTGTTTGAAACGGTTCCACACCTCGTCCATAGGATGGTAAACGAAGGCCTGATGTAGGGCTTCCCATTCCGCATCGGTAAGCAGCTGTCGTTCTGTCATGAGATGCTCCCTCTCTCATGCAGTTTGACTTCGATCGCAATCAAGGTGACCGACGCAGCGACGATTGGGCGGAGCGACGCCAGCACTTGGCCCAATGTCGATTCGAAGGTAAGATTTTGTATCTGCACCACAAAGTAATCATCAATCACCAGAATCCAGTTAAACATAGCTGTAATAACCAAAATCGTGCCTATCGGTTTCTTTAGAACAAGCGCGCCGCCAAGCCAGAGTAGCAATGATAAATTCATGGGCAGACGAACCTTACTGAGCTGGTTAATATAAGTGGCCATTACCCCGCTGGGCTCGGCAGTGGCGACGGCGAAAAGCAGGGCGACTAGGTAGAGTCCTAAGAATGCTGAGTTTAAATAGAACAACTTGCTCAAAAGTATCGCCTTGGGAAGGTCAGAAACCACTGGCCTTAGTTGAATTACAGCACTGATATTGCTTATTTTTGTGTCACAAATCGCGACCAACGCGCGAGTATCCACTTTTGTGTCCTCTAAATCAACTTCTATAACTTCGACGTCGGTCTGACGAAAACATACGTCTGCAAAAAGAGAGCCAAATTTCTGGCCCCTATTGATCGTAAAAGGAAGTTACACCGCAGCGCCGTCCAGATCAGGACGAACCATACGAACCAGCGCGCCTGAGTCTCACTGATGAACACTTGAGGCTGGATGGCTAGTGTGTATCCCACGGGTAGCTACTATTATTAGTGTAGGGCGAAGTGTAGCTTCTCTGTAACTCTACTTTTTTGCGATCCCTCTGGCGCTAGCCTGTTTTTGACTGCGCATTCCAATTGTGAGTAAATAACGTTAAATAAGGGTAGGTACCCGCAATATGAATAGCGAAAGTTGTATTTGCATCGACGTAAGAACTGCAGCGCAACGGTTGACTGCAATTTATGATCAGGCGATGGCTGCCTCAGGCGTTTCTGTTAATCAGTTCTCTCTTTTGCACTTAATTTTCTCGTTAGACACGCCCACGCTCAAAGACTTGGCAGTCGCTAGTGGTTTAGATAGAAGTACGCTTGGTAGGAACATACGTGTAATGGAGAAACTTGGCTTTGTCACCATGCACATTGGTGATGATGCGAGAGTTCGAAATGTGCGCATGACACCAAAGGGCAGCGCAGCATTCAAAAAGGCTGTGCCTATGTGGCGCGAGGTGCAAACCATGCTAGCGAAAAAAATGAGTACGAAGCAGCATGCGCAGTTCAAAGAAACCCTGCAGACACTCACATCGTCCGCGACGACGGCTTGAAGCAATAATAAAGGAGATCATGATGTCGAAAGAAACACGCTATTCAGTTTGTACGGTTTGCGATATTGGCTGCCAGTTAAGGACCGAGGCAGAGGATGGCAAAGTGACTCGTGTGATTGCCCACGATAATCCGATGTTAGCGAAAAATATTTGTTTCAAAGGTGTTGCCGTACCGCGGATACATAATCATGAAGAGCGCATAAAAGTACCTTTGAAGCGAGTTGGCAAACGAGGTGAAGATAAGTGGGAGGAAATCTCCTACGAACAGGCGATGGACGAAATCGCAGCAAAACTGAAGGTGCTTGTTGACCAACACGGCCCAGAGACACTGGCGGTATCAACCTCGGGATGGAATACGCAGACCACGCACAGCACGGATCGACGTTTCATGAATCTGCTGGGTTCACCGAACTGGATTAGTGGCGTTTCTCTTTGCGCAGGTAATACTGCGGCGGTCAACCGCCTGACTTACGGCTGGTACCCGATGGCCGACTACGGCAGCACCAACTGCATTGTGTTATTCGGCCATAACCCAAGAAAACATTCGTGGACGCCGATTTTTAATGCCATTAATGCAGCGAAAGATCGCGGAGCAAAAGTCATTGTTTTAGACCCGCGCGTTTCCGAGCAGGCTGAGACGGCTGATTTGCACCTGCGTTTGAAAGCCGGCACAGACGCTGCGATGTGCTTGGGTTGGTTGAAAGTGATATTCGACGAAGAACTTTATGACAAGGATTTTGTTCGTGACTGGTGCGTCGGTTTCGACGAACTCCGTCAGCGAGTCGACGAGTATCCGCTCGAGCGAGTAGAAAAAATCACGGGTGTTGATAAAGCGCTCATTGCGGAAGCTGCTCGAATGTACGCAATGGCTGATGGCGCCTCGATACCATGGACGCCAATTACTGATCAGCAGATTTCATCCACATCGGCGATTCGTTTGCACTCGATTCTGCGTGCTGTTACCGGCAACCTTGACGTTGTAGGTGGTGATACTCTTGGTGGGTTTAACCCATCTTATATTCCTGAGTCAGAGCTCGGCTTGCACGAGGTGCTGTCTCCAGAGCAGAAAGCAAAACAGTTGGGTTATGACGATCATCCGGTTTACACATATCGTGTTGCTGAAATGCTCAAAGAGCCTACAGAAAAGGTTTGGGGGTTTCCCTACGCTGACATAGTGATGGGCTGTCATATGGCAAACCCGACTAACGTGTTTCGGGCCATGAAAACCGAGCAACCTTATCCCATCAAGGCATTCATTGTGTTGGGTAACAATGCGCTGTTGAGCTATCCCAATCAGCATCAGATTTTGGAAGGGATGATGAACCAAGAGCTTATCGTCGCGCATGAATTGTTCATGACGCCGACCGCCATGCTCGCTGACTACATTTTGCCCGGAGACACGTTTACCGAACGAAATCATGTGGCAGATAGCTGGAGCTGGACAACCAGGCTCACTTTGTCTCAAAAAGTCGTTGAACCACCCGAACAGTCATCAAGCACTTATCAATTTTGGCGCGACCTTGCTGTACGTTTTGGTTTTGGCAATGATTTTCCCTGGCAAGACATAGAAGAGATGTTAGACCATCGCCTTTCTCGCTCGGGTAGGACATTCAAGGAGTTCGAAGCAGGTGGCTTCATGGAAATGCCGATACCTGAGTATCGAAAATACCGAAAGACTGGCTTCGCGACGCCCTCCGGCAAGGTAGAGCTATACTCGTCAATCCTTGAAGAACTTGGGTTTGACCCATTGCCCTATTATAGAGAAGGTCCTGCCACATCGCCCGAATATCCATATATGGTTTTTACGGGGGTCAGGGAAGATCCGTTTTTCCAAACGGGTCAGCGTAACGTGAAGGAACTGAGAGATCGTTGCCCTGCGCCGAGCGTGTTTATCCACCCTGAAGATGCAACAAGAGACGGCTTAAACGACGGTGACTGGATTAGTCTCGAAACGCCCCATGGCAAGGTTTCAGCGCAGTTATCCGTGCAATCATCCATGAAGCAAGGTCATCTGCGCGTTCCGCACGGTTGGTGGTACCCGGAAATGCGTGGTCAGGAAAGCCTCGCTGGTGCCTTTCTGTCGAGTGATGCTGTGCTTTGTTCAGACGACGATGAATTTCTTGATTATGAGCAGGGAATCCCGCACTTTAAGGGTTTCCCAGGCAAGCTTGTAAAAACTGCAAAACCCGAACATCTGCAAGTAGCCTCATGACGCAGCGCTCGGCATGGCAGCATCAACGCGTCGAGATAAAGTCAAAGTTAATGACTTGGGTCGCGAACAGGATTTTCTCTTTCAAAGAAAACGGCATTGATGGTTGGCTGAAGCGCCGGATGTTAGGCCCGGCGCTAACATCTAATCTGCAAGATGAGCCTTCAGACGAATCGCAAGCTCGCTGACAAGGTCTTTACTTGCCTCCTCGTTGACAAGGTTCACAAGCTCTCCAGGGTCATCATTCATATTGAACAGTTCACACGGCGTCTGGTCTTTTAAGTTCATGGTCAAGCGGTGGCTGGCGTTACGCATACCTGCAAAATTACCAATTCTTGAAAAGAGAAATTCACGACCCTTTATCGGTTTTTCGACAGCAGCAAGAACAGATTGCCCATGGCAACCTTCAGGCGGCTCCGCGCCACCAATGTCTGCCAGTGTTGCGGTGACATCGGTCAGTTCTACTAGCGCGTCCTCCGTGCGTGCTTGCGCGCCGCCGGGTGGACGAATGATCAGAGGTACCTGAACTGCGCCGTTATAGAAATTCATTTTGGCCCAAAGTTTATGCTCTCCCAGCATTTCACCGTGATCACTCGTGTAGACAATCCATGTGTTGTCCAATTGGCCTAATTCTTTTAGCGTGGCCAAGACCTTTCCAACTTTCTGGTCTACCAATGAGACCATGCCAAGATATTGTCGAATACCAGCTTCGACAAAGTCATGATCCATCATTTGCGTTTGGGAGTGTTTCGACAAAACCGCGAGGTATTTTTCCCAACCGGATGTTTTTGCCTCGGGAGGGTTGAGTGGTGGTACATCAATGTTGGCGTTCGCGTAGTATTCCGACCATACCGGGTCTGCGATGAGCGGGACATGTGGTTGCACAAAAGCGAGCTTGAGCATAAACGGTTTTTCTGTAGACCGTTGCCTTAACCATTGGTTTGTTTCATCGGCGAGAAAGCTGCTCAAGTCAAGTTCCTGCGGCAATACGCTGGTTTGGCCTCGCCAGTGCTCAGGGGTCAGTCTGAATGCACTTTTGATTTGAGCACGGTAATCATCAAGTTTGCCGTGCTGCGCAAGATGTTCAGTGTAGGGCGTAGTCAAACGAGAAGATGTATGGAGGTACTTGTCGTATTCCTCCATCACATAGTCCCAACCGAAAGACTGCACAAAACCCTCCTGCGAGCGCATGTCGATATTTCCGCCATCCTTTGGTGGTTGGTAAGACTCGTGGTAATGGGTCTTGCCGATCGTGGCAGTCTCATAGCCAGCACCCTGTAGTTGCTTCATCACCGTAGGCCACTCAGGGTTGAATCCACCATCGTTTGAAATAACGTCGAGCTCGTGCGGATATCGACCCGTGATTACGCTTGCACGGGAAGGTTGGCAAATGGGACTTTGACACCAGGTTTTGGTGAAGCGAACACCTTCGTTGGCGATCGCGTCGATGTTAGGTGTCTGGACGATGGGATGTCCGGCACAACCCATAATGTTGTGTCGGTGTTGGTCCGCAAAGATAAAAAGAATATTTGGCTTCATAATATTTTCCAGATTTCGATACGCTCGCTACTACAGCACACATCACTAGAGAAGTTCAATCAGCGAGTAATGAAGATCTCTGGCAGTTAAAAAATATCATCGCTAATTATCTAGAGGTGGATTCTGTCTGACGGGGCTGATGGAAAACTTGACATAAACCAGTTACATTGCGCCTTTGATTTACAGAGCCCTGGTAATATGACGAACAACGAAACAGCAAACGCATTTGATGCGTTAGTGCGGGAAAGGCGTTCAATTCGCGGTTTTCTCGACAAGCAAGTGCCAGAAGAAACGCTAAAGCAGATTTTTGACACCGCGCGTTGGACACCCTCGGGTACCAATGTCCAGCCGTGGGAAGTCTGTGTCGCTTCTGGCAACACCCTCGAGCAAATCCGTCAGGGATATATCAGCGGGTTCGATGAGGGCGTCAAAGTAGTAACGGATCATCAGGCTGATGGCCGCACGGGTGCGCCTTGGAAAGAGAGAAAGCGAAGTTGCGCGCGGGCACTATATCAGTCAATGGATATTGAATGGGAAGACAAAGCCGGGCGAGGCTATGCAGCCAGGCGCAACTATGAGTTTTTCGATGCGCCCCATGCTGTATTTTTGGGGATACATGATGTTTTTGGTACCCAAAGTGCATGTGATGTCGGAATGTATGCGCAAACGTTAATGCTGGCAATGACGAGTCACGGGTTGGCTTCCTGCGCGCAGGGAACGTTGAGAAATTATCCTAATCTAGTGCGCGAGGTGTTTGGTCTTGACCCGGAGGTCAAGATTCTGTTCGGCATCAGTTTTGGTTACGAGGATCAGGAAGCCAAGGTCAATACGGCTCGTACCGATCGTGCACCGCTGGAAGAGACGGTGCAGTTTCTCCGTTAGAACTCAAACAAACTCCCATAACCCCAAAAGATAAGCGGGACTAGATCGCTGCGATCATCTTGCGCACTTCATCCAGTGAAGGGCGCGAGGAAACAGCGCCCTCTGTGTTTTTGAGCAGCATGTTAAAATACTTCTGTGCGACTTTGGTATCACCCATGTCAAAGGCGGTTTTGCCAGCACCATAGATACTGTTGTATCTACCGGGTGTTCTCACTAGTGCGAGTTTGTAGGCCGCATGTGCGTCAGCAGTACGTGATTGATCCAATAGCATGTCGGCATACAGTTCTTCTGCTGGCAACATATCGCCGGGGCCTGACGCTGAGTTTTCGGTCAGGGCGTCTCTGTCAGAAGCCTCTTTCATCATCGAAAGTGCGTTCTGCGTTTTTCCACTCGCGTATTGTTGCCATGCCTTTACGGTCAACACTTGTACATCTATTTTGTCTTTGCTTTTTGCCAGGGGCTTGATGCCCGCCATGTTTTCGCCCATTTGAGACAGAATTTCAATATCTTCATTGGCTTCATCTGGACGCCCTAAACGTGAAAACGCGAGCGCTCGGGCGAAATGGGTGTTGCTTACCTCCCTGTCATGTTCATCTGCCCAAGGGAAGTGGGCTGGCATGCGCGGTGCCAGCGTGATGGCTGACGTCCAGTCTTTGCGTTCAAGGACATATCTGACCGGAATAGCGGCATAGGCGAATGAAATTGCACTGCGACCAGCTCTTTCAAATTCGGGAATATCGAGCGCAAACATCTCTTTCTGTATCCGTGCGGCGGAGGCGTCATCCCCTTTTTGCAAATGTGCATACATCAAATAATCCATCGCATGGGGATAGTGGCTGTTTACCGCGCCGTTAGCGACGCATAATTCGATGGCTGAATCTGCAGAAACGTCGTTCCACTTAATTGCCTTGCTCCATTCACCGAGCCTCGTGTAGGTATGTGTCAACATATGTGAGGCATGGGGAACTGCTGGCGTTATTTCACCATAATGGTCGGCAGTCTTAAGTGCTTTGCCGGCGAGGTTGGCGGTATCAAATGCGTGAATGACGTAATGATGTCCACCAGGGTGATTAGACGATTCTGTCAGAATGTCCAATGCAAGCTGTCCTGCCTCTTCTCTGTCATCGTCACTGCTAGCGATTGCGATTTTGAACAAAGCATTAAACGCTTTTGCGTCCATATCGGCTGGCATGCTCGTGGATATCTCGTCCCACACGCGAGACATATTTACGTAGCCTTCTTTCATCGTCTGGTTAGGACCGCCGGTATAAAAGGCTTCCGCAGTTTTAAAATATCGTTTTTCTCGCGGCGTTGTGTCGGTAATTGCTTGTGCTTTTTTCGTTAGCTCAAGTCCCCGTGAATAGTCCTCTGCGTTAAGATTATCGCGCCACAATGGATGGATCTGGGTCATGGCTTGACCCCAGTAAGCCATCGCGCAGTTTGGATCAGCGTCATCGGCCATGGAAAAAACAAATTGTGCTTCTCGATACATCATGTTGTGCATCAGTGCGACACCACGCTCGACGAGGGCGCCAGCTTCCGTGCTGCAAGAGCTTGGGAAGTCGATATCCCCAACGGGTGTTGTAAGCAAGTCAAATTTCGGTCCATTCGATGCATTCACGGTGGGTTTCGAAGGGTTAGCTGTGATGCCTTCGTCGGTCGTTTGCAGCGCTGCCGTTGTCTGTTCAACAGTGTTTGCGTCATTATTTGGGCTACAGCCTAGGATGAGGCCGATGCTGCAAAGGGCAGTGAGTAACCAAAGCTTGTTCATTTCCAGTCTCCGTATTGGTTAAGACATCGCTAGATGTGTGGATCGCACATGCGGGTTATCTAGCTAACGCCATTATTTGCTCAGCCATCTTCTCTGGTGGCAGGGCATGATTAAAGTGTTTGAGTAACTTTCCGTCTCTGCCCATGAAGTAGGTATAGGCGGTATGGTCTACCAAGTAATTAGCCGTATCATCAGATTTGGCTGAATAAACACGATATTTCGATTTGATATCTTTGACCTGATCAACGGTCCCGGTTAACCCGATAAGATTCTTGTGAAAATATTTAACGTACTGGGCCATCAGCGCTACCGTGTCTCTTTCCGGATCGATGCTGATAAAAACCGGAGCGATGTCCTCAGCAATATCAGAGTCGACCATGCTAAGTGCCTTGCTCATGATTTGCAGGTCCGTTGGGCACACGTCTGGGCAATAGGTGTAGCCAAAATAAACCAGCATATATTTACCCAGAAAGTCTTCATCGGTGACGGGTTTGTTGTGATGGTTGATCAGACTGAAAGCGCCACCGATGGCTTTCTCGCTACGCTCGGCAAAGGTGGCGCTGCTTGATAAAAGCACCGTTAGCGCAAGTATTGCGCTTGCCAATATCGGTGCTGGATAATGATGGTGGCTGGGGTTCATAGTGATTTAATTATTTGTGCCTTTGACTTTACACCATACCACCAAAGACTTAGGTATCCGAATTCGCGCTTGCGAGCTTTTCGACGATTTCTCGATGCTTTTGTCGGGTGAGCGAATATCGAAGGAACAAAACGACTGCGACCAAATTACAAATCGAGGTAAGTGGCCCCTGAAACAAGCCAAGATTGAAGATGATATCCGCTGGTACTTCGCCGGGTACGGCATTTTTGGGAAAAGCGATTAAGTCCAGCGCAATGCCGCCGATGACTGTGCCCAACGCTGAAGCAGCTTTGCCCGCGAATGCTCTGGCAGAATAAATGACACCCTCTTGTCGCTCTCCTGTCTTAAGTTCAAGCTCGTCTGAGATATCAGCAAACATGGAGTTGATGGTAATGAATACCACCGGCACAAGCACTGCAGATATGAAAGAAGAACCTATTAGTAGTGGCAGCAGAACGGGATTGCCGTTTTCTGGCAGAATCTCGAATAGCCGAAGTACGATCATCCAGTTAACGCTGATCAGCGAAATCGTTGTGCCCCCGGCTAAGCACCATTTTTTATCGAACACGCGAACCATATAGGCCGCAAGTATTGAACCGACCGGTAGTCCCAGTAGTACGCCAATAGGGATGAGCCGCAGCTGATTAGTTTCCAGCCCCCAGAAGTGAATGCCCATGAATGGAGTGAAGGCGCCCTCAATCGACAAAACCAGTGTCAGCAGTAATAGTCCGAAAAAAATCGAGCGGTAGGAGGGGCTTGAAAACGCAGTGGTTAGTTCCTTGATCAACCTTCGTGGGCCAAGCGGTTGGGTTGCCGGTGAGCCGTTAGACAAATTAGGTATTTCACTGCGTGTGCCCCAGACGCACAACATGATCGCTGTGAAAGCGATGACCCCCGCCGATGCGGCCATTTTTGAATATCCGTCGGCGTAGTACATGCCGTTGGCCAGATTCTCCTGCGGCGGAAAGACGAAGGTGAGCATCGCAAAGTAGAAGCCGTAACCTGCGGCAGCGCCAAACAGCAGGCCGAACGAGAATAGTGAATTTCTGTCATTGTAGTCAGTGGCCATTTCCGCACCCAGTGCAAGATGTGGAATATGGTACAAGGTCAGAAAAGTCCTCACTGAAACGGCAAAGACCAGCACCCAGCCGAAGTAAAACAACTCGCTCATGCCATCCGGTGGAAAAAATAGTAGAAACAACGTGATACCGAGTGGCGCGGCGGACGCAAACATAAACGGGTGGCGTCGACCCCAGCGAGATTGAAATCTATCAGAGACAGAGCCGGCGATCGGGTCGCTAATGGCGTCGAAAATGATCGCGACCGCAAGCGCGATCGAGGTTAATGTTGCGGAAACACCCAGTATTTGATTGTAGTAAAACAGCAGAAATGAGTTGAACGCAGAGTTCTTGACGCCTTCACCAATTTGGCCAATTCCCCAGAATACTTTGAGTTTGGTTGGCAAAAAATGCCGGCTACGCGTTGATTGTTCTTGTGTTGCAGTTTGCACTAATTGCTCTTGAGAGAGATAGGTTAGTTACTCTACCAGCTAAAGCGCAACGATGGATTTATTTTTAGCCTGTTTGCTGAAACACGGGCCATTGATCTACCAGCTCGCCATCTTTCATAACGGCAAGATCTCCAAACTGCAACATGACATGTTCACTCTGGGTGGGACGCAAAAACATATAGTCGTCCACTTGCAAATTGACTGACCTCGAACCCATCATCGGTTGCTGATTGGTGCTGTGATACATCCAGTCCTGTATGCCGGGAGGCGAAACTACACCTGCTTTCCAGTACCCGCCGTAAATGAAATAGACCTGCGCTGTGTTCGGATTCCAGAACGGTAACAAGTCAGAAAATGCAGGATCGCCCGGAATGGTAAGCTTGTCGTAGTGTTTCAAAATAGGCGTGGCGATAAAGAAAGCCGCCTGCTGTCTTGCTAGGTGCGCAGTATCAAAATCTGATGGTTTTACAATGCCCGAGCCGGCGGAAAGATCATTGAGCAACTTATCGTGCTCATACAGCCTTATAGTGTGGCTGCCTGCACCATTGATGGTGAGCGTGGCAGGGTCCAGTCCATGTTGCTTGATCTGATCGATTTGTGCTGCGTAAATTTGCAGCACCTTGCGCATTGCGGGGTGACTGTAAGAATCTGCAACACCGGCAAGATGGGGTTCGTAGCCCATGAATCCGGCAAATTCTAGATATTCAGGATTTGCTAATGTGGTTTCGAGTGCCTTACTGCTAGCCTCAACGCTAGCAAAACCGCCACGATGCAAACCAACGTCCAATTCAAAATTGACACGCATTTTGACACCTAGATTTTTTGCAAGTGCAAGATATTGTGCCAGCCGGTCCTCGGAATCGATAAGCCATTGCACTTGTGCTGCCGCGTTGAAGCGTGGGTTTTTTAACTTGGCGTAAAAGGTGCGAACGGCAGCGACGGGCATTGGCTTACCCATGAGCACATCACTGTCGGTAATTTTTTCAGCGATAACATTCAGGAAAGGTTGGTGAAATACCATCAGTGCGCGGGTATTTGCGCGTTGCATGATGTGTTGCAACAGGGGCACCGATGGCAATGACTTCACCACAATACGATAGGTTCTCGGAGACTCGAAACCCGCGGTAAGGGTATCAATGTTGCTATTGGCCCGGTCAAGATCGAGCACCATGATAGGGCGCCCCGGGCCCTGTGATTTTAATAGCGCATTCATGCTTGCAAAGTACTGATTATGCGGCCCGCCGAGATCACCGGGTTTCCATAATGCAGCACCTGAGAGTCCAGCACCGGCAATCGCTGCTGAACCCCATAACAACGTTCGGCGTTTCATAGGCTTGTCCCTTGCTTTTACCTGTTTTGCAATTTAGTTAAAGAAACAGTTTTTTCAAGTGTGCATTCAGCATGCGGCCGTCAGGATCTAGCTCTGCTCGAATTTTTCTGAAGTCCTCAAATCTTGGATACAGTTTCGTCAGTTGTTCTCGGCCTAGCGAGTGCACTTTCCCCCAGTGGGGACGGCCTCCGTACTTCCAAAATATAGGCTCGGCAATGTCAAAGTATGTTTTATAGTCATACCCGGCTTGTTGGTGAATAGAAATTGCTGCAAAGTCCTCGTGACCTGAATGCATGCCAAGCCAGGTTTCGTCGCCTTGAACGTAGCGATACTCCAATGGGTAAACGACGTCAATCTCTTGCTCCATGACGGCAGTGAGTATCTCACGCAAACAGGCAGTGCCGTTTCTTAAAGGTACGGCATATTCCATCTCGTTAAATCGGTTATGGCGAAGATTGGAAAGGACCTTATACGACGGGCCTACTTTTGTTTCCGGTTCGAGCATGCCCACCACGCTATCTACCAAGGGCTTGCGTAGCATGGCGGGTGTACTCATCCAAAGGTCTACGATGTCCCTGAATTGCTGGTCAGCACCAGGGTCGACCGGAGGCATCAAGTCTGGCTCATTTGTCTCATTTATCGACAGACTCATGGTGTAGTCTGAGTAGAGAAATGGAAATAACTCATGGTGACGATTTGACGCAGCGTCGGCATCGAAAGTATCTAGGGCATCCTCAAGTGTCTTTACTGTCGTGACCGCTTTCAAGCGATAAGCGGGGCGCGTTTTAGTTGTTATCTGGCTGATGACACCTAATGCGCCCAGGCTGACGCGCGCGGCTTCGAAAAGATCGCTGCCAGAATCCGCATCAAGGTCAAGCGTCTCGCCTGTCGGGGTAATAAGTCTTAGTGCTCGGACGTAATCTGATAAACCACCGAGCGAAATGCCTGTGCCGTGTGTCGCCGTGGAGATTGCCCCTGCAAATGTTTGACGGTCGATGTCTGGCATATTGATCATGGCGCGCCCGACTTGGTTAAGCGGTTCGCCAAGGTCAGCCAACATGGTACCGGCTCCGAAGGTGGCCTCACCGTTTTTTTCGTCATAACCCAACAAGCCGCGCAGTTGGTCAATGACGATAATATGTCCATCTGTGGGTATCAGAGGCGAAAATGAATGACCAGAGCCCACAGGACGCAGGGCGCCGGATGTTGATTGGATATAGTCGATAAGTGCAGCCTCATTCTTCGGGGCGACTCTGCCAGCGGGTATGCAGGATAGTTCGCCGGACCAGTTGTACCATGGCGTCGAGCCTGCCGGCTTTGTGTTGTCGGAGAATGCCCAAGTTGAGCCAAAGAGCCCCGCCATGGCAGAGCCGGTGAGAAACTTTCTGCGACTGATCATTGCATCGCTTCCTTTCTTGTCGAAGACATGAATTCAATCATGGCAATAAAGTCAGATTTTTCGCATGACATACAGTAGCCAAGCGCTGGCATCATATTGACACCCTCAATCGTGTGTTTAAGTAGTGTTGCCTGACCCTTTTCAATTCTCGGTGCCCATTCTGCCTCATTGCCAATTCTAGGAGCGCCGGCTTGTCCTGCCACATGGCATTGGGCGCAACTGCGTGACCACTTTTCGAGACGATCGGCTGAGAGTGCTGCGTTGCTTGTTTGAGTGACTGCGACTGTCGAACTGACAGGTTCGTCCACTTTACCCTCTGAGCAGCCTTGTAGTAACCACGTGACAAGCGTCACCAGCACGATGCCGACAATGCGTCGGGTTTTGTTGCTCGCCAGTATCTTTTCCTCAGTCACTATTTATTCTCTCGTTTCATTTAACCGTTTTGGCTAATTTACCATGTCGATGGCTTGGATAAGGCGCGTTGAGCACATTTTTTTTCGTGATGTTGGTCTTACCTCGTATGCGCCGTCAGACCGCGGATTAAGCGATTTTGCCGCAAGCCGCTGTCCTCTCGGTGCACGCTTTGCGCGGCGACACAGGGTATGCTGATGATGAAAATAGAATAAAAAACATAAAAGCGAAACTGAACACTTTCCGTGTAAGTTTGATAAGGTCTGGCTGACGATGAAGTGAACGCTTGATGAGTAACCAAGAAAAGTAAGAAGTAGATATTTAAAACATCGTTACGTTGTTGGATGAGTGAGTCACGCAATGTGCACGCGGCGAAAAAGCCATGCTTAGCCTACCCGTGATAGGTAAAGTTAGGCTCGCGTAATGGCGCTTGGGTACAATGATGATGGTATAAGTTGGCAAAGAGGTTTTGATGCTTGATAGGAAGAACAGGGATGCGCTGATTAGTCTGGCGGGTAGCGAGAATTTTCGCGATGACGATGAGGCAAAGTCTGTGTGGGGGCAAGACTGGACGCGTTTTCATGAACCTGCGCCTTCCGCAGTGTTGTTTGCCCGTGACGCAAGCCAGTTGTCTCAGGTCATAAAATATTGCCATGACCATCAGGTTGCGGTTGTTCCCTCTGGCGGGCGTACAGGTCTTGCGGGTGGTGCGGTCGCTTGCGAGGGCGAGGTTGTTGTCAGCTTTGACCGTATGGCACAAATTTCTAACTTTGATTCAATATCTAAAACCGTGGACGTAGAGGCTGGCGTAGTCACCGCAAATCTACAGCAGTTTGCGGCAGATCAAGGGCTGATGTATCCCGTAGATTTTGCGTCGTCGGGGTCAAGTCAATTAGGTGGAAATATTGCGACCAATGCTGGTGGTATAAAAGTGCTGCGTTATGGTTTGACCCGCGCATGGGTTCAGGGATTGACCGTAGTGACGGGTACTGGTGAGATACTTGAGTTGAATCGAGGACTTGTTAAAAACGCCACGGGCTACGATTTCCGGCATTTATTTATCGGCAGTGAAGGTACCTTAGGGTTGATTACCTCGGCGACCATGCAATTAGCAGATGCATCACCGAACCTTGATGTGATGGTGTTGGCGGTCCCTCGTATGCAGGACACTATTTCCGTGCTGGCCGCATTTCAGGAAAAAGTAGAGCTCACTGCGTTCGAGTTTTTCTCGGATATAGCGCTTAAACATGTTTGTGAGCATCGGTCACTTTCGAGGCCAGTGCAAACAACATCAGCGTATTACGTATTGCTGGAATGCAAAACATCTGAGCAGATTCATGAGGCTTTCGAGCGCTGCGTCACAGCGGGGTGGGTGATAGACGGCGTGCTTGGCGCGAGTGAAGCGCAAAGAGCTCAACTTTGGCAGTATCGAGAAGGCATATCAGAATCTATTACGCCTTACACGCCCTACAAAAATGACCTGGCAGTGCGCGTGAGTGATGTGCCCAGTTTTTTAGCGGCAGTGGAAACGTGTGTGGGCGAACGGTATCCAGGATTTGAGATTGTCTGGTTCGGGCATATTGGCGATGGCAACTTGCACCTGAATATATTGAAACCCGCGTCGCAGGCGGTCGCGCAGTTTAAGGCCCAGTGCGAACAGGTCAGTGAAGAAGTGTTGGCGATTGTGGCAAGCTTCGATGGGAGTGTTTCAGCAGAACATGGCGTTGGTCTTTTAAAGAGAGGCCAGTTGCACTACTCGAGAAGCCAACAAGAACTTGCCTTGATGCAAGGTCTCAAAAATGTGTTTGATCCGAAGGGTATTATGAATCCCGGGAAGTTGCTCAGCCCGCCCGCAGGGAGCTAATTGCTCCAGTAAATAAAAGTGTCTTCTGCGAGATTTGATTCCTGTCTTAGGTGTTTGTCTACGTTTATGGATGATGCGCCAACGGAATCCCAGAGGGGAGGTGTCATTTCTGCATTGTGCGCAGCCAGCAATGCCATCATTTTCTCAACGATCTCAGGGTTCTCCTGTGCGATATTGTTCGATTCGCCAGGGTCTGAGGCGAGATTAAACAGCCAAGTTTTGCCGATGAGTGGATCGGTCGCCATTTTCCAGTCATGGTGTCTGACGGTTCGATAATCACCCGCACGCCAAAACAGGGTGTCGTGTGGTTTTATTTGTATTTTTTCTGCCCGTGAAAAAGGCAATAGGCTCACGCCGTCAAGCTTGCGTTCAAGGCTTAACTGAGAGCCAGCAGCGTCAGCGGCTGTGGCGTAAATGTCAAAATGATGCACTGGTTCATCAAAGCTTTGCCCCGCTGGTATTTGCGCCGGCCACTTCATGAAGAAAGGCACATGGATGCCGCCCTCAAAGTTTGTGATTTTCCAGCCGCGAAATGGCTTGTTGATATCCGCGATGCCGACGTAACCAGCGCCACCATTATCTGAGGTAAATATCACAATCGTGTTGTCTTCAAGGCCGTTATCTTTTATTGCTTTCAGCACCCGGCCAACCCCGCGATCGAGACCTCTTATCATGCCAGCATAGACGCGTTCAGTATGATCAGGAATGTGTGACAGGGCGTCATAGTCCTGTTTTGCTGATTGTAACGGTGTGTGTGGTGCCCAATGTGCAAGATAGAGAAAAAATGGACGATTTGTGTTGCTTTCTATTACCTTAACCGCTTCGTTAGTGTAGTAGTCAGTGAGATATCCGCCGGGTTCAAAAGCCGCGCCGCCGTTATAGCTTGCTGCGTATTTCATACCGGCCCATAAGAAGCGGTCAATTGGGTCGTAAGAAAGCTTTGAATTGACGACGTCCGGATCGTCTTCCGCGGCATGCAATCCCGAGTGCATGAGTAAACTCTGATCAAACCCCTGATCTTGTGGTGCGCTACCAAGTTTTCGACCAAGGTGCCACTTGCCAATATGCGCTGTGTAATACCCTTGGTCCTTCAGTTCCTCAGCGATGGTCACTTCACTGGCGGGTAATCCCATTTCATCGTAGGGGACGGCTCTGGCATTTTTGTTTTGTATTGAGGGTGGCTTATTCGAATCGGTAGACATCATTCCGATGACCATCGGCATCCCTGCGGGTGTTGGAGTGAACTCAAAGCCGAAGCGTGAACCATACCGCCCTGTCATGATCATCGCTCGCGAAGGCGCGCAGGTTCCCTGCCCGGCATAGCCATTGGTGAAGTTAATGCCTGAGTGTGCAATAGAATCGATACTGGGAGTGGGCACTGTGCCCTGAGCGACACCGCCGCCATTGAAAGTAAGGTCGTTCCATCCAAGATCATCTGCCACGATAAGCACGATGTTGGGTTTGTCTCTTTCCTGTTGCGCAACCACACTGCCCGTTTCCCAAATGACCTCTTGATGTTCACCCACGGGGGTGCTTCGATCGCCGATGAAGGAGATGCCGGCAAGTATGATCTCAACCCGGAAGATCCAGCCGATGAGCGACAGAAATGTAATAAAGGCTAGGCTAAAAGCGACTCGTTGACCGTTCATTGTGGATACCCTAAAGCTCTTGCAATATTGTAATGATAAACATTAAATATGTCTATATAATATAAATTTTGGCCATGAGGCGCTGTCATATGAAAGTTAATAACAAAGTAACGCCTACCGAGGAGCAGATAAAAGGATTCTTCGAGCCAGGCGCAGAAGGTCCGATCTACATGCTCAATCTGCTAAAGTTTAAGGATAATGCCGAATATCCAGATGGGCAAGAAACAGATCTCTCCGGAGCCGAGGCCTATGCGCTTTACGGTGCCGAGGTCTCGAAAATACTGATCAATCTAGGTGGCGGTGGCATGTTCAATGCTAAAGTAGAGCGGCTGATGCTCGGTGAAGTCGAAGATTTATGGGATATGGTTGCCATCGCCATGTATCCCAGCAGGCAAGCTATGATGGACATGATGCAGTCAAAGGAATATCAGGCGATCCACCACCACCGCGACGCTGGTCTTGCCGGGCAGTTGAATATCGAGATGACGGATGCCGCTGGCATCTGGCTTGGCAGTCAGGGTCTCGAAATAAGCGAATAATGGTGGCTTGCAGCAGCGCGCTTAGGCAGGTTTTTGAGCGAGTAATTGCAAGACTGCTGCTCTTCCCGTGTGCCCCGGACCTTCAATCACATCTCGTTCAAGTTCTTTCGCGTGAAGAAATGACAGTGCGCCAAAGGCTGATTTAACGAGATCCATAGTCAGCATGTAGTCAGCCAGCGGCGGACCACCTGTGCCAAACGTTAGTTGCTTTGGTGTATAGGATTCTAAAATAAAATGTCCGCCAGGTTTCAATGAACTTAGTACCCGCGGATAGATGGTATTTCGCAATTTTGTCGGTACATGAAAAAAGATGGAGACGATGCAATCCCAAGTGTTTTCTCCCAGTTCATATTCAGTCAGGTCAGCCTGAACGGTCTCGAGATGAACATCGTGTTTTATTGCCAGTTGTTCAGCTTTCCGCAGTCCGACCTCTGACATATCGACACTCGTAACGCTGTGACCCAGACCTGCAAGAAAAACGCCATTGCGACCTTCACCATCAGCGAGACATAAAACCTTCGACGCTTTAGGTATCGTCTTTGCAATACTCCTAAGAAAGTCGTTGGGCTCCGTGCCGAAAAAATAGTCTTGGCCGGCGTATCGTTCATTCCAGCTGTTGGTCTTTTGCATGAGATTTTGGCGCTCTGTCATTTTACCGCGGCGATAGCCGCCTTCATCGTTGCGTCGGTTACTGCCCGTCGATCCTCTCCCCATGGCATCGGCATCAGAATCGGATGTTCAACACCTGCATCGATGTAGGATTTAACAAACTCGGTAACGTCGGTTTCTGAACCAATAAAATCGATGGCCTGAATCATGCGTTCTGAGATTGCTGCCACCGCACCGTCACGATCTTTCTCTGATTGCTTCTGACGTAGTTCGTTTACTTCAGCTTCGAATCCCGCTTCTTTGAACATGCGCGCATAACCGTCTGCCATGGCGTAGTTGAATAAGTCGCGACGTGCTGAATTGGCTCGCTCATCTAGGTTGCCGACAGCGGCATGAACGTAGGCGTAGATGGTTGCATTTCCACCTTTACGTACCTGAGCCACCGAGGCGCCAACATGCGATGCTGGCAAGTAATTGAGTAGCACACCGTCGGCTATTTCGCCGGCAAGTTTGAGCATCTGGGGGTTCAGTGCGGCCATAATAATCTTGGGTCGGCGTTCTCCCAATCGCATACCCAGCCTGAATCTTTTGACTTGATAAAAATCGCCTTCGAAGGTAACAGACTCACCGGATAAACACTCGCGCAGCAGTGCGACATATTCGCGCATCAGTCCAATTGGTCTTTTCGTTGCTTCGATGCCGTGGGCGCGAAGAATGCCCGGCGCGGAAACGCCGATGCCCAACAAAACATCAGCATTAGGCGATAGCGCCTGCAGTGTTGCAGCGGTCATTGCGGTAAGGGTTGGTGCCCTCAACTGCACTGGAATAATGCCTGTGCCAAGATCCAGTGCCGGCGCAGCCTGAGAAGCCGCCCCGAGTAGAGACATGGCATCGGTGCCGTTTGCTTCAACTGTCCAGAAAGAACTATAACCCATAGTCTGGGCACTTGCTGCGATATCCGTTGCTGCGGCGGGACCTAATACCGCCAGGCTACCAAAGGTAACCCCGAGAGGCGTTGCTGACATTTTTTGTTTCCTGTGAAATATTGTTTTTGCAGCGTGACAGTGTACGACATGTTGGGCACGGGCAATACAGTGTCGCTTTACAAAGTTTAGAGCTCACGTGTGCTGGTGGATGTCTTGTATGCTTGGAGATATTCTAGGTATCAACATTGTAGTTGCCAACACAGCGACAGGAACTCATCTCATGTTTCAACCTCTTTCATCAGCGTTCGCCAATAATCCCTATGATGTATACGCTCGCTTGCGAGCGCTTGAAAAACCCTATTATTTCGCTGATATGAACGTTCATTTGCTTGCCCGCTACGAGGATGTGGAAGCCACGGCCAGGCAGGCAGCGATGGTGAGGTCACTAGCAGCGGTCATGCCTACCGAGTATGTGGTTGAGGAGCAAAAGCGTGCAAATTTTCATGACATGCCCAATCATGAACAGCTTGTGCAGCTCAGCATGCTGGAACAGGATGGTAGCCATCATCGACGATTGCGTATGTTGGTGTTACGGGAGTTCTCTCGGCAGTTTGTAAAGAAACATCAAGCCATGATTCAACAATACGTCGATCGACTGCTAGAGCCGTTACTTGAAAAACAGGATGTAGATTTCGTTACAGAGCTCGCGGCCCACGTGCCGGGGCACATTATTGGCAATATTCTGGGTGTCCCTGATGCGGACTGCCCACAACTTCGCATTTGGTCTGAAAACATCGTTCAATACTTTGACGCGGATAGAACTGAAGCAAACAAGCAGCTAGCGGAAACCGCAACGACAGAATTCAAGGACTATCTTGTCAGACTGATTGCAGCGCGTGAGCATAAGCCGCAGGATGATTTGCTCTCGGTCCTGATCCGAGCAAAGCACGCCGGAGAGTTAGACGAAACAGAGCTGATTTCATTGAGTTTGTTAATACTCGCCGGCGGACACGGTTCGACCATTGATGTTTTGGGAACCGGGTTACTGGCGTTACTCTCGCACCCGGATCAACACAAGAAGTTAAGATCAGCACCGGCACTGACCGGAACAGCCATACATGAAATGTTTAGATATGACTCTCCTTTGCCATTCTTTCATCGCTACGCGAGCGAAGAGGTAGAGGTAATGGGTCAAATCTATCCGAAGGGGACTAAGTTTGGTTTGCTCTACGGATCTGCAAACAGAGATCCGGCGCAATTCCCCAACGCTGATACGTTTGATATTGAGCGGAGCCCCAATCGCCATATCGCTTTTGGTCGCGGCGCACACCTATGTCTAGGCAACAATCTGGCACGTTTGGATATGGAGATTATTTTTAAGACCTTGTTAGCCCGTACCAGCGATATTGAGTGCGATACCGATCAAGTAAGCTATAAGCCGGGTCTTGCAGCCCGGGGTTTATTGGCGTTGCCGGTACGTCTGATTCCCGGATCTCGATCTTGAAGCCGCCACGCTTGCCGGTAATCGCTCTGCAAAAAATTTTGCTGCTTCTGTCGTTCTTCCTACTTGCCGGCTGCGACACTGGTCGCAGCACCTATTCCATTGCAACTGGTGGCACCGCTGGTCTTTACTATCCCTACGGTGGTGGCATGGCTTCTATCTGGTCTGCGAGGCTAGCTGACATTAATGTAAAGGCGGAAGTCACGGGTGGCTCAGTGATCAATGTGATTCAGGTCGCCAGAAAAGAAAGTGAAATGGGTATCGCCATGGCAGATGTTGTGACCTCGGCATATGCGGGTAGTGGGCGTTTTCCCAACCCTTTGCCGCTGCGAGTGTTGTTCACTGCCTATCCAAACATCGTGCACATATTGTCGCTCGAAGAGTCAGGCTTCGACAGTGTCGCATCGCTGAGCGGAAAGCGTGTTGCTTTGGGCGCTGCTGGGTCTGGCACAGCCGTGGCAGCTAGTAATGTGCTGACATCGCTTGGAGTAGATGATATTGCGCCGGTCTATCTGAATTTTGCAGAAACGACGAGCGCTTTGAAGGACGGCACAATCGATGCCGGATTTGTTGTCGGAGGACTGGGTATTGCCGCAGTAACGGAGCTCTCGGTCACACGCAAGCTGAAATTGATACCATTGACGACCGCAGAATTGGTGAAGCTCAATCAGGATCATCCTGCATATAGTCGAACCGATATACCCGCAGCAACTTACAATGGCGTCGATAGCGATGTTCAAGCGCTGGGTATATGGAGCGTTGTCGTAGTGCATGAAGATATGCCAAACGCAGTTGCTCGTGCACTCACCTGCACGATATACGCGCACAGGGAGTCCCTGCTGAAAATATCCGCAGTAGCGGAATCGATGACGGTTGGTAACATCAAAAAACTCGGGGCTGTTCCGCTGCATGACGGGACGTTGGAATACCTGGAAGACACAGGCATGGCCTGCGGAACAGAGTGATGAAAAATAGTTTAGTAACAAGCACGGTGGCGCTTGCCGTTACACTCTCGCTTTATCAGATCTGGCAACCTCTGGCAGGTTTTTTCGCGCCCGGCGTCATCCCCTTTGAAAAAGTGTTGGGTCTGCAACCGGCAACCTATTTCAGACCCGTGCACCTGGCATGGGTGCTGTGTCTTGGTTTTCTTGTTTATCCGCTTAAAACAGCAAGAGTGCTTGACTATCTGGCGATACCTCTGGTGCTGGCGGCAACTGTACGAGTGTTGCAGTTCGATTATCAGGGGCTGGACCATTTGTTGTACGGGCTCGATGGCATCGATTTTGTATCGGGCATTATCATTGTTGTGGCAACGCTTGAAATAGCCCGACGTTCTGTCGGACCGGTCATGTTAGTCGTTGGGTTGGTGTTCATTTTATATGGCGCTTTCGGTAGCCTGTTACCTGATGTGCTTGCCTCGCGTGGATTCAGTTTTGAGCGATTGGTCCGCTTTCATGTTTACAGCAATGCAGGATTGTTCGGCGCGCCTCTTGGTATTGCTGCCGGTGCTGTTTTTAGTTTTGTGCTGTTTGGCGCTTTTCTGCAGGTGACCGGAGCCGGAAAATTTATGATCGACCTGTCTTTTGCTGTTGCGGGAAAGTACCGCGGCGGACCTGCCAAAGCCAGTGTGATCGCATCCGCGGCGATGGGATCGATTTCCGGTAGCGCGATTGCGAATACCGTGACCACGGGATCACTGACGATCCCCATGATGAAACAGCTGGGTTTTAAGCCAGAACAGGCAGCCGGAATTGAGGCGGGTGCTTCAACCGGTGGGCAGATCATGCCGCCAATTATGGGAGCCGGTGCTTTTGTCATGGCAGAATTTACCAGAACGGCTTATGCAGACATCGTCTGGATGTCCTTGGTGCCGGCATTACTTTATTTTACGTCCGTGTTGCTTTATGTACATATTCTGGCGGTGAAGTCAGGCATTCAGGGTATGAACGTCGCGTCGGGTGTGGTGCAAGTCATTAAGGATGGTATCCACTTTTTGTTACCCCTCGCGATTATCACTGCGTTACTGATCCAGAACTATTCCCCTGTGCTTGTAGGCGTGAGTGGTTGCGCGGCCGTTATCGTTGCCAGCATGCTGAGGTCTCATACGCGTGTGAATCTGCAACTGCTTGTTGATGCGCTTCATCAGGGCGCGATACTTGCAATACCGATCACAATCGCCTGTGCAGTGGCGGGAATCGTCGTAGGCACGATAGGGCAAACCGGTGTTGGGCTGCAGTTCACGGAATCGGTTGTTGGTCTATCCAATGGGCAACTTTGGCTGGCACTCATACTGATTTCAATTGCTGCTCTGGTGTTGGGCATGGGTTTGCCGGCGACGGCGGCCTATATTGTTCTGGCTGTGATGACGGGGCCCGCATTGCAGGAACTCGGGTTAGCGATGATCACCGCGCACATGATTATTTTTTGGTTGTCTCAGACATCTAATGTCACGCCCCCGATAGCGCTGGCAGCTTTTGCTGGTGCGGGTATCGCGGGGGCACATCCAATGCGCTCGGCGGTAGAGGCATTTCGACTGGCTTCAGGACTTTTTGTGATTCCACTAATGATGGCTTACTCCCCACTATTGCTAACGGGACGTAACGATTGGGCTGATGTGCTGCTGGCTGGCGTGGTGACGCTGGCACTTATCGTAGCGATCGCGATAGTGACAACGCGTTTTTTGTTCGTTCAAGTAAGCAAATGGCAGTTTGTGCTTGCCGGTTTGTCCATCGGCGTATTGGTATTTCCCAGTATCACAGGGCGTCTAGTAGGTTCGGTCTTAGTCATAATGATAGCGATGCTGAATTACCGTATGTTGCTTGAATCGAGTCAACAGTCGGACAAGGATGCATGCTGCTGACAGCGAGTCGTGCTAGCATATTCCGGATCAACTGAAAAAAAGCGACTCGAGAATAGCGCATTTGAACTACCATTTTCTGCGCTAGCCAAAAAGCACAACGATTGGTACGCAGTAAAAAAGGTGATATCGAAAGGCCGCCTTTTGTGCTGCGGAGGGTGGATTCTCGTGCAAAATAGTAACGGAGCAATTTATGTTTATCCAAGGGCCGGCAGGGAATATAGAGGCGCAGTGGGATCAAACACCGGATGCCATTAACACGGCTGTATTGTGTCATCCTCATCCGTTGTTCGGTGGTTCAATGCACGACGGCGTGCTTCAACTGGCGTCATTGGTATTTAACCAATGCGGCATTAATTGTCTTCGCTTTAACTTTCGCGGCGTCGGTGGCAGTGAAGGTGCTCATGACAAGGGTGTCGGTGAGATTGAAGACCTTAATACCGTTGTGAGTTGGTTGGCGAATGAGCGACCAAAGCAGAAACCTTGGTTAGTGGGTTACTCATTCGGGGCGAATGTCGTTTGGCAGGGGTTGAAAAGATATCGTGCCGCCCAACTGGGTGGCGTATTGCTTATCGCACCGCCCGTTGGTCGTATGAGTTTTTCTGAATTTGAATCTTTACCTTGCCCTGTCTTTGCCGTGGCTGGCGACCGTGACGACTACGTCGATACCGACGCGTTCCTTGCTTGGGCGCAGGTGAATACCAGCATTATTTCCGGCGCTGATCATTTTTTCTCCGGGCGCTCAGAAGCGTTAACCCTAGCGTTAAGAAGTGTGTTGGAAGACTATGCAGACTAAAAGCACCGGTGTTCGTGCGACTTCATGTGGCGCGCATACTTTCAGTTTGCGTTCGTTTCCGGGTGCCACTCAAAATCAGTATCTAGCGGGTAAGATGGTTTCGGTATGTACTTGAAATCGTGACGAGTAAGCACTGGCGAAGTCCGTCCGGGTGTATCTACCTCAATCATATTTTCTGCCTCGAAGTATCTGTCGAAAACTGCGCGGTAGTTCGAACGGCACTTCAGCACAAGCGTTCGAATAGTGCTCATCTTAATACCGAGCGTCTCAAGGAAAGAAGGGTCGGGCCAAACAATCGGTCTACGGCTTGTCACAAGCACGCTGATGTCTTCCACTTGCAGTAAACAAATGGGGCCCGCGTTGACGAGCATGCCGTTCAGTGGGCCAGACCGGATGTAAAATTTGCCAGCATGCAATTCGCGAACAGTCACGCCGTCAACAACCAATTTCGGGTCCTCTCGATCCCAGTTGTCACCAACGAAGGTGGCCTGAAACGTTTTGCCGATGCCGGTAGAAGTTGCTTTTTCTACCAGCTCAGGGTCGAAGAAACTGCCAATGACCGCATTTTTGGCTTTTGCGTTGATTAACGCTTCCAGCAGCCACAACGTGTTGCCCGGTCCGCCAGCCCCGATATTGTCGCCTAGGTCAGCAAGAAGTATTGGCGCTTTCGTCAAGTCATTACCAACGCTCCGCGCCCGCTCTGATGCTGATTCAATAGGCACTAAGTGCCACAAAAATCGTTGACGTATAGACCATGCCATTTTGGCTAACGCGAGGCAGGTTTGATCTGCTGCTGCTTGGCTGTTTTTGGCGGTAACGATGATGTGCAGGCCGTTGGTGGAAGTGTCGCTATAGGCAAATCCAGCGACCACGGATACATTCAGAATCTCGTCGCTTAATTTGCTTTGCCCGAAATTGATTAAGTCTCCGTAAGGGCCGTGGTCGGTGAGCAAGCTTACGTTAGGAGCAACAATCGGCACACGCATGTTACTCACCTTTGGGTGTAAGCCATCTAGCATCTGCTGAATCAGTCTTGCGGCTTCTTGGCCTCGCTCAAATTGATCTATGTGCGGGTCAGTAATGTAGGAGACGATGATGTCAGCATTATCAACCATCTTTTGCGACACGTTTGCGTGTAAGTCGATGGTTGTGACGATAGGCGTTTGAGCGCCGACAGCGCGTCTAACGGTTTCATAGAGTGTGCCATCTGGATCTTCATCTTCAGTGGTGATCATTGCTCCATGATTAAGAATGTAGACGGCGTCCACAGGTGCTGAAGATGAAAGTGACGCGTAAATGTGGGCGATTTCTGTCTGAATAAAATCGTGATCCGCTGAACCGCCAGCGCCCCCTATGACCATTGTGATTGGCACAGGTTGCCATGCACCCAAAGCGTCCATTGCTGCAAAAAAACCCTGGCCCTCTTTTAGCAGTTTAGGTGACTCCGAGCGCGCATCATCGACGATACGATGACCGCGAGTCACGTGAAATTTCTCACCACTGACAACTGAAGCATAACGGTTGCTTTCAAGAAATGAACCGATTAGGGCAATACGCTTGTCGCTCATGGCTGTAAAGCCCTGATGGTAGGTCGATCAAAGCGCACGTAACGCCTCATTTATTGGTGTCTCGCCATCAAGCAAGCTGAAAGCCTTGCCGATAGTGTTGTGGTTATTCAGGCAGGCAACGAGCGCCAAAGCGACGTTTTCTCGGGACGTTACTCCGCTGCCTGAGAGGTGCTCGGTAGCCGAGACTAACCCTGAGCCCGCATCGTCTATCAATCTGCCGGGGCAAACGATTGTGTAATCAAGATTCGTCTCGACAAGATAATTATCTGCGTGTGCTTTTGCCCGGTGATAGTGTGCGATAGGTGACTGACTTTTGACGTCGTTGTTGATTGAACTGAGCATGATGTATCGTTGAACGTCATTAACCTGAGCAGCGACCATAGAACGAATAGCGCCGATGTGATCGACCAAGACAGTCTTGTCTTTGCCTGTTTTACCTCCCGAGCCTGCAGCGAAAATAACGGCATCACATCCCTGAATCGCATGGTCGATCGGGTATTCCAAATCTGCTAGCACGGTCGAAACCCCTAAGTTGTCAAACTTCTCGCGATGCGATGGGTTTCTTATCATAGCGACCGGATCGTGATTGCTTTCAGCCAATTGTTTAATGACATGAGTAGCGGTAGCGCCATTTGCGCCGATGACCAGTACTTTCATGGGTAATTTGTTCGATTAGTGGGTGATTGCCAAGTAAGCATCAGACGCCTTTCGTAATCAACCGTGTTGGCATGCTTTAATTGAGCCACACTTACTCGAGAGTCAGCTGGTCGGCTTGATATCGTTGTTCCTTTCCATTGATGATCAAGTATGTTTTATTGCTCGACGAAAATTTTAGGAAAATCGGTGCAAGTTTTATGCTGAATACTTTTTGTCGGAGCTGGTTACTCGTGCCATTTTGGCTGGCAAGCACTTCCGTATTTGGACATGGTGATGTTCCCGATCGTCCATTGACCGATCGCGCGATACATTTTCCTGATGTTGATGGTTATAAAACACTTGTTTTGGATCTTCACACACACTCAGTTTTTTCGGATGGTCATGTTTGGCCCACGATACGTATTGCGGAAGCAGAACGTGACGGGTTAGATGGTATCGCGATCACTGAGCATCTTGAGTGGCAGCCACATATCATGGA
The DNA here is from genome assembly GCA_965657335.1 of Candidatus Azotimanducaceae bacterium. Lineage (GTDB taxonomy): Bacteria > Pseudomonadota > Gammaproteobacteria > Pseudomonadales > Azotimanducaceae > UBA4582. The sequence goes on from CBFHOH010000025.1 coordinate 51,958, forward strand.
TATTCCGCATCCAAATCGGAATCGGTCTTTTGAGGAAGCTTCGCTTGCGGCGAAAAAACTCGATCTGCTTGTGATTCCTGGCATAGAAATTACGCGCAGCGATGAAGCGGGTCACATGAACGCAGTGTTTGTGAAAGATGCTAACGAGTTAGTTCAGCAGCGAAGTTCATCGGGGTACGACGACGAGCACAGGTTCGCCTCGAAAAACCAAGCGGATGAGTTTGCAAAAACGGCTTCTGCCGGTACCTTTTCCGGAGCACACCGAGCAGAGGTCGATGGCAATATGTTCTGGGCACCGTTCGTTGATAAAGCCACCTACCTCATGCTTGTTGCGTACAGGCAGGCCGCGGCACAATCAGCCGAAGAAGTGCAAGGGTTGGCGAACGCGCAGGGCGCCTTTGTCTTTTGGAATCATCCTGACTTCGGCACACCCAATGCTGACATGAACGAATTTCACAAGAAACAGGTAAGAAACGGTATGCTGCACGGCATTGAAATCGCAAACGGTGGTCGTTTTTACGAAAACGCCTTCAGGCTTGCTTTGAAATATGACCTGACGCTTATTGGCACATCAGACGTGCACAACCTGATCGACTGGGATTATGCCCCGGAAAAAGGTGGTCACAGACCAGTGACTTTGGCTTTTGCAACCGACAAAACGAACAAAGCCGCAAAGGAGGCGTTGTTCGCTCACCGAACGGTAGTCTGGTGGAAAAACACATTGATGGGTCGACCAGCTGAGTTGAATTTGCTGTTGCAGTCGAGCCTCGAAGTGGAGAAATCAGTTTGGTCCGGAAGCAACCTGCGGGTTTTCCTAAAAAACCATTCCGATGCAAGATTCCAGCTGCGTAACCGGTCTGAATATCTGATTCGCAGGCACGGACCTGTTATTGAAGTTGCGCCTAACGACACAACAGTGCTCGAAATGCGTTTTGCTGAACGACCGGACCGCATAACACTCCCGTTTGACGTCATGAATGCGCTAGTCGCCCCGGATAAGCCGGGCCGTATTGAGTTTGACATTGGTGTGTAAACGAAGCGACTAGATACGGCGCGATTAAAAGTCGGATTTCGAGTGAAGCTTGTTAAAGACTCACGTGGTCGTTATTGAGCTTGACGCCGGCACATGAGACCTGATTTCAGTGCGTGGACTGCGACAAGCCGTTTAAAGTTTTGTGCAAGCTATCTGGCTGGTATTCGTAGTAGAGTCAAACCGCGTAGAATGGCGAGTGTTCGCGTTGGTTTGACTGGAATATCGATCAGTTTGCAAAAGCATCTGAAATACCTATCAGGAAGTCATTATGAGTTTGATCTCTCCAAATGAAACATTACAAATAGCCGGTATTCTCGCCGGTTTAGCTGCATTCGGATTCTGGGTTGAAACAACAGCTATTGGTCGGAAAGCATCCGGGGTCCTCATCATTTTGTGTCTTGGCGTGTTACTGTCCAATATCCAAATTATCCCCCACAGTGCCGATGCTTATGGCGTCGTCGGATCGATGCTCGTGCCTCTGGCGATCCCAATGCTGTTGTTCCGCGCGGATTTAAAGCAGGTGTTCGCTGAGGTGGGGCCCATGCTAAAGGCTTTTATTGCTTCGGCGCTGGTGATTGCTGTGTCAATTATCGTATTGACGCTGGCATTTGATTTTGGAGAGCACGAGTCGAAGGTAGCAGGTACCTTGGCAGGCAGTTATATTGGTGGTTCTCTCAACTTCGTTGCGACGGCTCAGGCGGTACAACTTGATGATCCGAATCATTATGTCGCCGCACTGACGGCAGATACGATTGGTGCCGTTTTATTTCTGATCTTGCTGATGGTCATGCCAGCGCTCGCTTTTGTACGGCGGCTCATGCCCTCTCGCTACTACTCAGAAGCAGGCGTTAACCTGGGCACCGAAGCGGGTCAACAGGAGACCACTGCAGCCAAACCGTTTGATATCGCAGGACTCGCCGCGGCCATGGCCACTAGTTTTATTATCTGTGCGCTTGCCGATTTGATCTCCGCAAAACTGGGGCAGGAAAGTTACTCCATTCTCATCATTACTATACTGGCGTTGTTGGTAGCCAACTTCATGAAACCGCTTGTTAAGCGCTTCAACTCAGAGTTTGAGGTTGGGACTTTTTTTATGTACATGTTTTTTGTCACTATCGGAGCCGGCGCTGATGTCGCGACGATAGCGGGTGTAGCGCTTCCCTATGTCTTGTTGATTTGTCTCGCGGTGGCGATGTTTTTTGTGCTGATATTGGTTGTCGGTAGAGTGCTGAGGCTCGACCTTGCCGAGCTGATGGTCGCTGCAAATGCTTGCATCCTCGGGCCGGCAACCGCCGCAGCACTGGCTGCAGGTCAAGGTTGGAAGGACCTGGTGACGCCAGGCATGTTGACGGGGATTCTTGGCTATTCCGTTGGTACCTTTGTCGGTGTTGCCGTAACAAAGTTGTTAGGTTGAAAACGAGTTACGCGCCGATTTAAGGGATGACTTTTCGCTAGATTTATTCCGATCAAAGTTTGACCACCGAATAGACACCTGCTTGAGCAGCGCTTCATTCGACAATGGTCGGTTTGAGTTCACAACGTATTTTCCCATTTTGGTTTGATGTAAAAAAGGTTACTCAGCCCGAGACAAGCGGCTGAAGCAAATAAGGCCCCACAGGTGTTATCGGGTACCACTTAACGAGAAAGTCTGCGTCAGACAGCAATCGATCAGTGTCGAAATGAAATAAGCCCTTTGCAAATTTAGGGAAATTTGGACGATGATTCAAATATTGGTTCAGTATGATGCCCGCTGTTTATCGTGGAGAGACACGTCGCTCGGGATAAAGTAATATTGGGGTAATCCAATCTTGAAGGAGAACTGAGATGGCTGCAGCCTTTATGGCTTATCCTGAGCTTCGAAATCCGTTTGAAGCGAAAGAAATACACCCCCCGGGGAGCATTACCGTGTTGTACCAGGGAAAAACAATCAGACTTGAATCAACGGGCGCTGGTCCCGGTTTGTTGATTAAGCCAGAGGACTTGTCTCGCATTAATGGTTTTGAGATCAAACCTGAGGGTGCCTGTTATCAGGATCTTTGTATTCCCATGAGTGACAAACTGCTGGTGAAGCAGGATGGCCATGAGTGGTTTGATTTGACTGCATTCGCGAAGCTACTTGATCAGCCGTACGTGGTAGATGCCGAAGCAGGTGTTTGGAGTTTTGCGGAGATTCCCGCGAAGCGAGAGAACATGATGCTGAATGCGCAAGCGCCGGATTTTGAAGTCACGGACCGGGCAGGCAATGTCATTAGAATGGCTGACCTAAAAGGTAAAAAAGCACTCATTGTCACCTGGTCCTCATGGTGAGGATGCTTTCTTGACGTGCCCGTGTGGCAACGTATATACGAAGAAATAAACGATCCTGATTTTGTTATTATTTGTGCAGCGGAAGATACCGGCGGCGAAGCTGTAGCAGGTCCAATTTTTGATGCGGCGAATCCGACTTACATTCAAGTTGTTGATGAAAACCACATCATCAGCAGCGCCTTTAATTTCGTTAATGTGCCTTCCGCAGCGTGGGTTGATGAGCAAGGCCAGATTGTTCGTATTGATGAAGGAACTTACTCACAGGTTCACGCTTTCGGTGAGGGTGACGAAGGCATTACCTTCGGTACCGATGTCTACGAGCCTGCGCTAAAGGATTGGATCGCAAACGGTGCTAATAGCAAGCATGTTCAGTCGAGTGAAAAAGTCGTGGGCAATATTCGCCAGCACTCAAGTGACCAACAGAAAGCTGATGCCGCATTTCGATTGGGTAATCTGTTTCGACTTCATGGTGATGAAGATAAAGCCGATACTTATTGGCGGATGGCGCGGGAACTCAATCCGGATAGTGTTAACTTTATTCGTCAGGATTTGACGCTTTCAGAGGAAGGTTCAGCGGGTGATACGTTCAGGACACTCATGGGTGAATATGTGAGTTCCGGAAAAGACTATTACCGTCCCCTTGATCTTTAGATAAATTCGGGTCGGAGTACGATTTACCAAGAGACATTTTGCTGCTGAGCTAACAAAGTCACGCGCACGTTATCGATGATGATGTCTCCCATTCTGTAAATTTTACGCCGGCCCATTGTCTTTTTCTTCCTATTTCCTAATCTTTAGTGAGTTTGATTCGTGAAAAAGTTTAAGTTCTGTCCTATGTGCGCCTCGCCGCTCATAGAAAGGGTTAAAGATCGCATTGAGTGTTCTGCTAGTTGCGGTTTTGTTAACTACGATAACCCCACACCGGTCGCGGCTGTAGTTGTTGAATTCGACGGAAAGATTGTGCTCGCTCACAATCGGTCCTGGCGGGGTGATTTTTATGGGGTGATTACTGGTTTTGTCGATCATGCCGAAGCCCCTGCGAATTGTGCTGTACGAGAGGTAAAAGAAGAACTGGACCTCGATGCTGCGCCGGCAACGCTAATTGGCGTCTATCCGTTTGAGCGAATGAATCAGGTGATTATCGGGTACCACGTTCAAGCGACGGGAACAATTACGCTGAACGAGGAGCTTGATGCCTTTAAGCTAATGTCGCCTGAAGACTGTGTTGCATGGCCAACGGGTACAGGATATGCATTACGAGACTGGCTTCGCTCGCAAGGTCATGAGCCTGAGATGATGAAGCTCCCGTAGCAAAGTTTTTCGCTGTTTTGTTTGCCGTGTCCTAGGGTGTGAACTGCTCGTTAAGAATGCGTTCCTCGAGATTGTGATCGGGGTCGAAAAGTAATGTCACTTCCCGTTCAGGGGCGATGCTAATTTCGACTTCCGATACGTTGCGCACCTCATGCGCATCGGCAACAGCACTCACCGGTCTCTTGTGTTCATCAAGTACTGTTAAATGAATTTTTGCATTTTTCGGCAACACGGCACCTTGCCAACGTCGGGGTCGGAACGCACTGATGGGCGTGAGTGCGAGAACGTCTGATCCGATAGGTAGTATTGGACCGTGAGCAGACAGGTTGTAAGCGGTGCTACCGGCTGGTGTTGCTACTAGGCAGCCATCGCACATCAGTGTTTCGATCCGTGTTTTACCGTCAATAGTTACACGCAGGTTAGCAGCCTGTCGCGTTTGTCGCAGTAAAGAAACCTCGTTAAAAGCGTAAGCCTCCTGCTCTATGCCGGAATCCGTTGTCACACGCATGTGAAGCGGGGTGATGGTAACCTGCTGAGCACTCTCTAGGCGTCCCATCAGGTCGTCGGTGTCGAAAGAATTCAGCAAAAAGCCAACGGTTCCTCTGTTCATGCCATAAATAGGCAGGTTGCGCTTCATATTGCGATGTATAGCTTCAAGCATGTAGCCATCACCACCAAGTGCAACAATGATTTCGGCATCCTCAAGGCCGACTGCCTCATATTTCTCAGATAACATGGCCAAAGCTTCCTCAGCATTCGGGCTACGACTACCGACAAAAGTGATTTTCTTAGTCAACTTAGGCTTCCTTGTATTTTTAATGTCATATATAGCCATGACACTGCGTGATACACAAGAATAAATGGCGGTGGCGCTAAGTCATGTGTGAGAACTGCAAGAAGAGTGGGCTAAACTAAGGATTTCGATGCTTAAGCGCTAGGTCGGCAGCGCAGTGCTGAATGCATTGTGCTTCTACTCGCTTTGGGTACTTGTCCTTTCTGAACGGAAATAAGGTTCTGCTAGTCCCGAGATGCAGATCGTTTTTTTCGTGCCGATGGTTCGCCCTGACCAAGCATTAGCTGCCCATGGGCGTCCAAAGTCATCCGGCCCACAGGAACGGCATCGGTACTGACTTTCAAATTTATCAGGTCATAAAGATCACCATTACGGCCGACGAGTTGCTCTTGAATGCCGGCTGCGGCAGCAATACCGGCATTTGCGATCAGATGATGGGGTTCGCCGTGAACCGGAACTACCGCTCTAGGTGAGACCCATTTGTACATTTGTGAAAGTTCAGGTTCACCGCCGTGGCCAGAAGCATGCAAGGTCAGGTTGCTGGTATCTGCCTGAAATACCGAAACGCCCATTCGCTCGAAGCGATTGATGAGTTGTTCAACGCTTCGTTCGTTACCAGGAATCGTTTTCGCGGAAAAAATCACGTGATCGTCAGGTTGCAGGTTTAAATCTGGATGGGTATCGGTGCTTAGGCGATGTAGTGCCGCACCTTGTTCTCCCTGACTGCCGGTGGCGATAGCTAGAACCTCCTCGCGTGGTAAATAGCCAAGGTGTGCTCGATCAATAGGAAAAAAATCAGTGCCTAGATAGCCAGCATTCTGTGCGCAGCGGCTCATGTTATCCAATGAAAAACCGAGTAAGCCAAGACGCCGATTTGTTTGCAGAGCGATTGACCCGAGTGTCTGAAGCCTCGCAATATTGCTTGCGAAACAGGCTACGACAACTCGTCCCGTCGCGTGAGAAATCGCGGTTAATAGCCCCGTGGCGACGTCGGACTCAGAGTGTGCGCTTGCAGGGTTGAGAGCATTAGTCGAGTCACAAACAACAGCATCAATGTCTGTCATTGCCTGGTACTGCTCGGGGGTAATGTTCCTGCCAACCACTGGATTTTCGTCTAGCTTCCAATCAGCCGTGTGAAAAACTTTTCCGACGGGAGTTTGGATGACAAGTCCCTGCGTTTCAGGTGTTGAATGGGTCATCGGGATAAAAGTGAGTTTAAAGGGGCCGAGATCCAGTGTGCCACCTTCGGCGATATCCCTAATAGGAGCGGGGCAACTGCTCCGGGCAAATTTCGCGCGCAGAACGTTGCGGGTAAAAGGTGTTGTGTAAATAGGGCAGCCCAGATGCTCCCAAAGGTAGGGTAGAGCGCCTATGTGATCCTCATGTGCATGGGTGGCGATGACACCTAAAATGCTTGCTCTTTTCGCTGCGGCAAAATCGATGAGCGGCATTTCTACACGCGACTGAGTAATACCGTTTTTATCTGGCTCGTCTTCAAATGTGATGCCGCAATCCACAATAATCCAGTGCCCATCATGCCCGTACATATTCAGGTTCATGCCAATTTCACCTGTACCACCGAGAGGAATAAACCAGAATTCTTGCCGGTCCGGTGTTAGGTTAATACCCGTTTTTTCTGCCAGTGAACCGTTCATGTTAATGCCGTTGATGAAGATAGATGTCGAATGAGAAGGCGTGTTGCTCATCAACAGCGTGATTTGCAAGTGTTCTTGTTTCAAAGTTTGAAAAATCAAACTCTGGCAAGAAGGTGTCACCATCTACTGTCGTGTTTATCCGAGTCTCATATACTCGGTCGGCCTTATCGAAAGCAGCAACTAGCAAAGAAACGCCGCCAATGATGAATGTTTCCTCGAATTTTGCGGCTGTATGCATGGCAGCTTCTAAACTATCAACCACAATGACGTCCTTTGCTGCGGAATAGTGTGAATTTCGGGTAACAACCACGTTAAGTCGATTGTCCAACTTTGCGTTGTGGTCCTCATAGGTACGACGTCCCATAACGACAGCGTGCCCATGGGTCGTTTGGTCAAAAAACGCGTATTCGTCAGGCAGTTGCCAAGGCAGTCTGCCGTCAGACCCGATACAGTGATTCAATGACCGTGCGTAGATGAGTGAAAGGTTTTGCATAAAGCGCAGAATGCAGGCCCGAGTGGTGATTGCTTGTATAGAAAATGTGTATGGATGATACGTTCTGTCGTTACGTCCAGTTCACTTATACGTCTAGTTCACTTGTTGTTTGATATACCTCGAGCCTCAGACTTGGCTTAGCAGCTGATTTAAGCGCCATTTTTTGGTTTAGCAAGATCGTTAGCGTTCGATTTTAGTGCATCGTAAACCTGCACAGTTGCTACGTCTGAGAGTTCCGTTTTAGACGTCTCATGCCTATTAACCAACGATCGACATCATCACCTTTACGGCGAACGTAGTCTTCAACCTCTGGGTGCGGCAGAACGTGAAAGCGTCCTTCTCGAATGCACTCGACGACGGTTTGGGCTAATTGCTCGGGTTCTATAATGCCGTCCGTCTGTCCATCCCCAAGGCTCTTTGGCGCCATGGCTGTATTGACACCTTGAGGGCATAAAACAGAAACGCCAATTCCATCATCTCCGTGGGTGATCGCGAGAAATTCGGCCAGTTTGACGGCCGCTGCTTTGGTCACTGTGTAAGGGCCGGAACCCATCGCCGCTAACAAGCCCGCAGCGCTTGCGGTATTGAGCAGGTAACCCTCGCCGCGCGCGATCATCGACGGCAACACAGCTCTGGCCGCGTAAAGGTGCGACATCACGTGCAATTCCCACTGATTTTGCCAGACTTCATTGGTGGCATCGGTGAGTAATCCTGCGCCGCCGGCACCAGCGTTAGAGCAAAATAAATCGATGCGACCCTCGCGCGCAATGGTCTGATCAACAACTGATTGAATGTCTGATTCGCTAGTGACATCGCAAGCGATACCGATGCAGCCAATATCATTCGCGGCCGCTTGCACGGCATCTTCATGCAAATCAGCCAGCACGATCTGCTTGGCGCCCTCCGCAAGAAAAGCGCGGGCCATTGCTTGACCAATGCCGCCGCTGCCCCCGGTGATGACTACAACACGATCTTTCATTTCCATATTGGTTAACTCTTCTGTCAATGGGATTCGGGTGAAATTAAAAAAATTTAGTATGAACTAGCTTGAATTTGTCTGCACCTGAAAATCTCGTGATTTTCTTTCGTGCAACAGACCGCACAAACTTCAAAATAGTTTAGCGTCTTACTCCCTTACCTCATCACCCCCATACTCCCTCACTCCCTCACCCCCAATGGCGTGATGGCGGCTCCGAAAGATCTATATCGCGTGTCGAGATACCGAAGACGATGCAAAGCGCATGTTCAAAACCCTCAGACTGGCCGGTAGAATGGCGTTCTCTGTTTTACCTGATCTAGCAGTGACCAGTCGCCCTGTTCGACCTGATGGCCTAGGGGAAACGGCGGTCGAGCCGATTGTCCGTGGGCGCTTAGCACGCGCGGATCTTGATAGTAAGACTGCATGATAATGATTGTTAGCGTTCGCGATAAAGGGCGAAATTTGGGGTTTTTATCGAGCGCGCCAAGCAGTGCTTCCGGTGTCGAAGTCACTGGGTCAATCTCTTCACACAGTGTGTCGATGCCTGTAACCAGCCGATCGGAAAAGTGTGCCGATTTATCTAAGATAGTTTTCATCACTTGCGGATCAGATGCTGAAGGCAGATCTAGCACTTCGTCTTTTCTGATCATTGCATTTGCGATAGCGCTGATCGCCTGCTGATGTCGTTTATTAAATACGCCATCGCTAGATATCAATTCGTTACTATTCATTTCTCATCCTCGACGACGGCTAGTCAAATAACGTAGCAGACGCCAACTTCTGTTTGATTGTGTCTGCGATGTAAAGTGCTAGTGCCTGAATTGTTCTGGTCGGATTAACGGCAGCACTGGTTACAAATACACTACCGTCTATGACAAAAAGATTTTTGACGTCGTGGCTTCGTCCCCATTCATTCACAACGGAAGTTTGAGGATCAAGGCCCATGCGTGCTGTGCCCATGTTATGCCAACCGGCATTGCCTACTAATCGCTGAACAATGACATCTTCAGCGCCAGCGGCTTCTAATGCCTCTGTCCCGCGCGCTACGGCGAAGTCCAACATCTTTTGGCTGTTTTCACTAAGTGTATATTGAATTTTTGGTGCTGGAATCCCGTGGGCATCGGTCAATTCGGGATCGAGAGTCACCTGATTATGAAGTTCTGGTAGGTCTTCGCATATGGCGACCAGTCCGGCGACGCGTTCACTCATTTTTCCGTACGCGGCATGGTGGCCTTCGCCCTTTGGTACTCTGCCTGTAAAAATTCCGCGTAGGGCTGTTGCAGCCGGACCATAACCGCGTTGGGTTTCAAAACTAAATCCTCTTAAGAACCCTCGCTCAAGGTTGGTCTCATAGAACTCATGACTAGCAACGCACTTGTGCGGTCCTTTTGCACCATCCATGGCATCGCGAAAGATCCCTTCAATCGCGGCATAGGGGTGAAACATTAAATTTTTTCCTACCATGCCGCTGGTGTTGCCAAGTCCGTCTGGAAATTGCGTAGAGCTAGAGTTAAGTAAAATCCGCGGCGTACCAATACCGTTACAAGCCATCACTACTAATTCAGCTGGTTGAAATTGTTCTTTACCGTCCGCATCGTAATAAATGGCTCCGGTTGCTTTGCCCTCTTTATTCACCGTGATTTCACGTACGCGGCAATGTGTTTTTAATTTGACGCCAGCGCGTATCGCGTGAGGCCAATAGGTGATGTCAGTGCTAGCTTTCGCTCCTTGTGCGCAACCCATGCCGCAAGCACCCAGATTGATACATTTGTCGCGACCGTCATACTGCTCAGTAGCGATGGCCATATCGGAGGGCCACCAGTGCCAACCTAACTTGTTAAATCCATGTGCCAGTGTTTCACCTGCCCGCCCCAAAGGTATTGGCGGCATAACCGCCTCTTTAGGGGGGTAAGCAGGATCGCCTGCCAATCCTGAAACACCCATCATTCGATCATTTTCGTTGTAGTACTTCTCCAGCATTTGGTAGTCAACGGGCCAATCTTCGGCGATGCCATCTAAGGTCTTTACTCGGAAATCAGATGGGTGAAATCTCGGATAATGCCCGGCAAATAAAATTGTGCCGCCACCTACACCATTGTAGTTTGCGATAGATATAGGCGATTCGCTGACATTGATCGGGTAGTCAGCAGCATTTGAGCGGTGGTTGGGATTACTGTTGAATTTATTGTCTGACTCCCAATCCATCGTGCTGCTGGGATAATCTGACGGGTTAACCCAGTCTCCTTGCTCTAGGCAAAGGATTTCCATGCGCGTGTCCGCCAGACTCCAGGCAAACGTCGCTGCCGATGCGCCTGCGCCGACAATGAGCACGTCAACAGGTGGTAAACTCAAGAGGTTTTGCCCGCGCGGCGCTGACGTCTAATCGCCGCGAGAGAGCCTCGATGTTCTTCTAGTTTATCTTCATTTAAATCGATGCCAATGCCAGGTTTCTCCGATGGTATTAAATCGCCGTTATCCCAATTAAAAGGCTCGACCACAATCTCGTCGAAGAAGTCGCGAGATTTGTAAATGCTTTCCTGGATGAGAAAGTTTGGAATGTTTGCGTCAATCTGTACGGCGGCGGCGGTGATGATGGGGCCACCCCAAATATGAGGCGCCATGAGCACATAGTTTGCTTCCGCAAGCGCTGCGATTTTCTTGCACGCTGTAATGCCGCCGCAGCTGCCGAGATCAGGTTGTGCAAAAGCGCAGCCGCCTTGTTCAAACAGATTCTGAAATTCATGGATGCCAGCTAACCGCTCGCCGGTAGCGACGGGGATACTTGTTCGTCTTGCGATTTCACCCATCTGCTTATAGTTTTCCGGTGGGCAGGGCTCTTCAAGCCAAAGCGGGTCATACTTCTCGATTCTGGCTGCAAGTCTTCTTGCGGCCGAAGGTGTTATTTGTCCATGCGTCCCGATCAGGATATCTGCCCGGTTGCCCACGGCTGCCCTAACCGCAGCAACGCCCTTTTCTGCATTTTCATAGTCTTGCATTGAAACTTCCCAGGGCGCTGTGGGCAAGCGCCGAGGGGTGTTTTGTGGGAGTGGATCAAATTTCAGCCCGGTGAAACCCTCGTCAGCTAGCCGACCCGCGATTTCGCCGATGCGCTCCGAGCCCGAAGTCCACATGTCCGTGGTGCTTCCTTCCGGATCATAGATATAAGTGTAGGTTCTCACCCGATCACGGTATTTACCGCCCAACAGATTGTAAACTGGCGTGTTGAAATGCTTTCCTGTGATGTCCCACAACGCGATGTCAATCGCACTAACAACGCCCATGCCGACATAATCAGGATGCTGTGCCATCATGCCATCGTACATCTTGTGATAAAGCGTTTCTCGGTCGATAGGGTTCTTGCCTTCTAGATACCCTTCAAATACTTGGCTAACGAGCATTTCATAGCTGTCCTCCAGACCGTGTAGCGCGCCAAGCACTGCGGTCTCTCCCCAGCCAACAAGTCCTGTGTCAGTCTCGAGTTTTACGAAAAACCAGAAAGAGCCTCCGGAGTGGGGTGGCGGCGTTTGTACGACAAATGTTTTTACTTTCGTTAGCTTCACGATGATCTCCTGATCTCTTTCGAGGAATTTTTCAGGCTACATTATGCCATCGAGCGCGTAAAGCTGGGGCGCGGATTACCTAAATTCGGCCTGCATTTTTTCGAGAAGCGTAAATCTAGCCGAATACGGGCAAAACCTGCGTGGCCGTTCCTGCTGTCAAATACCATGTCACCAACAGGCTGTTGATGATGGTGCCTGCCCATATGTTGCCCGTTCGGTTGAAGCACCTGGTTGAAATGATGCCGACAAAAAAGAGTATCGGTACGAACTGGAAGGCGACGATGGTGAGTAGTGGTTGCGATGCAAGCAGCAAGGTGCCGCCGAGCAACAGGGGGGTGTACTGCATAGCCAGCAACACCATGAAGCCAGCGCTGAGCAAAGTCCCGTTTTGCATCGCCGAGCGTTGCGACCTGAATCCGTGCAGACCGAGTGACATGACACCGAAGAAGACAGTGAATAGTGGCAAATAGCAGAGGAAGATAAAAAATTGCTGAGAGGATAGCGGTTTCAGCGCGACCACCCAAAATCGAAAGTCCACGCTAAAGAGAAATTGTGCTGAGGCTGCAACTGCGTAAAGAACACTACAGACTATCAAGGCTGACCTTAGTGCCGGGAGTAACAAGTTAGGTTTGGCGATTCGAAATAATTCCCCGCTTGCACGAGACCGACAGAAAAAAAGCCAAGCCAAGGTAACCAGTCCTGAGCCCCATGCCCATAACAGGACGCCATTGGTAATTTGCTGTGGTAGCACTGCCATAGCAGGCAGGACGAAATTGGCGATGTCTTGGAGGGGAAAGAACAATATGACGGGTGCCACAACAGCAATCAGAAGCGTGACCTGCTCAAGTTTCTGACTAAGTTGCGGTTGGTGTTGCTCAAGGTCTGTGACGGTGATGAATCGATTAATCAGAAGCAACGCGGTGCCTGCGAAACCCAATAGCGCGAGCAGGGTAGCCAGCTCTTTCCAGAACCAAATTTGATCTCGGTCTTGCAGTAAAGTGGGTGACTGAAGTGTTTGACTAAACCACGCAACGGTTGCTGCAACGGTGTCGACGGATAAATGATCGCCCGGATGAGTGACTGCCGGCATGCGCAACATTCTTGCGTTGCCAGATTTCACATCACCATATAGCCGACCACTTATCACCGTTTCATCGGTATCAAATAGCGTTTTGAGCTTGGCGGTTTCGACGATATCAGCAGGTACTGCGGCACCCCACATCAATTCTGAAAACTCGTCAAACAAACTAAATACCAGCAACAGGTTGCGAGGGTATTCGGCAGTACCTTCCGGCACACCAAGAGTCCCCGTCGATGAGCCTGTGAGCACCATGGACTGATAAGCGTCAGGCGTTGTCGCGGCGGCAGCCTGAATCGCCCAGCCACCCATGGAATGTCCCTCCATGCCGATGCGCGTTTGATCTACGAATGGCAGGCTACGTAGATATTTCAGTCCGTCAGGGCCGCCAAAACCGTTTGAAAATGCAGGCGCATCTGAATAGCCGTGACCTGTTTGATCTAAGGCCAACACAACATAGCCGCGTCTCGCGAGTTCAATCGCAAAGGCAGATTGCGTCTCTCTTGAGTTTATATAGCCATGAATTGCAAGGATCGCTGGTGCCGGACGATTAACCGTGGTGCCATGAGGAATGTAGAGCAACCCGCTCATCAGGCTGCCGTTTGAGCCGATAAAACGCGTGTCTTTGACCGTCACCCGGCCGAAGTTCGTCTGAACAAGTGATGCCAGTAAAATGCCTAAGACGAGTAGTGAGGGTGCCCAGTATTGTTTGAAAGGCATTAAAGTTATTCCTAAATTGGCATCGACAAGTGCACCATATGGGTATTCTGCCTCGGAGTAAAATTTACACGCGCTCAAAACATTTCCCGATCCAAATTATTCCGGCATACTCTGCCAAGAGTTAAAAAGGATGAGTCATGAGCGCAAGACCTGAAAAGAATCCATTGTACTGGTACTACGGCTCGGCCTCTGTAGCCTTTGGCATCAAAAACAACGCTTTTAGTTATCTTCTACTGATTTACTCCACTCAGGTGTTAGGTATTCCGGGATACTTGGCGGCAACGGCGCTCGCTGTCGCGATGACTTGGGATGCGGTTTCTGACTTGCTGCTTGGGCATTGGTCTGACAAGACCCAGTCGAAATTGGGACGTCGACATCCATTTATGTATGCCGGGTTTATTTTGCTGCCGATCTCTTTTTATGCGCTGTTTAATCCAGTGATTGAAATTACGGAAGCGAACCGTTGGTTCTATTTGCTGGGCACGGCAATTCTGATTCGAACGGCGGTTACTCTGGTAGAGGTTCCCTCCGTCGCGCTGCTGCCAGACCTTGTTAAAGACTATGATGAGCGTAATAAATGGTTGGCGTTGCGACATGCCTTTGGCTGGTATGGTGGCAACGGCTTACACGTGATCAATATGGGAATTTGGGTGGGCGCTTATGGCGTTGCTGTTCAAGCGGGTTACAGTATCTATGGCACCGTTGGTGCGCTTATCATTGCGGCAAGTATATTAATTTCTTCCTTAGGCACGCAGAGAGCGGCATCCGCTATGCCGCAGCCGACAGAATCGTTTAAGTTCAGGGAAATATTTTCAGAAATTAAGCAGATTGGGCAATCTGTCAAGAATGCTAACTTCTTCTGGTTATTCGTTTACTCTCTTTTTGTGGGTGCCGCCGGCGGCATGTCTACCGCGCTTTATCTTTATAATGTGACCTATTTTTTCGAGTTTAGTGGGCCTCAGATAGCGATTACCGGGGTCTTCGTATTTGCTTCTCCTGCAATCGCCTACTTTTTGGCGCCGGCGCTCGGCAAACGTCTCGGCAAGAAACGCGCCGCGATGGTCGCGTTGTTTGGTGCGATACTGCTTTACCCCATCCCTTACATTTCGACGTTGGCAGGTATTTGGCCAGAATCTGGTGGTTGGAATAGTCTCATGATCTATTCCGTGTTCGTGATGACTGAGGTGGTTGGCTTTATTGTCGGTGGCGTGATGCTCGACTCAATGATGGCCGATGTCGTGGAGGATAGTGAAGTGACGACCTCACGCCGGTCGGAGGGACTTTTCTACGCGGCGAGGAGTTTTGCTGGCAAAGCTGTTAGCGCGCTGGGTATCATTTTAGCGGGCTCTATCGTTTCATTGGTAGGCATGGACGGCATCAAGGGCGTGGAAGATATGACCATGGAAATGCGCGGCGACCTGGCTGGTTTCTTCTTACCTGCCTACTGCGGGTTGTATTTATTTGCGATCTACTTGATATCTCGATATCAAATAGACCGCGAAACGCATCAGAACAATCTGGAGAAACTGGCCAAAGCAGGCTAGTTGTGTGAATCGAGATAAAAATACGAGTTCTGGTGTTCAGTTTTACTCTTTAAGGAATGGTGCTTCGCCAACGACAGTCACACGATAACCTCGTCTGACTTCTGGGAAATAATCAAAGGCTGCGTGATGTTGGACGACACGATTGTCCCAAAACACCACGGTATTTGGCGCCCACTGAATTCTGCATTGAAT
>CBFHOH010000026.1:0-67556 GCA_965657335.1 Candidatus Azotimanducaceae bacterium
TCCTTTCATCGATAATCAGGCGGGTTCTGATCGCGCGTTTGGCCATCTTTATTTCAATACGAATAAGCGTTCGGTGATGCTGGATCTGGACGACGCTCAGGATTGTGAAAAGTTTCGAAGATTAATCGTCACAGCTGACGTGTTGCTTGAGACTTGCCGGCACGATGCACTCGAAGCCATTGGGTTAGGTCATGCCGCGCTTCGCGAAATTAATCCTAGCCTGATTCAATGTTCCGTGACACCTTTTGGCTTGTCGACGCCTTGGCGTGATCGTCGCGCCAACGATCTTGTAGCAGGTGCCGCTGGTGGTCTCATTCAAGTGTCCGGGTCTCCTCAGGGAACACCGATACAGGGTGGTGCGGACCCTTCTTATGCCATGGCTGGGCTCGCCGCAGCTTCTGCCATTTCCATAGCGTTACACCAGCGTGATTTCAGCAATGACGGGCGCAATGGTGCTGGTATACATATCGATTTATCGTTGCAGGAAGCAACCGCCTTGGCCGTGATGCAAACGGCCAGTCCGGGTTTGTGGCAATGGCACAAGCGAATTCCTAAAAGACCAGGGATGTCTGCGGCAATGGCCTGCAAAGATGGTAAGTATGTCGGGCTTTTGGTGCGGCCGGACAGATTTGGCGGGTTTCTTGAATGGGCTGAAAAAGTGGGTATTGACCACGGCATGACGCTGGATGATTGGCGTTGGGCACGTTTGGAGTCGCCTCGAGAAGGTAATCCAGTTGCAGAAACGACGTTGAAACTGGCAGCCGCATTAACTAGAGACGAATTTGTTGAAGGCGCGCTGGCGGCCGATATTATCTGTTTGCCAGTACTTGATTTTCCCGATTTGGAACAACAGGAACAATACCGGGTAAATGAGCAATTCCTGACCGTTGAGCACAGTGAGCTGAACAAAACACTGGGCTATGTACGTTCACCGGTTGACGCGATGGCTGACGGCGTAGAATTACAACGTGCGCCTTTAGTAGGAGAACATCAGTCGATAGTCGACCAACTAGAACCGGTTGTCGCGGGTCAGCCTTGCCAATTGCGTGAGACGGTTGCTGAACCCTCGAAAGCGTTGGCCGGACTTCGGGTGATCGACTTTAGCTGGGTGCTTGCGGGTCCGATCGGGACACGTATTTTAGCCAGCTTTGGTGCTGAAGTTATTCGTGTTGAATCAACAAAAAAGCCCGATTCTATGCGCAGTCAGGTTGGACCTGATGGTAAACCTGACCCCGATATGGGCGGGTTGTTTAACGCAGTGAACGCAGGAAAAAAATCACTCACAGTTGATTTGTCTCAACCCGAGGGTCTGGCGCTCGTGAAGTCGCTGATCAAAACCGCTGATATCGTTGTTAATAATTTTCGACCCAACGCGCTGGAGCGAATGGGATTGGGTTACGAAGTTTTAAGGGAGCTTAAGGAGGATATTATTTTGTTAAATATGCCCGGTGCGCATCGTTTTGGGCCCTGGGCACAACGACCGAGTATGGGGAATATTTTGATGGCTGCTTCAGGCTTTAATATGCTCTCGGGTTTTGACGGAGAGCGACCTCGAGGCATTGGTGTTGCATATCCGGATTTCACATCTCCCCACCTGTTAGTTGCGACCCTGATGGCAGCATTGCGACAACGAGATTGTTCCGGGGGAGGACAGCAACTACATTTGACGCAATTGTCCGGCGTGCTGTCGTTATTGGGTAGCGAATGGATGCAATATAAAGCGACAGGAGAGCAACCACCAAGAAACAGTAATCGTAATGCGAACTATTGTCCTCATGGCGTGTATAGAGCAGCGGATGAAGATGATCCGCATACTGATGCGTGGGTCGCTATCGCGGTCGAAAACGACGCTCAATGGGGTGCCGTCTGCAATGTGATGGATATGCCTGCATTAGTGAACGATGCACGATTTGCGTCACATGCATCCAGAAAAGACAATGAAGATGAGCTCGATGCAATTATCAGTGGCTGGACACGCGACAAAAACAAGTGGGCGATCGCGGATGACCTGCAAATGCAGGGTGTCGCAGCCGCTGCTGTCGCGCATTTAAAAGACATGTTGGAACAGGACCCACAATTATCAACGCATTATCAGCAGGTACAGCAACCGGTCGCACCAGATGTTGATATTCCAATTGATAAAGAGGCTGCGCGCTGGGTCGGTGCCGAGCACACGTTAACGCGATCGCCAATGCAGGGAGAGCATAATCAGCACGTCGTACAGGAGCTGCTGGGTATGTCTGACGATGAGTTTGCAGCGTTGGTTATTAACGAGGTGCTGAGCTAGCTTAATTTACAACAGTAGATTTAGGTGTACGGACTTAGATCCATGCCTGGATATCTGATTTGCATATCTCTGAGTGTCTGTGAATTCCAGTACGGGTGACCCGGAGGAGGAATATCGAATAGATTTCGCTGTTTGACGTTGATGCGCTCGATAAACTCTTGCATTTCTTGTCGCCCGCCATGGTGTGGCCAGGCGTGACGATCGATCCAGGGGGCGTCGCGTCGCGCATAGTCGGCGAGCATCATAAAACGGAAGCCGCCTGGTTTGTCTATCTGTACACCCCTGTGAAATACATCATAGGAATACAGCACAAGAGCGCCTGCTGGTGCCTCGATGTAAATCACATGTTCATCAAGTGCTTTTTCGTCTTCGAGATAGCGAGATCCAAATGGAATGTGATCGGTGTACTGCCTCGGTATCAGCGCCGTCGCGCCATTGCCCTTAGTGACATCCGATAAAAAAATAAACGTCGTCAATTCTTTCCAACGATGGTCCTCTCTCGGTACAACAAGCGTGTGGTTGCCGAAGTCTCGATGAAACATCTGGTCGTAATCAATGGCACCCTGATATTTGGCCCATAGCTCACCTTTGGTCAGGCGAATGTCGTCTGTTTGCAGAATTTGTTCAGCAAGCGCAAGTATGTCCTCTGTGACCACTATTTGGTTAAGATCGAATGAAGCCCAAGGGAAGTTCACTAGCCCCGCGAATTGAGAGGCCGAAAACTCAGCATACGCGTCTGGGTCTCGATGGTAGACAGCCGGCTCTGGATAATGCAGATGTAACTGGTGTTGTGCCGCTGCGAGTGTTTTTGCATCCAGAAATCTTTCGATCACCAGATATCCATGATCGTGATACTGTTTTAATTGTGATGTTGAAAGCCGCATGAGCGCATACTTTTGTTTGCAGCATTCATAGTAGCATGTCAATTTTGTTGTTGCCTTAAGCACACCCAAGCGTAAATGCTGCTGTAAACAATTTCTTTTTTACCCGAGCTGCTGCAGCGTGTATGGCTTTTTTTGTGTGTCGCCAAAGTGTACGCTGGACGCACAAATTATGTACTAGCTGATGGATGGTAAATGTCTGAAATTAATCAAGAACTGAGGTTTGACGATAAAGTGGCGCTCGTCACCGGTGCGGGTCGGGGGTTGGGCCGCGAACATGCTTTGCTGCTGGCGTCCCGCGGTTGCAAAGTCGTTGTGAATGATCTGGGTGCTGCCTACGATGGCACCGGGCAAGCGACGGGTCACGTTGCCGATGAAGTTGTGGCAGAAATCGAGGCGGCTGGCGGCACTGCCGTCGCAAACTACGACTCGGTAACGGAAGGAGAAGCGGTTGTTGCAGCGGCAATTAGTGCCTTTGGTCAGCTGGATATTGTGGTAAATAATGCCGGTATACTCACGCCCGAAACATGGTCAGAACTGACTCTGGAATCTTGGCAAAGAACCATCGATGTCAATCTGACCGGTGTATTTTCAGTCATGAAGGCAGCCTGGCCAATATTGGTTGCACAACAATATGGTCGGATTGTAATGACCGCTTCACCGGCCATGTTTGGTGCTGGCGTCGCCGCTTATGCCGCCAGTAAAGCTGGTGTCGTCGGTTTGGCCAATTCGATTCAATTCGAAGCGCGAAAACTGAAACTTGATATTAAATGTAATGTACTTGTGCCATCTGCCAATACCCGAATGACAAGGGACTTTGGTGAGGCCGTAAACGAACGCCGAGAAGCATTAGGCAAAAAGCGGGTAGGTAATGCTCCGGAAGAGATATTAAACAGACTGTCACCAGATAAAGTTTCCGCCATGGTTGTGTGGTTAGCGCATGCCGAGTGTGATTCAGAAGCGAGTATTCATGAAGCGGGTGGTGGCTATTTTTCCCAGCTACATTGGGCCCGCTCTGCGCCAGTCTACGCGACAGAAATTGAGGGAGTTAAAGCAGCGCCCCTGCCAGAACATGTTCAACAGGGCTTAGCGACCCTGGCAGACTTTGAGAACGGAGATATGCCGCCTTCCGGCGATGGCTCAATGGGAGGACCTTCACCGCTGACACGTGTGTTTGATCATCTCAAGTCAAATAAACACCGAACGTCGTGATTCGCATAAAATGAAATATAAAGGTAATCAAACATGATTAACGATTTTGCAGAACGCCATCATGCATTTGAAGGCTGTTTCAACTTCCGGGACATTGGGGGCTACCCAACAAGGGATGGCGGCACGGTGCGATGGAATCGCTATTACCGTGGTGGTAGACAAGACAGAATGACACCGGCAGACCTCGAAGATTTAGCTAGCCTGGGCATCAAAACGCAAATCGATCTTCGCAGGCCAGATGAAGCAGGCGAGCAGGGTAAAGGACCGCTTCCCGATATGGGGGCAGCTTACCAAAATCTGGCTGTCATACCGGAAGGTGGCTCCGATAAGCTGAGTCAGTTGGTTGGTGACACCGCAATTTCAGGTAAACGTTATCTGGGATATCTTGAGTTTGGACCTGCGGTTTGGATCCAGATGTTCAGACTATTTGCGAATGCTGATGATCATCCCGTGCTCATTCACTGTACGGCTGGAAAAGATAGAACGGGTGTTTCCACAGCTTTTCTCTTGTCTGTGCTGGGAGTAGAAAGGGAGATTATCGAAGCTGACTACCTGCTAACCAATATCGATGTAGAACGCCAAGTCAATTTTCTAGAGTCCACCGTTGGGTTGCCTGACGGGGTGGATCGTGAGTTGATGATGCACCATGCAGGTGTGCCAGAGACGGCGATGCATGATTTTCTCAATGGCCTTGAAGAGAAGCATGGCGGTGCTTTGGGATACCTTACGAGTATCGGTATTGACGAAGCAACGATGCATGCGGTCAGGCAGAATTTTCTCGAAAGCTGACACCGTCATAGGCGCCGGCCTTTGTGCTCATTAGATCAATATGAAATTTGGGTTTCTGGCGTTCTACTGGCACTATGAGTATCAAAAATAGACTCCGATTAAAGGACAAATTATGAAGCCTCTCGAAGGTGTGACAATTCTAGAATTCTCGACGATGATTACTGCCTCTTTTGCGGCGATGCAAATGTGTGAGCAAGGCGCCCGTGTGATAAAGGTAGAGCCACTTAGCCAAGGTGACCCCATGCGTTACATCGGCGAAAGCAAAGGCGGCATCTCATCGCTGTTCGCTAACTGTAATCGAGGCAAGCAAGCGATTCGGGTCGACATCAAGGAAGCGGCAGGGCAGGCCTTGATCCGCGAAATGGTGCCTCATGTTGACGTTGTTATTCATAATTTTCGTCCCGGTGTGATGGATAAGCATGGCCTTGGCAGTGACGCACTTCGGGCACTCAATTCACGCCTGATTTACACGGCGATATCTGGGTTTGGTAACGCAGGGCCTCTCAGCAACGCGCCAGCTTATGATCCGATTATTCAGGCCAGTGCAGGTATCACAGCGGCTCAGGGGCAAGGTGAACCGGCGTTTGTGCGAAGTCTTGTATGCGATAAAATTACCGCCTACACCGCCTGTCAGGCAGTCACCAGCGCTTTATATATGCGTGAAAAAACCGGTGAAGGTCAGCATATTGATCTGTCCATGCTGGACGCGGGGTTGTTCTTTATTTTTCCTGACGGATTCCAAAACCATACACTGCTCGACGATGACATCGAACCGCAGCCACTGCTAACGGACATCCTGTATGACATCACGCTGACAAAGGATGGTGGGGTAACAATATCCGCAGGAACGCCAGATCAACAAATGCGCTCACTGATTGCGATGGGCATGGAGCACTTGCTGGCCGATGAACGTTTCGACACGCAAGAAAAACTTATTGGAAACATCGCCACCTTCAAGCAACTGGTAAATGCTGAGTATCTAAAGTACTCGACGGATGAAATCGTTTCAAGGATGAAAGAGGCTGACGTACCCTGCGCGCGTTGTCTCGACCGCGACGAAGTTTTAGGGCAAGAGCAGCTTGTTGCCAATGACACCGTTGGGGTAATAGATCACCCCTTGATGGGATCTATGCGACTGATCAAGGCGCCAGCCAGATTCGGCGGCGAAGTATTGACACCTGGATCACCCAGTCCTGCGCACGGAGAACATACGCGCGAAGTGCTGGAGTCGTTCGCCATAGATAGTGCGCGTGTCAAAGAAATGTTCGATGACGGGATTGTTTCTTGAAAGTCGGGTAAGCGATTTACGGCGAGGTCGCTAATTGACCTCGAATACCCTTGAAGATGCTCACCAGCATAGCAACGATGACAAGTAACCAGGCCGCTGAAGCGACCCAAATCATGAGCTGTGCGATCCAGTAAAGTGGTGCGAAATCAGCGGTAATCGACAATCGGCAACTTGCAACCGTGTACATGCCGAGTGGAAAGACAATGCTCCACTGTGTTGGTTCATATTTTAATGGCACCCGCATAAACCCGTGTTTCCATAAGCCTAGGATCACGAGTAGCGGTATCCACCAGGTTGCCCAAGACCAGCAAAGCATAATCACGCCATCCACCATAGGGCGCAGGGCATCGAGAAAAGGGATGACCGGAGGTCCGCTTGACAGGGCGCTACCGGCGTTTGCGCTGATTGCTGTGGCACCCATGATGACCCACATCAGTGGGTTGTAGTCCGCTGCCTTCATTCCAAGAAAGAAGATCCGATAGCAAAATAACGTCACAAAAATAGCGTATAGAATCAGTCCTAAGCCCCAAAGCAGAAATACCTCGAACATCAGGTAGGAAGCGTACTCGCCGAGTAACGGTGCCAGTTTTGCACCAAGCAACACAAGCGATTGAGTACCGACGATGCTAATTAGCCAACCACCATGAACGACGTCGGCCTTCCGTTCCGGGTGACGCAGTGTGAGTACGCCAAAACTGCAATACAACAGTCCGGTCCACGCCAGAAATGCGAGCACCCAGCAAACCATTGAGGTCGTATGCCAACCGAAATCGAAGAGTAGTAAACCGGCAATATCCGTTGCGGCAACAAATGAGAAAAAGATGAATGTCGTTCTTGGATTAAGCAGGTTTTCCAGCACTGCGGCGGGAAAGACAAACAGACGCCAAGTGTAAAGGCTGAAAATCAAACACCAGGATGTCAGCGAAAATAACGCAAATGCTTCGGAAAATCGTGGCATGTCCAGCATGTCTGCTGCAATCGAAATTATCCCACTTGCCATCGTCAGCGTGAAATATCCGGGGTACAGGTTCTTTAGCCAATCAAGTCCGTGATAATCCTTCAGCATTTGTTCTCTCCGCTAACATTTACTGACAAATAATCAATTCAGGTACGCCGGAAACCGGTATCCAGACGAATGCATTCTGTTCGTGTCGTTTGGCTATCTCTGTGGCATCGTCGAGGCTGACGCCGAGTACCAGATAACTATCCTCAGACCAGTCTCCTGTTTGCGATTCTCCTCGGCCAACAAAATAGTTTAGCCGTTGACTTGAGATATCTTCTAAAAGTTCGATCTGTCGGTCGTAATTTTCATCAAGCGTCAACTTTCTGCCGAGGGGATTCCACGCTGTGATAAATGCAGCAGATTCAACGTTGAAACTGGCAAACAAAATTCGCAGACCATCATTTTGCTCGCCAATGTGCACAAGAAGCGGTGGGTCATCATCAATAATATAATCGGTCTGTCGATATTTCTGCAGTAATGCTTCGCTAATCACATATTATCCAATAGGTTGAGGTTAAGCGGCTTAAGACTCTGCTTAAATTTGATGATCACCTAGACTCATCATCAGAAAACCCGTAAATGCCGCATTGTTGGGTGAGATCGATGGATCGACTTTCTCTTTCATTGCCAGAATTTGACGCCGGAATTCTTCATAAAATGCCCACGAAGGTCTTGGTTTGTAGTCGAGATTTTCTAGCTCCAGATACTTGATCACGTTTTTAGCTGTGGTGGGTTTTACAAAAACTTCATCTAAGGGTTTCATATAGGTTGGGCAAATCGTGATCAAGCTCCACTTCGCTAATTTACCTCTCGCGAGAATGTCGACGATGATTTCGAAGCCCTTGTGTTGTTTACCGTGTAGCAATAATTGAAATCCCATCGCTAGTGCCTCGCGCTCGTCTCTGTCGAGACCGTTAACGTAATCGCGAAATTTCGGTTTTTCGAACATCGAAACCATAGAAGAACGACTGACAATTTTGATCAGACTATCAAGCACTGGCCCGGTTTTTTGGAAGGCCGTTTTACTGAGCAGCTGTGCCGCTTGTTCAGTCATTTTGCCGACGTTGTGTTTCTTACCGATCGTCATCATATCGGGATGATTGAACCCGCCGGGATATCGTGCAAGAAACTCTGCTTCTGCTTGTTTAAGTCTTTTTAGGTTCATTGATGTGTACTGATCTGGACTAGACTAAGCCTAATCTTGCGGAACCCTGTCGACAAGCGATATTCTTGTCTTTCTCTCAGACCTGCTGTGTATTCATGACTGAAAATGTAAAGCCAGAAGCATCGTATATTATCGGCGTGGACCTAGCTTGGCAGAGCGAGAAAAACTCCTCGGCGATTGCCGTTTCGAGACTGGTAAACGATACCCTCGAGATTGTCGCGGTCGAGAAGCGTGTCATTGGCCTTGACAACATTGTTGCGCTGATTGATCAGTGGGGTGAAAGCGGTTGTAAGGTGGCGGGTATTGCGATTGATGCATCCCTGATTATCAACAACGTAACGGGTCAACGGGAATGTGAAAAGCTCATTACGAAGTCTTATGGGCGACGAAAAGCTGGCTGTCATGCGAGTAATCTGACGCTTTATCCGGACCCGGATAGTGTGAAATTGGCCAAAGCGCTAGCCGCTCGAGGTTATCGTCACCTGTCGCCTGCTGGCTCCGACGATGCCTGGATGATTGAAGTCTATCCTCACCCAGCGCTGATCGAAATGTTCGAGTTACCGGAGCGGCTGCTTTACAAAAAAGGCCGAGTAGATCAGAAGCGGACGGGCCAGGTGAATTTGGCGCAGTTGTTAAGGGCGTTATCAAAGTCCTCGTCTATGGCGCTTTCTCTGTCTGCTGAAAATCAGTATTTGCTTGATGAGACGACCATTCTTGCGAACCGGGGTAGTGCGCTGAAACAGCACGAAGATGCACTAGATTCAATTGTGTGCGCCTACATTGGCGCTCTCTATACCTTACAACCATCTCGCAAGGTTTTCGGCGACGTGACACATGGCTACATTTATGTGCCAGAGGGACCGGCACTTGAAGAACGCCTGCCTTGGATAGATAAATTGACGCTGTTTCAAAGCTTCTTCCGCAAGTAGGGCGATCAGGCTTCTTCAGCGAATTTCGCCTCCATTTGAAGATAGCCATTTGCGTCAGGATGATTAGCCCAGATATCTTTCCAACCCTGACTTCGAAACACTGTTGCGTGCCCCTGATTGCGTGCTTCCATTGAGTCCCACCGAATAATCCAAGTGATATTCGCAGGTCCATGCTTATGGGAATCTGGATCGCTGCCGCTGACCTCTGTGGCTTCGCCGTTGTCCATCCAAAACCCAACCAGGTCAAGGTGTTCCCTTAGGTAAGGCACGGCTTCTTTTGTTGCCCATGCCTTGTATTGCTCAAATTTTGCTGTCTCGTAATGGTAATTTCGAATTTCAAACATCTTTGCTGATTCTCCGCAGTAAATTGTTGATCGTTTGTAAACTAACTCGTCGTGCCACAAATGACGCCATTGGCAATGGCAGGTTCTCCGTGCCCATTAAGCACCCGATAGAATACTTGAAGTTCACCATGCTCGGTGTTTGTGCCCATACACTGTATTTGTATGGTTGAGTCCATCAGCAC
This sequence comes from Candidatus Azotimanducaceae bacterium, assembly GCA_965657335.1. GTDB lineage: Bacteria > Pseudomonadota > Gammaproteobacteria > Pseudomonadales > Azotimanducaceae > UBA4582. Next base: position 10,081 of record CBFHOH010000026.1, read on the forward strand.
CATCGCTCTGAGTTGGCCGCAAAGCCGCGTGATTTTGGTTGCATCTCCATCGAAATGCCGGTTGATCACTGAGGTTAGCGCGTGTGCTTTGGTTGCGCTGCCATGCAAGATGATGTCCGGTAGTCCGGCGGCGAGCGCAACGCTGCGCTCTGTGTGAATCGGGTTATAAATGTACGAACACTCTGTGTATTGTTGGCCCGCGTGTCGTGCGATGTAAATTTCTTCCGTCCACAGCGGCGTGTTCGGCAAACTCGCTATTGACGGCGCACTGGGTGAAGGCGCAATTTCCCTGTCAGGTCCGTTCATAGTTGCGCCTCGCGTGATGCCGTTGTAATCAAGTTCGGCTAATAACTCACCTTGACTGTCAGTCATTTTGAAACGATCGACACTATAAACGCCGGGTGAGATTTTTTTTCGGGATATTAACTGGCCTTGCACGGTCACCGTTTGATTCTGCCTAAATGGTTGATAGATGCGCAGATCTGTCTCTGCATGCACGCCAAATGGCGCTGCGCGTGGATTGGGTGGTAAGTCAGGTCTGAAACGTGTATTCCATTGCAATGCGAAACAAATAGCGGGGTGAACATTCAGCCCGCCCTCACGTGTGTCGTCAAAATAGGCTTCATTGGTGTCATTAATCGATGACGCGTAAGCCATCGTTCTTCTGGCATCCAGCGTGTAGGATTTCGCGATTGTGTAACCGCCGACGTCGTTTCTGTCGAGTTCACCTGGCCCTTGGGTCATATTCCTGCGCCTGTTCAGTACATTCCGGTTGAGTAAGTCTATGCTTGCGATCTGCCAGAGTCTAATGCATTAAAGGGCAAAGTCGGGTGTCGGATTTCTGGTGACGGGTCGCGTGGGTCGCGAACATTGTTGGGGGCAGTCGCATGCGCGATCGGGTAGTCCCCGGTCGTTACAAATCTAGGCGCACTCCTTCGGTTGCGACGTGATATCCAAGCGACTTGACCTGCTGGCTCTCCTTGCTTGAGGCATCGAGTAAAGGATTGGTGTGATTCATATGGATAAACCAGACCTTATTGCGTACCGAAGGTGCCGCATCTTTGAGTAGAGCCATCGTCTCGCTCACAAACGGGTGAGGAATCACAGACATGTCTCGCCCGGGCAGTTCACCGTCGGCGAAAAAAGCGCCGTCAATCAGCGCATAGTCGACGCTTTTTATCAATTCAACGATATCGGTATCCCAGTCTTGCCATTTATTGATGTCGGGAATGAAGATTGCGGACTTGTTAGGCCCCTCAATTCGGTAACCGACTGTCTCGGAGTACTCATCTCGATGCGGTACGAGAAACGGCGTGACATTGACTGATCCAAGATTGACAGTCGATTTATCTCGAAGCGGTTGCAGGGCAATGTTCTTGAATAAGACCAATTGACTCCATGGACCGTTTTGCTGCAAATAATCGGTCATTCTTGGCATTGCATAGACAGGCACATTCGATGCGCCCATGACTTCGTGCCCAAGAAACATCAAACCCGTGTAATGACCGATATGTGCATGGGTTAAAAACACACCACTGAAATCAAACTGAGCGTCCGGTGCTTCGACTTGTAAATCGTAATACTGCCCGGGGAAGTTAGGCGTTGCCTCAAACATGAATTTTTTCTTCGCTGTTGGATCTATCAGCCCAAGCGATACAGCCCCGCGTCTTTTTCGCACATCCTGCCAACCGGGTAGGCAATGGGGCGCCAGGCAACCTGCTTGCGGATAACCGGCATCTTGCACAACGCCAAGGACATAAAGATAAGGCGTTTGGTTTGTGTCGGCAGTTGTCGAACACGAAATCGTGAGAAAGCTCAAACAGCAAAAAAATCTGATCAGTGTAGGTTTCAAAGTAGCTCCGTGATCGGCTGTAAATTAGCGAGGTATTGGCGAAATTAAGTTAGCACAGCGGTGCTGTATGAGCCAGACTGCGCTGTGTTTCGATATAGTGAATACTATGACAAAATCACGCTCTACTATTTTTGAGGTTTTACTGGGCAGATGGTTATTAAGCGGGGTTGGGTGGAGCCATGAGTAGATTTATTCAAGAAGATGAACGCGCGGCTGATCTATCTGAGGTACGCAGCGATGAACAATTAGATTGGCAAGCGCTGGAAATATGGCTCAAGACCCACGTGGCTGAAAGTTCGGGGTTAAATCCCGACGCGAATATGTTGGTTTCTCAGTTCCATGGTGGGCACGCAAACTTGACCTATTGTGTCCGTTTCGGGGATCTTGAGCTGGTGGTCAGGCGACCGCCGAAAGGTAATATTGCACCCGGCGCCCATGATATGCATCGAGAGTATCGGGTGTTGAAGGGGCTGGCGCCAGTCTATCGTCAAGCCCCAACTGTTTTTGCGTTCTGTGACGACACCAGCATCATTGGTGCACCTTTCATTGTGGTTGAACGTAGGCGAGGAGTGATTGTTAGGGCAGAGGTCCCGGCATCCTTGCAGGTGCACAACAATGTAGCGGAACGAATTAGCTATGCCCTGATTGACGCGATGCGAGATTTACACGCACTGGACCCGGAAGCTATCGGGCTGTCGCAATTGGGCAAACCAAGCGGTTTTGTTGACCGACAACTCAAAGGTTGGCATCACCGTTGGCATCTGTCGCGTCAGCAGGCATTACCATTGTTTGATGAGGTCCACCAGAAACTGCTTAAGCATCAACCGGCGTCTGGTAAACATTGTATTGTTCACAATGATCTTAAACTTGATAATTGTATGTTTGATCCGTCAGACCCTGATCGGGTTCACTCGGTATTTGACTGGGATATGGCGACGTTGGGCGATCCGCTGGCAGAGCTTGGCACGCTGCTAGGATACTGGAGAGAGGCGGGTGATGGTTTTAACCGTGCGCCAACCATCGAGCTTGATATGTCAGCGTTCCCCTCAAGAAAAATGCTGGTGGAACGCTATGCTCAGTCAGGCGTTGACCTTGTGAATATTGATTGGTACGAGGCATTTGCCCTTTGGAAGCACGCGGTTGTGCTGCAACAACTTCTCGCTCGGCTTGAGTCTGGCGAGAGCAAGGACGAACGCTTTAGGGCTTTCGTCGACACAATTCCCGGTATTGTTGAGGGTGCCGGTCAGATTTTGGGTTAATAATTTAATTCTTTTAAGGAGAAATTTATCACTAGTACTACAGCGACGTCAGATCTACCTGAACTTGAGCAACTGCTTAACCAGCTTCAGTCATTTATGGATAAATACATCTATCCAAACGAAGATATTTATCATGAACAGTTGAATGGTCTTGATGATCGCTTCTCCACGGTGCCTTTGATGGAAGAGCTCAAACAAAAAGCCAGAGAAGCGGGGTTATGGAACCTCTGGATGCCAAAAAACCACGGTGGCCTCAGTAACGAGGATTACTGTGCACTGGCAGAAATGATGGGACGCGTTCTTTGGGCGCCGGAGGTGTTTAATTGTAACGCGCCGGATACCGGAAATATGGAAGTCTTTATGAAGTACGGTACCGAAGCGCAAAAAGCGCAATGGCTTGAGCCGTTGTTGAGCGGTGAAATCCGTTCTTCTTATTGCATGACAGAACCCGATGTTGCATCGAGCGACGCAACAAACGTACGGACTTCAATTATTCGCGAGGGTAATGAATATGTGATTAACGGGCGTAAATGGTTTATCACCAACGCGCCTTACGAACGCACAAAGATATTCATCGTAATGGGTAAATCGGATGCCGAGAATCCCAACAGGCATTTGCAACAAAGTCAGATATTGGTACCCAAAGACACACCGGGTGTCACGGTTGTTCGGCCATTGACCACACTCGGTTACGACGATGCGCCGCTGGGTCACGCCGAGGTGCTTTTTGAGAATGTGCGGGTGCCTGCTGAAAACATTCTGTTGGGTGAAGGGCGGGGTTTCGAAATATCCCAGGGGCGTCTTGGACCAGGACGCATACACCACTGCATGCGTTTAATCGGTTGCGCCCAGCGTGCACTCGAGTTTGCCTGTCGACGTGCGGTTAGTCGCGAAACGTTTGGTCGTAAACTGGCAGAGCATCAATCGGTGCTTGAAGACATTGCAAAATCCTACAATGAAATCGAGCAATCGCGACTGTTGACGCTAAAAACGGCGCGAAAAATGGACGAGGTAGGCGCAAAAGATTCCCGTGATTTGATCGCGGCGTCGAAAATTACCGTACCGCTAATGGCGCAGACAGTGATTGATCGTTGTATGCAAATTCATGGCGCTGGTGGTCTGACGGCCGACTACCCAATGGCTGAAGCGTTTAATTATGCGCGTTGGTGTCGACAAGCGGACGGTCCAGATCAGGTACACATGATGGCGTTGGGTAAACAGCTTGTGAAACGTTACGCAGAGTAGAGTATTTTTAAGGTGGTAATAACGTGTTAGATGACTTAAGACAGGATTCGGTAGGCCTGCTTGAAGGGATAACGAATACTCGGGCGATACGCCGGTACAAGGATGAACCTGTTGCTGCGCAGGACCTGAGAGATATGTTGTTTGCGGCGACCAGAGCGCCGAGTGGATCCAATCGGCAACCATTTCGGTTTGTCGTGCTCACAGACTCGGAAAAGGCAATGCAGGCAAAAGCATTAATTAAACAGGGTGCAGAGTCAGTCTGGCGCGCAAAGAGAACCAACGATCAGTACGACCAGCGATCTGGGGCAGATAGCGCTTCTCCGAAAGCACGCATGGCAAAAACTATGGACAGTTATGTCGATAATTTTGACAAGGTACCTGCTTTGATTTTGCCGTGTCTGGTGCGTTATCGGGAACCGACCCCAATGGAAGGGGCGTCGGTGTACCCAGCGGTTCAGAACCTACTACTAGCGGCCCGTGCGCTGGGCTACGGTGGTGTGATCACAGGGTTCCATCATATGGTGGAGGCCGAGTTAAAAGCACTGCTCGATATTCCTGAAGAGGTGTTTGTGAGTTGCACCGTGACGATCGGTAAGCCACAAGGTCGACATGGTCCGGTTAGACGAAGGCCCATGAATGAGCTGGTTTACGGCGACGCATGGAATACCGCGCCAGACTGGGCCGTGGATCCCGTCGGCACCCGGCATACAAGTGCTGGCCCACCGACAAAAACGCGCCCTAAAACCTGAATGGCTATTGAGCTAAAATTTGGCACACATGCGGTGAGCGCGAAACCAGCGGGATGACGTCTGGCATATAGATCTGCTGAAACGCGGCGGCTTCTCTGTGCTGGTCGAGTGCTCGTTGTGAATTCCAGCGTTCAACTAACATAAACAATGTGGGTTCCGTGTCTGAATGATAGACCTCAAAGCGTTCACAACCGGGTTCCTGCAACGAGGCCTCAGCCAGCGCTTTAAGTTTTTCAGCCACGGTTGATATGTCGGCTGAGGCGTTCACAGTCAGCATGACATTGTTGTAAATCGTATCGTGACTGTCGGTTCGATGCGGTTTTTTTGTCATTCCCCTGCGTCCTTCAAAAATGCAGTGACAATTTCCATATATTGTTCAAATTGGTCGTGATGTAGCCAGTGACCTGCATCATCAACCTCTTTTAAGATGCCTTGGCGGAAAAACTGCATGCTGTCATCCTGACCTGTTCGGTGCTCGAATCCCTGCTTTGCATTCAGCAGCAGGGTCGGACAATTAATTTGTAGCCAGAGTTGGTTGATATCTGACTTGTTCATCCCGAATGGCGTTCTGGAATGCGTATAGTTATCAAACTTCCAAGTGTAAGTGCCGTCCTCATTTCTATTACTGCCATGGGCGGTCAGATGTCTAGCACGCTCTTCACTGAGGTGTGGATTCGATTTTTGCATTCGCTGAAACGCGTCACTTTGCGACGCATACTTGCGCGGAACTCTGCCGGCAAGCGTCCGTGTACCATCAATCCATTCTCTAACCCGTTGCTGAGGATGCTCAGTTTCTCGCTGGTACCAGAATGTGCCCACGCCTTCGATTGAGGTGAGTGATTTAACTTTTTCCGGATAAATACCGGCATAAAGACAGGCGATGGTGCCACCCATTGAATGCGCAATAATATGCACATTCTCCAGATTTTCCTGCTCCACCAATTGGGCAATGTCGTAAACATAATCTAGGTTGTTGTAGGGGCTGCCAGTGTTCCACTCAGAATCGCCATGCCCACGAAGGTCCGGTACCACGACATGGTAGTCCTGACACAAAATTTCGCTGGTCCAGTCCCAGTTGTGACAATTGTCCTGTGATCCATGGATCAACAGCACGTGTTCTGCATCGCTGTTTCCCCAATCCAGATAGTGTAATTTGAGGCGATGCGAAAAATAGGTATGAGATGTAGGACGGGCTTTATGATTCGACAAGATGTTTCTCTGTTAATAGGTAGCAGCTTTGGGCTTTAATGCTGTCACAGGCAGACAAATATTTCCATTTCTGAAAGATCTATTAACCCAGCCATAATCTGGATAACCAAGAGAACAACCATGATAAAAGGGCAATGTCTATGTGGTGGTATTCAGTACGAGTACGCCGAAAAAATCACTGAGTTGGCAATATGTCACTGTAATCAGTGCAAAAGGGCTCAAGGCACGCCGTTTGTCACCAATGCGCCGATTCTGCAGAAACATTTCACACTGCTGGCGGGCGAGCATTTACAAAAAGAATATATGGCGAGCGAAAATAAACGGCGAGTATTCTGTTTACATTGTGGTTCGCCGTTGTTTAGTCAGCGTCTTGATCGTCCGGAAATAATCAGGTTACGCGTAGGCACTATTTCCGAGGGCACGATACCAAAACCGGACTATCACATTCATCACGATTCGAGAGCTGCATGGTTCGAGCTGGATGGATCCGAGACGTGCTATTCAGCAGCAAAACCAGGTTAGCATCGAAAATGACGAAAAGCACAGATAAGGATATCGTTCGACAGGCAACGGCACGTTGGCTTGAGGACATGGTGATTGGTCTCAATCTGTGTCCTTTTGCGCGCTCGGAATGGGAGGCTGGCCGGGTACGTATCTTTGTCAGTGACGCAACCAGCGAGGCGGCACTGGCGGAGGCTTTGGTTGAGGAGGTCGGTTACTTGCTAGGACACGACAAGATCGAAACGACACTGTTTGTGCATCCGCAAGTTCTGACGCAATTTGAGGCGTTTAATCAGTTCCTGAATCAGGTTGACGATCTGGTGACAGCGTTGGATCTGGAAGGTGTTCTTCAGGTAGCTACCTTTCATCCTGATTACCAGTTTTTTGGCACTGAGGCCGATGCCCTGGATAACTACACCAACCGATCTCCTTATCCAATGCTGCACTTGCTAAGAGAAGACAGTCTCGAAGCAGCCATTGAGCGTCATCCAGATCCACAGGGTATTCCTGAAAAAAATGTTAGGCGCCTCAACGATATGGGTAGGGAAAGCGTGCAAGCGCTGCTTTTGGCTTGTGGTTTGCAAGACGCCGGGACGGGTAATCGTAACGGAGATTGAAAATCACGATTTGTTGGCAGTGGCACTACTTGCTTAGATTCGAGGCGGTATGTGTCAGTACGCTGACGCAATCGTCGCTTACTTTCAAGCTGAGCAAATCATCTGCTCTGGTTTTACCATTATTTATCGCGACAATGGGTAAGTTAAGGGCACTTGCGCGTTTACAAAATCGATAGCCGGAATAGACCATCAAAGATGAGCCAACAATGAGCAGGGCGTCGACATCGTTCATGGCGCTGTATATCGCCTCCACGGTGTGTCGGGGCACGGTACCTCCGAAGAAAACAACGTTTGGTTTGAGGATGCCCTTGCAGCTTTCACATGCAGGAACGACAAGACTGCTGGTAATTTCAGTTTCGATGTTGTGGTCCAGCGAGGCGTCTCCGTCGGGCTGCAGGGTGTCATATGCCTCAGACAAGTTTTTGTTTAAATCGGCAAACCTTTGCTGAAGTCGCTCGCGTTCGCTAAGCGAACCGCATTGGGTGCAGACAACTTCAGAGAGGCGTCCGTGAAGATCAGTGACACTTCTATGACCTGCCGCCTGATGTAGGCCATCAACGTTTTGCGTGACAAGATGACGAATCAGACCAAGTGCCTCGAGGGTTCTCAGGCTATGGTGCGCTTGGTTTGGTGTGGCGCGACGGATTGACGGCCAACCACTGTAACTGCGCGCCCAATATCTTTTACGCACAGACTCCTTTTCCATGAATTCTTTGTGCTGAATAGGGGAACTTCGTTGCCACGCCCCTTCTTCGTCACGATAGGTCGGAATGCCTGAGGGTTGACTGCAGCCGGCGCCAGTGATCACGAGTAAGCGTGGGTGTTGCCGAATAAAACTCAATAACTCATCTATCGTTGACATGCGCTATTGTTCCTCTGCTGCCGTTGGCACAACGATTTCGTGCTTGCTTGAATCGAGTTTCCACAGTGCTGAGGTCAGCGAAACATAGACCACGACTGTGAGCATGCCGACACAAGAAATTATTAGCGCCGTTGCGGGTCCGTACCATTCGACCAGATAGCCACTAAGCAACGCGCCAATCGGGCCAGAGCCCATAAATGAAAATGCATAGAAAGCCATCATTCGTGCGCGTTGGTCAGGGGGGGCTAATTCCTGCATCACGGTACGAGACATCGTCATCGCCAGCCCGCCACAAACGCCCCATAAAAAAATACAGACCGATAGACTGGTTAAGCCCAGTTCTAGGCCACCGCCGGCGAGAATCACTGCGCCGAGTCCTTGAGCCGTTAGCAGTGCTCGCCCTTGGCGATGAATGTTGCCTATTTTAAGCAACAGGATGATGGTGAGTAACAAGCCAAATGAATTGAGCGCGTTAACCAAGGACAGTTCCTGCGCAGAGCCGCCATAGCTTTCACGAATCAACAGCGGCACGGTCACGATGTATGAGCCCATAAAAAATATACCCATTGCACAGTTTTGAATGACAACGCCGGTCAGATAGGGTGATGCAAACACGGTCTGATAACCTGTGCGCATCGAGCGAAAAATATGTTGAGCCATATTATTGCTGACGTTAGGAGAGGGTATATGTTCTACCTTGAGGCGGAAATAGAAGAAGGTACCAGCCATCAGCACAGCTGCTTGTATCAGCAGTATACGTATCGGCCCCATTTCGTCTGCAAATGATGCAACTAGAAATCCGGTCATCTGGACGCCGAACTGAATCATACTGGCCTGAACGACACGTCGCTGAATGTTGCCTCCGGCGAGGTTTGCCAGCAGTCCGTCTCTCGCGGGTGTGACGAGCGCCTGAGCACAACCCATGACGACGGCAAAAATGAGTACCGTGGTATAGCTCATACCTCCTAACCACGTCACGATCGTGAGAAATAACGGCGCAGTTGCCGCTAGCAGATGACCAATAATGGCAAGGCGTTTGCCGCCGAAATGATCGGCCAGGCTGCCGCCGAGTAAAACCAGTAATGTGGCTGGCAGCAGAAATGCCATTTGTGCCAGGCCGACTTTCTCTGCGGACTCCTGCAGCACCATGGTAACCAGCCAAGCAAAGATGACCGACTGAAGTCCATAGGCAAAAAACCATGTGCCGGTGCCGAGGAAATAATAATGCAGCGGTTTCATCGGCAGATCTGTCCTGTCGATTGTCGGTGGGAGAGATGCATACCCAGGGTGATCCGATAAAAAAGAAGACCGAGTATATTACATTGCGTGAATGATAGTTGTGATTAGAGAACGATTTTATTGAAGGTATTGTCACCGAAAGCGTTGTGGCATACATTGATTGTAACGTGAGCTTATAAATGAGGGATTAGACATGAAATCACCCATATGTGATCAGCTAGGTATAGAGTTTCCGCTCGTCGCCTTTACCCATTGTCGAGATGTTGTTTGTGAAGTGTCGAAGGCCGGCGGCATGGGGGTGCTGGGTGCCGCAGGTTATAGCCCAGAGCAGCTAGAGGTTGAGCTGAAGTGGATTGATGAGCATATTGACGGTATGCCCTACGGCGTGGATCTTATCGTGCCAACCAGTATGGCCAATAAGGATGAATCTGCAACCGCCGAAGAAATCGAAGACCTTGTGCCTGATGAGCATAAACAGTTTGCATCGAGCATTCTCGCGCGTCATCAGATAGATACCGGCGACCTGTATCAAGCTCATAAGAGCACGGTAGGTCGCGGCTTTTTAGGTGAAGCTGGCGCCGCCAGTATTTTGGATGTTGCGTTTGCCCATCCTATCAAACTCATCGCCAACGCTTTGGGTGTGCCGCCACGTTATATGCTGGAACTGGGTAAACAACACAATGTGCCAGTTGCCGCGCTGGTTGGTGCCAAGTCGCATGCAGTAAAGCAGGCGGAAGCGGGGGTCGATATATTAGTCGTCGCGGGCACTGAGGCAGGTGGACATTGCGGTGAAGTATCGACAATGGTGCTGGTACCGGAAGTTTGCGACGCGGTGAAACACATCGAAGGTGTTTCGGTACTGGCTGCCGGAGGTATTGTTACCGGTCGTCAAATGGCTGCGTCGATGGCCATGGGGGCTCATGGTGTATGGACCGGATCAGTTTGGCTTACAACCAAGGAAGCAGAAACGTCGCCAGTGATTATTGATAAGTTACTGTCGGCGTCCTCGAATCAGACGGTCCGATCGAGAAGTCGAACAGGCAAGTACTCTCGCCAGATCCGTTCGCCCTGGACAGATGCTTGGGAATCGGGCGAAGGACCTGATCCTTTGCCAATGCCATTGCAATCGCAAATCAGCGAGCCGGCGCTGGGTAAGGTGACAAAGCTCGCTGAGGGTGGTCATGCAGGCGCAAAACAGCTCGCAACTTTTTGGGTGGGCCAAGGGGTAGGTCTGATGAACCAATCGCTGTCGTCGAAACAGGTGGTGTACGATTTTATGGAAGACTTTCTTGAAGCAAACGAACGCTTGAAGGGGTTCGTGGACGAATAAAATTATCTTGTTTTGTCAATGCAATCATCGGTACATGATCATGCGATCACATACCGGTGATTGTGTGGTGATATTACCTATTTGACGGCAAGTAATTCGATATCAAAAATCAGTGTTGCGTTGGGCGGAATGGGTCCAACGCCCCGTTCGCCGTAAGCGAGCTCAGAAGGAATGTACAATTTCCATTTGTCTCCCTCTTGCATCAGTTGCAGGGCCTCAGTCCAGCCGGCAATGACGCCGGTGACGGGAAATGTGAGCGGTTGTCCCCGAGTGACAGAGCTGTCAAATTCCGTACCGTCCATGAATCTGCCAGTGTAGTGTGTCTCGACGGTATCACTTAAGGTTGGCGTCGCACCGGAACCGCTGTTAATCACTTCATATTGCAGACCAGAAGCGGTCACTGTTATACCCTCTTTCTTAGCATTTTCTGCGAGAAATGCCTCGCCTTTCATTTTGTTGTCGTCCATCGTGCTTTTAGCCTCATTAGTTTCTGTGTTGGATGTTTTGTTTGATTCTGTGCTGCCACCATCGCAGGCGATGACCAGTGTCATCAGTGGTACAAGTAGTAAATTGCGTGATAAGTACATAGGTTGCTCTTGTTGGGTCGGCGATTAATCGGTGTCTTGTGGATTGGTCATGGGCAAGCTTTGGTCCGCAGACCACTCCATTAAACTCGCATCATAGACCGATACGTTTTTGTGTCCTAGTCGTAGCAACGTGAATGCACCCACTGTTGCCGCGATAGCGCCGCCGCAATATGTGATAATGCTGGGACTCGATAGTGTATCGGAAAATTGTTCACGTGCTGTGCTGAGATCCACAAAATTTGCAGTCTCAGTGGTAATGAGTGATCTGAAAGGTACATTGACCGCACCATCAATATGACCGCCGCGTGGACCATAGCCAGACTCGGTGCCGTTGAAACTTCCGGGCGTCAAATTGTCAATCAAGCAGATATCGTTGTCGGATACTGTTTCGAGAACATCTTCTTTATTCGCAGAACCAACGGTGTAGTCCGTGTTGACTGAAAAGCTCCCCGGTGAAACAGTCGTCGCCTCAGCGCTCATAGATTTCTTCTCTGCTTCCCATTTTTCAACGCCACCTTCAAGAATTGAGCAGTGAACGCCAAAATGAAACATGGTCCACCAGGCGCGCGTGCACCACATCGTACCCGAGTCAACTTCAGGACGCGGCGTGCGCGCCACAATAATGACGTGGCTATCGTTGCTGATGCCATATTCGGCCATAGTGGCTTCAAAGGCAGCGCTTTCGGGCCACATCCAGGGTAGTTGAGCCGCTTGATTGCTAAGAACCCCTTTCCCTGCTGCGACATCAAAAAATAGTGAACCCGGGATGTGGGCTGCGTCAAAAATCTCTGTCTTTGCTCTGTTAATGAGCTTTGAGGTCAGCATGCCGGTGACATCAAGCACGCGAACGTTTGGATCGTATAAATGCTCCGCTAGCCAATCCGTCGATACGACGAACTCGGTATTGGAAGTATCTGGGTTCATGACATTTCTCCTTTGTGCTTGCAACGATTCACTTTTTTCAGCGTCACGACAATCTGATCCTAACAACTTTCATGACCTCGAATTCTATACCGGCAACGACCTCTGTTACTGGATAGTAGGTGACGTTGACGTAGGCGTTTGTTAGCACCCGATATTTCTGTTTTCTACGATATTTAAACGGCACGTCGTACCCATCAATCATGATGGCATTCAGAAACCAGCCGTCGTCGGTTCGCTGCTTGTGCGAGACCACTTTAACACCGTCGAGGTGATTAAGTTTTTCCCTTTTCTGAAGTAACTTGTCTACGTCTGTTTTCAAAATTGAGTCAGCGGTGCTCAGTAATTGTTGATGTGATGGCCGGGTCAGTAAATCCAACGTCATTCGGACTTTGATTGTCGTGTTTCTTTCACACCAAAAATCACCAAGCCCATGCCGACCAAACCAAACGCCGATGATACAGGAAAGGCGGCTGCCAACATAAAACTACTGGCGATATAACCGATAATAAGCGGCCCGGTAAATGAGCCTGCATCACTCATTAATCTCCATACGCCAAGGAATTCGCCACGGATTGCCGAAGGAGCGAAATCAGCACCCATGGTCATGTTAATACCACTACCTATGCCGTTGCCGAATCCTGCCAACATTGCGCATGCAAGCAGCGCGATGAAGCTGTTGCCAAACGGAATCAGCAATAGCGCAAGAGACAAAAAGGCAAGGCAAAGCATCAAGGCTGGCCTTCTACCTTTGTTGTCCATGAGGTAGCCGGCAAGGGGGAACATGGTCATATCCACTGCTGCCGCGCAACCAACAATATATCCAATCTCATTAGTGCCAAGGCCGATCGATTCGCCCCATAGCGGGATCAGTAATTGCCTGCCTGCTCTCAGCAGTGTGCAACACGAAACCGCGATGCCTGCGGTCAAAAAGGTGTGCCGGTGATTGCTCAGAATGTGGGGAATAATTCGCAGAAGATGGGGAGATTCAGGATTGTCCACCGTGACGTTTTTTCGAACAAAAAAGAGCGTGAGGACCAGTGCGACCAAAGCAAAGGCAGCAATGCACAGAAATGCGACTTCGAAATTAAAGGTGGTCGCGATGATGCCGGTAGAAACCGGTCCCGCAAGCCCGCCAAAACGTTGGAGGCCTGCCATGGTAGAAACCGCTTTTCCACGTTGTACTACCGCGATTGTTTCACTAATGAAAGTGAGCCGCGCAAGCAGCCAGATAGCCATCGCCGCGCCAAACATGAAAGCGATGAACGACAACAACATGGCTGATTGAGTGAACGATGCAGCAAATGCTGTTGCGATCATCATGCTGATACCGATAACCATCGTAAACTTGTCGCCCAACTTTGAAGCCGCGTATCCGGCAGGGACGTCGATGAGCATGTTACCAAGCCCGCGAATAGCAAAGATGATGGCCGCGATACCGGGACTCGCACCGAGTTCGAGCGCATACAAGGGGATCAACAACATCACGCTGCTTTGACAGGCAGACATAATAAAAGTGGGTGCGAACACCGGTAGCGCGAGTGAGCGATACAAGGCGGTTGTGCCAAGCACTTCTGGCGTTGAAGCTGACGCGTCTGATGATGTTTGGGGTTGCATTAAAGGTTGGGTGGTCCGTCGGCAAATCTTGCTTGTTGCAATTCGATCAGGGTGGGCGTGGAGGTGCGACGCGCTTCGATTAGCGACTGTTTCAATGTGTCTAAATCGCTCGGGCTGACGATATTGCAGCCCATCGCTTTGCCGATTGTCATGAAGTCGGGCGTGTTTATGTCGACGCCAATCGGCGTAATATTCTCGTTTTCCATGAAACGTTTAATTTCGCCATATCCATCGTTGTTCCAAAGCACGAAGATGACCCCGGTTTTGATTTCCGCCGCGCAGGCTAATTCACCAATCGTAAATTGTGCGGCGCCATCGCCAATCAGACCGATAACCGGCAGGTCTGTATTACCAAGGCTTGCGCCGATGGCTGCGGGTATGGCATAACCCAGCGTGCCGTAGCCACTGGCAGAATGAAAATATCGTCGGGGGTGCTCGGTTTCATAATTTAGCCACGCGTAGTAGGTTGCCTGCGTCGAGTCTCCGGCAATAATCGCATCAGGAAGGGCCTCACGTATTGCGGCAAACACGGCCTTGTATCCCGGGTCCTGGTTTGATGTCAGGGCTGTTCTGAGCGCTTCGGCGCGTTCGATTCCGCTGTCTGCAAGTGGCGCGTCAGCCGGGGTAAGTTCCGCGGTCAGTGCAGATAGCGCGAGCGCAGCATCGCTGTTAATTGGTAAATCTGCTCTGATGTTGCGGGTGAGCTGTCGGGCGTCAATGTCGACCCGTATCAGCTTGCCTTTGACATCCAACGCCCCGTGATAGAAGAAATCATAATCCGTTTCACTGAACTCGGTACCGACTGCTAGCACAACATCTGCATGTAGAAATGCTTCGCGTACAGCACGCTGGGAACCGGAACCGCCAACTGCAAGTGGATGGCTATATGGCATCACGCCTTTGGCATTGACCGTGTTAACCACCGGTGCTCCCAATCGTTCAGCGAGTGCAATGAGCGCATGACGCGCGTTTTTCGCGCCACCACCAATCGCGATCAGTGGACGAGTGGCATGTTTAAGTAAACGCGCAGCAGCTGCTACTGATGTCGGGTCTGGTGCTGGAGGTGCAGCAAGCGGGTAGGGGGCTAAATCTAGATGATCAGCATCGGAGGTGATGATATCAATCGGTATTTCTATGTGAACCGGCCCCGGTCTTTCACTTGAGAAAATTGTGAAGGCTCTTGCGAGAATCTGCGGTAACTCGTCGGCCCTTAGCAGTGTGTGGCTCCAGACCGAAACTCCCGATATCGTCTGTTGCTGGTTGGGTAGTTCGTGGAGACGCCCCTCTCCAAGTGCTAGCTGGTGAGTATGGTTCACTGAAGAAATCACCAGCATGGGAATGGAGTCAGCCAGTGCTTGGGCCATCGCCGTAGCAATATTGGTCATTCCCGGGCCCGTGATGATCAGGCAAACACCGGGTTTGCCCGTCACCCGCGCGTATCCGTCTGCCATGAAACCGGCACCCTGTTCATGGCGTGGAGTCACATGGCGTATATCTGTCTCTGGTAGCCCCCGGTATAACTCTATCGTATGGACTCCGGGAATCCCAAAAACGGTATCTACCGCATAGTTTTCGAGGAGTTTAACCAGCATCTCTCCACAGGTTGACATGGGGTGTCCTTTTATCGGCGAAATATTTTGGCGAATGGGCTCAGGTGTTACGTGAATAATACACTGATTGAGATAACCCGTACTGACGTTTCAGCTGCTTTCATGGCGGCGCACGAGCGCATGGAGCTTATTGCGTTAGCTCAAGATACCTGGTGGCTTTGCCTTCTAACTTATCAGTGTTGTTAGCAAATAGCGGCAGAATAACCTGCTCGGCGCCGAGTGACTCAAGGTGTTGTATACTTTCGCGGTTGATGTGTTGCCTATTCGGTGTCACAAAAATTGAAATGTCAGATAATTCTCGACCCTGTTCCTGCAGCAGGGGGCGCAATGTGTTAATTCCCTGTGACAGTGATTCAGGGGTGACGTTATAGGTGAACCAACCTTGACCGAGCGTGGCCACTCGCTTGAGCGCGGCAACGCTTTCACCGCCAAATATGAGTGGTGGGTGGGGGTGTTGGACAGGCTTGGGATTTTGATATGCCGCTTCGAAGGCGAAATACTTGCCTTGATAGCGCGAAATTTCATCGCACCACAGCGTTTTCATGACGCCGATACACTCTTCAGTGCGTCCGGCTCGATCTGTCCATGGAATACCTAACGCGGCGAATTCCTCTTTTAACCATCCGATACCAATACCAAAATCTACCCGTCCGCCTGAAAGATAATCGAGATCAGCGACCTGTTTCGCGGTATACACGGGGTTGCGTTGTGGAACTAGGCAGATGCCTGTGCCTAATCGTATTCGGTTTGTATTGGCCGCGACGAAGGTAAGCGCGGTTAAGGGATCGAGCAAACTGCGCGGGTCTCCTTGTAATCTGCCATCCTCAGTGTAGGGGTATTTCGACTCGTATTCCGGGAAAAACAATACGTGCTCTGGTACCCAAAATGAATGGTAGCCAAGGTTCTCAACCATTGCAGCGGCGGCTGCAATATACTCAGGCGAAGTATGTTCGTTAAATGCCATCTGGCAACCGAGCTTAAGCATATTCAGATTCTCGAAGCTGTGTTGGGTGATAGCAGTAGGTTACACGTGAATCAAGCGGACAAATAGTGGTTAGGCAGGATTTTTCGACTAGCGTTTCTGTCGCATCTCGGACATTGTGATCAAGTATGAATATGTTGCATCACGCGCAGCTGTGATCGCGTTTAGCGCAGCAAATATAGTGCTGTCATGAGGTAGTACCCGGTCGTGACCAGTTGGTCGAAGCGGAAGTTGATGGATTGTTCATTTTTGAGCCGGAACTCGGTATTGTATTGTAAGACCCGAAACTGATACTACTTGAACAAGTTGATCGCGATGCCTTTTGAATGTGGCCCGCACATCAGAAATAGATGACCTGGTCAGAACGCCTTTACAGGCTGATGAGGAATAGCCTATGAAAACAATAACATTTGCACTGATTGCTTTTTTACTATTGAGCGCTTGCAGCGATCGAGAACAGACAACGCCAATCGCTGCCACTCCTGACAGTCGGCCGAACATTATATTGATTGTTGCCGATGATCTGGGATACGGCGACCTGGGTGCTTTCGGTGGAGAAATCAATACGCCTAATCTTGACTCGCTGGCAAATGAAGGCGTGCGGCTGACTGGTTTCCATACTTTATCAAGTTGCTCTCCGACCCGTTCAATCCTGCTGACCGGCGTTGATAACCATCTTAACGGCATGGGCACGATGCTCGAAGATCGACTGCCCCATCATGAAGGTTTACCCGGGTATGCGGGTGTTTTGGGTGACAATGTGGTGACGGTTGCTCGATTGCTGCAGCGTGCAGGCTACAAAACTTTTATGAGCGGCAAGTGGCATCTTGGTTACGAAGATCACCAGACGCCACATGCTCGGGGTTTCGAGCAGACGTTTGCGTTGCTGAATGGCGGCGGAAATCATTTTAGTGATGACGGTAACAATTTGCGCAACCTAAAATCCAGCTACCGTCGTAACGGCTTGCCAACAATGCGACCCGGTGGTTTTTCTAGTGATGTATTTACAGATCAGTTGATAAAAAACTTAGCAGCAGCGGAAGATACAGATCAACCATTCTTTGCTTATCTGGCTTTTACTGCGCCCCATTGGCCGCTGCAAGCGCCGCGCGAAACCATCACTCGTTATCTCGGGACGTACGATGAGGGCTGGGATGCGATACGCGAACGTCGATTTTTGCGCATGAAATCGATGGGCTTAATCCCCGCACATACGTCGTTGCCAGCGCGCATCGCTGAGGTACCGGCATGGGATATATTGTCAACAACTGAACGCAAAAATGAAGCGCGGAAGATGGCAGTATATGCGGCCATGGTTGATAACCTTGATGCCAACGTTGGTCGTCTGTTGCAATATCTAAAAGACAGCCAACAATATGACAATAGTCTCATTATCTTTATGTCTGATAACGGCGCTGACCCTTACGATCGTAGCCAAAGACCTGCCTATCGCTCGTTTTTCGCTGACAAGGCATACGACAATAGCCTTGAGAACATGGGGGCCGGAAACTCGTACACGTTTGCAGGACTTGGCTGGGCGCAGGTAAGTTCAGTTCATCAAAGTCATTACAAATTTTTGCCTTCGGAAGGCGGCACGCGTAGTCCAACTATCATGCGGGTACCCGTAACGGAAAATAGCCAAAGACAAAAAGGTGAGACGCTTACCGGGTTTGCTTCGATACTTGATATTACGCCAACGCTGCTTGATGTAGCGGATGCCGGTGATCAGCAAAATAAAGACCTCACGTACAAACCCAGTGGTAAAAGTATGCTTGCTTATCTGAGCGGCGAAGAACCCGCTGTCTACGGTGCCACTGAACCTGTTTCATTCGAGTTATTTGGTCATGGCGCCGTCTATATGGGTCCTTGGAAGGCGATGAGATTACGTGCGCCATGGCGCGATAGCCACTGGGCTTTGTATAACCTTGAGCAAGATCCGAGTGAACAGAAAGATCTCGCGCAGGTAGAGCCTGAGATATTGGATACGATGCTGCAAGCGTTTGCAGAATACGAAGTTAGCAACGGCGTGATTACTGAGCCTGCGGATGTGACCGCATATCCATCGAAGCCAAACTATATTGAGCTAAAAAATAATCGGTAAAAATAGGTTCGCTGCGGTCACGATAATTGTGTGATATGTTTTCTGACAATGTTACTGACGATCGGTATGCAACAGCATGAATGACATAGAATCACACCATTTCACATCCTCGCGTCACACGACGCATTATTTAGCGGCCGGTCCTGAAGCGGGGCCGTTGATTATTTTTATACATGGCTGGCCAGAGCTATCGATAAGCTGGCGTCATCAGTTACCATTTTTTGCCGCGATGGGTTTTAGGGCGATTGCACCTGATATGCGCGGATATGGTAAGTCGAGCGTTTATGAAGCTCACGGTGATTATCAGCTGTCACTCGCCGTGCAAGACATGGTCGAATTGTTGGCGCACCTGAATAGGAAATCCGCCGTTTGGGTAGGGCACGACTGGGGTAGTCCGGTCGCTTGGAGCGTTGCCGCTCATCATCCGGATAAATGTCTGGCTGTGGCGAATCTCTGTGTACCCTATGCCGCGTTAGAGCAGGGCCTTGATTTCATCATTGGAAAGGTCGACCGAGAGATATACCCGGAGCCTGACTATCCGGCGGGGCAGTGGGAGTATATGCGCTTCTACCAGGAAAATTTTGCCAGCGCGACCGAGTCTATGGACGCGAATCCGTTCAATTTTATTCAGCTGATTTTTCGTAGTGGCGACCCTGATGCCGTTGGCCAACCTTCGGCGACAGCGATGACAAGAAAAATGGGTGGTTGGTTTGGTGGCGAAAAATCAGCGCCAGAAGTGCCGCGTGACGCAGAAGTCATTACCGAGAACGATCTTGCAAGTTATGCCGATGCCTTGAGTCGTAATGGTTTTTTTGGTCCTAATTCATGGTACATGAATCACGAATCCAATGCTGAGTACTTTACGCATGCGAAAAATGAACATTACCTTGAAATGCCAGCACTTTTTATTGGTGCAGACTATGACTCGACCTGCGAAACCAAGACTTCAAGGCTCACTGAACCCATGCGGCACTGGTGTCAGAACCTTGAAGAAGTGTTTATTGGCTCCGGACACTGGATGGCTCAGGAAAAGCCTAGAGAGGTCAACCAGGCATTGGTACGTTGGCTGGCAAGAAAGGTACCGGAGGCTTGGGTTGAATGACAAATTTGCGGCGAAATAAAACCATCGTCGCGGTAAGATGGCCCTGATTTTTAATCTGAAGAAAAAACGTGGTATTTGATTCTCTTAGTCCCAGAAAAATCAGCTGGCACTGGTATGCGGCTTTAGGTCTGTTTGTCTGCGCCAGCATTGGTTTCACGTCCGGTGTTTCTTTAACCGGCCAATCCGACATTGTTGATGCGCCTTTCATCGTAAAGGCCTACTACAGTATGGGGTTGTTTGTCGTAGGTGGTTTGGACATCGGCACGCCTGTTGGTGGTCCCCTTTACGGAAGAATATTGCTCTGGATCGCATTTTTCGGGTCCCCGTTACTGACCGCCTCGGCGGTGATTGAAGCTGTTTTGCGCGTCATGTCTCCTCAACGCTGGCGATTGCGCAGATTGCGTAATCACATCGTCATTGTCGGATCAGGGGATATGACGATGAGCTACCTTAGGGTGCTGAGAAGTCAGGAAAGTAACGTAGGTGTCGTGGTTGTTGATCAAAATATCGATCGCGTACGGGAACTCGAACTGACCGAAACCTTCAATGTGACCGTTGTCGTCGGGGACATTACCCATGACTTTTTGATTAAGTCACTGCGACTTAAGCGTTCACAGCGTGTGATGTTGTTGGGCGAAGATAACTTTCTGGCATTTGAAGCGGCAAGTAAAATACTCAAACTTCATCCGCACCTCGAGTCACGCGTGATATTGCATTGCAGTAATCTGAGGTTCCTGCGCGCCATGCAAGATACCCGCATTGCGAAACAGTGTATTAGTTTTAATTCTTATAATTTGGCGGCGAAAGGTTTGGTAAGTGAAGTGTTGTTGCAACACTTCCACCGTACTGAAGAAAAAGACGTGGTCATTCTTGCTGGTTTTGGACGCTTTGGGCAGACGATATTGGAAGAATTACAGTTGAATGCTCATAGAGAAATCGCCAGTGTGGGCATTATGGATGTGGACGCTGACCGTCGAATCCAGATCGTCGATGAGCAAGAGCGGTTCACCAGTGATTACAGCAGGGAGGTATTTGAAGGTAACATTGCCCACCCTGAGGTCTGGAGCAACATCACGAGACGATATGATTTGTCGGTCGGCGAGCCTGTTATTATTCTTGGTACCGGTGATTCGGCGAATAATTTGAGAACCGCGTTGTGGATCCGGAAAAAATTTCCCCGGGCGTTACTGTTCGTACGAACGAATGTCGTTTCCCAATTCGCACGCGACGTCTGTCTAGAACACAATATTCAAAGCATCAGTATTACTCAGCTGGTAGAAGACAACATACCAGCCGAATGGGTAAACTAAGGCATTATTTTCCAACCGGCACGCGACGCTTGAAATTTCGATTTTGAGCGTTGGGGGTTGGTTGTCGTTGCAGGAGTAAAGAAATATGCAAATAACCGAAATCGATTTGGGTAAGTACTCAAACAGATTCTCATCCTATACGGAGCTTCGTCTACATGAAAACCGTTCGCAAAGTATTGTTTTGCTGAATGGTGACGTCATCTCAAATGCCAGAGATACAACGGGTGGTGTATCGGCACGGGTTTTCAATGATGGCACCTGGGGCTTTAGTTCCAATCCGGATATGTCGAATGATGCCATTGATGGCACCATTTCAGCAGCGACGCGCAATGCCGAGTTCTTGGCGAGACGCTGTGGTGATGAGAAGGCGACCTTGCCCTCTGCAAAGGCGCATGCAGATAGCGATTTTTCCACCAAGAAAACACTAAAAACACAAGAAGAGAAGATCGCCTTTCTGACAGAGATCGACAACTATATCGTGTCCTCATTCCCGGATATCGTTTCTCGGCAGGTTGTGCTCAGCTGCCTTGATATGGAAAAAAAACTACAGACCTCCGAAGGCTCTAACGGACATAACGTCACAACTCGATCGCTTATCGCAGTCAAGCTAACCACCGAAAATGCAAACAAAGAGCCGGTCGAATTATCAGAAGCGATCGGCGCCCGAGGGCAGTACGAGGACGTGTTCGAATCAATGGAGGCGATCATTCCAGCACTGGAGAAACTCTACGCCCAATTATTAGACAAGAAAGAAGCGGTGCAACCCATTTCCGGTTATCACGATGTCATATTGGCCTCTGATCTCGCGGGCATCTTAGCCCATGAAGCGATTGGTCATACGACAGAAGCAGATATCGTCCGTGCAGGGTCAGTGGCAGCTGACTATCTCGACAAAAAAGTCGCCAGTGATTTGATCACGTTGGTTGATTTTGCCAATACCTTCGAGGGGGAAACCCTGCCGGTACCCATTTATCTTGACGACGAAGGTGTTGAGAGTCAGGACGCGGTCATCATTGAGGATGGCGTGCTCAAATCCTATATGCACAATAAAGACAGCGCACAGCATTTTGATATGCCGTTAACGGGTAATGCGCGAGCGTTCAGTTACACAGATGAGCCATTGGTCAGAATGCGTAATACCGCCATACTCTCGGGCAGCTCAAGTCTTGAGGAGATGATCGCCTCAATCGATGAAGGTTACCTTCTAATGCGCCCTACCAATGGTCAAGCCGACAGCACCAGCGAATTTATGTTTGGCGTGCAGATGGGTTATGAAATTAAGAATGGCAAACTGGGTCAGGCTATTTCTGATACAACCATTTCAGGTGTTGCCTTTGACATGCTAAACAACGTGACAATGGTATCCGACGAAATGGTCTGGTCCTGTGCTGGTATGTGCGGCAAGAAGCAACCCATGCCGGTCGGTATGGGCGGTCCCGCGGTGAAAACTAAAGTTTATATTGGGGGACAATAGATACCCATGTCGATGGAGAATACTGAAAAGAAACTCGCTGAAAAATCTCTCGCTGCGTTGCAACAGTCGGGGTTCGACCGTGCCGCGTGTAGGGTTAGTGCCGACGAGCTGCATGAATTACAGGCTGAAAACGCAGAAATTAATTTGTTTCGTACAAATTTCGAAACAGACATTAGTCTTGCCGGAATCAAGGATGAGAAAAAAGCATCGATATCAATCAATCGGGTCGACGACGCGACGGTTAACGGTGCAGTTACTGATCTAAAAGCGATGGCTGCGGGTTCAAGCCCTGACAGTGCACATGACATTGCACCGGCGCAGGCCCATGCATCGTTTTCCGGCGGCATCGAGGAACCGGATTACGACCTGATGTATGACCGAGTCTCGGAAATGCAAAGCTATGCGGCAGAAAAGTATCCGCTGCTTAATCTACGTTCGACGGGCATCACTTTCTACAAACGTAAAAGTTGTTACCTGAATACTAATGATGTTTGCTTTCAAACTCGTCGTGGCCTTTATCAGATAAGTCTCTCTTTTAGTTCGAAAGAGGGGACTGATACCTCGTCCATGATGTACACAGGGTATAGTAGTTACGACCTCGACACGCCAATTTTTGAAGCAACAAATGTTGATATGTTGTTGCAACAGTCGACAGAACAGGTAAGAACTGAGCACATTCCCGGAAAGTTTCAGGGTGAAATGATTATATCTCCCGATTGTCTAACGGACTTCCTGGGTTTTTTACTGGGTCGAATAGGCGACGGGTCAATGATCTCAGGTACCTCTGTTTTCAAGGATAAGTTGAATCAGTCGGTAGCCAATCCGATGTTAAGTATTGAGTCACGGCCCGTGGACGAGGCACTGACCGGCGGGTACTGGGTGACAGGTGATGGTCATCAGGCCTCAAATTCGACAATCGTTGATAAAGGTATCCTTAAAACTTTCTTGCTCAGTCAGTATGGTGCTAATAAAACGGGGCTTGACCGCGCGGTGAACGCTGGGGGTAATTATTGCGTAGCGGGCGGAGATACAAGTTACGAAGATCTTGTTGGTTCTGTCAAAGAGGGGATATTGATTACCCGTTTTTCGGGCGGTAGGCCCAATGATCGCGGCGACTTTTCAGGCATTGCCAAGAATAGCTACTACATCAGAGATGGCAAGCTGGCATTCCCCATAAAGGAAACCACAGTGAGCGGAAATATGGTTGATTTGCTGCAGAATATCGTCGGTATTTCAATTGAGCGTCTTAATTTTGGTGGCAGCATATTGCCCTGGGTAAAGGTATCAGGAATCACTGCCTCTTAGCATGGCTGATGCGCTCCTGACATCGGTTTGCAAACCGGTCAGGTGGCGCTAATCCTTGGCAAGTACCAGGCAAGTGAGGCGCCCCTAGCGATAAAATAGATCATCAGTGAAAGCCATAATCCATGATTGCCCAGCAAGGGGTCTAGCGCAAAGAAGGCGAGCAAGTAAGCAAGTAGCGAAAAAAGCATGGCATTTCGCATTTCGCTTGTGCGTGTCGCACCGATGAATATGCCATCCAATATATAGCACCAGACGGAAGCCAACGGTGCGATATATATCCACAACAGGTATTGCTCACTCGCATTTATCACGGCTGGCACGTTAGTGAGAATATTGACGACGAGTTTTCCTGCAGCGAAAAATAGCAGAGATAACGCAACCGCAGTCACGACACCCAGTTCAAAAATATTTCTGATGGTTTTTCGCAGGGTTTGCCTGCTTCCGGCCCCCAGGGCATGCCCAACGAGGCTTTCACCAGCTAATGCGAATCCATCGAGAAAGAATGCGGAGAAGGTGACAAATTGCATCAGTATTGCGTTGGTCGCCAAAAGCACATCGCCATTTTTTGCGCCTTGATTGGTAAACATAGCAAAAGCAAAAATAAGGCACAGCGTCCTGATCATCAGATCACGATTGACAGCAAACATGTGCCGCAGAGCGCTGACATCTAGCAGACTTTGGACAGAAACTGAGCGAGTGGGCTGTTGAGCAAGAATGCGTATCAAAATAATCATGCCTAGAAGGAAGGCAACAAACTCTGCGATCAGCGTGGCGTAGGCGACGCCGGCGACTCCCCAGTCAAAGCCAACGACGAACAAAAAGTCCAAAATAATATTGGTACCGTTCAGCACGAGCTGAATCAGCAGGATCTGAGTGGCGTTCTGGGTACCCAGCAGATAACCCATGATCGCAAGAGACGCAAGGTTGAGTGGCGCACTCCAGATTCTAATCTGGACGTAGGTCGCGGCAGCAGCTTCAACCTCGCGGCTGCCATCAATCAGCGTGAGGGCAAACTGGAGGATTGGGTATTGAAACACGATCAGCGTCATGCCAATGATCGACGCCAGGACAGCCGCACGAAGAAAAGTCATTTTTGCGAGGTACGAATCGCCAGCGCCAACGGCCTGGGCGACGAGCCCGGTTGTACCCATACGTAAAAAACCAAAACCCCAGTAAAGAAAGCTAAAAATCACTCCGCCAATGGCAATCGCACCAATTAGCGCAGCGTCACCGAGATTGCCGATCACAGCGGTGTCGACAAGGCCAAGTAGTGGCGTTGATATGTTAGATAGAATGATGGGCCAGGCAATGCTAACGACCTGCCATTTTTCCTTCGATGCTATTGATCTGATATGTGTAGAACTCCCTTACTAATGTAAGTAAACTCTCATATTCAATACGAGTCCAGTTCCTAAAATCTTCGCAATAGGAGAGAAGCATGCAAGAAGCAGAGCAGGTTAAGTTCGTCTTACGTTTGCCTGAGAAAACGCATAAAAAATTGAAGCGTCGTGCTAGCGTTAACAATACTTCAATGAACAAAGAGATAACAAACATACTCAACGATACATTCCGTAATGTCACTACGGACAAAAAGTTGACTGACCTTATCCAGCGACTGGAAAAGAAAAAAGTTATCTAGACAATACCTAAGCTGAGCCGAAAGGGCACTTACTGTGTTTTGGCACAGTGGTTCATCCTTGCGCTTTGTTTTTTTACTGCCTTCATTATTAAGTGGCCACCCCGATTCTCAATAATCCGCTAGATAACAGCATTATCGCACTATCTACAATTTAGGCGCATGCGCCTCTTTCTGTTTCGCACCTCGGTTACACTAAGACTGTCTGATGCAGTTTACTGCAGTCGAAATCACTCAGAGTGTTGATTATGGGTTCCTTACAGGCGCTACGTGGCAGTCTTTTTTTCGTTTCCCTACCGATTTTCTTCATTAACTTTGTCCTACCGGTCAAGTCGAAAGAACTCGGGGCTAGTGCATTCGAGATTGGTGGATTATTTAGTCTCTTTACATTTTCGCTGGTACTACTCCGGCCAATAGTTGGGCTCTGGATTGACCGAGTAGGTCGGAAAGTGTTTTTTCTAATGGCACTGTTGCTCTACACGTTAGCGTATCTGGGGTACGCTTTTTCGGTTGATTTGACGGCGATGTACTTATCGCGATTCTGCCAGGGCATTGGTGCGTCGTTGTTGTTGATTACGGTGGATACGATCACGACAGACCTGATCACCGCTGAGCAAAGAGGCCAGGCACTTGGAAAAAACATAGAGATTCAGACACGTGCCTCGATGCTAGGTACGATTCTGGGTTTCACGCTGGTAGGTGTCATGCCGCTCGTCGCATGGCAATACAGTTTTTACCTGTTTGCCGCCGCCGGCACTGCCGGATTGCTGCTGGCGCTGCTCAAACTCAAACAGACCGGTTCTAGTCACTCACAAACGTATGGTTTTGATCTATCACTCAGTGATAGCTTAAAACGATTTCTGGTGATTCTTGCCATGCTAGGCTTTGCTGGTGCGGTTGTTCAGCCAATATTTTTGGTTTACCTACAAGATGAATTTACGACTGATATCAGATTGCTTGCAGGGGCATTTTTGCCAATGGGCCTCTTATATGCCGTATTGCCCTCGAGAACAGGTAAGCTATCAGATCGTTACGGTCCCGCAACGCTATTAATAGCCGGTGCAATGGTGACCGGGTGCGTCTATTTGGTGATTCCCTTTATCCAAGGGTATTGGTTGTTGATCGGTGTCTACACCATCTCAGCGACTGGTTGGGTGCTAATTGAACCGGCACGGAAGGCCTTTGTTGCTAATTTCGGTCATCCGGCAACTGTGGCAAAGAATTTTGGGATGTCTGAGTTTGCCTACGGTTGTGGCGCAACCATCGGGCCGTTGGCAGGCGGCTATCTCTACGATGTATTCAGTTTAACCGTGCCGCTCGTGATAACGAGTGTGTTGCTTGCGGTTATTGCAATGCTGATCAGGTGGTATTTGCCTCGTTCGTAAGCGTCTCGAGTGTTTTCACCGCGCTATGAATTCTACCTGCGGTGCTTATCCAGCAAAGGGCACCAAAGATCGCTGCGATCAACCAGAAATACGCAGGGAATAGACACATAAGAATAAACGTCATGATCGTTTCGAAGCCCTCGGTCAAACCGCCAAGGTAGTAAATTGACTTTTTGCCTCTCGCCGTCGTTGTCAGATTATTTTTTGCAGCAAAAATCGAATAGGCCAAGAAAGAGGTGCCACTTCCTACAAAACTAAAGATGAGAAAGGCGCCGTAGATAGCTTGTTCCGGTTGCGCGAGGATGAACCCGAAGACGACACCTGAATAGAATATGAAATCGAGCACAATATCGAGATAGCCGCCGACATCGGTAATTCCCTGATCTCGTGCAATCGCGCCGTCCAATGCATCACATATTCGATTCAGCGTGCCCGCAAACAAGGCCCAGTAGTACATTTCGTAAGCAAGGAGCGGTAGGGCTATCATGCCGAGCATGAAACCGCCGATGGTAACCTGATTAGCGGTAATGCCCATGGCAGATAAGCGCCTGCCCACTGCGTTAAACGCGGGGTCAATGCGGTGTCTTATGCCTGAATCGATCATTTTCGACGCTCGATATGAAATAAATTATGGCTGTTGAATAACTCAATGGTCACGAGTGGCAAATTTAACCTGCTGTGCATCAGGTGTCATTCACGTTTGTCATGTAATATTGGGTATATTGGAAATAAGCGTAATGCCATCGCCATGCACGTGCCAGAGCAAGCCGTCAAGTGACTGGCTCTGCAGCACATGCGAATCGTGTTGCGCGAAGTTGGCTGGAAACGGAGGTAAAAAATGCCGCTGCTCATCATATCAATATTGCTTCAGGTTGCGCTGGTTGTTCATATCGTGAGAACTGGACGAAATACCACTTGGATCTGGATCGTGGTGATGTTGCCATTTGCAGGTTCCATTGCTTATTTTTTGCTTGAGATTTTGCCTGACATTATGAAAGGTCGTTCCGCTAGGTCAGTTTCACGGAAATCGCCAGAATCGACTGACCCTGTCAAAGACCTGAAAAAAGCAATCAGCGATTATTCTGTGACAGAGACAATTGAAGGCTCGATGAACCTTGCCGGTGAGTTTCTCAAAAAGGAAATGTATCCTGAGGCCCGTGCCCTTTATGAGAAATGTCTGCATGGCATGCACGAGAACGATCCCGCCTTGATGCACGGGCTGGCCCAAGCCGAATTTGGCCTTGAAAAGTATGAAGCCGCCTGCGAGACGCTGGAAAGTTTGATTAAACTTAACCCTGAGTTCAAGAGTCCGGATGCCCATCTGTTGTACGCGCAGGTTCAAGAAGCACTTGGCAATCAGGATGCGGCGCTGCACGAATTCGAAGTGCTGCATGGCTATTACCCGGGTCTCGAAGCGTCGTACCGTTACGCGCTGCTGTGCCAAAAACGGGGCGAACCCGAACGGGCGAGAGAAATTTTTGCTGGCATCGTCAGTAGCGCTAAAAATGCTGGCAAGCAATATAGCTCGATTCACCGCCGTTGGTTGAGATTGTCAGAGGCTGAATTAAAGCGCTGAGCATACAACGTCAATATCTGCCTGTGATGTGCGCCAATTACTAAAAGCCGCTCTGATACACGGCGTACCTAACCAGTTGCCTGGTGTCAGATATACGAGACCCGTTTGGTTTATTTCAGCCAATTTTTGTTGAATTTCCATAGTGCTGTTGCTGGGCCTAAACACTACAACATTCAACTTGCAGGGCGTTAGAAGCGTATAGCTGGAGGATTTTGTGATCCAATCGGCAAACATTTTTGCCTGTTCACAGTTTCGGCTGACAAGATCGCGATACCCTCGCTTGCCATAAGATTTGAGACTCATCCATACAGGCAGGGCTCTAAATCTCCGCGAGTTTTCAATTCCTCTATCCATTAGGGCCGGTAGTGCGTCGGAAACAGCGAGATAAGGTGCGCTGACCGAACAAGTGCGTTGCAGAAGTGCCGCGTGCTTGGTGAAAAAGATGCCGCAATCGTACGGAACATTTAGCCATTTGTGGCCATCACAGGTAATCGAGTCTGCCTCGTTGATACCTTCGGTTAAACTCTGGTATTCAGGCACCAATCTCGAGAAAAGGCCAAATGCTGCATCAATATGAAGCCAAGCGCCATGTGCTTTACAAAGTCGGCTGATCTGGGTCAGATCATCAAAATCGGTGCCTGTGACAGTACCCGCACTGGCGATAACTATCTTGCCCGGCGCCTGACTATTCGCCAGTTGGCGCTCAAGTGCGACAACATCCATTTGTTCAGTGTCGGGTAGACAGGGCACTTCTTTGATGGCATTTCGACCCATACCGGCAAAGCCAACAACCTTCCGAATGCTGGCATGCGGGCAAGCAGAAAATAGCTCAACCTCAGCCTTGCCAATACCGTCGCCGGCGATATCTATCCCTTGCGATTCGCCGGCAAACTGTCTTGCGGTTAGCATGCCCAACAGGTTCGATGTGGTTGCGCCGCTCGTCAGCACACCCTCAAAACCGATATCCAAATCGAACAGGCTGGTAAGCCACGCGAGCACTTGAAGCTCCACCGCCGTGCTGATTGAGTCGCCAGGCACCATTACATTTTGGTCTATCGCAGTGGTCAGCCAATCGCCTAACATCGCAGCAGGTGTCACTCCGCCCGTAACGAATCCTAGATACCTTGGACCCACGGCGCCAGATAACCCTGGCGCAAGATGTTTTTTAAATTCGGCAAAAGTGGTTTCAGCGCCAAGACCATCCGTGCCGAGAGGCTCATCCAGGGGACGTGGATTATTAGTTGCCGCGACAGGTCGCTGATCAACCTGCTTGACAAAATCCGCGCTCCATCCGGCAACTAACGTCGAAAGATGCTCGAGCCGGTCAAGGTCGTCTTCCATTAATGTCATGCAGGTTCCTTATTATCTTGTTGCCCAATTCTACCATTCCAACCACCCAATCTGGACATCCACTATTCAGTGGGATGCTGACACCCATAGCGAGATGCGGGAATCGAAATAACGGCGCTGGGTCTTGCTATAAATCGCCGCGACGAGCGCGTCTAAGCTGGTTGGCGTCCTGTTCCGTCAATTTCAGTCGTCGAATAATGTTGTCCAGTTGAGAGGGTTCTTGTGCATACCATGAATAACCGATGGATCGTTTAGCGTCCCGTTGACGTTGTTGATTGGTAATTTGATCTGCGAGTTCGATGGCACTCTCAGGATCTTTTGCCGCAACGAGGCCGACGATTGCCGATAATGCGCGTTGTTGGCCGATGCTGACCGGTAGCGATTCTACCCAGGTAACCGCTTCGTCCGGGTTACGTCGAAACCAGCTGCTCGCCAGTTGCGAAACAATCGGTGCCATATCGTCTCTGTCGAAGTCTCCCTCGAGTTCGTCTATTGCGCTCTGTGGATCGTTTCTCACCCAGTTTCTAAGGATTGACGAGCGTGCCTGTTGATAGGCATTTTCTTCTTTAAACTGTTCAATCCAAGTGAGCGCGGCGGCAGGTTGAGTTTCACTCTTAAAACTTGCCAAACTATTGATCAGGGTAGAGCGCAGAACGCTATCATCGAGTCTTTGAACGGTGTCCTCTGCCAATTGGCTATCAATGCGGGCGAGTGAGCGGAGCACGTTTTTTTTAGTTTGTCTGTGCTCGTCTCCCAGAGTGAGTAGCCAGTCAACTCCTTGCGTAGGGTAGTTGTTGACAAAACTTCGTGCGATGCCTGCGAGTGCATCAATTTTGATGTTATCACCCAGAGACTCCGCATAAGCGATCGCTTTTTCAGGATCTTTCGCCACCCAATTTGAAAGCAGATTAATGACTGTAGCGTTGTTACCCGTTCTGCGTGAAAATTCCTCGACGAGTGCGGTGCTGTTCTCAGGGTCAGCGGCGGCGATTGTGTTTAGCACCATACTCTCAAGCTGAGTGTCTGCCGTGAGTACGTTACGAACATATATCAATGCATTCTCGGGATCTACCTGAGAGAAAATCATAATCGCCGTGCGGGTAAGTCTTTTCCGCTCGCCGAGGTTTTCCATTTGACTGATTCTGGCCAGTGCAGCTTCCGGATCACGACTTGCCCATTGGGTCAGTGCTTGTCGTATCTGGGCCGTTCGTCGACTCCCGGTTTGTAACATCGCTGTTTCGAATAGATCGGATGGCAGCGCTGTTCTCGCCCTCGCTTGTTCAACTAACAGATTTGATCCGGGGCCAAGTTTTTTCTCAATATCGCCGGCCAGACCTGACTGCGAAACAGTCGGGTCGCTCAGCAACCGAGGACCAACAGCGCGCACAAGGATCTGGTTGTCAATGCCCATAAAATACTCAATGGCCGCTTCCGGGTCTGTCCGAACCCAGCTGGTAAGAACGTGTCCAACGAGATATTGCTCGTCCAGTCTGGGTTCTTGCGATACGAAAGCGAGTGCGGAAAGAGGATCGATCGCAGTATATTTTTCAAAAAATACCGCGATCAGATGTGGATTGTAAAAAGGGTCGTTTGATCCCAGGCAGCGTTTGATGTGTGCTCTCAATTGCGCTTCATCAGCATCAGCCGCGATGCGATATGCCACGATAAGTTGGTCGAACACGGTACGTTGTTCTGCGATGTCGTCAAATGTCCATTGTTTGACGATCGCAGTGCTTTTCTCGATCGACCCTGCATCGTCGCGATACCCGCCCGCAGGGTTATTCATGGCTGCATCTAGAATGGCGGCCTTGTTACCAGAATTTTTGCGGTCAGGGGCGTGGGCCGCAAGATCACTCAGTAATACGTCGCGTAAAAAGTAGCCGGCAAGAAAACCAACAAACAACGCGGTGAGCGTTGGTAATACATATCTCAACATCAAATCAGGTTATCTCCTTTTACCTTTCCTAATAACGTGAAAGTAGATCAAAACGGGTCAGTTTTCATCGCGTGCACCGCGAAACCCTAATGCTGCAAACATAAGAGACAAACTTAATAATAGCCACATAGCAGGTGGGTTGCCTGTTTCAAGAACAGACTCTGATGGGTCAGCCTCGTCGTAATAAACTGTAACTGGCGCGTCTAGTGGATATTTGTCTATCGAACTTTCAGCATTCTGTTGCGATAGAGGCGGTATGTCGGTGCGATAGCGTCTGCGACCCGCATATGATGTATCGCCTACACGATATCGATATTCGAAATGCGCATGGCGAAATTTTTGCGGGGAATGTTCTGTGCTATGTGTGGTGTCACTCACTTCCGATAGGTAAACAAACCCATCTGTTGTTGCCCAATCAGCGGTGGTTACACCGAGTATCACGTTTTGACCGAGCCAGGTTGAGACAAAGATACCGCTAAATAGCAGTAAATAGCTGAGACGTTTTTTATTATTCAGTTTTGTTTGATTCATAGCTGACTAACTTGATCAAGCCCTGATAGGAGATCTGATAACGGCTTAAACGACTGATCGAGCTTATCTGATTTGCGCGTACACGCCAGTATCAGTTTAGGGCTTAAGCCGGATCAGGCGACCTTTTAGCCTCGAGCTTATTCAATATGTCCTGATGTTGCTCTCGGGTAAGGTCGTAGTGGCTGTAACACCAAACTGAGACAATCGCGAATCCTGATACAATCGGCCCAAATAATAAGCCGAGACTAAACAATGTCTCTGGCGGCACGTCGGCTGCAGACTTAATCGCGGTGCCGGTTGGCCAGTTAATCAAATCTAGCGCGATGCCGCCGACGAGTGTGCCGAGTCCAGTGGTTGTTTTATTAGCGAATGAAACGGCACCGAAAAAGATGCCTTCCTGTCTCATACCTGTTTCTAATTCATGTTGATCGACCAGATCAGCAACCATCGAGCCGAAGCTGACCAACGCTTGAACGACGGTAAAACCTTGGATGAATCGAAAGACGATTAGCGTCAGTAATAGGGAATCAGAGCCATTTTCGGGGAACAGGTCCAACAAGCGCAAAAGTACCGGTACCACTTGGCAGATCGCCCAAAATGATGTGCCTATCAAAACACCGGCTTTCTTCCCCCACATGGCGTGCAAGCGGCGTGTAACAAAGGTGCCAAAAATGACGCCGACGGGGAGTGCGACGACATATTGAAATATTTGTGCCGGTTTAAGCTCCCAGAAATACGTGTTCATGTGAAGATTGAGTGCGGCATCAACGCCAACCATCAGGAATACGACGACAACGCCGAAAAATAACCACTTGAACGAGCGATTGCTGAGCGCTTGAGCAGCTTCACGGATTACGCGGCCGGCGCTGAATTTTTCGGGCACGGCAGGGCCGGGCGGCAAATATGGGATTTGGCGATGCGTCCCGGCGCCAGAAATCCAAATGGTGATCACCATCAGGATGGCAAGTGTCAGGGCGAACGGTGGGTAAGCTGCTTGATTGAGTTGGCCATTCGCAAACTCTTCAGTCGAGACAAAGAACACCAGAAATGCAAGCGCGACAGATGCAAGATTGCCGACAGTGCTGAATCCCTGCCGAAAGCTGACAACGACGGTACGTTCCTCAAAATTGCTTGTCAGTTCAGCGCCGAGAGCGATATGGGGTACATGATAAAGGGTCATTGCTGCACGGGTGAGTACTGCGAAAACCGAGAGCCAAACAAACAATCCCATCTCTGATAGTGCAGGTGGCACAAACAAGAAGTAGAAACAGATGCCCAACGGGATTGCAGAAGCATACATGAACGGGTGTCGCCGTCCCCATTTAGACTTCCAGTTGTCAGAAAGTGAACCGGTAAGCGGGTCGGTGACGGCATCGAATAACAGCGCGATACCTAAAGCGAGACCACACAGGGTACCCGAAACCTCAAGCACTTGATTGTAGTAGAACAATACAAGCAAGCCAAAAGCTGTGTTTTTAAGACCTTCTGCTGCTTGGCCAATGCCGTACGACAGTTTGATATCTAAGGGAAGAATGCCCTCGGCAGTGTTTTGGGGTTTGATATTTGTGCTTCCTGCTTTTTAACTCTCGATGAATACTACGGTATCTTGATTGAGGATGTAAGGCGCTGCAGGCTATTGAGCGGCTAGATTCTATTCGCTAGCCTTGCTCGATCAAAACTAACTAGAAACATCCTGAAATTGAAGCTGGGTTAGGGTGTAATACACACCACGCAGCGCCATTAATTCCTGATGTGTCCCTAACTCTTTCACCTTGCCATCTTTTAGCACCAGCACGCGATCTGCTGTCTCGATTGTTTGCAGGCGGTGAGCAATCAGAATCGAGGTCCGTCCTTGCATCAGGTGCTCTAATGCCTCCTGAATTAGCTGCTCAGTTTCCGTGTCAATGGATGCGGTTGCTTCATCAAGGATGAGAATTTCTGGGTCAGATGCCAGCACCCGGGCAAATGCTAAAAGCTGTCGTTGTCCCTGTGATAAATTTTGTCCACGCTCGACCAGTTCAGTATCGTATCCGTCTGGCAATGCCTCGATAAACTCATGGGCATTAACACTCTTGGCCGCAGAGATTGCAGCCTCACGTGTGATGCTCCGGTTGCCCAACACGATGTTCTCAAGTATCGAGCCCGAGAAGATGTGAAAGTCCTGCATCACGACGCCTATTCTGCGTCGGACCTCTGTTGAGTGAATGGCATTGAGATCGTGATCATCAAGGAAGATGCGCTCATCGGAGAAGTCGTAAAACCGCCCTAACAACCTTATTAGCGTGCTTTTACCTGAACCGGTTGGGCCGACGATTGCTAGTTTCTCGCCAGGTTTGACGTTAAACGAAACGTCTTTTAACACGGGCTGATCGTCATCGTAGCCAAAGGTGAGGTTTCTGAACTCAAGTTTACCGTTCACGCGGCTAGGCAGCCTGACCGGTTTTTTTGGCTCTCTGATTTGCTCGTGCCAATCCAGTGCTTGGAAAATGCGTTCTGCACTCGCCATCGCCCGAAACAGGATGTTGTACTGCATGCCAAGCACACGAATCGGC
Source organism: Candidatus Azotimanducaceae bacterium (assembly GCA_965657335.1). Lineage (GTDB taxonomy): Bacteria > Pseudomonadota > Gammaproteobacteria > Pseudomonadales > Azotimanducaceae > UBA4582. The sequence continues at coordinate 44,919 of CBFHOH010000026.1, forward strand.
CGAATAAACATATCGATAAACTGAGTAAATAAGATAACTGAACCCAGTGTGATGGCATCAGACAAAACGGAGCTACCACCGACCCAGATAATGACTGCCAATGCCAGGTTTACCATGTTGTCCATAAAGGCGCCGTAGCCTGTTTCCAGCTGGATCGCATGTACTTCCTGCTTCGAGTTTTTTTCGTTGACGTCACTGTAAACTTGAAGGTTACGCGCTTCGCGATTACTCAACTGCACCACCTGCATGCCGCTGAGGTTTTCCTGTAGGTTCTGATTCAGCTGCGAAACCGTATTTCTGATTTGTCGGTAAACTTTACGGGTTGCTAGTCGAAAAAAGTAAGTAATAACGCCAAATATTGGAATTGAAAGCAGGAGATAACCGGTAAGTTCGACATCGATCGTTAGCATGAGCGCCAGTGCAAGGAAAAAAGGCACAAACTCGCCGATTAACATGCCAACCCCCATCAGCAATTCAAACAGGGCTTGAACGTCGTTGGTGATACGTGTCATCACACGCCCAACGGCAACCTTGTCATAGAACGAGGAAGGGCGATGTTCCATATGAGCGAACAGGTCTAAGCGCATATCACGCAGTGCAAATAACACCGTTTTAGCAAAAGTGACCCGGTGCAAATGATAGAGACCGTGGCACGTAATGGTCGTCACGCCGTACAAAATACAAACGGTGACGATGCTCTCAAAGCCTGTCAGGTTCATTAACCATTGGTTAAGACTGTTCATCCCAAAATCAGGCATCAGCGCATCGGGGGTACCAAGTATGACCGTGTCGATTGCAACCCGCGCAATAATGACCGGTAGAAAAACAGCCAGCATTGAAGCAAAAATAACAAGAGCGATACTGGTACAAACGAGCAGGGCATGCGGTTTTACCCATGCCAATATGCGTTTGAGATATTGGAAATTCATCGCCTGACCGTGGATGTCAGCGTCAAATATCGAGTGGTCGAGTTTCTTCTGAGGGGCGCTCATTATTTCGCCTCCTCTGACGCTAATTCCTCAAGCATGCCACCCTTGACGCGCTGTGCTTTCTCCAGATCTGCGTAGAAGCCATTGTTTTCCAATAGCGCCTGATGACTGCCCATCTCGACAATTTTGCCCTCGTCGAGCACGATAATTCTGTCAGCGTGTCGTGCCGTTGAGACGCGATGTGATACCAGCAAGGTCGTTAGGTCTTGTCGTACGGACTTCAGCCCTGACAAAATATGTTCTTCTGTTTCAGTATCAACGGCTGAAAAACAGTCGTCGAGAATGAGCAGTGGGGTCATCCTTACCAGCCCGCGAGCGAGTGCTGTCCGCTGTTTTTGTCCACCAGATAAGGTGACGCCACGTTCCCCCAGGATCGTTTGCAAACCCTCCGGAAAGTTTTCTATCGTTTCACGCAACGCTGCAGCGTCAGCTGATTCCCAAATGTCACTGACATCCCTGTCTGGTCGATCGTATGCAATGTTGTCACCGAGCGAATCAGCGAATAGGAACGGATCCTGCAGTACCAGGCATACATGATGACGCAGAAAGTCGAGCGGGAACCCACTGATGGGATGCCCGTCGAGTAGAATTTCGCCCCGTACCGGATCAATGAGCCTAACAAAAAGTCGGAGGAGGGTAGATTTACCCGAACCCACTCTGCCGAGAATAGCGATGGTCTCACCGGGTTCTACGTCAAAATTAATGTCTTCAAGTGCGTATTTATTCTTGTCAACATATTGGTAGTAAAGATGACGGACAGAGACTTTTCCTGTCAGTTCAGGAAACTCGCGGTTAGCACTATCGTCGCGTGTGTAGTCGCGGATCTCGGGTTCGTAATCGAGTACCTCGAATACTCTTTGAGTGCCCGATGCGCCTCGCTGCCACTGTGTGACCATCGATCCGGCCTCCCTAACTGGCCAGAGTAACAATGCTAGATAGGAGAAAAAAGCAGCGAAGGTGCCGAGTGTGATTTCTCCTGTTGTCACGAGATGGCTGCCGTAACCAAGGATAATGAGTGTTGCCGACGCAGCCAAAATTGGCATCCAGGCGCTCAACGCAGAGTTGGTAATAAACAGGGTCTGATTATGTTGTGCGAATTCATCGTTCACGATACCGAATCGTCTTACTTCGTCCTGTTCTTGCGCCATTGCTTGCACAGTTCGGATGCCGTTCAGGTTTTCTTGAACGAACGTAGAAAGTCGCGAGAAGCCTTCTTGGACAGTATGTGATTGTTTGTAGATATGCTTTGAATAAATCCAGGCAACGATAGAGATAACCGGTAATGGTATGACCACAATGATTGCAAGTTGCGCAGACAGACTAAACATGAAGCCAAGCCCAACGACGGCGGTGAATACAAGGACGCTGGTTAACCGCGTCGTTCCGGCGAGAAATTGCCGAATGAGGGAGACATCGTTAATCGCCCTTGCCATCAAGTCACCGATGCTGAATTTAGAAAAGAATGCGGGTCCCTGTCGCTGCATGTGACCATACAGCTGATTTCTAATATCAAAGGCCGCGTAAATCCCAATGCGACGAATAAGAATTCGACTGATGATCGTGACAATCATCTGAGCGATGACACAGCCGCAGATAGCAAGTGCTGGATAGACCAATGTGGCCTGTGCGATGGCGATAGATTCTGGCGAAAGCATACCGCCAGTCTCATTCGCGCCCTGTGCCGCCATAATATTGTCGATACCCATCTTCACATAAAGTGGGATTAATGCTTCGAAGATACGCGCACCCAATAGCCCAAATAGGCCAAAAGAAAATGCCCAGATATGCTGCTTAATGTATGGGGTGAGGCGTAATAATACTTTCATAATGGCACTTTCGTGAGAGCACTCTCATTCAATAACGTACATGTTTGCGTGGGCCTGCAGTAAAAATGGTGCAGACGCAATAAAGTTGTTTCAAAAACGCCGCCTGATCTAGACGGGCTGCGAACAAGCAGAGTCTGATTTTTGCAATCGATTCGCGCTTTCAATACAAACTTTAGTTATTATTGTAGAAGTCAGATCGAAACACTGATTTGTAATTTCTCAACCTGACCCTACGCTTTGTAGAGTGATATCCAATCACACGGAAATAGGCATCGAGAAAAATCAGTAACGACTTAATGTGGTTTGCGGTGTTGAAAGCGCGGAAATAATAACCCGTCTAAGCCAGAATCTCCAGTCGTGTCGTTGGCGCATCTATGAACGTGAGCTTTGACTTTGCTGCGTTTCTTTTCAATGAAATATCAACTTGAAGCTGAACTTTAATGGATACACCGCCGGAAGCTACTCCCGCTCGTCAATTTCGCGCTGAGACCGGCTCGCTATTGCATTTGGCGTGGCCCTTACTCGCAGCACAACTGGCCCAAATGGGCATGGGCGTCGTCGATACAGTGATGGCCGGCCGAGTTGGCGCGGACGACCTTGCTGGGGTCTCGCTCGGTGGCTCGGTCATGTGGCCGATGATGATGTTGATCACGGGTGTTTTACAAGCAGTAACGCCTTCTGTTTCTCAACTTCGCGGCGCAAATAATTACGACGAGATTGGCGAAGTGATTAGACAAGCACTTTATATGGCCGCCTTGGGTGCGGTATTTATCGTGCTGATCCTTCTCAATATTGCGCCGTTTTATACACTGTTAGAAGTTGATCCCGACGCCGTCAAAATTTCAGTGGCCTATCTCAAGATTACGGCATTGGGTATGCCTGCTCTAATGGGATACTTTGTGCTCCGGTTTCTGTGTGAGGGCATGGGTTACACGCGTCCCGCGATGGTGATAGCCGTATCCGCATTGTTGCTAAAAATTCCCCTCAACCTTGTGTTTATCCATGGTTATCTGGGCGCGCCTGCAATGGGTGGCGTTGGTTGCGGCGTCGCTACCGTAATGGTGATGTGGTTTGAGTTTTTTGTTATTTGCATCATTGCCTGCGGCAAGCGTTTTGATATTGTTGGTTGGCAAAAGACGTGGTCAGCACCTGAACTCTCCCGAATCCTGGCCTTGGTGAAAATTGGCGCACCTATTGGCGCGACCATGTTTTTCGAGATGGGAATGTTCTCTTTTATTACAATTCTACTTGGCCGTTTTGGCTCTGAGGTCATTGCCGCGCACACCATCGCGATGAATCTCGGTGGCCTCACTTTTATGTTTCCCCTGGCACTGGGTATGGCAGCAACCATTCGTGTTGGCTTCCACGTAGGGTCTGGAGATCTGGCTGCGGCCCGACTGACAAGCAAAGTCGCTATTGCTGTGACCGTTGCAGCCGCTGCGTTTTTGGCGGTATTTGTGGTCAGCTTTCGCGCTCAGGTTGCCGGTCTTTACTCTAGCGAAGCGCAGGTGTTGGTGCTGGCTACGTCACTGATGGCTTTCGTAGCGGTTTATCAGCTTTTTGATAATATTCAGGCGACCGTTCTAGGTGCCTTGCGGGGTTATAAAGATACTCAGGTGCCGATGATAATCACCTTAGTAGGATATTGGCTGGTCGGAATACCCGTTGGCTGCGTACTCGGTTTTGGATGGATTGGTGAACCTATGGGTGTTTACGGTTTTTGGGTGGCGATGGTGGTTTCTCTCGCCGTGGTCGCCATTGGGGTTTGCTGCCGACTGGTCTGGTTAAGCAAAAACCCAAGCCGGATTCATCGATTATCTGCCTGATCACTGTTCCTTAGCGCTTGTGATTTTGGCCCCAGTCGTAGATCAGGTTTGCAACACAAGCCGTGACTTTTTTTGCCGTGGGTATATGCAGAAACTCATTTGGTCCGTGAGCATTTGAATGTGGGCCAAGGACGCCAGTCACAACAAATTGTGCTTGTGGCAGTTTGTTCGCTAAAAACTCCATAAAGGGAATGCTACCACCACACCCCATGGCAATTGCGGGGGCATCAAAATAAGCTTGTGATGCTGACTGGAGTGATTGTTCCAGCATGGGTATGGTCTCGGGTGCATGCCAGCCTGGATTAGGGGTTTCGAGCTCGAAGCTAACGGCTGTTTTGTAGGGGGAATCCTCCGTGAGCAACTTGGTGAGTTCAGTTTTAGCTTGCTCTGCGTCAGTAGTCGGAGGTAAACGCAACGCGATTTTCGCGGTCGTGTGTGGTCGCAAAACGTTACCCGCGTTGGCGAGGTCAGGTATGCCGTCTATTCCCGTCACTTCCATCGATGCCAGCCAAGTATTGTTGAGAATCAGTTCGGTTGGGTCATCCGAAATAGGACCGCTGTCACCGGCATAGGTATACATTGTTTTTAGCTCGTCACCGAGTACTTCTCCTGCTTTTTCAGCTTCTTTACGACGGGAATCGGGGATCTGTTCGTTCAAGAACGAAGGTAGAATTTCTCCAGTGTTTTCGTCTTCCACTCTAGATATGAGTTGTCTGAGTAGCCGAAAACTTGAACCGACGATACCACCGGCAGCACCTGAATGGGCGCCTTGCTCAAGTACTTGAACCTTGAGTTCGCCAATCAACATGCCCCGAAGGGAGGTGGTAATCCACAGTTGATCGTAGTTACCGCAGGTAGAATCGAGCGCAATGACGAGGCTCGGTATGCCGATATCCTCCGCAAGTTGTTCCATGTAAACAGGTAAGTCCGGGCTGCCACTTTCCTCGGAAGCCTCTATAAGAATGACTACTCGCGGCATTTCTGCGTCTTGTGCAATCAGACTTTTCAGGACAGAAATAGCCGAGTAAATTGCGTACCCATCATCTGCGCCGCCGCGACCATAAAGCTTGTCCGTTTTTCGCACCGGCGACCAGGGAGCGAGATCTTCATACCAGCCGGAAAATTCCGGTTGTTTATCAATATGTCCGTAAATCAGGACGGTCTCGTCGATATCTCCTGGGTATTCCAGCAGCAGGGTCGGCGTTCTGCCGGGTAGCTCATGTACTGTCAGCGTAAGGCCTGGCACTTGTTGCGATTCGACCCAGCGAGTGACGTGGGCGATAGCATCATCCATATAGCCGTTGGATTTCCAGTCCGGATCGAACATCGGAGACTTGTTTGGTATGCGAATGTATTCAGAGAGGCTCTCGATGATTTGTTCTTCCCAGAACTTCTCAGTTGAACGCCAGATTTCATCGTTGTTAATGCTCAAGACTTTTCCTTTCCATCGGGTATTGATTTGGTTGGGTTGGCAGGTGTTTGTCCCGACTCATCGTTAAATTCTCCGTTGATAATGGTGGTGCTCTGGTGGAAAGCACTATCTGTTGTGCTTTGAAACGAGCCTTCGAAGGAACCACCGCTGGCGTGAAACATTGACGCGCCATTTTTCATGGTGAACACCCTGTTAATCAACCATCTAGCGAACGGTCGCCTCAGCACAGGTATCAGGCAGACAAAACCAAAACCATCAGTTACGAAGCCGGGCGTCAATAGCAGCGCGCCACCAACGATCAGCATGATGCCCTCAAGTAATTCGGTTTCAGGCAATTGGCCCGCTGCCATTTTTTCCTGAACTCTTCTCAGGGTCGCCAGCCCTTCGAGCTTCAGCAGCCAAATGCCAACGGTCGCTGTAAGCACGACCATCGCAATGGTCGGGATAGCACCAATTAGCCCACCGACCTTGATAAGAATAACCATTTCAAGGATGGGCACTGCAATAAACATCAAAAATAATAAACGCATTTCGCTATGTTACCAGCCACCGTCGCCAAAATCTTACCCGGTCATGTTTCTGTGATAGATTTATACAGATAGTGGACGCATATTTTGCGACGGAAATCTTTGATGGAACTGAAAACGGTAAAGTACGAGGTCAGCGAAAAAATCGCGACAATCACGCTAGCACGGCCTGACAGAATGAATGCATGGACAGGCAGAATGCACACGGAATATCGCTGGGCGTTATTGCAGGCGGATCATGACCCTGAGGTCAGAGCAATCATTTTGACAGGTGAAGGTCGCGGTTTCTGCGTCGGTGCTGACAGTCAGGCGCTTGAAGGGCATGTTGCCAGAGGTGGATATGATCCGGGCACACCTGAGGAGATGCCCGAGCCCGGTTTTGGGGTTCGGCCCGAGTTCGATGCAAATTTTGCTTATCACTTTGGCTTATCGAAACCTATTGTGGTCGCTATTAATGGTGCTATTGCTGGTGTAGGACTGGTTTTGGCATGCTACTGTGACATCCGTTTTGCCGCACCCAGCGTTAAAATGACGACCGCACACGGTAAACTGAATCTTCCCGCTGAGTACGGACTTTCTTGGCTGTTGCCTCGACAAATAGGGTTAGCCAGAGCAAACGATTTGCTACTGACCAGTCGAGTATTCCTGAGTGAAGAGGCAGAGCAACTTGGATTGATTAACCGAGTGATCGAAGCCAAATCACTGATGCACGAAACCCGTGCCTATGTGAAGTCGATGATTAACACTGTCTCACCCGGTTCGTTAAAAGCGAGTCGACAACAAATCTATGCTGACCAGCACCGGGGCGTTGATCAAGCAGTGTTGGAAAGCGAGACGTTGTTACAGGCAATGATGAAACAAAATGATTACCAGGAAGGCGTGGCAGCCTTCCTCGAGAAACGGAAACCAGATTGGACGGCTTCGTGAAGCTATTTGAGCGACGATGAATGGGAGAAAGGCATGAGTAGTGCTGCTGTACCAGAAAGTGCCGTGGAAGCGGCACCTTATTATTTACCTGTGGGCGATGAGGTCGAGATCTTTCTTTCCGCTTATCAACAACGTCTACCGGTGTTGTTGAAGGGGCCAACTGGCTGCGGTAAGACGCGCTTCGTTGAATATATGACTTGGCGTCTCTTTCGAGGGGAAGGTTCGTCAGCTGAAAGGCGCGCTGTGACGACACCGTTACAAACCGTTGCCTGCCATGAAGACTTAAGTGCTACCGATTTAGTGGGCCGATTTTTGCTCCAAGGCGAGGAAACTGTCTGGCAAGACGGACCCTTGTCGCGCTCGGTCAAAGAGGGGGCAATTTGCTACCTTGATGAGATTGTTGAAGCGAGAAAAGACTCCACAGTGCTTATTCACTCGCTGACGGATCACCGGCGAATTTTGCCGGTGGAAAAGCAGGGACTGATTCTTGAGGCGCATGACGGTTTCCTTTTGGTGATCTCCTATAACCCGGGTTATCAGAATGTACTTAAAGACCTGAAGCCCAGCACGCGCCAAAGATTTATTGCGATTGACTTTGACTATCCTAGTGAGGAGAAAGAAGCGGAAGTGATAGCGCATGAAAGCGGTGTTGATGCAGGTGTTGCAAGATCACTCGCAATACTAGGTTCAAAAATCAGGAACCTGAAACACCATGGGTTCGACGAAGGCGTCAGCACCCGATTGCTGGTTTACGCGGCGCAACTTATTGTCAGTGGTGTGGGTGCCGTCAGGTCGTGTGATGTGGCTATCTCTCGCGCTGTATCTGATGACCCTGAAGTTTCACACGCCATTAGTGAGTTGGTTTCCACACTGTTCACCGACGAGTAGCCGGGAGACATGACGGTGACAGAAGTCGCTTCAGTGCATGAATCTCTGAAGAAGTTAAATCAGCATACGGCTGTCAGGTTTGATAAAACGGCAGCTACTCTGATTGGAACGCTTGACGACCGGGATCTGTCTGCCTGGTGCGAGTTAGTGCTAAAAATTTCGCAGTCAGGCTGGCATAGCTGGGAAGTACTGAATTACTACCTTGAGGCGGTACCGGTGTTAATGCATGAAGGTGGCGTGAGCTCATTGTTGCATCGCGGAGCATTTGGTTATGCCTTGCTGGGTAGTTCTACCGAGCCAGCTAGTCGATATTTTGATGGCATTGCACACCTCAATCATGAAGCGACATTTGACAAGCTCGATCTGATTGAAGAAACAGGGACCAAGCTCAAAGCATACTTTCCGCCGGCATCGGGTTTACTCGCTAGTTACTATCAAACCAGTTTTGAACTCTTGGCACGAGACGGCAGCGCCAACTTTAGCGAATGGTTAGCGTTAACGGACATTCTGCTGGTAAGCGAGCGTCAGAATTTGACAAAGCTGTACAGTGTTGTGCGAGATCTTGATAGCGCGCCGGCCTGGGATTCTCTCATCGGTCTAGCAAGTTCGTCAGTTGCAGATTTGCTGGCTTATCTTGAATGTCACCAACGTTTCTGTGAATTGCAATTAGGTGCGCAGCATCAACTCGATATCCAGCAACTGCTAATACAGTTTGCCAAGCGTGAGCACACCGCCGTGCTTTGGCTAGAACAACTTAACGTGTGTTTGCCTCAGTTGAATGCCGAGCAACTAGACACATTAATTTGGATGACTAAAGCCGCTTCGAGAATTGATTTGGCGTTAGCCCTAATCGAAGCCGTCCATCAATTGCCATTAGCAAACAGGCGTGCGCTGAAACCTTGGCTTGCTGAAGGCGTCAGCCTCTATGCGAGAAATGCTGCGGCGGGTCGTGCTTGGGTGGCGCTGGAGTCTGCGCGTTCGAATGAAACTCTGGAAAAGCTTGCGGGCACAGCACTACTGGAGGATTACCAGCGTGTTCTGCAACTGTTTGTCGAATCTTTTATAGGTCGGCGACTAATTGTTCAGGCGCAGGAAACGGGGCTCACCCATCCTTTCTCAGATGGATTAGTGCTTAAATTGCCAGAAAATATCACTGATTTTGAAACGCAACCTGAAAATTTTCAGGTATACAAGATGATGTTGCTTCACCAGTTAGGCCATTTTGAATTCGGTATATTTGCACCGTCGGCAAACCCCGTCGACAACGATGTAGATCAATCTTCAAAGAAGTCTGTCTCCTTCGCTGAGGTGAGGAAGTCGTTAAGTGCTTACAAAAACTATTGGCTTGCTGAGCAGATATTTATGGTTGTCGAACATGGTCGAATCGATTGGCAACTCGCACATCGATACGCTGGCACCCGAAAAATGCTCTCGAAGCTAAAGACAAGAGAACTCATTAAACGTGATGCTGAGTCTGAGGCAGGTGAGTCGGACGCGCTGGTCGCTTTGTCAAAAGACCACGCTGCGATCGCCGCTTTACTCGAATCGCTGACCAGAATGACGTTGGATCAGGCAACGGTAGCGGAACTAACGACTGAGATTGACTTGGATCTTCGCGTGGCGCTGACGGCAGTGCAAGCACAAAACGCGGATGTGGCAATGACGCTAGGTTGCACGGCAAAAATCTATCAATTGATCACTAGTGCGCACCCTGGCTGTGATCGATTTGGGTTCAGGACGCGCATGCCCAATGTCGTTGGTTATCGTGGTGCAATAGAGCCTGAGCAAGTCATGATTAATCTGCAACTTGCCGAGCTTGATGATGAAGATCTCGAAATACTCGCTGACGAGATGGAAGATGGCGAGGAGGGTTTGAGCATCATCAGCATGCTGGCTGATGATGACCTAGATGTTGATAAACTTAAACAGGGGGAGTTGGATCAGCCTGGTACGTTGCTTACCGATTTGGATGAACGAGAGATCGAGTTGAGCGAAGAAAATAAGTCGACCGAAGAAAAGGTTGCAGAAGGACTTAAAGCCGCGCTAGAGGGAAGGTTGCGGCCACCTCATCAATACGAGTTCCAGTACGATGAATGGGATTTTGTGATCGGTGACTATCGAAAGAACTGGTGCACTTTGCATGAATTTCGGGTGATGGATGAAGATCCCAGTTACGTGGATGACGCACTTAGCGAACAAAGTGCTACGGCGGCCGGGGTTCGACGACAACTCAATAAATTACGCCCGGAAATGCTGACAAAAGTGAAGGGTGTCGACGATGGTGAAGAGCTGGACATTGAACGCACGATTGAGCACATCGTTGATAAGCGCGCAGGCGTTGTCACAGAGGATCGAATATACGTCGAGAAGCAGCGAAAACAGCGAGATGTAGCGGCGCTTTTTTTGCTGGATATGAGTGCTTCAACTGACGATGCAATTACGCCGGCAATGTCAGGTGTCGATCATGCGCAAGCAGCGGGCACGGCAAATTCAGGCAAGACTGCGGGGTTCGATGATAACGATTTTCTACACGATGGTTATATGGGAGATTCGCCTTATCTAAACGATGGTCCCGCTCGCAAGATTATTGACGTTGAAAAAGAAGCGGCGATTCTGATGGCAGATGCATTAAAAAATCTCGGAGATCAGTATGCGATTTGCGGATTCTCGGGTTACGGCCGAGACAACGTTGATTTTTATGTTTGCAAGGACTTTGAAGAGCCCTACAGTCTACAGGCGAAAGGAAAACTCGGCGGCATCAAAGCCTGTCGTAGCACAAGAATGGGACCCGCGATCAGACACGCGACTAAAATGTTGGTAGACACTGGCTGCAAAACAAAAGCACTCATCATTATTAGCGATGGATATCCCCAAGATTTTGATTATGGCAAAGACCGCAGTAGTCGGGATTATGGCATTAAAGATACTACTCGAGCATTGGTCGAGGCCCGGCAAAAAGATGTCCAAGGTTTTTGTCTGACAGTCGATCAATCAGGGCACGATTACCTGAGGGAAATGTGTCCGGATAAACAATACATGGTGATTCAGGATGTCGCGCAATTGCCTGGTGAACTCTCAAAAATTTATAGGATGATTACAGGTTAATGATAACGCCTTTTCACTTAGCAATTCCCGTGAATGACATCCACGCCGCTCGCGCATTTTATGGCGGTTTGCTAGGTTGTGCTGAAGGCCGCAGCAGCGACCAATGGATCGACTTCAATCTGTTTGGTCATCAACTCGTATGTCATCAAGTCCCATCAGTGGCGCGCCAAGAAGCTCCGACCAACCCGGTTGATGGTCACGATGTGCCGGTGCCACATTTTGGTGTAGTTCTAAATATGGGAACCTGGCGTGCATTAGCTGAAAAACTCAAAGCAGCTGATATTCAGTTTGTGATTGAGCCCTACATTCGATTTGAGGGTGCACCAGGAGAACAGGCGACGATGTTTTTTCGCGATCCAAGTGGCAATGCTCTGGAATTTAAAGCGTTCCGCAATATCGAAAAGGAACTATTCCGAACCGACTAGGCCGATGTTCAGCAACACGGCCATTAACAGTCGATAGGGTCAGAGGGCGCTGGCTTGGTCCAGCACGATCTAGATCACTATTTTTGACCATTTACCTTTGCGCCAGATCATTGCAAATATGATCGAATTCCCCGCTCTGTATCCGAACTGGTGTAGTGACCAGATACCTAGCAAGCCAAAACCCAGATACGGTCCAAATAGAAATGCCCCAGGCACTAACACGCACCACTGCGTGACCAGATTGATCCAGGTGACACGTTTTACATCGCCAGCACCATTCAGAAATGTCGCCATCATGTACCCAATACCGTTAAATGCGATCATGATGCCGAGAATTCGTGTGGGCGTTACAGCAAGTGCTCGCGTCTCCGGGTCGTGAATCCAGATTGAGAGAATAGCCTCTGGAAACAGCCAGAACGGCATACCCAATATGAACATACCAACCACGCCTAGCTTGATTACATCCCACGCCCAACGCGCAGCTTCGACGGGATTTCGTTCCCCTAAAGCGTTGCCTACCAGCGTCACCCCGGCAGTGCCAAGGCCCCAGGCAGGCAAACCTACCAGTCCAATAAAATTCACGAGCACGCTATAACAAGCGAGCTCGCGGGTGCCGACCATACCGACAATACTGTAGGTTGCCGTGAGTGCCGCGGTGTCAAAAACCTGTTGCAGACCTGCTGGAATGGCTAGGCGTAATATTGCCCGAATCTCCGCAATGGTAGGCCGACTGGCGAGGAACCCGTAGGGTCTGCCAAATTTCAGTCCAAGCCTAAGGAACAGCAAGCTGCCAACAACCGAAGAAAGTGCCGTCGCAAGGCCGGCACCCTCAGCGCCGAGTGCAGGTGCGCCGAATTTGCCGAAGATGAGCATATAGTTGAATAGAATGTTTGAAAGGTGCATCAGAATCAGCGAAGGGATGTAGACACGGGAGCGACCAAGACCGTTCCAGAAACCGGTATTTGCGGCGATAAATCCGACGAAGACTGCTTGCAGGATCAGCCAACGGATATAGTCAACGCCGAGGGCAACGACCTCTGGATCTGAGTTGATCAGCGGAAATAATGCAGGTATCGCTGCATACAGTATGCCCGAGCAGATCGGCGCAACAATGGCGACGGTAATGATGGCGCCTTGAAGCGGCACCCCACATTCAGCATCTCTTTTTTCACCGCGGCGCCTCGAAACGGTTGCCTGCACAGCAATAGAAAACCCGTAAACCATACCAAGGTAAATGAACGCAGCGAAAGACGACAAACCTACAGCGCCAAGCGCGGCATCACCCAGCGTGCCTACCATCGCGGTATCAATGAGTCCGAGTAGGACGTTAGAGATCATACCGCCAACGATGGGTAAACCAATGACTAGGATTTCTTTTGTTCTGCTGAGGCTGACTAGCACGGGCGTTTGTCTGTTCGTTTTGGCTGGCGGATAGTAACAGAGACGTAGGAGCCGACCTATCAAGATGTTGTTGATTGTGAGACATTTATCAATGTTAGACTGTGCTATTTTTTGGAGCGTCAATGGGCGAGTGTCAGGAACATTATCTGGATGTCAGAGGGGTTAAGCTCTGCTGGTTTGAATGGGGTGAAAAGCGCGAGGGTGAAGATTCTATCTTGCTCGTTCATGCAACCGGCTTTCATGCCCGGTGCTGGGACAAAATCGTAGCAGGGCTGGGTGATCGACACATTATCGCGATCGATCAGCGTGGCCATGGCAGAAGCGACAAAACACCTTTTGAAAAGTGGGATGAGTTCGGTACTGATCTGGCTGGATTTGTCACGCAGCTAGGTTTATCCAATCTTGTTGGTGTTGGGCATTCAATGGGCGGTTTTGCGCTGGCATTAGCGGCGAGCCAACTTAAAGGGGCTTTTAGTCAACTCATACTGTTTGATCCCGTGGTAATGGACCCAGCGATGTACGCAGAAGATGTTGCTGGCAATACGGGCATGCGGGTTGATTCGATAGGGCATCCTGTTGCCCGCCGTCGTAACAGCTTTTCGGGACCTGAAGAAATGTTTGACGCGCTAAGACCTAAAGGGGGTTATGGCCTCTGGCAGGAATCCGTCATGCGAGATTACTGTCAATACGGTTTGTTACCGGCCGAAGATGAAGTGGGTTATCGACTAGCGTGCCCACCAGCGTTTGAGGCAAGTGTTTATATGGGGAGCTCTGGGACGAATATTTATGATGCGATCGGTGAGGTGCAGGTGCCGGTTTATGTCGTCAGGGCGAAGGGACGTAAACCAGATCAGGTTGAGATTGATTTCAGTTTGTCACCAACGTGGGAACACCTTGCGAGCCGGTTTCCACAGGGACACGATCACTATCGTCCGGATTTGTCTCACTACATTCCGATGCAAGACCCCGAGTTTGCTGCACGCTATATTTTGACCCAAAGCGATTAGCACGGGCGTAGCGCAGGGCCTTGCAGCTTCGTGCTTGATTCTTTTGCCGCATCTGGAACGCCGAAATTGTAAGATTAAAGACTGACGAAACGACCTAAAATTCACCCATTTCTGAACGAGAACACACGAATGAGACCTTTGCTGGCAGTAACCATGGGCGACCCGGCGGGCATTGGTCCCGAAGTTTGTGTTAAGGCATTTTCTCAAGCTGGGGTGCACGACAGCGTCAGACCTTTTGTGATTGGCAATCGATCTAGTCTCGAACAGGCACTGGCTGAAACCGGTGTCAAATGCGACATCAGGAAAATTCATTCGCCTGAAATGGTTGAGCCCGCAGCGGGCATTATTGACGTGCTTGAACCTACGGAATTCAATTGTGGCTCGATTGATATCGGTAAAGTATCAGCGGCTTGTGGGCGCGAGGCGGTGAAGTATTTCGAACATGCCATTGAACTGGCGCAAGATGGCCAAATTCAGGGTGTGGTGACCTGTCCGATCAACAAGGAAGCTGTGCATGCGGCGGGCTATCTTGGCGACATCGGGCATCAGGAGATTCTCGCCCGCATGACGGGTTCGACGTTGACAGCGACCATGCTCATGACGCCGGGTTTGAAAGTTGCCCATCTATCGACGCATAAATCACTCGGCGACGCTGTCACCTACGTTAGGCGACCGGTACTTATTGAAAAACTGAAGCTCACCGCAGACTGTCTCTCGCAGTGGAGTGGCAAAAAACCAAAAATTGCTGTTGCGGCACTTAATCCCCATGGTGGTGAAGGCGGGATGCTTGGGCGTGAGGAAATCGAGGAAATTACGCCAGCCGTCAATGACTTACGGCAGATGGGTTATGACGTCGTCGGCCCGCACCCAGCGGATTCGGTGTTTTATCGCGCGATTGCCGGTGAGTTCGATGCTGTCATGGCGCTCTACCACGACCAGGGCCACATCGCGATCAAAGTTCATAATTTTGAAGACAGCATTACCGCAACGATGGGCATTCCGTTTATCAGAACATCCGTTGATCACGGTACCGCCTTCGACATCGCAGGTAAAAACCTGGCCGACGCGAGCGGTTTAGCTCAGGCATTGGAAGCGGCAGTGCAGATGATTGATGGCACCATGCAGCTTTCCAGACGCTAGGTTAAAACACTAAAAATCAGTAGCCTCAGCTGGACTTATATAGGGTCCTAAGCCCTAATGATTAGGCCGCTCCGGGTATTTATCTTTGGTAGGTAACTTTGATAGGGTTAGCGGATGGTAAAAACCCTTACAGGTTAGCGGGAATTACAATGGCAGCAGGGAATTTCAGAACTGAAACCCGAGAATGGCTTGAAGCCAATTGTCCGGAAAGCATGCGTAGCAGCGCGCCCGAGGACCAGATCATTGGTGGTGGCAAAAAACAACATTACGCAAATCCTGACGCTAAACTCTGGCTTGACAGGATGGCGTCACGTGGCTGGACGGCGCCCACTTGGCCAACGCAGTACGGCGGTGGTGGTCTGTCAAAAGAAGAATTTTTGATTCTTCAAGATGAAATGATCAAAATCAACGCCCGCGCGCCCATATCTGGCATGGCTTTTTCGATGATAGGGCCAACGTTGCTTGATTACGGTACAGAAGCCCAGAAAGCAGAACATTTACCAAAAATTGTTAGCGGCGAGATTCGCTGGTGTCAGGGATACAGCGAACCTGGTGCGGGTTCTGATCTTGCCAGTTTGCAAACTAAGTGCGTTGATGAAGGCGATCACTTTGTTGTGAATGGGCAAAAAATTTGGACCAGCGGGGCAAATTACGCCGACTGGATATTCACGCTGGTGAGAACCGATCCACAAGCGCCAAAACATGAGGGTATCAGTTTCGTCCTGATTGACATGGACCAGCCAGCAGTGTCGGTTAAGCCAATCCTGCTGATCAGTGGAAATTCTCCTTTTTGCGAAACATTTTTCGATGACGCGAGAGTAGAGAAGCACAATCTTATTGGCCAGCTGAACCGTGGCTGGGCAGTTGGAAAAAGACTATTGCAGCATGAGCGCAGCTCAATCTCAGGGTTAAATAATGGCGGTGCCCGCGGTCGTTACGACGATTTGCGCAGTCTTTCTGAGCTCGCATTTGACTACATTGGCAGCCTAGACGGTAAAATAGCCGATCAGGATTTGCGATCAGAAATCTCAGCGAATATGATGAACCAGCGCGCGTTTGGGCTCACGCAAAAACGTGCGATGCAAGAGAATGATTCCGGTGGCACACCGACATTCGCTACTTCCATGTTTAAATACTTCGGAACGGAAGTAAGTCAGAAGCGATTAGAGTTACAATTGGAAATAGCTGGCACGCAATCCCTCGGCTGGGAAGGCGAAAGCTTCAACCGTGAAGAGACGACGATGACACGCACTTGGCTTCGATCCAAAGCCGGGTCTATTGCGGGCGGCACTTCAGAGGTTCAACTGAATATCATAGCCAAGCGGGTGCTTGGTTTGCCGGACTAACATCCGCAGACATACACACGAAAAAATAGTAATAATTAAAAGTTAACAGTACATCGACTAGCAGGAGTAAGACCCACATGCCATTGGTATTGAACGAAGAACAAAATATGTTGAAAGACGCAGCGAAAGATTTCTGCTCAAACAGCACGCCCATCACCCAGCTGCGAAAGCTGCGTGATGACAAAGATGAAAATGGCTTTGACAAGGCGACCTGGCAACAGATGGTTGAACTGGGTTGGGCCGGCATTACTATTCCCGAGGAATTCGGTGGCTTAGGTTTCGGATTTATGGGTATGGGCGTTGTGCTTGAGGAGTGTGGTCGAACGTTGACGGCTTCACCGCTTTACTCAACAGCAGTATTGGGTGCTAGCGCGATCATTCATGGCGGTAGTGACGAGCAGAAAGGCGGTTTGCTACCACAAGTCGCTGGCGGCGAAATGTTGCTCGCATTGGCTGTGGAAGAGACGCCACACCATAATCCGTACCGCGCAGAGACAAAAGCTGAAAAAACGGGTGACGGTTACAGCGTGACAGGCGACAAGAAGTTTGTGCTAGATGGTCACGTCGCCGACAAGCTTGTCGTTGTGGCGAGAACCTCAGGTAATAGCGGCGATCGCGAAGGTATCACGCTCATTTTGGTAGACGGTTCTGCTGACGGCGTCAGTGCAACACGTACGATTATGGCTGATAGCCGCAATGCGGCGAATATTTCGTTTAACGGCGCTGCTGGAGAGATCATAGGCGAAGAAGGAAAAGGCGCTGACATCCTTGATAAGGTGCTTGATACTGGTCGTATCTTGCTTTCCGCCGAGATGTTGGGTGGCATACAAGAATGTTTTGAGCGGACCATAGAATATCTCAAAACAAGAGAGCAGTTTGGTGTGCCAATCGGCTCGTTTCAGGCGCTAAAGCACCGTGCGGCTGAAATGTTCTGTGAAATCGAACTGTCAAAGTCGGTTGTATTAGAAGCTTTATCGGCGCTTGATGCGGACTCTGAGGAAGTTGCCGAGTTGGCGAGTCTTGCCAAGGCGCGTTTGAATGACACCTATAATTTGGTCAGCAGTGAAGGCGTTCAAATGCACGGTGGTATCGGTATGACAGACGAATACGAGATCGGCTTCTTTATGAAAAGATCAAGGATTTGCGAGCACACGTTCGGCAACAGTGCTTTTCATCGAGATCGATACGGCGTTTTGCAGGGTTACTAAGCGAGACCTGCAATCGCTCAGAGGTACATTGGAATGATAAAGAGCCCCGCAATAGCGGGGCTTTTTTATGGTGATCGAGCGCATGGTGGTGAGGCCATTGCAGGAGTAGCAATCCCTTTCAACGCGGAAGATGAGTGCTAGAAATAGTAGCTGATACTTACGAATAGGTTGTCGGGATTTGAACCGTACTCTGAATTGAGTAATGGCATTCCCGTGGTCGTAAGACTGAGTTCTTTGCCGCTGAAATGGTAATAGCCAAATCCGATGTAGAGGTCTTCTGTGACGTTGTAGCTCAGAGATGCAGACAGATAAGTAGAATTATCGTCGAGATTGAACACGCCCTGCAGGCCAGCAGTCACCAGAGGCGATAGCTGCATTGAGATTGCTGGAATAATATAGTGTTCACTTAACAGAAAAACGCCGCCTTGCGTGTAGGGTAGTTGACTCGTCTGCGTTAGGTAGCTTGCGACATCGTCGGTGCCAGCACCGTTATAGTGATACTCGACCGTTGCGAGCGTCGATTCAGTGAAGGCATAATCCAGTCCGAGTGATATTCGCCAGTAATCCTGAATGCCAGTGACACGCGCGGCCTCAGCCCATGCGCCAAAATCCCAAAGCGCTGTTTGTACGCCGAAACCAATCAGGTTTTGGTCTGCGAACCGGATGAAGGTTGCGTGCACATCGCTACCACTCAGGTTTGTCTTAATTTGGCCAAAAGCTGCGGACGAACTTGCTTTGCCATCTGGACCGAGTATCAGGCCAAAATCAATTTCACCGAGTTGGCCAAAGGGCCTCTGAAACCTGACCGCATCGATGCCGGTTCGGTATTCCGTATTATAGGTTCTGACATCAAAGGGTAGGAACACATCGGTGGGATTAATGAACCTAGCAGCGCCGAATGATATTGCTTGCCGTCCTATTGTCAGATCGCCAGCAGCAAAATTTAGTTGTAGATTGAATCTATCCAGATTCTGTTGAATACGTCTTTTTGAGGACTCGGCCCCAACGGTAGATCTTAAGTCGGTGAGTCGATAGGCGTCACTTGAAGCGGAGAGGGTGTTGTTATTTACGGCAGATGAGACGGATGAAATAATCGGGCTTACTTCGTAGTGCAGTTGCCAGACGGAATCAACACCTGCCGTCTGACCAAATCCTTCGAGCGTCAGCCGAAGGCTATTTTGACTCTGTAACGCGGCGTCTGTTTGCAGCAAAGGCACATCGATCCGCTCCTGCCAAATGTTATAGCTTTTTGCATACCCCGAAAAATTAATCTCTGCCGCATAAAGCTGAAAAGAGATTAGACATGGAGATAGAAGGCTGGCTAATAATAGCGTCGAGCGCTTTAAACGGTAAAAACTGTGATGTCTGTCGAGCTGCATCGCCATTATTTACTTGAGTTCTTCTCGATCGACCTTGCCGTCCAGAATGTGCACAAGCCTGCGTGCTCGATCCATAATTTTGTTGTCGTGGGTAGAAAAGACAAACGTCATACCGCGATCTTCATTCAGTGTTTTCATTACCTCAAGTAGGGCAATGCCGGTCTTTGAATCGAGATTTGCGGTGGGTTCGTCGGCAAGAATAATATCGGGATGTGACGCCATCGCTCTGGCAATGGCAACGCGCTGTTGTTGACCACCAGAGAGATGCGAGGGACGTCTGTCACCCAAACCCTCGAGTCCGACAAGATGTAACATCTCTTTCACGCGCTTTTTCCGCGTTGCCGTATCAATGCCTTGCAGCAGCATGATGTACTCGATGTTTTCCTCCGCAGAGAGCACGGGAATGAGATTGTAAGACTGAAAAATGAAACCGATATGATCTCTGCGAAAATCTGACAGCGCTGAACCCGACATTTGCGCAATGTCCGTACCTGACAGTTCAACTGCGCCGCTGCTTGGGTTATCTAGCCCGCCAATTAAGTTAAGCAGAGTAGACTTGCCGCTGCCGGAAGGACCAATAATAGCGGTGAACTCACCAGCATCAATATTCAAAGAGACACCATCCACTGCCTTGATGATGTTTTCTCCATCCTGAAAGTGACGGCTGAGATTTTTAGTTGTAATGACCGATGACATATAGATTCCTACAGGCTCTTCTGCAACGCTTCCGAGGGAACAATTTTTGCCGCAAAGCGCGCGGGATAAAGTGTCGCCGTGAGCGTGAGTAAAATGACATAAATGGGGAAGTGGGTAAACTGGTTGATCGAAAGCACAGTGGGAATGGCGTTGCTCAATGCAACGCCGGCAAATTCAAATTCTCCCAAAGGTATGCCATTGATTTCGTAGTACAGACCAAGACTGCCACCAACAGCGATACCAAATGCGCAACTGATTAACGCGATAAGAAATCCCTCAAATAATATCAACTGAAGCAATTGCCTAGGTTTTGTGCCTATCGCTTTTGCCACACCAAATTCGTAGATGCGCTCATAGATAGACATGAACATCGAGTTGATGACACCAAGGCTTGCCAGCAAAAACAAAATTGAACCAATAATCACTGAGGAAAAGCCAGACATCTCAAGCACTGAAGTGATTTCTGGGAACAGGCTGCGCCAGTCTAGGGCTTCAATGTCTCCCTGGTTGAGTTCGCTGAGCACCGCTTGCGTGTCGGTCGCGGAAATGTCCGAGTCATGAAAGAGAAGAGCAATTTCATGGCTTGCGTTGCCAATATTGACGACTTCTCGGGCTTTATCAATATTCACAAAAACAAGATTTTCATCAAACTCCCGCATCCCAAAAAAGAATACACCGGATACTCTGAACAATGCTTGTGCAAGCTCACCGGTATCAGCCTCCGCTAACGTGATGACGATTCTGTCGCCAAGGCCGATCTCTAGCAACTCGGCCATAGGCCTGCCAATTAAAATTTCGGTAGGGCTGTCCGAAAGATACTCACCCTCAACAATTGCTTCTTTTAGCTTGCTGACAGTGGCTTCTTGCTCTCCATCAACGCCATAAACAGCGCCACTGGTAATGTTGTATGAGGATGAGATCATACCCGCGGCAATCACTCTCGGACTGTAGGCTTTGACCCTGTCGTCAGCTGCTAGCTGGCCTTCGATCGTTGAAGAGTTTTCGAGATATAGGTCTATGTCGAGGTTTTCGCGAAACCCTTTTTTATGTATCTGCGCTTCCCCGGAGATGGTTTTGGTCACGCTCTCTACCATGACCTTAATCATGCCGCTGGTAACGGCATCAGTTAGAATGAGTGCAGCTAGACTAAAGCCTATCAGCATGACTGTGAGTATTGTTCTGCGGGTGTTGCGAAAGATATTCCTGAGTGCCAGTTTGTAGGTCAACATCATTTATCCCCTCATCGCTTCGGTTGGTAGCACTCTGGCTGCGCGAATACCGGGAAGTATTGCTACCACTATTGCGAATGACAGGATAAACAGCAACGGTAAAAGGAATACCTGAAGTGAAAATTCTCCTTTCATGTGTTGAAAAGCAATACCGCCGATATCAACCGGTTCGGGCATTGCGAGGCCCACGCTTGCAAACCAGTAGATGATTGGAATCGCCAGTATGATCCCTGCGACGACACTTAAAAACGCAAGGAGTGTTGTCTCTAACAAAATCATCACTGTGATTGTTGCAGGCCTGCTGCCAATGGCTTTTAGCACGCCAAACTCATGTGTTCGTTCAAGTACTGACATCAGCACTGTATTGAGTACGCCGATGAAAACAATGAAGACAATGATAAAGAGGCCGAATAGGTTGCCTTCCTTATCCGCTTGCATGGTCTTATAGAAAGTTTCTTCGACGACCATCCATGGACTCACCGAAAATGCAGGTAGCTGGGCTTGAATTGACTGGGTGGCTGCAATGACGTCGGCACTGTCGTTAAGTACAAGCGCGTACTGATGCGACTTGCCGTGCAAGGTCAGAAAGTCATGGGCTGAATTAAGTGGCAAATAAACCGTTGCGCTATCCCAAGAAGACCGGCTGCCAACGATAGCGCCGATAATGTAGATGTCGTTGGCAATCGAGCCATCCGCTCCTTGCGAGATTAGAATCAGTTCATCACCGATGTTCAGCTGTAGCGATGTCGCTGCACTCACGCCGATCATTGCCTTGAAGTAGCCGTCATCATTCGGTTGGTTGTTGAAGTACACTCCCTGTTTAACCTTGTCGGCAAGTCGACTCGTATTACTTTCAAGGTCTGGGTCAATGCCGACAATTTTCACCGGCGTATTTTTGTTCCCAGCATAAGCTAGGCCCGGCGAAAAAACGCGTTTCGTGTAGCTTCGAACGAATTCAGATTGGTTGAGCACACGTTCAACGTCAGCGTTGTCGTCAATGTTCTTGTGAATTTTTGGGCGGGTAAGATAGTCCTCGGAATGAATCTGAATATCCCCAGTGTGATCCTCCGTGAAAATTTTGATGACATTGTTATAGCTGCCCTCTGTCATAGAAAACGAGAGCACGCAAAGCACATAGCCGCCCGTCATACTCAAGGCCGTTAGAATGGATCGCCGACGTTGACGAAATATATTTCTGAATGCAAGTTTCCACATTAACATGGGCTAGAACCGCTTTCTTAGATTGCGCAGACTAAAGATACTGTCATTAACGCCTGAGGGTGAAAA
>CBFHOH010000027.1:0-240 GCA_965657335.1 Candidatus Azotimanducaceae bacterium
CGTGCTCGACATCATAAAAGACTCGAACCTTCGCGGTAGGGGAGGGGCCGGCTTCCCAACCGGCATGAAGTGGAGTTTTGTACCTAAACCCGATGGCAAAGGTCATCGCTACCTAGTCGCTAACGCGGATGAGATGGAACCCGGTACGTTTAAAGATCGATTGCTCATGGAGCTGGATCCTCATCAACTGATCGAAGGCATGATCCTGTCTGCCTACACACTTTCTGCGGATGTCGGCTA
>CBFHOH010000027.1:250-64667 GCA_965657335.1 Candidatus Azotimanducaceae bacterium
GTATCCGGGTCCAAATTTTCGTTCAAGCTACATGTCCATGTGAGTGCGGGCAGATATATCTGCGGCGAAGAAACCGCGCTGTTGAATTCTTTGGAAGGTAAACGGGCAACGCCGAGAACCAAACCGCCGTTTCCCCAGGTCAGTGGTCTTTGGGGCAGACCAACGATCGTAAACAACGTCGAAACCCTGTGCAATATCACGCATATCATCACGTATGGTGCAGAGTGGTTCCGTCAGCTTGGCAGGGGTAGCGATGGTGGCACCAAATTGTTTGGCGCCAGCGGCAGAGTGAAGCACCCTGGCTGTTGGGAACTTCCCATGGGAACGCCCATTCGCGAGATCCTAGAAGGTTGTGCCGGAGGCATGGCGGACGGCTACGAATTAAAGGGCTTCTTACCCGGCGGCGCTTCAACTGATTTTCTAATTGCAGAGCATTTAGACATTCCAATGGAATACGAGACGATCATGCAGGCAGGCAGTCGAATGGGAACCGGCACGATGATTATCCTCGATGATCGAGCATGCCCTGTTGGCATGATTGCTAATCTCGAAAAATTCTTCGCTAGGGAATCCTGCGGTTTCTGCACACCCTGTCGTGAAGGTTTGCCTTGGGTTCAGCAGGTGCTGGATAAAATAGAAGTTGGAAATGGCTCAGACTCGGACCTGGGTATTCTTGAGAAGCAAGCAAGTTTTATTGGTGCGATTGGTAATACTCACTGTGCCCACGCGCCTGGTGCAATGGAGCCGCTGGCAAGTGGTTTGAAATACTTTCGCGACGACTTTATCAATCATATCACTAGCAAATCCTGCCCTTATTCCACGAACCAATCTGCCAAGCGTGGGGTGAGCTGATGCCTAACATCATTGTCGACGGGCAAACTATCGAAGCTAAAGATGGCGCAAACCTTCTAGAAGTCCTGTTGAACGAAGGTATTAACGTTCCCTATTTCTGCTGGCATCCGGCCATGGGCAGTATTGGTGCATGTCGACAATGCGCAGTCGTGGGTTACGCCAACGAGGAAGATACGCGTGGCAGAATAATGATGTCGTGTATGACACCCGTATCGGAAGGTGCAAGATTCTCGGTCAACGCAGATAACGCGGAGAATTTTCGTGAATCGGTGGTTGAAAACCTGATGCTGAACCACCCTCATGATTGTCCTGTTTGTGAAGAAGGCGGTGAGTGCCATTTGCAAGATATGACGGTGATGGTGGGTCATCGCGAACGACAGTATGAGGGTTTGAAAACAACTTATCGCAACCAGTATCTCGGCCCTTTTATTGGCCATGAAATGAACCGCTGCATCACCTGCTATCGTTGCGTGCGTTACTACAAGGATTACGCCGGTGGCGATGATCTGAGTGCTTTCGGTTCACGTGATCGTGTGTTTTTTGGTCGCGCAGAATCCGGTGTGCTGGAAAACGAATTTGCGGGCAACCTCATAGAGGTCTGCCCGACCGGCGTATTTACCGATAAGACATTTTCGAAGCACTACACTAGAAAATGGGACCTGCAAACAGCACCGACTGTTTGCCAGAGTTGTTCCCTCGGATGCAACACCTATACCTCCGAACGCTATGGCGAAGTCCGCCGGGTTCATAACAGGTATAACCATGAGGTCAATGGCTATTTCCTCTGCGACCGCGGGCGTTTTGGTGCAGGGCATGTGAATTCAGCAAATCGAATACCTCAGGCTGGAATTCGTAATTCAGACGGACGCTATGATCCTGTTGATCTTGAAACGGCGCTGTCGGCGGTGAGTGATTTGATGAGTGGCAGCGACGGATTGATAGGGATAGGCTCTCCGCGTGCTAGCCTTGAGGCGAACGAGGCCTTGATTCAGTTAGTCGGAGAAGAAAACTACTGTAATGGCATGACAGATAATCAGTGCGAGATGCACCAAGTCATCCTTGATGTGCTCGCCAGCGACTTAATCACCCCAGCGATGGCTGAGGTTGAAGATTACGATGCGATCATCATCGTCGGCGAAGACATTACAAACCACGCGCCACGGCTCGCTCTTTCCATCCGCCAGTCAATACGTCAGCGGGCAAGTGAACTGGCTGAAAGTTCGAGTATTGCACTGTGGCATGATGCAGCCGTTAGGGAACTGGCTCAGGCAGAAAAGAGCCCGCTGACCCTCTTAACGCCGATGGCTGACCGGTTAGATGACGTTGCGACACACTCGATTCGACTCGCGCCTCACGATATCATCAACAAAGTAATTGAAATCACAAATGCAGTGAACGACGCAACACCGTCCGCTGCTCGTGAGATAGCTCAAACGCTGATCGAAGCCAAAAAGCCGTTGATAGTTTCTGGAACGAGCCTCAACAGTCCAAATATCTTAAAAGCGGCGACCAACCTTGCTATTGCCGTTGCTCAACATAATCCGGAAACAGGTATTTTTCTGTGCGCACACGAGAGCAACAGTGTGGGCGCGAGTTTGCTGGGGGGGGATCGCAGTTGTGAAGCGTTGCTCGCAGCTAAACCCAATACCGCAATTGTGCTTGAGAACGACATCTACAGCCGCTTTGCGGATGCAGTGCTTGAATCAATCGATCACCTGGTGGTGCTTACACCGCTTGACGACAGTACGGCTTCACAGGCTGACGTTGTGTTGCCAGCGGGATCGTTTGCAGAAGCTGAAGGTACCTTCATCAATAGTGAGGGGCGGTCCCAACGTTCCATGGTTGTTTTTAAACCAAAAGGAGATATTGCACCCAGCTACCATTTTTTAACACGGCTCGCTGGTCAAGCAAAACAAGCGTCAACACTCCGGTCAGAATTGGCAGCAAGACATGAAGCATTACAATCTATTACGTCAACCGCGCCTAACGAGCAATTTCGTATCGCGGGGAGTAAGGTCGCTAGGATGACACACAGGTCCAGCGGTCGCACAGCTATGTCAGCCGACATCTCTGTTCGAGAGAAAAGGCAGCCGGAGGATGAAGAATCAGCGCTCGCATTCACAATGGAGGGAAATCAGCAACAGGCGCCAGCAGCACTACGGACCTATTCATGGTCTCCGGGATGGAATTCAAACCAGTCAATCCACAAATTTCAGGATGAGGTGGGCGGGCCAGACAGATTTGCTGTCGACAAGCGTCCATTGTTTGAGCAAACACGTCGCTTACCACCCTATGACATATCGGTAGAAAGCGAATTTAGCCCGGGACAAATTGTCATTCTTCAACAGCATATTTTCGGCTCTGACCCAAGTAGTAACGAGGCAGAGGAAATAGCCAGTTTAATACCCGAACCTTACGTGCGTGTGAACAGCACCACAGCTTCATCGATGGCGCTGACTCATAGAGGTGGCGCGAAATGTCGAGATGTAGAGATGATGGTGCTGATAGATGACGATGTTGCCGAGGGGTGTCTGATATATCCGGCGATTCCTGCTACCGCAGCGCTTGCCGGTGTAGCATCGACCGACTTTGCTGCGATAGAAAAATGGACAGCGGCAAGCGAGGTCGTGAAAACGACTCTTATCACGACGGATGGAGCGCGCTAATGGCAGAACTCGTCATATATCTGGTGATCTTTGGCACGTTATTTGGTTCATTCGCGGGCGCGGCTCTGCTGGTATGGTTTGAGCGTAGACTTTTGGGTGTATGGCAAGACCGATTAGGACCCAACCGAGTTGGATTATTTGGCGCGGGTCTGGCTGTTGCTGACATCATTAAACTCTTTGCTAAAGAGGACTGGATACCGCCATTTGCGGATCGTTTTGTGTTCGTATTCGCACCTACTGCGATTGTCATGGCCATGCTGCTGGGATTTGCGGTCGTTCCTTATGCGCCTGACCTTTATGTCGCGGATCTGAATATTGGTCTGTTATTTTTTCTGGGTATGACCTCACTCGCTGTTTATAGCGTGTTACTCGGAGGTCTCGCGTCAAACAACAAATACGCATTGCTCGGCGGCTTGCGGTCTGCCGCACAGATGGTCAGCTATGAGGTCTTCATGGGATTGTCACTCATGGGCGTCGTGATGCAGGCTGGCACGTTTAGTTTGGTCGACATTGTCCTATGGCAGGGCGATAACAGCTGGTTTTTCATACCACAATTTATTGGCTTTTTGATCTTCCTGATCGCGGGCATTGCTGAAAGCCACAGATTGCCATTCGATCTACCCGAGGCTGAGCATGAGTTGGTCGCGGGATTTCATACTGAATACTCTGGTATGAAATTCGGCATGTTTATGGTCGGTGAATATCTGGGTGTGATACTTATCTCTTCGATGATAGCGACAATCTTCTTTGGCGGTTGGTTAGGGCCAGACTTCTTACCACCTATATTTTGGTTCTTCCTGAAATCCTTTGCATTCATATGCTTTTTTATCCTATTGCGGGCGGCGATCCCCAGACCTCGTTACGATCAACTCATGTCATTCGGGTGGAAGTACCTGCTGCCGCTGACGCTCATTAACCTTCTGGCAACGGGAGCAATTCTGTTATGGGCATGATCTTGCGAGCAATCTGGAGCCAGTTGGTCACCCTGTACCGGGTATTACTACACACCTTTACACCAACCGACACGGTCGAGTACCCGGAGCAAATGCCATATCTCGCGCCAAGATATCGAGGTCGAATCGTGTTGACGCGCGATCCAGGTGGTGAAGAGCGATGTGTTGCTTGCAATTTGTGTGCGGTGGCATGTCCGGTTGATTGTATTGCGTTACAAAAAACCGAAGACGAGCACGGTCGTTGGTATGCAGATTTTTTTCGTATCAACTTCTCCCGCTGCATTATGTGTGGGCTGTGCGAGGAAGCTTGCCCAACCTATGCGATTCAACTTACGCCCGACTTTGAAATGTGTGAATACGACCGACAAAACATGGTCTATGAAAAAGAACATTTACTCATTAGTGGCCAGGGAAAATATCCTGGCTATAGCTTTTACCACGTTGCTGGTAAAGCGATAAAAGATAAAGACAAAGGTGAATCCTTAAACGAGGCGACACCCATAGATGTGAGAAGCTTATTGCCATAGTTTAATTTACAAGACAGGTTTTTTTATGCTGGAACTAGGACTGTTCTACATAGCGGCAACCGTATCACTCGTTTCTACCATTCTGTCGGTCACGAGATATAACGCTGCCCATGCTCTGATCTATCTGATCATCTCTCTTCTTGCTTCTGCCATTATCTTCTATCTTGTTGGTGCGCCATTTGCCGCCGTGCTTGAGGTTGTTATTTATGCGGGCGCCATAATGGTCCTATTTGTCTTTGTTATCATGATGCTAAACCTTGGCGCTTCCGGTGATACTGAAGAGCATGCCTTGCTGAACCCATCCATGTGGATAGGGCCCTCAATTCTTTGTGCTGTCCTTTTTTGTGAAATTGTTTACGTATTGAGCGGCGCCCAACAAACCTTAGCCGGACAAGTGATTGGTCCCAAGGTGGTTGGTCTAGAGCTATTTGGTCCTTATGTGCTGGCGGTGGAGCTCGCCTCAATGTTGTTGTTGGCAGCACTGGTGGGCGCCTATCATTTAGGGCGGCGATATTTTATCGATGTTCGGGGGCCAGACAATGGGTGAGGCCGTCGCAATTCCCATGACTCACGGACTGCTGTTAGCCGCGATGCTTTTCACCATAGGCCTACTCGGTGTGTTGGTGAGAAGAAATATCATTCTGATTCTTATGTCGCTGGAGATCATGCTGAATGCCTGCGGTCTGGCGTTTATTGTTGCAGGCGCGCACTGGGGTATTGCTGATGGACAGATAATGTTTATGTTCATCCTCAGCATCGCCGCTGCAGAAGTCTCTATCGCGCTCGGATTACTACTTCAAGTGCATCGTCGATTCCACTCCTTGGACATTGACCAGGCTAGCGGGATGAGGGGCTAAGTTATGGCTGATCTTCTTTTTCTGATCCCTCTGTCGCCTCTAGTTGGGTTCCTTGTGCTGTTTTGCACCCTAGGCAATCTGCCAAGAAAAGTAGTAGCCGTGGTGGGCATTGGCAGTATCGCCATTTCTGCCTTAATCACCGTTTTTGTGGGCAAGTCGCTATTGGGAACTGAGATGCCACTTAGCGCCGAAATTTATACTTGGATCAACGTCGGTGGGTTCGCACCAGCGGTCAGCTTTTATGTAGATGGACTCACGCTGACGATGATGTCGGTCATTACCGGGGTGGGTTTGCTCATCCACATCTATTCATCGGCATTTATGTGGGACGACAAGGACTATAGTCGTTTCTTCTCATACATGAACCTTTTTGTCTCGGCCATGCTGGTACTTGTTCTTGCCGACAATCTGTTACTGCTATTTGTTGGTTGGGAGGGTGTGGGGCTATGTAGCTATCTGCTGGTCGGATTCTGGCATGAAGATCCAGCTAATGGCGCAGCGGCAAGAAAAGCGTTCATTGTTACGCGGATCGGTGACGCTGCGATGGCACTTGGGCTTTTTATTCTGTTCCACCAACTGGGTACTCTGGACTTTATACCGCTTGCAATCGCCGCGCAGGAGGTATGGCCAAACGGAAGCACGATGCTGACAATTGCGTGCCTCTTGCTATTGGGTGGGGCAGTGGGAAAATCTGCTCAACTTCCGCTGCAGACCTGGTTGCCAGATGCCATGGCTGGCCCTACCCCGGTCAGTGCTTTGATTCATGCCGCGACGATGGTGACTGCGGGTGTATATCTGATTGCACGAACGCACGATTTGTTTTTGCTATCACCGACGGCGCTGCATACGGTTGCCGTTGTCGGAGGAATGACTCTCATCGTGGCGGCATTTACTGCGATGACACAAAACGACATCAAGCGAATTCTTGCTTATTCAACAATAAGCCAAATCGGCTATATGTTCCTCGCGCTCGGTGTTGGCGCGTGGGCATCCAGTGTGTTTCATCTGATGACTCACGCTTTTTTCAAGGCGCTGCTATTCCTTGGTGCGGGTGCGGTGATCTTCAGCCTGCATCACGAACATAATATACTGAAGATGGGAGGTCTCAGAACCCGACTCCCCGTTGCTTTCTGGAGCTTCATGATTGGCAGTGCGGCGCTTGCAGCGCTACCACTTACCTCAGGCTTTTACTCGAAAGACGCCATACTGTTATCCGCTTACCACGCTAGTTGGAACGGTCCTCTATTATGGGGTGTGGGTTTACTTGGCGCTTTGCTCACCTCCATTTATAGCTTCAGACTGGTGTTTCTTGTTTTCTTTGGCGAAATCAAAACCGAACCGGAAGCCCCGGCCAACTGGGGTATGGCAGGTCCACTCGTCATTTTATGCGTACTTGCTCTCGCAGGAGGACTTGTCTCGATACCGGTCGAAGCTGTTTTTCCTGCCGCGAGCAAACTCGACCACACAGGACTGATTCCTATAGTCACCGCTGCTATACCCGCGTTGGGCGTATTTATCGCCTATCTGCTTTTCCTAAGGCGCAGTGTAGATATCTCGGCGATGACCCAATCACCCCTTGGGAAATCACTAATTCGATTTTTTTACAGTCACTGGGCCATGGATTGGCTCTATGAAAAGATCTTCGTCATCCCCTATACCTGGTTCGCAAAAATTAATCGGACAGACTTTATCGACAACATTTACGGCGGGATTGCCGTTCTCATGCTCTGGGCAAATAGAATCAGCGTGCAAACTCAGACCGGTCAACTCAGAACCTACGCAGGGACAATGGTTCTTGGCTTAGTGTTGATCATCGCTCTCATGCTGGGAGTTCGTGCATCATGATCATGTTACTAACGATACTGACATTATTTATCGGCGGTCTCGTTGCTTGGTCGATTGAAGCCTGGAATAAAGATCTACCACGATGGATATCTGTTGGTACCTGTTTTATCGCGTCGATACTGATCGCAACGCTTTATTTTCAACCGACCCAGCAAGAGCTGATGTTAGCCGGTGTTTCATCAACTTGGTATGAAGTGTTAAGTATTCCGTGGATTCCGCGTTTTGGTATTGGGTTCGTCTTGGCTATTGATGGGCTGAGTCTTTTGATGGTCTCACTCACGCTCTTTCTTGGCTTTATTGCAATACTTTCATCTTGGGACGAAATCGAACGTCGCCCCGGCTTTTTTCAGTTCAATCTCATGTGGACACTGGCTGGCGTCGTGGGCGTGTTTGTAGCGCTTGACCTGTTTCTGTTTTTCTTCTTCTGGGAGGTCATGCTAATACCTATGTACCTGCTCATTGCCATATGGGGACACGAGAACAAAGCCTATGCCGCAATGAAGTTTTTCCTCTTCACTCAGGTCAGCGGACTGATTATGTTAGTGGCAATCTTGGCGCTAGTCCTCGGGGTCGCTGGTACAGGGGCGCCATTAACGTTCAACTATTTCGACCTAATGGGACACCAACTTGGAGAGGGTCTCTCGTTCTGGTTAATGTGCGGCTTTTTTGTGGCGTTTGTTGTCAAACTACCCGGATTTCCATTCCACACCTGGCTGCCAGACGCGCACACGCAGGCACCAACGGCTGCCAGCGTTTTGCTGGCAGGCATCTTATTGAAAACCGGCGCCTATGGTCTCATTCGCTTCACGGTACCGCTTTTTCCAGAGGCGGCAGCGGACATCGCCGGCGTTGCGATGACGCTCGGTGCGATAAGTATCGTTTACGGTGCGCTACTTGCTTTTGCCCAAACTGATTTCAAACGTCTTGTTGCCTACAGTAGTGTCAGTCACATGGGTTTTGTTCTGGTTGGGGTGTTTGCTTGGACCGAGCTCACGATTCAAGGTTCGGTGATGCAGATGGTCGCGCACGGTCTGTCAACCGCTGCTTTGTTTATGATCGCAGGCGCGCTTCAACATAGATTACACACGCGAGATATGACTCGAATGGGGGGGATCTGGCATTCAGCTCCGAGGATGGGTGCCGTCGCAATGTTCTTCATCATTGCCTCTCTTGGTATGCCTGGCTTAGGCAATTTTGTTGGCGAGTTTCTCATACTTTTAGGCGCATTCAGCATCAATAAAACCATCACTGTCATCGCCACAATGGGGCTGATCACTGGCGCAGTTTATGGGCTAATTGCCATGCAACGCGTGTTTCAGGGTAAAAAGTCCAGCGACGCGGAAATTTCGGGCATAAAATTCGGAGACTTTGGCGGCCGGGAAATGGCTGCAATGATTCCCATGATTATCGCGCTCACATGGATTGGCGTTTATCCTCAGCCGGTGTTCGATCTCGTTGACCCTGTCTTAGCTAGCTTGTATGAACTGACTCTCGGTACCTCGTCTCAGTGGATAGGAGCAAGCCGATGAATACGCTAGATCTATTTTCTCTGCTTCCCCTCATCATACTAACGACATCAATAATTCTCGTGATGCTCGTCATTGCCTTTGCTCGCAATCTCGCACTGACCTGCCTGTTGTGCTGTCTAGGGCTCGCGAGCACATTACTCTCAATCGCTTGGGTGGGTGCAAGTGTAGATTCAGGGTATGTGACGCCGCTTATCCTTGTTGATGCTTATGCGACGCTGTTCAGTGGCCTTATTGTTGCCGCAGGCATATTTATCAGTCTTATATCCTACAGTTATCTGAAGAACCGCGGAGAAAATCAAGATGAATTCATTCTACTGTTGATGCTGTCAACCCTTGGTGCAGTGACACTTGCCCATAGCGCCCACTTTGTCTCTTTCATTTTAGGCTTGGAACTCGTTGGCGTATCACTTTACGCAATGATCTCCTATCCATCAAAAGGTCTGTTCGGTCTCGAAGCTGCGCTGAAATATCTCATTCTCTCCGGCGTTTCTTCTGCATTCATCTTGTTTGGCGCTGCCCTGATGTTTGCCGTTCTGGGTACGCTTTCATTTAGTGAAATGGCTTCGTCTGCCCAAGCCCAAAGCACGATCGAGCATTGGTTCATTCTGATTGGAACCACGATGGTACTGGCAGGAATAGGTTTCAAATTATCATTGGTTCCCTTTCACATGTGGACGCCTGATGTCTACGAAGGCGCGCCTGCGCCGGCCACTGCACTATTGGCGACAATATCGAAGGGCGGAATTTTCGCTGCTTTGCTGAGATTTTTCCTTTCCTTCGATGGGTATCAATACAACCTCATCACGGAAAGCCTGTTTTGGATTGCAATTCTTTCGATCGTTATAGGTAATGTGCTCGCGCTAATGCAAACGAAAATAAAAAGGGTGTTAGCCTATTCTTCAATTGCCCATCTAGGCTACCTCATGGTGGCCTTTGTCAGCGCAAGTATCCTGAGCGGTAAACAGCTTGCAATCGAAGCATCAATATTTTTCCTTTTTGCCTATTTCATCACGACCATTGGCGCTTTTGGTGTCGTGGCGATCATGTCCTGTGAATCTCAGGGAATTGACAAGGATGAAATATCCCATTATCGAGGCCTGTTTTGGCGCAGACCACTGCTCGCTGCCTTTTTCAGCGCAATGCTGCTTTCGCTTGCGGGGATACCACTGACACTTGGTTTCGTTGGAAAATTCTATATTGTCGCGGCGGGAGTAGAATCTGGACTCTGGGCGCTCCTTGTTGCGGTAGTTATAGGCAGCGGCATAGGCCTTTTTTACTACCTCAGAATCATATTTTCGATGACAACCCATACTGATTCAGATGAACCGATTGCTATCCCCGCGACTGGCGGCTGGGCGCTCGGAACGCTAGCGTTCCTCTTGGTTTATCTGGGCGTATATCCAACCCTAGTAGTGGATTGGGTTTCATCGGTCGCTAAATCGATGATCTAACGTGCCGCTTTACAAGCAGTCGATAGCACGGTTCGTTGCGTTTTAAACGAAACGCATACTGGTGTGTTTGGTTTGAACTGATCAAAACCACCCTAAAACGGAGGAAGGCCCTATGTTAGGTACAGTTGAATTAAATGACTATATGTTGAAAAACCCATTAACGGCAAAAGCAGACTTGACGGTGTACGAAGCAGCCCAGAGAATCTTGAGCAATAAAGTCTCTGGGCTGGTCGTGATTGATGACAGAAGAGCGATGTTGGGAATGCTCTCTGAGCTGGATTGTCTCAGGGCGCTGTTGGCCAGCGCATATAACGATGAAGCGTTCAGCACAGCATTGGTTGGTGATCTCATGTCTACCGAGGTGGAAATGCAAAGCCCCTCGGACGATATTATAGACGTGGCAACGTCCATGCTGGATCACAAGCACAGACGAAGGCCTGTTGTTGTTGATGGACTGTTAGTCGGTCAGGTAACGTGTCGCCAGATATTAAATGTCGTGACGACCGGTTTAAAAGACCAAAAACATCGGATCACACGATAGCCTTTCTTGAAAGTCATACAGCAAGTTCTTGCTCTCTTAAGCGCAGCACAACTTAACGAGTTCGAGTCCAGTGGACCATTTTTTGCTACTACTGACTGGTTAGATAAAATCAAGAGCTGATGGCTAGATCATCGACAATGGTGCATTAGCATGCACCATCGTCAGTGATTATCTTGCGAAATTTCACCAAGAAAGAAATTGTTAGGATGACGCGTCTATTCTTCGGAGAAGACAGCTCGGTCAGCCACAAATAGAAATTTTATTTTGCCGTTTTCAACTCTGGCATCGTACATTTCCTCTACTTTCACAGATTTGCCGTCAACGGTATTAGTGACCGTATAAGCAGACGTCACCCAATGATTCACACTACCGTCGGGTTGCACTACGTCGTTGGCGATGGCGTACTTGTATTTCCAATTTGGGTTGGCACTGGTGAACCAATCTTTGAGGAAAGTAATGTGTGCTTCAGAGCCATCAATCACAACGCCGTTCGCAGCCCAAGCTTTGAAATCGCTGGCGTTCAAACGTTCGATAGCTGAGGTGTCACGTTGATTGTGTGCTTCAACATAACTTTTGAAGAGCTCAACCGCCGTCAAGTTTCCGGCAGTGATGTCCATGCGCTTACCTTCATCAGAAATCTCATGACCGATGATGGTTTTCGTTTTTGCTGCTTCATGATTTTCTGCGAGTGACAACTGTGATATCAATAGAGCAATCCCCGCTAAAACAATATAATTCATAGCTGATAACCTTTTTTGAAAGTTGTCATCTAAGCTTGCATTACTTAAGTGACTTTTATCAAGGTCTTTTCGTATGACGCTTTTAGGCTTGGTTGTTTATCTGCGGCTAAAAAGTTTCGCATATTTTTTGTGCGCGACGAAAAATAAATGCTTAATCATTCTGTTTGAGCGCTGAAAAAAAGCTATATGAAGCTTTTAAAGACCTGTACAGAGTGATTGACGACAGCAACAAAAGATTCTTGTTTCAGCGTTTCGTGGGCACTAATAATTTTCTTTAGGCAAGAGATTTCAGCTTCCTCTAGCTTTTTCCCAATCGGGTCCTCTTGATGGTCTGCTGCTAGGGTCAGATAACAAAGTCCGACCCAGAAGTAGTATTCATCAAGAGTGATGTCTTTCAGCGCCTCAATGCAGCTGACAGACCGGAGAGAGGTGTCTCCTTTAAAGTCTGCTTTATCCATGATGTCTGAAATTTTGGTGGTCTTGTCCTTGATGAGACCTAGTAGGTCTAATTGGTGGCCCATAGTTTTGATTGTTGGGATTTCCCGAACAACGTACTGATTGTCTTTAGCCGCCATATGCCAGAGTAGATCGCACAGTCGTTCGCGCTCGGGTGAGGACAAAGCCATGTCTGCTTCGCACACAGTGATAATAAAGTCGATCTTGTCTAAGCTAGACACAGGATAATTTCCTTCTATTGTATTTTTATTGGGCTTGTTGCAAAAACATGTCGAATTTGTCTCTGTAAGCACGACAGTAAGCTAAAGCCTTACGCGCTATAAGGGTTGTCTATCAGCGGACTAGAATATACTTAGGTTTAGCAAGAAAGATCAATAGCGATTCGAGTAAGTTGAAAAAAGTGCTTATTTTTGTACAGCACATATCGGATTGTTAGAAGAGATACTTCTGCGCTTGTAATAATACCGGATTCAAAAATTTTATCGTCGATTGCTTGTGTGCCGCGCGGCAAGTATCTCGCACGAGTATCAAGCTCTATTGCTGGCACGACACCATAATGGCAACATTAGTGTGATGGACCGCCAAGAAGACAAGCTGATTGTGACGGCGCGAAGTTAAAAAATCTTCGTGATCAACGTGGCTAACTATCGTCAGGATCAGGTGTTTTAGATTGCTTATCTTGACGAGTGCTTGTCGTTTTTTAAGCGGTAGACAACAGCTAAGGTCAACATATGCCAGAGTATAATACTGCACCAGTACCGTCATCGCGTATGCCAGACGGCATTCCGTATATCATTGTCAACGATATTGCAGAGCGCTTCAGCTTCTACGGCATGAAGGCAATTCTTGTGATCTTCATGACGCAGTATTTGATGTCGAGCGATGGGCAATTGGCCACGATGTCGCGCGCGGAAGCAACATCCTATTTTCATTTTTTTGTGTCTACAACTTACTTTCTACCGATCATTGGTGCAGTTATCGCGGATGCGTATTGGGGAAAGTATCGAACCGTCATTTTGCTATCAGTCGTTTACTGTGCCGGCCACTTCGCTTTGTTCTTAGACGATACGAGAGCTGGTTTGTTTCTTGGTCTAACACTGATTGCTATCGGATCAGGGGGAATTAAGCCGAGTGTTGCCTCCAACGTAGGTGACCAGTTTGGCCAGTCGAATGAACACTTAATGTCCAGAGCCTACTCTTGGTATTACCTAGGCATCAACATAGGATCGGTGCTGTCCTCGCTGATGATACCTTGGCTGCTCGAAGCGTATGGGCCTGCCGTCGCTTTTGGTGTGCCGGGTTTGTTTATGCTGCTGGCAACGATAACATTTTGGATGGGGCGTCATCATTTTGTGCACCTGCCTCCGGCGGGTAAGTCCTACCTAACCGATGTCTTCGGTCGCGATGGCGGACGCGTTGCCAGCCGTTTGCTGGTGATTTACATTTTGATCGCGGCGTTTTGGTCTTTATTCGATCAAATGGGCAGCACTTGGGTGCTTCAGGCAATGCAGATGGACAGGACCATTTTTGGCTATGAGTTACTACCCTCACAAATTCAAGCGATGAACCCTTTTTTGATTATCGTGCTTATTCCCCTTTTTTCTTACTATATCTACCCGTTGATGGCGCGGTATTTTTACCTCACTGCGAGTCGCAAAATGTGTATGGGCATGTTTCTCGCGGCTACCCCCTTTTTAGTCACTGCCTGGTGTGAATCACAAATCCAAATGGGCAACACGCCGCATATCAGTTGGCAGCTGCTGGCGTATTTTTTGATGACTCTGGCTGAAGTTCTGCTAGTGATTACCTGTATGGAGTTTTCGTACACCCAAGCGCCAAAAAGCATGAAATCGTTAGTTATGGCGTTGTTTTACCTGTCTATATCTGCGGGTAATTTATTCACAGCGATGGTCAATCAGATGATTCAAAATCCGGACGGAACAACGATGCTAGTCGGAGCCAGTTATCACTTGTTCTTTGCTGGATTCATGGGGTGTTTTGCTCTCATCTTCGCCGTCTATATGCGTTTTTATAAGGAACAGCACATTATTCAGCAAGAGGCTGCCCAGTAATGGCTGTCTTTGTCTTCCCGAATGCAGGCATTCGCGCTGGTTAAGCCACTAAGCAGTTTTTGTAAGCGACGTCGCGAACGATTTAAGCTGGTTGTAAATTTTCCACCATGGGTCCAATTGTTCTTTTCCGAATACTCAGGTCAGGTAGAGACTGATTGGTAGCAGCCAAGCATGGCAATTGATTTTTTATGCCATATTCCTTGTTCGGCTGTTTTTTCTTGAACATCGATTTTTTTCGGTATGAGGT
The DNA here is from genome assembly GCA_965657335.1 of Candidatus Azotimanducaceae bacterium. GTDB lineage: Bacteria > Pseudomonadota > Gammaproteobacteria > Pseudomonadales > Azotimanducaceae > UBA4582. The sequence goes on from CBFHOH010000027.1 coordinate 14,987, forward strand.
GAAAAGGCGCTGCTGCAAAGCGTCTGATGGTGGATGCTACATCGTTTGCGAGTTGTTCCGGTGTTTCAACCGGCAGGGTAAAACCGTAAGACTCAGTGATAGCATGGCCGGGGCCTCCGCGGTTCGTTGTGATGACAGGTAAGCCCCACGTCAGTGCCTCAGAAATCACACGACCACTGGGTTCTCTAAAACTGGGAAAAACAAATAGGTCGCTCCGGTCATAGAGTGCTTCAACCTCAGGGCGAGATACGTGACCGTGGAAAGTGATCCGGTCTGCTACGCCAAGTTCTGCTGCTTCTTGTTTACAAATCTCGATTTCTTCCCCTTCACCCGCGCTGTCGAGGGTGACGCCGGGCAAATCTCTCAGTAAGGCCATGGCTCGGACGACATCGCGAAGGCCTTTGGTTCTTACACCACGCCCTACGTGTAGTAGTTTGATGTTTCCATGCGCCAGTGACCGCTGCGCTTTCACTGGAGCAAGCTGATCAATACCAAGTTCGCTATGTAAGTAATATTTTTCGACGTTTGCAAGAGATAAAAGATCGCCAACATATGGTGCCGCGCCAATGACTGCCGCTGCTTGTTGAAAGCTTTTCTTGAGCAACGGGTCTCGGGATAATCGAAAGCGATCTAGCATTCTCAGTCGCACAAACCATGGCGCACTTCGACACTCTGATTTAAATGCATCAGGTGTCGATAGGCTGCCGCCCATGGGACCTAAAATGTATGGAATACCGGTACCTAGGAACGGGGTAGGATAGCGCAACGCAGCAGGGGTGACCTGATGACCAATATCAAAATGTCTGCCTTGTGCCTGTTGTTTTTTAATCCATTGTCTTGTCTTGAAAAAGAAGTAGGGATAGCCAGGCTTTAACATGGCGTTAAGTCTCTCGTTCCCGCATGACGGCTCAGCAAACGTTATGGTTTCTACATCGGGAAGCTGTTTGTTGACTGGGACTCTGTCTTGGCGCTGGAAAGTAATCAACGTGACGTTGGCCATCTTTGCCATTGCTTCAACCCACTTGAATGCTCGCCATGCTTCACCAACATCGGTGCCGTCACAGTTTGTCGCAATCATCAGCACATTGAGGTGTTTCTTACTCCTGTCGGCTATGAGCGCTTCGAGTGGTTGGGATTGCAAGGGTTAGCTCCTTCTTTTTGAAGTTCTTACAGCAATTTCCTTGCCAGTTTTAGTTGCCTAATTTCGGAGACCAAGAATAACCCCCCCCAGCAAAACTCCTGCCACATTGCTATGGCAATTGCCTTTGCTATTTACGACTCAATCGGGTGTCTTGTTGCAAATTCGAAAACTATCTCAGCGGTCACTGCCAATCTTCCACGACACCGCGAATGTGATTGTTCCAGGTGAATCTTGAAGAAGACAACTTTGCGTTGGTGGCGAGTCGTTGCATCTCTTGTCGATCTTTGGCGAGAGAAGTCAGCAACTTTGCCATGTGAGTTGTATCAATAGGGTTCACGAGATACCCGTCTTCCCCGGAAGCGATTAATTCAACAGGTCCTGCATTGTCTCCCGCGAGCACAATACAACCAGAGGCCATAGCATCAACAATCGAAAGACCAAATCCCTCAACATCGCCTTGAGCTCGTCTATCGAGCTGAGGATGAAGGTAAACATGTGTGCGCGTATAAAGCGTCCATAGCGTCTGATCGTCCACATACGGCAAGAACCTGAACTCTAACCCTTCAGTGGATGCTGCCTGCTGCTGTAGCGCCTCATGCCTGACACCATCCCCTATCAGAGTATAAATCAGTGGAACACCGGATGAGGCCGCGATGCCAGCTGCTTCAACCGCGGCTTTAACGTTTTTTCTCGTGTTTTGTCGGCAAACGGTCAATATGTTCAACGTACCGTCATAGGCTGGTATGCCCGTTGTTTTAGGCGCGGTGACGCCTAGGTGAGCGACTTTTACTTGGCTCGGTGGAATAGTAGTGAACCGCTCTAACAAAAGCTCACGGGTAAAAGACGAGACCGCAATGATTCGGGCGCACTTTCGGAGCACGAATCCGACAAAAAACCTGCTCACGAGATCGTCACGCAGCAGTTCATTACCGTGAACAGTTAAGCGAATATCACCAAGACGCAGCGGAAGCAATGGAAGTAGCGGTAAAGCCATCCGCCAGGTAGTGGCGTGCACAATATCCCAACGTTTTCGGCGGATCACAGTTTCGTAAAGCAATCTGAAAAATATGGTGACGCCAATCAGAAGCTGCGACCGTCTCCCCACGATGATTTGAGATGCCGTAAGTTCATCTGCTGGTGCATTGGTAGAGATCAGGGTGACGTTGAAACCGGCTCTTCCATATTCCTTGGCAACCTGTTCAGCATACCGTGCAATGCCGCCGGGCGCGGGGCTGATTTCTTTTGCAAGCAACAATACATTTCGCACTATGCAACCCACCTAGCGACGATTTCGCACTTTGCAACGCTTACAAGCGAATTTGCGATAGATTTTGCTGGCATGGAACTTGCGACAGGGGTGGCAAACCAACAAAGGATCACTCTTGTCATGACAACTTCACGCCTTGCTGTATTTGCAGCGGCTCTGACTCTTTCAATTACCGCATGGGCTTTAAGCACTTCTGATTTTCTCTTTGTTGCTGGCTCTGATCAGAGTAATTATACAGAAGATGGGAAGCCGCTGGCGATAAGCAATATCAATGGCACCTTACCAGGTAACATCCTTCAAAGCGTTTACTCAATGCTGCCTGAATCAACACAGGTCAATCCGGATTTTATCTCTACTTCGAGCTTGACAAACATAATCATCGACGATGAGTTAGACGGCGCAGAATATGCCGAAGTATCTGTCACTTTTCTAAACGAAGGGGCGGGCTATAGAAATTCTCTTGGATACTTTGTCTATGACACGACAAACCCACCTACGACAAAAGAAGAACTCGAGCACCTGATTGTTTTCCCCAATGCTTCTAAGGGGCGCCAAGGCAGCATGACCCAAGGCGACACAATCGAACTTAATATCCAAGCAACCGCAGGCCAGGGCATTGGTTTTTTCGTCGTACCTAACGGTTATGGGGGGGAGTTTAACGAAATCGGTTCGCTTGGCCATTGGAACACACCTTTTTATACGCTAACCGATTTGAATCCAGAATCGACTGAGATCAATCGAAGACACTCTATCGCTTTTGTCGACCCCATCAACGAATTCTTGGTGATAGGTTTTGAAGACCTTTACCGCCCCCTTGGTGACAATGATTTCAATGATCTCATTTTTACGGTAAATGTAACGCCGTTTGTTGCAATTGACGGTGTGAACCCAGATGGTAGTGTGGACAGCGGTTATGAAATTCTTGTGCAAGATGATCAACCAAATATTACGACGACGAGCGTTTACCCGGCTGCTTGCAGCTGGGCGACCATCGCCTTTGAAGACAAGTGGCCAGAGCTGGGAGACTACGATTTTAATGATCTGGTGTTGAGGCAACGAGTCACGGAAACTCTGAACGGCTCGCGGGACGTGTTACGAATACAGGCTGATTATCAAGTTCAAGCTGTCGGCGGCTCTTATGCAAATGGATTTGCTGTCCGGCTACCGGGTGTCCTAGCAAGTGATATTGACTCAGTTTCTGTTCTTCTTAATGGATCGCCGGTAGCACATGAAACCGTTGAAACCCTTTACGGTGACGTAAACCTCATCTTGAGTGAAAGCACGCGGGACGACGTTTCTGAATCTTTTTCTAGCGACTGTAAGCGTTACAGAGCGGACCAAAGCTGCCTGTCTTCGCAGACTGAAGATTTCGTATACAGCGTTGATATTGTGTTTAGTAACCCCGTTAGTAAAGAAATATTGGGAAAACCGCCGTACGATCCGTTCATCTTTTCAGCGGTAGACCAAAAACGAGGCAGCTTAACAGAGCCGCCCGGTCGAGGCTGGGAGGTACATTTAAAAGAATTCTCTGGCACGGGTGCGTTTAACTCGGGCCTAACGGGTACATTCGACGATAATTCTAATGGTCTGAATAGTTTTGTCGACGGTAACAACTTTCCTTGGGCAATTCTCGTTAACGATATTTGGGCGCACCCTGTTGAAAAGATGGACGTTTCACAGGCTTACCCCGACTTCCAAGATTGGGTTCTGACGAGCGGTGAGGAAAACCGCAATTGGTATACCCCCAGCAAAGCCAGACAAGATCGAGTTATCGAGGTTGCGAATTCTGATGGCTGCTAAAACTGACAATCCAAACTGGACGCTGACCATGAAATCAATTAACAAAACACTAATGATGCTACTTTGTACGTTCCTCATAACGGCATGCGGCGCTGGCTCAGGCGAAGACGAGGATGATACGCCGGTCGCGAGCAGTGCGAGTGGAACTAGTGATTCATCTAGTCAGCCGGCACCCGCTACTAACGGAAGCGCGACAAATGGCGCTTCGGGCCAGGGTGATGAGCCGACAACAGCCGATCTAGATGCTGACTCTGGCTTTGACTTTCGGGTTAGCGGCGAAATTCAGCTGAATTTCCTTTCGGTACCCGTTGACTCGGGTGCGCTAACAATTTATCACGGTCGTGCCGATAGCGGTCAAGATGGAATCTCGATTGACTATCTGACGCGATTGACTTCGGTCAGGCCAGTAGAAGGGACGACAATTTCGCTTGAGGTCAACGATAACTGGACAGAATTGCTGTTTCACTGGGTACCTGAAGGGCCCGAAGCAGATACCGTTTTTGCTACCGAGTTCTTACCCAATCAGAGCAGTTACGACATTAGTTTTTGAACACCGAATAAACAACAAAAAGGTTTAAGTGCCGCTGATGAATCTGCTATTTCATCAGCGGTTGTCTGGTGTCTAGGATGCGAAGGTCAGACTCGGCGGGTGAGTGTGGCATCGAAGGTTTGGTACTACGATGGGGGAAAGGTCAGAACTATGAGGTGTTATTAAGTACCTGATATTAAACAGTTTAAAAATAACGTTACGACTGGGTGGGAGTAGTGACGACTAACAAGGGTCTAACCTAACTGCTACCGTCGAACTAGTCGCCTCAAGCGGATACAAGCCAAGCGCACCTGACATTTGTGCGACGGTATACTTCTCGACTTTCATGCGATGAATGATTTCAACGGTAGGTCTGTCTTCGTGGAGCCTTGGCATGACACAAGACAGTTGCCCATCTCGAAGCATTTCGGCCTGCACACCATTCAAGTTATGCGCTAACGCCTTATCCTTGCCGAGGCCAACCCAAGCGCCATCGTCACGATCGACAATCCATAATCTTAGATCCGCAACCTCCCCTTCTTTGTTTTTAGCAAACACCGAGATCACCTCTTCTGCTTCACCGCCAATTGAAAAAAGTGCGGGATTCAAAGCCAACGGGCTGAGCAACACTGCAACCCAGGTCAACCATTTCGGTTTCGCTGACCATAAAAGTACCCCGCCTAAACTCAAACAGCCTAGTGCACCTAACATAGGACCCCAAGTAGGCATCGAGTAGGGGCCGGCATGTTGAAATCTAATCGCGAAAACGCCGAGACCGACGAGAACTAAGACAAGTGCGTAGATTTTGGAAGCGAGTGAAGTTTGGAGTATAGGCACCATTAACGCCCTTTTTAGTGAAATCAGCAAATAAGACTTGATCCCTGTTTGCTTCCTTCAGCGATGTTATGTCGGAACGGTAAACGTGCGCTCGGCCCGATAGCAATCTACTAGGTGCCTTTTCAGATGATTTACCACGGCGGCTCACTCGGCTAAACAACAAATTAGCCAGTATCGTGAAAGCAAAGTAGCCAATCAGTGAAACGTTCTTGGGTCGCAACAGCATTCGCAGGGAGTTTATAGACGGGCGAGGATAGTAATTTTAAAGCGCATTTACTCCGAATTTCAAAAGCACCCCAACTGGGCTTTTTTTAAATTTGAAAGTTTGAATGACAGTCTTTCGGTAGTGGTTGGTCAATGTCTCAATAGCTAATGATCTCGTGTCTTATAGACGGCCGGGGTGCTTACTTAGCGCAAGAAGTAAAACGTGATGGCGTTCAGGTGACGACTTGTCTACCCGGTTATGTCCGAACCGAAGCCCACACGCGCGCAGGTTTGCAACATCTTCACAGGAATATTCCCGATTAGATGTGGTTAAGCCCGAAACCAGTGGTAGAAGAATGTGAAGAGGCCTCGTTGTCAGGGAAGGCAACATTGATACCTGGGAAGGTTTACAAAACGGTGAGACCCTTTCTTGGTTCCAGGTTAGCGAATGACATTTGGCGTAATCTCACGCGAAGATGATTTAAATAAGTTGCCAACTTACGCCACTATCTGTTTGTACACGCAGTTTTACCTCTCTTTTCTTAGTTGCCCTCTGATATGTGGAGGCGATTGCAATATCAAACGGATATGGCGCTATCCTCTTCTGGCGTAAGGGTTCTCGCGTTGGTTTAGGGATTTTATCGCACCTCCGCAATCCATGCTATTGCTGATTAATATCTCTTGGACCGATTTGCATTTTGTGGATGATCCTTTGCAATACGCGAAAAATGCTGTGCAAATCGAGTGCCTTTGACAATCGGAAAACAGGACAGATTTAAATTAACTGTCGGAAATAGAAGCACTTATGGTTGCCGGGCACGATAATTGCTTTATCTAGGTATCTATCATTTCAAGATAAGTCGATACCATGCTTGCTCGTATTTCTAAATTGCTCTGCCTCAGCCTATTCCTGTGGGCAAAAACGGCCGACGCCTCGGACCCATTTGAATTCTGCCCAACAAAGGCATTCATCGTTCAATCGCCCGGTTCGGTGCCAATTCTCTACGGCGTCGATCTCGCCATCGGCAGCTACACCACGATTTCACCGAACATGGGAACCAGCAGGGTCAATGGCGCCGGTTTCAATTATCACGACAGCTACATGTATGGTTGGGACTACGGTGCCGAAACGCTGGCACGTTTTGGCAACGATTACCAAGCGGTTCCTCTCAATCTGACCAACCTCATCGATAAACCTTTCTATGTTGGAGACGTCTCCGTCGTAGAGAATGCGTGGTACGGTTACCGGAAGGGCTACGGCCTGTACCGGGTCGATCTGAGTGATCCTGAAGCAGCGCTAGTGATGGAGAAGATTGCAACGCATACTTTCATGGGTAACCCAAACTTGACGGACCTGGCTTTCCACCCCTTCGACGGCCTGATCTACGCAGTCGATAACGACGGTTTTCTCCTGACGATTGACCCGGCAAATGGCGAGACCACGGTGCTCGTTCAGGTGCTGAGCGAAGCGGAAGAAGGTTTTAAGTTCACCTTCGGCGCACAGTATTTCGACGTTGACGAGAATTTTTACCTAAGCAACAACAGTAACGGGTACATTTATCGGGTAACAATAAACGGAGAATTTTCAGAAGCCGTATTCTTTACTTATGGCCCCTCCAGCAGTTCCAATGATGGCGCACGCTGCGCACTGGCGGAAGTCGAGATCAGCGACCTTGTCGACTTTGGCGACGCGCCGGACAGTTACGGCACTACGCTGGCCGAAGGCGGAGCCCGGCACGGGATCAGCAGCCTGCTTCTCGGCTCACTGATTGATGGCGAATCGGATGCCTATGTCTTTCCGTTGAGCGATGACATCAGCGATCAGTCAGATGATGACGACGGGATCTCCTTCCCAACCGGCATCGAGATCGGCTCATCGGCGATCATCATCGCCAATGTGATTGGCTCGGGCGGTTTCCTAAATGCCTGGATTGACTGGGACAAAGATGGACAGTTCGAGGATGATGAGCAGATCGCAGAAGCTCTGGCAGTTAACGAAGGGACGAACAACTTGCCGATCAACGTCCCGATTTGGGCCACCAGCGGTGAGACCTGGGCTCGTTTTCGTATCAGCACCCTGCCGGATATTGGTCCCACAGGTGGCGTAAGTAACGGCGAGGTCGAGGATTATCCACTTACAGTCACCGAAGTAGGTGTCACCACCCGCCATTATCCGAACGAAAGCAGCTTTACGAGTTTCGCCTTCGAGGACAAGTATCCGCAACTCGGCGATTTCGACATGAACGACGTGTTGATGAACTTGCGCTATACCGAATACATCAAGGATGGTCAGGTGATTCGAATCAAGCTCGAGGGTCAAGTGGCAGCGCTTGGCGGGCGTTACCACAACGGTTTCGGCATCCAGATTCCCGGGATTGATCCGGCCTCGATTAAAGGTGATTCGATTGCGCACTTTGTCAATTACGTTCGGCAATCTAATTACGCACTCGAGGAGAATCGCATCAGCGCGGTGCTCGTCGCGAGTGAGAACCTGTGGGACATCACTCAGCCTGGAGAATCAGGATGCAGATTCTTTCGAGTCGAGGAGGACTGCGGCACCACCAGTCGCCCCAACTGGCAAATGACTGTGCCTTTTCGCACGCCGGTCGATGTCAATAGCATGCCTGCGATGCCCTACGACCCATTTATCTTCGCGGCACCCGGCACCAATCACGGAAGTTCAGTGAGCGCAGTGACTGGCCAATACCCGGGCCGAAAACTCGAAGTACACCTGAAGAACAGGGCCCCAAGCAATGCCTTTGAGGTCGGACTGTACGGCACTCACGACGACGCTTCAGATACCCAGCAGGCAATCTTCTTCCAGACCGACAATGGCGTACCTTGGGCGCTGGAGGTACCGCTGGATTGGAAGCATCCAAAAGAAGGTGTCAGCGTGCTCGAGGCCTACCCGCAATTCTCAGATTTCGCGGCGGATCCTACTGGGATGACCAACCCGGAGTGGTACCTGGAAAACAATGCCAACCCCCAGTTCCTTTACAACGATTAGCGAGTTAACCATGAACCGTAAAACAACGTATATCCGCTGTTCGCACCTCTTGATCACAATTTTCCTGCTTTGGTTCTTAACCGGCTGCGGTGGCGGCGGTGGTAGCAGCGATGAAAGCCCTACTGACGAGACCACTCCTGCAGGCTCCGGCACGACCACTGCGACGGGTGCTGAAAACCCGATCACCGAGTTGAGAATCACCGCAGAGAATGACCTGCGCGTTAATCAGTCGCTCGAAATCTTTGTCGAAATGAGCTCGTCGCGTTCGTATCTCTCCATCTGCCCGGGCTCTGGAGCGGTGGTTAACGCCGCATCGATGAGTTACGACCAATGTATTGCGCGACGGCCGCTGACGGCCGGTGTAGACAGCCTAAGTGTTGACGTCGCGAACCATACCGATGCGCTTGTCGCGATCATCTGGTTCTACGAAACCGACCGTGACCCGTTGGTTTACCGATGGCAGCGGGACGCCGACAAAGGAGCGCCGCTGACAGCTGTCTGGCGGATCGAGGAACCCGGTTAACCAGTACCGCGAGAATAGGGGCATTTACTTTCCCCGACGGGACACCTTATCTGACAGTAAGAAATTGGGTGTAGTTTACGCAGGAAACACTAATCGGAGTATAGGCACCATTAACGCCCTTTTTAGTGAAATCAGCAAATAAGACTTGATCCCTATAGACCATTTTCTAAAGCAAAATTGGAGGTTAGGCCGGAGGCTACAATGCTTTTGATGAAGTTTTGGTCAAAATTGGACTGATGTTCACTTGAGATAGAAGCTAGGCCAAGCGTGTTTCTCCGATCTTATTAGACAATGATTTCAATGATCTCATTTTTACGATAAACGTAACGCCGTTTGCTGCAATTGACGGTGTGAACCCAGATGGCAGTGTGGACAGCGGTTATGAAATTCTTGTGCAAAATGACCAACCCAATATTACGACGACGAGCATTTACCCGGCTGCTTGCAGCTGGGCGACCCCAATCAGAGCAGTTACGACATTAGTTTTTGAACACCGAATAAACAACAAAAGGTTTAAGTGCCGTTGATGAATCTGCTATTTCATCAGCGGTTGCCTGATGTCCCGGATGCGAAGGTCATACTCGGCGGGTGAGTGTGGTCAAACGTCGCTGAAAAAAGCCCAATGCCTATCGGGTCGGTATACGCGGACCTAGGTTTAGGTTAGCAAAGGGGCTCAAAGAAGCGATAAGCGGCGATGCAATACTTTTGTTATGCTCTAGATGAATCTTAAGAGCTATTTGCTATGCATCAACATCGACTACTCCTGCAGGTGCTTGTGCTAACGGGGATCATCGCTTTTGCTTTCTTCTTGGCGGCACAGTTTGGCCTGATTGTCTTGGCGATTGAAGCGGACCGCAGTTTTCTTTCGCTAGTTATTCTCCTGCTTTACCTTTGTTTCAGCTTACATTGGTTATGGCTTGCTTGGCTGTTATCTAGAGAAGGCACCCAGGCAACTTATGGCGTAACTGGTGGGCCGGCACCGAAAAAAGCACCTTTAACAACGCAATTATTCAAAGACACAAGTCAGCACGCTAGTGAACATCAAGTTGAGCAGTTGCTCACCTTGTATTACGACCAACTCGTAAATCGCCATGCCTTGGGACATTTTTCAACTGAATTGCTGCTAAGGCTTGGGTTACTAGGCACCATTATTGGTTTCATTTTGATGCTATTGCCACTCGGCGAAATTAAAGAATTTGAACCTGCTGTGATACAACAGTTGCTTGCAAGCATGAGCGGTGGCATGGCCGTTGCGTTGTACACCACCATGGCAGGTTTGATTACTAGCACCTTGCTGCGCTACCAGTATCATCTGCTAGATACGGCGGCCGTAAATCTAGCCAATCAGGTAGCAATAACGATCCACAGAAGCAGAACCGGGGGTTCGCGTGAAGCATAGCGCCCTAGACGGGGGAATGACCGGCGACGCCTTCACCGACTTGTTGTTCAATGCGCTACTCGGCTTCGCGATGATGTTTATCATTGCCTTCATGCTCATTGAAGAACCTGTTGAAGCTGGGGCCGTTGACCTAAAGGCTGAAATGTTAATCACAGCAACCTGGCCTGATGGTCATCCTGATGACGTTGACATGTTAGTCGAGGGGCCGCGGGGAGAAGTGGTTTGGTATCACAATCGCGATGGTGATTTGATGCACCTAGACAGAGATGACCGCGGTCTGTTAGCAGACAGGGTCGTGCTAGATGGTAAGGAAGTGCTGAACCCCATCAATCAAGAAGTTGTGACGGTCAGAGGGATGCAGGCAGGAGAATACGTTGTCAATCTGATGCACTATCAATCGCATTATGCCGACTCTCTGCCGGTCGTAGTGAAAGTCGAAAAACTCAACCCCACCGTGACACTTGTTTTTTACGGCACGCGCCGTCTGCAGGGCACAGGAGACGAGCAGACAGCTGTCCGATTCACGCTTGATGCGCAGGGAAATGTGCAGGGCACGAACGAATTACAAAAAAAGCTCTTAACCGCTGTGTTGGATAAGCCGTCATGATTGCTGCCACATTGTTACTATCGTTGGCATATGTCATAACGACCGCGCTTCTTTTACTGATGAATCTGGCAACACCTTATTCCGGCCGTATCAAGGGGGCTGCGATTATATTGGTGAGCGGAGTATATGTTGTGTCATGGTTCGGCTATCAGGGCATGACCGGTTGGCCTTCATCGCAACCGATGCCGCAGACCTTTGAAGTCTTGTGGATAACTATTGATGAACGCAAAAGCCAAGACGACACGCCAAGCTCAATTTATTATTGGGTTCGTCGCATAGACGAAGCCGGCTTGTCTGAAGGTCAACCTCGGGCGTTTCGCCGACCTTGGTCAGAGCGCGCGGCGGAGGATGCTGAGCAGGCGATTGCAGCTCTTGAAAACGGTGAAGCATTAAACGGTACGCTATCGCGAACGCTGATGTCTCCGAACGACATGAACGCACCAACCTCCAACTTTGCGGGAGAAAATGCCATTACCGGCGAGTCTGAGGGCAATATTCAAATCCGTTTTACGACGCCCCCAGCCAGGCAACTGCCGCCTAAGCAGCCGCCGGGTTGAGCTGAAATTATTTAAGCCAGGTTAAGCGGCCAGCATCAGGTTCACCCATGGCTAATCCACGGTCCTCGTGCGCTCTTGCTTTGACATAGTTGTGAATCAGCGCGGTGTCATCTGATGTTAACGAATCAGCAAAGGATGCCATACCGGCTCCCTTCATCAGTCCGCCGAGCACAATAGCATCAAAGTTAGTGTGTGACCCCTCGCTCATCATGCGTAAGTCAGCGATGACTCCACCTGAGCGAACAACCAACCCGTGGCAAGGCGCACAAAAGTCATGATATAGCACTTCACCTTTTGCTAAATTCTCGTCACTCACCGCGACTAATTCTTGTTCAGGAATTGTCATATCGCGTAGCGTGGGCGAAGGCAGGCTTTCAGAGCCGCCTAACTTAAACACCAATAATCGACCAGTATTGCTGTAGGTAAGCGATGCCGGGTTTTTCGAAGGATCAATCGGCGCGCCTGAAAACAGATCACCACCACCGGTACCGGTTAGAATAGACACGTACTGTACGCCATCAATCTGATACGTGATGGGCGGGGCTAACATCGATACATATGTATTGAAGTCCCACAGTACTTCACCGGATTCTGTATCGTAGGCCGCGAACATACCAAGTACGTTACCTTGGAAAACAAGGCCGCCCTCAGTGGCCAGTACGCCGCCGTTCCAATAATGCGGAAATTCAATTGCCCACTTTTCTTCGCCGGTCAGAAAATCAAAGGCTTTAAGGTAACCACGAACCTTCGGCTGAGCACCAATATTGTCGACAAAAAGCTGGGCGATGCGCCCAAACTCAAGGCCCAGGTTCATGCGGCCAGGATGTCTCTTGTATAGGCCTGTCTTGTGGTACTCGTCTGACATTGCATAGATGAGCGCATTTTCTTGCACCGGTAGGTAGGCAATTCCTGCCTCTGCATCAATCGACATGGCTTGCCAATTGTGAGCCCCCAAGGGACCCGGCAGCACCCATTGTGCCTCTTTGTCATAGGCGTTTGACTCAACTTCTACCGGCCGTCCGGTTTCTAGGTCGATATGCGATGCCCAGGTAACCGCAGCAAAAGGGTTTGCCTTCAGTAAGCTGCCATCTGTGCGATCCAGCACATAGAAAAAACCATTCTTGGGCGCCTGCAGCAGGACCTTGCGCTCAACGCCGTCTATCTCCATATCGGCTAAGGCAATATCTTGAACTGCGGTGTAATCCCAGTTGTCACCCGGTGTAGTCTGGTAGTGCCACTTGTACTCGCCAGTATCAGCGTTCAGTGCGACAACGGATGAAAGAAACAGATTGTCGCCGCCGCCAGGTGAGCGAAGCTCTCGTGTCCAGGGCGAACCATTACCGACGCCAAGATACAGTGAATTCAGGTCCGGGTCGTAAACAATTGAGTTCCAGACCGTACCTCCACCGCCGTATTCCCAGTAATTGGTACCCTTCCAAGTGGTGGCAGCAAGCTGCTGTGCCTCGTCTTCAAAGGGTTTAGATGGGTCACCCGGCACGGTGAAAAAGCGCCATACTTCTTTGCCGCTTTCTGCATCATAGGCGGTGACGTAACCTCGAACACCAAATTCTGCGCCGCCGTTACCAATAAACACTTTTCCGTTGGCAACGCGTGGGGCACCGGTCACTGTGTAAAAACGGTCCCGATCAATAATCGTGTCGACTTCCCACACTTTTTCACCAGTCGCTGCATCGAGTGAAATGAGTCGGCCGTCTAAGCTGCCGACGTAGACTTTTCCTTTGTAAACCGCAACCCCGCGATTGACTACATCGCAGCAGGCACGACGCCCCCACTCGCGAGGCACCTCGGGGTCAAAGGACCACTTTTCTTCGCCGGTCACCGCGTCAACCGCGTAAACCCGGCTCCATGTGCTGGTGAGAAACATGGTCCCGTCGACAACGATGGGTGTGGACTCTAATGCCCGATTTGTACCCATGTCCTTAAACCAAGCAAGTCCCAAATCTTTGACGGTGTCTTTACTGATTTGATCAAGCGGCGAGAAGCGCTGTTCTTCATAAGTCCGCCCGTAAGATAACCAATTACCCGGCTCGGAATCTGCGTCGATGATTCGCTGATCGTCGATCATTCCGATGCCTTCAGCTTCCGTGGCCTCTGGTGCATTGTTGACAGCACCTGTCGGCGTTTCCTCATTTGAACAGGCCTGCAATCCAAGTAGCGCGATCATCGCAGCGGCGTAAGTAAAGTTTTTCATCAACATAAGCGTTCTCCGGCGCGTTTTTTTTAAGTCAATCACACTGACTGACGAAAGACCAGCGCCTAATAGGGTTATTCGAGATGGGATATCGTGCATTGCTGGCTGGAGATGAATCTAAGTTGAAAGCCAATACTCGTGAGCCGCGAATTCTGCTCCGGCGTTAATGTCATTAATTCTGAGCAGACTAAGCTATGTTTGATTTTACTGAGGTGAAAGTCAGATTAGACGCGGTTTGTGCGTCGGGGTGACTGTATCTTGCGTCTTTTGTTTGAGTTAAAAGGCATCAGATGATTTTTATAGCCATTTTCTGGATAGCGGAGTGCAAGCACGATTAGACGAAGAATACGTGGCCGCTGTTATGCGACGGACGGTTTGCATATCGCCGGCTTGCATACCGTAAACGCGGTTGTGGCAGTGCGCGGGACAGCGGTGGAAGATTAGCTATGGTGTCAAATTTATAATCAAGGTCCTCTTGGCATCTTTTGATGACGTCGGGATCCTTTATGCGGGTGATCTTTTCGGCATCGACGCCCCACGGAAACCTATGCGATACTGGTTTCACCTCATCATCCGAGCCGAGTCATGATTCAACTAAATCACATCAGATCAGCTTACCTGGGTATCCTTTTGCTGTCGGGCACTGTCGCCACGCCGATTCAGGCCGACCAACATGCCAGCGATCCGTTCGCGCAAGACGACCGACCTGCGGCCGACTATGCGCTGCACAAAACACGCAAGGCCCGTCAAGTCTTGGCCTTTACCGGTATTGGCGAAGGCATGACAGTGATCGATATGGAAGCCAGTGGCGGCTTTTATACCGAGATATTCGCCAAAACCGTTGGCCGTGGCGGGACCGTGCATATGCAGAATCCGCCGTTTTTTGATGGTTTCGCAGGAGATGCCATCAAAGCGAGAGTGGCCAACGGCCGTTTACCCAACGTTAAACAAATGCGCACGGCTTTTGATACTTTGCCGGTCGCTGATAGCAGTGTCGACGTGGTCACTTGGTTGTTGGGACCGCACGAATTGTGGTTCTATCCTGAAGGGGTCGAAAAAGGCATTCTAGGTGATCCTGATAAGGCGTTTAACGAGTTGGCAAGAGTTTTGAAATCCGGCGGACACTTTATTGCGCTCGATCACCGCGCGCTAGCCGGCGCTCCCGCCGAGACCGGCGGCACTGTTCATCGCATCGATGACAAGATTATCATCGAACGCGCGAAGGCTGTGGGCATGATATTAACCGAGCAGAGCGACCTGCTGGCTAATGCTGAGGATGACCTCGTTAAAAACGTTTTTGACCCCAGCATTCGACGCAACACCGACCGTTTCCTGCTGAAGTTCACCAAACAGTAAACGCTGATGATCATCATCATTGAGGGTCGCCGGGCCCTCAATTACTTGTCTGAGAATTAGACACCCAGCACTGATAATAACTCGGTGCTGCTGCAACATAATACACTCGTTAACAATAGCGCGGCCTATCGCACCGCGGCGCCAGACCTCAAAGTGAGCGCTGATTAGGTTGTCTAGGTTAGAGCGGTGAATGGGTGGGTGTAGACAGGAACTGGTCAAGCGCATTTTACCAAGCAGGTGCAAATGCGCCGCAAAGTAAGTTTACTGGCAACTCTCAAAAGGCTGAACATCGCATATGTGGCCCCTTATATCTCCAGCATCCTCGGTCTAAACATCAAAGAGAAGGGTGTAATGGCTAGAAAAGCTAAAGAAGAAAACGGTAGAGGCATGACGACACCAAGCGCTGTCTCGTAAATTCCACTGAAAGGTCGCTCTCGAACGCAACCTATCGGTTTTTCCAGATCAGATATCGCTTGCTCCTTATTCGCGACTCTGGCAACTTAGCTAGCGACCTCCCCAAATATCTAATTAGAGTTCCACTTTGACAACCTTAGAAATCGTACTGATCACAATTTGTTTGCTGTTGGCGTTAGTGCTGACGCTTTGCATTAAACATCTCGCCCACTATCGGTTGCGGCTTCGCCATGATGCTCTGGTGTTCAAATGGCCGATTCCGCAGGCCAATCCGGAATACATCACGTCTCGTTTAGAAGAAGGGCCTTATGGTGCAAAACTAGAAGCCGAGATAACTATTATTCCGGCGTATCAGGCGTATGCATCACTGAATGAACTCGAAACTGTGGTGTTAGCTAATCTTGCTAAAGATAGCCGCCGAGCTTTTGAGCTGGGCACCGCATCCGGTCGCACGACGTACATTATCGCCAGTAATATGTCACCTGATGGCCACGTGACAACAATCACACTAAGTCGCGAACAAGCGCTTGCCTATGCGGCTGAAAGTAAGGACGCATCATCAGATAGCGAGCATGCCGTTGAAGAGTCGCGTTTTGAATCTTTTCTATATAGTGGCACGCAAATGGAGAACCGAATCACACAGTTATTCGGCGACAGTAAGCAGTTTGACGCTAGCAGCCATGAAGCAGCATTCGACTTGATTTTTGTCGATGGCTCTCATGCATATTCTTACGTAAAACATGATTCTTTGATGTGCCGAAATATGTTGGCACCAGGTGGCGTGATGGTTTGGCATGACTATCGGGGTAATCGAGCGGTGCCAGGTGTTTACCAGTGCCTCAATGAGTTTCGTGCAGAAGGCTGGGATCTGCGCCATATTCGCGGCACTAGCTTTGTGGTGTGGCGCAAAGAAGCCTAAGAAGGCTAAGAAAGATAGCTGCTAGGTGGTTTGCATTTGTTCGCTTGTGCGACCCTCTCCAGCTGTAAGCTTTTTAGTAGGAACCGACCAAACCTTTGGACGCCATGAGCCCGCACCATCTTCTTACGCAACCCCAGTGCCTGCGATTCCCCCGTATCCTCAGATCAACGTTAACGGTATAGTCGAGATTTCGCAGCATATTATACGGAGCTAAAATATGGCACAAGTCACCGCTGGCGCACCTTCATCCAATTTCTTTCTGGACGGCAACTTCAGTCCCATTGCAGAAGAGCGTGATGCTTCAGACATGGAAGTCATCGGAGCTATACCCGATGATTTGGCCGGTCACTTTCTCAGAGTCGGACCCAACCCTGTCTATGTCTTCAGTGAAGAGGCTTACCATACCTTTGATGGCGACGGAATGATTCACTCGATTGCGTTCTCAAACGGTAGCGCCCAATATAGAAATCGATATGTGCAGAACGAAGGATTCAAGCTAGAGCAGGAACGCGGTGACTGGATCTACAAAGGTATGAATTCTATGATGGACCCGACACCCTCTCGTGTGCCGGAGGGCGCTCCAAGTGGCAAAAATGTGGCGAATACGGCATTCACATTTCATAACAAGACATTGTATGCACTGCACGAAGCATCAGAACCCACTGTCATTGAACTGCCAGGATTAGAAACTAAAGGGCCGACGGACTTTAGCGGCAAGTTGCAACATGCGTTTTCCGCACACCCTAAAGTGGATGCGAAAAGCGGCGAAATGATGACCTTCGGTTATGCATTTCAGGCACCCTACGTGACTTATTCTGTTATCGATGCTCACGGTGAATTGGTTCACACAACCCCAGTCACTATTCCCAAGCCGGTATTTATGCACGACTTTGCGGTAAGCGAGAAATATAGCCTGTTTCTGGATTTTCCAATTACTTTGGATATCGAGCGTGCAATGTCTGGCGGGCCAGCGCTGGGTTTCGAACCTACGCACGGATCGAGAATTGGCGTGATGCCACGATACGGCACCGATGCTGATGTGCGTTGGTTTGATGTAAAAACCGGCGTGGTCGTTCACACAGCAAATGCTTGGGATGAGGGGGACGAGGTGGTGCTGCAAGCTTCACGCTCAAAGACCGCAGACATCGCGGGCGCAGGAACGACCGAGGGCAACAACTTGGCCGACAATCAAGGACAATTGTATGAATGGCGTATCAATCTTCAGACCGGTGAAGTTTCAGAGCGAACGCTGAGTGATACGCCATGCGATTTTACGCGGGTAAACGATACCTACGCCTGCCACCCAACGCGTTATGTTTACGCAGGTGTGTTCAACCCCATAAGGCCCTTTTCATTCGACGGCGTTCTAAAATTCGACAACGCATCAGACTCGACGGCCATCTACAGGTGGGGTGAACAGCGCTATGGCGGCGAAGCTGTATTCGCGCCAAAGGTCGGCGCTCGTAGTGAAGACGACGGCTACCTGATTAGTTTTGTTCATGACGAGAGCAACAACCAGAGCGAGTGTGTAATATTGGATGCTAAAAACGTGAATTCAGGTCCCGTCGCTAGAATCGTCATGCCGTTTAGGGTGCCCTACGGGTTTCACTCGGGTTGGGTAGCCTCCGACTGATTTTGAGCGGGCATTGGGGCTAAGGTTTGGTGCTGCGCTGAGAGAATGATCGCAAAGCAGACATCGGCCAAGGTGTTTCGTTCAAGCGTGTGAATTTAACCTTCGGCTCAAAATTCATTTAACCGAGTGGATGACAATTGAGGAGTACCATCTGATGATAAGCAAGAAAATTCTATTCATCGTACTACTGCTGTTTTACCCGTTGTTACAGGCAGCAGACATCAAACCCGAGGATCAAGTTTTACCAGAAACAAAGTTGATTTCGCTCAAGATTGAACTGCCGGCTTTGGCAGCACCTATCGGTAATTATGTGCCTGCGGTGCGTTCAGGTGACCTGGTTTTTCTCTCTGGTACCGGGCCGATGCTTCCAGACGGCACAGTAATCACGGGACGATTAGGCGATGACATCTCCATTGAAGAAGGTTATGCGGCGGCTAGGCTGACTGCAATACAACACTTGGCGATGTTGAAAACATCAATCGGTAGTTTGAACAAGGTAAAGCGCATTGTTCGGGTTTTCGGCATGGTCAATTCAGATCCAAGTTTTACCGAGCAGCCGAAGGTGATTAATGGCTACAGCGATTTAATGGTCGAGGTGTTCGGTGAAAAGGGCAAGCACGCGCGGTCAGCTGTGGGCATGGCAAGCCTTCCAATGGGTATACCTGTCGAAATAGAAGCCATTGTCGAAGTAGAAGACTAAGCGCTTCTGTTATTTCATCGCTACCAGCGCGCATTGCTTTCCTGATGCTAACAAATCGCCATTCGTCATTTGTTAGGGATGCGGCAAAAATCAGGTCAGCCTCTCGCAGGGTGCAAAGATCGGTAGAAGTTTCATTTGTTCTTGCGAGTATGCAATCCGACCAAATAACATCGGGTAGTGGAACTCGCGTAGCCGTGCATGGAACCGTCTAACGCATCGGTTATAACGTTGAAAAGATGCGATGTCGGTTTCAGCAATTTGAGAGAGCGTACGTGATGTGTATAGCGATGGTGATGTTAGAGAAACCAAATGCATAGCTTCGTCGCGCTTGCTTGTGCCTTGATGTAATGCTTGGGACAGTGGCGCTACTGTTTGGTCGCCTACCTGTTGAAATGCGAAGAACCATTTCCATTCGAACGGTTGATCGACTGTCGCTTCATTTGTCCATTCCGGATGCTGTTTTAAGAAGGGTGTCATGGTGTCAAGTTTGGGTAAATCCCATGCCGCGTTCACTTTTTCGCGCTGTGCTAAAAGGATTTCCCCGCCTTTTGGTAGTGGTATCGTGTATTCAATCACGAGCTTTCCTACTACCGGTATAGCGACCGCGGTAGTAAACCAGATACCGAGCAGTAAAGCTGCGGCAGTAGGACCGGACTCTGTTTTGTAAGTGATCAAGAGCGCCAACACGAACCAAATAAAAACGTTGAGCGCAACTGCGGTCAATGCGACTTGAATACTTGCTGAGCTCGCATCGGAGAACACGGCGGCGATAGCAAAAGGAAAAATGATACTCAGGTACAAAAGAAGCGACCTTACCGCGGCTCGATTTGACAGTAGCCTCAAACCATTGCCGCTGGTTGCCGACAAAAACTCCCATCGATTGTTGCGAATTTCAGCAGCCTTGAGATCATACAGCAGTAGGATTGAAAGTAAGGGAAGCAAAAAAGCAGCCACAAAATCAAAATCTAATTTTCCTATGCGCGAAAGCTCCGGGTTACCAGTGTCTGTCTCGTAGATTTGGCCCTCAAGTGCGAGCATGCGTATCCGATGCTTCCACGGCAGGTCGTCACGCACGCCGCGAGATATAAATGAGAGCGCTTTTGGCGCTTGGTAAGTGAAGTGATATGCATAGTACGCAGCGCCACCTGCGTCACTTTGTTCGGCCAACGCAAACTCACGATCTTCGGTTACCAATGCTGTGACACGTTCGATCAACGCCCGCTCATTCGTTGACTCCTCCGAGCCTGTCCAGATGGTATAACAAGCAAGTATTGCAGCAATGGCAAGTGCCATGACGACCACGCTATCATTGAGTGCGAAGCGCAGTTCTCTGATTGTGCTATACACGGCTCACCTCCACTAGGCGCCTTGCACCCAGCCAGCCGATCCATCCCGCAAGAATCATCCACAGACTAAGCAGCAGCAGATTAGGTGCGAGCTGGGTAAGACGCTGGGCTGCTGGAGCTGGTTGGAATTTAAAATTCTTGAGGACGCGCCAATTCTCAGGATCAATTCGCGTACGACGTTCAGCATCAGGATCACTGCTACGATTAATGTCGTCGCTGTAAGCCATCTTAGCGGCGTGAACCCTGTTAAGGCCTTGCACGAACTGAAATCTGGTCGCCTCAGCTTCTCTTAGAAAACGATGATGGGTTTGATTGTCTGTACCCGCTGCGATCATGGATGCCGATTGCAAAACCGCGAACGGGGAGAGGATTTCAAGCGTGTTCACAAAATGAGACTGTGCCATCTGACTTGCCATGCGGCGCTCTGCAAACTCATTAAGCACATCGGTTAGCTTAGCCTCGGCGGTCTGCGCAACAATGCCACGGAAGTTAATTGGCAAGTCCTCGATGTGATCAACGTCATATTGTTCAAGCAAATTGGCACGTAACTGACTAAAGGCAGGGTCATTAGCATTGTGCCCGTCGCCCACGTCGCGTAGTGCAACAATGACTTCCATGTCTGTTTCAATTTGACTCGCCGTAGGCAGATTCGTTATTGCCGCGCTGGCGAGAAGTCTGGGTGTAACAATACACAGCGTTACCCAAATTGTAATAAGCGCTAATAATGCGGAAGACGCCCGCTGCGACCAAGCAGACGCGGCAGTAATAATTAAAACCCACGTTGTCAGATACAAAGCGTAAAGCAGCGCAAAGCCAAAGCTTATCAAGCCGCTGGCGTTAGATAGCGCCGTGCCTACAATTAGGGGCAATAGTACAAGAGTGGCCGCTCCTAGTAGCGCCACTGTTTTGCCAAGCCAAATAGTCGTAGGTGATATTCCGGACGTCACGAGCTGGCGGTCGGTGCCAGCCTCACGTTCGCGAGTCACTGAGCTGAATCCCATGATTATGAGCAACAATGGCACCAAGAGTTGATAACTTAATGCAGGTGTTAGCAGTGCAAAAGGGCCTGCTTGGGCACCTGAATACGCTGGCGAGAAAGTCGCAGAATTTTGCCGGTGACCTTCTAAAAACATCACAGTGCCGGTGTAAGGGTCGACGCCAGGATCTAATGCAGCGAGTGCGGTCGGTGGTCTAAAAACATAGTGCCCGTAATGTACCATTCGGTGAGGGTGGCGGGCAGGCTGATTACGGAAGGTATCTTCCGCTTCGCTTTGCAGTGCGACTCTGGTCTCTCTTTCAGAGCGCACTTGGTTAATTGTCGCTAACAGTGAGGCGCAGGTTAAAATTAGCGCGAGCAGGCCGGCAGCAGCGCCAAGTTTAGATCTGCGCCAAAAGCGCCATTCGTCACGGGCAATAAGGAGTACGGTGTTCACTGTTCAAATTCCTTGTGCAAAAGCACGGTGCACTGCGTCAGGGGATATGCCACCGCCAATCTCTGTTTCGAACATGCCAACAAGTATCCCTTGTCGCAGCAAGCCAATTCTGCTCGCAACCTGACACGCACCGTAGACATCGTGGGTAACCATCAGCACAGTCGTGCCGTTGCTGGCAAGCTTGGCGATCAGGCGATTGAATTCGTCAATTGCAATCGGGTCAAGGCCCGAGGTAGGTTCATCTAAGAACAATACCGGTGCCTCGCGAAGAATAGCCAAAGCAATCGCAACCTTTTGCCGCATGCCTTTCGAATAAGATGACAACTGACGGCTGCGAGCTTCATAGATAAGGCTGACTTCATCTAAAGCCGTTTCAATCTCCGCTTCGCTCTGTTTCACTTTGGCCAGTGCAAGAAAGTACTGAATGTTTTCTCTCGCATTGAGGTGCGGATAAAGATTAGCCGCTTCTGGCAGATATGCCGATTTTTGCCGCACAAATGACAAATTGTTTCTGACATGCTTGCCCAAGACTTCGACATGACCCTTTTGGGGTGCTATAAAGCCGAGGAAGGTCAGCAGGGTCGTTGATTTTCCTGCACCGTTCCCGCCTAGCAGGGCAAACACCTCCCCTTTACTAACAGCAAAGCTGACATCGCTTAGCACCTCTTGGCCGCCGCGCTCGATACATAGGTTCTGTGCTTCTAAAATTGTTGGCATCGTCATTACAAACTCAGAGAAATTGTCAGTCTAAAGTTGCGTGGCGTGCCAGGTTGAACCCAGATAGAGGCAAACGAATTAAGGTAGTATTCCTCGTCGAGTAAGTTTTGAACTTCGGCCTTGATATTTAGTGAATTCGTGACTTGAAACGAGGTAAACGCTTGCACCGTCGTGTAACTGGGTAAGTTAAAGTTCTGGTTGTTGAATTGACCGTTGCGATCGCTGACGTAGAGCAACCCCCCGCCAAGCACCAGTTCCTTTTCTACAATCTGCATGTCTTTGGCTAATTGCAAGCTGAGCGTTTGATCTGGCACATTTAACAGTGCGCTGCCAGCAGGCAGAGCTGCACCAAAATTAGGGTCAAAAAAATCGTTAGATGTTTCGGCATCAACATAGGCGTAGGATGCCCATAGAGAAAAATCCCCGCCAAAATTCGCGGTGAGGTCTAACTCGAACCCGGCACTATCCGCCTCACCTAACGCTGCATAGGTGAACAGGCTTGGATCGTCTACGACCAGTATGTTCTGCTGCTCAACCCTAAACAGTGTAGCTGTACCGAACACAGCGCCGTCGTTCAGAGCGAACTTAATGCCTGCCTCAATTGACGTTGACTCATTGGGATTAAAAGTATTGCCGTTAGCATCTCGCCCGGATAATTGACGAAAATTCTCACCATAGGATGCATAGAGGGAAAGTTCATCAGACGCTTTAAAAACCATGCCAAGCTGTGGACTGACTCTGGAATCTTTAGCGTTTGCCTCTGCTTCTTCGAAGTCGTCGTAGCGGGCGCCAATGCGGATATCAAATCGTTCGTTCAAGCTGATTTGGTCTTGAAAAAAGAACCCGGCAGACTTAAAGGTCTGATTGAATGGGGTCCCAGCGCCAAGGTCTGTTGGGAGAAATTGACCGTAGAGCGGATTAAATACATTAATTAGCCGTTGTTCCTCTGCCGTAGGGTTGGTGCTGACCTTGGGCGGCCGCGCACGGAGAAACGTTTGTCGATTTTCAAAATCGTCGATGTCAGCACCAACTATCAATCGATGGGTTATGTTGCCTGTTTCAAATTCGCCGGAAATCTCTGCTCGAAAAACGCGATAGTCGGCGTCGTATTTTCGGTAACGTCGATTACGCGACAGGTTCTGTCCATCGACATTGAGTTGCTGGCGACTGCCAAACGAGGCTTCAGTGGAGAAACCTTCCAGCGAAGTTTTGCGTTGCGTATAACCAACGATGGCTCGCCATTCGTCGTTAAACTCGTGTTGAAACTCTAGCTGATGCCCAACAACTTCGGTTTCCATTGGGCCGTCCCCTGGCTCTCCCAGGAAGTTACTATCACTTATCAGTCCTAACTCGCCATTGATAGCAACAACGCCCCTGTCAAATGGAATTTCTTGATCAGAGTATTCCAGCTCGTAGGTGATTTTGCTGTTATTGCTAATGTCATAAGCAAGCGACGGGAAAAATCCCATGCGTTTTGTCTCAATAGTGTCACGGAAACTTTCTGCGTCTTCGTAAAAACCCACAAGTCTTACAGCTAACTGATCGGTTAATGGTGTGGTCCAGTCTGCATCGGTTCTCAGAGTGTTAAAACTTCCTGCAGAAACCTTTATCTCTCCGGCGGTCTGAAAGGTTGGGCGTTTGGTGACGAGATTAATGGTCCCACCGGGTTCACCTCGGCCAAATAATGCGGCTCTAGGTCCCTTGAGAACTTCCACACTCTCTATGCCCGCTAAGTCTCTCGGGCCGCCAAAACCGCGTCCAGCATTAAAACCGTTGACGAGATAGTTACTCGGTAAGTTTTCGTCCCCGACAAATCCTCGAATAGAAAACGAATTCCACAAGCCGCCGAAGTTATTTTGACGAGCCACTGATGCGGACAAATCGAGTGCTTGCACGAGATCCAACGCCCCAGCATTGAGGAGTTTTTCAGCGTCGAGGATTGTTTCTGATTGGGGGATTTCAAGTGTTGCGAAGTCGCTAAGGTAGGCGCGATGGCCCTCTACCACGATGGTTTCCTCAACAGCCGATTGTGCATTTACAGCACCAAAGCTAATAATTAAGCCAATGCTGGTAGCAGCTGCTAGGTTGTTTTTTTTCATCATTTTCTTTAGATCTCTTAATGTTTATCACGTCCAGCCAGCCATGGCTAAACCGCGCATGTAGTCTCAGAGTGAAATAGTGTGAGGCACCATGCGCCAGACGCCAGGCGCGGTGGACGGAAACTAGATGCAATTACATCGCACCGATGCGAAAAAGCGGGCGGTACGATTGGTTAAAATCGAATGATTAACGCTGTGATTTGCTAGGCGGTGCTCGAGAGTGCCGACTGAGGACGATGCTAGTTTCTACAAGAGAGCCAGCAAGCGTGATGGTGTGAGTAAGAGTTCGATCGAAAAAATCTGGAGTGTCGTGCGCTGCAGCTGCTGGCGCGCCAGAAATAGTGTAAAGATCGCAAAGCTGCGACGGTTCATGCTCATGGTGCATGAAATCGTGCGCTTTGCTGAGCATGGGTGCCGTCACTAATAGCAAAGCTGCAAGCAACACGGGTAATGTGGCGATGCGCGTTTGACTGACTGGTGTGCGGGTAACAAACATGGGCGCTAGGATATAGAGGCGGCAAAGAAGAGTAAAGTGAAAGCGCCGTTCTTAATCTAACTTCTCACAAGCCTAAAGTATTACGTGCCCCATCTCTGACAAAATATCATAATTTGTCAGATGTGTAGTGCGCACAGGTTGGCAATGAGTGCGAGCGATCGGTGCATATCTCACGCTTAATACGCGCAAAGTCGTGCTCAAGCTGGTTTTTTCCGCTGGCACGAAGATGAGTAATTGCCTTAAACTGCGCATGGGTATTCACTTGTCCAAGATCGAGTACGATTGAACGCTCCTCGTTAGGGAACAGATAAGCACGGATGACATTTTCGACGTAATCTCAACGATGTTATCAATAGTGATCAAATCAGCGACGCCATCAATGTAAAGGACGAATCAATGTCATCAAACGCTTTTAAACCCTTCAGTGTCGGTTTAGCCGCCAGTGTCACATTTTTTGTGGGCTATATTATATTCGGATTGCAGGGCTGGGGGACGCCTTCGGCGGTGGAACAGGCTGTAGGTGAAGTGTCTCGTTGGTGCGAAAGAGTTCAACCAGGGATCTTTCATGAGCCAGTGAACGCGTTGAGTAATCTAGGCTTTATGGTCGCCGGTCTTTGGATGCTTTGGCTGTTGGGAAAAGACGTAGTGGCAGGCCGAACCGGCATGATGTTTGGTCACAGCCCTGTTGCATTGTTGTACGCGGGCGCTGCCATTTGGCTAGGACCAGGGTCGCTATTAATGCATGGCACTCACACAGCTTGGGGAGGGTGGGCTGACAATTTGAGTATGGTGATGTATATCCTCATACCTTGGTTGGTCAATGTGTCGGGTATGGGTCGTTGGCCAACTCCGCGTTTGCTAAGCATTTACGCAACGCTTGTCTTGGTCTATGCCGTCGGCCGAGCCGTGAATGGTTGGGGTTTGGGTATTAATCTCGATTTCTTTGGTTTGTCGATCGCGTTTTGGATAATCAGCGAAGTCTTGTATCGCTTCTGGTCGCAGTGGCTTCGGGTGGCCTCAGGGTTTATGGGTTTTGTCGTTGCAGGCATTTTTGGTATTACCCCATTTGAAATGATGGCGGAACCTGAACGTTTTTGGTGGGTGCTGCTGTTTTGGTTGCCTGGTCTTCTGGCAACCGGGCCTGCTCCCGGCCGACGCTCATATCTGCCATGGTTCGCATTGGGCGTGATCAGTTACTTGAGCGCATTTGCGATTTGGCAAACGGGTAAGGCTGGTCATGCGCTGTGCGACCCAGATTCTCTTTTGCAGGCGCACGGCATTTGGCATTTGCTCTCAGCCGTTGCAACGTTTTGCTTTTTCTTGTTTCTCCGAACTGAACAAAAAGCGCCCAGCGACTAGTTCAATCGAGCTGATGCCAGATGTTTGCCCTGTCTTCGAACCGCATCGCCAAAAGTATGATTGTTTCAGATAAAAAAACCCGCACCAGAGGTTGTCTGATGCGGGTTTTTTGTCGAAAAGTTTTTAGGCGAGTGTCTGTATCACATCACCAAACAGTTCGTCGTCTGCTGGTATCACCTTGGGTGTAGCCAATGGCTTGGAGATCCAAGTGACATTGATCAAGTGCTTCCAGTTAATGTTCTCATTTGTGGAGTTACCACCCCAGGTGCCGCAGCCCAAAGAAAATGTCTGGCGCATACCGTTCCACAAGTTACCGCTATTAGAAGCAGCCTGTGGTTGGTTTACCATGACGCGAGACGTCTTTGTGCCCATGCCCATTTTGAGAATATTATCGTCGCTGTTTGAGTAGATACCACAAGAATGCCCTTTGCCTTGATATTCCTGAATCTCGTTTGTTAACTCAATGGCCTCATCGATGTCAGAGACTTTGTAGAAAGCCATAATGACGGAGAGTTTTTCTCCAGAGTACGGATGATCCGGACCCGTGCCTGTTTCGGGCATAATGATAAACTTGGCATCAGCGGGAATGTTAACACCGGCCATTTCACACAACACCTGTGGCTTCAGTACAACAGCTTTCGTATTCAGATGGCCATCTTCCCATAGGACGGCCGCAATTTTTTCGTAGTCTCCTTCCTTTGCAAGGTAACCGCCCTCGGCAATGAGTTTCTCTACTAGATCATCATATATGGATGCGACAGCGATGACCGAATTGTCGGCAGAGCAGGATGCGGCGAGATCCAGTGTTTTTGAAATACGAATTTTTTCGGCAGCATCAACAATATCCGCTGTTTCATCAACTGTGATAACTGCATTTCCAGCGCCTACACCCAGTGCAGGCGTGCCGCTGGAGTAAGCTGCGCCAACCATCGCTGCGCCGCCGGTAGCGAGAATGAGGTCACACTGCTTCATTAACTCGTTCGTTTTTTCTAGTGAAACGATACCAACGTCTTGCACGAGGTCTGCCGGAGCTCCCATTCTTTCGAGTGCAGCGCGCATGTTATCAATAATCATCTTGTTAGTTAGCTTTGCCCTTGGGTGCGGTGCAACGACGATCGCGTTGCGGCCTTTCACTGCGTTAATGGCCTTGATGACGGGGGTCGCTTCAGGGTTTGTGGATGGCGAAAGGGCTCCTACAACGCCTACGGGCTTCGCAATTTTGACAATGTTGCGCTCAATGTCTTCCTCGATGATACCAACTGATTTGTCATCAATGATGTCCATCAAAGCTGCTCGAGTCTTAGTCGATATCTTCAGGAACTTGCCGTTGTAGTCGCCAAGTTCTGTTTCGTCCAGTGTATGTTGCGCAATTTCCTCTGCCACACCCGGTTGAGCGCAGGACCATACCATGGCCCGAATCAATTGATTCACTTGCTCTTGAGAATAGTCTTCTATTTGTGCCTGTGCAGCGCGTGCGCGAGCAATAATATCGGCTATCTCCTTTGTTTCTTCGTTTTGTTCAACCTCTGGTTGTGCGGACATATGCCACCTCGTTTGTTAATTTCTGTTACTCATTAAAAATTGTATCACCCTCAGCGTAAAGCAACGAATATGGGCGATACACCAGTTATTTATCAATAAAGCTACTTTTCGATGAAGCTTTGTTGAATGCTTGAAAAATCCTTACGACCGTTACCTAATTTTCGATGATTGATATAAAGGTTTCGTGCCAGCGTACCCATTGGTGTCGCTGAGCCCGTATCAAGCGCTGCTTCAAGTGCCAAACCCAAATCTTTGATCATCAAATCAACCAAGAAGCCGCCTTCATAGTTGTTGGAAGAGGGTACTCCCTCCATAACGCCAGGGTAGGGGTTGTAAACTTCCAACGCCCAGTTACCACCAGAACTCGTACGCATGATTTCAGATAGTACTGCTGGGTCCATGCCGTTATCGACGCCTAATTGTAAAGCCTCAGCCGTGCCCGTCATCAAGACAGACAGCAACATGTTGTTACAAATTTTGGCAACCTGACCTGCACCCGGTGCGCCCGCATGAAAAATATTTTTGCCCATATCGTCGAGCAGGGGCTTTGCTTGGTTAAAAGCCTCGCTTTCCCCGCCGACAATAAAAGTTAGCGTGCCTCCCACTGCTCCGCCGACGCCGCCGGATACCGGCGCATCAATCATTGAAATGTTTTTTGCCGCAGCCGCCTCTGACACTTTGCGCGATGAGGCTGGTGCGATGGTACTGCAATCGATAACCAGTGTGCCTGCAGCAATGGCTGTTAATAACCCCTCGTCACCCAGATACAGATTCTCCACATGCACTGAAGCCGGCAACATTGAAATTACGACGTCGACACCATCGACCGCGGTTAATGCGCTGTCGCACGCCTCACCGCCTTCGTTTGCAATCGCTTGCAGCGCGGAATCAACAAGATCGAACGCCCGAACGTTGTGCCCAGCTTTCAGTAAATTCGATGCCATCGGGCCACCCATGTTGCCAAGGCCTATAAAACCAATGTTTGCCATTTGATACTCCGGTTAGTTTAAATCGCTTAGCGGGTTAACGGGCCAAGGTTCAGCGAAGTGCGCCGCGACCCACTCGCTAGGCACTGCACCCATTTCGTATTGCCAGTTGGGCGAGTTGTCTTTTTCAATGAGCAGCGCCCTGATACCTTCTCTGAAGTCGGCGTGGCGACTGCACTGAATGGCAAGCGTAAGTTCCATTGCAAAGATCTGTTCACGTGTCATAGATTTTGCACGCTGAATTTGCTCATGGATGATCGCGGCAGTGGTAGGCGTGCCGGACTTGAAAGTGGCTACTGCCTTGTCCAGCCATTTATCCCCGCCCAGCTTGCCACATTGCTGAAGAAATACGCCAACTGGGTTATCTGAAGCGAGTGCGGCATTCACGCTTTCGCTGATCACCTGATCGTGCTTATCTAGTTGGCTCTCTGGGAAATCACGGCGGTCTTTGACAAATGTGTTAAGCAGTTGATCAAGCGTAGCGGCAGCATCACCGACCCACGAATGTGAGGTAATGGCGTTTATCACGGCGTCTTGTTGTTCATTGTTGATTAAATAGTCGATAAGACCAACGCGTTTAGCATCTTCGCCGTTTATATTGGCGCCGGTCCATGCCAGAAAATAGGCATAATGCTCGGGCATACGTGATAGCGCATAAGTTGCACCAGCATCGGGGAAAAGACCAATCGTAATCTCTGGCATCGCGATGCGCGTTGTTTCAGTCCCAATTTTATGGCTGCATGCTGTAAGCACGCCCAAGCCACCACCCATCGCTATGCCTTGCCCCCAGACAACAGTTGGTTTGTTGTAGGTTTGGATCAAATAATCTAAGCGGTACTCTCGTTCGAAAAAAGCATCACTATATGGACAAGGTCCATTTGGATGCTCAACCATGTCGTGGTAAAGATTCTGAATATCACCACCAGCCGAAAACGCGCGGTCGCCTTCACTTAGGAACAGAACCAACACGATTTGCGGATCGTCCTGCCACTTGATCAGTTGAGGTAACATTAAATCGATCATGTCTAAGCTAAGACTATTCAGCGTTTTCGGCGCATTCAGGGTGACAACACCGAGCTGCCTGCCGTCTTCCAGCGACTTTGTTTCAAAAAGCACAACATCTGACATCAGGCGTTTTTCCACTCAGGCTTGCGTTTTTCAAGGAATGCATTCACGCCTTCTTTCTGATCGGCAGTTGAAAACAAGTCAACAAATTCATCTCTTTCAACGGGAAAGCTGTCATTCATGTTGCCGGCACGTGCTGCCATGATGAGTCGTTTGCAGGCAGAAACGCTCGTCGGACTTTGGTTGCCGGCTGCGGCCGCGAGGTCGAGCGCTTTTTGCAGGGCTTCACCTTTGCCAACAACTTCTTCAACCAAACCGATTTCTTTTGCTGTTTCTGCACCGACGCGCTCACCACAAAGTATCATGCGTTTTGCCCAGCCTTCACCGACCAACCAAGGTAGGTGCTGCGTGCCGAGTCCGCAGGGTAATAAACCGACGGTCGCTTCAGGTAATGCCATTTGTGCCTGTGCTTCGGCGATACGAATGTCGCAGGCGAGTGCGCACTCAAGTCCGCCACCCATCGCATAGCCATTGATAGCCGCGACAGAGACGCCGCGAAATTGTGACAAGGCTTGAAATGCTCCATGAAAGTTCTCTGCCATCTGTCGAGCAACGTCAGTATCGCCAGCGGCAAATAGATTCAGATCAGCACCGGCTGAAAAGAACTTGTCGCCCTGACCGGTGATGACCAGGCTGTAACAGTTAGCATCAGCATTAAGCGCTTCTATCAGAGATTTGAGCGCTATGAGGCTTTCTTCATCCCATGTATTGGCGGCGGGATTATTAATCGTGATCAGCGCGGTGTTGCCTCGCATCTCATGAAGTAGTTTGTCAGTCATAAATGCCTCACTTGTTTTCCTTATTGAATGAGCTCGACGTCTGCCATTGTCAGCAGGCGTCTTGAAACGATTAGGCGCATCACCTCGTTGGTACCTTCTAAAATCTGGTGCACGCGCGTGTCGCGTATGTAACGTTCCAGCGGATACTCTCTCATGTAGCCATAACCACCGTGTAATTGAAGTGCTTGATTACACACCTCGAAGCCAACATCTGTGGCAAAACGCTTCGCCATAGCCGAATAAACGGCAGCTTCCGAGTGTTGTTTATCTACCTTAAATGCTGCTAGTCGCACCATCTGGCGCGCAGCGACGAGCTCGGTCACCATGTCCGCAAGCTTGAATTGAAGTGCTTGAAAATTACTGATCGATTGGCCGAATTGCTCGCGCTCCAGCATATAAGCTTGGGCTCTGTTAATCGCGGCCTGTGCGGTACCAAGCGAGCAGGTAGCAATATTAATCCGCCCACCATCTAGGCCCTTCATCGCAATCTTGAAGCCATCGCCCGCTTTACCCAGTCGGTTGGTCACGGGTACCTTGACGTTCTCGAAACTAATTTCCCGTGTCGGCTGGCTATTCCAACCCATCTTTTCGAGATTTGAACCGAACTTAATACCGGGTGTGTCAGCAGGAATTACTAAAGTAGTGATGCCGCGAGGACCATCGTCGGATGTTCTTACCATGACGACCAAAACGTCTGTACCTCCTGCGCCGGAGATAAACATTTTGCTGCCGTTTATAATGTAGTGATCACCCGAGAGTTCGGCTCGGGTCCGCAGCGAAGCGGCATCTGAACCGGCACCCGGTTCCGTTAAGCAATAGCTGGCAAGCGTTTTCCCGGCGATCAGGTCAGGACAAAATTGTTCTACCGTCGAGTGGTTGCCAAAATCGGCAATCATCCAGGTCGCCATGTTGTGGATTGAGATAAATGCCGTGGTTGATGTGCAACCGGTAGCAAGTTGCTCTAATACAATGCTGGAGTCGAGACGACTTAGCCCAAGGCCGCCCACGTCTTCAGGGCAATAGAGGCCGCAGAATCCGAGCTCGCCGGCGGCAGCGATAACATCTTTTGGGAATATCTTTCCTGCATCCCATTCAGCAGCAAAGGGTGCTAACGCTTTGTCAGCGAATGCGCGGGCGGCTTCCTGGAACGCAAGCTGGTCCTCGTTTAGGTCAAAATCCATGAATCATGTACCGATAGTGTCAGGCTATTAATATTGTCGTTGGAGAACCACACGGTGAACCCAGCGCTTTTTTGAGACCCTGCTAGCCAAACTGCAATCAACATCGTGTTTGCAGGTGGAGATAGGTTAAGTAGAAAGTATCATATAGAATACATATGTGCAGTTAAATGGTGTAAATGCAGGCTTATGCTGCGAAAAAGCAATGTGAACAAGGATTCTACGCTAGACGCGGTCAATTGGGATGATTTGCGGATTTTTCTGACGGTGGCACGGCGAAATAACCTCGATGCCGCTGCCGCTTATCTTCGTCTTGACCCGACAACGTTGGGCCGGCGCATTCGCAGGCTGGAATCAGCTATTGGTGCAACGTTGTTTGAGCGGTCTCGAAAGGGCCACGTGCTGACAACGACTGGAGAGTGGCTGCTGAATCAGGTTGAGGGAATAGAACAAGTGGTATCCGGGGTGAGCGAAGCAATCAGTGGCGAGGTCCAGCGGATTACAGGCACAGTGCGACTCAGCGTAACCGAAGCGTTTGGCAATGTTGTAATTGCCCCTGCGCTCGTAAATCTGCTTGCCGCGTTCCCCGCACTCAGGGTGGAGCTAGTCGCAACCAGCGGTTTCTTGAGCGTGAATAAACGAGAAGCAGACATCGCTGTGATGTTATCGCGTCCGACGACAGGGCGACTAAAAGTCAGCAAGCTTACTGACTACAGCCTGAAGCTTTATGCCACTAACGAATATTTACAGCACCATACAGCCGTTAACAGCATTGCTGATCTTCGCCAGCAAACATTGATCGGCTACGTCGATGATTTAATCTACTCTCCTAGGCTTCGTTATTATGATGAAGTTGATGCCGGTTTGGTGCCGGGCTTGACCAGTTCCAGCCTGTTAGCGCAAAAGCAACTGGCCTGCACTGGCTGCGGCATCGCCATGCTGCCATGCTTCGTTGCCGATCAAGAACCGGACTTGCAGTTGGTGCTGCCGAATGAGGTAACAGTAACCCGCTCATTTTGGCTAGCGGTACATGAGGACATTGCTGATCACGCCCGCATCCGTGCGGTAATCGATTTTCTCACTGAGCTTGTGGCTCGTCGCGATTTGCGCTGAGCATTTCTTGCGATTGAAGGTGAACACGGTTGTACGCGCAAGTACTAAGGTTGAACCTGTAGACCGAGCGGTTTTTGATTAGCGCAAACAATTACATGCAGAGGTAGCCCCCTGAAATATTTTTTAATTTTGTTCTTACCACTAATTTTAATGCAGAACGGTTGCACAACGACACAGCCAGATACGGTGAAGCACAACAGCATCAAGTTGGAGTTCGAGCAGGTAACAAACTCGGGTGTTCCAAAATTCACTGCAGTCACTCGCCTTCAGGCCCCGATGTCGAAAGTCATGTCTATGCTGATGGATTTTTCACGTTGGCCTGAATGG
This sequence comes from Candidatus Azotimanducaceae bacterium, assembly GCA_965657335.1. Classification (GTDB taxonomy): domain Bacteria; phylum Pseudomonadota; class Gammaproteobacteria; order Pseudomonadales; family Azotimanducaceae; genus UBA4582. The sequence goes on from CBFHOH010000027.1 coordinate 48,592, forward strand.
GTATACGGATGCAAACGATCGGAAGTTTTACGCACCATTGGTTATCAAGAAGCTTATGTCTATCAGGTGACGGGTTTGCCGCTAGTACGCGATCGGGACGTCATTGTTCACGCACGTTTGTCCTCAGATGATGATGGAAATATGCTGAAGATCGTATTCGAAGCAACACCGGATTATTGTCTCGAAGATACGCGCGAGGCCTGTCAAAAAACAAAACTGCAGAACACTGTTCGGGTTAGAGCGCTCGTTGGTCAGTTTGTCCTGCAGCGAATCGCCGCTGATGAAACCTTATTGACTTGGGAGCAATATACGGAGCCAGGCGGTCTGATCCCTGATTGGGCCACTACGTTCATGTTGCCGCGAATCCCGGAGCGTTCGCTAACACAATTACAAGGCATGCTTTACGATGATGCCGTCATAGCGAAGTAGGGCGTATTTCCTTTAAGCTGTCATGCATGACAGGTTCACTGGTCTGAGCTAGCGGAGCATTGCTGATGAGCCCGCTTCAGCAGATTGTGTTCCCTTGTTTCAACTGGGCTATCGTTCCTCTGACGCGCTACTCGAACAATTGGCAAAAATACCCGATGCGCTGTCGCGAGAGTTACGCGACTGATCCTAACAAAGATATGCGACTTGATGTTGAGGAGAAGCAAATGTCTACCAATACCCGCTCCGGGCCGCTGGAAGATCTGACAATCATTGATTGCACCATGGCTTATGCCGGTCCCTACGGAACTGCGTTGCTAGCTGATATGGGTGCCAATGTGATCAAAGTAGAACCCCCCGCGGGAGATAACTTCAGGCAACTGGCGCCATTTCCGGAAGACGCTAGTCGCGTGGGGGTTGAATCGCCTGGTGCAGACTACGGTGCTGCATTTGCCAGTGTAAATCGAAATAAGCGAAGTATTTCGCTCGATCTTAAAGACTTGGGCGATCGTGAAATTCTGCTTCAGTTATGTGAAAGGGCAGACGCCATCGTTGAAAATATGCGCGCCGGCGTAATGGACGAATTAGGCGTGGGTTATGAAGTTATCGCTGCCCGTAATCCTAAGATTGTATACGGCACGGTGCGTGGTTACGGCGACCCGAGAACGGGTGAAAGCCCCTACGCGGATTGGCCTTGCTTGGACGTTGTAGGCCAATCGGTGGGTGGGCTTGTCGAGGCGACCGGTGACTTGTTTGGCCTTGCGATTGCGGACATATTTCCGGGTACGCTGATGGCAACAGGTTTGTTAGCTGCGGTGATGCAATCCCGGCGAACCGGCAAGGGCGAGTTTTTTGATGTTGCCATGTACGATGCGGTGCAGGCGCTAATTAAATCAAATATCGCTGCTTATAGTGTGACGGGTAAACAAGCGAAGCCCGGGCGAAAAGGTCTTGTACCCTTCGGTCTATTTCCTACCAGCGATGGTCGCATTGCCATCGCTGCGCCGGTCGAGCGGCATTGGGCGTATTTATGCGAGGCGATGGGGCGGCCGGAACTGATTAACGACGATCGCACGCGGTCTAACCCTCGGCGCGCAAAAAATGTTGTATTTACAGAAGCCGCTATCACGGAATGGACCCAGACTAAGACAAAACAGGAAGTTGTCATTGCGATTGGTGGCAAGGTGCCTTGCGGACCTGCTAACACGATACCTGAGGTGCTTGCTGATCCGCATACCCACGCGCGCGATATGATTCAAACTTTTGACTTTCCAGGAGGCCAACATAAGGGCCTTTCGACAGGTAGTCCTATCAAGTTTATGAGTGGTAACACGGACCTCTACCAACGACCACCGAAACATGGTGAGCACGGTGACGAGATTCTGGCAGAGTTTGGCATAGAGCCGAAAGGGTAAGTAAATTGAGAATCTCAGTTCGTTTGATCTGCTTTGTTCGATCCTCCGTGGGACTGCATGAATACTGATCTGAACGGCTGCTCAACGCGTACGAAAACCATGATATTTAAACTCTCGAAGGTTATCTTTTTGACAAATCTTTCCGTTCGAAACCTCATTGCTCTTCTTTTAGTGGGACTGATGACGGGTTGTGTCGCGGCGCCCGGATACAAAGGTAGTGCAAAGGAAAACTTTGATGGCGCTGTTTTCACGAACCGAGAGCCGATGCACAAGTCGATAACTGATATCTTGAAGCTCGGTTGGTCATTGATGACGCAAAGTGCTGATTGGCCCGCAAACATCACAGTCACGCGGCAAGAAGTGCCAAAGGCCCGCGTCGAAACTGGTATTTCTGTAAGCTACATAAATCATTCCACTGTGCTGATTCAGGCGGGCAATGTGAATATCCTGACAGACCCGATTTACGCTGAACGTGCAAGTCCATTTCGTTTTGCGGGGCCGAAAAGAGTTCATCAGCCGGGCATCAGGCTGGAAGATCTGCCGCCCATTGATATCATTCTTATCAGTCATAATCACTACGATCATCTTGATACCGATTCCCTGACGCGACTGGTAAACCAGCAAAGTTACGCGCCTAGGATTCTCACTGGGCTTGGCAACAGCGCTTTGCTTGATAAGATCGGGTTGGTGAATCATCGAGAATTGAACTGGAATGATTCAGAACAATTCAAAGACACAAAAATCACGTTTACTGAATCCCGCCACCGCTCAGGTCGCGGCCTCACTGATCAGATGCAAACACTTTGGGGGTCTTTCGTAATAGAAACCACTTCGGGCAATGTCTATTTTGCGGGCGATACAGGATACGACAAGCATTTTAAAGCAGCGAAAGAAAAATTCGGAGCATTCGCGCTATCTATTATTCCTATTGGTGCCTACGAGCCGCGCTGGTTTATGAAAGACGTACATCTCAATCCGGCTGAAGCCGTGCAGGCGCACTTGGATTTGAACAGCGAATTGAGTTTGGCGGTTCACTTTGGGACCTTTCAACTCACATTGGAGGCTATAGAACAACCCGTCATTGATCTTGCTAAGGCGCTTAAAGCGAACCATTTAGATGAACAACATTTTATCACTTTGAAGCCTGGTGCTACCCATGTTGTGCGGCCAGAAAATTAGTTGGATAGTCTAACGATCTGAATCGATACTAAACCGATCAAAAGCACGGGTCTGATGAACCGCCCGCCACGTTCGTGTCTTCAACCGCTTTCACCGTCGGCTAAACCAATCCGCTAGGATCGGAGCCTGAGTGATCGCTGGTTAATCTTACATTTCTCCCCTAAAAACTTAGTCTCTTTATCTGGTCTCGCGCGCGACAATCCAGCATAGTTCTACCTGTATCATTATCTAGGGTGTGTGTTGTGGGTCTTTTAGGCATGGGTTATCAGGATATTATTGACAAACTAAGCATCGAGGAGAAAGTGCAACTCGTCTCTGGCGCGAGCACTTGGCGCACGCTGGCGATTCCGGGCGCGGGCATTCCTGAGATGAAAGTCTCAGATGGTCCCAATGGCGTGCGCGGTGACGGTGGTGTTTCCGCTGCCTCGTTCCCCGTCGGAGTCTGTATGGCCTCCACGTGGAATCTTGATCTGATTGATCGACTAGGCGATGCCGTTGCTGAGGAGGCAAAAAGTAAAGGCGTTCAAGTTGTACTCGGGCCAACCATTAATATTCAAAGAACGCCCATTGGTGGTCGAAACTTCGAGTGCTACTCCGAAGACCCCTACTTGTCAGGCATGCTGGCCAGTGCTTTTACCGATGGCGTTCAAGCAGCGGGCGTCGGGGCATGTGTTAAACATTTTGTTTGTAACGATTCCGAATTTGAGCGGCAAACGATTTCGGTTGAAATTGACGAACGCACACTGCGGGAAGTCTATTTGAGACCCTTTGAGATAGCGATTAAACGCAGTAATCCATGGACCATTATGGGTTCTTATAATCGCGTTAACGGCGTGTATGTTTGTTCTCATGATCGGCTGATTAATCAGGTTTTGAAGGGCGAGTGGGGTTACGACGGTGTCGTGATTTCAGATTGGTATGCTGCGAAAGAAACAGTGCCCAATGCGCTCGGCGGACTTGATCTGGAGATGCCGGGTCCCGCGATTGCTTGGGGTCAACATCTGCAAACCGCGGTTGATGCAGGTGAAGTGCCTGAATCAGTGTTAGATGACAAAATTGCCAGATTGTTGTTATGCATGGATCGAACGGGTTTGCTAGATGACGTTAGCGTGACGCAAGAGCTGGCTTTAGATAAGCCTGACCATCGGGCTATTGCTTATCAAGCTGCCATTGAGGGTATGGTGCTATGTAAAAACGATGGGTTGTTGCCGCTGGATCTGTCAAAACACAAAAAAATTGCAGTGATTGGACCCAACGTGAAGGATTTTAGGATCATGGGTGGCGGTTCCTCAACTCTGCGTCCACACTACGTAACAACACCTCTTGATGCCATCGCTAGTCAATACCCGGATCTCGAAGTCGAGACTGCGAAAGGCTGTGTTACGCATAAATATATTCCCGAAACAGAGCGTCATTTGTTGAGCCCAGAGCGAGGCGCAAACGAGCAAGGATTGCGCTACACTTTTTTCTCCGGTGGTATTAACGGTGAGAGGTTAAACGAGCGGGTGATTCCTCGCGGCATGGTGATGTTGGCAGCGATGGAAGCGTCACCTCAGGATGCTTTGCGGGCAACGGGTTACTTCAGCGCCGAACACAGCGGCACGCACACGGTTGGTATTCTCTCCACGGGTAAATCCCGCATCTATATCAACGATGTGTTGGTGGCTGACAATTGGACTAACCCGGTCGCGGGAGAAGCTATTTTTGGTATGGCTTCGACCGAGGTTTGCGGGCAGGTTGAAATGCTGGCGGGTGAGTCGTATGCGGTCAAAATTGAATTTGAGTCCAATGAAGAGGCGACACTCAAAACGATGAGATACGGCATTTTGGGTCCGGATCTTGAAGATGGGATGACGCGCGCGATAAAGCTCGCCTCGGAAGCAGATGCCGTAATTCTCATTGTCGGTACTAATGATGACTGGGAAACAGAAGGTAATGATCGCGAAGTCCTGACGTTACCGGGTGAACAGGATGCCCTGATCGAAGCCGTCGTCGGAGAGAACGCTAATACAATTGTTGTCAACAACTCGGGATCGCCTGTTGCCATGCCTTGGCTTGGTCGTGTGCCCGCGATGATCCAAACTTGGTTTGCCGGCCAAGAATTTGGAAACGCGTTAATTGATTTAATCTCGGGCGAAGCGAATCCCTCTGGCAAGCTGCCATTGACATTCCCACATCGGTTGCAAGATACACCGGCTTACACCAGCTATCCTGGCGAATATGGCAAAGTGCACTACGGTGAGGGTGTATTTACAGGGTATCGTTGGTACGACACGCGTGACATCGAACCTTTACTTCCATTTGGCTTTGGGTTGTCGTACACCGCTTTTGAAATGACTGATCTAGTGACAGATGACACCGACGAGATTTTTACGGTGAAGTGCACTGTGACCAACATTGGAGAGAGAGCTGGACAAGAGACGGTGCAGGTTTACGTTCGCCCGATTGACAAATCAGTCGCAAGACCAGAAAAGGAGCTTAAAGGTTTCGCTAAGGTGAATCTCGAGTCAGGCGCAAGTAAGACGTTGAGTATTGATTTGGATCCCGAAGCCTTCTCTCACTGGGACATCGATGCGGCGGCTTGGCGATCGACAAAGGGTCGATATGAAATCATTGTAGGAAACTCAAGTAGAGATCACCGATTATCGAAGGTTGTTCGTATTTAGCTACTCAATAGGCACATTTACGACACGGCAGGTGCTCGCCAGGCATCAAAAAACACAAATAACAGCGAGGCTAAACGGGGAATAAAACGCGTTTTGAGCGAGCGCTAAATGGCAGTTTTACTTCAACATTCTGAGGAGACATTTATGTACGACTATTTGATCAAGGACGCCAACATTGTTGATGGCACCGGAGCAACAAGTTACAGCGGAAATATCGCGATCAAAGATGGCTTGATTGTAGGTGTGGGCGGGGTCGACGGCCAGGCGCGTGAGACCATCAATGCAAGCGGTGCTTACGCGACGCCCGGATGGGTAGATGTGCATACGCATTATGATGGCCAAGTGAGTTGGGATGATAAAATTGATCCTTCATTCAGTCATGGTGTTACCAGTATTGTCATGGGTAACTGTGGCGTAGGTTTTGCTCCCTGTCCCCCAGGCGGTGAGAAACGCATGATAGAGCTGATGGAAGGAGTTGAGGATATCCCCGGTACCGCGCTCTACGAAGGTATTGAGTGGGGTCGTTGGGAAACATTCCCCGAGTACATCGATTACATCGGCAGTCGCGAGTATGCGCTCGATATCGGCACGCAGATTCCTCATAGTGCCGTTAGAAATTATGTCATGGGTGAACGAGCGTTGCGTCATGAAGATGCGACGGCTGACGATCTAAAAGCGATAGGAAATATCGTTGAAGAAGGTTTGAGAGCAGGCGCTGTTGGTTTTTCAACCTCGCGTACCATTGGTCATCGCTCAGTGCTCGGCGAACCGATTCCCGGTACCTTTGCTGAGAAAGCAGAACTGATGGCCGTGGGGCGAGCAATGAAGGCCGCTGGCAAAGGTGTTTTTCAAGCTGTACCCGCTGGTGTGGTGGGTGACATCGCCGGTCCTGAAAAATGGACGACGGAGCAAGAAGTTGAACTGTTTGCCGAGATAGCGAAGGAGAGCGGTCGTAGCTGTACTTTTACCTTGGTGCAGAATGGAAATCGGCCGGATCAGTGGCGAAACTGCCTGTCCATTGTGGAGCAAGCAAATCGGGAAGGACTTAATATTCGACCGCAAATCGCAACGCGCCCCATTGGTTTTGTGACGAGTCTCAAGGCTTATCATATGTTTCAACGCAGGGAGACGTACCTCAAATTAGCAGATTTGCCTTTTGATCAGAAGTTAGCAGAAATGCGAAAGCCAGAAGTGAAAGCGAAAATTCTGGGCGACAACGATGTGCCACCCGACCAACCAGGTGTGATGGCCAATGTCTACGGTCTTCTTGCTGCTGCGGCAGCAGGTATGTTTCCCATTACTTTGCCAATCAATTACGAGCCTGAGCCCGGCACTAATATCGGTGCGCTCGCTGCAAAGGCTGGAATAGACGTGGCTGAGTATATGTATGATTATCTGATAGAAGGGGAAGGTGATAACTTTGCCATACTGTTAGGCGCAAACTTTGTCGATGGCACTTTCAGCGTAATGGAAGAGATGATTGAACACCCAGAGACAACCATTGGATTATCCGATGCAGGTGCACATGTGAACCTCATTTTCGATGCCGTTGGACCGACTTACCAACTGACGCATTGGGTGCGGGATCGTGTTCATGGCAAACGGATGCCGATTGAATTGATGGTACACAAGCAAACGTTATCTAACGCTTCGCTTTTTGGCATGCATGACCGTGGCAGTATTGAAGTTGGGAAACGTGCCGACCTCAACCTTTTTGATCTGGACCGACTAGCGCTGGGTGGCTTGCAGGTGCATCAGGATTTACCAGCAGGCGGCAGTCGCATCTTACAATCGGCCAGCGGTTACTTGAACACATTCGTCGCCGGCGTGAAGACTCGGGAAAATGATCAAGACACCGGCGCCAGACCTGGCAGGGTCATTCGGACTTAGTGCTGTCGCGTTCTTAAACCACATGTCGGCCGGGTCAGAAGGCACCCGGCTAGACATTAAAATGGTTTGTCCCCCGCTACTGTGACTCGGTATCCGCTGCGAACTTCGGGGAAATAGTCCCACATGGCGAGATGCTGTACGGCTCTGTTGTCCCAGAATGCAACCGAGTCTTTTTTCCACGAAAAGCGGCAGACGAATTGTTCTTTCCGATTGTGGGCGTAGAGAAATTCGAGAATGGATTTGCTTTCGTCCTCAGGCAAATCGCAAATGTACTGTGTAAAAACTGGGCTGACATAGATACCCTTTTTACCTGTGACAGGATGTGTGCGAATGACCGGATGATCGGCGAAAGGAAACTGCTCGTCGCCAGCCTTGCCGTTGATCTTAGCGCGGCGGTTGTAGTTTGGGCTGCCGTCGTGGCGCGCTGTCAAGCCTCCAAGAAATGTCTTCATGGGTTCGCTCAGCGCTTCATATGCGGCATTCGAACTAGCAAAAAGCGTGTCGCCACCAACCGATGGCACAGTATGAATGTGCAGAATAGATCCCATAGGAGGCTCTGGATCGCAGCTGACGTCAGAATGCCATCGGTGTCCTGCAACCTGCTTCGAGTTTGCGTCGGCGTGAATGCGTAAAATTTCTGGGTGACCTTCTGGGCCGGGAGCTGACGGATGGATATGAAGCGGACCAAAGCGTCGACCGAAATCCTTGTGTTGTTCCAGTGTGATGTTCTGCCCCTGAAAGAAAATAACTTGATGTGTCATCAACGCGTCGTGGACTTCCTGAAATTGCCTGTCGCTCAGGCTTTCGCCCAAGTTTATGCCAACGACTTCTGCACCAAGAGTGGGTGTTAGTGGGTGCACCTCAATGGTTTTATAAGACATGAATGATTTCTCGGATGACTTTATCATTGTTTATTGAAACCGATTTTATTACCCGCTGCAATCAACGCACAACAGAGTGGTCTAGCGTGGTCGTTACGCATTTGCCAATCGATTCACATGGCTAGCCATCTGTTGCAATGCCTAATATCATGATGGATGAATCCATCCGCAAACTTGGGGTGCTGTGCCTATATGATGTTTGGCACTGTCACAAACCCCTTGGTTTGCGCTAATGAACGCAAAAGCAAAGCATTAAGACGTCAATAACTCAGGAAGTTTCGTCCGTGCTATACCGCGTTAAATTGTGTCAAAAAGTCTTAAAATTGTAATGTTGTTGAGCACAAATTGATCTCTATCCTAGTCGACAAACTAGAGATATACGCATATCCTAGCGGCCGCAAAGTAACTAACGAGAAAAACCGAATGAGCGAAGTACAAACATCCGAGAGTAATGCGGAACCGCTGCCAGCGAGACCTGGTGCTAATTTTTCAGATGACGGCGCAGAACTGAAGTCAGCTTATGATATTCCACTCGAGAAGCTTAATCCTATCAATCCTCGGATGTGGAGTGAGCACAAATGGCAAGCGTGTTTTGAGCGGTTACGTGCAGAGGATCCTGTTCACTTCAATGAATCTGAAATCGCGGGTCGTTACTGGTCTCTTACTAAGTATGCTGACATAAAAAAAGTCGATGCAGATCATCAAAATTTCAGCTCGGCGCATGGCATCACCTTGGGTCTGCCGCTGGGGACAGAGTTGCCCGAAGGTGCGTTAAAGACGACAACATTTATTGCGCAAGACCCACCCGAGCATGACGTTCAACGAAAAACGGTGACCGGTGTTGTCGCGCCAAGCAACCTTGCGACGATGGAACCCCTGATTCGTCAACGTACTATCGACGTACTTGAATCGCTGCCAGAAGGAGAGACCTTTGACTGGGTAGACAAGGTGTCGATAGAGCTCACCACGTTAATGCTGGCGAGCCTTTTTGATTTTCCTTTAGAAGATCGGCGCAAATTAACCTTCTGGTCCGACATTGTTTTTGCTATCCCTCAACCAGGTGGGATCATTGAGTCTGAAGAAGAGCGGCGAAATGGTTTACTAGAATGCCTGCAATATTTTTCTGGTCTTTGGCAAGAGCGCTTGAAGAACCCGGGTAGTGACCTCGTGTCAATGTTAGCCCATGGAGAAGATACAAAGAACATGGCGCCCATGCATTACTTGGGAAATTTGCTACTGCTGATTGTTGGCGGTAACGACACAACGCGCAACAGCATGTCTGGTAGCGTCTACGCCATGAACAAATTCCCTGATCAATACAAAAAGCTTAAAGCTAACCCCGGTCTGATTCCAAAGATGGTGGCTGAATTAATCCGCTGGCAAACGCCCTTAGCTTACATGCGCAGAACGGCAAACAACGATTGTGAAATCGGCGGTAAGCAAATCAAGAAAGATGATCAAATTCTAATGTGGTACGCCTCTGGTAATAGGGATGATGAGGTGTTTGAAAATGCGAATGACATTGACATAGAGCGTCCGAATTCACGCCAGCACCTTTCTTTTGGTTTTGGCATTCACCGCTGCATGGGTAATCGTCTTGCAGAGCTACAGTTAAAAATCCTTTGGGAAGAGATTCTCGCTCGGTTCGACAATATTGTTGTGCAAGCTGAACCAGAGCGAACACTGTCTTCATTTGTTAACGGGTACACCCACCTACCTGTTCAGGTCTTCCGTAAAAAGTAACGTTTTATCAAATGTCTATCATTGAGCGACCTGTAACACAAAATGCAGGTCGCGCTTTATTGTCGGTTAAAGGCAAGTGTGCATGCATTGTTCGTTTTGTTTCTCCACTTCTCGAACGAGTGTCTTGAGTCTAGATAATCTGGCCTGAGGCAGACCGCTTGATGTATTGACCCATGCCTGCGCTGCCCAACCACTGCTCGCCATCAACAATTAATTCGCCCCTCAGAAAAACCTTCTTTACTCGTCCTTTGACGTGATAACCCTCAAACATTGAATAATCGACGAGTGAATGATGTGTCTCAGCACTCAGCACGTGGTTTTCCTCAGGGTCAAACAGCACGATATCAGCGTCGCTGCCTACAGCGATAGTACCTTTGCGAGGAAACATGCCAAACATCTTTGCCGGTGCGGTTGATGTCAGTTGAACAAATCGATTGAGGTTTATACGACCTTCCTGAACTCCTCCGTTGAATAGCAAGGGTAGGCGGTACTCGACACCTGGCGCGCCGTTAGGTATTTGCGAGAAGTCTTCCTGACCGTTACGTTTGGATTTTAGGATACCGTGCAAATTTTCATTGAAGCAGAAAGGACAATGGTCGGTAGCGACGAGTTGTAAATCGTCAAATTGAAGTCCACGCCACAAAGCGTGCTGGCAATCATGGTCTCGCAAGGGAGGGGTCATGACATATTTGGCTGCCTCGAATCCGGGTCGCTCATATTCTTTGTCATCGAGAAACAGGTAATGAGGACAGGTTTCGGCAAAAGCGTGAATGCCTCGGTCTCTTGCCTCGACAACTGCTTTTAGCGCGTCTTCGGAAGAAAGGTGAACGATATAGACCGGGACTTCAGCTAGTTCAGCGATTCGAATTACCCGATGAGTTGCTTCACCTTCCATGATCGCGGGTCTTGTCAGCGCATGATATTTTGGCGATGTATTACCTTGTTCCAGCGCTTCTTCAATCAGAGCCTGAATGACAACACCGTTTTCGGCATGAAGGTTAACCATGCCGCCATGTGCGCCAGCTTTGCGCATGGTTTTATAGATCGCTGCATCGTCGACCATGAGTACGTCGGGATAAGCCATGTACAGTTTGAAACTTGAAACGCCATCTCGCTCAATCAGTTCAGGCAACTCAGCGAGCGCATCTTTGTTGACATCCGTGAGAATAGAATGGAAGCCATAATCGATGCAGCACTGAGGTTCTGCCGCGGCCAGCCTCCGATCAAGCGCGACCTTGGGGCCTTCGCCTTTAAACTGTTGCGCAAAATCGACGATCGTTGTTGTGCCGCCAAATGCCGCAGAGCGTGTGCCGGTCTCGAAGCTATCCACGGTTTGCATGTCGCCCATGGGTGTTTCCATGTGGACGTGTGCATCGATCCCACCGGGAAAAACGAACAATCCTGATGCGTCGTGAATTTTGGCATCGGGCACTTCGAGACTGCGACCTATCGATTCGACTCGACCATTATCGATGAGGACGTCCGCAACATAGTCATCAACCGCAGTGACAATTCGACCGCCCTTGATTAGCTGCATTGTCATCTCTGTCTCCTTACTTGAATAAGTCTGTTAATACTGTAACGACTATATTGCTTTGTCTGCAACCGCTCTCACCTGTGTTTTTTTAGATGTGCTTCATTCGAATCCAAGTTTTGAGCGATCAAGAGGTGTCAACTTCTGATCAGGGTCTATTGATGGAATGGCGGAAAGTAGCAGTTTTGTATAATCGTGAGCAGGATGATCAAATAGTGCGTCGACTGGTCCTGACTCAACAATGTTACCCTGGTACATGACCAATGTTTCATCACAGAAATAGCGCACCACGTTGAGATCGTGAGCGACAAATAGATAAGTCAGGTTCATTTGTTGCTGCAGGTCTTTGAGTAAGTTCAGTACCTGCGCCTGCACGGAAACATCCAAAGCAGAAACTGCCTCGTCACACACTACCAACGCAGGTTTCAGAATCAGAGCGCGGGCGATACCAATCCGTTGGCGTTGTCCGCCGGAGAATGCGTGGGGAAACCGGGTGATGGCATCACGATCTAAGCCTACCCTTTCAAGCATATCTATCACCCGTTCTCTGTGACTATCCGCAGTTTCAGGTTCATGAATCACTAACGGTTCTGCGACAATCTCACCTACTTTCATTCTGGGATTTAACGATGCGAACGGGTCCTGAAAGATCATTTGCATTTCTTTGCGGAGTGGTTTCAGTTGATCCTGATTCAGCTGGCAGAGATCGACCGCGCCGTGTTGGCTCTGAAAAATGGCAGCACCCTCACTCGGATCTAATGCGCGAAGTATGGCGCGCACAAGCGTTGTTTTACCTGATCCGGATTCTCCGACAATGCCTAGGTTGCCACCCTGCGGCAGTGAGAAGGAGACCTTGTCTACGGCGGTCATCTCGGCTACTTGACGACGGAAAATGCCTTGTTCCATCACAGGAAAGCGCACGCTGAGGTTAGAGACCTCGAGTAAGGCCGTCATAACCGCAATGCCTCGGGTATCTGGTCAATCGGCAAGGCGACTTTTTGGTCATCCTTTATCGTGATGAGTGGATGGGGCAATAAATTTTCCTCGGTCAGTAGTTCGGCGACTGTGTCCAGCCGGCCTGTTGTCGCGGGCGTTGGGATTGCTGCCAATAGTGCTTGGGTGTAAGGGTGAACTGGGCGCTTCAAGATCTGACGTACTGTACCCACCTCGAGCACCCGCCCCCTATGCATCACGACGACATCGTCAGCGAGTTGCGCGACTACCGCTAGATCGTGGGTGATAAACAGCACGCTAGTATTAAGCGCAGATTTTAATTCTCGAATAAGCGCCAGAATCTCCGCTTGAATAGTGACATCGAGTGCGGTTGTAGGTTCGTCGCAGATCAGCAGTTCGGGATCGCAGACCAATGCCATGGCGATGACGACGCGCTGACGCATACCTCCCGAAAACTCAAACGGATACTGGTGCATTCGCTGTTCAGCATCAGTAATGCCTACCCGTTTTAACATCTCGCAGGCGCGTGCGAAGGCTTCCTCTTTTGTGACGCTTCGGTGAGTTAAAATCGCCTCTGTGACTTGATCGCCGATAGTATGAACAGGTGATAATGCTGTCATCGGCTCCTGAAATATCATGGCCATTTTTCCGCCACGTAAATCGTAAAGCGCGTCACTATTGTCGGGTATCTGTAAGACGTCCACAGTTGCTTTGCCTGCCGGTGTAAATAGTATTTTACCGTGTGTGATTCGGCCTGGTCGCTGAATGAGTCTCATCATGGCTAATGCGGTCACAGATTTCCCCGATCCGGATTCGCCAACAATTGCGGTCGTTCGACCTTGTCTGAGTTCTAGGTCAATGCCCTTTAGCGCCTCAGTGCTGCCGGTCTCACTATCGAACATGACGCGCAAATTTTGTATGGAGACTAGGTTTCGATTCGTCACGCGCCTCGCCCTCCGTAGGGATCAGCTGCGTCTCGCATGCCGTCGCCTAACAGGTTAAAAGCAATCACAACGAGAATCACAAACACACCCGGAATCAGTAACCAGGGAGTCAAGACGATGACCTGATAATTTTGCGCCTGCTGCAGCAGCACGCCCCAGCTGACAACCGGTGAACGCAGGCCAACACCCAAAAATGACAAAGCGGTTTCCGCGAGAATCATACCCGGTATTGCCAACGTTGCCGTGGTGATAATGTGGCTCATGAACGAAGGCAGCAGGTGCCGTGTAATGATTCTGAACTGGCTAGCGCCCATCAGTCTTGCGGCAACGACAAAGTCCTCTTCACGCAATGCCAAAAACCGTCCCCTAACGACGCGAGCGAGTCCTGTCCATTGAATCAGTGACAGGATGACAATAATGCCAAAATATACGGTAAGTGGAGACCAATGTACGGGTAGGGCAGCAGAGAGTGCCATCCATAAAGGTAGCGTTGGGATGCTTTGAAGCACCTCAATTGATCGTTGAATGATATTGTCCACGCGGCCGCCTAGATATCCCGCGAGCCCACCGATAAGTACACCTAGTATGATTGTTAAAGCGACGCCAATGAGCCCTAGGCTAAGGGATATACGTGCGCCGTAGATGACACGGCTGAAAATATCTCGACCCAGCTTGTCAGTACCAAACAAGTGTAGGTAATGGTTAGCGTCGACTGTGACGAAATGGCGATTAGCACGAAATAGATTCCAGAACTCATATTGAATGCCATTTGAGAAAAACTTTAGCGGGTAACGCTGAGTTTTGTCTTCCTCGTATTCTCTCACCCAGGTATCCGGATTGATGTGTAAATTGTAGCCATAGACAAACGGACGAAGATGAAAGTTGCCTGCTTCATCGATAAAGTGTATCTCTTGAGGTGGTGCAAATATCGCCTTGGAATTTCGCCAACTCGGATCGTAAGGAGCAAAGAACTCACAGAAAGCGGCGACAAAATAGATGGCGATAAGAAAGACCCCAGAGGCAACAGCGAGCCTATGGCGTTTAAATCGTAGCCAGGTGAGTTGCGCAGAAGATAATTCTGCCGTCGTCGTTTGATCGATGGTTGCTGGATTGCGCAGACTAGTCAAAGCGAATCCTCGGATCAAGTAGGGCTAAAAGAATGTCCGAAAGCAGCATGCCAAGCACTGTCAGAATACTCAGCAGCATAATAAAACTACCCGCCAGATACATGTCTTGGCTAAGTAGAGCCTGTAATAACAAGGGTCCCGTCGTTGGCAGATTGAGTACGATGGAAACAATCGCCTCACCAGATATTAATGTCGGAAGCAGCCAGCCAATCGTGCTGATAAATGGATTTATCGCGATACGCACTGGATATTTGAGGACAAGTTTGATGGGTCTGACACCTTTTGCTCGGGCGGTGACGACATAAGGCTTGTTCAATTCGTCGAGCAAATTAGCGCGCATGACCCTCATGATACTCGCGGTGCCCGCAGTGCCTATGACGATCATGGGTATCCAGATATGCTTCAACAGGTCCACGAACTTTTCGCTTGACCAAGCTGCTTCTGCAAATTCAGGCGAAAATAACCCGCCGACACTAACCCCAAACCATGTATAGCCCAGATACATCAAGATTAGTGCAAGCATGAAGTTCGGTGTCGCGAGACCGAGTAAACCGATGAGCGTAAAAGCATAGTCTCCAAAACTGTATTGGCGAACTGCCGAGTAGATCCCGATAGGTATGGCGAGCGCCCAAGTGAAGAGTAAACTGGCAAGCGCAATCAGGACCGTATAGCCCAACCTTTCCCAGATCAGAGAATTGACTGGTTGATTAAAACTAACCGAATAGCCCATATCTCCCTGAACGAAATTGGTGATCCAGTGAAAATATTGCATGGGCATAGATTTGTCGAGATTGTACTGTGCTCTTAGCGCTTGTATCTGCTCTTCGCTGACTTCCATACCCTGCGATTGTAATGACGCTAGGTTAGCGGTAACGATATCGCCCGGGGGCAGTTGAATCAGCACAAAAACAATCACTGATATGATGGCGAGCGTCGGTATCATGCCAAGCAGACGACGGAAGATGTATCCGCTCATTGGCTTTCCTCCAAATACCAGCTGGACGAATGGTAAGGCATGGTCCATCGGTTGTCCCAGCCCCAAATACCGTGAGGTGTGGCGTTTCTTAGCCTTGGCCCAACCACAAATGCTTGTGGCGCAAGTCCAATCACACCAATGGTCCATAGGTTATCCGCGGTTGACTTTAGAATCAGCTTGCCGAGCTCAATCACTCTTGCATCATCAGTGGTGGCGACCATCTCGCGCCACCAGTCTTGTAGCTGCAAGACCTCGGGGGGTGGTCGTTCTCCCTGCTTTCCGTCACTGAGATAATAACGAGACCAGTCATTCCAATGCGATTCCTCCCAGCCAAGGTGCAT
>CBFHOH010000028.1:0-55320 GCA_965657335.1 Candidatus Azotimanducaceae bacterium
ATGAGGTTTGTAGGGCATCAAGTGCGCGTAATATTTCGCCAAAATTTCGTCCAACTGACATCGGATAAGTCATTGAGAGTTTCAGTTGTTTGTCCGGGCCAATGATGAAGACAGACCTCACAGTTGCGCTATCCGCAGGTGTTCGTCCATCTGGCATGTAGGCCTCGGCAGGTAACATATCAAAGGCTTTGGAAACCTCCAGCCCCTCATCTGCTACGATTGGAAATCCAGCGCTGGCGCCGGATACTTGTTCGATATCCTGCTTCCACTTTTTATGGTCTTCAACGCCGTCGACAGAAACGCCCATGACCTTGGTGCCGCGTTTTTCCCATTCGTCTGCCAACTGCGCTACTGCGCCGAATTCGGTGGTGCAAACCGGCGTGAAGTCTTTAGGGTGGGAGAATAGTATTGCCCAGGTATCACCAATCCAATCGTGGAACTTAATAGTGCCTTGATCTGTTTCAGCGGTAAAATCCGGTACTGTGTCATTGATACGCAAAGCCATGTGAAAATTCTCCAGTCAATTATGAATAGGGGAGTCTTCCCTCTTATTGAGCATGTTGCAAGTATCAATCCAAGATTGTGCCTTGTCTATCTAGTCTGTGGGGCCTCGAGCCCATATACTAATGAAATCGCAGAAAGTGCAAAACAAGGCGTCGAGTAGGCTATCGTAACCAAAAATAGAATGAATTTAGTACCTCTCGACTAGCACACGGCCGTCGTCTGTGTGCCACGGATAAATGACTCATCTTCGATGCTAAGTACAAGTTCGTCAAAAAGTAGCATGAAGGAATCCGTGCTCAGCTAGACCGAAAGCGACACGATGTTGTCTTAACTGATGTTGGAGAAAAGCAATGACACGGCCCGAGGTATTAACACCCGAAGCCTTTAAGGCGAATTTCTTTGAACAAGGCTATGCCATCTTGCGCGGTTTTGTTCCAGAGGACACATTGCTTTCGATGGAAGCGCACATCTTGGGCTTGTGTGATCAACTTGATGCGGGTCATTCACTGGGTGTCGCGATGCCGGTATTTGAAAAAAGTCTGGCAGATAAAATGCGCGCAAGAGATAAACTCTCCAAGCTGTTTCGCTTGCACAGAGAACAACCGGTGTTCAATCAGTTCTGCTGTGCTGACATGTTGAAGCCCTACCTTGAGGCTTTGCTTGGCAAAAACTACGACTGCTTTTTGTCCCAGTTTATCTTCAAGTATCCCGGTGCGTTGGGTCAACCCTGGCATCAAGATAAGTTCTATTTCAACTTTGACAGGTCGCCCCAAATCGGTCTCTGGCTTGCGGTCACCGAAGCGACGCGAAACAATGGTCCGTTATGGATATTGCCAGGGTCGCACAAGGAGCCAGTTCACGAGGTAGTACCAGATGATCGTAAGCATGCGAATCCGTTTTATGTCGAGATTGTTGACCATGACATGAGTGACGCAATTTGTGTCACGATGGCGCCGGGCGACTTGTTGTTTTTTCATAGCCATCTTATGCATAAATCTACTGACAACCTTTCGGATGCTAAACGCGCTGCGATGGTTTATCACTATGCGGATTCAGCGACAGTCGATTTAAACCTAAGAGACCGAGGGCAAAGTGCACCGAATATGGACTGGTTAGCAGTGGGTAGAAACACAATCGACTAACCCGTGTTAGGATCTTTTTTAATTTAAATAATTGAGCGAACGATGGCATTTAGCGGTTCAGATCACCTGGTAATATTGGTTCGGGATATTGACCAAGGGATAGATACATGGCAGAACAAACTTGGTCTGACTCTCAGTCATAAGGTTGATCTACCCGAGGTCGGTATTTGTCAGGCGTTCTTTTTGCTCGAAGACGATACGTTTATCGAATTGATAGCGCCGATGAGTGATAGCTCACCCATAGCAAAAACGCTAGAGTCTCGCGGTGAAGGTGTTCACACAGTTGCGCTCAAAGTTGACGATATGGAATTGGCAATCGCACGTTTAGAGTCTCAGGGTGTACAGCTGATCGGAGTGGGTACACCGCAGGTGTTTATTCACCCAAAGTCTGCAAATGGCGTGCGCGTACAATTATGGCCGAAGGCGCAGCCGCATCGCTGGAAAGAGCAACCTAACAATAGAGGTGAAGGGTGAATGAGTGAGTCGTATTTCGAGATCACGGATCAAGAGTGGCATAGTGGTCGTTTGGCAGCGGATAAACTCGATCAGGTCCAAGAAAGTTTTAATTCAATCGGTTTTGCTGTTGTTGCCGGGCTCGTGCCCCCGGAGGTCTGTGAGCAACTGATGGCTGCTTATCTTGAAGATGTTGAACTGATTCGTGAAAAGGCAGGATTAACACCGCACGAAAAGCACACGGCAGCGGGGCATCTGCAATTGGGGCCGCGCCGCAGCGCGCCCTACGTACACAGGGAGATGGTTGCAAACCCGATACTCGAAAGTGTTGTTGCAAAGCTGTTAGGATCGGGCGCTTGGTTGGGTTTTTACAATGGCAACGTAAACTGCCCTGGCAGTGGCTACCAGCCGTTACATTTCGATAGACCCTATGCTTGGAAGACTGAACGGGCAGCTAAGGCGGCAGGTCAGCCTTGGCCACCCAATAGTACGACTGTCTCGTGCTCGCTAGCGCTGTCGGAGATTACCGAGGCTGCGGGTGCAACAGAAATATACCCCGGTAGTCACCACGAAACTGATGTCACTACTTGGGGTAAAGGGGAGCAGCCAGCGCATCATCCGGACGTTGTGGCAAAGTGGGGACCACCGGCTTCTATGACAATACCCGCTGGTGGCATCTGTTTCCGTGATCCTCGCATGTGGCATCGGGGCGTGAAAAACCCATCGGATGCGCCAAGACCGATGGTTGCGTTAACTTATCATTCGGCGATGTCAAAGCATCAACGAGGCACCTTGGTGAGTCTGACGCGAGTAGACGCCGACGCTTGTGAGCAGGACAATTCGCTCAAGATGCTGGATTCGGGTGTTCTGGGAGATGCGCGTTTAGTTTTTGAGGCGGATGCGCAGTCAGCATTTGAAGCGCCAAATCTACATGGCGTGTATCGCAATGCGCGTTTCGTCGAAGCGCCGGTAGTGGTCAATCATTTTCTTGATGCACACTTGTTAGGGGGCGCTCGTATGGTAGAAAACCAAATCGTGCACCCGTATCCCGCTCATGACTAGGGTTCTCTACATCGGCGGTAGCGGCGAGATTTCTGCCGCTTGCGTCGCGCATTCTGTCTCTCTCGGTCACGATGTGTCCGTCTTCAATCGTGGCAATCAGCCGATCGATGGTGTTCGGCATTTCAAAGGTGATGTTTATAAACCTAGCGCATACTCGGTGTTAGCGGATAATACATTTGATGTGGTTTGTCAGTTTCTTGCCTTTGACACCAAAACAGTTCAAGGCGATATAGATTTTTTTTCGTCTCGCTGTCACCAATATATTTTTATATCGACGGCGTCCGCTTATGAAAAACCTTGCCAACATCATGTGGTTACGGAGCACACGCCTCTATCGAACCCTTATTGGGAGTACTCGAGAAAGAAAATAGCTTGTGAGGACCTGCTAGAACAACAGTCCCGATTACCTTTTACGACGGTTAGACCTAGTCACACTTATCGCTGCCGCTTGCCCGGCGCGGTTGTCGATGGTTATCATCAAGCTTGGCGGTTGCTTAATAATAAACCCATTGTCGTACATGGTGATGGTCAGTCTATTTGGACGTTAACCCACGCTGCGGATTTTGCGCGCGCTTTTTGTGGCCTGTTTCTTAACGACAAGGCGCTGGGGAGAGCGTTCCACATTACGGATGAGCATTCATACACGTGGGATAAGCTGGTTTTATCTAGTGCGAAAGCCCTCGGGTTGCCGGCTGAATTAGTGCATGTGTCAAGTGCGCGGTTAGTTCATCATGAACCCATGTGGCAAGGGCCGTTGCTTGGCGATAAATCGAACTCGATGATGTTTGATAACCAAGGCCTCAAGGGGGTGATTGGTGATTGGCAGTGTGAAGTTGGGCTAGAGGCAGGATTGCAACAGGCTGCCCCCGCAGTTCTTGAGCGCTTGTCTAAGGGTTATGTGCCGGACAGTAAACTAGATGCGTTAATCGATCGAATTGTTAAAGAAAATGCGTTTTAGAATCCGAGCTTGGTGTGAGTGGTCTGCTTAGAGTCCCTAGGGTATGTCAGTGTTGTGTTGGTGTTGATATCCAGCAATCTTGTCGATCTTCGAGAGGACTTCCTCGCCTTCAGCGGCAAGAATATGTTGCCTAAGGTTTGCGTAAGTAAACGGTGTCAACACTTTACGCTGAAGTGTAAAGTAGACCAGCACACCCCAAGCATTCAATAGGACACAAAGCCCAATGATTTCAGGTCGAATGAGACCGGCGTAAAAGCTATACATCACAATCTGTAACCAAATTTCCGGCTTGCTCAGAATAGTTACGATGGCCAGTCGACCCGGTGGTAATAAACCCCAGATCACACCAGTGATAAGTGCTAGGCTCACGAAAAGTAATTCCAGCTCAAACCGATTTACGTGCCCCTCGATCACGCCGTTTAATGCAACAAAGCCAAGTAGAAAACACACCGCGGCATGCATCTTGTGACCGACTTTCTCTTGAGTATAGATCCAGACATTGAGTTGATCGTCAGTTAGACTCCAGCGCTTGGGTCTAGCATGAAAGTCGTCGACCAATTCGTAGACGCCGATGCCCATATATACAATGACTTCGATCCATAGAACGACGGCAAGCGTGCCGTCTACGGGCATAAATTCCGTTGCACTCAACATAAAAATCTCCTGCAATTAGATTTTCGCTCTGCGTCCTTTATCACTGTAAACGAGTGTCGCTTAAAGGTGTGTTGGAGCGGGGATAAAATTTACTCACAAACAAAAACGGGTATTTTTCTGTCTGTTCGATCCTGATATGTCTGATAGGGTGGGTAATACTGGCAACAAGTTTGCCAGACCTCTGTTTTTTCTTGGTCAAAAACCTCGCGTACGGTCATCTCTTTGGTTTGACCCGCGTAGGTAATTCGAACATTGGGTTCGGCGATGAGATTACGATACCAAACAGGATGACGAGGCGCACCGCCTTGAGAGGCGACTAACGCAAAGCCTTCTCCTTTGGGTACGTACATGAGTGGTATCGTTAGTCTTCGCCCAGACTTTACCCCCGTCATTTCCACTAACAGGATAGGCATGCCAGAAAGTTTGTTCATCAACCGACCGGAGGATAGTTTGTAGACGGCAACGTTAATTTTTGTGAACAGTTTAAGTAGCCACCGTGGCGGTGGCTGAGCCGGTGTTAAGTCTGTGGTTGATAATGGTTTTTCGCCCACTTTTACGCTGCACTTTTCGGTTGATTGCGAAGCACGCGACCCGAACGCCGTCCCGTTAACTCACCATTTTCCACAACGATGTTGCCATTGCAGATTGTGGCAAGATAACCTTTGGCTTTTTGCGATAACCGTGGCGTATCGTCAGGGAAATCACGTATAAGCGTCGGTTGGCCCTCGATAACCTGCTCGACATCGATGATGTTGATGTCCGCTCGCATGCCGACGGCTAGCGTGCCCCTATCGTTAAAACCCAAAATGCGTGCCTGAGCACTTGTTAGCAGACGAATCGTTTCCTCTAGTGTGAAGGTGCCTTTTTCCCGGTGCCAATGAGAAAGCATGAAAGTCGACCAACCAGCGTCAATAATCTGGGTTAGGTGAGCACCCGTGTCTCCGAGGCTTGGTAAAATCCAGTCATTTTGAAGGAATTCCTCCATGGCCTCATAATCATGATTGCCAAATCGAACGTGAAATAGCGCTTCACCCTTGGTCTCAAGCATTATTCTTAGCCAGGTTTCAGCAGGGTGTTCGCCGGCCGCAGTGGCCAAAGCCGGAAGGCTTTCGTCTGCACCCTTCGTATATTGAGGAGACTCGCCGTCTCCAAGGTAATAAAAATTACTTACCCAACTTGCCAGGGGAGGGGTGCCGCCTTCGCCCATTTCGCTAGCTTCTTTGATAAGCGTAGCGCGGGTGTCCGCGTCTTCAATTGCGGCGAGACGATCAGTAAAATCAAGGCTTATCAGGTCTCTCCAGGCGGGAGACATGAACATGATATTGGTCTTTAGACCAGACAGAAATCCGAATGACCGAGGTAGAGCGAGCCCCGTAATGTCAATGCCTTCAGCTCGCATCGAATCTATGATGTCTTGATAAGCGTTTGCCTTGCCCGGCCCGCCAGGTATATGCGGTGCTGTAAAAATGACGCGAGTCTGGGCAGCTAAAGCCTGCTCTCTTAACAGAGCCATCTCTGAGTCCAAACGAGAATATTCCAATACGTTTTGGACGAGACCGTTGTTTTCGCCCACCGCTTTAGCGATGGCTACCATCTCGGGTGACTTCGCGAATGTGCCAGGAATGCTGCGCCCATCTGGCATCTTGTGCGCCACTAATCGACTGGTCGAAAACCCGACCGCGCCCTCGGCGACTGATTTCCCCGCCAAGGCTGCCATTTGTGCAATTTCATCTGCAGTCGGTTCCTCATCGACACCACGTTCACCCATGACGTATGTCCGTATCGCGCAGTGACCCACCATACCCACGATATTAATCGCAGGCGCCAGTTTTTCTAAAGAATCGAGGTATTCGCCGTAACTGTCCCAATCCCAAGCAAGCCCGTTCAGGATAACGGAGCTCGGGATGTCCTCAACCGATTCCATCATGCCCGCCAAATACTCACGATCCTCGGATTTGCATGGCGCGAAGGTTACGCCGCAGTTGCCGATGAGCGCGGTAGTCACGCCGTGCCAAACAATGGGCGTTAAATCGGGATCCCAGCCAGCCTGAGCATCAAGATGCGTGTGGAGATCCACGAAACCGGGCGTGACTGCATGCCCTTTGGCATCGAGTTCTGTTGTGCCACTGCCCTCAACGTTTCCGATTGCAACAATCGTATCGCCGTCAATTGCGATATCGCCAGGATAGGGCTTCGAACCGGTGCCATCGACAATAAGTCCGCCACGGATGATGAGATCATGAGACATAACTGGGTTTCCTTTTATTTGATTCAATTAATCTTATAGTGGGAGTAAACCAAATGATCTCTGCGCTGTCATTGTAATTCGAGCGAGCGTGTTGTTCAGATCCCCCACTGGGGGTCGGATGCGTAATGCTAGATTTGCCAGTAAGTTGGCGATGACACGGGTTTTAAAGATCGCTTACATTTCACTCATCCTCTTGAGATAGCTTATGCATCTCGAACGCTGCCCTGCCGCAAGCGATCAACGTCATTTAGCCCTCGTCAGCAGGCGGCAGAGTTGCCTCTCAGATTGCTGATATACTCAGGTAATGACTATCCCGTCGGGAAATTTCGACACGTCTTTTTGCTGACAAATGTTTACAAGTCATACCTTTAGTCAAGGGAAAGCGCGCATAGGCGCCAAAAGCCCGCTGGCTTGAAATCAGTTATGTGAAATGAGAGTATCCAAAAAATAGATGATATCGTGTCGCGAAATGCTTGCTTGTATAAACAGGTTTCGACGCCTCTACTTGCCGGCGTTTTCCAACAAACTCTTGATCTCAAAAGCCCAGCAAGGTCTCAGAGTATGCCTCATAACCTGCGGTCTGTCCGTTAGTCTAAATGCCTCGGCAATACCGGGTTCAATTCTATATTCAGATGATTTCGAGCGCGCCACGCTCGGTGCAGGCTGGACAGTTACCGATCCAACCAGCTCTGGCATCAGTAATCAAACAGCAAACTCAGCGACCCGATCGATGTTTACTGGTGAGAAAGCACTGAGTCTAACTACAACCAACATCGACCTGTCAGGGTTACCCAGCGCAGAACTTTCGCTTTGGGTTCAACGTGGTGAAGATAGCTTCTCCGAGGATCCAGACGGCAATGAGGATCTGACAGTTGAGTACAAAAATAGTAGCGGGGCGTTTGTCGTGGTCGCTGCATTTTCCGGTGCTGGAACCCCAGGTGAGGAATTCGACTTTAATTTTATATTGCCCGCTGATGCATTGCACAGTGGATTTCAAATCAAAATATCTCAATCAAGCGGATCGGGAAATAATTTCGACTTTTGGCACATCGACGACATTGTGATAACCGAAACAAGTTTTGTGGTTTTTGGGCCTGACTTCTGTGACGATTTTGAGCGACCGACTTTGGGTGCAGATTGGCTAGTGACCTCTGCCAATGCCGGCATCAGCGCGCAAACAGCAAATTCGCCAACGCGCAGCATGTTTAGCCGATCAGAGGCTCAGAGTATGACCAGTCGGTTGATCAATCTTGGTTCAACCACACAAGCTGATTTAAGTATGTGGGTGCAACGCGGTAGTGATACTTTTTCCGAAAATCCCGACTTCGGGGAAGACTTGGTGATCGAGTATCGCAACGTTAGCGGCGGCTTTACCGTGTTGCAAACACTGTCGGGCAATGGCACGCCGGGTGAGGAATACAATCTGCTATTTACGCTGCCGTCCGATGGGCTGCATAGTGATTTTCAAATTAGGTTCCGTCAGGTAGCAGCCAGTACCGGCAACTTCGACTATTGGCACATGGACGATGTTTGTATCGTTGATTCTATTGCGCTTGATCCGGAAATCGAAACGGTACTTACTTCGGGGGCTCCAAGCGCCGCGCCTTCGGAAATAGTCACCTATACGATCTCAGTAACGAATGTGGGCCAGGGGCAAGCGGCTAATGTGGTTGTAGATGGTTTGGTTCCGCTTTTCGCTGACCTCGGACTGGACTCTTATGGTAGTGGTGTTGCCTTTAACTTTGTAGAAAACACATCGATGTTGGCGATTGCAACGGAGGATTTCTCCGTGGATGGGGGGAGTAACTTTGGTTATTTACCCGTGTC
This sequence comes from Candidatus Azotimanducaceae bacterium, assembly GCA_965657335.1. GTDB lineage: Bacteria > Pseudomonadota > Gammaproteobacteria > Pseudomonadales > Azotimanducaceae > UBA4582. The sequence goes on from CBFHOH010000028.1 coordinate 8,849, forward strand.
GGGGTCCGGTGGAGCTGCGGTGGGTTTTGAAGGCCTTGTCACGGACTTTAGAATTTCAACTTTTGGCATTATGCCGCCGGGCGGCAGTTTTACGATTGAATACAAGGTGCAGGTGCACTAGTAATCAGTGTAAGCGTACACAAAGGGCAGGTTTTGTGTCGCTGTGGCTTTTAAACCTTGTATGCTTTTCGCTGTGCACGAAATCGTGCGACTCTTTTACGCCAAGCCCGGTAACTAGCCGGTTTCAGCCAGCGCTTCATATAAATTTTTAGATTGGGTTCGGTCACGCCGAAGCGGTGTTCAATGGCCGAGAATGGTACGTCGTCGGCAAGGGCCATGGCTATCATCTCACTGCGGACAGGTTCTTGTATTGACGTCATAGTATTTGGGCTCTGGGTGAACTAATAGTGGTACGGTCGCTTCTTAAAATTGGATCTCCCCCGGGCCCGGGTCTCGGCCAAGATGTTCAAATTTTTATACATTATTTTGCTGTCAACGCTGCGAATGACACGGTAGGCTTTTAACTCTTGGGTCGGAAATAGGCTGTTAGTGTTGTAGTGCTGTCCGTTAAGCGCAGTTTGTTCAGTCTACATGCAGTGCGAGGATGACCCCGGTGAGCAATTGGTACGTATAATTTGTATGGCAAAAGCAGTTGAAACGAAAATAGACACGCATCAGGCACTGCTAGCGGTCAATGCAGTCTTGACGAATGGACGCAGTTCACCCGATGGTACAAGCTGGCATGGCCTAACCGTAAATTCTGATTTAGATGGCTATACTGTGACGCTTAGCGATGACAAGGTCGAACTACGACTGCTTTTTCATAATAAATTCCAGCTCAAATGCCCAAATCGTTACGCTCAGATTGCCTTTATCGAGAAATTGAATCAGGTAGTAAGAGCGAGCAAGAGCAGCCCGAGTTAAGATGATAATTTTGCCGCTCAAGACGAGCAAATACCTTGTATAAAACCCCGTAGACAAAATGCTTATGAGACAAATACTCGCAATTTACCTTATTTGTATACTGGTTCAGGGCTGCTCCACTACTCACCTCTTAAACAACAGTCAGCACAACACGGAGTCAACAAAAGCTGTGCTCGAAGCAAACCTTTGGTTGCTGGAGGATTTAGACCAAGCGGGTGTTATCGATTACGTGAGTGCAACGCTTCGTTTTGATAGCGACCGGGGTTTGCTCTCGGGTTCAACGGGATGTAATAGGTATTCCGCTAGTTATCAATTTGATGGCGAAAAGCTATCGGTTGGTATCCCGAGAAGTACCCGAAAATCATGCGTGCCTGCACTGATGAATCAAGAAAGAAAGTTTTTAGCGGCACTTTCTGAGGCGTCCTTCTTCGCAATCGATCAAAAACAATCGTTGACGCTTTACGATACTAACAGGGTGGGCAGGCTTCGGCTGATTGCCAAACAGGTAGACTAATCCAAGGTGCGCCTTGCGCTTAAAAAGCCTAAGGCCGTTAGACGAAGGTTGAGGGTTTATACTTAAAGAATACGGCAGAGATGTCGTCGGTTTGAACAAGCGAGTCGCACCACTGTGTAATTTCGTTTTTCAATTCCTGAAGCCGACGACGTCTCGCCTTTGACAATAGTTGTTCAAGGGTTTCTGTGTCGTTTTCCGTAAAGTTTTCTGAAAACCCAACAAAACAATCGTCATGCGCGAGATGAACCTGCTGCACGTCGTATGCTTCATTCATTGAATAGCCAATTGGCATGCCACCTACGCCAAGACGTTCAATTGAACGTCGAGGGTCAGATGGTATGAGATATATATTAGGCGCACCTGCTTGGCAAATCGTTAGGGTGTCGGTCGCAAATTCGATTGTGCCGAGGCTCATTGTAAAAAGGTTGCGTGATGCATCAGCAACATAGCGATTATTTAACGCTTCTGTAAATACTTTAGGATCGAGATCGCCACGTAAATCAATCTGCTTGTGCATCGCGTAGGCTTCCATCGCCGCAACGGTTCCATTGCCCGCCGAGTCAAAAATCGCAAAGTTGAAATGATCGAAAGTGCAGGCGAAATCTACCACGTCACCGGATAATTCATTTAATGGCTTGAAGAGCAGATCTGCAACAATTGCTGAATTGTCAACGGGGTTGGGTAAATTTGCGGCCTGATGTGCCGCTGCGAGACTTATTTGCTCACACGCTTTGGCAAGCTCACTTTTGTGGTCATCTTCTTCTTCCTTCATCGAAATTGTACTTCTAACGATCTCGATAAGTTCTTCGTTTGACCAAGGCTTATTAAGAAAACGATCGATGTTGCAGTCGTTGATTGCTTTTTCCAGCAATTCACAGTCGACATGGCCGGAAAGCAAAAGACGTGGTGTTGAGGAGGTGATTTCAGACGCTATTTCCAAAAACTCCAGGCCGTCCATGTCTGGCATTTTGTAGTCACTAATGATGCAGTCGTAGTTGTTTTTTACCAAACAAGCGGCGGCTTGCTTGGCACTTGTACAGAGTTCGGTTTGTATATCGACTCTGTTGAAGCAGCGTCGCAGGGCGCTTAGCACTTTCGCTTCATCATCTACGATGAGTACGCTAGCGGACATCGTATTTTCTCAATATTTCAGATAATTAACGGTACGCTATATGACGGTCAAGTAATGTGATGTTGATCACAGTTCGGGTCAAAAATCCGGTTAAATGTTGCAAGTATCGTCAAGAAATGCAGTGTTATTGCCACTTAACATTGCTTGGCTGAATGAATGGTATGCTTGCACAATGGTAGAAAAGACCTCAGCTCATCAGATACTAACATCGGTAAACAGTTTTGCCAGAGCGATGCTCGATGCCGCAGACTTAGATGATCTTCTATGGCTTATCGCCGAAAACGTTGGCAATACGCTCGGCTTTGACGACTGCGTTATTTATCTTGCCGAAGCGGGTAAGCTAGAGCAAGTTGCTTCATATGGGGTAAAAGCCGATGGCCGTGAAGTCCTGAAGCCTATCGTCATAGAATTCGGTGAAGGCATCGTTGGCACTGTTGCCAAGACAGGTATCGCTGAAATTGTAAAAAGCACGCGTGCTGATCCGCGTTACATCTTCGATCAATTCTCTGGATTATCTGAAATGACGGTGCCGCTGAGATACGCTGATGAAACGATAGGTGTTTTTGATATCGAGGCTGTAATTGAAGACGCTTTTTCTCAAAACGACCTGATTTTTTTGCAGACGATAGCGAATATCGCAACTCCAAGAATTATATCCGCTCAATATTTGCGCACAATTGCCTCGACGCAAAAAAGTCTGCAGCAGAGTAATAAGCTGCTCACGGCGCAGGTCGATACGCTCGAGCGAAACCAGCAGTCGCTCGTGCAATCAGCGAAAATGGCATCTATAGGACAGCTGGCTTCTGGTATTGCTCACGAGATCAATACCCCACTGGGTTTTTCGTTGAGTAATCTGCAGACAGCCAAAGGCTATATCGACGAACTCGTTAATATGAACGCGACATTGCTTCGCTTGATTCCTGACTCGAACGAAATAGATCGTGTTGGGTATAAGTCGTTGGCTGCTGACTTTAGCGAATTGTTAGGGGAAACTATCGAAGGCTTAAACAGCGCAAAAGATATTGTGGCGGATCTAAGAACAGTGGCCAGGACTCATGATGTTGATAGCTCCGTGGTTGATATAAACGATTGTCTGCAAAAGACCCTCAGCGTTTACAGAAATCTTTTCAAAGATAATGTCAGCCTTGAGACGAATTTGTCACATCCTGTGTGGGCTTCGGGCAACCCGGGCAAATTGAATCAAGTATTTGCCAATATGTTTATCAATGCTGTGCAAGCGTTACCTGACGGAGGTACCGTTAGAGTATCAACGTCTACAACGGATGAGTGGGCGCTGGTCACGATTGAAGACGATGGGGAAGGTATAGCCGAGCAGGACTTGCCGCATGTGTTTACCCCCTTTTTTACCACCAAACCTATAGGGAAGGGAACTGGGTTAGGATTATCGATTTGCTACCGTATTGTAGTCGAAGAGCACGATGGGGAGCTTTTGGTTGATTCATCCCCCGGCTTAACAAGGTTTACCGTCAAATTGCCCCTGAAACATCGAGACAACGTTTCTTTCGATGTTTGATGAGGTTGATCGAGAAGTTGCTGTTAAATCCTGTGCTAAAAATGTGCTTACGCTGAGCAGGCTGCTCGAGGTGACAAAAGGGTGTTCGCTCCCGAGCAATTGTTTATCTGTATCTGCAAGCCTTCTGAGTTTGTTGTATTCTGCACAGCCACCATCAACATTAGGAACGGAAAAGTTTTGAAAGTTTTTGTTTTCGTTGTTGCGATATTTACTCATGCAATTGCTTTGCAAGCAGGCGAGCTGCAGGAAAGTGGTCGCGGATGGAAAGTAATTAATTACTGGTCTAAATCCTGCGCCCCCTGTCGTGTTGAAATACCCGAATTGAACTATCTTAGCGAAGCACTCGAACCTCTCGGGGTTTCCGTAATGGGCGTCAATTTCGATGAGGATGATCGGGCGCGAACCATGCAGATTGCGGCACGCATGGGCATCACTTTTCCGACATTGACCTTTGAGCATGTGAGTATGCTGAACTTGACTTCACCAGCTGTTTTACCAACGACTTATATTCTGGCGCCTGACAATACGGTGAAAGCAAAACTGATCGGTGCTCAGGATCGTACCCAAATCATGGCAAAGTTAGCAGCAATGGGTGTCGGTAAATGAAGCTCGGTGTTTTCATTTCCTTTTTGCTAACGGCACTGATTGCGCGAGAAGTTATCGCGGCGGATGTGGAGCGTTTGCAATCACCTGCCGGCAAACAGACGAGTCTTTCTCGTCTCACAACCGATGCAAATGGCCGCATTCATTTATCTTGGGTCAGCTCGACAGGTTCGCTCAGTTCGCTCTATCACGCCAGTTTTGCGGATGATGAATGGAGTAACGCTATGCTGGTTGGAGATGGAGAAGACTGGTTTGTGAACTGGGCCGATTTCCCTTTTTTTGCAGCTAACGATGCTGGTATGGCTGCGAATTGGTTGCGAAAAAGTAGCGATGGTATCTATGATTACGATGTGGTCGCGACTTTTTACAGTGCGGCAACAGCGCAGTGGAGCGATCCCGCGGTCATTCATCATGATGATGTTAGTGCCGAGTACGGCTTCGTTAGTATGTTACCGATGCACAATGACGCGACGTTAATCGCTTGGCTTGATGGTCGTGAAACTCGGCGGAACGAATCACATGCAGGCGCTCACATCGCAGGTGGCATGACGTTAAGGGCGGGCATTTTCAACAATGAAGGTAAAAAGACCATGGAATGGCAACTCGATGATCTTGTATGTGACTGCTGTCAGACCAGTTCTGCGATGACCGGGTCAGGGCCAGTAGTGGTTTATCGTAATCGTACAAACGAGGAAGTTCGAGACACCTACATTACGCGTTTGGTTGATGGGCAATGGTCTGAACCTGCGGCTGTTTACAACGACAACTGGCAAGTCGCAGGCTGCCCGGTGAATGGGCCCTCTGTTGTGTCAGGAAACGGTTTAACCGTTGTTGCGTGGTTCACCGCGAAGAACGACGATCCAACCGTGAGCTTTGCACTCTCACAGGATGATGGAAAAACTTTTGGCGCACCAGTGATCGTAGCGCAAGAATCGACAAACGGCAGGATCTCTTTAGCCGTTTTAGACGCAGGCGGGTTTGCCATTAGTTGGCTTGAAACCAGCGGTGCTCTGGCGACGATTATGCTTGCCAGATACGATAAGCACGGCAGGATGATGAAACGCTTGGCTGTCGCTGAGACGAAATCGTCTCGGCGCAGTGGGTTTCCGGTTATCTCGAGCCATGGTAATGATGTCTACGTGACTTGGACAGACATTGAGCGGGAACCGCGAGTGAAGGTCGCTAGAATGCGTTTTTAATCAAGCCGTAGGGTGGCGGCGAGAGCCTTACGTCTTTCTCAATTAATCGAGCGGTATTGTAAACGGCGCAATTTGCGCGTTTGTCATGCGCAGGTGGATATTAGAAATGAGTGACTCAGAGACTATATCTGTCGAGTCTGTATTTTGTTAACGGGACGCTTTTTTGTTTTTAAATAACATTCCCAGTTTTCAATGTTGAAACTGTCAAGGTCATTCAACGCTTTGCATCTTGGCGACATGTCCGTGTTGCCGGTACTAGTGCAAGCTGAAAGTAACTCAAGCACAGCGACGAGTTTTTTAGGGCTTACGGGCTTTTGGAGGTAGAAACACGCGTTTGTTTCAGTATCGACAAACTCTTTTGGTGTGCCGGTGATTACGACGACTTTTTGATTTGGATGGCTCTTTCTGATTTGATCGATGAGTTCGTAACCCGATTTCCCAGGCATACAGATATCAGTAACCAGAGCGATACTAGGTGGCACGTAATCGTCTGAGTTAGCGTAGGAAATATAATCTTCAGCATCATTAAAACAATCTACTTCGTAACCTGAGCTTTCGATAACCGACTTGTAAAGTGCGCGTAATATCGGTTCATCATCAACGATATCGACTTTCATATATGTTGCGTCCCCATAATGCCCTGCAACGGACTTCTTGCGAGTGTATTAGTCTGTGAATTGATAAATAATAATAAGCTTATTACTGCTTTTTGGCTATGGCGCTTAAGCCCGACAACGCCGGGTCTTGAGTGTATGTATTGATACGCTTTTAGAATCGAGTGCGTGAATTTTTGTGCGGCGACTTATCAGCCGAAAAAGCCTGAAAGGTAGATGCGCTGGGTCTTTTGGCGAAAACTCCGACGTTTATGATCTGTGGATTTTTCTTAAAATGTTGTATGTGAGCGCTGAGAACGGGGCGTTCAGCATCGCTTTTTCCGATAAACGGTACATTAAATAAGTTTCGGTAACTATAAGTCTGATGAATGATGCAACCTGATACAAAAGTGTGCAAAGTAGGCTGGCGCATCAAAGACAGTCATTAATGGTTAAAAACCTTGCGATTGATGCTTTCTCCAAGAAATAGACCAGCAACCATGCAAACGGCGAACAGAAGTACGTCCTCGTTCATGTAGGCCAAAGATGCAATTGCGGGTCCGGGGCACAGACCAACTAACCCCCATCCGACACCGAAAGTGGCGGCTCCTATGATCAGATCAAAGCTGACATCCGTCCGTTGAGGTATGTTAAATTCTTTCGCAAGCAGCGGACGAGACATCTGCTTCACGAGCAGTTGAAATACGGGTGTGGTGACTAATAATCCGCCGCCCATCACAAAGATCAGAGAAGGGTCCCAGCTGCCGGTGACATCAAGAAAACCGATAACTTTCCCAACGTCTGTCATGCCTGACAATGCAAGCCCAAAGCCAAACAGTACACCGCTAATGAGGACAGTAACGAGATTCATAGCGATCCTCCGTGCTGTGTCGCATAGACTGTGAATATCCCAAATGAAATAAATACCGTGGTTGCCACTAGTGAGCGCTTGGAGAGACGAGCTAGGCCGCAGATCCCGTGCCCGCTTGTGCAGCCGGCGCCTATTTTAGTGCCAATGCCGACTAGCAGGCCGCCAGCGATTAACCTCTGGTTGTCGACCTCAAGTCTTGGTATTGGCACGCCGGATATCAGATGGAAACTCGCAGCACCTGTGATCAAGCCAAGCAGGAATAACAGCGCCCAGGGCTTCCAGTCGTTTAATGCACCAAAAGCAATTCCGCTAATGCCACTGATTCTGCCCACTACAAGTATCATTAGTGATGCGGCAAGCCCAATAATCATGCCACCCGACAGTGCAGGTATAAACTCCATCATCTCCTTTACCTCGCTCGTTTTGTTTATACCTAAATGATATATAGATATTCTCTTGGGGTATATACCGCTATCATTGTGTTTTCGGGCTCAACCAAAGCTGTTGGGCCGCAAAGATTGACGACGAGCGAGACAGCAGTCTGTCCAACCTGTTCTGAAAAGGTACGACTTAGCAATATATCAAGCGTCTAATTTGCTGTCCGCTGGGGTGGTTGCTGACGAAGTTCTTTGTAAAGCGCTTTAGCATCTGCTATTCCACTGAAAGGTTGATCGTAGGCTAGGGCGGTGCTCAATTCTTTCAAAGCGATGTCTGTTTGGCCATTCTTGTTGAGGGCGACTGCGTAGTGATAGCGTATTTCAGGTAGGTTGGTGGCGCGAGAAATCGCATTCCTTAGCATCGTAAGGCCGAGAGATACCTCTCCACGATTAACAAGTACCCAGCCCAGTGTGTCCATGACCGCATAATTCTGAGGCGCGAGTTCGTATGCCTTTTCTGCATAGGACCTTGCTCTTTCGTCCCCTAATCTCAGGTAGAGTAAAGCCAGATTGTTAAGCAACGCGGGATCGTTTGCGCTATCTTTGATAAGTGCCTCGTTTAAGGTCACGGCTTTATCGTAGCTGCCTATCTGTGAATAACCAGCGGCTAGTGCTCGAAGGATAGAAAAGTCGTTAGTTTTATTTTGGATTACCCACGATTCGAGGAAACGAACAGCCTCTTTTTGACCTTTTTCATCCCTTATCGCCGAGTAATAACGTAACACTAGAGTGACACTGCCTGCCGTCTCCTCAATACCGCGTTCGTATGCTTTGAGAGCTTTGTCGGGCTGATCCAGTAATTGAAAGTTATCTCCCTGCAATCGATAGCCGATAGCCTGCTCTGGAGCATTTCTAATTATTTCTTTTGTAATTTCAAGTGCTTCGCTATAGCTCTCGTCATTGCTCTTGAATTCGGCGCGCGTCACTAATACCAACAAACTTGCAGGTTCCAACTTTTGACCTGCATTCAGCGAGCGCCACGCACCTTCGATGTCACCGATCGCTTTTTGTAACTTGGCGATATTAACGAGCTCGGTCGCTGATTGATTTTGCAAGGCTTGATTACGCATAGAGACATAGATTTGTTTGGCTCGATCTACATTGTCATTGGTGATTCTCAAGTTTGCGTCTGTTGCCATCACCTCCTGGTTCTCGGGGAATTGCACCCGCAAAGCCAGTAAGACATCCTGTGCTTCCTGCCTCCGCTGATCGGATACCAGTAGTCTGATGAGGCGCAGCCCGTTATCGATGTCTACCCTAATTCCCTGGGCAACTTGTAGATGACGTATCGCGTCACGTTGCTGGCCACGGCGCTCAGCAATGCCAGCTAACTGCACCCAAGCAAGAAAATGTCTGTCGTTGATCTCGAGAACCTGATTTAAGCGTTTTTCAGCACGCTCAAAATAGCCTTGTTTGGCGTCGAGGCTCGCCAGGTTAAACATCGCAGCGATGGCTTCAGGATCTGCGTTCAGCGCAGCATTGAAATGATCTCTTGCGCGTTCAAGGTTTCCTTTACCCAGGTGAGCATTGCCTGTGACGTTGTGTAACTCAGCACTGTTGCCGAAAGTCTTTTCCAAGCTTTGGGTTAATGTCAGCGCTTGATCAAACTGGTTGAAAGCCAGCAGGAAATTACCGAGGGTGATACCTACCTGCAGGTTGGGCTCCTCATCTATAATCTGCTCCAGCGCCCGCATGGCTAGCGTTTGTTCTCCTGCGCTGGCGTATATTGTGGCTCTTCTCAATCTGGTCGGTATATCTTGAGGATTTTGTGCTATTACTTTGTCGAGAAACGAGCGTGCGCGTGAAAAGTTTTTCTGTTGAATCGCTGTTTCCGCCGATAGATGCCACCAAACGACATTGTCCTTGTAGTACGCTTCAGATTCGTCCAAAACCGATTGGGCGGACGCGGGTTTTTGCAAATTAAGATACGCGGTTACCAGCAGGCGAATGGCATCCAAATTTGTGGGTTTCAACGCCAAGCTACGTCTTAGCAAAAATACAGCTTGATCATAGTTGCCTGCGAGGTGACGAATCCTACCGATGAGAATCAGGTTATAGGCATCGTCCTCCAGTTGTACGAAATCGATTTTTTCAATGACGCGCTCTGCTCGCGCGATAATTTGATCGCGTGCTTCAAAGTCTCTCAGTTTAGATGCGAGTGTGAGTTGCAAAAGCAACCCTCTCAAGTCATCCGCATAGAATTCTGCTAGCCTCTCAACCAGTGGTTGAGCTTCTGTAATTTTGCCGTTGTTGAGGTTTAGTTCGGCTGCGGCATGCAGTGCTAGCAGGTGATCTTCCTCCAGCGTCAGCGCTCTTGTGTAGTGGTCGTTAGCTTGCTCGTAATTGCCGGCGGTTCTTTCCAGCTCACCTTTGATAAGCCAATAGTCTGGTATCCGTTCTGCTGAGGTGCCTGTAGTGCCAATTGTGCCTATGTCCGCTAAGTGAACCGAAGCGGCCTCTGGATTCCCGCGCAACATATCGAGACGAGCCAGTTCTATGTGAGCGCTGCCTTCCTGACTGTCTGCTCGTGTCGCTTCCAGCAATAGCTTTTCCGCTTTATCGAATTCCAGCAATCCGATGTGTGCTCTGCCGTGCAGCACTCTGATCTTTGTCTTCAGGTTTTTCGATAAACCGGTGAGCGGCAGTTCCTGCAAGATCTCGACATATTGATTGCGGGCGAATAGCGCCTCCCCAAGCGGCGTAAACACAAGTTCTGGATCAGCGCCACGCTTCAGCGCCTCTCTCAAATAGTAAATTGCACCTTCAGGAATGCGCATTTGACCCAGCGTTTTCGCAAGTAAAATATAAGCAGCAACGTTGTTTTCGTCCGTTTTTATCGCGTTTGCCAGTTGTATGATCGCTGCCTTCTGTTCGCCCTCTTCAATCCGACTCAGTGCATCCTCATAGAATGCACCCGAGGTCTCAAGGTCCTGATTGATGCTATCGGCAATTTTAACTGGGGCGTTGTTGAAACCGAGGAACGATGCGGTAAGCGAGTAAAAAGCTTCAACATTCGTCGGTTGATCCCCGACCAACTCTCTGATTTCTTCAACTGACTGACTTCTTGATGGCTTTGTTTCTGCGGCTAACGGAGCGCTAAATAGTCCGAGCATGATAAAAATAATGCGCGCTAGGGATGTCCTCATTCCTTCTTTCTCGTGCCAAATAAGTCGGCAAGTCTAACTGATCGAACAGAGCCCGGCGAACGCCTTTTGTGGTTGTCCGCAACAAAACCTATAGTAAAAACAACAATCCCTTTGTTTGTTTGTCGATTTTTTTTACACATTTTTTGATCTGCTCTGAGGGTATCATGACCTGTTTACTCGCGGTTAGTTAGCAGTTCTTTTGACCGACATGAATGGCACGAATCACTTGCAGCTGCTATTTACCATTACCTGCAAACATAGCTTGTTGAACGGGTATTCCTTGTTGATAACGCTTTGCATCGAGAGTCTGACTTTCGCTCACGATATGCCGAAAAAAGCGGGCAATCTGGATGTTATGAGTAGGCCCTTGTTTTTGCCTTTGGTCCGTATTTAGCGATGAATTAGGGCTTGCCAACTTAATCGTGCAGAGTTGAATTTATACATTGCCTTTTTGGTGTCGATAAATTTTACAATAAACAATTTTCGTTCTCGGCGCTTATGCGTAACACGTTGATAGTGTTGGTTATTTATTTCATGGCACAAACTTTGCTGCTTATTTACCGGTCAATCAAGATGAGTCAAACGGACACTGTGCAAAAACAAAATTCAAAAATTATTCTACTCGCGATAGCACTTTGGGTAGGGGTGGCGACAAGTGCGGCCAAAGCGGTGACTGTGGACGGCATCGTGGGACAGGGCGAGTATATAGGGAGTAATGCAGAGACGTTGTTGCTTGGCTTCGCCTCTAATAATGGACAAGCCAATGGTGAGAGTCAGGGATCCTTCAGCTATAAAATAGAAGGCGGACTCATCTATGCTGCTTTGTCAGCACCGACTGATTTTACAGACAATGTTTACGGTACACTTTCAAAACAGAGTGGATCTGGATGGGAGGATCTCGGTATTAACGGCAGGTCCTTCGGAAAGTTATTAGGTAGCGATCGGCTGCTATTTGGTTTAGACACAAACACAGATGGCAATCAAGACGGGCTGAGCGACATTAGCGTCGTGATTGATCTGCTGGCCAAAAAAACCAACTCAAAGGGTTACAAGAAGCTTAATTTGAAGGGCAGTAAGAAGGGCTCTGACAATGGCGAGATCAATAACAAAATATACACTCAAGGCGCTGAGGACATCACGCTGAATACTTATCGAGCGGTTTTTGGTGAACACGGTGGCTCTGTCGTGCAAGATGTTGCTACTTCTTTAGAATACAACCTGAGTAGAGGCTGCGGCGACAAATCGAATTCGCCTGACTTTTTGAGCACTTCGCTTAATGCTGGTTGTAGCGAAGTACTAACCTTTGAATGGAGCATGGCGGCCAACCAGTTCACGGATTTCAGTGCACAAAACATGCTTGCACCATTGATGCACGCGTCTCCGTCGAAAATTGACGGGAATAAAACTTTTGAGCCCGATTGCATCGCAGCCGGCGCGTGCGCCCGAAGCTCTGGCAATCCGCCTACTGGCGTTCCAGAGCCAGGTAGCCTTGCATTAGTTCTGGCTGGCTTGGTTGGCATAGGATGGTCACGCCGGCGCAGACAGAAACAGCGACATTGAGCTTGAGCTTGAGCTTGAGTATTTAATACTTAATCCACACCATTACTACGAGCTAGCTTATCTGCTGGTAGAACGTGGGCGCTCGAGTGCCATTTGTTTGTTCTCGCACAACCATAGGTTCTGCGCCCTAAAGCGCATTCATATCGTTAGCCAATGGCGGTTAGAAAGTCGCAATTGTGCTGATGGACGCAAAGTCAGCTCGGCTAAAAAGTATCGATCCCCATGGTCTTAAGGCCGTCAGTGTATTTGCTGTTGGTCAAGTGTCCTATTAAGACCAGAATAAGAATCCTGAATGATGCGATTATTTGCATGCAAAGCCATGAACACATAGGCTTTAGTTATGAATGATTCAAAACCTAAAACAGCTCCGGGCAACTACGATGTTGTCATCGTCGGCGCCGGCTTTTCCGGCATGTACCTCGTCAAAAAACTGAGAGAACTCGGTTTGAATTTCGTCATCCTCGAGCAAGGAGGCGATGTAGGCGGTACTTGGTATTGGAACCGTTATCCGGGTGCGCGCTGTGACATTCCCACTGTTGAGTATTCTTACAGTTTCGACAAAGAGCTCGAGCAAAATTGGGATTGGCAAGAGTTAATGGCGGCTCAACCTGAAATATTGAATTACGCCAATCGAGTGGCAGATAGCTACGAACTGCGCGACTACATGCGCTTTAAAACCCGGGTTGCGAGCGCAGACTTTAATGAAAGAGAGAATACCTGGTCGGTTGTTACCGACGCGGGAGACAAATATCAGGCGCGTTATTTTATCATGGCAACCGGATGTTTATCTGTGCCTAACTGGCCGGATATCGAAGGGCGTAGTGACTATGCGGGACGCACACTGCACACAGGTTTATGGCCGCATGAGAAAGTTGATTTTACAGGGTTGCGAGTGGGTATTATCGGCACTGGATCTTCCGCTGTGCAATCGATCCCAGAGATTGCGGCAACTGCGAAGGAGCTGAAGGTATTCCAGCGTACGCCTGTCTATACGTTTCCAGCGGGTAACCATCCGCTAGACGATAATTTTCGAGCAGATATCAAGGCGCGCTACGAAGATATCCGCGAAACGCAGCGCGGATCTCTCGGCGGCATGGCGATGTTTGGTGTGATGGGCCGTCTTCAGGAAGTTGGCACTGAAAAGATTGTTGATTGTTCGGAGGAAGAGCGCGAGCGACGTCTCGCCGAAGATGGGCTGCCATCGCTGAGACGGTATGCGGACGTTGGTCTAGACCTTGACGCTAATGAAATTGCGTGCGACCTGTATCGGCGTCACATTGCGGATATTATCGATGATCCGGAAACGGCAGCCGCATTGATGCCGCATGGCTATCCTATGGGTTGTAAGCGACAGGTTGTTGATATTGGATACTACGAAACCTTTAACAGAGATAATGTTAAGTTGATTGATCTGCGCCAGGATCCCATTGAGCGTATCAATGCAGCGGGTGTCCGCACAGCAGGTGAACAGCATGATGTTGATGTGCTGATATATGCAACCGGATTTGATGCGATGACGGGCGCAATCAATAACGTCAGCATTAGCGGGCGATCCGGTGAAAAATTAAAAGACAAATGGGAAGACGGGCCCCGAAGTTACCTTGGATTGCAGATAGCCGGTTTCCCTAATCTATTCACGGTGACAGGACCCGGAAGCCCATCCGTTCTCTCCAATATGATGGTTTCTATAGAACAACATTGCGATTGGATAACGGACTGTATCAGCCATTTGACAAAAAATGGATTGAATGTCATCGAGGCCGAGCAGCAAGCTGAAGACCAGTGGGTTGAGCATGTTTTTGAAGTTGCTGATGGCACGATGCTGACAACACCGAGTTGCAGTTCCTGGTACCTTGGCGTCAACATCCCCGGAAAACCAAGGGTTTTTATGCCCTACGTGGGTGGTGTTGGAAATTACCGAGCAAAATGTACCAGTGTTGCAGCCAATGGCTATGAAGGTTTCAAGTTGGGCTGAAGAATTGCCTTCATCGGTATCGTCAAGGTGATTGTGAATCGCGTTTGCTCGTTAACGCTTGTCGATAACGTTGTGCTCTTTTCCAAAGAATATTGTTGAACGGTTCATATCAATAAATGTGTGTTCATCTTCGATAAAAGCAGCATTTGCTGTTTTTGCTTCCTCCGTTCTCGGTGCGCTACCGCGGTCAATCCACGCTTCGGCATGTCCTAAATAAGATGTAACCTGCGTGCCTCTGGCAGTCTGAATTGCGGTATCTAATGGTGAGTTAGCGCGATGGACTTGCCGGTAACACAGCGTCCCCGTGGCTTGGCCGTGTGAGCGCACAATCGGGCCGTGATGAGTTAACCAGTAGTGGCGGGCGTCTGCTTCCTCGATGTGATTTTGGTGACGAAGGGGAAAGAATACGCGAACAACATTACTCTTGGGTTTGGCTATCACATCTTCAGGCGTTGGGTTTATTTGAGGGTACTCATAAGCAAACCAAAGTGGAGAATTCGGTAGATCTATGAATTTAGCCTCATCCTCCAAAAGGGCCGCACCGGCTCTCTGCGCTGCTTCATTTTGCTGTAGGTTTTCGGTGAGGTCTGCCTCACTAGCCCACCACAATTCTGCGACGCCATCATATTCAGGCTCCATGTCGCCACGTGCTTTCTGTGCCGCGGCATTCGCCGGGTCGGTCAGAGTATGGGTCTGGACATAGCGCAGAATATCAAGATCTGAAGCGAAGCTAGCCACAAGAGGCGCATGTTTGTTCAACCAATAGTCCTGAAATTCCGCCCGGCTAAGTTCCGGCTTTCTTCTCAATGCGAATACTAATCTGATCATCTCATTTACCCAATATTAACGACGCTTTTACTTCAGTAAGGTCCAAGGAAACTTGCCCTGAATCCCTAACAAAAGACAACGGCAGAAAACCACACTTTCTGAAGTTGGGTCAAGTAGGATGGATTTCTGAATACGGACAACTGGAAAATTAATTTGGCGAAAACCCCCGCAAGTTTTGCAGGTCCTATGTCCGTTTTGTATGCGGGTCGTGTCCAGAACCTCTCCGTTCTTTTGGTTCGAAGCAAAAAAATGATAAGAAGTAAGGGAGTGGATAATTCTTTCGTTTAAAAGTAACACGCGCGTATGCCGCATACTTTTCCCTCACGCGATATTGTTGGTGACCGGCAATTCAGGCACTATTCCGAGGCGGGGTGTTTGGGGACTAACATGACATGCGCAGGTTAAAATCACACTAGTTATTAAGACTAGAGTCTATCATCACAAAAGAGAGATATTGGCGAGAACATGGGTAAATTCGAACTGGTTGTAAATACAGAGAAGCAAATCGTTGAGGCGACTCCGGACACGCCTTTGTTGTGGGTGCTGCGGGATAAACTGAAGTTAACGGGTACAAAATATGGTTGTGGCATTGCGCAGTGCGGGGCTTGCACTGTGCATGTCGACGGTGTGCCGATGCGCTCCTGCATGTTGCCTATTTCTGCCGTTTCTGGGTCAGTCACAACCATTGAGGGGCTGGCTGATGGCGGTAACCTTCATCCGTTGCAAACCGCATGGATAGACCACGATGTCCCGCAATGTGGCTACTGTCAGTCAGGCCAGATCATGAGTGCCGCCGCTTTGTTAGCGAACAACAGTACGCCCACAGACATCGATATCGATGAGGCGTTAGCCGGAAATTATTGTCGCTGTGGAACCTATATCAGAATCCGCGCTGCTGTTCACTCCGCTGCTACGTATTACCGTGCCGACGAGCAGACTGAACCGCATACTACCGATATAAATAATGGAGGTGCTAGCTAATGACGAAGAATAAATTAAACCGTCGTAACTTCCTGAAGGCATCTGCCGTTGTTGGCGGCGGCATCATGCTGGAATTCAATCTCGCATCAATGACTCACGCCGAGGAGCTAGGCACGCTCGTTGGGTCGAAAGAACTTAATGTGTTCGTTCAAATTGCCTCAGATGGAAAGATTACTATCTACTCAGCGACGCCAGAAATGGGGCAGGGTGTGAAAACAACGCTGCCGATGATCATTGCTGAAGAGATGGGCGCGAAATGGGCGGACGTTGAAGTGATTGACGCTCCGCTTGATGCGGGCAAGTTTGGAATGCAGGGTGCAGGCGGGTCTACTTCTATTCCTAGAAACTTCGATACGATGCGGAAGATGGGTGCTTCTGCCCGTGAGATGTTGATAGGCGCCGCCTCAGAGTCAATGGAAGTTGAAAGAAAGGATTTGGAAGCCAAAGATAGCACTGTGATCCACATATCAGGGGAGAGTTTGACTTTTGGGCAGCTCGCGGCTTTGGCGGTTAAACAACCGGTGCCTGATCCAGAAATGTTGTCGTTCAAGGATCCGCGTTCGTACACAATTATCGGCACAACGGTCGGTGGTGTGGATAACCTTGTTATCGCGACCGGCCAATCTCAGTTCGGCATTGACGTTGACGTTCCAGGCATGCAGTACGCCTCGTACACACGTTGTCCTCGAATAGGTGGTACAGCTATCAGCTTTAATGAGGCTGAAATCGTCAAGCTGCCAGGCGTTTCTCAGGCTTTTATACTCGCGCCTGATGAAAGCGCAGGTATTGCATCAATGTCCTTTCTAGAGGGGCTCGCAGCGCTGCGAGGTGGTGTGGCGATTGTGGGCGATGACACGTGGTCGGTGATGAATGCCAAATCCAAGCTTAAGGTCAGATGGAATGAATCTGCCGCCTCACATGATGACTGGGAACAGATGGTTCTGCAGGCACAACAAATTGCCGATAAAGGCGACGGTGAGGTCACGCTTGACGGTGCGAATGTTGATCAGGCGATGGCAAACAGTAATCACAAAACGTTGGAATCATTTTACCAGTTTCCTTATGTCGCGCATGTGTGTATGGAACCTATGAATTGCACTGTTCACTATAAGAAAGGCAGCGGTCGCCAACCTGACACGATGGAACTGTGGATTCCCAGTCAGTTTCCTGGGCAAGTGAAAGAAATTGCGGAAAACATGCTGGGGGTCAAGAAAGAAAATGTGAAGGTTAATCCTACCCGAATGGGAGGCGGTTTCGGCCGTCGAGCGGTACACGATTTTGCCTCAGAGGCGATGGCCATTTCATACCGTGCAGGGGTGCCCGTGAAGCTGACTTGGACCAGAACCGATGACATCCACAATGATTTTTTCAGAGTCGGCGGCTTTCAGAATATGAAAGCAGCGATCGATGATAATGGCAAGCTCGCGGCCTGGAACCAACATTACATCGGCTTCGCAAAGGAAGGAAAGCCTGTGATCGGGTCAGGCCTGCGGGGAAACGAGTTTTCGATGGTTGCGCTAGACAATGCACGAGTCAGCCAGACGATGATGCCGGTCCAAACCCCTTGCGGTGCTTGGCGAGCGCCGGGATCAAATACGAATGCGTTCGTTGAGCAAAGTTTTCTCCACGAACTCTCAGTGCTTGCTGGTAGAGATCATGTTGATTTTTTGTTGGAGCTCATGGGTTCAAGACGCTGGATCAAAGAGGGCAATGTGAATGCGCTAAATACAGGTCGTGCGATTGATGTCATTAAACGCGCTGCCGAAGAATCAGGTTGGGGTAGGCCCATGCCGAAAGGCACGGGACTCGGGTTTGCTTTTTACTTCTGCCATGCGGCCCATGTCGCTGAAGTTGCGGAAGTATCGGTTGATGAAAATCGTAATCTCAAAGTTCATAAGGTGACCGTTGCCGTAGATGTTGGCCCGATTATCAACATGAGTGGCGCAACCAGTCAGGTGCAAGGTTCTGTCATCGACGGCCTCAGCACGATGGCGATGCAACAGATCACGATGCAAGATGGCATTATCCAACAGGACAATTTTGATACTTATCCCGTGATGAGAATAGCGGCAACGCCGGAAGTTAATGTCCACTTTATCCAGAGTGACAACAGACCAACGGGGTTAGGAGAGCCCGCATTACCTCCGCTAGCGCCTGCGGTCACAAATGCTATCTTCGCGGCAACCGGGACGAGAGTGCGGTCAATGCCCCTCAGCGAGCAGGGCTTCACCTTGGTTTAAGAAAACCACACAAACCAGTAAAGAGTGCATGGCCAGGCGGGTTGCCGAAACCCACTGGCCGCGGCGTAGATGTCGATGATTGCCGACTGAAAATGCATAGAGCGTCAGATGAATACGGTGTGAACCAATGACCATGGAAAAATTGACAGAAGGCTTTAATCTGATAGAAGGGCCCGTGTGGGATAACAAGCTGGGTCTTGTCTTTTCTGACGCAGTTGATGGCGGTGTATTTGCCATGTCTGCAACCGGCGATGTCACTACGATTTTTGAGCACAGAAAGGGGATAGGCGGGATCGCCAGACATGAGCAGGATGGTCTCGTGGTCTCAGGTCGAAACGTTGCTTTTAAACCTTTTGGCGAAGGTGAGACCAATATCATGCTTGATCGAGATGTTGCTGCAGCAGTTGTTGGCTTTAACGATCTGACAACCGATGCCCGCGGTAGAATCTACGCCGGCTCATTGTCATCAAGCCCCTTGGTCGTAGGTGAGCGGACAACCGCAACCGGCAGCCTTTACCTGATTGATCTCGATGGGACCTCTCGCGTGGTCGCTGAAGACATCAGACTGAATAACGGGCTGGCGTTCTCTCCGGACGGCGCAACCTTATATCACTCAGATTCCATCAGAAGAGCGGTTTATCAGTATGCGGTTGAGGACAACGGTACGCTGGGAGCAAAGCGAATATTCGCCAAAGTCGAAGTGGGTGGGCCTGATGGTTTAGTTGTATCTGCCGATGGTAGGGTTTGGGTCGCGCTCGCAGGTGGTGGTCATGGTGTGATCGTCTTTAACGCCGATGGTTCTGAGTCGCACTTCTTAAAGATTCCTCAGCCGATGTGTACCAGTGTTTGTTTCGGCGGCGACGATATGCATACACTATTTATTGTATCTGGCTCAGAGGGAATGGGGACAGATAAAGCGGGCGCGGTATATCGCACAAGAACTGACGTTCCGGGTCTAGCGGTACCTCTGGCAAGGGTCGCTCTCAGATAGTAAATTGTAGGTGCTGCGGTATCCTAAAGTCGACCAACCGTAAACTGACATCCGTCAAAGACCACTTAGCGAACCGATTTTTTGAAAACGAGTAGTTGATTATTAGCAGGCATCTTAAGGTCATGGAGCAACGACAATGCGTGTTGTTCGGCGAGCGTGATGATCTCCTCTATGTCTCGAATGCCACTCAGCGGGTTATTATTCTTCAGCCAGAGATCAAAATTGGCGTTTGATTCGCTGGTGAATTCTCCCTTGTATTTAAAGGGCCCATAGACGCAACACAGGCCGCCGGCTTTTAATACGTTGCCGATGCCAGCAAAAAATGGGTTGATGAGTTCATTGGGCATGATGTGTAATACGTTCGCTGAGTAAGCGTAGTCGTAGTTTGCCTCTGGCCATTGTTCCTGAACGTTTAGGTGAACCGGCGATAGTACATTTTGAACACCAGCCGCAGCGATATTGGCAACTAATCCTGCAAAATACTCGCCTTGATCTGCCGGTTGCCAACGGAGGTGAGGCAGGTGCTTTGAGAATGCCAGCGCGTGCTGTCCTGATCCGCTACCTATTTCTAAAACACTCCCTGCGTGCCTAAATAATATCGTTAGCTGTGCAAGGATGGGCGTTGAATTGTTCTCAGCGGCTTGAGAGTAATTCTGAATCGTCATCAATTCGCGCGCCGCTGTTGTGGTTTCAAACTCATATTTTTATGCACCTTAATTGCTCAAGTTGTCATTGAAAAGCATCTTTGTTGTGCAATGCAATCACTAAATTCACTCGATGAGCCCGTTAAACGCGCTAGAGGGCGCAGAAACATCCATTCCCTCGGGTTGGCATCACATTTGCAGTACTAGAGTTGAGCACGCGAGCAAAACGAGCGATGCGCTAACACAGTAAATTGATATACCGGAGAGCCTGATGAAAGACCAAAAATCCATGCCTGAATTTAGCGGACCACACCCTTTTCAAACCTGGACATGGGCGAAAATTGTTCGTCGAATGTTTCGGCAGAAGGAGTATCTCAGATGGTCCGAAAAATACTGCCAACCCCTAACTATTTTCGGTCGTGACAATCTATCCCTGATTAATGGTCCAGCAATCTTCGTGCCCAACCACCAAAGCCACATGGATACACCCGTGATTATGTCAGCACTACCTGCAGAAATTCAGGACAACCTGTTTTTTGGCGCAGCTGCGGATCGCTGGTTCGTGAAAGGTAAGAAAAAGCTGATCCTTCAGCCTTGGTACCAATCTCTTGCGTTGGGTAATTTCCCTATCATAAGAGGCGGCGGATCAAAATCGCTGGATTACGCTAAAACACTACTAGACAAAGAAAAACATATTTGCATTTTTCCAGAAGGCACACGCTCAACGACCAGCGAACTCGGTAAGTTCCGACATGGCGTTTCTATTCTCGCGAGAGAGAAACAGGTGCCGCTCGTGCCCGTGGTGCTAAAAGGTTTGCGTGAAATGCGACCCAAGGGCAGTCGAGAGATAACGCCCGGGCCAGTCAGCGTGACATTTCTTGAACCAATCTATGTTGCTCAAGAAATAGCGGTAGAAGATGCCACGCAACTATTGCAAAGAACAATGAATCGCGAGTTTGGTAAGCCGTTAGTTTTTCCTACAAGTGTACCGGCGCTTGAGGAGTTGGAGAAAGTTGCTTAGCGCTTGTTAGCCACAAGTCGATGTGTTCCCCAAGCACCGGGAAGGTGCGCTTTCCCTCTCTTCCCGGTGTCTGTTCAACGTTAAGGGAAAAGAGATCTGCAGAAGAAAGTTTCATTGATGGGTAAGCTGGCTTGTATGTTTGTTACATGACCTAAGATGTAGTGGGTACTTTTTCTCTGGCTCTATTTAAATGTAAAAGGTTTTAAGGTGCCTCGCTTCAAAAATAGCTATGGGTAATAGAAGGCCCGTTGCGGTTGAGTTGTGCGCCGGTACCGTGAACATTTCAGTGAAAGTTATTGAAGAAGCAAGCTAGCCTAGGATGTCAGGATTCATTTGCCAGACTGAAAAATTGAGCGCCGCTGCGAAAGCGACCCAACAAAAGTAGGGTACCAACAACACTGAAGCTAATCTGTTCAATCGCCACGTGAGTAAAATTGTGGCTGCAAGCAGGACGACGAGGGTCAGAATATTCACAAGCGCATAAAAGCCAGAAAGCCAGGCAAAGAAAAACCAGGACCAAAATACATTGGTTACCAATTGTAAGAAAAACAGTAAGAACCAGTTTTTTGCACTCGTAAACCCATGATCTCGCCAAACGAGCCAGGCGGAGAACGCCATCAGCGTATAGAGTAAAGTCCAGACTGGCCCAAAGACTGTGGCGGGAGGGGCCCAACTGGCTAGGTTGAATTCAGCATAAACTTGCGGTGCATCAATAGAGCCAACCGCCGCGAGTCCAGCCATAGCATAGACAACGATAATCCAGCCAATAGCGCCAAGAAATTGACGGGTACCTGTCATACGGTTAACTCCTCAAACGTTCGATGTTTGTGAACTCCAAGCAGGCGATTGTAAGGCAGATTAATTTCTACGTCACCAAAATCGGCCGTAACTGATGCTAGCAAAGGGCGCTTATCTCGATCGAATTGCACAGCAATAGCATTGGATGTAAAAGCTGATTCAAGCACCTCCGAGGGTTCGCGACGATCACATGCATGGTGACCCCCGACTGTAAAAGAGTGTGCGGGGGTTGGCGTTAATCGCTAAATCTGCTTTTCGGTCGTGGGTGATCGTTCGGCAATCGTGCTGTCCAAGTTGACTGGTAGATATGTCTTGTGGCGATTGCGCGATTGAAAGAGAATGAAAGTGAACCCTTTTTGGTATAGATACATGAGCCTACATTTTGGTCTGAGTGAATCGCAGCAACTTTATAGGGAACAGATTCGGAGGTTCGCGGCGAAGGAAATAGCGCCGATGAGAGAGAAGTGGGATCGCGACAAAGAACGCCCATCCGCGTTAGTGAAAAAAGCGCTCGAGGCTGGTTTGCTCGATGCTGAGATGGATCATGTGCTAAGAGGTATCATGATAGAAGAGGTCGGTTATGCCGATTTCAATTGCGCTTTGCCTTTTTTGGTTACAACCGAGCCCTTTGAACTCAACCGTTTGGACGGGGTGCCTGATGACGTGCGCAATCCGGTTCGTCAGGCGGTAAGAGACGGCGATACGATAATTGCTGTCGGATTCACAGAACCCGGTGGAGGAACCGACGTCGCTAATTTTCATAGCACCGCTGTGCTAGACGGTGACGAGTGGGTATTGAACGCAGTAAAGAATTCGCTTTCATGGGCTGATGCGGATTACTACACGGTGACCTGTCGAACAGAGGACGATTCGAAAGGCATATGGTCGCTCAGCAATTTTTTCGTGCCGCGAGCAACACCGGGTGTGATTGCGCCACGGATCTGGGATGATCTTGGAACACACGGTGCTGAACGTGGTGAAGTCAGATTTGAAAATGTGCGAGTGCCGAGAAACTACATGGTAGGCGAGCAAGGTAAAGCCTACTTGCAGATGGCGCAATTATTCGACACGAACCGCGCCTACATTGGTTTGAAGTGTATCGGCGCGGCTCAGGCGTCTATTGACGAAACCGTGGAATACTCAAAAGATCGGGTGGTGATGGGCAAAGCGATTTCCAACTATCAAGGTGTGAGTTTTCCACTTGTTGAAGCCGAGACTCAGCTGGAGGCGGCGAGGCTTCTTTGTTACAAAACGCTATGGCTGCGCGATCAGGGTCTACCAAACTCCAAGGAAGGGGGGATGTGCAAGTGGTGGGTGCCCGAGCTGACATTTGAAATCGTCCGTCAATGTTTGACCCTTCATGGTCACTACGGCTACTCCAGCGAATTGCCGCTAGAGCAGCGTCTAAGGGATATTCTGGGTTGGCAGATTGGCGACGGCACCTCGCAAGTGTCTAAGCTGATTGTTGCACGACATATGTTCGGTAAGGGATTCGCCGGATAACAGATGAGGTATTGAGGCATTAGATGCAGCGCTTTCCCGGCGCGTCAGCACTGATAACGCGAAAGACCGGGGCTGTGCTGAGGTCGGTTTGTATCTTGTTGAAACAACCGAGCACAATCGCCCCTTCTATGAAAAGTACGGATTTATGGCTGTGGGCACGGAAATGCGTCAAAAACTGATCGATTAAACACCATGATATGTTTCGCAAGGCGCCTGCTGTCATTTACCTGTCTGAAATGACAATTTTTTCGGTGATGACGCAAGTTAGCGAAAACCTGCCAAATAATATTTGACAAAATAGAAGCTTTTAATAAGAATGATAATCATTCTCAATTAGGAGTGGTTATGGCACAACAATATTTGGCACACGCAGATCGTTCTCTCACAGTTTCTGATTTTGTGATTCAAACTCAGATGAACCATTGGGTGATTCCATACAATTGTGAAATATTGAAAGCGTTAGTACTTGAGCAAAACATACGTGCCTCGGATTTGCGATTTAAGTCAGCGTCTCAATGCCAGTGTTTTATAAAGAGGCTGTTTCTGCTCGCGGCGCAAGACGAGTGTCGGCACCGCATGCCGTCAAAATTAGCGACGTTAGCCCGTGAATTAGTTCGCTACAAAGCAACTTAGTGGACTGCGTGTTAATGCTGATGCAGCGAAATATGAGGACCTTGATGAACCGTCGACGCTAATCATTTCCACGCGCAGGCACCGTGAACTAGCGTTGGTCACTGTCAGAGAAAATTGCGAGCGGTGCTTTGCTCGAAAAATTTGGTCCCATAGATTTTGGCGAAACCTACTAACTAGTCAGTTACCGTGGTGACTGACTTTTCTCTGGTAAATATTTCGTACAAAAAACACAGAGCGAAACTTACCGCCCCATAGACGGATGCCAGGCTTACAACTTCTGATCCTAAACCGGGCCAAACGGACGGTGCTAGGACAACGCCTAGAAGAAGAAACCCGAGACGAACGCTCTCCAGTTTTTTTGCATAGGCTCGTCCTTCCAGAAAAGCTCCTTGGACATACAAAGAAAAGATGCACCAGAAAAAAGCGATCAGCATAAACTCTCTAGAGACAATTTCCTGCGTGGTCGGTAACCACAATGTCACTGCCGTAATGACCCAAAACTGAACAAAGCTATAGCCTTTATAAAAATTCGATATCGCCGGGTCGAAGCTTGGGTACTGCCAGTTGGGAGCTTTCAATGGTTGTGAGTCTTCGGGGTACCAACCTGGGCCTTTGAACCAAACCTTGATTTTATCCGACCATCTTTTCGTCTTTAGCGATATTAAAAAGGTGTCATACCATACGTACAAATTTGCCCACAGCGGATTAAAACTGCCTAGTTGATTAGTGACACCATAAACACAAGGCCGCTCAGTCTCCTCGTCTTTGAAGGTACCAAAAATTCTATCCCAAATAATAAAAAAACCACCGTAGTTTTTGTCGATATATTCTGGGTTTCGCGCATGATGGACACGATGATTCGAGGGCGTCACCAGTACCCATTCAAGGAAGCCTATTCGACGCACATGCTCAGTGTGAACCCAGAATTGGTAAATGAGATTTAAGCTACCAACAGATATGATGACCTCTACCGGAACGCCAGCAAGGTACAGCGGTAAATAGAAGATGAAACCTATATAGTCTGTGCTGGTCTGACGAAGCGCCGTACTGAGGTTATACTCTTCGCTTTGGTGGTGGGCAGAATGTGAAGCCCACATGATACGCCACTGATGACCGTAGCGATGTTTCCAATAGTAAAGGCAATCGTAGACAACAAACGTGGCTACCCACAATAAAACCGAGTCTGCAGGCAGTTGTTTCACTCCAAGTGCTTGCATCAGATATCCGAACACTAGTCCTGATACACCGAGCCGCAACAATCCTTTTGACTGGCTCAGAACACCCATTTGCAGACTGCCAATGGTGTCATTAACCCGGTAAGTATTCCGTTTTCTAAGCCAGCCGTAAATGAACTCTATTGCAATTAAAAGAATGAAAAAAGGTACCGCAATTTTTACGTAGTTCATGTATCTGGCCTTGATTACTGCAGCGAAGCAGAGAGGAAACAGTGTCGCTCATTACGCCGTCAGAGTAACACATGGCTTCTTAAAATGATGTGTTTTCACATCTGGTCCGCGTGCCACTGGCACGAGTCAGGCGCGTCAATAACTGGGCTGCGAAAGCTGGGCCAGTTGTCAACGTGAGAAACGATAGTTGGATTTCCTGGTTTTGCCTCATCCCAACCCGTTGTGAAACGTTGAACGCTCGTTCGGTTCGGCTTTCTGTGACACCCAGTCAGGAATCTAGTCATTCGAAAATTTCCGATATGGCGCCACCCTTTTTAAAGACGATGTGTGCACAGGGCGGCGCGAAGGGCAGGGGGACCTTTTATTCTTCTCCTAGTTGATGGTTTGAGCGGTAATGTAGCCAATTTGTTCCGCGACGCCTTCTTCGTTAGCTCTTCTCTGCATTAATTTCGCCCAATCACTACCTGGGCCTAGTTTAGAAAAGCTTGCTTCTAACTCAGTCCAACTATCGAACATGAGAACATAGTGATACTCGCCCGGGGCGCCCCAACCGCCTGCGTAAATTTCTACTCGTGCACCCGCAGCCTCTAAAACAGATTTCGCCTCCATAAATCTTCCGATTAACGCCAAATCTTTACCAGGGTTAACTTTCCAAATTGCTGCAGAGTAAACGTAGGACCCTTTGAAATCAGATGCCTTTTTAGTCGGATCTAGGTTGTTAGCGCTGAAGCTTGCAACGAGTTCACCAGCAGGATTTGCGTTCGATTCAGCCCAAAAAGCTTCCCACGCCTTGGATGATCTTTGCTTGTCTTTGCTTTTTGCGTAGTCTTTCGAGTTATCCCATCTAACAACATAGTTAATCAATTGTGTGGACCCGATGTTGTGCGCGTCAATAGAAACTTGTCCGCCTTCAGATGCACTAATTTGCGCGGCAGCAGCCATGCTAAGCAACATATCTTGTGCCCTGCCAGGATGCGCTTTCCATTGAAAAACTTCCACGACATCGGCAATTGAGACCGTTGAGATGCTGAGGCATAAAATCGTAATTGTTGATCGTATGGTTTTAAGAGGGGAGATCATAGTTTCTCTCTAGGAAGTGTGAATTTGATAGGAAACCATAGCATCTCAGAAAAAATTTCCAAAAAGTAGTTCGATTTTGGTTGAATATGACTGCGGGCGATGAGGCGTCAATAATGGCTTTTTAAACTGTTCATAGAAAATTGCTCGGTTTGGCGGAACGCTCAGCGACGATTAATCAATCTTTTTGAAAGGGGTGAAGGATGAACCGTATATGTACTATCTTTTTTGCAGCGGCTGTTGTACTAACGATTTGGCCGCTCACAGCGATGGCTGGGAGTGCCCCCAATGATGAAATTCAGACGCTGACCCCTGGCGTGCTAAAAGTTGCGGTGACTACCGACAACCCCTCCAATAAATATGACTCGCAGCTCTGGATTAAGAGATATGTGGCGCTTTTCGGTGCTGAGCACAATCTAACGATTTCATGGGTCGTTGTGCCGTTTAATAAATCATGGCTACTGGCGAGTCGGGGTGAAGTTGACTTGGTCGCCACTAACGTAGCAAGTTTTGCCGATCGAGCTTCGGTTGGCGCAACTTTTTCCGTGCCATTTCTTTACGAGCGACGAGCTTTGCGGATCAAACCCAAAGATAAGGGCCGCTTCTCTCACATCAACGACTTCGTTGGACATACTGTCGGTGTGGTATCAGGTATGGCGGCGGAGCGTGACGTGAAACGCCGCGCGCCAGATGGTGTCAATGTTCTAACAACCGATACGTTCGATGCACTTTATCGGGCGTTCGATGAAGGACAACTCGATGCAATTGCAGAAGCAGAATACTATTCACTAGATGGTGAAATTATTCCTTCGCATGGCGATGATGTCATTTTAATTGACCACCATGATCTTACGCCGGGACAGCGGGAAGAATCTGTATTTGTGATACATGATGGGAGCCGAAACCTGGTCGCTGCGGTAAACGCCTTTATAAACCGAACCAAGTTTCCGCTATGATTGAATTCTGAGCGTTGGTGTAAAAGGGCGTAACAACGTTTAATTCTTTGCTTTTGACCTTCGTGTCATTGCCAGCCCTATCAGACCCAAGCTGAATAAAACGACCACGCCGGGTTCTGAAACTGCAGTTGCGTCACCACTAGCTTGCACTCGAAAGGCACCCGGTCCGCCAGAGTTTACCGCTAGAAATTGCAATGTGTTCACACCAGCCACAAAGTCGCTGGAAATGACTAAATTGCTCCAGCTCTGAAATGCCGGGTATCCAAAAGTAATTGCAAAGCCTGTTGAGACGCCATTGATGAGTACGTCGGTAATTGAGTTGTCCACCGCAATGTTTAAATCTAATGAGGCGGATGACACATCGTAACCAGTTAGATCAAAGGTCGTCTCATAGGTCGCTGAGGAGTGTCCACTTGTTAGGCTGATCCAGGCTGAACTCGCAGTGTTTGGCATGTACGCGCCATGCGAAGTAACTTTTGGTGTAAAAATATTAGGGTGAGCCGTCGTAACCTCGTAGTGCTGCTCAGAGGCACCGATTGGCAAGGGCGCACCAGTGTCGTCAACACCTGTGCTAAAAAGCGTTGTAATTGGTACAGCAGCGACAGATGCGCTGACAAAAATCAAGCTGGTCGCCGCAATTGCCTGACGCATTTTTCTAAACGATTGCATTATTTTCCTCGTAAATTGATGGTTACGAGTGATGAAGCAATAAGTGGGCCATCATTCTTAAATAGCTGAAATACTTACTTCTAATTTTTTTGAGTGTTGGATCTCCAATCGTTAAATAGACAACGGTAATCACCTGAACGCTCTGCTTTTTTTTAGGCTGTGTACGAGAGCCTATATAGATCGACTAAAAAGCACATTGTTGATGAGGTCGTGTTTTCAAGGAAGCAAAATTTGATGGCGTGAGACGCCAATCTCTGCGGCATAAACACCTATCTTGCTGCAGAAGCGTTTACTTTCGAAGGAATGTAAGACCGCATTGCTTGCTGATTTGAAAGGCATTTTGATTTGCGTATTGCAAAACTTAGTGCAGTTTGCCTGCGTGTGCTATCGAGGACTGGTAGCGCATATTCAGAGCGCGTGTAGTCGAACCGGCAATGACACAATACCCCTTACGAAGTTTGAGCGACTCCTTG
The DNA here is from genome assembly GCA_965657335.1 of Candidatus Azotimanducaceae bacterium. Taxonomy (GTDB): domain Bacteria; phylum Pseudomonadota; class Gammaproteobacteria; order Pseudomonadales; family Azotimanducaceae; genus UBA4582. The sequence goes on from CBFHOH010000028.1 coordinate 37,557, forward strand.
TGGGTGCATCAACAACCTCGACACGACTAAAGCGTTTCATAATTTCTTCCCACAGGATACGTAATTGCATTTCAGCGAGGCGGTTACCCATACATCGGTGTATGCCGAACCCGAACGAAAGGTGGTGTCTTGCTTGGGAACGGTCGATGATGAACTCATCGGCGCGATCGATCATGTTTTCATCTCGGTTGCCAGAGACATACCACATCACCACTTTGTCACCTTTACGAATTTTTTTACCTCCGAGTTCAGTGTCCATTTTTGCGAGTCGGCGCATGTGAAGCAGAGGAGTTTGCCAGCGAATAATTTCCGACACCATATTTGGTATTAATGAAGGATTAGCGCGCAACTTTTGGTATTCATTAGGGTGCTCATGAAGTGCGAGCACACCACCTGAAATTGAGTTTCGCGTCGTATCGTTGCCTCCAACGATGAGTAGCATAAGGTTGCCGAGAAATACTTCTGGCACGTTGACCATATCTTTTGTGTCTTCGTTATTAATCAGCATCGAAATCAGATCAAATTTTGGTGGCTGATCTTTTCTCTCATTCCACAGTGCAGTGAACTTTTGCAGGCACTCGCCAAGACTGCGACTTCGCTCATCCTCACTCACGCCATCGTTGCCTGTCAATTCCGGGGTTGCGATCGCCAGATCCGACCAATAAGTTAATAAATGACGTTCTTCAAATGGGAAGTCGAAAATCGTCGCAAGCATTTGGGTGGTCAACTCGACAGAAACGCGCTCTACCCAGTTAAACGTTTCGCCGACTGGGAGCCCATCAAGAATAGATGCCGCGCGACTACGGATAATGGGTTCAAGTTCGGCAAGATTGCTTGGCGCGACAACGTTTTGTACAGCTTTGCGCTGTGCACCGTGTACCGGTGGGTCAGACTGGATAAAATTAGTGAGAGGAATATCCTCCGAATGATCACCAATCAGAATCGACGGCTCTGAAGAAAAGATGTCGTGGTGGCTATCAACGTACTGAATGTCTGCGAATCTGGTGATTGACCAAAACGGTCCGAATGGACTTTCTGCCAGATAATGTACCGGATCTTCCTCTCGCAACCGACGGAAAAAGGCATCGTGGAGGTCGTTTTCATACAGCGTGCTGTCTGACACATCTATTTTTGCTAAAGGCATACTATGTGGATCAGTGCGTGCTTGTTCCGACATTTCACTTGCCGAATTTTGTATGCTCATTTGTCTCTCCCAGTGAAATTAGGTGCTTAATCAGTGTCATGCAGTGTGACAAGTGGAATAAGCTTGTCACTATCAATTGCCGCCGCGATGTTTTGATGATAGTAGATTAAAGCGGGTTCGTTTTGACCAAAAACAATATCGGGTATCGCACCGCTCATTAGGTTGCGATGGATCGCGACGCTTTGCGGAAAATCTTCCTCAGTGGTTACCTGCCAAACCAGATCGACATTCAGTTTCGCTTTTCGCTTGTCCTCTTCATCCATCGGTTTAGGCCAAAATACGTTGAGTTCAATACGACAACGATTAGCGCCGTCGACGGGGTAGACCGTCCAAAACTGGATGTGATCCACTTGATGCGTCAGCAGCACATTTGGCGCCAGTAGGTATTCAGTTGTGCAGTAGGGTAGCAACGCGCCTTGCTCTGCCCGATCTTTCTCGAACTCCTTATCGATTGTTTTTCTTGGTGAAACAAGGTGTACAACTTCACCTAGCCGATCAACTAGCGTCGAATTCGAGTAATAGAAGGGACTTATCGTCTCTTTGTGCAACGGTGCTATGTGGTAAGTCTCCGCAAAACCATCAAGAAAGAATTTGTAGTTGCAGTTTAGCTCGGTGGTGCGACTGTCAATATAGCTGGTGTTGGCGATATTGTAGTTTTCTATGTCGGGCAATGATGCGCCCATTAAGTCTTGCACTTTCAACTCGATATCGTCGCCTTCGAGCAAAACAAAAATCAAGCCTGCGATTTCGTAGCAGGGCAGCTCAATCAAGCTGTCATAGCAATCATCCACAGCCTCGAACCCCTCATGGCTATTAGGGCGGGCGACTATTTTGCCATCCAAGCTCCAGTTCCAAGCATGAAAGGGGCATGAGAAAGACCGCTTGTGGCCTCTGCCCTCCGCGAGCCTAGCCCCGCGATGGCGACACGCGTTGATGTAAGCACGTGCGTTATCTTGTTGGTCTCTAACAAGTAACAAGCTGGTGTCGATAACCTCATGTGAGAGGTAGTCTCCCTGGCGAGGAATATGCGGTGTAAGCGCGACCAGGAGTGGTCGCTGTCTGAACAGGATCTCTACTTCCAAAGCATTTTGTGTCTCGCTGACGTAGTGAGATGCTGGCACCTTCAAGCTGTAGGGAGACAAATCCATCGTGCCGTCGTTCAGATGTCGGCGCAGGCGCTCAAGCTTCCGGCTCTGTTCGTTCTTATTCACTTCCCACGCTCCTATTCGGGTGTCGCGATAAAGTTTAACAACCTGAGTCGAAGAAGATAGCAAGAAATAGCCGGCGTTGCCGTGATAAATATCACAACGTGCAGGTACTTTACTGTTTTGGCTTTGAAGACTTTGATAGTGAGGCTTATGTTGGCGGATTTCAAAAGTGTCACCGGTGTATTTTCTACCGCTAAAATTTCGAATGAAATTCTTGGGCAAAATAATTATGAATGCTAGAACGACCCGATTTATGCGCTTGCTTGCCCCCGATATTCTGTGCACTATGCTAGAAGAGTCCGAAAAAGGACCGCACGCTGAAAAAGAAAAATTAAGCCGATCCAAAATGCTAATCAACGCAATTAAGGATCGGGAATAAAAACAAAGGGAGTAATATGAAATATCGCAGTCTTAGGAACGAAGTGTTTGGCAAAGCTATTTTGCCTCGCTTACTTATCGCTACTTTTACGACGACGGCCATAGCTCTATCAACCGCCTCGTTTGCCGAAGTGGCTGATGATGACATGGAAATCGTAACCGTCGTTGCACGGAACAGTAAAGAATCGCTTCAAGACGTGCCAGTTGCCGTCACGACGATCAGCGATGACGTCATGAATGCCTATCGCATAGATGAAGCAACAGACCTTATCAGTATGGTACCGGCACTGAATGTATCCGTTGGTGGTTCAGGTGCAGGAGCACAAATCACGTTGCGCGGCGTTGGCTCGTCGTTTATTTCAAATGCTTTTGATTCAGCTGTCGCGCTCAATTACGACGGCGTATCAGTCAGCACGCAGCGTTTGCTGCAAAGCGCCTTTTTTGATGTTGAACAAATCGCCCTATTAAAGGGACCGCAGTCTCTCTATTTCGGTAAAGCGGCATCAGCAGGCGTGCTCTCGTTACGTTCTGCGAATCCAACTGATGAGCTCGACTACGGCTTTAAGACCTCATATGAAAGTCAGGAAGAGGGTACAACTTTTGGCGGGTTTGTATCCGGGCCAATTAGCGACACGCTAGGTGTGCGGGTTGCGGCAGAAATACAAGACATCGATAAGTTTGTAGAAATTGCACCCGGCAATCCAACAGCCCAACCCGAACGTGGATTGGAAAACTTAATCACGCGAGTGACCTTCCATTGGGAACCCACTGATAATTTCGATGCTAATCTAAAACTTAACTACAATCGACAGCGCTCAGATTCGCTGAATAGTAATCTCGATATCTTCTGCGGAGGCGATGGTGTAGCTGATCCGTCGGTTATCCTCGGCGGCGCATTGGGTGGCGTGCCGGGGTTTGACTTGTTCGAACCAACACATGATTGCAACGTGACGGACGGCAAGTTTGTTGGACCAGATGGGCACCCTTTGCTGACATCGGTTCCTACAGGTTCGCCGGGTGAAGGTCGAGACATACGCCTTGCTTACAACGATACCGATACCTTCTTTACTCGCTTAGAAATGAACTACGCGATTAGCCAGTCTTTGAACCTTACCGCTCTGGTGGGTTATGTAGACCTTGATAACGAGTACAACGATACATTTAACTCGACTGGTCAACTTCCTGATGGCAGTGCCGCTGGATTACCAGCGCCGTTTCTCAATACGCTAAAGCAGAAGACATTCGAGCTGCGTCTCGCCAGCGATAATGATGGCGCATTCAACTACCAAATTGGCGCGTTCTGGGAAGATCGGGACATTGGACACAAGACATCACAGAATGCCTTCAATCCCTCTCTACTGGGTGCAATCGGATTTGGACCAGATCCTGCGACAGGGTTTACTTTTGACTGGTTAGCCAACCGGCCCATTCAAGCGGAGGCGGTGTCAGTATTTGCGAGTGCCGAATACCAGTTCTCAGATAGCTGGTTGCTGTCCGGAGGTCTGCGTTGGACAGATGAAGAAAAGTCAACGTCCGTTGGCTTCCCATTTATTCATTCAGGTGTTGCAGCGCTGGGTCTCACAGCAATAGCATCCGGTTTCCAATCGGGTGATGTTGAGTTTGAAGACGACAATATATCTCCTGAAGTGGTTTTGACATATATAGTGAATGATTCCATCTCGATTTATGGCGCCTACAAAGCAGGTTTTAAATCTGGCGGTATCGACAACAATACGCTTCCAACAGGTGGACTTGTTCTTAACTTAAATGACCCTGATCCGGCTGTCCGCGAAGCCTCTGGCGACGTATTGAGGTTTGCATCTGAAGAATCAGACGGCGGTGAAATCGGCTTCAGATCTTTGCTGCTCGACGGTGATCTTTTGTTTAACGTAACGATGTATCGCTATGTGTTTGAAAATCAGCAAGTGCAAAACTTTGACCCCGCGATTTTCGCGTTTGATACAACAAATGCGGGTGAACTTACTACATCAGGGATTGATGTTGACTTCCTCTGGAATACGCCAATACCAGGCATGACTGTTTCAGGTGCGTGGGCTTTCCTAGACTCAGAGTTGACTGGCGACCTCGTGATTGCATCTGGTGCAAATCTGAGGGGCCGTGAAGCAGGTTTCTCACCAGACTTGTCGGGTAACATCGGTATAAACTGGGAAGCAGCGGTAAGCGACTCATTGATGCTTAACATCAACACAAACCTATCCTACAAGGGAGACTACTTCGTTGGTGGTAGCTCGGTAGATCCATTTGATCCTGTCACAAACCCTCTCGGGGATCTTGTGCAAGAAAGCTTTACGCAAGTTGACGTAAGAGTATCGCTGTATATGCCTGGGGAAAAATGGCAAGTTTCGCTCATCGCGCGAAATCTCACGGATGAGCAATACTTTACGTTTGCCGGTCCAGCGCCCTTTAGACCCGCGACTGGCGACGACCAGTTAGTTGGCTTAGGCCGAGGTCGTCAGATCTTTGCAGAGCTGTCTTACAACTTCTAGAAAAGTGTCAACGAAGTAACAACGTGGGCTCGGTGGCAATCACCGGGCCCGATTTGTGCTCGGGTCAATATGCTCGTTAGGCTTGAGTAACCTTTCCTCAAATTCTGCGCTATTCTCATCGATAAATGTAACGCGACCCGATATCTCCGCCGTTTGATGATTATGTGATATCAACCGATTGACCGCTAACCTAGTGAGCTTCGTTCCGTTTATTTGGAATCATTTTGTTGATTGCAATTAGGGCCGTTTGAGCCATCACTTGATAGCCTTTCACGTTCGGGTGTAGCCCATCGGCGGTCAGGTCAGCGCGCATTATTGTGGGATTTTCTGGATCGGCCAATGCCGCATCAAAATCTATCACCGCGTCATAAGCGCCACTGTTGCGAATCCAAGCATTAATTTGCTGTCTTTTCTTTTCCGCGGTCGCCCCATGGTAACCCGGTAGAGCGGAACCGCCAGAGGGGGTTAGCGTGCCCCCGATAATGAACAGGCCTGCATCCTTTGCGTGTCTAATAAGCTGTTGGTGTCCAGCGATAATCTTTGCTGCGCTATTGGTTGGCGTGGGAGAGCCCAGCGCCGACATAAGAACAGGAAAGCCAATGTCGTTGATACCCTCTAAATAAACAATGTGTGTCACACCGCTGAGTGATAACACATGACGTCTTATTCTCTCGGCAGGGCTTTGTCCAACTTGCAACACTTGGTGGCCTGAAATACCAAGGTTTACCACACTAGCGGCTTTCCCGCTGGCGTTGATTGCCTCAGATAACAGGTCTGGATAGCGAGCATTTAAATCGATCGGTTCGTTTGGCGCTACCTGCTGATCGCCATCGGTTATAGAGTCGCCAAGCATAGCGATCACCGGACTTAGCGAACTGTTGGCAACGTCTACATTCGCGAGAAAATGCCACGCGGTGGTCGTTTCAAAGTTAGCGAAGTCGTTCGCCCCCGACCGGTTTCCTGCAGCGATATAATTCGTCTGCAATGCGCGAACGTGGTAAGTCACGGGCGATTCAGAGCCGGTAATATCGTCAGGTAAATACGTGCTGATAACCAGCTCAGCATGATCAACAACAGCCATATCGACAGGATCGGATACACAGCGTGCACCCGGAGGAATCACAATGGTTGTTGCGCCAGAGAAAGTGAGTGGCTCGCTCGAGCCGCGGATGATTGCTGCACCGTGATCTCGTTTGGCAATATGTGCCTCGTTGATGGAGAGTGGTCTGTCACCAAACTCATTCGTGAATGACACGCGAACTTTTAGGCCACCTCGGCTAATTCTTACCACCTGTCTTAAGGTAGCATTATTAATGTTTGGCAGGGGGGCATCGAAAGCGGAGATCGTCTTATTGGCGGTCGCCCAAGTGGTCGCCCAAATTGGGGTGTCTGGATCACTGGTCAGCGCTGAATCTGCACGAGCCGTGAGGTGTGCGACGATTAACATTGTCAGTATGATAGAGATGTTCTCACTTTTTATTTTCATTGCGTCTCGTGCGCGATCCGTTAATCGTGGTCTAACGCGCTGTTTGTTAACCCCAGCGAGATGTCAGCAAACTAGGCTATGTACGTTACTTGACCTCACCCGCTGCTTGGTTGCCTTGAACGACGCATATTTTGGGGCGTCTCACATTAATCGTTTCGATTCATGGTTTTTAAAAGTACTGAGGATTACAGTAACCCTAAACCGCATTTATGCCTAATTGCAAAAACATCGGGATGCAGGTTTTAGTATTCAATTGAATGAATGACCGTTGCCGAGTGTTTTAGGTATGATGCATACCAGTAAGGCAGAGGCGCGTTTTCAGACGGACCAACAACACGTACAGTCAGATAAAAAATTCAGTCAGTCACCGACTTAAGGCTATACTTGAAGCACCCAGACTAGGTTCAGGAGAAGAATTATGACCAAACGTATTCTAATCACCGGCGGTAACAGTGGCATAGGTAAGGTCACTGCAAAACACCTCGCTAAAGACGGATTTGAGGTTGTAATCGCCGGCAGGCCAGGAGAGAAAACCGAAGCGGCGTTGCGGGAGATAAACGTTGAGGCCGCTGTCCCGGTCGTGAGTCTTGATGTTGATCTCGCCTCCTTTGAATCTGTTCGTGAACTAGCTGCAGCTTTTAAAGCTAACTACAGCGGTTTAGATGTGTTGTTAAACAATGCGGGTGTATTTACAGGAGGACTCGGATTAACCAAAGAGGGCTTCGAGATCCAATTTGGCGTTAATCATCTAGCACACTTCCTGCTGACCAACCTGTTGCTAGATGAGCTGGAGAAATCCGATGCTGCGCGAGTCGTTACAGTCACATCAATGTTGCACAAGAAGGGAATCATTGACTATGACAACCTCAGAGGTGAAAAGAAGTACAACAGTCAGGCTGCATACAACCGATCCAAGTTAGCAAATGTCATGTTTGGCGTTGAGTTGGCTTTGCGGGTGAAGGATCGTGGAATAACATCCAATGTCCTGCATCCAGGCGCTGTGCAAACGGATATAGCACGTGATATGCCATGGATTGTGCGAAAGGTGCTGGATTTGATTTTTATTTCCCCACAAAAAGGTGCGCTGACAAATATTATGTTGGCGAGCGATCCTACCGTCGAGGGTATAACAGGGCAATACTACAACCAGAGCAAAGTTGAAGAGTATGCCGACGAGGCGAATGATCCTGCCGCGCGAAAACGCTTGTGGGATATGAGCGAAGAGGCGACAAAGGCTTAACAACGGGAGTCCGTAGTGGGCTCTTGGAAATACGCTAGGGAGCGTCAGCCTCTAATAGTGGCTCTGGATCAATAGCCGTTAGTCTTGTCAAAATTCGCTTGAGCCATGCTTTCATCAGAGGCAGCCCGCGCTCGGCATTGAGGTCCATGTTGCCGTCATAGATGGCGGGCAGCAAGCGGTGCAACATCAATAACATACCTGCCTCGTACTGCCAGCGTAACTGCTTGGGCTCAAGAGTGACACCGTGCCGATTCAAAGCTTGTAAATAGTGTTCAATGAGCCCATCAACTCTGTCTTCGGTGTCTTCCTCTGATAGGGTAGCGCTGATGAAGTAGGCGAGGTCAGATGCCCCTGGACCTGCTTGCATTGTCTGCCAGTCAAAAATCACGACCTCATTGACCTTGTCATCGAAACAGATATTGTCTAATCGACAGTCACCGTGTAACAGCGTTGCTGGCTCCTCGCCAAAGCGTTCTGTTAGGGCAATACCATTGACTTTTAACCAGTTGAGCTTGTCATGCTGATCTTGCGTGAGGTTACGGCCTTCCTCTGACACAAAGCGCTTTACCGACTGTAAATATCTCATTTGCATCATTCGGCTAACGACAGAATAGGGAGATATCCAGCGCATCTCCGTAAGCTCGTCGCTATTCCAAAATTGAGCATGCATCTGTGCCATGGTGGAAATGATGTTTTTGATATCCTGATCTGAGCACCCCTTGGCTTGATCGCCCATTCGATACTCGCTGAGATCCTCAATGAGCAATGCGTACTTTCTTGGATTCCCGGTAACAATCCAGCTTGCCAACGCCATGATGCTACGAATAACCCATAAGGGTAGGCGGTTCATGCCTTGCAGCCTGTCAAGTATGACATCCGGATCATCAGCGATATCCAGCGCACTACAATAATGTTTTGGTGTTCTGATATGCATTAATGGTTGTAGGTCGCGGTAGAACCTTATCTCTTTTTCGTACAAACCCAGTGTCTGACCAAGAATTCGATTTTTTGATGCAGTAGGAATTTTTAGCACAAGACTGCTGGGTGCTGTTTTAGATTCGGCGTCGATCAGTGAGGAATAAATGGGGGTAACAATGACGACTTCACCATTAAAGCCGACTTGATCGCCTAGCGTGCAGAGCTCAATTTTCTCAACGCTTCCTGCTTGCAGTAAACCTGAGGAACGTAACCCGCGGGTTAACCATCCTGCGGTTAATTCATCAACGCTGAATGGCACATCATTTTCAACAATCATTCGTTCTCCAGGGTTTCATTGACTGCTGTCAACGTCAGTTAACAATCTAAATTAACGACTAACAAGTAGAGAATAGTTATCACATCGTGAGTTCGGGTCAAGGCCAAGGGACAGAATAACCAATCGAGCACTGAAAACAAAAAGTACATTTGCCTTGAATTTCAGTCGTACTTTAATGTTTTGTTTGCGAACAGAAGTCTGTCGTTTTGTCTTACATTCGAGCATGGACATGTGCTGGTTTAGTACTGGTGTGATGGCTTTCGAATAAGTGGACTGATCACGCAGAAAATTAAAGAGCCGGACAGGGAGGGTCTTGGCCTTTTAATTGAGGTGCGTTTCGACAGACGATGGTGATTAACTCCGGTCAGCGCATTCTGACAGTGCGGCTAATAGAAGCTGCCGATTAGCCGACGGACAACAACAATTACAAAAGTAATGTGCCATTGTCCGCCAGAGAGGACGTGCTGGGCTTATTTACGCCGGCTTTAGATTCCACCAAACTTGTATGTAACGTCAATACCATAATAACGTGGGTACAAATTCTCAGCGCCTAGTGAGTAATTGCCATTGCTTGTGCCGGTGCTAAAACCTCGCGCGTAGGTCTTGTCTGTGACGTTGTCGATGAAGCCGCGAACCAGCCATTTTTCTGTGTTTGATCGCCACGTCAAAGAAAGGTCAAGCCGACTACGTGATGGCACCTTGTCCAGTTCACGCAGAATACCGCTGCTCCAATAATCTCCAGTAAACGCATACGTTGCGCCAGCAGACAGAGTACCTGTTGCTAACACCCAGTCATAGGCGCCCCAAGCGGTGGCCTTCCACGTTGGTATTCGCTTGAGGTCGTTACCCTTGAGGTTTTGTACTAGGAATGCATTGCCGTTTGGATCTGTACCTGTTGGATCGGGAGTAAACAGTTCAAATGGGAACAGAGGGTTGTCATCTTCCAGCACGATAAAGTCAGATTTGTACTCTGTATTTGTGTAACTGCCATTACCGCCCAGCGTTAAGTTATCAGTTGCGAGCCACACGAAGTCGAACTCGATGCCCATATTCTGAGCTTCCTCGGCATTCTTTACTTCATCAGTCGAAGTACTTGTGTTGCTATCGAAAATTTCGATGCGATCTTGGTAGTTATCATAAGTGTATAAATATGTAGATGCATTGAATTGCATTTGGCCGTCAAGCAGGGTGCCTTTGTAGCCCAGCTCCCAAGCGATTAACTCTTCTTGATCGTAGGTCGAAGGCTCGATGCCGCCAAATTCTCCGGGTCCTCTTGAATCTCCGATGCCCAATGAATAGCCACCAGCCCGGTAGCCACTGGTCACCGAGGCGTAAATCAACGTGTCTTGGCTTGGAGACCAGTCCAGATTTATACGAAAGGATGTGTCACCCCAAGTTTCCGAGCCTTGCGCTCTGTCGGCAAACGAGAAGGGTACACCTTGTAGTAGTAACGGGGTCGCGCATGCGGAATTAGGGGTCCCTAAAGCGCATGTTGGTGCGATAACGTCCGCACCGAAGGTTGGCGCTGCAGCACCAGTAAGTATGTTAGCGAATGCCAGTGGGGTTATGCCAAAAAGTGTGCAGTCGGCCCCGAAGGTTGCATCACAAGTGTTGTCCAGCGCGCCATCAAGAAAACCTGCCTCGAAGTAGCCGGTACGATCTTCAAAAGCTGTCTTTTCATCCTCAGCCCATCGCAAACCAATGGTTAAAGCCCATTCCTCGTTGAACGAATAGGTGCCCTGCGTATAAACAGCGACAGCCTCTGTTTCAACGGTGTTCCAGTACTCGTAGAAATGCCCGGTCGGGTCACCCTGCCAAGGACCAAAACCTGAAGTACCTACGGCTACATCGCCCCGCCGGGTATGCGTGGGAGAACCGATCAGTGAAAAACCAGCCAAATTCCCATAGTTGAACGGATCAACAAATCTTTCGTTATCGCGGAATGCGTAATTTTGCAGACGATCTGAGTTAAACAGATAGAGACCACTGGTCATCTGCAATTTGTCGCCGATTTCCCATAATAGTTGTAGCTCATGTGAGCTGGTCTCTACTGCTTCCAATACAGTCTGACGAGGTTGCGAGAAACTTCCGTTGGTCGCATCTAAATCAATGTCGAAAGTGTAATCAAATTTGCTCCAACCGCCGAGATACTTCAATTGAGTGGTTTCGCTAATGTCCCAAGCAAGGCTAAACTGGACGCCGTTTTGTTCGAACTTCTCATTGTTTGCGTTGTTTGTCGCAACGTCCCCTTTAAGGTCTTTGATATCGCTGTCCAGCGGCAAAGCGTTTTGAATACCAAAAGCGGCGTTAGGGATGCCTGAGACACTCCTGTCAATACCGGGACGGACAGGAGCACCGAAGATCGTATTTCCAGATACCGGATGAATATAAGTTTGTGCGCCGGGCGTTGCGGCAGATATTGGAACGCCGCCATAAGACGTCGTTAGTCCACGTGCATAGTTAGTCGTGTTCCGCACGCCGCGGGCGCCACCAGGTCCCTCATTTACGATAGAGTTCTGACCGATAATCCTGTCGGAAGAACGGTCATTCCAGCGAACGTTCATTTCCCAATCTTCAGCAATGTCCCACTTCAGAGACAGGGCAATATTCTGATCGTCTATCGTATTAATGTCTTCTGAGCCACCAATACCGTCCTGGCTTCCATCACGTTGTCTGGAAACACCAACGAGACGATACCCGAGCTTATCCGTAATCAGTGGCCCTGAAAGGATGCCGTAAAATTCACGTGCGTTTAAGGCGCCAATTTGCGAACGAATCTCGCCTTCAAATTCCTCTGTAGGCTGGTTAGTAATGTAGTTCAACGCGCCGCCAATTGAGTTACGTCCGTAAAGTGTTCCCTGCGGACCTCTTAACGCTTCAATACGCGCGACATCATAAAGCCCGCTTTCTGAGGCAGCAATGCCGAAATCTTCGGAGTAAATACCATTGTAGTAAGTCGCGACACCCGGATCACCGCCGAGCGCTCGGAAATTACGACCTACACCTCGGATCCTAATATCGTAGGAGTCGCGAGTCGTTGCCGGGATGAAGTTAACCAACTCGTCAGCACCCTGTATACCAAAGTCCTCGATCATATCCTCAGCAAAGGCTGTGATAGAAATTGAAGTGTCAGAGACGGTTGATTCGCGTTTTTCTGCCGTGACGACTATCTCTTCGAGACGACGTTCTTCGGCATAAGCCAGATTTGTTACGAGTACGCAGGTGAGTACAAATACACCAAGACGGAATGAAGACATCAGATTACCCCTCTATTGTTCGTTTTTGCAGCAAATGTCTGCATTAGAACTATTATTATTGTTGGGTCGAGCTACATCACACTAGGATCATAGTCAAGCATTCCAGCGGAATTTGCAAACAAATTTTGCGAACAATTTAACGCGGGCCTTTTAGCTTTATTTTGCTAACGAATTCGTACGGGGTTGATTGCGCCAAAACCAACGCATAAATAAAGTCAGGAAACACTAAGACCCTGTAAACATTGCGCTACACGGCGATAGTTTGTGTTTCAAAAGAAAAATTCACCGAGGCAAGGGCAAGTCCAATATGCTTGCGCGCAAGGAGCTTCGCTGAAGATATTTTTGGACTTTAATCCTACTAAGTTTTATTGGATGATTTTCGTCCAGGGTCCATTCAATAGTATTTGGCATTTAATGTGATTTCATGTTCGGCGCGAAGTGGCGATAGGGCTTTTAACGTCGTTTAACTTACAGTTTAAACGTCGAGTTCGACCGTCTGCACGCCAAATGGAAAAGCTGACATTCCTTGCGCGGCCTTTTGTCTGATCTGCGGCGTGCCAAGCGCAAATCCTGCGAGACGGCGAACGGGTTCGCCCCACCACGCGTGACTGAGTACAATTTTTGGTGGCTTCGCTTGCAGGCTTTGGATGTGATCGACTTCAATTCTGCGTTCTTTCTCTATGTTTAGAAGTGCGGCAGTAAGCTCAGCAACTGACGTAGCGTCGTTGTTTAACAACGGCACTAGATGATTAGCCGCAACAACCGCATCGCGCAGTGCAATATTGACACCCTGTCCACCGACCGGCGACATCGTGTGCGCTGCATCCCCAATCAATAAGACGCCGGGATTACTCCAACTATCAACGCAGTCCGACACCGTATCAAGGAGAAAAGGCTTTTCGGCAGCATCGCTGTGCGCCCGTAAATGAGCGGCTAAACTTGGTGAGACATGGCGCGCCATTTCTTCTATCCACGCTTCGATGCCTTTGTTGCGAAGCTCACCAAAAGTCCCTTTTAGAATGACCCAGCCCAATTGTAAACTGTGATCCCAGGTATGATATGCGACGAGCAAATGTCCACGCCCAACAAAAGCTTTTAAGCCTGGCCAATCGTCAGGGCAAGGCAGTTTGCACCATACAATGTCCATCGGTGGACTTTTAGCGGTCACACGATGATTGAGGTGTTTTCGGACGACAGAGTTTCTTCCATCTGATCCGATAACCAAATCCGCAGGCAGGCCCTTATCACGGCCATTATCTCGAATCGTAACGCCCGTAACCGCGCCATTATTCTCGATCAATTCTTTTACTGACACGCCACGCTCAAATGTAAATTTGGGTAATTTTTCGGCTTCTGCCACGATAGCTTCAAGTAGCGCTGGTTGAGATATCGCAAGGGGGGGGTGTCCTCTAAAAATCTCAGGGTTAAGATTTTCTGTAAAAATCAGCTTGCCATTCATATATAACGCGAAGTCAGGCGCAACGTGGCTATCTGTTTGTGCCAAGGCCTCACCAAGGCCCATCTGTTGGAGTGCCTCGATGCCACTAGGCATTAGGATCTCACCACGAAATTCTCTGGCAAAATCTCGCCTCCGTTCCACCAGTGTTACCGCAATGCCACGACTGGCTAGCAAATAGGCAATGCTCGCGCCTGCGGGACCTGCTCCAACAACGACTACGTTTTTCATGGCTAACCCTGACAATACCGTTGTACAAAAGTAGAAAGCTATTTTCGCGCTGTTTTCATCTAGTTTGCTAGATATCAAAGCGACGATTGCTGAGTACAGAGATAGACTCTGTTCCAACACTGCGTTGAATTCAAGCAGTAAGTAATATCGCGTCGCTTGTCCAGACATGCATCAGCAAAAATCTTCAGCTTCGATGCTGGGTACACAAGATGGTTAACGCCTTTTATTCCTCGCGACAAGCACAAGTAGTCTCAACGAGCAGAGTTCAGAGCAGTGTCTGCCGACAATGCTATCGCGTTAATCGTATTGTGCTTTTTCAAAGCGTTGCTCGGTAAGCGATAGCTCTGCGCCAAATAGAAGTGACAGTGCGAAAATGTTGATACCCAAGCTGACAAAAGTATCGCGAATAAGGCATGCTTAGAAAGTACCTAAGCATTAAGTAGGATAAAACTATTCAAAGACTAACAAGAAGTATCATCAGAGTTTTTGATCGTTACATGCCAGAACCTTTTGCGTTCGGCATTGTCATGACGCTCGCATCACTGGTATTGACCTGGTGGCTGACGCCGGCCGACGCAGAAAAGGTGGTCATGTCCTGGGGTAACGGACTGGCTTCTCTCTTGCCTTTTATTACTCAGGTCTGTCTGACTATTCTGTTTGCATATGCGCTTGCCCATCTAGGACCGGTACCCGCTTTCTTGGAACGACTGGCGGGTTTGCCCAGAACCGCAAGGGGAGCCTATGCGTTTGTAGCCCTGTTTGCTGGGTGCGTCAGTTTGATTGCGTGGCCTCTAGGGACCATCCTTGGCGGCTTAATGGCAAAGCAGGTGGCCATGTCTTTTCGTGATCGAGGTCAGAAAGTGCACTATCCTTTGCTGGGCGGTGCTGCATTCAGTGGTTTTGTCGTCTGGCACATGGGTTACTCAGGCTCCGCACCTTTGCTGGTAGCAACACAGGGTAACCCCATGCAGGAACAGTTGGGAGGTCTGTTACCCGTCACACAGACAATTCTTTCTCCTTTTAACCTTGTGACTATCGTTGTGACGTTGGCGACTGTTGCTTTGGTCGCCAGTCGGCTGGCCCCAGCAGATGCTGAATTGGAAGAGATTGACGCCGCGAGCGAAGCGCAGGACCCAGAGCAGCATAGTCAGGAAACACCATTAGAAGAGCGCCACTCAGGGCCCGCGTATCGGTTGGAAAATAGTCGCTGGTTAACGTCTTCGATGGGAGTTTTGTTGATTATCTATGTGGCTAACTGGTTCTATTCCAAAGGGATACAACTGGACCTGAATATTGTTAACTGGACATTTCTTGCAGCTTGCCTTTTGTTAACGCGATCTGCTGCAGAATTCACTCAGGTATTGATGCAGGCTGGCCGTGCGGTGGTGCCAACGCTGCTGCAGTACCCGCTCTATGCGGGCATTATGGGTGTGATGTTGGGCACAGGCCTGGTTGCACAGTTGGCCGACTATTTTGCCCGAATTGGCACAGCAGAAACGCTGCCGCTAATTGCCTTTTTCTCTGGTGGCGTCATTAATATGTTTATTCCTTCGGGTGGTGCCCAGTGGGCAGTGCAAGGACCTGCATTCCTGTCAGCAGCTGAAGCATTGGGCACTGCGCCAGAACTGATTGTGATGGGTATTGCTTACGGCGACCAATGGACCAATATCATTCATCCTTTTGTGGTCATCCCATTGTTGATCATGACCGGTTTGCCGGCGAATAAAGTTCTGTCCTATTCGTTCATTTTATTTTTGGTGGCGACGGTACCGCTTGCCGGGGGATTAATTGTTGCTGGGTTCTGGTAACGACCATGATATCCCCAAGTATTCGCAAGCTGGCGATGAATCTAGTGGCCCCACTAACCATACCGTTAGTGTTTCTACTGATGAGGCAATGTGCCTCGTTGAGGAGTTTTCCAAGGCGCAATTTTAGATAAATCCAAAACTGAACCGCAATAATCGGTAGCGGGCATTCCCATCTGGGTGCTGCCAGCACGCCGATCTAAAACTGACCGACGTCCTGATGTGGCAACCACCAAACCGTCTTACTGCTGCTAGGCGAACAAAGGAAGCCACCCGTCGATAAGCATGACGTAAAACTCACCCACCTGGGCAGGGCTACAAGGTGGTAGTTACCAATTCGTTGAGCCATGTTTTGGAGTTTTTGCAGCTCAAAGTTGCTGCGAATTTCTTGGGCAAACCAGACTTACTCAAGAAGCCTAACCAGGCTGGCCATTTCTCCATTATCTCAGCTCGCTTATCAAATGAATACCAATGCCTTAACAGCGTAAAATCTGCCGTGTAGTCCTCATCAAAGCCAGTGTCGGGTTCAAGTAGATGTATGCCCCAGCCATCCAAGCCAAATTCAAATGATGCAGTCTCAATGGCGCGATAGAGTTCAAGTAGATCATCACGATCGGCACCTTCAACATAATTACAACTGAGATATTCGAAAGGCATTTTCATGTCTCGTTGATCTTGTGGCATGGGGCGATGAGCTAGCTTTGTGTCTCTAAAGAGATAGCTGCGAGGACAGGTTCCGGCAGCGCTTACTGAAGGCCCATTGTACTCATTACTAAAAGACTTCCACTCTCGGTTCATTTCCGTGGCATTGGGCCAACGGCCAGACAAGATATAATCGGTACCTTCGGTATCTCCAGCGTGCATCGGTATCAACATTGCTTGTGAATATTTACTACCTGCAGATTTAGCGAATGCGCCGTATTCTTTAGCTTGATTGCGCACATCATCAAGATTTTTACCGTCATTCAAGTGACAGAAAAAATATTCGTTGTACGATTCATCTTGAGTTGAAAGCTGTGACGCTGAATAACCGTTTAAACAATAAGAAAGAATGCCTATAGCAAGAAATATTTTGCCTTTGTTCATGAGTTTTATCCTTTTATATAATCGTTTTGGGTACCACCTTTTTAGATTTCACCTTGTTTAGGTGTCCTCTTTCGCTTTAAGTCTCATCTTTGGTTCCGGAACGTACAGCAGCCGGAACCCCTACTTTTATGCTTACGGGAACATATTAGGAGGCTTATTTAATTCTCTCAATAATAGTTCGATTCTCGTTTGGTAAAGGTAGACGCTCGCTCATTGAGGGCTCCGTCAAAAATCGATCACTTAATTTTCTGAAGAACGGACGAGTAGGGTGATTGCTGCTGTTTGCTCGAGCGGTAAGGTCCACATGCATTCAAATGCAAACAGGCTCAAAACCTGACAAGACACGTTTAACGCTTCTGAAGAGAATTAACCAAGGTCGCGGTCATATTGACCCTAGAGGCCGAGGCGCAATATGCCAGTAAGAATTAAAAAGATAGTGAGGTTTTGTCTCACTAGGTTAACCGTGTGTAGGGTTGAGTCTTTATGCGTAGTTCCTCAACTCGTCTGTATCTCTGTCTCAATTCGGACCTGGCACTTGGTCCTGTCCACTTAGATTCCAAATCGAAGACGGAGATTTACGCAGCTGAACTAAAGTCACTCTTTAGTTATTTTTACGGACACTGACTTAAAATTAGGCGTAAAACTACGTGA
>CBFHOH010000029.1:0-48827 GCA_965657335.1 Candidatus Azotimanducaceae bacterium
TCGGTGCGCCCGTAGGCGACTATCAGCTAACGCAGGTAAAACTGGGCCGCATGCTATCGGCGCTCACCGCAGGACGCCAATTTAGCTACGCCGTCGCTAGAATGATGGATGAAGGCGGCGGGAAAATGGAAGCCAGTCTCGTAAAACTGTACAGCTGTCGAGCGGCAGAATGGGTAACCCGCGAGGCCATGCAGATCCACGGTGGTATGGGATACGCTGAGGAAAGTGACGTAAGCCGCTATTTTGTTGACGCCCGTGTCTTGTCCATATTTGAAGGTGCAGAGGAAACTCTCGCGCTCAAGGTAATCGCTCGGGATCTGATCGCCAATGCTCGAGAAGAAAACTTAGGTTAAGACAACCCCAAATAAAATTATAACACTGCTCAGGAGAGCACCATGCAGGACGTTCTATCGGGTTTACGCATCGTAGAAGGCAGTGCTTTTGTCGCTGCCCCCTCCGGCGGCATGACGCTCGCACAACTGGGCGCAGACGTGATTCGCTTTGATCCAATCGGCGGAGGTATTGACTACCGTCGCTGGCCAGTGACGGAAAACAACGAGAGTATCTATTGGCATAGCCTGAACAAAGGCAAACGCTCGATTGCTGTGGACTTCAAGAAACCCGAGGGACGGGAACTTCTCACGCAGCTAATCACATCTTCTGGCGATGACTGCGGTCTGTTTTCAACTAACTTCCCTGCTAGAGGTTGGTTGTCCGATGAAAGCCTTCGCGCTCACCGGGAAGACTTGATCTATCTCAACCTGACCGGCGACCGTCACGGCGGCAGTGCCTTAGACTACACGGTTAACAGCAGACTAGGCTTGCCCTTTTTGACTGGCGCTAACAACGGCACTGAGGCTGCGCCGATCAACAACCCACTACCAGCATGGGATGTTATCGCTGGGCAACACATTGCGATTGGTTTACTTGCGGCGGAACGGCAACGAAGCCGCACGGGCAAAGGCCAATTCGTCAAGCTAGCACTGGCTGATGTCGCGTTCGCCACCATGGGACATCTTGGATACATTGGCGAGGCAATGATTAACCAGGGTGAGGGTGAGCGAGAAGCGATTGGCAATCATATCTACGGCACGTTTGGGAGAGACTTTAAAAGCCGCGATGGACAGCGTGTGATGATCGTTGGCGTTAGCGCAAATCAATGGCAATCGATCCTGAAAGTGACTGGACAGACAGACGCGATTGCAGAGCTGGGTAACAAGTTAGGCTTGGATTTCAATCGGGAAGGTGATCGTTATGAAGGTCGCGAGGCCATTTGCGATCAACTTGAACCATGGTTTGCTGAAAGAGACTTTGGTCCGCTGGTTGAAGAACTTGAAACAGCCGGCGTCTGCTGGGGCAAGTATCAGTCAGTGACAGACATGGTTAACTCAGACCCGGACTGCACCGTAGACAACCCGCTATTCGAATCAGTTGAACAACCCGGTATCGGCACCTATCTGGTGCCTCAAAACCCTCTTGGGTTTACAGCGGCTGAAAGACACCCGGTACGTCCAGCGCCACGATTGGGTCAGCACACTGATGAAATTCTTGCGGATATTCTTGGCCTCGGCAGCAGCGAGATTGGTCGCTATCATGACGCGGGCATCGTTGCTGGAAGCTGATCGATCAAATTCGCTGCAGCGAAACCAAGCGTATTGTGATTTTGGCCGAGCTCGACCAAAAACATACTGAAACATAATTGCGATAAAGGACTAAGGCTATGGCATTTTTTGTTCGCGACAATATCAGCCTCTACTACGAGGTCCATGGTGAGGGATACCCGATATTACTCATTGCTCCGGGTGGCATGCGGTCAGCTGTGAGCTTCTGGCAAGGGTCAGAATGGAACCCTATCACAACATTATCTCCCCATTTTCGCGTCATCGCGATGGACCAACGCAACGCCGGCCAATCAAAGGGGCCTGTGTCGGGCAATGATGGTTGGCACAGTTATACTGAGGACCAACTTGCATTACTCGATCACCTCGGTGTTGAAAAAGCACATGTACTAGGTGGCTGTATCGGTGGGCCCTATGCGTTCGGCCTTATGCAAGCAGCACCTGAAAGAATTACAGCGGCCGTGCTGCAACAATCTATCGGCTTCGACGGCACCAATCGCCAGCTAATGTACGATATGTTTGACAGCTGGAAAGAAGGTTTGAAGCAAGACATGCCCGACGTGACCGATGCCGACTGGGCAACGTTCAGAGGTAACATGTACGACGGGGATTTCGATTTTAATGTCGGTCGAGAATTTGTGGCGGCGTGTCAGTTGCCAATGCTTGTCCTCATGGGAAATGACGCCTATCACCCCATGCAAACGTCGCGGGAAATCGCCGAAATAGCACCGAATGCTTCGTTGATTGAGAACTGGAAGTCTGAACCCGATAACACCGCCCATCATGTTATCGAGTTTTTACAGCGACACTCTTAGCGGTGGCGCGGTAGTTTCATTCAACCCGAATAGTCGCTTTCTCGATCTTCACCTGTTCACTGGTTTGACCCGAGCGACTACCCACCGCTTCAAGCATGTCGAGCGTCTCTTTACCTGCAACAATTTCACCGAAGATTGTGTGTTTACCATCAAGGTATTGCGTTGGCACAAATGTGATAAAAAATTGGCTGCCATCGGTGCCTGGTCCTGCATTTGCCATACTTAACAACCCGGGTTTGTCGTGACTGGTGGTCCCGTCAAATTCCCCAGCATATCGATAACCGGGTCCTCCCCGCCCTGTGCCTGTGGGGTCTCCTCCCTGCGCCATAAATCCTGGGATGATCCGATGAAAAACCACATCATCGTAGAATCCTACGTCTGTCAGAAACTTTGTGCTCGAAGCATGCATCGGTGCGCTTTCGTGGTACAACCTAAATGACATGGTGCCCTTGTTTGTCTCAAGATCCCAATAGTAGGTTTTATCAGTCTCAAAAGAGAACGGTGCTGGCAGTTCCAGATTTTGCTTCCAATCTGGATTGCTGCGGTCGATACCATCCCTTACTTGGCTTGGCTGGCTTGCCGTTTGTTCATCAGACTCATCCGTCGCATCCATGGCGCTATTCCCGCCTCCACATGAGGCCAACAGCGCTGGCAACAAAACGGTCAAGCCAATCAATTTAAAAATTTTGTACATAGGTTTCGGCCTTGTTCTTTGAGATCGTGTATTTTCCAGACTTATATTGATCAAGGCAATAAAAAAGCCACGGTTGTGATACGGTGTCATCTTTCAATACCACTGAACAACTAGACGGCATGTTTTGTATAGAAAGCATGAAAAATAACAATCAAAATACAACCTGCATAAGACGAATTTAATGACAGAACCGAAAAATCCTGACGCTCTATCGGATCATCAAGCATCCGAGCACACCGATTCAAACACTAAGAATAATTACTCATCCGCCGGCACAAAATATTACGCGCTCGGATTACTCACCATCGTTTATAGCTTCAACTTCATCGACAGACAGCTATTGTCTATCCTGCAGGAATCGATAAAAGAGGAACTGTTGCTATCCGATAGTCAACTGGGCTTATTAACCGGCTTCGCGTTCGCTGTATTTTATGTCACAGCCGGCATACCTATCGCGAGACTTGCTGACCGCTCCAATCGACGAAACATCATCGCTTTTTCGGTAGGGCTATGGAGCTTAATGACCGCCCTGAGCGGGCTAGTACAGAATTATGCCCAATTATTGATTGCGCGAATCGGCGTTGGGGTTGGTGAAGCGGGTGGCAGCCCACCCTCTCATTCGATCATCTCAGACATATTCCCGGTTGAGTCGCGCGCCAGTGCAATTTCGTTTTATTCCACCGGGGTCAACCTCGGCATTCTATTCGGTTTTCTACTTGGCGGCTGGCTGAATGAGTTTTTTGGCTGGCGAACCGCATTTTTTGTTGTCGGCGCGCCGGGAATAGTCATTGCAATCATCGTTCGCTTTACGCTTGCGGAACCGATTAGAGGCCTTTCTGAAAATAAACAAGTGACGCAAGATGCTGTGCCCTTCAAGGAAGTGTTGCTAGTACTGTGGCACAGTATTTCGTTCCGCCACCTGGCACTAGGGGCAGCACTCAACGCATTTGCCTCCTACAGCACGAGTAACTGGACCGCATCTTTCTTTATCCGCACCCACAATATGACCACCGGCGAACTGGGGACTTGGCTTGCATTAATTATTGGGCTCGGTGGCGCTATCGGGGTACTTGGTGGTGGGCTAATCGCTGATCGCTTAGGAAGAAAAGACAAACGCTGGTATGCGTGGATACCGGCAATCGCTGGTTTTGTCAGCGTACCCTTTATGATCGGGGTATACACGACAGAGAATGCATACATTGCGCTGATGTGCGCCGTCGTGCCAGGTGTCATGTTCAATGTTTATCTTGGCAATACTATCGCCACAACACATGGTCTTGTGGGTCTTAGAATGCGGGCAACCGCCTCGGCGATATTATTCCTGATTCTCAACATGATCGGCCTCGGTATCGGTCCTTGGGCGGTAGGTATTTTAAGCGACTCGTTTGCGGCCTCGCTGGGGGATGATTCGCTGCGCTATGCAATGCTTTATATTATCCCACCGATGATGTTCTGGTCTGCGTGTCACTTCTTCCGTGCCGCGAAAACACTGCGGGAAGATCTGGCAGCGGCACCCGACTAAATTTCTGCCTCTTCACCGGGGCGAGAGAAAAACTCCTCACCGCTGCTTTTCAATTGCGGCGGTACTTTTCGTGGCACGTGAATACCAATGGCACGCTTGGCATTCATATACTCATGAAGAATTTTGTGACCGGTGGGATTCTCTTTGAACCAATAAGGCGGAAAAGCCACGTCGGTAGGTTCCTCGTGCCAATGATCTCTGTACCTCAGGTAATGATCAACATTTGCATCAGCATCACCAAGGTGCGTTACCCGCACTTCTTTATCGAGCTTAACCCTGAAAACAATATTCTCTACGTTGGCACGTGCCGGCCAGCCCGAGTGAGGGATTCTTACGGCATCGATCTCTAGCTTACCCTGATTGAGTCGCCATACAGGATCACCAAGTTCGAGCGCAATGCCGGTGACTCTTGCAGCGATAGATTCATACCCAGCCTGCGTTCTCAGAGAGCGCACCGCTTGTGCCGGCGCATAAACATGAACATTTGGCCAACGTTGCAGATACATCATCATGTCAGCAGCAGAAAAATGGTCACCATGCGCATGACTTACAAAAACAGCATCGATGTTATTAAACGGCGCCCTGCCCTCGAAAATATCTTTACGCATCTGATCTGGCACCAATTGATAATGCCCGTAGTCATGATGGAAGAACGGATCAAACAGTAACTTCGCTTTACCCGACTGAATTAGCAACGCTTCGTTACCAAGATAAACGACCTTGCCTTTCAGACCCTGCAATAAAGCTTGATCACTCAAGCTGTTTGGCGCCACCGCAAAAAGACCAACAAGGCACAAAACCCTAGGCCAGTTCAGCGAAAGCCTAACGGATTGATCGTAGAATCTCTCAATTAGATACCGGCTCAACATTGTTATCCCCTAACAGACTCACAGTTGCTTTCTTGCAACTCGTCTTCGAAACATCAGCATTACAGCACGAACACAAAAAGTCCGAAGCCAATCCAGCTCACAAGTAGCAACACCCATGGGAGAACATTTGTCTTTTGATCATCGGATGCAACAGTTTGTTGCGCGGCATCTTCAACTCGCTTTGCCCGGGCCTGCTTTTTACGCGCTTTGTCACGTTCCCTGGCTTTTGACTTTTCGTTTTTTCTGTACTCAGCGATACCCTTTTCGATACCCTGCGCAATTAGCCGGGTCTGCTCTTTCGTCTGTCCCGGTCGCTGGGTGCCTTTTGCAATTTTCAAGGCTTCAGCCTTGACTTCATTTGAATAGTTCTCTGTCATCGTTGGCTTTCCATCACAATCACACTTTTTTCGTGTCGCATATCATTACGATTTTCCCTTCATGAATCAATCTCGTATAGTTGACCCGGTAATACCGAGAAGTCACTGAACCATCAGAGGAAGTTCACACTGTGCAATATTGAGCGATTTACTATCACGATACCACGCAATCTCAACTGCTCAGGTTAGACAGCAGCAATCAAACCCAAGGAATTCGCATGCCATTTTCACAGCCAATAGATATGAAAGCCATTGTCGCAACGGCGTCCGGACCTATTTTAACTACCGTGCCGGTGCCTGCTCCGGGACCCAATCATGTCTTGGTGAAGGTACATGCTGCGGCTCTAAACAGAGCTGACTTGGGCATGCTCAAGGGCGGATCGCACGGCAATGTTGGCGGCACGGGCACACCGTTGGGACTTGAATGGGCTGGTGAGATTGCGCAGATCGGCGAAGCAGTAAAAAACTGGCAGGTTGGAGACCGTGTAATGGCGGCGGGTGGCAATGCGTTCGCTGAGTACGCCATCGGCCACTGCGACAGAATCTTCTCTGCTCCCACTGAATTGAGCTATGAGCAAGCAACGACGCTGCCCATTGCGTTACAAACGGAACATGATGCCATCGTTACAAATGGCCAGCTGATACCTGGTCAAAGCGTTCTGGTTCAGGGTGCCAGTTCAGGCGTTGGCTTAATGGCAATGCAAATTGCAAAAGCTTTTGGCGCGGGTCTCGTCATCGGCACATCAACCAATGAGGCTCGTCGAAAACAACTGGCGAAATATGGCGCGGACATTGTCGTTAACAGCAACGATGAACATTGGGTAGCGCAAGTAATCGACGCAACAGACGGCCGTGGCGTTGACCTAACTATTGATCACGTGTCAGGTCCAGTAGGTAACGCAAACATGAAGGCGACAAAAATCGGCGGACGCATCATCAACGTCGGACGTCTGGGTGGTATGCATGGCGACTTCAACTACGATTTGCATGCGTTGCGGCGCATTCAATATCTGGGGGTGACTTTTAGAACGAGAACAGGCGAGGAAGTATCATCCATTGTCGAAAAAGTGACCCAATCGCTCCTATCACCTTTTACTGATCAAAATTTGCAGCTACCGATTCACGAGGTTTTCTCGCTCGCCGACGCAGCAGATGCACTTGCGATGATGGAGAGAAATGCACATTTCGGCAAAATCGTACTGCGTGTGGTTTAAGCATAAGATCTTACTGAGAATTCCCCGCATGCTGCGGAAAACTGAAACAGCGCAACGAATGCTCTATAGTGTCTTATCAGACGAGTGAACGGAAAAGGATAATGCAATGACACTAAAAGTAGTGGGCGCTGGATTTGGGCGTACCGGAACTCTATCAATGAAATCTGCACTAGAAATGCTGGGCTTCGGTCCTTGTCACCATATGATGGAGGTGTTTGGTAAACCTGATCACATTGCACTTTGGCAAGACGCTGCAGATGGCAAGCCAGTTAATTGGGAAGCCGTGTTCGAGGGTTACAACAGTGCGGTCGACTGGCCCGTCTGTAACTTTTGGGAGCAACTCGCCGAGCAATACCCAGAATCAAAAATCATTCTATCTCTACGCGACCCTGACAAATGGTACGACAGTGTCACTGCAACAATATTTCGAGGATGGCTAGGTGAAACCAAAGAAACAACCGATCCCCATGCGTTAATGGCGACAAGACTGATTTTAGAAAACACTTTTGGCGGCGATGTATCAGACAGACAGCATGCGATTTCTGTTTTCAACAAGCACAATCAACGTGTCATCGACACCATTCCCAAAGATCGACTGCTAGTGTTTGAAGCGAGCCAAGGATGGGCACCGTTGTGTGAATTTCTACAGGTACCAGTCCCCGATGAACACTATCCCAACTCAAATTCTACAGCCGAGTTCCAGAAACGTTTTCAACAGCAATCGCCTGCGCCATCAGATAAGTGAGCTATACAAGAAAAGTGCGATAAATTGAGGAGGTATCATGAGATTAATGACGTTAGTAAGCGCGCTGATACTTCTCGCCGGTTGCGCGAAGGAGCAATCTAACGCTACTAGTCAATCGCTACTCACTAGCGATGACATTTATCAGGAAGTCCAAGATATCGCTGATCAGTTTCTCACACATCAACCGATGCAGGGATTTGAACATACCATGCCTCTCGCACAAGCCTACGTCTGGCAGGACAAGTTCGCAGAATACATGCGGCCGACGATGGGGTCTGTGATCGGTTATAAAACCGGTGGACACGATCCCGGCCCTGGTTTTGCTACCTTCCCGCCCGAAGGCATTCGTGGGCTGATACTAGACGGCATGATGTTACCCAGCGGCACCGCGATCACTTTAAATCAGACCCGGCGCGGTTTTCTAGAAGCCGACTTCGCCTTCCGAGTCGGTAGCGCTGACATTAATCAAGCACAGAGCGACATGGAACTTCTCGCCGGATTGGACGCCATCATCCCTTTTGCCGAGATTCCCGATCCTTACTACGAAATAGGCACCCGAAGTATTAACGGCACGATCGTCGCAAACATGGGCAGCAGAATGTCTTTTGTTGGCGAGCCTTTAATAATTGAAGCAAGCCCTGCAATGATGGAAAACATCAATACGTTCAGCTTTGCTGTGCATGATGAAAACGGGGTCGAAATAGATACAGGAACCATGGCAAATTGGTACAAACCACTTGATGTCGTACGCTGGCTTCGGGATCACGTGCATAAATCAGGTAAATTACTTCAACCAGGGCAATTACTGTCACTTGGTAACATTGGCATTATTCGACAATTGCATGAGAATTCTCCGCGCGGACCGGCTTATCAAAGTAACGCTTTTATTCTCAGCTACTACGGCTTAAGTGATACGCCAGTCAGTGTCACAATCAATATCAATCGACAATAAGAGCAGCACTATGACTTCGACCAAAATCGGCACTCCACTCTCTCAAAGCGCACGTAAAGTTCTGCTCTGCGGCGCAGGTGAACTTGGCAAGGAAGTAGCCATTGAGCTTCAACGCCTCGGTGTTGAGGTTATCGCCGTAGATCGTTATGCCCATGCGCCCGCGATGCAGGTCGCGCATCGTTCTCACGTGGTCAACATGTTGGACGGTGAGGCATTGCGCAATGTGATCGAAGCAGAACAACCTGACCTAATTGTGCCTGAGATTGAGGCGATTGCTACGGACACATTAGCGGAGTTGGAAACCGAAGGTTTTACCGTTATTCCAACTGCCAAGGCAACGCAACTAACCATGAACCGGGAAGGTATTCGTCGACTTGCAGCCGAGACGTTAGGTCTAAAAACCAGCGCATATGAATTTGCTCAAACAAAACAGGCCTATCTTGAGGCGATTCACAACGTTGGTTTACCCTGTGTGATCAAGCCCATCATGAGCTCTTCCGGTAAAGGCCAATCGCTCGTACGTGATGAGAGCGAGATCGACGCCGCATGGGAATATGCCCAAGAAGGTGGTCGTGCCGGCAAGGGAAAAGTGATCGTCGAGGGATTTGTAGATTTTGATTTTGAGATCACATTATTGACCATCAGACACCGCGACGGCACAAGTTTCTGTGCACCGATCGGCCATCGCCAGGAAGGCGGAGATTATCAGGAATCCTGGCAACCTCAACCGATGAGCGAAGCCGCCTTGAAAGCTTCACAGGAAATGGCCGAGCAGGTCACTTCTGCGCTCGGCGGAAAAGGCCTGTTTGGTGTCGAGCTGTTTATCAAGGGAAATGACGTGATTTTCAGCGAAGTTTCACCACGCCCCCACGACACTGGACTGGTCACACTTGCCTCTCAAGACCTGTCGGAGTTTGCACTGCATGCCCGGGCTATTCTGGACTTGCCGATACCGCAAATCATTCAGCGAGGACCCGCAGCATCGAGCGTCATACTGGCTTCAGGCGACAGCAATAACATTCAATTCGGCAACCTTGAACAGGCTATTGCTGAACCCAATACTTACCTGAGACTGTTTGGCAAACCGGAGGTGGCGGGTCGACGGCGCATGGGCGTCGCGCTTGCAACAGCAGAGAGCATCGCCAAGGCAAGAGAGATCGCAAACAACTGCGCTGACGCGGTTACCGTTGAGTTGTTGTGAACTGAGTTCGGTTTATCACTATGTTCAACCCGCCAATGTTTCTTGCGCATCTGAACCTCTCTGCTCGAACACTTTTTAATTACTCATTCGATACTATCGAAGAAAAACCGCAGAACATTTGTGCAAAAGACCTGACCCCTGTCTCTGCAGGCACAACTCGCTGGCTTCCCTTTCCGCTGTCATTGATAATGTCGGCTTGACTTAATTTGATCAGGATAAAACATGCGCAGAGCAGCTATTGTATCGCCGGTTAGAACACCGGTAGGTAAATTTATGGGCAGCCTCAGTTCACTACCCGCCGGCGAACTCGGCGCAATAGCCATCAAAGCCCTGATGGAACGCACCAACTGCGACCCTGAGCGTGTCGACGACGTCGTTTTTGCTCAGGGTTATGCCAGCGGGGAGGCACCTTGCATTGGCCGCTGGGCAGCGCTCGCGGCAGGTTTGCCTGTCACTGTTCCCGGTCTCCATGTAGACCGACGCTGCGGCAGTGGGCTTCAGGCAGTGATTGACGCTGCAATGATGGTTCAAACCGGTGTGGCCGATATGGTCATCGCAGGGGGTGCAGAGAGCATGAGCAATGTCGAATACTACAGCACAGATATGCGGTCTGGCGCACGCATGGGGTCAAGCACATTCCACGATCGCCTTGCCCGAGGACGAGTAATGTCGCAACCGGTGGAACGCTTCGGTGTCATCAGCGGCATGATCGAAACAGCTGAAAACTTGGCTAACGATTACAACATATCGCGTGAAGCTTGTGACGAATACGCAGTGAGAAGTCACCAGCGCGCCACTGCTGCCTGGGCAGAAGGTAAATTCGATGCGGAACTGGTGCCGGTTTCTGTTCCTCAACGCAGGGGGGACGCTATTATTTTCGAGAAGGACGAGGGCGTACGAAGCGACGTCAGCGTGGAAAGTATGGCAGCGCTCCGCCCTATTGAAGGTGGCGTAGTTACAGCCGGCAACGCGAGCCAACAAAATGATGCAGCCGCGGCGTGTCTGGTTGTTGCTGAAGATAAGCTTGAGACCCTCGGTCTTGAACCCATGGGATTTTTAACCGGATGGGCAGCAGCCGGTTGCGAGCCATCGCGGATGGGCATCGGTCCTGTGCCGGCAGTCGAACGGCTGTTCGCAAGAACCGGGCTAGACTGGCACGATATTGATCTCGTTGAACTCAATGAAGCGTTTGCGCCTCAAGTCTTAGCCGTGTTGAAAGGCTGGGACTGGAATGATCCCGATAAACTTAACGTCAACGGTTCAGGTATCTCTCTTGGTCACCCTATCGGCGCCACCGGAGGACGCATATTGGCCAATCTGATGTATGAAATGCAACGCCGCGGCGCTAAATACGGATTAGAGACCATGTGTATTGGCGGGGGACAGGGTCTCGCCGCCATATTCGAAAGTGTGCGCTAGTTTGCTCACTGTCAGATCAACAAAGAGCAGATACTCGATGACAACCTCTGATTTCGATTCAGGTACAGCCAGTTCGGTAAAGCAACTCAAACTATTGACCCTTGTAGGTTATGTAGAGGGGATATCTTTCCTGCTGCTGCTTGGCATCGCAATGCCCCTAAAATACATGATGGACATGCCAACAGCTGTTTCGTGGGTCGGCATGGGACATGGCATTTTGTTCATGCTTTATCTTGTTGTGCTCTTGGGTACTGCCGGCAAAGTTAAATTACCCATTTGGGCGGTACCGTGCGGCGTCCTTGCGGCAATATTACCGTTTGGCCCTTTTATTTTTGACCATCTGTTAAAACGGTATCGCGTCTCATAACTTGAACTGATTATTGGGAGTCACCTAACCCTAGGATCGCTTCACTTTCGCGCATGTGATCTCGAGCGCAGATACAATTCAAAGTTATTACCCATGATCGTCGGCCATTTGCTGCGCTAGCAAACTCAACTCCGCTGCCTTAAAGATGTGTTCCTGCCCCATACTATTCTCCGTTCGATCGAGCACGTCCAAAATCAACTGCCCGAAAAAAGGGTAACCAATCACGCCGAGACAATTTATCTCCCGAGTTTCCTCTTGCGTCGTCAAGTGAATGAGTGACGCGGGGTTACTCCGCTGGGGATCAATATACTTGCGGACCTCCATGGAGCCGTTGGTACCGACGATAAATGTTCTACCATCACCCCACACAGGCATGCCGTCAGGGGTAAACCAGTCAACCCGGCTGTAGAAAGAAGCCCCGTTATCACCGGTCAGAGAGAACTCACCGAAATCTTCGAGTTCCGGATATGTCGCATGACTGACGTTTTTCGCCAGGGCGAAATTAACGACGGCGTCCTTCGCACTAGCATAGGTAAGAAACTGTTCGATCTGATGACTGCCAATATCGGTGATAATGCCACCGTAACGTTGTTTCTGAAAAAACCAATCCGGCCGATATTTAGGCGACAATCGGTGCGGGGCAAGGTTTAAAACCTGAATCACCTTACCTACCGCGCCTGCATTAATTAGCTCGCCCGCATGCCAGGCGGCTTCGTTATGTACTCGCTCGGCATAATAGACCAAATACTTCTTGCCCGTTGCACGCGTCAACGTCCTAATCTGTTGCAATTGATCAAGGGTCGTAAAAGGCGCCTTGTCCGTAAAATAGTCTTTTCCTGACTCAATAACCTGCGCACCAATGCGAGCGCGCGCATCGGGTATCGCGGCTGAGGCAACCAAATGTAGGGATTGATCACTAAGCATCTCGTCAAAGCTACGAGCGGCGGTCGCCTGCGGATACTTTCTACAAAATGCGTCAAGTTTGGACGGGTCGGGGTCATAAACCGAACAAAGGGTTGCACCAGCCTCAAGCAACCCTTTAGTTTGGCCATATATATGGCCATGATCCAAAAAGGCAACGGAGAATTTGAACTCGCCAGGCGCGACAACCGGCGCGTGCCCTCCTTCCGTGGCATCGCTGGCATCTCTACGCATACTCATAAACGATTGATCATTGTCACGATAAACTTCTTGGTGAATTAATCCTTCCAATTTACCATGCATAAACTAAATATGGAGTAACCGCATGCAAGAAACGTGGCGATGGTTTGGCCCAACTGACACGGTCACGCTGGAACAGATTCGTCAGGCTGGTGCCACCGGCATTGTCACAGCCCTTGATCATATCGCGACGGGTGAAACCTGGCCCGAGGCGGATATCGCCGCTCGAAAGAAACTGATAAATGATAACGGACTTGAGTGGTCAGTGGTCGAGAGCGTACCCCTCCATCAGGACATAAAACTTAGGCAAGGCGACTGCCAGCGACTCATCGAAAACTACTGCCAGACACTGGTGAATCTCGGTAAATTCGGCATCACGCGGGTATGTTACAACTTCATGCCGGTCGTGGACTGGACGCGAACAAACCTTAATTTTGAACTTGAGAATGCCTCAAGCGCACTCCGTTTCGAGATGGCTGACTTTGTCGCCTACGACGTTTATATATTGCAAAGACCAAACGCAGCCGCGGATTACGATCATCTGCAGCTACGGCACGCCCAGCGCCGGTTCTCAGGTATGAGCGAGCAGGATAAAGTGGAGCTCGAATCGAACATCATCGCTGGGCTACCCGGCGGTGAAGGTTCCTACACCAGAGAAAGCATCAGTCAGGCGATTGAGGCATTCAGGGATATCGGCAATGCTGGGTTACGAGCTAACCTGTTGGCCTTCCTCAACGATATTGTACCAACAGCAGAGGCTGCCGGCGTGGTCATGGCGATTCATCCCGATGACCCACCGTTCTCATTGTTTGGGTTACCCCGTGTTGTCTCCACTGCCGATGATGCGCGATCAATTGTTCAGTCTGTGCCGAGCCCAAGCAACGGCTTAACCATGTGTGCTGGTTCTTACGGCGCGCGCTCGGACAATGATCTGGTAAAAATGGTTGAAGAATTTGGCTCAAATATTCAGTTCGTACACTTGCGAAACATACAGCGCGAACAAGACGGTTCATTTTATGAATCGGAGCACCTCGATGGAGATAACGATATTATAGGTATTGTCAGGGCGCTACTTAAACAGGAGTCATCACGCCGAAGTTTGAACCAACCGTTTTCAGAGATACCCATGCGTCCGGATCACGGCCATGCAATCGGCGATGAAAAGAACAACCCCAACATTCGTCCCGGATACTCTTTCGCCGGTCGAATGAAAGGTCTCGCTGAGCTCCGCGGCGTCATTCATACCCTGAGCAGGCTCGATCAAAATGGGTAACGGCGCCATGCTTCATCCGGATCGACTGTTACCCGAGAACCCTCGCACCCGAGATATCGCACGAGCACTCTATCATTCTGTCAGGTCGTTACCCATTATCAGCCCACATGGACATACCGACCCGGCTTGGTTTGCTGAAAACAAACCCTTTGGTAATCCGGCTGAATTGCTCATCACGCCGGACCACTACGTGTTTCGCATGCTCTACAGTCAAGGCATTACCTTGGATCAACTGGGGATCTCCGGGCCGAGCGATTCAAGAAAACCGATGCCAGATCCAAGGGCTGTCTGGCGATTGTTTGCATCGCATTACCACTTATTCCGTGCGACACCTTCGCGCATCTGGCTTGACCATGTGTTCTTTGAGATTTTTGATTTTGATGTACCACTTTCAGGTGATACTTCAGACGCGTATTTCGACAGAATTCAGGCACTTTTGGACACGAAAGAATTTCTGCCCCGTCATCTGTTTGATAAATTCAACATCGAACTGCTGGCGACCACCGAATCACCGTTAGACGAACTGACACATCACAACACAATCATTGCCAGTGACTGGAACGGTCGCGTGATAACCACCTTTAGGCCGGATCCGGTGACTGACCCTGAATTTGAGGGCTTTAGTGCTAACGTTAGGCTCCTCGGCGAACTCACTGGACGAGATACCGCGTCATTCCCTGAGTATCTGGCCGCGCTACAGGATCGTAGACAATATTTTCAAGCGCGAGGTGCAACCGCAACAGACCATGGGAATCCGACCGCGAGCACAGCTGACCTATCGCCCAACGAGTCGGAGCGTCTGTTTAATACAGTCCTGACAGGTGAATTTTCTCCTCTCGAGGCGGAACGCTTTCGAGCTCAAATGTTGACCGAAATGGCAAAAATGAGCCTCGAAGATGGTCTCATCATGCAGATCCATCCCGGATCCTATCGAAACCACAACCGTTGGTTATTCGAGCAATATGGACGCGACAAAGGTGCGGACATTCCACGCCAAACAGAATATGTGGATGCCCTAAAACCATTACTTGATCGATATGGCAATGAACCCAACCTCTCGATCATTCTTTTCACACTGGACGAGACCGCCTACAGTCGAGAGCTAGCACCCCTCGCTGGTCATTACCCTGTATTAAAACTTGGACCGGCCTGGTGGTTTCACGACAGCCCTGAGGGTATGCGTAGATACCGCGAACAGACAATAGAGACCGCCGGCATATACAATACAGTTGGTTTTAACGATGACACGCGGGCTTTTCTCTCGATTCCTGCGCGACACGATATGTCCAGACGAATTGACTGCGGCTTCCTTGCGAAACTAATCGCTGAACATCGAATGACTGAAAATGAAGGTTTTGAAGTCGCCGAAGCCTTTGCCTATCGCCTTGCAAAAGAAGCCTACAAACTCTGATGCCAGACCGACTGTCACAAAAAACACTCGCGGCATTCTCGCTCGCTCGTCATCCCAGCTATGAACGCAACAAGGTGAAGGCTGGTATTCTGCACATTGGCGTCGGTGGCTTTCACCGCGCGCATCAGGCTATCTATACCGAAGACGTGCTTGCCAGTGGGGATCTTCGATGGGGCGTTATTGGGGCTAACCTACGCAGCGCCAACATGCGAGACCGGCTCGTACCACAGGATTTTCTCTACACAACCTGCACAAGACACACAGATCTCAATGAGTATCGGGTGGTTGGTGCAATTCAAAACGTCCTTACCCTTACGCAACAACGCCAGGAAATAATTGGACTCATCGCATCGCCAAGCATCAAGATCATTACGCTAACCATCACAGAAAAAGGATATTGCCTGAACGCATCGGGCCAGCTCAACGAAGATCATCCTGATGTTCGGCATGACCTCGACAATCCAGCCATGCCGGTCTCGGCCCTTGGTATCATTGCAGCAGGCCTAAAGCAGCGAATGGATAATCGCGCAGGGCCAATCACGATCATCAGCTGTGACAATCTGTCGGAAAATGGCAACGCCACGGCACGCACAATCGGCGGCTTATTAGTAAGCCTAGATCGTGGAGTCGCCCACTGGGTTGAAGATCATGTTCAATTTCCGAGCACAATGGTAGATCGAATCGTACCCAAAACAACTGAAGCGGACATTGCGCTCCTCGCAACAGAGAGCGGAATTGAGGATCGCGGCTTAGTCGTCTGCGAACCTTTTAGCCAATGGATTATCGAGGACAGATTCGCCGGGGAACGCCCTGAATGGGAAAGCGCTGGCGCACAAATCGTGATTGACGTTTCGATCCATGAGCAAATGAAGCTGCAGATGTTGAACGCAACCCATTCAGCACTTGCCTACCTCGGTTTGCTTGCCGGGCACGAGTTTATACACCAGGCGATGCAAGACCCAATGTTACAGCGCTTCGCTGACTATTTGCTTGAAACAGAAGTACTGCCCGTCATCGTGCGCCCGAAAGACTTTGACCTCTCGCAGTATAAGCAAAGCATTCTGTTACGTTTTGCAAACGGTCATATTCAATATCGAACGGCGCAAGTCGCGAGTGATGGATCGCAGAAACTCATTCAACGTGTCTACCCAAGTATTCAAAGACACATCGAACTTGGCACGCCTTGCCAAGGTTTGATGCTCATTGTCAGCGCCTGGCTTCGATGCTCATGTAACAAAGAGATCGCGAGCGAGTTTGCTGACCCCGGTGCCGAACCGATAAGACGCCTGAGCGAACATGAGTTGCCAGAAATGCTCCCATCTCTCATAAAAATATTTGGCCCCGCAGGCAGCGAGAAGAGATTTATTACGGAAATCTCATCTGGCTATACTGAACTAGGTCAAAAAGGTCTTACGGCCGTTCTACAGAACATCCTGAAATAATCGACAAAAACTGAGTTTAGAGAAAAGGACACGACCCCATGAGGAACTACCCGCTAATCATTCTATTAACATTGCTCGTCTCAATCAGCGGATGCGCTTACATCCCCTTCTCTGGTGGCAAACTGACAGGCACACCCACCGAGGCACTGGCAGATTGGCGAGAAATTGCCAGCGTTTCGATTATTCAGCTTGAAACCAAGCCAGAGCAGCCCTACTCCGTCAACATCTGGATGATCGCAGAGCAAACGCGATTATACGTATTCGCCGGCGATAATTACGCCCAGTGGGTGCAGAATATTGAATCGAATCAAGCCGTAAGATTACAGGCTGAGGGAAAAGTCTACGATCTGCGTGCGTACAGGGTTACAGATCCAGACGAATACTTATCCTTCACTCATGCCTGGAATAAAAAATACGAGAGCGACAACACCGATTCAAATGTTCAGGAAAACTATCTCTTTCGACTAGAGTAGCCACTAAAACGCGATTAGGCTGCCTGCTCTTTATAGGTCGACTTCCGTTACGCCACTACTTTTTCTAGCGGCGGCATACCCAACACTTCGGCAAAGGTTGAGTGGAAGTGGTGTAATGCCGGTTCATTTCGACCAAAAGTCACATGCTTAAGCAAACCACTTTCAGCAGACTTCTGTTGTAGTTCACCCATCAGATAATCTTCTTTCTCAATGGTGCTATTGAAAACCTCCATTGTCGTTTCAATACTCGGCCCGCCTCGCTTCTCTGGATCGTAAACACTTTCTGCCGTCACTTCTCCAAGGCTACCCTCTGCTCTTGCTGCTGCCTCCATATCCAGAACTTCCTGCGCATAATAAGCGAAGACCTGCGAGGTCGAACGTCCAGGGTTATCAGGGTCCGGGTACATTTTCACAATCGTACATGACCCGTTGCCAACAATAAAAGTAATGTTCGGAAATAGATAGTAAAGCACGAATGCTGCGCCAACATGAATATTCCAATCTGCCTCCGGAATATCTTTAAATTGGCCGAGGGCCTGCGAAGCTGTCACGAACCTGTGATGGCGACCAAACAATTCCAGATGCAAATTGTTGCCAGGAAAAATTTTACCTAGTGTATTTTTGTGTAACTTGCCAAAGTGATAAGTCTCACCGAACGTATCATTTGAGAGTTTCCAATTAAGATTCATATTGATGGTTTTCGTGCCCCCACGAACAAGCTTACCCAATCCATAAGTTCCGATTTCTTCCGCTAGTTCAGCGCCCAACAATTCATCAACATCTAGTTGGCCATCGGGTTGTGGATGGACCCACAACAAACCATCACGTTCTACCGCGGGGAGTTCAATCAAACCATTGCAGCTCTTATCAATATCACCGAAGTGATCTTCGTTGGGTATTGCCACCAAGTCACCGCTATTGGAGTAGCTCCAGAAATGGAATGGGCAGGTGAATACGTTTTTTCTACCACGCTCTTCCTGACTTACACGAACGCCTCTGTGACGACAAGCATTCAAGAATGCGCGAAAGTTACCGTCGTTATCTCTCGTGGCAAGCACCGGTGTACCAAAGTCATCAATCGTCAGAAAGCTGCCGGGCTCGGGTAACTCACCGGACAAACCAATCAACTGAGGGTGATTCAGGAAAAACATGTCCCACTCTTTGGCTGCTATCTCCGGACAAACATAGGAGGTCATTGGCATTCTGTACTGCACACCTGCGTCGATGTTTTTACCTTCATCAACTTGCCGCATCAATTCTTTAAGTATTTCTACCTGAGTTTCTTGTTTCATGGTTTCACTCCGTACTTGTTAGCACTGGTTTATTTGGGCAGCCATGCGGCAATTGCTTCACCAATCTCGTCAGGCGAATCCTCTTGAATAAAATGAGAGCCCGCCACAGTCACCTCGGTGAGGTTTGGCCAGGCTCGCACCAGATCTCGTGCAGGCCCTGCGATTAATGCGCCAGGTTCGGCGTTCACAAACAGTTTCGGTACATCACATCGTGATAACCAGTGACTGTATGCGCCCGCAATCTCCACAACATCCTCTGGCTCACCCGCAATAGGGATTTGTCTGGGCCAAGTCAGCGTGGGTCTTCTGTCTTCACCGGGGTTCACAAACGGCCGACGATATTCTGTCATCTCGGCTTCAGTCAAATCTCTGAGAATTGAACCCGGTAGCACAGCCTCGACAAATATATTTCGGTTCAACACCATATCTTCACCCGCCTCAGAGCGAAAACCCTGAAAGACATTCCTTGAAGCTTTGGGAAACCCTTCCCAGGTTGGTATTGGCGCAACGATTGCCTCCATAAAAGCAATGCCTTTAATCTTCTCCGGATATTGATGCGCCCAGTGAAACCCAAGAGCAGAACCCCAGTCATGAATAACGAGTGTGACGTTCGAGTGAATCTCTAATGCTTCCAACAGCGCAAAAAGATACTTTCGGTGTTCAACAAAGGTATAACTATCAGCGCCGCTGCGATCAAGCTTTTCTGAATCACCCATGCCAATTAAGTCAGGGGCAACGAGCCTTCCCCTGCCCTCTAGATGGGGTATGATATTTCGCCACAGGAAAGATGAAGTCGGATTACCATGCAAGAACACAATCGGATCCCCCTCACCTTCATCGACGTAAGCCATGCTTTTACCATGAATCTTTGTATATTTTTTTCGGTAGCGTAATGCTTCGGTCGAGTGTGTCATAAGCGACTTCCTGGGATTATCTTTGACAAGCTCAAATTGTTTTTGAGTGATCACTCATTTATACTGCTTCAGTCCTAAGCTGTCAACGATCACGAGTATTTACCACAGAACACAACGGGAACCGGAATGCCGAGACCACTTCTTTTCGACGAAACCGAAGTCATCAATCAATCGATGAAACTGTTCTGGAAGCAGGGATATGTTGCAACGGGGATATCGCAAATTTTACAGACAGCCGACCTGAAACCGGGCAGTTTCTACAACGTATTTCCGAGCAAGAAAGATTTGTTTATTCGCTCGCTGGTCCACTATCAGAAGCATATCGTCGCCAGCAGAATCGCAAGACATCTTGATAACAAGGAGAATCCGCTCGACGCTATCGAATCGTTTTTTCTTTCGTCCTTCGAAATCGTTCCCGAAAATAGCATGTTTGGTTGCCTGCTAACCAACACGGCAACGGAAATCGGTAGGCAGGACACGGATATCAGCCGAGCGGTCTGGTCAGGGATGGAAATGATCGAATCAGCATTTAAGCGCAGGATTATCGAAGCGCAGGTACTCTCGCTTATTGACGCTGAAAAAGATCCGGACGCGCTAGCTTTGCACCTACTTGCCTGCTTTCAGGGTTTAAGTGTTGTGGGTCGCCTAACTCAGGATAAAAACAGACTGAAGCGCATGACCCAATCGGCACTTGATAGTTTACGCCTGTTATAGAACAGCACCCTTTTGCAGCATACAACTTCTCTGAATCAACACCTCAAGCTGCATATCTAGCGCACCGGTCATTGAGTCCTTTGAACGGCTCAAATAGGGCAAGGGCGAATACTCGAGTAGAAACAGCTTGCCAACGTTAGTTGAATGATGAGTGGATGTATAAAAATCTGTGTAGTCACCAATCACCGTAGGTAAAGCGTAATCAACCTCCGATAATGGAATCAGACATGCTTTAAGTTTTCTCGTGTAGCCAGGCAGCATGTTGCGGCGCTTTTTTGGTTTCAGACCATTCATCGAGCATCAAATCTGCCACACTTTTTAGCTGGTCCATTTGGGCCTCAGTGCCTTTGTTTGCGGCTAGCTCTAATCGATGACCATTCGGATCAAAGAAGTAGATAGACTCAAACACGCCGTGGTTGATTGGACCTAACACCTCGAGCCCCGCCGCTACGATTTTTCCCTTATAGGCCATTAGCTCTGCCTGACTGCCAACTTCAAAGGCAATATGCTGGACCCACTCCGGGGTATTTTGATCTCGATCCATTTTAGGCGAATTGGGTAATTCAAAAAATGCGACGACGTTTCCAGAACCCGCATCCATGAAAACGTGCATATAAGGGTCAGCTTCACCGGTTGATGGCACCTTGTTTTCAGCTATCGCAAGCTTGAACTCCATGCCAAGTAAATCACGGTAAAAATCGACGGTTTCTTTTGCATCATTGCATCGATAAGCCACGTGGTGAATTCGTTGTAAGGTCATGCACTAGCCTCCAGCGCCCCTCTGCGCATCTGATCCCTTTCCATCGATTCAAACAGTGCGCGGAAGTTACCTTCACCAAATCCATCGTCACCCTTGCGCTGGATGAACTCGAAGAAAATTGGGCCAATCATTGTTTCAGAAAATATTTGCAGTAACAGTCTTGGCTGACCATCTTCGACACTGCCATCCAACAGGATGCCTCTGGTCTTCAAAACATCAATGTTTTCGTTGTGCCCCGGCAAACGATCTTCAATCATTTCGTAATAGCTTTCCGGTGGTGCTGTCATAAATTCAACTCCACGTTTTGCCAATCGGTCCATTGCCGCAGGCAGGTCATCGCAAGCAAATGCGACATGCTGAATGCCTTCGCCGTTATATTGCATCAGGTACTCTTCAATTTGCCCTTCGCTACTCCCTTGAGCCTCCTCGTTTAGCGGGATACGGATTTTATTGTCTGGTGCAGTCATTGCTCTCGACAGCAGGCCTGTCTGTTCGCCTTGAATATCGAAATGCCTGATTTCCCGGAAATTAAAATACTTTTCATAGAAGTTCGCCCAATGATTCATACGACCCCGGTAGACATTGTGAGTGAGGTGATCAATTACATGAAAACCAACGCCCGCAGGGTAAGGGTCGACGTGAGGTAGATAGACAAAATCGATATCGTAGATACTTGCGCCGCGGGTATAACGATCGATCAAATAGAGTGGCGCGCCGCCAATGCCCTTGATTGCCGGCAACCGCAACTCCATCGGCCCGGTGTGCATATCGACCGGTTGCGCACCCATTGCGATCGCGCGGTTGTAGGCAAAATGCGCGTCCTCTACGCGAAAAGCCAGACCACAAGCACTGGGGCCATGTTCTTCTGCATGGTAATAAGCTTCGCTTTTTGGCTCGTAATTGATAATAAAATTGATATCACCCTGCCGCCACAAATGGGCATGCTTAGAACGGTGTTCCGCCACCCGAGTGAATCCAAGTTGTTCAAAAACTGGCTCAAGAATGCCTGTCTCAAGTGCTGAAAATTCCACGAATTCAAAACCATTCAGACCCATCGGGTTTTCTGTATTCATACCTGTACTCATGCTTGTACTCACATTTTTTTATTGGACATTTGCCGCCTTACGCGCAGCGTTGACGCCTACACTGACGTAGACCTCACGATCATTGTATGAAAATCCGGTTGAAAGGTTTCCCCTTATTTGCCAATATTCAGCTCTTAAAAAGTGTTTTCTTTTAATTTATTGCTATATATAGGATTAATCTTCCATGGATCGCATAGACCAGCTACTTCTATCATCACTGCAAAGTGATGGCCGCATGTCTAATGTCCAGCTTGCAGAAACCATCGGTCTTTCCGAATCACCCACTTTCAGAAGGGTAAAATTACTGGAAGAATCCGGTTTGATTAGGCAATACGTAGGGCTGCTGGATCAGCGGCAATTGGGGCTGCAGGTCACAGCTTATGTCAGTGTCCGAATGGAAAAACAGCCCGAGGGGGAGCAAGATGAATTCCATCAGTGTGTCACGAAAGAACCACATATCATTGAGTGTCATGCAATGAGTGGCGCTTATGACTTTCTGATGAAAGTGGTGGCCCGTGATATGGACCACTTTGCGGAACTTTGTATGCAGAGAATTCTTAAATACCCCGGTGTGGCACATGTCGAATCATCTTTCAGCTTGAAAGCCGTGAAATCGTCACATGCGTTACCGGTGACTGCAGCCTCCTAACCGTGAATATCAGTACCACTTGTTTCGGTCAGCATGAGCACTGAGCCGATGGTAATGAGACAAGCCAGAGTAATGTAGACAGAAACGTAAATTATTCCAAATTCCTTCCACAACAAGACCGCGATGCTGGGTGCAAAAGCACCACCTAAAATTGCACCAATCTGATAACCAAGCGACGCGCCCGAGTATCGAACCTGAGTGCTGAACAACTCGGTATAGAAGGCAGCCTGGGGACCGTACTGCATCGCCAAGAAGCTTAGACCGCCTGCAATACCCACGATGATCAACAGGAAGTTGCCGGTATCAATCAACGGGAACAGCGCAAAGGACCAAAACGCTAGCAAGCCAGCGCCAGCGAGATAAACACCTCGACGACCGTGCCTATCGGACCATGATGCCGCGTAAAACTGAACAATGACCTGAATAACGCTGGCGATCAACACAGCCGACAACATCGTACTGCGTGGCAAGCCCAAACCCTCTTCATTGGTACCGTATGCAATAACAAAAGCGATCAGAATATAAAACGTAACCTGAATGGAAATAAAGGCGCCCGATGCCAGCGCTATTCGACCGGGATAAAGACGCAGCGCTTCCAATACAGGAGAACGATTAGGGTCAACCTGCCCGACATCAGCCGTATCGGTTTGTGCTGACGCTCTACCCTCTGCTTGATTCTCAAGCTTGGCTTCTTCCAGCTCTTTGAACGCTGGCGTCTCTTCTAGATTGAGCTGCACATACATGCTGATGCCAATCAATACAACACTGGCGAGAAAAGGTACGCGCCAACCCCACGACAAAAAGCTTTCATCAGACATCGTCGCACCGATCACGAGGAATGCCAAATTAGCCAAAATTACGCCAGCCGGTGCACCGGCCTGAGCAAAAGCACCATAGAAACCCCGGCGATCATTAGGTGCACTCTCGGTAACAAGCAACATTGCACCACCCCACTGACCGCCAATCGCCAACCCTTGAACGAACCTGAGAAAAACCAAGGCTAACGGTGCAAGCACACCTATTGTCTCGTAGGTGGGTAGTAGGCCAATTAAGGTTGTTCCACCGCCCATGATTAAAAGCGCGACA
Source organism: Candidatus Azotimanducaceae bacterium (assembly GCA_965657335.1). GTDB lineage: Bacteria > Pseudomonadota > Gammaproteobacteria > Pseudomonadales > Azotimanducaceae > UBA4582. Next base: position 24,055 of record CBFHOH010000029.1, read on the forward strand.
ACCAGCGTTTTCTTCCTACCGACCCGGTCACCGTAGTGACCAAAAATTACACCACCCAGTGGTCGTGCAATAAAACCTACAGCAAAGGTGCTGAAGGACGCGATAAGCGCAACCATTGCTGGCATATCTTCTGGGAAGAAAGCGGTAGGGAATACAAGCGCTGCAGCAGTGCCGTAGATAAAAAAGTCGTACCATTCAATACTAGTGCCCGCCAAAGCAGTACCAGCAACTTTACGCATGTTCTTTTCGTTATGCTCTTCAGTAGTTTCTTGCGACGAAGGTGAATCAGCGCTCATAGCACTCCCTTGTTATTATTGTTGTTAGGTTTTAGAACAGAGTGCCACAGCAGCAACTTTGAAACAAACCGGACCTTAGACGACCTTGAAATTGAGTGCGGGCAACCCCGTCAGCGTTGCATTGACCTCATCCCCTCTTACAACAGGGCCAACACCGGCAGGTGTGCCAGTAAATATCAAATCTCCCGCTTGCAACAGAAACACCTCGGACAATCGACTAATTATTTCAGCAACTTTCCAGATCATTTGGTTAACATTGCCCTGCTGTCGAACTTCACCGTTTATTGCCAGCTGGATTTCAGCAGCATTAATCTCACCAATTGCAGATATGGGTAACAAATCAGCACAGGGCGCAGCCTGAGCAAACGTTTTTCCGGCCTCCCAAGGACGACGTTTATCTTTAGCTTCGGCTTGAAGGTCACGCCGCGTCATATCAACCCCGATGCCGTATCCATAGACAAGCCCCATTGCCTCATCCACGGAAATATCAACTCCACCACTGGCCAACGCGACAACCATTTCAAGTTCGTGATGCACATCCATCGAATGGCTTGGGTAAGATACCGCGACACCGTTCGTCGAAACTGCATACGCGGGTTTCATAAAGAAAAAAGGTGCTTCACGGTTTGGATCACCGCCCATCTCGATCGCGTGATCAGCGTAATTGCGCCCAACACAATAGATGTTGTTTACTGGAAAGTCTGATTCAACTCCCGCAATCGGGAGCGTGACCTGCGGCGTTGGATTAATAGCAAAACTCATCGGCAAATCCCTCATCTTTTCATGTCGATCTTACAATACCCTATCACGACCCCATCAAATAACCGCATCACTTGCCAGCGCATCCAGTTCATCAGGCATCAAGCCTAACAGCTCGCCGTAGATTTCATAATTGTCCTGCCCGGGCTCAGGGAAAAATTCGAGTTCAGCACGATCGTATTCGCTATACCGAATGGGATTGTTGGGCAGAATCACCTCGCCCATTTGCGGATGTTCGAGTTTCTGTAAACTGCCGCGAGCATGCATGTGCGGATCATTACGGACCTCTTCAAGGTTACGAATCGGCGCTACCGGCACGCCTGCTGCTCGCATCGTGTTGAATGCTTCATCTCTGGTAACAGTAATCGCCCATGCGTTTAACATGTCGTTAACAGCAGGCTCGTTCTTTAAGCGTTTACCCGGTTTTTCATAATCCTCATGACCAATCAAATCTTCTCGGCCGATGACTTTAAGTATTTTGTGCCAGTGCCCCTGTGCGACACAAATTATCGCGACATAACCACCATCACTACACTCGTATCTTGAATAGGGCACCACGCTCGAAGGGGAACGCGCGCTATTGCGCTGAGGAATTTTGCCCGTCGCATGGTAAGCCGAAAACTCTGTGCTCAATGTGAAATACATCGCTTCAAGCATTGACACCTCGACTAGCGTTCCTATTCCCGTCGCGTGTCGACCTACCAGTGCCGTCATGGCACCACCATACATATGAATACCGCCCATTATGTCAGAAGGCGCACCACCAGCGCGCCCGGGTGGCCGATCAGGATCGCCAGTTGAACTCATGACACCGCTCGTAGCTTGAATGGTGTGATCCATCGCCAACATGTCCCTGTCTGGCCCCGATAGACCATACCCCGTGCCAGATACATAAATCAGCGCAGGATTAATTTCATGCAAGACCTCCCAGCCAACACCGAGACGATCCATTACCCCTGGCGCATAATTTTCCAAAAGGATGTCTGCTTTTAAGACAAGCTCCTTGAGTAACGCCTTGCCACGTTCGTGTTTCAAATCGAGGGTAATGCTTTTTTTGTTTGAATTCAGTGTGGCAAAAGATAACTGGGTTTTTGCGCCACCTGCACCACGTAGGCGCTCACCGCCTCTCGGTTCGATTTTGATCACGTCAGCACCGGCGGTTGCCATCAGAAATCCGCAATAGGGACCCTGATAAATCTGCGTTAAATCCAGAACAGTAAGGCCGGCAAGGGGTTGACTCATAACTTATCTCTCGAATTCACATCTGTTGCTCAATCGTAATACATGCACGGCTTTACCTCCATAAACTCTGCACAAATGCCTTCTGTAATCGAAGCAACGAGGAATTAATTCTGTGATAGTCTAACGTTGAATTTTTTTGATTCGGATCTGCGTTAATGAATGAAACACCCCCTATGCCCATACAGTTTGCGGCAACGGTTGTCATCGTGCGCGATGCTGACCCTCAATATGAAATTTTCATGCTGAGACGAACCAATAGCGCTGTTTTCGCCGGCGGCATGTATGTTTTCCCAGGCGGTATGTTGGACGATACCGATGCCGCCGAAAATCATGCTGACGTTATCACGCCGCCTTCCGTCGCTCAGGCAGGACAAACAGCGGCGGCAGGACCAGATTGGCAACGATTCTGGATAGCCGGTATCAGGGAGACCTTCGAAGAAGGCGGTTTTTTACTTGCCTATGATAAGCATGGCGAAATACTCTCTTACAATGCTGAAAACGAACAGCGCTTTATCGACTATCGCGGCGCTCTGCATCGCGGAGAGATATCACTATTCGATATATGCAGGAAAGAATCCCTCAGTCTTGCACTCGATCGAATTCATTATTACAACCGTCTCATCACCCCACCGGGCCGCACAAGGCGTTTTGATACATTGTTTTTTATCGCCAAAGCACCCCCGTCTCAGACAGGCTTTCATGACGGATTCGAAACAGTAGACAATCGATGGATATCGCCCGATGCGGCAATCGACGCGCATGACCAGGAAACCTTTGGCTTAATGCGAGCCACACGGAGACAGCTTGAGGAGTTCAAAGCACACAGAACCACCTCAGAAATGATGATGAACGTCGAAACAAAGTCTTTATTCACCACGCTAGCGATGGCGCAGGTGCCGGATTAAAAGAGCAGAAATATGGAACTCGCTGTCGAGATTGCCGGTCTTCAACCGGAAACACTTAAACTCACAACCGAATGGGTTCAACACGCGGAAAAACTGGGTTGCTCAATGGCTTTTGCAGCGGAGGCCTGGTGGAGTGATGCCGCAACCCCGCTTGCCTATTTAGCAGACAAAACAGAAAAAATTCAGCTTGCAACTGGCATTATGCAAGTGACGGCACGAACGCCTGCGATGACCGCGATGACGGCGCTCACCTTGCATGACCTCACTCATGGCCGCTTTGTCTTGGGTCTCGGCGCAAGCGGTCCGCAGGTCGTCGAAGGTTTACATGGCACAAAATACAATCCTGCGCTTACTCGCTTGAGAGAAACTGTTGATATTTGCCGGATGATTTTTCGCGGTGAAAAAGTTGAGTATCAAGGAAAAATCTTTCAGTTACCCATGCCAGACAGCGAGGGCAAGGCTATTCGTATTGCTCACAAACCGGCAGACATCCCGATTTATCTCGCCACATTAGGCCCGAAAGCACTCGAGTACACAGGGGAAGTGGCGAATGGCTGGATGGGCACTTCATTCTCACCCGACCACCCAGAGGCACATTTTGATTTTTTACAACGCGGCGCAGAAAAAGCTAATCGCTCGCTGAATGCTCTGAACCTCTGTGTGTCGACCCGAATAGAGATTGGTGATGACGTCGAGGCAATGATAGAAAAGCGCAAACCCGCCGTTGCATTCAATATGGGCGGCATGGGCTCAGGCACCACCAACTTTTACAATGATGCTTTCAAGCGCGCAGGCTACGAGGAAGACGCAGTTGCCATACAGGCACTATGGCTAGCGGGCAAAAGAGACGAAGCCGCAAAGCGTGTGCCTGACGCCATGGTGACAGAGTTTCAAGCATTGGGGACACGAGAGATGATTACAAACCGATTAAGCGCTTATCAAGACGCTGGTGTCACCACGCTTAAACTGGGCCTCGACGGCGCTGGCCCACTCGGCCCTAAACGCTTTGCACTGTTAGAAGAAATCGTTGATATAGTAAATACGCTCTAAGAACCAACCCGTCATAAACACAAGGATAAGAGATGAAACTCTACAAAGTTGCACTGGCTCCAAATCCAACAAAAGTCATGCTTTATATCGCTGAGCGCGAACAACTGGGGACCGAAATGGGTTTAGAGCAAATCACTGTGAATACGGTTAAAGGGCATCAACATCAACCTGAGCACCTAGCAAGAAACCCCTTTGGGACTTTACCTGCCCTTGAGTTAGACGACGGCACTTTTATCGTTGAGTCTCTCGCGATCATCCATTATCTCGAAGACAAATTCCCAGAAAACGCAATAATCCGCGGCACGGCAGAGGAAAAAGGTCATGCCCGCGACATCGAACGAATTGTTGATATACGCATTGCAGGCCCTATGGGAGCGCTGGGCCATGCGACAAAATCACCACTTGGCTTACCTCCTGATCCTGAGCGCGCTCGTCAGTTAACTGCGAGCATGCAAGCACCGCTTGACTACCTTGAGACCTTACTTTCTGACGGCCGACCGCTGTTGTTAGGAGACACCGCTTCGATAGCCGACTTTACACTACAAGCATCGTTACAATTTCTACGGTTTGTGGAGACAGACGGCTTTGGCGAGCGTCCTTTACTCCGGGCATGGGACCAACGTTATCGCGAAAGACCTGCCGCTCAAGCCGTGCTTAAATGGTAGCAAGCAAAACATAGGCCGGGATTCACTAAGCGGGGCGGTTAGTCCGCCCTTCAAACCGTTCTACCGGTCGTATTTTCTCGTATTCATTTAGTACAGGTTCGATTTCTTCCGGTGTGCTGGCGTGAATGATGACACCATCTGCACCCGCATCAAATTGATCCACCCACCTACGCGCACATTCTTGCGCGTTACCAACAGCGGCTGGTCGCCATTCTTCCGGTATCAGTTTCGCAACTTCAGCAATCTGTTGGGTCGTCGCGACACTGTCGATTAGCCCACCGATTGACTTGACAGCGTCGTGCGTTCGAAACGACTTGAGCACATCTGAGTCCCAGCCATTAATCTTAACCAGCATGTCGCCGTATCCAGGAATTTGGAGATAAGTGCCAAGCCGGGCAACAATATACTTCAAGTAAACTTCCTCGCTGACATCACAGGCGGTTGCCAATACGGACCAGTTTTTCACGACCCCCGCTTCACGACCCGCGGTTGCTTCACCACGCCGAACTGCCGCAACGGCGTCACTCAACGCTTGGTCGCTCATAAAAGTATGCAGGTGGGTACCGTCATATATCGTGCCTGCATGTTCAAGACTCTTCGGTCCGAAACCTACATACAGGAGCGGTACGTCTTCATCTAGATAGGCTGGCATCGCGATATAGCCGTAATCTCCTAACGCGCCTGTATAATTGGTAATCGTTTCACCTCGCCACAGGCGGCGCATGAGGTCAACAAACTCTCGCTCGCGCTCAAAGGTAATTTGCATAAGACCCTGAGCCTTAAAGTTGCCTGCACCTTTCGCAAGACCTAGCGCAAAACGACCTTCGGACAAACGATTGAGGGTGCTCCCAATCGACGCAGTCACGGTAGGATGACGCTTATTCAAGTTTGTCGCAGACGTACCAATGAATATCTCACTCGTCACCGCAGCCACGGCACCACATATCGCGGCGATTTCCTTGTAATCGGCTCTTTCAGAAATCATGACGTTTCCGAGCCCCATCGATTCGGCATCGCGAACCTGTTGCAGGATGTCTCTAGGAGAGCGGGTATGGCCGGCTAAACCGTAGAAGCCCAATTCCGGGAACTTCGAAGTGTAATCTGGATACATTAGCGATTCTCGATTATCTTAAATCAGTATTAAAACCTTATTTCGCATGCATTAGAACCCATGTGAGAGCTTGACTGCAGCCAGGATTAGCACATAACTTCAGGTATTGTATGATTCAGACTTCAATCAGGAACTGCTTCAATGCGTGACAGACTCCATTACCAAACTGTCGGTGACCCTAAGCGCCCCGCCCTACTTCTGGTGCATGGATTCTTATCCAGCAACACCCAATGGCTACCCAATGTAGATTTGCTCGCTGAGCGTTTTTTTCTCGTGCTCGCAGAATTATGGGGACATGGCGACTCTCCGTTACCTGTTGACGAGTCCGAGTTCACAATCGCTCGATACGTTGAAGAATTCGAACACATACGCAGCGAACTCAACTTGGAATGCTGGGGGCTTGTTGGTCAGTCTTACGCAGCAGGCTTGACGATTAATTACGCACTTACCTACCCGCAGCGTGTAGATGGGCTCATCGTCACAAATTCACGCTCCGCGTTCGGTGATGTCGTTGCCGCAAGAAATGAAAAAGCCAAACGTACTCAGCTAGCAGCGTCAAATGTGGCCGAGAAGCAACTTAACAACCGGCATATGCCGATCCATCCATTTTATGCGAAACGACTGCCTGATGACGTGAAGACAAAACTGGTTGCTTGCGCAGATAACATGACCGAGGACGCCATAAACAAGGGCGGACTGATACATCGAGCGCTAAATAGTGAGGCCCTAATCGACAGCATCACCCCTCCTTTTATGATCGCAAACGGCGTTTATGAAAAAAGTTTTCAGGTCGACCTAGACAGGTTGAAAGCTGGCAGGCCGGACTTGGAGGTGATTGACATGCAGGGAGGGCACGCCGTTAACATCGAAGCTGCGAGCGAGTTTAATACCGCAGTGATCAATTTCTTCTTGAACGGCTGACATGTCGCAAACGAATAGCATCATGTTGACCCATAGGATACGCTAACAATATGTTGACTATATTGAGGAAAGCCAACGCTCTGACGCAAAAATTAATAACCGCTGAGTATTCAGGGCACATAACGTCGCTGGCATATCGGCCCGTCGATAAGCTACAGATTATTGCAACAGTAAGATAGTCAGCAGATGACAACTATCACAACAGACTCTGCTAACGACGATGATTACCCGGCGCTTAGCCTCGCCAGTTACTGTTTAGCGCTGCTTTTTGTCTCATATATTTTTTCTTTTATTGACCGTTCCATTCTTGCTCTGCTGGTAGGACCCATACGCGAAGACTTCGGTATTTCAGACTTTGAATATAGTCTGCTGCAGGGTGCTGCATTCTCATTGCTCTACACGATCACCGGCTTACCACTTGGTCGGCTAGCTGATCGCTTTTCTCGAAAATGGATTATCTCGGGCTCAGTATTGTTCTGGAGTCTTGCCACCTGCGCCTGTGGTCTGACAAAAAACTTTACGCAGTTGTTCATTGCGAGAATGGCGGTGGGTGCCGGAGAGGCAGGCCTTTCGCCACCCGCATATTCATTAATACTTGATAGCTTTAGACCCCGTCATGTGGGTTATGCCATGTCGATTTACAAACTCGGCGTAAAGGTAGGCGCAGGACTGGCGCTTGTTATCGGCGGTGTGCTCTATGACTATTGGGCAACCATTGGAGTAGTGACATTACCTGTTTTTGGTGACATCAAACCTTGGCAAATGACGCTTATCAGCGTAGGTGCCCCTGGCGTATTACTTAGCGCGCTGCTCCTAACAATTGCCGAACCGAAACGCAGGGACCTTGCGACCAGCGGTGAAGAAAGCATACCGATCAAAACTGTATTCAGTTTCATGTGGTCTCGAAAACAAGTTTATATTCCACTATTTATCGGAGCATCCATGATGGCAATGGCGGGTTATGGCACCGGTGCGTGGTACCCGGAATTATTTACTCGCATTCATGGCATGTCAAAATCGGAGGCCGGCGTCTCTTACGGAACAGTGGTATTGGTCGGCGGCAGTCTTGGGGTGATGTTCGGTGCGTGGCTTGCAAGATTTTTGGAGAACAAAGGCTACACTGACTCATATGTGCGAGCGATATTCCTGACGTCGCTTCTCGCAATACCACTGATGGTGGCTGCACCGCTCACGGGATCTGCACGCTGGAATCTGATTCTATTGTGGCCAGGCATGATTATGGCGGGTTCATATCTTGGCGTTTTAGCTGTTTCTTTTGTGATCATCACGCCCAATGAGATGCGCGGTCAAATTACGGCTGTGTATCTGTTTTTTACCAACATCATGGGTATGGCAGTCGGCACCACAATACTTGCAGCCTTCACAGATTTTCTATTTCAAGATGATGCGTTGCTACACTACTCAATCGCTACAGCTTGCGGCATATTTTATCCGTTGGCAGCCATTGCTTTTTGGTTCAGCCTTGCGCCCTACCGAGGTGCAGTGCAAGAAATTGGCCATTGGGACATAGCTGAGCCAAAACGCTAAAAACACCTGTTAAGCAGAGATTGACAGTAGTATCACTGCAGCCTGTGGTAGCAAAAGCACCAAGCTAAATACTGAATCACAGATCACAATGATGGTTACGACGACACCAATGCGCTAGCCATTTCTACCAACTGGGGCTTTTGCGCCTCAAGCACTTTTGCTAACACGTCAGGACCCGCCATCGTCGTTTGTACATTAACTTCAGAAACAGGTCCAAGGCCAACCAGGCTCGCCCATGCGCCGAAATAAGGCGACTGAAAATCATATGGATCCGGCTTGCCGTCTTTAGGACTGTAGTCGCCGCCTCTCGAGTAAATGACCGTCGCAGCACCCGAAGCAAGTCCTTTGGGTCCATTCTCATCTCTGGTGAAAGTGAGACCCGGATGAGTAATCAAGTCGATGTATTGTTTTAGTTTGTAGGGAATACTGAAGTTCCACATGGGGACAACAAAAAGATAATTGTCTGCTCGGACAAATTGTTCAACCAGCGCGGTAATAACAGACCATTGCTTGACCTCTTCCTCATCGAGGTCTAGGCCCATCGCATATTTCATTTTTGCGGATGTCACTTCAACTGTCACTTCCGGTAATCCCGCATCAAATAAATCGAGTCGCGTCAGTGCTACTGAATCAGGTAAAGCTTCTAGGAAAATATTCGCCGCCATGTTGCCGGCAGAAGCATCGCCCCTTGGAGAAGCGTTAATGACAAGCAAGTTAGACATCATGTTTCCAGATTGTTTGAGAGAATCATCAGATATTGTACACAAAGTCTGACGGGAGAATATGAACGATTTCGTACTATGCATTTTCGATTCAGAGCCAAATCTGACACCCACATTCGTCGACATCGATGCACAATGATTATCGGCATCATCGAGTCATCAATCTTTACAACTTCATCACTTCAGCAAATGGTGATCTGCCACCGTGTTTGGACAACCATTGGCAGCGGTAATTGCTGTAAAGCAGGACTAACAGCTTCTAGAAATCCATGACTGGATGAGCAAGAAATGACTAGAATCTGAATTTAAAGCATTTGTCTGGACTAAAAGCTAAACTGGTTCCACGTAACTAACCTTTGATGGACGGATAGATATGGCGCGCACGAGACTAAATTTCCTTTTTCTCAACGTCGGACACTTTCTCGACCATCTATTCGTACTCATATTTGCAACCGCGGCACTTCACCTGATGATTGACTGGGAGATGAGCTACGCTGAACTGATTCCCTATGCCACCCCCGGCTTTGTTGCCTTTGGCATCTGCGCGATTCCGGCGGGTTGGATAGCTGACAAATGGAGCCGGGAAGGAATGATGGTGGTGTTTTTTGTCGGCATTGGCTGTTGCTCAATACTGACGAGCATTGCCGATACGCCATTACAAATAGCGATCTGCCTCACCTTAATTGGCATGTTTGCCTCGATTTATCACCCAGTCGGACTGGCCATGGTGGTACAGGGAAGAGACAAAACGGGTATTCCGCTAGCGATTAACGGCATCTTTGGCAACATGGGCGTAGCTTCCGCTGCTTTACTCACAGGCTTTCTTGTTGACAATGCAGGATGGCGCAGTGCGTTTATCCTGCCCGGTATTCTCTCGATTGCCGTTGGCGGTCTTTACCTGTTATTCATTCAAAGCAGCCATACTGACAATCGTCATGAGATCAATCCAGCTCAACAGCTTGTAGAGGTAGAGATTTCTAGAGGTACCCTGTTCCGCGTCTTCAGCATCATTCTGCTGACGACAGCAGTCGGCGGATTTGTGTTTCAGAGCACAACTTTCGGTTTGCCAAAAATATTTGATGAACGCCTAAGTGACCTCGCCGGCACTGCGACACTTATCGGCTGGTACGTGTTCATCGTGTTCTCGCTTGCAGCACTGGCACAACTGGCTGTTGGCTATCTCGTAGACAAGCACGAAATCAGGACCGTGTTTGCCGGGGTTGCACTACTACAGAGCACTTTTTTCTATGCGATGATTCAACAACAGGGCGCCGCCGCTTTGATTGTCGCGATTGCCTTTATGCTGGTTGTGTTTGGCCAAATCCCCATCAACGATGTGTTAGTGGGGCGCATGGCAAAAAGTGAATGGCGCAGTCGTGCCTATGCGTTGCGCTACATCATTACATTTTCAGTGATGGCGTCTGCGCTACCAATTATCTCCTGGATTCATGGCACTTGGGGATTCGACGTATTGTTCTTCGTTCTGTCTGTTGCAGCACTGACCATCCTTGCTGGCGCTCTGTGTTTACCCTCGTTCACATCTCCAGAGACTTCCACTGAATAAGCATTTGTCTCTTGCTCTCTATGTTTTGGTCGCGCGGCTCAAGGATTGACGGTCCACGTTCAACGCTTTATACGACCGATCAACTTTTGATCGCGCGCGCCTCGCTAAAATATACCAGCAAAAACTCGTTAAAAACGGTATCTTCTATGCATGACCTGTTTCACTAGAGCCGCAAAATTTTTCGATTCGGTTTACCTGAGACACAATTAAGCATTTGGATGCGACCTGTGGTGAAAGTTTAGCGGTAACCATATCGTCATCATTTACAAGAAGGAAAAAAACATGAATCGATTCGAGGGAAAATCTGTCATCGTGACTGGCGCAGCGTCTGGGTTCGGGACAGCAATTGCGAGAAAATTTGCGAATGAAGGTGCAAAGGTCATTTGCGCTGATTTGAATATGGACGGTGCCCGCAAGATCGCCATGGAACTTGAGCATGCAGTAGCATTTGAGATCGACGTCGCTGACGAACAACAAAACAAGGACATGATACAGTGCGCCGTAGATAACTTTGGCAAAATCGACGTGCTTTGCTGCAACGCCGGGATACCGCATAAAGGCAACTATATGACAAGGATGCCAGTTGAGGATTTCGACAAAATGTGGGCAGTTAACGTGCGAAGTATTTTTCTGGCTGCTCGCGCTGCGGTGCCGCATATGCCACCCGGCAGCAGTATTATTAGCACAGCATCTATTGGTGGTAAACGACCTCGACCAGGACTGGTGCCATACAATGCATCCAAGGCCGCTGTAATTACACTCACGCAGGGTATGGCCGTTGAAATGGCGCCTAACATACGCGTCAATTGCGTTTGCCCGGTCTCATCTCCCACGAACTTTGATTTCCAAACGATGGGCACCCAGAATCTCTCAGAAGAAATGGAAAAGAAGGTGCTTGAGACCATACCGATGGGTAGAAGAGCAGCCCCCGAGGATGTCGCCGATGGCTATGCTTTCCTCGCCTCGGACGAGGCAAAATTCATCACCGGCACATCGCTTGACATTGATGGTGGTCGCGCAATTTAAATGCGCGCTGAAACCTACGCTGGCAAATTCAGCATTGATTGCATATTACCGTAATAGAATGCGTCCATCGTTTGTTGACTACAGTTCTGCATGCTTTCTTCAAATTTTCTAATTGGATCCGCACCGCCTTCCGGATGTGGGTAATCAGAGGCAAATACCAGCATCTCTGGACCCACATTGTCGATAATCCAGCCAACCGGTTCGCCTGAAAATGGCGATACCTTAATTCTCTGTTTTGCAGTTTCCGATGGCAACTCGCTGAACTTGCGCTTTCGTTTGAACATATGAGCGGTAAAGTCCATTTGTTGAAGCCATGATGGTAACCAAGTTGCTGCGTGTTCCATGCAAAGCGACTGGAGATTGGCATGTCGCTCAAAAACGCCGTCATAAATCATTGCAGAAAGAAATAGCTGGGCGCTTTGTCCTATATTCTGCAGACCAAGCTCTCCAGCAGGTGCATCACCCCCAAGTTCAAGCTCTGTCTTTCCATTGTTTGCAAAACTGCGAGGTACCGCGCGGTAGTGGCCATTGACAGCAACGTGCACCACAAAAGGCCGGCAGATATCTGAAAACGTTGCCCAAATCTCATCAAAATCAGGATGAGTAAACGAGGGCTTATTATCATCAGGTTCGTTGGTGTCGATCATAAATGAAAAACACCCGTCCAGCAGACCCTGCTCAAGAATCTTGAGTGCGCGCTCGGGTCCCAAACTTAGTGGCAGGTATCCAATGGCTTTGAGCCTGTCGTCTTGACTACAGAAGTCTGCCATTGCCTTGTTCAGTGTATAAGCGCCTGCTTCAAGCAGATCGTCGCTTTTCACATGGGCAACCTGGTGGAACGAATAAGTCGGCAGCACCATCTGCATCTCGAAACCGAGCAGATCCAAAGTGTGTGACCTTTCAGCCGGGTCAAAGGCACCCAACCGACTCCAACCACTTTTACGGTTGTCCATTAAAGAAGCTTCGAACTTAGCCATGGTTGCAGGGTCACTTTGACGTTTTGCAAGTAATTCACGGCCTCGTTCGATCGCTGCGTCAACCACCCGCAATTCCTTCTGTTCTGACATCGGACGTATCAGCTCTTTATGCTCTGCCCTCGCCGCTGTATCGAGAAAATCTTCCAGCTCGAAAAGATGACTATCCACATCAATAATTCGTCGGTGTTGAGCGTACGTCACAATAACCTCCACGAAGACATTTATTTTAGAATCTATAAAGTAACGGCTTTAATTCAGATCGTCAAGCCGAGGAAATACCTGACTTATCTGCCGACACGACACATATATGCACAAAATCAATAACAAGAACGAGCACAGTGGGTCGACTGAAGACACGCTTGATTCAAAATAACAGCTGCGCCAACGCTTGACGCACCTCGACTTCCCCGCCGTGGTGGCTGCGAAACAACTTTTTGCCATTTTTCTCGAACAGCACAAGTCCATCTAAAAATTCGACGTCTGGACCGTAGCAGCCTTCCAGTCCCATCCCATGACGCATCATGAAAATCGTCATATCGTGGGTCACACACAGATCCAAATGGTTCGCATGTAATACGTCGAATTTTGCTTCCAGAACCCGCATGAGAGTTTCAACAGCAAGTGCTGGAGACAACAGCGCATCTGTTGGAAATTCTTTGTTGAACCAGCGACCGACAAAATCAGCCAATCCATTACTGCTGCTCAGCATCTTCCACATTCTTTGATGATCGAGGGAATAAAAGATGCCGAGCGCCTCTACTGGTCGAGTTCTACCACCTGCGCCACCGTGATCCGTGTGGGCTGCGATCGCCTTCTCGGCTGTTTCAACACAGCGTTCGGGTGGACTGGCGTAACCTTTGACCGTCAGATTTTTTGGTAACTTTTCGCCAAATTTTGCGCACAGATAACGACCATGATCTGTCAGCGGATTTTCGAGGTCATTGATCGTCCTATCGAAAGTTCTGGCGCTGTGCCGCATCAACAAAACAGCTTTATTGGCACCTTCTGAAAATACACCGTTAACCAAATCAACTGTTGCATCACCAAAATGTTCACTCAGATGCTCCGGCTTTACGCCATTGTCTACAGACAAATTTTTCTCCATGGGGACTGTTTCAGCGCCCGCTTTTGAACTATAAATCAGTCAGGTCGACACCCGCGTAATGAATTGCGGTAACGTCGGGGTGTGCCCGCATACGAATTTTAAGTGTATTCGCTCCGAAGGTCGCAAACACCGGGTCGTCCGGGTCCATTTCACCCGCCATGTTTTGCCCCCCAGTTGCTTCTGCTGCTAAAGCTTCTGGTAAATCAAAAGGTTCGAATCGCGCATCGAGGCGTGGATTAAGAAAAAGCGCGATTGATATCCGTTGTCGACCCGCGGTTGGCCGCAACACCTGGTGTTTTGTTGCTTTTAAATAACCACTGGTCGCTGATTGCAGCATCTCACCGATGTTGACAACATAGGCACCCGGCATCGGATCGACATCAACCAATCTGCCTTCACTCATCACCTGCAATCCGGGCACAGCATCCTGAAGGATCAGCGTCAAAACACCCGAGTCGTGATGCAAGCCCAACCCCTGTTCATCGGCTACCTGCTTGTCATTCTGATTCTCCTGCGGCGGGTACCGGATAACCTTAATGCGCGTATAAGGATCAGGAGACATTCTCTCGTCAAAATAGTCGCGGGGTTTATCAAGCCCCTCTGCCATGGCATGCATTAGTGACATACCAACGGATTGCACCTGTTCCATCCAAGCGGAAATTACATTTGGCATTTCGGGCAGACTCTGCGGCCATTGGTTGGGGCCAATTAACTTGACCCAGGGCGGTTCATGCGGCGCTTGCCTTCGCGCGGGGGCTTCTGGTCCAATATCAATCTGATCTCTCCAGTCCTGCTTACCGGCCGTCATTTCGCTCTTCAATAAGGTGTAACCACGAAAATGTGGTGATTTAGCGATAGCAATTGCTTCCCGATCAGCCAGCGGCAATTCAAAAAACTGGTTAGCCATACTCATCACTTCGCGATCTGAATCAGCGGCAACGCCATGACCGACAAGATAAAAAAAGCCAATGCCATGACTGGTTTCCCTAAGCATGGAAACGAAACGGCGACCGCCATCACTATCAGGGCTGGTCAGGTAGTCACTCATGTCGAGAATTGGCAAAGAGGCTTTAGTCATTTCAGTTACAGTCATATCAAATGGGAATTTTGAACCCGATACTACCGCATGTCATGAGTCGATGAATACCGCTACTGCAGGTCTATTGCTCATTACTCCGAGCATTTCGAAATGCCAGAGGCGACATGCCCACCCAGCGTTGGAACGCTCTAGTAAAAACGCCTGGTTCTGAATAGCCGAGGTGGTAGGCAATTTCGGCGACCGACATTCCCGTGTCGTTGAGATATTTCTTCGCTCTTTCTAACTGTACCTGTCTCAAAAGTTTACTGTAAGAGGTGCCGCAGGCTTTTAACTGGCGAGAAAGTGTTCTCGTTGAGATATTCAACATCGCCGCCAACCGATCCCGACCTGGCGGAGGGCTGTAAGCCCAAATCAAGCGCTGACTGCTCGCGGCAAGGTCTTCCTCGTCACCTAACAGTGCGGCAAAGGCTTGAGCAATCTTATTATAATGGCGAAACGCGAGATCGCCGGCGAAAGTAGGTACCGCATCTAAAATCGTCGATGGAAACACTAATTCTGCAATACCTGCGTCAAAAGTTACCGGACAAGGAAGCCAATGATAAGCATGAAAACTTATCCCGGGGTCGGGGAACGGCAGAGATATGGCAATCGGGCTTATCCTATTTTTGATGACGCCTCCAATCAAATGATTCACTGACATCAAATCACGTGTCACCAAATAGACTTCCTGCGTGACGGCATCAACACCCTCTTCAGAGACCGGCGCATCGAGCGCAAAGCGCATCCGTACGCAAGCATCGTCTCGCGATATCGATATTCGGCAATGTCCCCAGCAAAGCTGAGGATAGGCAAAAAGCACTTCTAAAGATCGACTGACGGAAGACGCGTGCTGCATCGCAAGCCCTAGAATGCCGTAATAATTAATACCAACTGCACTGAACATTTCAATTGTCGTGCCGGCAAATGATGTGCTTTCCGCTGAGATTTGCTGCAGCAGAATAGATAAGACGCTTATCTCGGTCTCAATCGATATCGGAAAATCCGGATCTTCAGCGGCTCTCGAGGGCAGCCCGGCCAGCTGCAGCACATTTCTAGTTTGATAAATATTCAAACCGAACAGTTCGCACTGACCAAGTACGCCGGTTACCGTGCGCAATCTCGTCGCCAGCGTGCCGCTGGACTGATTATTGGAGGATGACTCTTCTCTTATTTGATTCACTGAAGCAACAAGTCTTATTTAAAAAGGACCACATGGCCCAAATTATCAATTTATTGGCCTTGTTTGCAATGTTTTGTCGCTTAATTGCAGCCTAGTATTCCTATATTTAATCATTAGTGGTGCTAGTAGCATGAGCGAAGCGTTAATCTTGGAACCAAACAGCCAAACCCCTGAACACAGAGATGTCATTATTGTTGGCGCTGGCATATCCGGCATTGGTGGTGCCGTTCACTTGAAGAATGAACTCCCGAACAAATCATTCCTCATACTTGAGAACCAAGACAGTTTCGGCGGTACTTGGAAAACGCATACCTATCCCGGCATTCGTTCTGATTCAGACTTATTTACCTTCGGCTACAAATTCAAACCTTGGGAGGGAAAACCCATCGCCTCGGCAGAATCGATCCTCGAATATATGGGTGAGGTTATCGAAGAGAACGCGATTGACCCACACATTCGGTACGGCAGCACCGTCATATCAGCGGCTTGGTCAACCGAGCTGAAGCTCTGGACACTGGTAGCAAACGACGCCAATACAGGCACACAACAGGCGTATACCGCTAACTTTCTGTGGATGTGTCAGGGATATTATCGCCACTCCAAAGGCTATACACCTGAGTGGCCAGGCACAGACACATTTAAAGGCACCGTCGTTCATCCCCAGACATGGCCAGAAGATCTCGACTATGAAAACAAAAAAGTGCTGGTCATCGGATCCGGCGCAACGGCGGCAACGCTGGTTCCAGCCATGGCAGACAAAACAAAACACATCACCATGTTGCAAAGGTCCCCGACCTATTTTGCGCCGGGTGAGAATAGAAATGAGCTGGCCGATAGTCTGCGAGAGCTCGATATTCCAAAGGAATGGATTCACGAAATTGTTCGAAAACGCATTTTACTCGACAGCCAAGAGATTACCCGACGATCTTTTGAGGAGCCCGAAGTACTCAGGGCGGAACTGCTCGCAGGAGCCCGCGCATTTTTAGGCGAGGATTTCGATATCGATAAACATTTCACTCCCGCATACCGACCTTGGCAACAACGTCTGGCGTTTGTGCCGGACGGTGATCTTTTTACAGGCATTGCATCCGGCAAAGCGAGCGTAGTGACCGACCAGATCGAGACTTTCAACGAAACAGGCGTGTTAACGGCCAGTGGAGAACAATTGGACGCTGACATTATCATCACCGCAACGGGCTTCAATCTGTGCATGTTTGGAGATATTCAGTTCAGTGTTGACAATACACCGGTAGACTTTTCCGACACCGTCACCTGGCGGGGCATGTTACTTTCAGATGTGCCGAATATGTGCTGGGTCTTTGGTTATCTGCGAACCAGTTGGACCATGCGCGCTGACCTGATTTCAGAATTCGTCTGTCGACTGTTGAAACATATGGACGATAACGGCATGGATGCAGTCACACCAACATTAAGCGAGGCGGACAAAAACACCGAGATGCAGCCCTGGGTTGATCCGGAGAACTTTAACGCTGGTTACCTGATGCGTGGTATGCATTTACTCCCCAAACAAGGTAAAGAATTACCTTGGCGCCACACCCAAGATTACTACTTTGACCGCGACGACATTCCCTCTGCCAATCTTGATGACACTAGTTTGTGTTACCAGCCCACACAGAAACTCAATCGCGCTGTTGGGCCAGAGTAACGCTGCGTTTCTAACGGAAATGATGGGGGCTTAGCCCTGCCGATGCTTTATCCTATCAGTTATTCGGCGTCTCACACGCACAGCGTTGGTCGAACACTGGCCAAAACTTCGTGAAATCATGCCATACTGTTACACCTGACAACTAAGCGTTAGCAGTCGAGAAATTGATTTATGAGAGTGTTTATACTGATTCTTGCGACAGCCTTGGTGAGTTGTGCCGAGCCGGAGGCTTTTGAGTTTAAAGACCAGGCAGTGCGCCCTGCCCGAATATTTAAAGTGCAGACCGACGTGGACGCTTTAACGCGTCGATTTGTCGGTAAGGTAGATGCCTCACAAACGGTCGACATGTCTTTCGAGGTATCCGGGTTGCTAGCAACGCTACCCATATTAGAAGGGCAACCCGTCATTGAAGGCAGCGTGTTGGCTTCCCTTGATCCGTCAAACTTTGAGCTTAAACTGCGCGAGGCAAAGGTCCAGTTGGAACTCGCTACGCGGGATATGGAGCGCAAGATCAAGCTTCTCAATGATCGAGGTATATCGCCCTCGCAGGTCGATGATGCCAAAGCATTGTTTGAGCTTCGAAAAGTCAACTATGATCAAGCGCGCAAGGCATATGCCGACACGACGATATTTGCTCCGTTCAATGGTTTTATAGCGAAGCGTTACAAAGATAATCATGTCAACGTGCGTGCCGGAGAGAAGATCCTGCGGATCAACGACCTCAGTGAGTTGTTTGTCTACGTTAGCGCACCGGAAAAACTTGCAGCAACAGTGACACCCGATCGAATTGTTTCCCTGACAGCGACCTTTGAATTTGCCCCGGGCAGAGAGTTTCCTCTGACCTTCAGAGAGAACCTTGGTGAGGCCGATGCCGTGGCACAGACCTATAAAGTAACTTTCGCCATGCCGTATCCGGAAGGGCAAAACATTCTTCCAGGTATGACAGCCTCCGTTGAAATCGTGTTGAAAGCTGAAAATGTCGATACGCCGAGGGTGACAATTCCGATTAATGCGCTGGTCACGAATCCTGACAATTCTTTTGCTGTTTGGGTTTTCGATCGGGAAACTCTACTGGTAAGTAAACGTAGTGTTGTTGTAGATCAGCTTGTCGATAGTGGCGTTCAAATAAACAGTGGCCTTCAGAACGGAGAGTACATTGTTGCTGCGGGCGCGAGTCAGCTTCAGCAAGGTATGAAGGTCAGAATGCTTGGCGAACTATTGACGAGAATTGAGTAGGACGTTGTGATCAAGAATCTTGGCGAATGGTCTATCGATAATCCACTCTATCCTTGGGTGATCGTGCTAGCGTGTTTGTTTGGCGGTGCTTACGGCATTGAAAATGTTGGGAGACTTGAGGACCCTGCTTTTCCTTTTAGTACCGCTTTTGTCGTCGTTCCTTACCCCGGAGCTTCAGCGGAAGAGGTGGAACATGAGGTTACCGATGTTATTGAGTCCGCTATTCAGCAACTGCCTTATGTAGATATTATTAAATCAAAGTCCCTTCGGGGTCGGTCCGAAGTTCAAATCGAGTTGCTGGAACATTATTCGAGCGATGATCTTCCGCAGATATGGGATGAGCTTCGGCGCCGCGTTTCAGAAGCCGAAGTGCGACTGCCGCCGGGCGCGGGTAAACCGATTGTTGAAGACGATTTTGCTGACGTTTATGGACTGCTATACGCGATTACAACACCCGGTTATTCCGCTGCCAATATTGCTGATATCTCGAGGGATCTTTCTACCGCCGTAAAACTCGTGCCTGGCGTCGCAAAAGTCACGAGCGCAGGAGAATCGATCGAAGCAATATTCGTTGAGGTGAATCAAGAGAGACTCGTGACGCTGGGTATTCCAATCGATGTGTTATTCGGCAGCATCGCCCGCGAAAATGGCGTGATATCCGCGGGCTCAGTGGCTTTTGATTCTCGACGCCTGATGATTGCGCCGCCTTTAGCTTTCGATAGTGTTGAAGCGGTTGAGAACATGAGGGTTGGTAAACCCGGATCCACTGAAGTCTTCAAACTCTCGGAGATTGCATCTATTTCGCGTGACGCAATCGAAGTGCCACATCAAATTATCCGTCATAATGGAGAAATTGCCTTTACCCTAGGTGTTTCGATTACACCGGGTCTCAATGTGACAAAAATTGGAGAGGAGGTTCATCGAGAAATTACTCGCCTATCACGCAACCTGCCGCTCGGGGTTGAGGTGCATCCGATTTATTTGCAACACAGAGTTGTTGCGAAATCTATGACTACCTTTCTCAAAAATTTGCTACTTTCTGTAGCTACGGTGGTTGGCGCGTTATGTGTGTTTATGGGTTGGCGTGCAGGTACCGTTGTTGGTAGCGTGCTGTTACTCACGGTGCTTGGCACCATATGTGTGATGACGATCCTGAATATCGAATTACAGCGAATTTCTCTCGGTGCATTAATGATTGCGATGGGCATGCTCGTCGATAATGCGATAGTTATTGCTGAAGGCATGGTCATCGGTGTTCAGAAGGGGCGAACGCCGAAGCAAGCAGCGACCGAATCGGTTAAACGCACGCAGTTTGCGCTTTTGGGAGCAACTATCATTGGGATTCTTGCTTTCGTTCCTATCGGGTTGTCGGAAGATAGTTCGGGTCATTTTCTCAAATCGCTTTTTCAGGTTGTGGCCATCTCTTTGTTGCTAAGCTGGCTTTTGGCTATTACAGTCGCGCCACTTTTCGGTAGTTACTTATTAATAAAAAGGGAAAAAGGAAAACCTGAAACACTTTATAGCGGTTGGGGCTATGCGCATTATCAGCAGCTGATTCGTTTCGGGTTGCGCCGCGCGTGGTTTACGTCGTTGGTGATTCTTGCCATTACAGTAAGCTGTTTTTGGGGATTCACGAAGGTCAAGCAGAGCTTCTTCCCAACAACAAGTACACCTATTTTTTATGTCGACTACTATTTGCCTCAAGGCACTGACATTCTGACAACCGCCGATGAAATCGCCGGTTTAGAACAGCAGATAAAAGCTGAAGCCGGTATTACAGACATCACAAGTTTCATTGGTGTGGGACCCAGTCGTTTTACCGCAACTACACGCCCAGAAAAACCAAATACTGCTTATGCTCATTTGGTTGTCCGAGTAGAAGATGTGGAGGGCATGAACGATATTATGTCTAAAGTCGAAGCTAGACTAGCCGAGTCGAATCTTGAGGCAGAAATTCAGATAAGAAGAGCGGAATTCAGTCCAAGCGGATCCTCCAAGATTGAAGCCCGATTTATTGGTTCCGATCCAGACGTGCTTCGAAGTCTCGCAGATCAGGCGCTCAACGTATATCTCGCCCATAATCTCATCGACAGAAAAATCGATTGGCGACAAAGAGAGCTTCAGATTGTGCCGGAATTTAATGCCATTAAAGCGCACAATTCAGGTGTGACCCGCGAGGATGTCTATCAATCGTTAGCGTATGCCACGCTTGGCGTTAATATTGGTTTGTATCGTGACGAAAATAAGTTGTTACCTATTATCGCGCGCGCACCTGAGGATGAACGCACCGACTTACCCGGCTTGTCTGATCGTATGGTGTGGAGCCCCGCTCAACAATCACACATTCCTATGTCTCAGGTGATTGATGGCTTCAGTCTGCAACCAGAAGATAGTCTGATTTTTAGGCGCAACCGCTATCGAGTTGTCAGTGCACTCTCAAATCCACCTAGGGGCGAAAATTTTACTCGTGTGTTTGAATCAATACGTGGAGATGTTGAGGCGATCCCCTTGCCGGCAGGCTACAGTCTGGAATGGGGCGGCGAATATGAAGGGAGTCAGGAAGCGAGGGAAACCCTAGCCACGAAGATACCCATCACCTTTGGCGTGATGTTCTTTGTCACTTTGCTGATGTTTGGCAAGTTAAGGCAGCCGATCGTCATTTGGCTTACTGTACCGATGACTGTTTGTGGTGTTGTGATTAGTTTATTGGTAACCGATCTTTCATTTACGTTTCCCTCGTTCCTCGGATTTTTGAGTCTCTCAGGCATGCTCATCAAGAACTGTGTGGTGCTTGTTGACGAGATTGACAAGCGAATCGATGAGGAAGGCATGAATATTGAAAGTATTGTACGGGCGAGCTTGAGCCGACTCCGACCCGTTATGCTAGCTGCTGGTACCACAATAGCCGGCATGTCGCCGTTGTTATCCGATGCATTTTTCCGCGAAATGGCTGTTTGTATCATGGGTGGCTTGGCATTTGCGACCGTGCTCACACTCATCGCGCTGCCCGTATTTTACCGTATCGCTTTTTCACGTGCGCTGCGACGCGCGTCAGAATCTATCTAAAAGTTAACCGGAAATGATCGAGTCATCACATGTTGATCACCGACCAACGGCGTTATACTAACAGCACCAAAAAGGAGACAATAATGATTAATGGTATTCATCATGTATCAATCAACGTAAAAGATGTTGATGATTCAGTTCGGTTCTACGTTGGACTGCTCGGCATGACCCAAATCTCGAGACCAGATCTCGGCTTTCCTGGCGCCTGGCTAAAGAGTGCCGGACAAGAACTCCATCTGCTAGGCATCGACTCCACACCACCACCCAAAGAGCAACACTTCGCATTCGCCGTCGACGATGTGGCTGCGGTTAAGACCGCCGTTGAGGCAGCAGGATTCAAATGCTCGAACCCTTCTGAGATAGATGGCGTTTGTCTCCAGAGCTTTACCCACGACCCTAGCGGCAACATGGTCGAGTTTAACCAGCGCCTATAATTGTTGACAGCGTCGTCATTCAACTATTGTTACGTACTTCATCGGGTCACTGTCACTAACGATTGCGTCGAAGCTTTCGGCAAGCGCTAGACTGGCATCTATACATGCTGACCAATATTTGTAACGCGCAGACTGAGACATTCTATTGAAGTCTCCGCGATCCGGAATTTTGTTTAGGGGAAGACGCGCCAAGTAGGAAGCGGAGGGAGCCAGCAAAACGATACGGTCCATCAACGGAGACTGGTTTTGACGCCAACGCAGGCCTTTGTCGAACCAGCCTTTTATCACTCTGTCCGTGAAATGAGGATAAAGCACAAGCCCTTCGTCGACGTAGTTTTCTAGATCAAAATGGTAGTCAATCACGCCTCCGTCCCAGTACTGCCCTTTCGGTGCCCCAAGTAAATCGCGCTGTCCGGACATCAAAAAGGGAATTGAACCGCTGGCAAGCAATGATCCCTTGAGGTTAGCTGCAGCAAGTGGCACATGAACCGTGTTGAAATCTCGAAAGTTGAAGCCAACACTTGGGCCAGAACTGAACACCACGCGTTGAAACCCTTTGCCTAGTAAACGTCTGCTCAGCAAATTACCCATCGCCGAGAGTGCCATCCCCGTCCCTAATGCGACACCGCGACGATTGTTATTCAAACCCAAACCACGCGCAGTGACGATGTGACTCGTAAATCTCGGGTGCTGACAAAGATGATTAATTAATGCGTCATCACAATAACCTGCGATCACTTGTTCACAAAGATCGTCAACAATCTCGCCTGCCGAACGAGGATCAGCTTCGTCCCAACCTTGGTTAAGATACAGGTCTTGCAGGCGCAGCAAAGACGCCAGCGGCGAGGGCGACGCAAGTGCGGCGTTTCGCCAGCTACCAATTGAGGAGCCGTACAAAGCCATCGGATGGTCAGTCCGCTGAAGATAGTCACCGAACAAAAAACGGTCTAAGTGAGCAAGGCCGAGCATTTTGGCGCCGCCGCTGGCGCTGATCAGCGTCGAAAACAACTCGGGCGACCAGCCGAGCTCGGCTATTCTAGCCGCAGCGACCTTGCCCGCGAGAATCTTTAAAGGAAAGTCACTCAAGTTTTAATTAGCGCGCCAACTGCCATGGAAACCAAAAGGTATCCGATGATCAAGCCGAACCGTCGCAACGGGTCCGTCTTGCACAGCACGAGCGTTCAGAATGACCAGGTCAGAATTTTTCGTCGCTTCCTTGTACACGGTCGCTAACAGCCATCCATCACCTTCAGCAGAAGCCATTGATTCAGGCACAAAAACCGGTTCTGAAACGCCATTTCCAACCCCCGCGTCCCATGTCTTAGCCATGCCCGAATTCATATCTATGTGCGTAATCTCGTGGAAAAGCCCGCCATCCCCTCGCTGCCGTTTTGAGGCTGCAGCGATATACCCATGACTGTAGCGTGCGCCAGTGAACCGCTCGTCGAACCGAGGGAACTCCGAGGCTACATCCAGCACAGGTTCCTGTCTGACTTCACCATTTTTCATATTGATGTGCCAACGGACTAACTTGCCCTGCGCTTCAGCATGAGTAGGTAAGGTCCCATCCACTGATGGGAAGTTTGGCGCAACCGCGAATTCGATTGTATCGACGGTAATTTGCTCACCTTGGTTCCAGGCGTTCTGGTAATGGAAAACAAAACACAGGGGGCCTTCAATCCATTTGATATCAGCCACCGGGGCGCCGCGTTTTAACACACCAATATGTGTTCCCTTGGATGTATCAAATGCGTACGGAGACCCAATTTTGGCTGCTCTAGCCATATCGAACGTTAATGGAAATATCGGGAATATCACGTAGTCAGTCGTGATGACGAAGTCATGCACCATCGCTGGATAAGGCGCTTCAAATTCATCGGACCTGATCACGGCACCTGCTGTGTCGAGCACATGATAGGTCATCGTGGAGCTTCCCGCATAACCCGTCATATAACCAAAACCGTGCAACTCACCCGTCATCGGATCGATCTTTGGATGTGCAGTCATCGCACCGGATAAGTCTCTGCCGTTTTCAATATACCCTTTTGATGCCAGCGTCATCGGCTCAAGCTCAAAAGGATGACTGCCTTCGTCCAGTGCTAACAACTGGTCGCCATGCCAGAGAATATGGGTATTAGCGAGACCGTTTTCATGGTTTGACACGAGCTTTCCGGTCTCTGGGTCGGGTTTTCTTGCCCGCGTTATGCTGTGTCCTTCTGCCA
>CBFHOH010000030.1:0-46901 GCA_965657335.1 Candidatus Azotimanducaceae bacterium
GTACCAATACCTGTTATGACGCTTGGTTAAATATTTGATATTCATGCACGATCCAGAAGCCTAGTGTACAGTCAGTGTACAGGTAGAGAAATGGATTTACACTATAATACTAGTAGATAAGAGTGGTGGAGCTAGGCGGGATCGAACCGCCGACCTCTACACTGCCAGTGTAGCGCTCTCCCAGCTGAGCTATAGCCCCAAAACAATTTGAAATTTGCATTAGCTAATATATCTTGTCGTTTCGCTGGTAACGTCCGACTAGCTAAATGTTTGTTTTACCAACACGATTAGTGTTGAAAAAACAGACTCATTGTCCGAAGGGTGCGAATGGTACCCAAACTTGGGTGATGGTTCAAGAATTCATCACGCGTAAACCGTGGTTTTGTTGCTTTTTCTAACCAGTGTTGCGCATGCTAGCAGCGATACCTGCGATGGTGACCAGTAACGCTTTGTTAATTTTTTCAAGTTCTTCTTGGCCTGCTTTCCTTGAGCGAGTCAGCAGTTCAATTTGCAAAAAGTGTAGGGGGTCTGTGTACGGGTTTCGAAGGTCAATTGTCCGCTGTATTTCCGGATGTTTTTCCAACAGCGATGACTGACCTTTTAGTTTGTTAATGTTCTCGATCAGATTGGTCAAGCGACCATGAAAGTCCTGGCCTATCGCCTGCAGTGATTCGTTGACCAAGCTCGAATCATAGTCCTCGGATATTTCGATGTCGGCTTTACTGAGCACCATTTCAAGCATGCCAAGATAGGATTGGAAAAACGGCCATTCTTCAATCATCTCTTTAAGTGTATGCGAGTCCTTACCAGTAAATTGTTGATTAAATGCAGCGTCGCTGCCTAACCAAGCCGGAATCATTAAGCGTTTTTGGGTCCAAGAAAAAACCCAGGGAATCGCTCTAAGCTCTTCAATGCTTCGCGGCGCAGACGTGTGTTCGTTGTTCAAACCGCCCAATGCCAAGCTGGAGAGTTCTTTTTCCGGTGTGCTTTGTTCAAAATAATTAATGAACTGACTATTTTCCTGAATTGATGATTTGTAGCTGCGAGCAGCAGTTTCAGAAAGCCTTTCCATAAGGCCGCGCCAGTTATCGCGTGGTTTGGGAGGAGATACAAGGCTTGCTTCGATCGTTGAGCTTAAGATGATATCTAGGTTTTTGATTGCAAGCGGTGCTGAGCCGTACTTGAATCGGATGACTTCACCCTGTTCGGTTAATCGAATGCTGTTACTGACTGATCCAGCGGGCTGAGATAAAATTGCGGCGCGGGTAGGTGCGCCACCTCGACCTACCGTTCCACCACGACCATGTAGTAATGTCAGTTTGATGCCGTATTTTTCTGCGACAGCGACCAGTTCTTCCTGCGCTTTAAATTGTGCCCAGGCCGCAGCCATCTGCCCACCATCCTTGGCAGAATCGGAATATCCGATCATGACCTGTTGGTGACCATTGATGTAGTTCGTGTACCACGATATGCGTAATAGTCGCTCCAGTGTCCATGCTGCGTTTTCGAGGTCTTCTAGTGACTCAAATAACGGAACCACCGGCAGTACTTCTTCCAGGCCACATTTATTGAGTAGTAGTACAACCGCAAGAATATCTGTTGGGTTCTTTGCATTTGAAAGCACATAACTAGAGATCGCGCTGACGCCTTCACGTGCGATAAGCTGGAAAATTTGCAGTGTGTCCCAGGCGGAGTTTGAAAGGATCCAGCGCGCCGGTATTAAAGGGCGTTTGCTTTCAAGTTCTCCAACTATGAAATCCTGTCTGGCTTTTTCTGACCACTCATCATAGCTGCCGACCTCAAGATACTGTGTAAGCTCATTGAGTAACTCGGTGTGTTTACTCGAGTCTTGCTTGATGTCCATGTTGACTAGCGTCACACCTAAGGTGGAAACGCGTATCAGTGTATCTTTGAGTAACCCGTCGGCGATGATACCCATGCCGCACTCTTGGAGTGATAGGTAACAGGAAAACAGAGGTGCAAACAAGTCCTCGTTGTTGAGCAACACCGCTGGGTTTGCCAGTTCATCCGTGACGGACCAGTCTTTGGTTGCGATTAACCTGGCGCGTACTCGTCTAAGAATCGCGCGGTAGGGCTCCTGAATATCATGGTTAGAAAGATTAGCGACTTCTTCGTTACAGTCACTCATCGATAACTGTGAAAGTAATTCTTCAATGTCGCGCAGAAACAGATCGGCAGCCATCCAGCGGGCAAGCCTGATGACCTCCTGGGTGACTTCTGCATTAACTTCGGGGTTATCAACCAGATCGCCGCCCATCCAAGATGATATTTTGATGGGCGTTGCAGTAATGGGTAAACCTTGTCCGGTGTGTTGAGTTAACAGCTGGTCTAACCCCTTCCAGACAACAGGAATTGCGTGCCAAAAAGCATTTTCAACGACCGCGAATCCCCACTTGGCCTCATCCTGCGGCGTCGGTTTGTCGTGCGAAATTTCATCCGTGTGCCAGACTTCCGCAATCAGTCTCTCAAGTTCCTTTCTATCGTTAGGAGAGAGCGTTTGGTCGCTGTCAACTTTACCGAGTTGATCAGCAATTCGATTGTATTTCTGGATAAGTGTTCGACGGGTGATCTCAGTCGGGTGCGCTGTTAGCAATAGTTCACAATTGACGTTAGTGATGGCAGAAATGAGTTTTTCTCGATCAACTTCGCCGTCAAAACGTTTGACCAATTGCAGAAGCTCGGATTGCTCCGGGAAAGGGACTTTGCGATCTTCCGCAGCCTGTGCTTGCTCAGCAATATTGGTGAGATTAATGAACTGGCTGAATGCGCGCGCGATGTGAATAAAATTATCAGCGTCGAGGGCGCCCAGCACGCTGTGAAGCTGTTCAAGTCTAACGTCACCGCTTTGGCGTCTTGACTTGGCTAAAACGCGGATTTCCTCAGCTTTGTCTAGGAATTCTTTGCCCCGGTGATCTGACATGGTTTCACCAAGTAAAACTCCGAGCAGCCGTACCCGGTGCCTCAATTGCCTCGAAATAAGCTCTTCCAATTTCTTCTCACTGGTCTAGTAAATAACGCTGTTTGCTGATTCTACAGCATAGCGTTGCCGTCCCCATAGCTATCGGAGACAAGAGACAGACAGAAGGCTGGCAAATGGCTTGTATTTGGTAATCGCGCTGCGATTGCCACGTTAATCCTGCGCGTGGCGTTACCGCTTTCTGCGCTATTTTTTTACGCTAAATAGGAAGTCGCGAAATATATCCATTAACGTTTCATATTTATAGTCGGTGAACTCGCCAGCATCGAAGTACATGCCGTGCTCGGCGCATGCCTCATATTGAATGTGTTTCTGCACCGGATCAGACAACTGCTCCATGCGTTTATTGCATCGAGGACAGTCAATATCTCTGATTTTGTTTTGCTGCTTTCCTACCTCGGGGTCCCCGCTGTCGACATAGTCCGACATCCATTTGTCTTTTAATGTTTCGGCCTCGCCAATATCGAACCAAAGACCATGACATCCGGTGCACCGGTCAACTGTGACGCCGCCTTGCAGCGTGCTGAGGGTTTTTTCTTCCATGGGTGATTTGCACTTAGGACAATCCATTAAACTTCCTTTTTTATGTATTTTGTTTCCCTCATTTTTACCGTCTACTCGTAAAAGCACGGGGCAATCTTTTATAAAAATGGGGGTAGCGATATAGTGTCCGCTCGCTGCGATTGTACCCTGATGGTTCAGTCCTAAACCGAAAACCAGCTAAGAGCACTGTTATGACAGAAATTACTGTACCGTCAAATGTATTGCAAGAACTTGCGACCATGGATACCCCCACTGTGTGTAATGCGCTGGAGTTGGTAGTGCCCGAGCGCCGGGGAGAGGGCTACACCGTGAGTCCGCTGTTTTGTCTGCGGCCAGAGATGAATCCTATCGTGGGGTATGCAAGAACGGCGACCGTTAGCGCGGTAAAACCGTCCGACCTTTCTGCTGCCGAGGCTAAAATGCTGAATGACCAGTACTATGATTATATGGGTACTGGGCCTGCGCCACTCATTAATGTCATCGAGGATATTGATGGTGAAAATGTTGGCTACGGTGCATGGTGGGGTGAGGTCAATACAAACATCCACCATGGCCTCGGCTCGCTGGGTGTAATTACCAACGGCAGTATTCGTGATTTACCCGACAGCGCGCCGGGATTCCAAATGTTGGCAGGTAGTGTTTCTCCGTCACATGCCTACATTCATGTTGTCGAGTTCAACCTTGATGTGAACGTGATGGGCATGAAGGTGAAGCACAATGATCTTATACACGCCGATCAGCATGGCGCTGTTGTTATTCCAACGGAGATCGCGGGCGAGGTTAAAGCAGCGGCAGAAAAAATTGCAGCGCAGGAAGCGATCATCATTTCTGCGGCCAGGGAGCCTGGATTCGATATCAACAGGCTTCGACAGGCTTGGAAAGGCGATAAAGAGATTCACTAGGTCTTAGCGGGTGATCTGTTCAGGGTAGCCGTGGTGAATATTATCTAAGAAGTTAGCTTGCCGCTTCATCAATAGCAGCCGGTAGCTTCTGGCAACAAACACCAAGCCGCGCTTTTTTTGATGTCGCGGATCTGAAACAGGCAACGCGGGCAGCGACTTACTGGCTTTGCTTCAAATCGTTGAATATACAAAGGCTGGGAGAGGTTAAAACCATGGGTTACCTCGTGTGGGAATATCTCGAAAAAGAGTGATTCCTGATCAATATTCTGAGAGTATTTTGCTATCGACATACACTTGTCATTTTAAAGAAAAGGAACGTAGACATGAAAGCAGCAATTTTTAGAGAAGTAGGACAGCCGCTAGAGATCGAGAACATCAGTATCTCCAAACCTGGACCTCGAGAAGTCCTGGTACGCACGGCAGCTGCAGGTGTATGCCATAGTGATTTACATTTCATCGAAGGGCTTTACCCAGCGCAAACTCCCATGGTGCTAGGACACGAATCTGCGGGGATCGTCGAGCAGGTAGGTTCAGACGTCACCTATGTCAAGCCGGGTGATCACGTGATTACTTGTCTTTCTGTTTTTTGTGGTCATTGCGAGCAGTGTCTAACCGGGCATATGTCGTTGTGCTCTAGTGCAGAAGTTCGCCGTGACGAAGACGAAGAGCCAAGGTTGGCTCAAGAGGGTACCTTGGTCAATCAGTTTGCCAATCTGTCGTCTTTTGCAGAGCAAATGCTGATTCACGAGCACGCGCTGGTTAAAATCAGAGAAGACATGCCGCTAGACAGAGCGGCTTTGCTTGGTTGCGCTGTGACCACGGGAGTTGGCTCGGTATTTCACACCGCGGCGGTAGAACCTGGCAGTACGGTTGCTGTAATTGGTTGTGGTGGCGTTGGTTTATCGTGCATCAACGGTGCTGCGATTGCCGGAGCAGGCAGAATAATTGCTGTCGACATGGTTGATTCTAAGCTTGCCATGGCCAAAGAGTTTGGCGCGACCGATATTGTCAACGGAAGCAATGGTGACGCGGTACAGCAGGTGATTGAGTTGAGTGGCGGTGGCGTTCAGTACTCATTCGAGGCGATTGGATTGAAGCAGACAGCGGAAGACGCATTTAATATGCTGCGTGCCGGCGGTGCGGCAACGATTATCGGCATGATTCCCGTGGGTACTAAAATTGAACTTATGGGTGCTGCTTTTTTGCAGGAACGTAAAATTCAGGGTTCGTTCATGGGCTCGAACAGATTTAGAATCGACATGCCACGGTTTATTGATTTTTATCTTCAGGGCAAGCTGCATCTCGATCAGATGATCTCAAAGAGAATTCAACTAGAGCAGATCAATGAAGCTTTCGCCGACATGAAGACAGGGGCACTTGCGAGAAGCGTGATTGTATTTGATTAAGATGATGTGTTTTTCGGAACGATAATCTGAAGCGACCCACAACGCGTCTCAATCGCTGCTCGCCGCCGGCGGGTAGCGAATGTTTGGGTCGTTTTCCTTAATTTAAGGTGGAATGGGAGAAGCCAGAGTTTCGAGTCTGGCGATCATACTCGTCACTTCTTCGCAATCGACGTTTGCTCAAACGTCGCAAGGGGAAGTGTGTCGTGGTGGTGAGTTGCGTTTATCGGCGCACGTTTAACCAGCGAAATATCAATGGGTTGTTTATTCTTCTTCCCTCAGCAAAATCTTACTCTTTTTCTCCGGGTATTTGCCCACCAGTGGCTCATAGAATTCTCTGATCCGGTCCATATCCTGTTTGACTTCCCCGCTAAGCTCAAAAGAAAGTCCCAGTCCAGCGACTTTTCGGTCGTAATCAAGATAGCCACAAACGACGGGAATGTTGGCTTCAAGGGCAATACGGTAAAAACCAGATTTCCAATAGTCAGTGTATGCGCGGGTGCCAGCAGGCGGCACAACAAGGTTCGTGCCATCTGATTGCTTAATCTGATCCGAAAGCCGTGACACCATATTTGTTGCTCTAGAGCGATCGACGGGAACACCACCAAAAAAAGTAATGAGTTGCGCGAGAACAGGGACAAAAAAGTTGTTTTTGACGAGCCAATTTACCTTGATACCGAAGGAGTAGGCAGCGCCGAGAAGGAATAGCGCGTCCCAATTACTGGTGTGAGGAGCAGCGATAATCAGCATATGTTTGCTGTCGGGTACACCACCTTCAACGCGCCAGCCAAATACTTTGATCAGCAATCGACCGAAATAGTGTGCAAATCCGCTGCATTTTTGTGCCGGGTGTTGCTGTGGAATTCTGTGCATATAGCGCTTCCGCCTGTTTAGTTCGGTTTTATTGGGTATTTTGCCCGAGTCCTTTGGGTCAGATCGCGTATCAATATTCTCAATATTATCGTGATTCGTAATCGGAAAAATATACATCTAAATACAACTAAAACAATAGTTTAGGAGCATTACTTAATAATTGTAATTAACATGTGTTGTGATACCTCGCATGCAATGTAGCATCGACGGTGAGTCGCTGCCAGTATTGGCGGGTCTAAAATCCGACCAATGGCGACCAGTTGTCTTCAGTAGACTATCGTTAGTCGGCTGCGACTAATCCAAGCCCACAATGTTTGCTAAAAGGCATACAATAAAAAGCAGAATAACAAACTCAACTAGATTTAGGACCTTCACGGATATGACAAGTCGAATCTCATCTATTTCCTGTCTTCTGGTGTTTTCCCTGGCTGTTCAACTCGGAACTCTGACTCATCATGTATATGCACAGGATGGTGGGGCAATAGACACACTTCAGCGGGACGCGGAATCAGCCCTCGAAACAGGCAATGTTGAGCTTGCGCTGGAAAGCTATCTGGCTGCACTGGAGCTTGATCCGGAAAATTTGGCGTTGCTGGGGAGTGTGTCGGAGATTGCATCAGCTGTCGGTATGTCAGACCTAGCGCTCGACTCATTGGTTCAGCAAGCCAACATCTTGGTGAGTCGGGGAGATAAAGCGGGTGCCCGAACGGTGCACGATCAGATCTCGGCAATAAGAGAGCAAATCCCAGAGCAAATGGCAGCGCGCTTCGCGGCCATCAGTCAATATAGCCAAGCGCAAGCGTCACACGTTGAAAACTGGCAGATCATGTCCGCTGAATCACAAACGGCGCTTAGCAGCGGGGATGTTGAAGGTGCCATCGGCGCCCAAGAAGCCGCATTATTGATCGTTTCAGACGCTTTTGGTCCGAATCATTGGTTCACAGTCTCAGCCAACCGGGACCTAGGTATCGTTTATCGCGAGTTAGGCGCTGCTGAAGAAGCAGAGGCCTACTATACGGAAGCATTGAACATCGCAGAGACATTACTAGGCGCGGAACATCCAAACACACTGGAAATTCAGGAGCTGATCGCTGAGCTTTACGCCGCTGTCGGGCTAGCTGAAGAATCAACCTTCATGCGCGAAATGATTGCTGGTTCACTGCAGGAAACGCTTGGTGCAAGCCACGCATACGCGGTGACAGCTCAGTTTGGATTGATAAACGGTGCTAAAGCCGCAGCGCAACCGCTGGAGGCGCTGGCGATGCTTGATGCACTTTGCGCCGACCTCGAAATCAACTATGGGTTGTTTCACGATAAAACACTGTCATGTTTAACGTCGCTAGCGCGCGCTCAACTGAGCGCCCAGATGTTTGCTGAGGCTGAAAAGTCTTATGAGATGTCAGTGGGTCGAATGGCCGCAGTGAAAATAGGTATTGATGATTCGATACTCAGGAATATGAGCGACTTGGCCGAGGTTTATCAACAACAAGGCCGCTATCAGGAAAGTGCAGGATTACTCTCCGGTGTGATACAGACGGCTCTGGAAACGCAGAACCTCGAAGCAGCGAACCAAGCAAAAAGTTACCTAGGGCGTCTTTTCAATACGCAAGGCAAGTTAACTGAAGCGGAGTTGGTGACCGAGGAGGTTCTCGACTATGCACTGATCAATTGGATCGACAAGCCACTTAATATCTACAACACGCTGCTTGAGTTAGGTGCTATTTACCAGGCATCGGGCAAATTGCCCGATGCGGAAGCAACTTACGAAGAAGCTTACCAGGGGCTTTTGAGGGATTATGGCGATCTGCATCCCTCAACCCTTGTGTCGATGAACAATCTTGGTCAGATTTACGAGAAGTCAGGCTTTTATGATGATGCAGAGCCTTTGCTAAAAGAGACGCTTGAAAAGTATTTAGCAACCTATGGCGAAGAAAACCAGAATGCGCTGCGTGCTCGCAACAATCTGGCACTTTTACACGAGAGTCAGGGAAATTTTCGGGAGGCTGAGCCGCTGTATCAACGTTCTTTGCAGGTGATGACGCGTTTAAATGGTGAAAATCACACTGACACGATCGCGGTGAAAAACAATTTGGCGTTCCTTTATATGTTGATGGAAGATTTTGACAAGTCTGCGCCATTGTTTGCCGATGTTGCCGAGAGATGGGCTAATACGCTGGGTGCCCAGCATCAGAAAACTCTGAAAGCGAACAATAATCTGGGCCGTGTCTTTTACAAAATGAAGCGGCTAGATGAGGCCGAGCAAATGATTGCTCAAACACTGCAAAATCGCCAGGCGGTGTTAGGCAAAGAACATTTAGATAGCATTCGTTCGATGATCGATCTGGGCGCTGTTTATCTGGATCAGGGCAGGCTGCCAGAAGCTGACAAGTTATTAACCGAGGCGCTGGCGCTGGCTGAGAAAATTCTCGGTACCCTACATCACTACACTTTCGAAGCGCTGAACGGGTTGGCGGCAGTCAAGGAAGCCGCAAACCAGCTATCAGCTGCCGTTGATCTTCGCGATGAGGGTTTTCAGCGACGCAGCGCGTTTCTCGACCGAATGTTGTGGGTCACAGGTGAAAATGCCCGGGAAGGTTATATTCGTTTGCACCGGCCTGAATTCAATGACTACATCGCATTACTGAATAAAATTGACTCGCCGGATCGTGGCCAGAAAATCATCGATGCGAGTATTCAGCGAAAAGGGCTGTTGTTGAAGATCACGTCAGAAATACAGCAAATCGCAACACTCTCTGACGACCCAAAGCTTAGCTCCATTGCGGTTGAACTGGAAAAGGCACGTAAAGAGTTGGCCGCAAAGACCCTGTCAGGCCCCACGGCTGAGACCAAAGATAACCACGTAGAAGTGCTATATGACCTTGAACAAAGGGTAAACGAGCTTCAGGGGCAGCTCGGTCGAGAGAGTGTCCGTTACCGGACCTCCATCGCGCAGGTAAGCGCAGCTGCGCTTGAGGGTGTGTTGGGAGAAAGTAACGCACTTGTAGACTTTCTTGTTTATGAAGAAGAAGGCGAGGCGAAGCTGGTCGCTGGCGTGGCCGTAAGAGAGGACGATCAGGTGAGGTATGAACTCGTTTCTTTCGACGATCGCAAGTCTATTGAAGACATTATCATCGAATATCGAACAATCATTCAGGATGACGGGGCAGATGAGGATGAGCTGCTTGAAATAGGGCTCATTGCCTATGAATTAATCTGGCAGCCCATACAGGACGCGCTAGGCGATTCGGAATATGTTTATCTGATACCTGATGGCACGCTGAATATCCTACCGTTTAATGCGCTCGTGACCGAGGATGAAGAGTATTTAATACAGGCTTTAGATGTCCATATCCTGACCAGTGCGAGAGACTTGCTACCTAATGAATTTCGTCTGGCGGATGGCCAGTACGTCGTGCTTGCAGGACCAGATTACGACTCGGAAGACGTGGTCAGTGAAGCAGAAATGATCGCGGCGCAGGGTAAGCGGTCCTCAGCGCTTCAGCTCGGCTTGCGAGGCGCGGGCACCGGATTACGAGGATTGAATTTTGCACCACTACCCGGCGCAGAGCAGGAAGGTCGGGTAATTGTTGATCAAGTGGCACAAAATAATGTCGCAAGAGATGTGTTTTTTGGTCGTCAGGCTGAGGAGCAAGTGCTCGCGAATCTGGACAAACCGCCACGCATTTTACATATGGCAACGCACGGCTTCTTTTTGGAAGCGGACGACAATCTTCGGAAGCGGCTATTAAAATTGCAACGGGGCGCTGACCTTCAAGTGCCACCGCCGGGTGATAATCCATTGCTTCGGGCAGGGCTGGCGTTTGCCGGGATCAACACGAACGCCCAGTTTTTAGGTGATATTGATACCGCCAACGATGGCGTGTTGACAGCACTTGAGGTCCTTGGGCTGAACCTTTCAGGCACTAGGCTAGTGGTACTGTCAGCTTGTGAAACTGGTCTGGGCGAAATCCATGAAGGTGAGGGCGTTTATGGCCTCAGACGCTCTTTTCAGGAGGCGGGGGTTGCTGAAGTGATTAGTTCACTTTGGGAAGTCAGTGATGCTGGCACTCAAGCCTTAATGACAGACTTTTATGATCGATTGCTATCCGGCCAACCCGCGCGTGAGGCGCTAAGAGACGCTCAATTGGCGTTACTTGACTCTCCTGAGTGGGGCTACCCCTATGTTTGGTCTGCATTTATGATCGTGGGTAGCTATGAATCTGCCGGATTTACTGTGCAATAGTCGAAAATACCCATCACCCTGACCCTTCCGGGCTGGATACAGCTATTTGCCTAGCCTTTAGTAAATTAAATAGCTGTTCTCTAATTGTTGATGTTCTCCCGTATGTTGTAATATGCCTGATTGGCAAAAAAAATAACTAAAATTGGGAGGAAGTCGGTCAATTGATTAAACGAGCCAGTGTTTTTCTTGTTTGCATCAGCATGTCTATGGGACTCGCGGCGCAATCACTTACCGAAGCCATCGAAACGACACTTCGGACCAACCCTGATATTCTAGCCAGTAAATATGGCGTCGAAGCAGCGCAGCAGCTGCACAAGCAGGCGAAGGGCGCGTATCTCCCATCCATTGATCTGGTCTTGGCCGGTGGTTACGAGAATTCTGACAATACCACCACGCGCGCGACGCTTCTCGACGAACTTGATCTTACCAAACAAGAAAAAAGTATCAGGCTAACCCAGCTTATCTATGACGGTTTTGCGACCAGCAACCTGATTAAGCAACAAAGCGCATTGATTGATTCAGCCGCAGCGCGGCTGGGTTCAAGTCAGGAAAATGTTTCGCTTCGCGCGGTTCAGGTGTATCTGGAAATGTTGCGTCGTAAAAAGGTGGTAAATTTAACGCAGGAAAACCTGAATCAGCACGAGCAGACACTCAAGAAAATTCAGGAACGATTCGACAACGGGGTAGGTACTAAGGTTGATGTGGTGCAAACTCGAGGTCGGCGAGCACAATCCAAAAGCAACTTGTTGTTGGCCCAACGCGACCTAAAAAACGGTAACGCTGAGTTTTTCCGCGTTGTGGGTGAATACCCGAGAGACATCCTTGAGCCGGCGGTTGTCAGTGGCCTGCCAGGCACACTGGATGAAGCGATCCAGAATGCGATGACAAATAATCACGGCCTTAAGGCGGCTGAGGCTGATCTGTCAGCTGCGTCGGCAGGGCAGAAGCAGACGCGAGGTAGTTATCACCCGAGGTTTGATTTGGAGATTGGCGCTACACGGAATGAGGATACCGATGGTGTTGTTGGCGAAAACAATGATGAGACAGCGGTTATTCGTATGTCTTACAATTTGTTCAGGGGTGGAGCTGACAAGGCGAGGGTGAACGAAGCCGAAGCGCGTGAATTTGCAGCGAGAGAGACCGTCAGAAGCATTCGCAGAGCAGCGGAGGAAGATGTGACGCTGATCTGGAATGAATTGCAGGATATTCTGCAACGACTTGAGTATCTTGAAGCACACGTAAAGTCGACTGAGGAAGTCTTGGTGGTTTACAACGAGCAGTTATCTCTCGGTAAACGTACGCTGCTCGATCTACTTGATATTCAGAATGAGCTTCTTCGAGCCAGGGTAGCTTATATTTCAGGACAGTATTCAGCGAAGCTCGCTCGGTATCGGGTGTTAGCAAGTACCGGCCGAATGCTCGAAACAATGGGAATCGAACCATAAGGCTAAAGTTTTACTTCATCAGCCATGACTTATGTCTCGGTGTGAACTTTAAACAGGGTCAGCATCAAAGCGCCGTGGTCGTTCACATTCCAGGCATATCTTTTTAAGTTGAGTTATCTTGGTGCTATCTAATTGGGCGCTAAGCAGACTGATTGCCAAATTAAATAAAGGGTAAGAACTGACGACGCGATGATCGGTGTAGGAATAGATTTTGGAACTTCGAACTCGGCTGCTGCCTGGTATGATGGCGTAAGAGTTCAGTTGGTGAAGCTCGAGCCTGGCCAAGGCGACCAGGGTAGAGATATCATGCCCACGGCTACCCATATCGACCGTGATCTTCAAACGTCAATTGGTGAGTCTGCGGTCGAGCAGTATATCGAAGATAACCGGGATCGAATCGTAGAGCTTACGCCGGAAGTTATTGGCAAGGGCCAATTGCTGATTAATGAAGCCAGCACGAACGACCCACACTCTCAAGCGGAAGTCGCGACGCAAAATGTTTATGGCGCCGCGACAATTGATCGTGGCATGCCTGGCCGTTTATTTCGAGGCGTGAAGCGGTTGTTGGGTAATCCGGGGATAAAACGGTTGCTGGTGTTTGATAAACCATTCCGGGTCGTCGCGCTGATTACACCCATCCTATTGCATATTCGCCAAAGGCTTGAAAAATCGCTTCCAGAAACCCTCGAGGATGTTCATTTTGGTCACCCGGTGCTATTTGAGGGAAACGAAGAGTTTCGTAACGATGTTGCATTTGCCCGCCTTAAAGAAGCGACCGATTATGCTGGATACCAGCAACTCAATTTTTATCCTGAACCAGTCGCGGCCACGTTAAGTTATCTGCATGACCGATTTGGTGCTTCTTCAGCAAGTGACTTGACCGCAACAGCGGTTTCCACTGAAAAAGGCAATGTGCTTACGCTCGATTTCGGTGGCGGTACACTCGACCTTAGCGTCATTGAGTTTCAGGGACTAAATTTTACAGTACTTTCCACTGCGGGTTTGTCTTTAGGTGGCGACCATATTGATCAGCTGATTTTCAAGCAACTGCTGTTTCCGCTTCTTGGCAAAGGAGAAATCTGGTCTAGGGTAAGAGACGGGCAGTTGGTTGAAAACGAATTCCCTTTCGATGAATTCGAAGATAAGTTACTTAACTGGGCAGTCACATACACGCTGAATCAAAACTACTATAGGGCCAAGCTGGCGGAGTGTATCGGCGCCGGCGGGGAGGCTGCGGCCAAGTTTGAACGCTTGGATGATCTCATTACACACAATCACAGTTATCTTGTGTTTCAGGCAATCAAGGATGCAAAAGCGGCACTTTCGAGTGTTGAAGAAACCGTTCTGGATGTGCCTGAATTAGATATCTCTATACCTTTTAACCGCGGTCAGTTCGAGGAAATGATGGCTGGTATGTTAGCGGAAATAGATACGCTGATAGATCAGGTGCTGGCAAGCGCGAATTGTGATGCTTCTGATATCGATGTTGTTATCCGCACCGGCGGCTCCTCGCAGATTGCTGCCGTTAGACGATTGCTTGAATCTCGTTTTCCAGAAAAGGTCACCGAGCATGATCCGTTTACAAGTGTTGCAGCTGGCCTGGCGATAGCCAGTTATTACGGTTACGAATTTGCCTCTTAATATTAGTCAGTTTTTATCGCGCGTTAATCGCGTCATCTGCTTTGGTCTGTTGATAGGTTCGATTGAATTTGCGACAGCCGCCAACACGCAACAACGTGCGACCGTTAACTCCGGCGAGGTTACAGATAATTATCGTGAAAACGGCCCCTTCTTTGAATCGACTCTAGAAACAGAGTCAGGGTCAGACCAGTCGATTCTGCCGGCATATTTGATGAATGCCTCGGCGGCAGATTTGGTTGTCGCGACAGTGACGAAAGATAATTCAAAGTCTTTGCAGTTGTTTGAGATGCACGCGGGCTTTTATCCCGACAATGCGGCTTATGAATTAGCATTGGCCGAGGAAGTCATTTTCCTCGATGTAGCGGCGACCGCTGGCCAAGATATACTGGTGGCTTTCTACGCTGACTTTGCAGTTCAATTGGACCCGCGAACCGGAGCGACCAAGCATTTGGTTGATTTTTCGTCGATATATAACGGACCGGTTGATCAGAAAATTCCAAAGCTCGATATGGTGCGAGATCTCAATGGAGATGGTTTGGATGATTTTATTATTCCGGGTTTCAAGGGTTATGAAGTCTATATTCAACATCAGGATGGTAGCTTTGGGGATGAGATAAACCTCAAGGCTCCACCCATAATGGATATCTCTTTTCGCGAAAACCCGTGGTATCAGGCCAGACAAATTTATCATACCGATGTCACTAATGATGGCCGGGACGATTTGGTTTTCTGGGTCGTCGATAAATTCCTTGTTTATCAGCAGCTGGCAGACGGGGCTTTTACGGTAAACCCGATTCAGTTTTCCCCAGAAATCAGGTTTGACGCAGAGGGCTATGAAGGCGTATCGATGCGAATGGGTGAGGAAGATCAGTCAGATGCGCAGCAACAGGCGCTTTTTCAGCTAAGGGACTTCACTGGAGATGGTATCCCCGAGCTTGTGACGCTTGCTGTTAAAAGTCAGGGGGTGTTGAAAAAAAGCACAACCTACAACATCCACACGGGTGCTAGTGCAAGCGCCTTGGAAGTTCAGTCAGCCAATAACTTACCAGACTTTCAGGTTGAACCGACGTCTAAGATTCAAAGTCGAGGTATTCAGTTTGACCTTGAGGAAAAGGACCTTAATAACGACGGTCAGATTGATATTATTGTTTCATCGGTTGAAATTGGCATAGGTAAAATCATTCGTGCTTTATTGACAGGTTCTATTGCGATCAATCTTGATTTTTACCAAATGGCAGACGGGTTCTATCCTGAGAAACCAAATCTTCATCGGGAGGTGACGGCAACATTCAATATGTCGAGTGGCGATGTCTTTCTGCCGACCGTGCTGATTTCAGATATTACTGGAGACGGTCAGCAAGACCTGGTTGTGCAAGATGGACAGGACACGTTGGAAATATTCTATGGTGTGGGTGATGGCAAGCTGTTCGAACGCGCGGCAAAAAAAGTCGCTGTCGAGATGCCCCGTGATCCTGATTTAGTCGAGTCTCTAGATCTGAACGGAGATGGCAAACAGGATTTGCTCATTCGACTGGAGCCCGAAGAAAAGGATAACGGCACGCGTAGATTAAAAGTGCTAATTTCAAAATAGGTTGGTTTACAAACACCGCTTGCATGAGTGGTTCCGGTCAGACAGATGTCGATAGCAAGGTTTGATCGTGTAAAGCAGGGCTAACAAGACCTCATTAAAAAAGCCATGGATATGGTTGATGACCCGCATTTTACCCCCGAGTTTGCCTGGCCTCTTAAAACACTAAGGGACGTATCTAGAGACAAGGTGAGACAAATGGATTGAAAGTTCTGCTTAGTCGAGAGAACTCGCGGTGCCACGCATTGGCAATGTTAATTGGTGAGCATTCAGATCGCGACTTTCAGGCCGAAGGCGGTAGATAATGTTGTTCGAAAGAGATATTTTGCTGCGCTCTGTTGGCACCACACAAAAGGAAGGTTCCATTGCACAGCTATAAAAGAATCAGCGTGTCCAGACCGGATGGCGACTTGTCTTTATTGGTATCCGGTGATCATGGTGATCGGACTGTGATACTGCTTCATGGCATGCGAGATCATGCACACAGCATGGTAGAGCTAGCTAGGCACTTTGATCCCGCTTGCCGGATTATTCTGCCGGATCTCAGGGGGCACGGGGAAAGCTGCAGTAGTGGCGGCTATTCAATGATTCAGTTTGTCGCAGACGTACGGTCGATTGTGACTGAGTGCAATGTCACGAAACCTATCCTGATTGGTCATAGCCTTGGTGGACACGTGCTTTCGAGATACACCGCCTGCTATCCCGATGAGGTAGATGCGCTAGTGCTGCTTGATGGTATGGGACCTCCTTCTGAGCAAGAACCGGCTGATGCGATACAAGTCCGCGATCGCTGGCGGGTCGGGCTGAATGAGGTCGTCGGTCAGTTCAACTGGTTAAAGCCGATGGCCGATGAACACGAAGCCCAGCGTCGGCTTTGCCGCAATAATCCGCGTCTAAGCAGCGAGATGGCCAGAAATTTGGTAGCAGAAGGCGTCAAACCCCACC
Organism: Candidatus Azotimanducaceae bacterium; assembly: GCA_965657335.1. Classification (GTDB taxonomy): domain Bacteria; phylum Pseudomonadota; class Gammaproteobacteria; order Pseudomonadales; family Azotimanducaceae; genus UBA4582. The sequence goes on from CBFHOH010000030.1 coordinate 16,582, forward strand.
CGGATGGGGGTCTGAGGTGGAAGTGGGATCCTGCCGTTAATATGGTTTGGCAGACGTTTTCGCACGAAGAAAGCGAGACTTTGATGCAGTTTATTACTTGTCCTACGCTCATTGTGACTGGCGATGACGGCCTATCTTACTGGACCAATGGGCGATTTGATCGCGAAATTTCTGAAGACTGGTACCAGTCAGAATTAAAACGACGCGTGCAATTGTTTGGTAATGCACGATCGGTTGTGATCACTGGGGCAGGGCACATGCTGCATTACGATCAGCCAGATGAAGTCAATCGGGTCGTCAGAGAGTTTCTGAAAAAGCGATAAAAGTCGTCGCTGAATGCTCCGCGTGCGAGGGCAATCGATTCGTCAACCCATATGATGGCTTTGATATCCCGGGTAGGATCGGCGTCAGGGTTTAATATCTTACTCTCCAACCCTGTAGACGCTGATCATCAGTGCTGGCTTACAGTCGAACTTGGCGTTGAGGGGTCAAAAAAACAGATTCGTGGTTACCCGATAGCGCCGGATCTCGCAAGATCGATGATTTGAGCCATGCTGAGGCCTTGCTCCTCGAGTATTTCGGCCGTGTGCTGACCAACCTCGGGTGAGTGCCGGCGCTGGCTCAACGGCGTGCCTTCAAATCGCGCAGGGGCCCTGGGTAGGACCATTTTTCCGCCCCTAGGATGTTCGAACGTCTCTAACATTTTGCTGGCGACAACCTGTGGATCTTGCGCCACCTCATGTCGCTTATTCGCTCGGCTGGCAGGAATATCGTTGTTAGCCAAAATCTCCATCAATTGGTCGGTAGAGTAGGGCGTTGTATCTGCGCCCAGATGGTGGGCAACCACAGCACCGTCGGCGGTTTTATGCACGTCGTAGGTATCGGCAAGGTCGCCGGATAGCTCCGCATCATCACCAATAAAGCTGTGATTCCACATCAGATCGGGCCAGTTGAAATACAAGCCAGTGTCCAACATCGACAATCGAATGTGTTGTCCCGGTCCGCCGCGCTCCCTGGCGAGCAGGGCGGCGGTGATGCTCTGGGCTGCCGTTAACGCAGTGACCTTGTCATAAATAATACTCCTGACCATTTTTTGTTCATCGAGTCTGTCTGCATCCTGCGAATAACTCGCTGGATTAAACTCCGCCTGTGCATCAGTAATGCCCGAGATGCCCTGTATCACATAATCGTAAACTTTCTGATCTGCCAATGGACCAGATTCACCCATGCCGTTGATTGATAGATAGATCAGATCAGGGTTTACCGCTTTCAGATCGTCATAACCCAGCCCTAGTTTTTCAATTTTGCCGGGCCTGTAGTTCTGCATGACAACATCGGCATTGGCTGCGAGCTGCCTGACGATATTCGCACCTTCGGGGTGTTTCAGGTTAATGGCGATGGAGCGCTTGTTGCGATTGATCAGAGAGAAGATGGCGCTCAACCCGTTACGACTCGCACCGAGAAAACGAATACCGTCTCCCCATCCAGGGGGCTCAACTTTAATGACGTCAGCACCTTGATCAGCCAAAATAACAGCGGCCATCGGACCTGAGACCACACGGGAAAGGTCGAGAATCCTAATGCCGCTCAGTGGACCATCAGCTAGTGTATGGTTTTCATCCATGCTCAAATATCTCCGTCACCAAGCACTATCGTTCATTGGTTTTCAAGTTGCTCCACTTCACTGTCGGGTTCTTCCGTAAATAACCGCTTCACGTCTTTCGCTCGCCGCCTCTGGACTTCTGCCTGATTAATATAGCCTTTATCCGTTATCTCATATGCGCCCGGATCTGGCTGCTCAGCAAGTAATAAATACCTTCGAATACGCTTCGATGAGCCCGGGTTTGCGGTATTGTGTACCCGCAGTCCCGCATTGATTTTGTCTTTGACCCGCTGTGATGAAATGAGGGTTTGAATGCTGACCTGGTCTGGTTTTTCGCTATTCAAAAGGCGGGCACAGGCTTCGATATTCGGCCAAACAAGCAAGCCAACAAACGCCTCATTTAGGCCACACACAACAACATCCCTGATATAAGGTGAAGCCGCCGAAACTGCCTCGGCACGCAGGGTGCCGGCTGACACCCAAGTGCCCGAGTTGAGTTTGAACTCTTCCGCGACTCTGCCAGCAAAACAGAGCCCTTGCAAAGGATCTGCGTCATCCGCAAAACGAACGGCGTCTCCCATTTTGAAATATCCTTCGTCGTCCACGGCATCCGCAGTTTTCCCCGGTTCATTCAGATAGCCGCGGGTGACACCCCGAGATTTCACGCGTATCTCGTACTTGCCTGCTAAGGGTACAAGTTTTACCGTGGCGCCCGGCGTCGGTAAGCCAACAACGTCAGGGCTTTCACTGGTCCAGTAACGACTTAATCCAACGCTGACCTCTGTTGAAAGTAAAGCCGTTCCCAGCGGGATTCGGCTACCAAGATACTTTTCAGTCAGCTTGTTCAACCTGTCGGACAACGCGGTGGGCATTGCGGCCGAGCCAAATTGTGCCGATGTTAAGTTCTGAAAAAAGTCCTTCGCAAATACATCGTCAGCTTCAAGTGCGTCTATGATGCGTGACCAGCCAAGTGGTGCGCCCTGATACTGAGTTGGTTTAACTTCGCTGAGGTTCGCGATTGTTTTCTTGAAATCCTCCGGTGTTGGTTTGCCCGTGTCCAAATAGATAGATCCGGCCTCTTCCAGAATGTTGGCGATGCGCATGACACCAGCACCGACATGGCTCCAGGGCATCCAGTCGAGCACTTTCATCTCTTGCGCGCCGCCAGATCTGTTCTTAACGGCACTGCCAGAGGCGAGTTGATAGCAAGACATGCCGTGGTCATGGATGACCCCTTTCGGCATGCCGGTTGAACCGGAAGTGAACATGTAGCGGGTCACGGTGTTGTGGTTAATCTTTGCGACAGAAAGATCAACATCAGTGGTGGCAGCGGTGTTAAGCAGTGCGTGCCAATCTGTCGGATCGAATGCGAGTGCGTTGCTCTCTTCCACCATTGTCTCGGTTGAAATCAGGTGTAATCCTGTGGGGTCGATATTGGACAGTGCATCCAAGTGAGGCCCGAGGTATTCAGCGAAAAGGAACTTGGGCTGGACGGTATCGAGAACGGCCTTGAATTTTGGATATGCACCCGGAATTGTCGAATAGGCGTAGCTGACCGGGACGTAAGGCACCCGAGCAAGGATTGCCCCCCAAGCCATAAGAAAATGTCGGATTGAACTGTTTGAAATGATCGCAAGCGGGGCAGCAATTGACCCTCCCTCATTCATCAGCCACTGCGCGACGCTTCGCGTGCCACGCAAAGCCTCACCATAAGTCAAATGTTGCCAAGCGCCTGCGTCATCTTTTTCTGCAATCAGGGTTCTGTCGGGAAACGCTGTGGCTCTTTCGATAAATAAATGCGCGGTACTTTGCCAGGTTTCAGGTAAGGGGTATGGGCAGCTCAGTATTAGTGTGCCATCAGAACGGCTATCAATATCGAGCGCGGCGGGTTTGTTGCCCGTATCAATATATTGTTTGTTGTTCACCGTTTTCCCTCGTGATAGATGCCAATAGATATATCGCATTGGTACCCCGTGTGTACAGCGTATATGCTCTTTATTTAACGAAGCCGACAACGCAACCCGGAGAGCTAGAATGATGACAACCGAAACAACGCTGTTTGAAGTGAAAGACAAGGTCGCCTGGATTACGTTAAACCGTCCCGCTGCGATGAACTCCATCAATCCGGAACTGCGTTGGCAGCTTTCCGAGCATTTGAATGAAGTTGAGCGCAACGACGATATTTGGCTCGCGGTCATTACCGGCGCCGGCGATAAAGCGTTTTGTGCCGGGGCCGACTTGAAACATCGGGCATTAGAACGCAACGCCACCCCAGAGCAGATAGCCACTTGGCGGCAATTGGCTCAGGAGACCAAACACATCATTGAACGCTGGCATTTCAGCAAGCCATTGATAGCGATGGTGAATGGTTATGCGCTAGGTGGTGGTCTTGAAATTGCGATGGCATGCGACATTATTGTGGCGGCGGAACATGCAGAATTTGGCTTGCCTGAACCCAGAAGAGGGTTGATCGCGGGCTCAGCAGGTGTTCATCGACTCCCTCGTCAGATTGGTTTAAAACCCGCGATGGGTTACCTGCTAACCGGACGACATATGTCAGCGATGAGGGCCTTTCAGCTCGGTTTGGTTAACGAGGTGGTGCCGGCGGATGATCTGGCAAATACGGTGCAAGGATATGTTGATGATATCCTTAGATGTGCACCGCTGGCGGTAAGAGCAACCAAAGAGGCCGCGGTAAAAGGGCTTGACCACCCGCTTGCGCAGGCTTTTTATACTCGATATGAGGGCGAAATAGCGCGCCAGCAAAGTGCAGATGCACTAGAAGGTCCGCGCGCATTTGCCGAGAAACGGGCGCCAAGTTGGCAGGGCAAATAACTTGCCGGCTATTTATCTAAAGGCTCGCCATGCCAATGCTCAAGTACCGCAAAATCATCCACGGGTTTGCGTCTTAATTTGGTAAGTTGCTTTACCGGCTTACCCAGTGGAATCATCGCCGCCACAGCCATTTCTGGCGGCGCGCCCAGCAGACGCTGTAGTGCCGGTTCCTCACCACTGATAAACGTTGTCGGGGTGCCGCCGAGACCCTCATTTCGCGCGGCCAGCAGTATGTTCCACACAAACGGGTAAATCGATGCACCCGAAATAACGCCCACTCTGTCAAGATGCTGGTCCATGGAAGCGACGAGCGACAAATCAACAAATACAAACAATACGACCGGCGCATGGGTTAAGGCCTTGATTTGTTTAATCGACACTTCCTGTGCTGCTATTTGCTCCTGAGACAGTTTTGTCTCATTGATGGTGTTCCACGGCGCTTCACCGGCCATGACCTGAGCCATGTAGCGTTTCAATGTAGGCTCGATGAGAGGGACCAATTGCTCACGGGTTTCTGGCTCGCGAACAACGACAACTTTCCATCCCTGGCGATTGCCACCGCTGGGCGCAAATCTGGCGTTTTCGAGAATATTCCGGATAACCGCATCCGGGATGTCTTCATCGATAAACTCCCGTGCGGCGAATGTCGTTCTCATGACATCGTACAATTCCATTTTTTACTCCTGTTATTCGTACCGTTCGTTTAGCATCAATGCCTGCGTTGGTATTTGTTCGCCGATCGCAAGTTATGTATGGTCTTAACGGTTAACCGCTCCATTACATATGATTCGATGGCAAAAACGACGTTGAGAGTATAACCGACTATGACGCAGGACAAGGCAGAGAACAAAGAAAAACAGCACGCTGTGCCCAATGTGCTTTTTATTATCACAGACCAGCAACGTGCTGATAACAATGGTTTTATGGGGAATGAGGTGCTCCGTACACCAAATCTTGACAAGATTGCCGGTCAGGGCACTGTATTCAATAATGCATGGGTCAGTAATCCGGTCTGTATGCCAAATAGATCGACGATTATGACTGGGCGTATGCCGACAGCTCACGGCGTGATCTTTAATGAGCGCTCTTTAGATTGGGGGGCAAATACATTCGTTCGCAGATTCCACAAGTCGGGGTATCAAACAGGGTTAATCGGTAAATCTCATCTACAACACGGGATGAGCAAAAATTCAATCGTCCCGTTCCGTGGCGAAGGCGTGTCTGCTGACCCTTATCCAAAAGGCTGGGACACGATCGAAGACTTCGAACGTTACCTTGAACAAGACGTGCAGGATCCGAAAGATTTTTACGGGTTTAATCACATCGAGCTGTCAATGGATCACGGTGCTAGAGCAACAGGGCATCATCTACGTTGGGCGCTAGAAAATGGCGCCAATCTTCAAGATATGTTTGTTGAATATGCAGCGGACGCGCCGGGAGATGAGCGGTCTAAAAGCTGGTGGCAGATCTACCAGCCACCCTATACACCTGAGTTTCACTCGACCAGTTTTGTCACCCAAAGGACAATCGACTTTATCGAAGCGGCGGAGGCTAAAGATTCGCCCTGGTTAGCGTGGTGTTCATATCCCGATCCTCATCATCCAATGACGCCGCCGGGTGATTGGTTCTATCGACACAAGGCGGAGGATATGGTGTTACCAGCCTCACGACATGATCCCTTGACCGATGCGCCCGCGCATCTGAAACAGATAAGCCAAATACACCCGAGAGATCAACGTAATTGGGTGGCACCCTGTGGCTATGGCGACGATAAGTTGTTGGCCGAAGCGATGGCTGCGACTTACGGTATGGTAGAGATGATAGACGACGGGGTAGGTCAAATCCTCGCTAAACTGGCAGCACTGGGTATCGAAGATAATACGATTGTGGTTTTTACCAGTGACCACGGGGATATGATGGGAGACCACGGCCTCTTCCTGAAAGGGTTCATGAACTATCGAGGCACGCTGCAGGTACCCATGGTGATTAACGTACCAGGCAAGACCGCAGCGCGCACCGAATCGCTGGCTTCGAGTATTGATCTTGGGCCAACGCTGATGGATTTGTGCGGGATAAAAGGCTACGACGGCATTCAGGGTAAAAGTTTGGCGCCGGTGCTTGATAATCCCGCTGAACAGGTACGTGACTATGTGTTGATAGAAGATGATATTGCAGACATTACGGCCAAATTAACATCATTCCCAGGCAAAACCCGGACGATTATTACCGATGAATTTCGCATGAGTCGTAATAGTAAAAAGGAAGAGCAGCTTTATAACTTAGTGGATGATCCAAATGAGATGCACAGTCTTGTGAAAACGGACCCTAGCGCCAGAAGTATGATGATGGAAAAGTTAACGGATGCCTTGATAGAGGCCGATGACGCTGCGCGAGGTGCACCGGTCACAGAACAGGCATGAGCGGTAAGCCTGAGATAGTGTCGATAGAGTCTATGCAAAATATTTTATTCCATGATATTGATGGTTGCCTGAATACTCCCGATGGTAGGTCGTTGCCTTTTGAACCCGCGCTCTTAAACACGGCCCAGCACCAGGCGTTGCGTCAACTCGGTGACGCGCTTAATCATAGCGATATAGATTTAATGGTGTTGAACACCGGGCGTTCTATCGCGGCATCTGTGTTTCTCGCGAAAATAATCGATAGTCCAAAATTAAAATATATCATTGCCGAACATGGCGCAGCGGGTTACGCGATGGACCAGTCAGGTCATCTCGATCTGGTGCACCTAGCTCAAGACATACCTCACTTAAAGCCTGTTTACACGAGCCTTGCACAAATGCCTGTGCTTGTTAATTGGTACGAAAAAGAGGGTGCGAAATTACTTTATCGCAAAATAAATCAGAACATTGGCGCTGCACCAAAAAAAGCGAACCTCACATTACGTGTCCCAATAGGCCTTTGTGGTGATGACATGCTGAAACATCTGCGCGACTTAATCGATGCCCACGCGCCCGTCGGCGGAGCAGATCTGGTTTATCATCATTCTGTCAGCGATGGTTACATTGATGTGATGTCTGAAGTCGATAAGGGCGATGGCGTTCAGCTTATTCGTCATCTTTTGTCTAATCGGCAGAACCAAACTTATGCAGTGGGCAATGGCACTAACGACTTGCCGATGTTTCGACATGTTGATGTTTGCATTTGTCCCGCCAATGCTGATGAGCCGGTATTCGAATACTGCAAAGCAAAGGGTTTTGTCTCCCCACATAGTTTCATTGATGCAACATTGGCCTTGTTAGGTAAGGTGCTGCCAACAGCGGGAAGTGACCTATCGATAACGACATAAATGCTGATATCGCCCGGCTGATTCTTGCGGGTTACTCTGAGTATCGACACGAGTTTCGACAGATCACCTCTGGTGCTCAGGTGCGATTTGAGACGGCTGACTGGCGTGGTGTGCAATTCGCAGCGATCAAGCGAATCGAGCTGTACAAGCGCGTAATCGGCCAATTGGTGCAAAAAATTTCGCCGCTGGTGCACGCTTTACCGCCCGAAAGTTGGTCTGAAATCAAACGTCACTACGAGCTGCTGATACAAAAACGGCCGGATTTCGGGTTGGCGGAAACGGTTTTTAACACGGTATATCGTAAACTTTTTCCCGGTCAGTTGTTGTCAGACGATTCACTCTTTGTGCGAGAATCCTTGACTGAAATTCCTCATTTTGACGCTAATCTTGTTCAGACATTTGGCCCTGAATCACAATTGAAGGCGCTGGTCGAAGAGATGTTTTCAGCTTACCAATTTGATTCTCCTTGGCTGGACCTCGAATTGGATATTCAATCGATGGTCTCGGCCATGCGCGAATCTATACCGTTACTCAGGCAGCCGAATGCGATCGCGTTTTCAATGCTCAAGCATGTGTTTTACCGTAACAAGGGCGCCTACCTGATTGGTCGAATGAAAGTGGATGGACATATATTTCCGATTGCCATTCCGATTCAAAACCGAGGCGATGGGCTTTTTGTTGATACGGTATTGTGGAACGAAAGAGACCTCAGCCGAATTTTCAGCTTTACACGCGCCTACTTCATGGTTGATGTCATTTATCCAAATGAGATGATTGAATTTCTGCTGGACCTTTTGCCCAATAAAAAAGCTTGGGAGGTATATATGTCGTTAGGCTTTTACAAGCATGGCAAAACTGTCTTCTACAGAAGTTTTCTTGATCACCTCGATGAGTCCAGTGATCAATTCGTCGTTGCCGAGGGCATCAAGGGAATGGTGATGGCGGTGTTTGCATTACCATCCTATCAAGTTGTCTTTAAGATCATCAAAGACAAGTTTTCTCCAACGAAACGTCTGACGCAAGACCAGGTCCGTGATGCCTATTATCTGGTGAAAACCCACGACCGGGTCGGTCGGATGGCCGATACTCAGGAGTTTTCAAATATCGCTTTTCCAAGGCATCGGTTTTCTGAAGAGCTTATTGCCGAACTCGAACGGGTTGTTCCCTCGGCGATTACCCTGACAGACGATTTAGTGCTTGTGCGACACCTTTATACAGAGCGCATGATGACACCGCTAAATTTATATTTGAGAGATAAAAGTGGATTTGAACTTCGTCAGGTTATCGATGATTACGGCAGCGCGATCAAGCAACTGGCAGCGGCGAATATCTTCCCCGGCGATATGTTGTTGAAAAATTTCGGCGTGACGCGGCACGGTCGAGTGGTTTTTTATGACTACGATGAGATTTGCTATCTCACGCAAATTAATTTCAGGAAGATACCGCCCTCGCAAAACCCGGAAGACTCGATGTCCGCCGAACCTTGGTACGATGTCGGACCAAATGATGTTTTTCCGGAGGAATTTGAAAACTTTTTGTTTAACTCGGGTCCGATGAAAGATATTTTCACTGAATTACACGGTGATTTGTTTACTGCAGAGTTCTGGCAGGGACTGCAGGACAATATTAATGAACAGCAGTTACTTGATGTTTTTCCGTATCCGTCAAGACGCCGGTTTCATAATCACTCCACCTGACCCTAGACATGCAATCTGCCTGCCTAAAAGGGTAAAGTAATTATCACGATAGATGAGGAAGTATGGCATGGAAATTTATGAAGCGATGAGCTCATTGCGGGCAGTGCGACGGCTAAAACCTGACCCCATACCCGACGATGTAATGGATAGAGTTTTTCAAGCGGCCGCATGGGCGCCAACCGGAGGCAATACTCAACCTTTCCGGATCATTACCGTCAAAGATAGAGCGAAGATGGCCGTGTTTCAGAAGATGTACTCAGAGGAGTGGGCAACGTATACCAGCGCCATGCGCAAGGGACTGGATCAAATGCCTGATGCGCAGAGAGCCAGCAGCAGCAAAATGCTAAAAGCGGGCGACTATCTTGCTGATCATATGGGTGACACACCGCAACTGTTGGTGTTTTGCTTTAATCCCAAAATGATGGCCATTACTGACAGTGATCTGGGTCGACCCTCAATCGTCGGTGGCGGGTCCGTATATACTGCGGTGCAGAATCTCATGCTGGCTTGCCGTACTGAAGGGTTGGGTTGCGTGTTAACAACGCTGTTATGTCTGCGTGAGGCCGAGGTTCGGACACTGTTAGAGATTCCCGAAAACTGGTTTACCTGTGCACACATCCCGATTGGTTATCCTGTGCTCAAAGGGCATGGGCCCATCAGCCGAAGATCAGTTGATAAGATGGTATATACAGACACGTTTGGACAAGCTTATGCCCACTGATCGCTGTTGACGGAGGCGTAGATACCGATTCGTCGGCGTTTGAGGGAGTTCTTACCCCGACTACACCCTGTCATCGCAGGGGCAGGTCAGTCGGCGAGCGATACCGTAAACTTGCTCACAAAAGGCGTTATTCAATAAACCGTCGTTAGCTGGAGTATTAATATGGCACAACCACAACCCGCGCACCCTAATCTTGTCGGCGCGTTTGCGCCACTTCAAATGGAATGTGACGCTTTTGATCTCGTCATTGAGGGTGAGATACCTCAAGACCTTTGTGGGACCTTCTATCGTAATGGCCCCAATCCCCAGTTTGCGCCGGTTGGTGGTCATCATTGGTTTGCTGGCGATGGGATGTTACACGCGTTTCATATCGAAAACGGCAAAGTGTCTTACAAAAATCGTTGGGCCAGAACCAAGAAATGGTTAATGGAACATGAAGCGGGGAGAAGCCTGTTTAGTCCGCTCAACCCGATGGATCAGGACCCAAGCGTGGCAGGTATTGAAACCGATGGAATTGCGAATACCAATGTTGTTTGGCACGGCGACAAGTTACTCGCTCTCGAGGAAGGCCATGCACCTTTCGAATTGGATCCCAAGACATTGGCATCAAGGGGCGCTTGGAAATTTGATGACAAGCTAGTGGGGCCGATGACGGCTCATCCAAAAGTTGACCCCGTGACCGGCGAAATGGTTTTTTTCGCTTATAGCGCTGACGGCATGCTGTCAAACAAGATGTCTTATCATGTTGTGAACAAACATGGTGTGTTAACGGATTCTCAATTCTTTGAGGCACCTTATGCTTCAATGGTGCATGACTTCATGGTGACGAAAGATTACGTGCTGTTTCCGATAATGCCGCTGACTGGTTCCCTCGACCGGGCAATGACAGGATTGCCTGCCTATGCGTGGGAGCCTGAAAAGGGCACCTTTGTTGGCGTGATGCCAAGGGCAGGCAAGGTGGAAGATATTCGTTGGTTTCAGGGTGAGCCGGGATACGTCTTTCACCCCATGAACTCGTTCAATCAAGGGGAGGTGATTACCTGTGATGTGTCTGAGTACGAAGTTGCGCCGTTGTTTCCAAATGCCGATGGTTCACCAACAAACGCCAAGGATACGACCGCAAAACTGACCCGCTGGACGTTTGATCTCTCCGCAAATACAGACGATTACAAAACTGAGCAGCTTGACGACATGGCTTGCGAATTTGGCCGACTGGATGAACGATTTGCCTGTCATGATTATCGTCACGGGTACATGTTGTGTGAAGGCGAAAATACCGGTGAGGGGGCCCAACTTAGTGCCATTGCTTCTGTGGATCACGCCACTGGCAAACGAGCGCGTTATGACTTTGGACCATCAATGAGCACGGGTGAAGCCATTTTTGTGCATAAAAACGAGCAAAGTCCTGAAGGCGAAGGTTATTTGATGGCCAATGTCTATGATGCAAATACCGATAAAAGCCAGCTAGCGATTTTGGATGCACAGAACATTTCAGCTGGACCGATAGCGCGCGCGTTCCTTGACCACCGAGTGCCACTGGGTTTCCATGGAAATTGGCGACCCGGCGGCTTTTAACCTGACCGCTGAGAATGGCTAAGCCGTCTCGTTGATCGCTTCGGCTAGCTGATTAAACAATTGGGTGATCTCTTGCTCTGACGCGATCAGCGGTGGCGACAGGGCAATGACATCTGCGGTTACTCTGACTAAGATATCTTTCTCGAAGAAGCATTTGTTGAACACCTCAAACGCGCGTGAGCCGACGCCGGCGGGACCACTGTTCAATTCTATTGCTGCCATCAGACCATAGTTACGAACGTCTTTTACATTCGCGCAGTTAGCGAGACCATGCGCCGCATCCTCAAAATGTGTGCTCATCGCTTTCGAATGATCGAACAGTTTCTCGTTCTCGTAGATATCGAGGCATGCCAGTGCCGCAGCTGCCGCAACAGGATGGCCTGAATAGGTGTACCCGTGAAATAATTCAATGGCGTTTTCGGGCCCTTTCATAAAAGCTTCATGAATTTCGTTGGAGACAAAAACTGCGCCCATTGGCACGATGCCGCTCGTTAGTGCCTTCGCGGTCGTTATGATGTCCGGTACAACATCAAATTCTTGAGCAGCAAACGCCGAGCCGATACGACCAAAGGCGGTGATCACTTCATCGAAAATAAGCAAAATATCGTGCGCGGTACAGAGTTCCCTCAGTTTCTTAAGATAACCCTGAGGCGGCACGATGACGCCCGCTGAACCGACCACGGGTTCAACGATTACGGCGGCGATGGTCGATGCATCATGCAGCGCAATGATAGCTTCAAGCTCTGCCAGTTGGTTTTTGTTAGCCTCTGGCAGACCACGGCTAAATGCGCTTTCGGGATTGAGCGTATGCGGTAAATGATCGGTCGGCAGCGCACTGCCAAAGAAACGTTTATTGTTCGGGAGGCCACCCACCGAAATGCCGCCAAATCCTGTCCCGTGATAACCTTTTTCTCGTCCGATCAGTCGTTGCTTTTGCCCTTTTCCTCTTAACTGTTGATATGCCAGCGCAATTTTTAATGCAGTATCAACCGACTCAGACCCAGAGTTCGTGAAGAAAACATGGTCAAGTGTGTCAGGACTCAGTTCAACGAGACGGTCAGCCAACTCGAATGCCGAGGGGTGGCCAAGCTGAAACGATGGCGCGTAATCAAGTTTTTTAATTTGGTTGGAAACCGCCTCGACAATCTCTGGTCGGCTATGGCCAGCGTTGCAGCACCAGAGACCGGCGGTGCCATCGATAATTTTGCGACCATCTTCTGTGGTGTAGTACATACCTTCAGCACTCTCGATCATCTTTGGCTGCGAGTGGAATTGCCGGGTCGCGGTGAAAGGCATCCAAAATGCGCTGTTATTCGTTTTCATGGTTTTTTGCCTATATCCAAAAGTGGCTCGCGCCCCGCGTCGATGCCGAACTGCAGGCGGGTGCTTAGTTCAAAAACATGACAGTAACAGTCAACAAGATAAAGTCAATTGTTGCAGGCGCACACAAAATCTCTCTCAAAATGTTGGCCTAAAGTGTCAATCATGAAGGCGCTTGCAAATAAGCTAGGATCGATTTGCGTTTAAGAAAAAATAATACGTTCGCGCTTGAAAACGAGCGTTGCGCCGTAGATAAAAACAAGCGAGAACAGCACAACGCTCAGCGCCGCGACTGCAAAGTCGAATAGGGGCGGATTTTTACCGGCAACGACATCGGCTAACAGCATGTGTTGACCAAGCATCGGCACCAGACTCATCCACAGCTCTCGATCCTCTGTATTAAATATATTATAAAACAGCGGTGCCATCGGCAGCATCGAAATGACCGACAGATAGGCCTGAGCATCCTTGAATGACTTAGCAAAAATACCCACGAACAGTTGAAGTGCGGTGGCAAAAAAAGCCAGAGGCAAAGTGATGATCAAAATGCCAATGATCTCTGTCAGGTTAATCGAGAAACTAAGTCCCAACTGTTCGAGCGGCACAAGGTTCAGCGCAAACAAATTCAATATCATTACCAGCAAAAGCCCCAAAGTCGAGAATGTCGCAGCCGCCATCCATTTTCCGATGACGATACTGCTCCTCTGAATTGGATTCACGAGAAGCGGTTCAAGGGATTTCCGCTCTCGCTCGCCCGCAGTCGCATCGACGGCTATGCCCATGCCGCAGACGAATGCTGCCACAATGATAAAAAATGGAATCATGCCAAGAATCCTTTGTGCTCTAGCCTGCGGACTAGCGACATCGACTCTCTCAATACTCACCGGCTGGGCGATCGTTGGGCTGATTCCGCGAGCCATTAATCGAAGTGAGGCTGTCTCCTGGTTCCAGGCCGAGATTGTTTGCTGCACTCTGCTCATCTTGGCCTGTGCGGTTGCCCGTGAGCTCTCATGAAAGAGTTCGATATTGACACTGCTAGACTTTCCCAAACGCGTGGTGAAGTCTGGGGGGATCAGTAAAACGAAGTCATAAGTTCGGTCTGCGATTTTTTCACGGATGTTTGCTAGCAAGTGAGCGGGGTAAACATAAGGCGCCGCAACATGATCATTACTCGGTGTTGGGTATGTTGCGTCTACCGGTGCCAGCTTGATGCCGCTCTGCGCAAGAAAATCAACAAGGTCCGGTGCATATTGTGCACCGACGATCGGCAGGGTCAGATCTTTTGCTTCCTCAGCAATGTCGACGATGGTATTGAACATGAAGTAGATGACAAAGGGGCCCAACGCCGGAAATAACAGCAGCGCCATGAGCGCGCGACGGTCTCGAATAGCATCGAGCAGCTCTTTTTTTGTGATAACGAACCAAATGCTCACCGGCTTGCCCTCGTCATCGTCATAAATGCCTCTTCAAGATCGGATTCTCCGGTCCGGGCTAATAATTCATCGAGGCTTCCCTGCATCAAGACCTTGCCTTCGGATATCACAATAACCTCATCACAAAGCGCGCTGATCTCCTGCATAATGTGCGAGGACAACAGGATGCATTTATTCTGCGTTTTTAGTTGCTGTAGAATTGTACGAACGCTCCTTGTCGTCATCACATCCAGTCCGTTGGTAGGCTCGTCCATGATGATGTTTTGCGGGTTATGAATCAGTGATCGGGCAAGACATACTTTCATCCGCTCCCCCTGCGAATAGCCTTCGGCTCGCCGATCCGCAATTTCTTCCATCGCAAGCTGGGCAATAAGTTGCTCGGTCCGTTCGACAATGGTGTCTGTGCTCAGTTTTCGAAGTTTGGCGAAATACTCGATATGTTCCCGGGCGGTAAGTCTGGGATACAGGCCGTGGGCGTCGGTCATGACGCCAATATTTTCTTGCGCCCACTGAGGTTCCCTCATTACATCGACACCATCAATTACGGCACTGCCACTGTCGGCTGTCAGCAAACCATAGAGGATGCGTAGCGAGGTGGATTTGCCGGCACCGTTGTGTCCGAGCAAGCCTGTGATTGCACCATCGCGAGCACTGAAAGAAACACCGTCGACAGCGTGAACTTGTTTAAAGCGTTTTCTTAGGCTATTCACTTCAATCATGGGTAGCGCTTCCCCCCGTACCGATGAAAAATGGGCGGCGCTTGATATTCGATAGGCAGCTTGAGTCAAGCGCGGATAAATCTGCCGTCTCTATGAAGTCTGTGATCATCTCGACCGTGCACCGTGTGCCCAATGTGTTGTGTGCAAAGCCATCGACGATAAAATGTTGCGCGTTACTAAGTCCCGGCAGGATTGATTCGCCCCACGATGGCGGCGTAACCGGGTCTGAGGCGCCGGAAAAAACGAGCACGGGTTTGTCGGATACCACCGGTTTGAAGTAGGAATCCGGTAATGTTCGTGTTGGCCACACCTTGCAGGCCTCAATGACAGGGACATTGAGGTGTTGAGACTTAAGTTTGTAGGGCTGAGCCCGTTCTTGGTCAAAATCCGCTTGGTTGAGGCGAGCGACGTCTTCGCTACAAACCACAGAGAGAAACATCGCCTCGTTGATGCCGCCATTGATTGCTGAGACAGAGAGCAAAGGCGCGTAGTTACCAGCGAATGCTTGCTCAATAATAAACGGGACAAGCCGCTGGGTAACGCGACCATAAAGTGGGGATCGTAAAGCGCCATGGAGCCAATCGATATCAGCTGAGATTGTCAGTGCCTCTCCCGTGACCGGATCTGCAACCGATATGACTTGCGGCTTTTTAAATCGTTCGCTCAATGCATCGAACCGCATTCGCAGGTCTGGGTAATGACCCGCACATGATGGTTCTGCAGCGCAGGCATCAAATACGCTTTCAAGCGATCTGCTGGCGTCACGTTCAATATACAGAGGCAAGCTGATCGCGGTAGGCGCAACACCGTCGAGTATCGTTGTGCGAACTGATGCCGGATAAGCCTGAAGAAATGCTAGTGCAACTCTTGTGCCGTATGACCCGCCCCACAGGTTCATTTGTTGATAGCCAAGGTATACCCGAAGTGACTCGAGATCCTGAATTGCAATGTCGGTCGTGTAGTACCGAGGATCTGCCTGCATTTCGCCGAGGCAGGCGCTGATTGTTTCCAACTGCCGCTGTAGGAGGTTTTCAGTTGACATATCGGTCAGTTTCATCGGAGATTCTATGCAACGCATCGGGCTGAGCATGCCTGTGCCCCTTTGGTCCAGCAGGACAATATCGCGCGTTTGTCGAATTTTGCTGAAAATCAGGCCAAGGTTTGCCATCTCTGTTGCGGCCTGACCCGGTCCTCCGGCCAGAATCACTAGCGGGTCTAGCGCCGGGTTTGATTGAAGTGATGGGATGACCATCACTTGAAGCGTTATTTGTCGACCATTTGCGTCGTCGGGGTTTTCCGGCCGCTGATACATCATGCAGCGACTCTCTGATACCAAGCTTGCGGCTTGTGTTGTGCTTGTGCGTTCGCAGGGCGAAAATTCGAGGACTTTTTTCTGATAAATTTCCGTCAGGCGCTCGTCTGCCGCGGCAGGGTCTGCGGCAGGGTCTTTAGAACAGGCGGACGAGAACAGCGCACACACCACAATGACTGAGGCGGCAATCTTGCGAAGGGGTGTCATGAATTTTGTATCGTTATGGTAGATCGTTCACATCATAACGGAAAATAGTTGAGAGGAGTGCTATTTACAGATCGTAAAGATCACGCCCCCAACTGTATAGAAATCGAACGCTCAGTGGTTCGGGATGGGCCAGGAAAATCGTTCCCGACACAGATATCCTCGCCAAGACCTTGCGGTTTGCTTCCATTCTGGAATAATCCACCGCTTGATCACTTTTGCAGATTTCGATGGATATACCCGGTATTTTTTATACGCTCTATGAGCGGGTTCTCTGGCGTCAGATTCATGACGGGCCTAAACCGCATCATATCGGCTTGATCGTTGATGGTAATCGGCGTTTCGCGAAGAGCAAGGGGCTAGCCGATACGAGTAAGGGTCATAACGCCGGGTCTGACAAACTTGAAGAATTTCTCCGTTGGTGCTGGCGACTCGAGATCAAGATCATCACGCTGTATGGGTTTTCGGTTGAAAACCATTCTCGAAGCCCAGAGGAAGTCGACTACCTGATGGACCTCATCATGAGGAAGCTGCGGGAATTTCAAGTTGACCCTGTGATCAAAAGTGAGAGGGTCAAAGTACGGGTGATCGGCCGGCGATCAGATTTGTCGCCCGAAATGAACAAGGAAATTGAAGCCGTCGAAAAGCTGACGGAAGATCACGACCGGTTTCAGCTCAACATTGCGATTAGCTATGGCGGCCGCGCTGAGATTGTTGACGCAGTTAAAACGGTTGCGAATGAAGTTAAAGATGGCAAGCTGGACATCAATGCGATTGATGAAAACATGTTTGCCAAGTATCTGTACACCGACGGTATACCGGATCCAGACCTAATTATTAGAACCTCGGGCGAAGAGCGATTGTCCGGCTTTCTATTATGGCAAAGTGCCTATTCGGAATTGTATTTTACCGAAGTATATTGGCCAGCTTTCAGAATGATTGATTTCTGGCGAGCGGTCCGAATTTATCAACAAAGAGAACGACGTTTCGGTCGGTAAAATCTGATCGATAAATGTCCCTGTCATGTTAATCCCATAACCGGGTAACCGTCGCCATGGTGTGTCGGCGCATTGCCATTCTGGACAGTGAACCTTTCAAATGGATGTTTTGGTTGTTTGTGTCGCCTTGGTTATCCGGATAAACGCGATCTTAATCGTAGGTAAGCAATGAGCCGGTTGATCATAGAAAGCAGCGTGGTGGCGACCAGAACCCAGGCAAACCAGTCAACCCAGTGATAAGGTACCGGCCTGAAAGCAAGTCCTTCTTGAATGATGGGAAAGCCGGCGATGAAAAAGTACGCAATGCCGTTGTATCTTCCGATTTGACTGCCACGTAGCGGATGGCCCTCGAGAGCCCTTGAATCGATAGCGTACTGTGCAAAAGAAATCAGCACCAGTGGCGCCAAAAACCAGTTAATGTACTGTTGGAGTGATAAAACTGCCAGCGTGGTTGCAATAAACACCGCATCACTACTGTGATCCAACAGACCGCCGAACGCAGAGGTCTGTCGCCAGATTCGGGCCAGATAGCCATCAGCGAGATCTGTTGCAATAGCGACGAGAAATAGTGCCATCGCCAATGTCGTGTAATCCCAAAGAAGACTGGCAGCCAAAAGCGGTGCCAGTAGCAGCCGAGAGGCAGAAAGCGCGTTTGGCAAAGAAAGCTTGTTCATGTAGTTAGGATACTTGAATTAATTCAGAATTCAGAGTTTGATGCTGTCATAAAATTGCAATGGAGTGAAATGGAATGAAAAATAAACTGCGTGTGCTGATCGTGCTGGTTTTACCTCTATTGTTCGGGTTTGGTTCCTGCAGCAGTGGTCCGCGTTTTCTCGAGCGAATACCGGGCGGCGTGCTTGATGGCGAGGTCGTTGGAGGCGCTGTGGAGGATTGGGGGTTTGTCGCAGATGCAGGGCTCTGTGATTTGGAAACAAGGCCAAATTTCCCTCACTCGGTCAAGTTGAACTGTTTCAACAATGGCAAAAAATTGTACATCGGTTGTATGAATTGTGACGGTAAGCTTTGGTCGAGTTATGTGGCGGCTGATCCTCGAGGCAGAATTAGAATCAATGCAAAGGTGTATGCGGTGAACCTACGCCGACTTGAGCCTGGTCCGGAGATGGACGCTGGATGGCAGAGCCGGCTCGCAAAAGTGAGACCCGGCAAGCCGTTTCTCGAGATTCCCGATGCATACTGGATGTATCATCTCACCTCAAACAAAGCCACACCGGCTGACAAAAGTAGCTGATTTTTTATGAAAATAGCAATTACAGGCGCCAATGGTCATCTCGGTATGCGCCTCATCAATGAAATCCGCCAGGA
Source organism: Candidatus Azotimanducaceae bacterium (assembly GCA_965657335.1). Taxonomy (GTDB): domain Bacteria; phylum Pseudomonadota; class Gammaproteobacteria; order Pseudomonadales; family Azotimanducaceae; genus UBA4582. The sequence continues at coordinate 35,629 of CBFHOH010000030.1, forward strand.
CCACGATGTGCTTGCTCTGGTCAGGTCAGAATCCGCAGCGCTTAGTGTTAGGCAAGTGTACGCAGACAGTGTTTCCTGTCTGGTGGTGGATTATGCTGATGCGAACGCGCTTGCTGCTGTCACGAAAGGTGTCAATGTGCTGATTCACCTTGTCGGTATCATTAAGGAAAGCAAATCCAATACCTTCTATCAAGCCCATGAGGCGACCAGCCAGGCCTTAGTCGATATGCTTGCCATAGCTGATGACAGCGATCAGCCGTCGGGTGGGGCTAGCCTGCAAAAAATTATCTACCTAAGCCTGCTGGGTATCGACAGGCATTCAAAGAATCCCTGCTTCGCGTCCAGAGCAATAGCTGAGGAAATTCTCGCGACAGCGCCGGTGTCGGTCTCGATTATCAGAGTGCCGATGGTGTTGGGCGAGGGCGACTACGCGTCCGGCTCTTTGGCGAAACGCGTGCGTAAGGGTACATGTTTTGTGCTGCGAGGAGGCAGTCTTGAGCAACCGATCTACGCTGGAGATGTTGTCAATGCCATGATCAGCCGCATAAATCATGATCAAACAGAGTCAGCGTCTGAGCGCATGGCCCATTGTTTAACGCTCGATCTTGCCGGTGAAGAGTCCCTAACACGAAAAGCGTTAACGCTCCGAGCGGCAGCGATTACCGACAGGAAACCACGTGTGGTCTCCGTCCCGATGTTTTTGATAATGATGCTGGCTTGGATCTTCGAGAAGACCAGTTCCAATCCTCCTGTGACTCGCGCGATGCTCGGGGTGCTCGATCATGATGATGATGTCGATGTTCAGCCAGCGCTGGCAACGCTGGGAATCACGCTGACTTCGTTGGATGAAACGCTGAGTAAAGTGCTTGATATCGATGCGATGAAGGGAACAGATAAATGAAGTTACGCTACAGCGATTTGACGCAAAGGCTCAAAAAGCAGACGAGCGATGTCTGGGGCGTTCATATTGAGGCGCAGCGGCGAGCAGCTGCGGGCGAAGATATCATCATGCTCAGTCTTGGTGACCCCGATTTCCCTACGCCAAGGGAAATTACCGACAAGTTAGTTGAACAGGTTCATCAACACAGGACGCATTATTCCCCGGCTGGCGGTGAACCCTCTTTTCTTCAGGCACTCGCCGATCTCGAAACGAGCGTTGAAAAAAAACCGTTTTTACCGGAAAACTTTACCATTTTTCCTGGAGGAACAGCGGCCCTCACCGGTGTCATGAACTGCATCCTGAGCCCTGGCGACGAGATAATCATTCCAGAGCCAATGTATATTGGCTACCACAGCATCCTGCAGGGTATCGGGGCGCAATTACGCTCGGTCCCGCTGGACGTTGAAAACGACTTTAAACTTGATGTCGATGCGATCAGACGTGCGGTGACACCTGCCACGCGCGCTGTGTTAATAAATACGCCGGGCAATCCCGCAGGTAATGTAATGGCCAAGGACACGCTCGCTGAACTTGCAGCGGTCACGCGCGAGATGGGTCTATGGTTGATTTGTGATGAAGTTTATTCCCTTTTTACCTATGAAGAAGACCACGTATCTTTGTTGCTGGCAGCAGAAGATCTTGAGAACGTTATCGTAATAGACAGTCTGTCAAAGTCACATGCAATGAGTGGCTGGCGAATAGGTTGGGCGGTTGCTTCGGAGAAAATGACGACAGCGTTACATGCATATTGTGGCGCAACCTTTTTTGGTTGCAGCCAATTCATTCAAGATGCAGCGGCCTTCGCGCTTTCCTTTAATGCGCCTCATATTCTTAATATGCGCCGCGAATATCGTGAGCGCCGCGATTATGTCGTTAGTGCGATTGATTCTATGAATGGCCTGCGTTGTTATCAACCTAAAGCCGGGATGTTTGTCATGGTTGATACCAGTCAGGTAGCGGATGATGGTGCGAGCTTCGCTGAAAGAATGCTGCAAACAGCAGGTGTTTCATTGATCCCTGGCGCGGGCTTTGGCGACAACACAAAAGGATATGTGCGTATGAGTCTTACTCAGCCAGCAGATGTGCTTGAGGCAGCGCTAAGTCGAATCGCAAGCGTGATCTGATAAACCTGCGGACCATTTACGGTGCGCGAATAATTGTAAAAGGAAGTCGATATGAATATGACCAAGGACTTATTCACGATTGCGCCGGAAAGGGCGGGTCTTGATGCTGGCAAACTTGAATGGATAACCGACCATATCAATAGAAATTATATCGAGCCGGGCAAGATAGCGGGTTGTCAGGTGTATGTGAATCGTCACGGTCACACGGGCTACTTCAAATCTTTCGGAATGAAAGATGCGGAGCGCGCCTCTCCGATGACCGATGATACGATCTTTCGTCTGTATTCGATGACCAAGCCGATTGTGTCTGTGGCTTTAATGCAGTTATTTGAAAGAGGCTATTTCCAGCTGAATGATCCGGTTCACAGATTCATTCCCTCATGGAAAAACCACGAAGTATGGGTGTCAGGCAGCGGAGCCGATATGGTAACGCGCCCGCCAAAGAACCCGATGACGATGAAGCACATTCTAAGCCACACTGGAGGTATCACCTACGGGGGTGAAAACACGGCTGTCGATAAGGCCTATCGAGAGCACGGAGTGAATCGGCGAAGTGGTGAAACGCTGACCTCCTTTTTGGACAAGCTGTCAAAAGTGCCCTTGCGGTTTGATCCGGGTGAGCAATGGCTTTATTCGTTGTCTACTGATGTTTGCGGTGGCCTTGTGGAGATAATATCCGGGCAAAAGCTGGACGAATATCTGGCAGAGCATATATTTCGGCCGCTTGATATGGTCGATACAGGGTTTCAGGTCGCCAATGATAGCCACGAACGTTTTGCCGCAAACTACCATCGTCGCAAAGACAAATCGCTACAACTGCTGGATGATCCTCTGACCAGCGCCTACCTTGAACCAAATACCTTTCTCTCTGGTGGTGGTGGTCTAGTAGGGACTATGGCCGATTATGCAAATTTCACAGAGATGCTGAGGTGCGGTGGCGCCTATGGCGACAAACAGATCATTGGTTCAAGAACCCTGGGTCTCATGCGTCAGAACCACCTAAAAGGCAACAGTGACTTGACCGAGATGTCGATTGGATCGTTCTCTGAAACTGCCTACGAGGGTATCGGTTTTGGCTTGGGTTTTGCTGTCACCATGGGACAGCGGGAAGCAGCGAGTATCAGCACGCAGGATTTTTATTGGGGTGGTGCCGCTTCCACGATTTTCTGGGTAGATCCAATCGAAGATATGAGTGTGATCTTTATGACTCAGATTATGCCTTCCACCAGTTTTAATTTTCGAGGCCAGCTAAAGAATATGATATACGGTGCAATAACGGACTAGTCGATTTGGAACAGGTAACCTCAGCTAGTGCTGTAGAGCCTGTTTTATCGCCGCTTTACAGCTTGTCTGATTGCATTACGGTCAGCAAACCGTGCTGGCTTCCCGCGCAGTAAATTAGAATCAACAGGCTGTTATTGAAACTTAAGTAGAACGGATCGGAACATGGAAGACAGAACACTACGCTTTTATTTTGATTTTATCTCGCCCTATGCTTTTTTCGTGTCGCTTAAGCTTCCTGCGATGTGTGAGAAGTACGGAGTGACGCTGGAATATCATCCGGTGGTGTTTGCGGGTCTTCTCAACCACTGGGGTCAGCTCGGGCCTGCCGAAATTCCATCAAAAGCCCGTCACACGGCTAAACAATGCATGCGCTACGCCAAGCTCAATGGCATTACTTACAAGGGCCCAAAGCATCACCCGTTTAATCCGCTAACCAGTCTGCGAGTGTCTACCATTGAGGTTGCCGGAAACGATCAGGCGCGAGTGATTGAGTGTCTTTACTCTCTTGGCTGGGAGCAGGGCGGGGACTTGGGGAATGACGAGGAAATAGTGCAAGCATTGGTCGCTGCAAACTTGGACGGCGCAAAGATGGTTGCAGATAGTCAGGCTTTGGCGGTGAAGCAAGCGTTGCGTGCGAACACGGATGCTGCAATCGAAAAAGATGTGTTCGGCGTACCGACCATGTTGATCGACGATCAACTTTTTTGGGGTATAGATCAAATGGAATATATGGATTTGTACTTGCAGGGTAAGGACCCGATTAAAGGTATGAACTTAGACACGCTGGGCCAGCATGGCGCATCTGCTTGGCGGTCTGGCATCAAAAACCTGAACAGCCCGGCCAGTTAACCATCATCTGCCGCAAGCAGGTGTTATGGCTTTGCACCCTGTCATAGCACCTCAATACTGAAACATATTCAGGTCTTCCTCTGCCGAGTGTGTCGATAATAGCGAGACTACAACGAGCGTTGGTAGGCTAACAACCCAGCCGAGGTAAGAAGCAGCAAATCCCCAGGGTTCACCGATGATGGTCCAGATAACAGCGGAACTTCCACCTAGAACAATACTCCAAAAGGCGCCAGTTGCGGTGGTTCTTGACCAGTACAGCAGACCCAGCATAGGGAAGAATAGCCCTGCTGCACCAAAAGTATAGGCGTACAAGATAAGGTCAAGCACATTGGGCACCAGGTAGGCGACCAGTATCGCGACAGTTCCCATCACCAGCGTGGCAAATCTTGCAACGCGCATGAGTTGAACATCGGTGGCTGCGGGGTTCATCCGCTTTTGATAAATATCGTTAGTAAAAATTGCCACAGGGCCTATCAGGCAGGAGTCAGCGGTAGACATCACCGCGGCAATATAGGCTGCGATGACAAAACCAGCAATGCCCGCGGGCAGCAGAGTCATGATCATCATCGGCGTCGCCAGTTCTGCATCGGCAAGATCCGGCATCAACATGCGAGCAAACATGCCAACAAGAGTGCTGCCAATAGCGAACAACGGCCACTCAATAGGCACTCCGGTAAAGAGAAAGGCCCTGCTGGCCGTTTTTTCATCGCGCGCGGCGACGATACGTTGCATCGCAGCGATAGAAATAAACCACACAGGAAATATCGACAGAAACCATCCCACCAATTGTTTCCAGCCAATTGCGTTAAAGGACAGCATCGATTTGGTGGCTTCGCTCGCCTCGAAGTGACTCACCATCGCGCTCCAGCCACCAATTTTATAGAAACCGATAGGTACCATCAGAAACAGAATACCCACAAGTAAAACGATCATCTGAAACACATCAGTGTAGATGACGGCTTTTAAACCACCCATGGCTGTGTAAGCTAAAATAACGGTGCCGGAAAGGATGATAGCCAGTGTGAGGTCGAGTTCCAGTGTCACCTGCAGCAATTTGCCGCCGGCGATGACCTGACCACCGACAAAAGAAAACCAAGCAATGGCGATAACAACGGCTGCAACTGTTCCGGTACGGGCATCGAATCGTGCTTCGAATATATCGCCAGTGGTTAATCCGCGGACCCTGTCAGACCAATGCTTAACCTTAGGCACCATTAGAAAAGAGACCAGCACGACACTGAGCGCAGAAATTGCAACCAGCCAGGAAGCAGACAAACCGAGTGTGAAACCAAGACCACCCATCGCAATACTGAAACCGCCGCCAAGATCTGTTGCGGCGGTACTCGCGGTGGTCTGTGCCAATCCCATATCTCTGTCCGCGGCGAGGAATGACTCGACTTCCTCATCTTTCTTGGCCGCGCGCATTACGCGCAGACCGATGAAAAGCAATATCAAAAAATAGGCACCGATAGCGAGCAGGTCAAGGGAGTGAAGCACAGTCGTCTCTCTATTTTTAAGAACCTCACAACCATAACCTGCATAGGTGCGACGCGCCAGTGCGCCGAAAACGAAGGGGAATGGTGCTAACTCACCCGACGATCCAGCCAAACCAGTAATTGCGAGAGCGGCATAGCGCCGGATTGACGCGTGTGCTCTTTACCTTGCCTGAACTCAATCAACGTAGGTATAGATTGAATACGGTATAGCGTGGCGATATCTGAACAAGTTTCCGTGTCCAGCTTCAGACATCTTATTTTAGGTTCCAGTTGCTGGCTTGCTTGCTCAAATATTGGCGCAAAGGATTTGCAGGGCCCGCACCAGGCTGCCCAAAAATCAACGACAACGGGTATCGAGTTATAGCCAACCATCTTCTTGAACTGTGCCGAATTGACGGGCGTCGGTTTGCCGGTAAAAAGAGGATCACCACACTTACCACATTTTGCGATGCTTGAGTTGCGCGCCTCGGGTACCTTATTGGTGATGAAACAATGAGGGCAAACGATATTTTGAAGTGCCACCTGTAAAACTCCACTAGGATGATGATAACGAAATGGGGATGCTTCTACGATAATCAAGCAAGTTCAGGTTAAATTCGCGTTGATCAGTTGCGGTAGACAATAATCCCTTTATGCTACCGTAGATAGAAGACAAGGATTAGGCGCCCCATGGATCCTGTCGATAGTGCATTCGGACCGATTTCAGAATAGGCAAAACATCAGTGATGAATGATTTATCAGCTCGCAACGCAATAAACACGAGTCAGTTTTCAAGATTGTTGCGGTATTTTTTTAGTGTGCTGGGTTTTTGCCTTGGTATGATGGTTACGCTTTCATTTATCTCCGGTGACGAGCAGGGCAGAGTCAACCTACTGTATCTCTTGATCCTTTTTGTGTTTTTGCCCGTCTGCGGGTTTTTAATGAGCGGCGTTGCTTTATTTTTGCCCCGGAGTAAAGGCACCGCGGGTTGGCTGCTAGCGTTACCTTTTTTGCCGCAACAATGGCAGTTGCAAATTTATGCGATGCCTGACAGACGTTTTCGGCGAGCGCTGTTGTTCTACTTTTCTCAGATTTTTGCAATGGCGCTGGGACTTGGGTCTTTGGTTGCGTTCTTTTTTGTTCTATTGCTTAGCGATGTCAGTTTTGTTTGGCGAAGTACATTTTTGGAGGCAACTGATTTGTTGCCCACGCTCAGCCTGCTAGCTTGGCCATGGTCCTATTGGCAGGAAGCTCAGCCCTCTCTTGAATTACTCCGATTGTCCCAAGATTACAGAATGGGTACCCAGGGCACTGATGTATTGGTGCTCGGGCAATGGTGGAAATATGCCTTCGCAGCGCAGGTTACCTACAATCTAATCCCGCGAGCATTGATGCTCTGCGTCGCTCGCTTTTTATTTTTGAATAGTCTGCAAAAAGAACAGCGATCGGTTTCAGATAACCAAGCCGAGAGACTCGCGCGTAACAGTGTGCCTGTGAAAGGGGAACCGGCTCTGGTTGTTCGTGAATTGCAAGGTCCTTACGTATTGCTCAATTGGGCTGACGCACCGGACCAGATTATTAAACAGGTTCGCGCCTTGCTAGGTGAGCCATCGGCGGTTGTAGCGAGATCTGCCGTGTCAGTTGCAAGGGCTTCGAGTTTATTCTCTGCAGATACAAAAACCATCGTGCTGGTGAAGAGTTGGGAGCCACCGTTGGCTGAACTGGCAGATTGCCTTCAGTTGTGCCCCTTACCCGGTCTGTTAATGCCGGTCGATTGGAATGCAGGTGAAGTCTGTCAAGTGCGTGATTTACACTTAGCTGAATGGCGTCGTTTTGGCGGTACAATGGAGGGCTGGGCAATACTGCTGCCAGTGACTAAATAATGGAACCCGTTTTTGCTGTTGTAGGTCACCCTAATAAAGGTAAGTCGTCGATTGTAGCGACACTGGCGCAGGATGATACGGTGGCGATATCTGCCCAAAGTGGTACCACGCAGGTGAGTGAAGCACTGACGCTAGATCAGGGTGAGGCGCGCTATAGTTTGGTCGACACGCCAGGGTTTCAACGTCCAACGGCCGTGCTTGCTTGGTTAAGATCGCATGCAGAAACGGCTGAAAAGCGACAGTCGGCGGTTTCGGCTTTCGTCGAAGATGAGGATTGTCGCCGCAACTATCCGGACGAAGTTGAACTGCTGACACCTATCGTAAACGGCGCAGCGATTCTCTACGTGGTTGATGGTTCAAGACCCTACGGTTCAGAATATGAGAATGAAATGGAGATTCTTCGTTGGACCGGCCAGCCAAGCATGGCGTTAATTAATCCTATTGAAAACGAAAGCCATATCGATTCATGGACGCGAGCGCTCGAACAATACTTCAAAGTGGTAAAAGTGTTTAACCCGTTGCAGGCGGGTTTCGAAAAGCAGTTGGCGATCTTGGAAACATTTTCTCTCCTCAAAGAAGAGTGGGCGCCGGCACTCACTGCGCTGGTGTCGGGTGCAAGAGACAACAGAGTTAATCAGCAAGTCGAGAGCATAGAACAGTTGGCGCGTCTACTGGTGACGCTGTGCGGGTATCACATATCTCAAAAGGTATTGAGCAAGGAGCAGGCTTTTGTCTTAAAGCCCGCGGTTGAAAAACAATATACTGCTGCGATAAAAAAGATGGAATTCGAGGCGCTGGAGAACCTCAAGCGAATCTACGCGTATAGGAAACTTGATAGTCATATCGCCGACCTGACATTTGACGACGATCTTTTCGACACCGAAAAGTGGATAGTTTGGGGGCTGAATCGCAAGCAGTTAACATTAGCGGCAACGGTCGCAGGTGCTACTGCAGGCGCAGTAGTCGATGCCGGGTTAGTTGGGCAAAGTTTTATGTTGGGGACAATTGGTGGCGGATTGGTCGCTGGCGGCAGTGCGTGGTTTGGCGCAGACAAGATAGCGGATGTCACGATAAAGGGGTTGCCCGTCGGTGGTTTTGAACTGCGTCAGGGACCGATAAAAAACAAAAACTTTCCCTACGTCATACTCGGTCGTTATTTGTCGATGGCGGTTGCGCTTAGAAACCGTAATCATGCGCGACAAGATAGTTTAACTATTCGAGAAAATGATTTGTCCACGGCGCTTGAAAAACTTTCCAGCGCCGAGAGCCGTAAAATTCATGATGCGTTTGGCAAGTTGAGTCGCCAGAAGTCAGTTGATGATTTGTCTTCTGTGCTTAAACCAATATTCGATTTAGCGACTTTTTAACAAGCACCGATGAAGGGTAATCATCCTTGTGTTTCTTTGCGTGCTCGCGCAATGCCGCCAGTATAAATACCTCGCACTGCTTTGATTGCGACTTCCTCTGGCGCGCCTTTGGGTTCAAAGGAACCTATCCACTTGACGGTACAGCTGTTGTCGCCATCGTCGATTACTTCGATCGTCGCTGAATACTGGCTGACAGGTAATGGACAATCATCGTTGAGAATAGCGTATTTCAGTGCCCGGGCTTCTGTGTCGAATGCCTCGAGGCGCTCGACGATGTCAGCACCGCCCATGGTAATGGTTCTGACGGCACCAACGCCTTCGCCATCAAGGGAGAAAGCTGTGATGGGGCCGGCAACTTTTATGCCGCCAAAATCTCCAAGAATATCCCAGACGCCCTGAGCATTTGAGTTGATTGTTTCGATGACTTCTACTGTGGTCATATTGTTACCTGATAGATGAGTTTATAAAAGAGATACCGCTCAGTGTAACTGATTTTACTGTTTCATTCCGACACGCGATACAACCTAGTAGTTGAGTTCCCGATAGCGAAGGCCCTGTTTCTAATCTTCCTCCATGTGTGCATTTCTCATAGTCGTCTCATTGAATACCGGTAGTTGATTCGTTAAACTCGCGGCCCCGTCCGTCGCTGCCTAAAAACTTTTACTGACGATTGTTCTTTCAAGCTATGTGATGCGTTACATGGCGCAGTTAACTGTTGATTAAGGTTTTTCGATGTTCGAGTTACACCCCTCTAAAGTTGCAACGATCAAAAATGATGTTCTTTCTGGAATCACCGTCGCCCTAGCGCTCGTGCCCGAGGCCGTGGCTTTTGCGTTCGTGGCTGGCGTAGAGCCATTGGTTGGGCTTTACGCTGCTTTTATGGTCGGACTGATTACTGCCTGTATCGGTGGGCGCCCTGGGATGATTTCCGGTGCAACGGGTGCGCTTGCGGTCGTAATGGTTGCATTGGTTGCTGATCACGGCGTGGAGTATCTCTTTGCAACAGTGGTGTTAATGGGGGGGCTGCAGATTTGTGCTGGTTTGCTTAAGTTGGGTAAGTTCATCCGAATGGTGCCGCACCCCGTGATGCTCGGTTTCGTCAACGGTTTGGCGATCGTGATTTTTCTCGCCCAACTGGGACAGTTTGGTACCGCGGGTGATCCTGGCTGGTTAACCGGCACTTTTATGGAAGGTAGCATTCTGGATGTCGCTTGGTTGGAAGGTCAGCAGTTATATATGTTGCTGGCATTGGTGCTGGTCACCATGTTGATCATTCATTTTCTGCCGCGCATAACAACGGCTGTGCCATCTTCGCTGGTTGCGATTGTGGTCGTGAGCTTCTTGGTTTTCAGTCTTGACCTCGACACACGGGTAGTCGGAGACATTGCGTCGATATCTGGTGGTTTTCCTGTATTTCATCTGCCGAGCGTACCCTTTACCTTTGAAACGCTGGCAATCATCTTTCCCTACTCAGTCATTCTCGCCACGATAGGCCTGATTGAATCCCTCCTGACGCTGAGATTGGTAGACGAAATCACGGAATCTCGTGGTCGTGGCAATAAAGAATGTGTCGCCCAAGGTGTGGCGAATACAGCGACTGGTTTTTTCGGCGGCATGGGTGGCTGCGCAATGATTGGTCAAAGTATGATCAATGTAAACTCCGGTGGCCGGGGCAGGTTATCCGGCGTCACGGCAGCACTCTGTTTGCTTTTGTTTATTCTTGTTGCCTCTTCATTGATCGAACAAATTCCACTTGCTGCTCTGATTGGGGTTATGTTCATTGTGGTCATCGGTACTTTTGAGTGGAGTAGTTTTCGGGTCATTCGAAAAGTACCACGCAGTGATGCCTTGGTGCTGGTTCTGGTATCGGCGGTCACTGTAGCGACTGATTTGGCTGTCGCAGTTGTTGTCGGAGTAATTGTTTCTGCTTTGGTTTTCGCTTGGGAGCATGCGAAACATATTTTGATAGAAGAAAGAGAGGACCATAAAGGCTCCACGGTGTACGCGGTGACGGGGCCGTTATTCTTTGGTTCGGTCACCTCTTTTCTAGATCGCTTCGACCCAGGTAGCGATAACGATGATGTGATTATTGACTTTGCCAGATCGCGAGTAGCAGATCATTCAGGCCTCGAGGCCATAGACACGTTGGCAGATCGCTATCTAAACGCTGGCAAGACGCTACATTTAGTGCATTTGAGTGATGAATGTCGCAGATTGCTGACGAAAGCGAGTGGGCTGGTTGAGGTCAATGTGATTGAAGATCCAAGATATTTTGTTGCTGACGACGTCTTGGCTTAGTCCGATGGCTTCATGCGCTGAAGAAGTATCTACCCAAGGCAGCTAAATAAATC
>CBFHOH010000031.1:0-2374 GCA_965657335.1 Candidatus Azotimanducaceae bacterium
CCTTCTTCACACACGCGGCATGGCTGTGTCAGGCTTTCGCCCATTGCACAATATTCCCTACTGCTGCCTCCCGTAGGAGTCTGGACCGTGTCTCAGTTCCAGTGTGGCTGATCGTCCTCTCAGACCAGCTAAGGATCGTAGCCTTGGTGAGCCTTTACCTCACCAACAAGCTAATCCTACGCAGGCTCCTCCAATAGTGACCGGTCCGAAGATCCCGGCCTTTCCCCCGTGGGGCGTATGCGGTATTAATCCGAGTTTCCTCGGGCTATCCCCCGCTACTGGGTAGATTCCTACGCGTTACTCACCCGTCCGCCGCTCGACGCCTGAGAGCAAGCTCCCATCGTTTCCGCTCGACTTGCATGTATTAGGCCTGCCGCCAACGTTCAATCTGAGCCATGATCAAACTCTTCAATTTAAGAGTTATATCTCTAACCTCCCTCGTTACACTCTTTTGGAGCTCCCTCAGGATGTTAGTAGCGGTTAATGTCCGCAAATCATTTAATTAAGCACTTTTCTCTCGGATGAATAAATTCAACTTTGTGATAGTTACTCAATTGCCCAGTAATACAAGATTACCAATAAATTTGTTTGAGTAATTACTCAATAAGATGTCGGTAATTTGTTACTGGATATATGTCATATCCTAACCAACAAGTACCCACACCTATTGCATGTTTCCAAATTGTTATAGAGCTTTTCGGTCGCTTTTAGCGTCAAAAAATCCACACCGAAGCTACTATGTAAGCTTTCCTTCAGTGGGTTTCAAATACTATAAGTATAATAACCGATCGATTCAGGGCCGCTGAATCTTGTTTTCTAACTCTCGGCCGGTGCTGCTTGACCGCTTCGATCGCTTGATCGAGGAGGCGTATAATACGTCTTTTTGGACGCTTTACAAGCCTTTCGTGAAAAAACTTTGAAGTTTTTTTCACTAACTTTCCATTGTTAACTTTTTCTTTAAAAATCAACACTTAAGCAGTGCCGAAATTCATTCAAAAGTTCTTGCAGCCCCGCCGTTTACTACGTGTAAAACAAGCCTGCCTGAATGCAAAGTTTTCGTTACTTTGGGCCTTTCTGAATGTCCCTAAGCAACAAGAGCGGCGCACTATACAGCAGGGTTTCTGATTAGTCACTAAGGCGATGCGAAAAAGTTGAAATAATTACGACAACCGCTTTTATGACTACTCTGTCAATTTTTTTGAGCGAACCTTACGTGCGATCGCCATGACAGGACCAGAGGCAGCGTAAACGAACGCAATGATCAGCAACACGACAGGTGGGTCTAACAGTATCAGCACGAACAACATCACGACGACCAGAAGGTAACGAAACGGCACATGGTGCTTATCCATTTGTTTCGGGCTGTAGTAGAGAATATTGCTGACCATGAGTAATGCGATGCCAGCGGTGACTGCTGAAATTGGCGTCACGAGCTCTAGCGTCAAAGGTGTCTGCATTTCCTTTTCCATCCACACCCAAACACTTGTTGCCAGAACACCGGCCGCCATTGGACTCGCCAACCCGTAAAAAACACTATTATCGGGATTGGTATTGAACCTGGCCAATCTCAAGGCCGCGCAGGCCATGTAAAGGAACGCTATTGCCCAACCGAGATTACCTAAATCAGAAAGCACCCAACTAAACATCAGCACCGCAGGGGCAACACCGAAGGCAACCAGATCAGATAAACTATCGTACTGAACGCCAAACTCGCTCTGGGTGTTCGTCATACGCGCGATGCGACCATCGAGCGTATCTAAAAAGCCCGCAATAATAATTGCTATCGCTGCATTTTCCAGCGCACCGCTCATTGCGCCGATAATTGCGTAAAAGCCGGAAAACAGCGCCCCAGTGGTGATCAGGTTGGGCAACAAATAAACGCCACGCCGCAAGCCGGCGCGCTCATCTATCTTTTCAGATATTGGCGTCACTTTCTCTCCAGCTACGGCGGGGGCATCTTGATGATGATCTGACATTTCACTGGATTGGTTAGGGGGCTGATTATGCTCTGCCATTTTCTAAAATCTCTCAAATTTAAACAGGATTTAGTCTAAAGAAAGTTAGAAAAATGTGCAAAAGCGCGCTAGACGCTGAGAATCTTTTCCCCACGACTTAGTCCGGATACACCGGATCTGACAACTTCAAGGACGACGGCATCGGCAAGCGCACGCAAAAATGCGTCAAGCTTTTCCGACGTGCCTGCCAACTGAATCGTATATGCGCTGCTCGTCACGTCAACAATTTGACCCCGAAAGATATCCGATGTTCTTTTAATTTCCGCGCGTTGGGCACCTGAGGCCTTAACCTTGACCAACAGGAGTTCACGCTCAATGTGCTCTCCCTCAGTAAGATCGACCAGCTTGACCACCTCGAT
>CBFHOH010000031.1:2474-6491 GCA_965657335.1 Candidatus Azotimanducaceae bacterium
GCCTTAACCTTGACCAACAGGAGTTCACGCTCAATGTGCTCTCCCTCAGTAAGATCGACCAGCTTGACCACCTCGATTAGCTTATTAAGCTGCTTAGTGATTTGCTCGACTTGCGAATCACTCGCGGATGTCGTCAACGTCAGACGAGACAGCGTTTCGTCGTCGGTTGGCGCAACGGTCAGCGTTTCAATATTGTAGTTTCGCTGCGCAAATAGACCGATGACTCGCGAAAGCGCACCCGCCTCGTTTTCCAGCAGCACGGAAATGATTCTGCGCATCACGTTCGCACTCCCTTCTTTAGCCACATATCTCTCATCGAACCATTCGGCGCAATGTGCATCGGATAAACATGCTCATGCGGATCGACCAAGATATCTAGGAAGACAAGTTTGTTTTTGATCGCATAAGCTTCTTCAAGCACTGGCTCTAGCTCATCAAGTGTTTGCACCTTAAAACCGACATGTCCATAGGATTCTACCAGCGCAACAAAATCCGGCAGCGACTCCATATAGCTCTGGGAATGCCGACCTTCGTATTGCATGTCTTGCCACTGTTTAACCATACCCAGCGTGCCGTTGTTAATATTAACTATTTTTACGGGCAAACCATATTGGGCGCAGGTCGACAACTCCTGAATATTCATCTGAATACTTCCCTCTCCGGTAATGCAAGTAACAACCTCATCTGGAAATGCGGTTTGCACACCCATTGCCGAGGGAAGACCAAAGCCCATGGTCCCCAGGCCTCCGGAGTTGATCCATTTTCGGGGCTCGTCGAAAGGATAATATTGCGCAGCAAACATCTGGTGTTGGCCGACATCAGAGGTCACGAATGAAGATCCCCCCGTGACTTTATACACCGCCTGAACGACCTGCTGCGGCATGATCGTTTGACCATCCTCATGCGGGGTGACCGACAAACAATCAACGCTTCGCCAACCCTGAATCTGATCAAGCCACTCTGCGATATGCTCACTCGGCTTATCTGTGTCCTTTTTGATCTTGTCTTCGACAATAGAAACCATGTCTTTGAGCACAGTTTTTACCGGACCGACAATCGGGACGTCGACAACAACATTTTTCGATATGGACGCGGGGTCGATATCGATATGGATAATCTCCGCGTGCGGACAAAATTTTGAAACAGTGTTTGTCACCCTGTCATCAAATCTCGCACCGACAGCCAGCAGCACATCGCAGTGATGCATTGCCATATTGGCCTCGTAGGTACCATGCATACCCAACATGCCAAGATTTTGCGGATCAGTGCCTGGGTATCCACCCAATCCCATCAATGTATTCGTCACAGGATAGCCCAGCGTTTGAACTAACGCTGTCAGCTCTGGTGCAGCTTCACCCAGAATAACGCCTCCGCCGGCATAGATGACGGGTCTCTCGGCTTCAAGCAGCATCGATACCGCTTTCTTAATTTGACCCGTATGCCCCTTACTCGCAGGATTATAAGAACGCATGTTCAGGTGCTTGGGGTACTCATATTCCACCAAGTCAGTCGGGTTTGTGATGTCCTTTGGAATATCCACCACGACCGGACCGGGTCTACCGGAAGTCGCAATGAAAAAAGCTTTTTTTATCGCGTCAGGAATGTCCTTAGCACTTTTAACTAAAAAACTATGCTTCACGATGGGCCTGGATATCCCCACCATGTCGGTTTCTTGAAACGAATCACTACCAATCAGATGACTCTGCACCTGGCCTGAAATAACGACCATGGGTATTGAATCCATATAAGCCGTGGCGATGCCTGTGATCGCGTTGGTAGCACCGGGCCCAGACGTCACTAGCACAACACCGGGACGCCCAGTACTGCGTGCATAGCCGTCTGCCATGTGAGTGGCTGCTTGCTCATGCCTCACAAGGATATGTTTTAACCGGTTTTGTTTGAACAAAGCGTCGTATATATGCAGCACGGTTCCACCGGGATAACCGAATACATGATCAACATTTTCTTCTTGGAGACATCGAACGAGGATGTCACCGCCTGATAGCATTTCCACCAATTTCCCCTGTTTACAAGGCAGATAAGGGCGGGCATTCTCAATCAAAGCGGTTGCTACGTCAACGTCTCAGACGCTTATTCGAACCGAAGCTCAGCGGCCATACAGCGTTTTTGATCCTTTTTTCACGTTAAAACGCCCTCGCTCAACGGCGCACTGCTCGAAATATGCTTGCTGTTGCAGTACCATGCGAAAAATCTCAAATTTGGTAGTATTTTAAATGTACAAGCTAAAGTACATTTTGATCATCATTATTTTCGCGACAGCGTCACTGCTCGCAGCCAACCCAACTGTCGCTGCCCAGGCATACTACACTTGGATTGATGAAAATGGTGTTACCAACTATTCACAACGCAACCCTCAGGGATACGAGGCGCGACGAGTCAGTAAGACCCACAAGTTCGGCGAGCAGGTTTATTTGGAGCAACGGCCGGTCACCACGCCGACAAACGTCGCGCCGGATCAGATCGACCCTGATGCGCTGGTTGCTGAGCGCGTCGCAGCAGAGACCCGGAGAGTGGCCGCAACCAAACGATCAAATTGCGAGATAGGTAAAAAGAATCTCACCAACCTGCAAGCTTTTTCCAGAGTCAGAGTTTCCAACGATGACGGTACCACTCGGATTCTCGCACCATCTGAAAAATCTGCAAGAATGGAAACCGCTCGGCAGGTGATTAGGGAAAACTGTTCCGGATAGACTGTTTACTCGCCCGTCGTCAGGCACTATCCGGTTTTCCACAAAAAGATACCAAAGCGGCCGGTTGGCGCCGTCTGCCGATGAGAGTAAAAGCGATCGTCGCATGCCGTGCAGATACCCGAAGCCTCGATTGAAGCGACTCCCAGACTCAATAACTGAGTACCGGCCTGTTCGCAGAGATCCATCATCCAGTGCTGGGAGTCTCTACCTTTGATGAACCCCTTGTTATCCGGGAAAGCGCCTCTAACCTTTTGATCGACCTCATAATGACAAGGCCCAATCGCCGGGCCCAGCCATGCTTGAAGCTCGGTTGAACTGAACTTTGTTACAGCTCTCTCGAGGATACCGTTTGCTAGACCTCGCCATCCGGCATGAACAACAGCAATCTCTTTGCCGTCGCAACTCGCCAATACGACGGGTAAACAATCGGCGACCATGATGGCCAGCACGACACCGGTTTGCTGCGTAAAACTGCCATCGGCGACTGTGGGCTGCCGCAACTGACGCGACAAGACCGATGCATCAACCTCAAAGACATAATCGCCGTGGACCTGATCCAACCAAACAGGTTCAGCTGGCAGTTCTTGAGCGACTCGTGCGCGGTTATTTAGCACCGTTTCAGGCACATCACCCACATGCAAACCGAGGTTTAGCGCACCGTACTGACCGACGCTTTGGCCATGCAGACGGGAGCTGAGCCTGAGCTCAACGCCCTTTGGAGCGTGCCATGCGGGTGTTATTAACGTTTGATGTGCCGCGTCTATCTCTGCTGTGTCGTTAAACTTGTTCATTTCACGCCTTGCTCGCCGACACTGGAATACAGTAACAAGTCGTCGAGCAGCGTCTGCATGTCGACTGGGATTTGAGCGCTCCAGTGCATATCCTCTTCTGTTGCCGGATGCACAAGCTTTAACTCGCGCGCATGTAACGCGGGCCGTTTAAATTCACGCAGCGCCTTGAGCAGGCCAGAGTCTTTATGTGCTGGTTCCTTAAAACCTCCACCGTATGTATTGTCTCCGATCAGCGGGTGAGCGATCGATTGCATATGAACTCTTATCTGATGTGTTCTGCCTGTTTCCAAAGCGAGTTCAATATGTGAATGCTCACCGAAATTACGAACGACTTTAAAATGGGTGATTGCTGGCTTGCCGCTCGGACGTATTGCCATTTTCGTCCTCTGGGTGGTATGACGACCGATTGGCTGGTCGACCTTGCCACTGCGCTTGAGCGAACCATACACGACAGCGTCGTAGATCCGGCTCACGGTGCGCGCCTGTAATTGCTGTACCAAATGGTGCTGAGCGGA
>CBFHOH010000031.1:6672-15105 GCA_965657335.1 Candidatus Azotimanducaceae bacterium
TGCTCATCTTCATAAACGATATCGAGTGGTATCGGTTGCGGATCATAGGTTGTCTCGATTGCACTCGTTTCAATTGCAACAAGCTCTCCCCCGGTGACTTTATCTTTTGACTTCCTTTTTTGCCCATCGACAACCAGTTCGCCATTTTTTATCCATGTTTGAAGTCTCGAGCGTGAATATTGCGGGAACAATGCGGAGGCAACGTGATCTAACCTGTTGAATGCGAGATCCTCAGGCACTATTTCCTGAAGACTTATATTGAGAGGCATCTGAGAACCATCCTACGAAGGTTAAATAGGTGTAGCTTGGGAAAGGCATGAGGCTATGGTTAAATAGCGCTGTTTTCAAGCCTGCTCAGGAAGAGCTTTAGATCTGATTTGATCAATTTTAGCCTCGAAACACATCCAAGACTGACAAAAGTAGAACAAATCTATGCGCTCAACCACTGTACTCAATTCTATCGCGATGCTGTCGCTTTTATCTCTACTTTTTCTTGCAGGTTGTTCTAGCGACAAGACGACACAAGAAGAAGAAGACATCGACGCAACCGAGCTTGAATATTACAAGATGGCTCAATCTGCCCTACGGTCCGGCAACTATCAAACCGCAGTACAGCGGCTCCAGTTTCTGGAGGCCCGATTTCCCTTCGGCAGATATGCGGAACAGGCACAGTTGGAAATTATCTACGCTTATTTTAAAAGCACACAGTCGGAGTCTGCACGGGCTGCGGCAGATCGTTTTATACGGCTTCATCCGCAACATCCAAATGTTGACTACGCCTACTACCTGCGGGGCATGGCTTCATTCGACGAGGACACTAACTTCCTTGAAAAATTTATCCCCATGAATGCAGCAACCCGGGACCCGGGCGCAGCAAGAGACTCGTTCAACGATTTTTCACAACTGATCAAGCGTTTTCCTAACAGCCAATATGCGCCTGACGCACAATATAGAATGATTTACCTACGGAATTTGCTTGCAGAATACGAGGTCAACGTTGCGCGATACTATATCTATCGTGGTGCCTATATCGCCGCGGCGAACCGTGGACGCTACGTCTTCGAAAATTTTCAGGAAACACCGTCAGTACCCGATGGACTCGCCATCATGGTTGAGGCATATACACTGCTCAACATGGAAACGCTCGCCAGCGAGGCACTTATGGTGCTCAGCGAAAACTTTCCAGAGCATCAGTCACTCGGCGGCGCCGGGCAGCTCGACGCATCAAAATCAGTAAAAAGCACTGAAAAATCTTGGTTGAATATTATTTCATTTGGCTTGCTTGGATAAACTGCAGGTATGGAATTCAATCAAGGCCTGCTGGGACAACAACAACTTCGCCAACGGGCCGCGTTACTCCGAGTTTACAACTACTACCGCATACTTATTTCATTCGGCTTCCTGTTTCTTTTTGTCAAAAAGTATTTTGGCGAGTTCGTTGGTGCTGTTAACCCAGATTTGTTTCAACAGACCATTCTGGTCTACCTGAGCATCAATATCCTCATCGGCATAACTTCATTATTTGCCCCCCCGAATGTATTCGCGAAAACTGCACCGATATTTACAATACTGATTTTCGACATGTTTGCTTTCACACTTATGATGTCAGCAAGCGGCGGCGTTGCCTCGGGATTAGGAAATTTTTTGATTTTTACCTGCGCCTTCGGCGGCTCATTAATTTATGGTCGTAGTTCTACAGCTTTACCAGCTATCGCATTTATACTGACCATCTACGTCGAGTTTTACTTATTCTTTTTAGAGAAAACCGATTTACAGAGTTTTTTTCAAGCCGGGATTTTGGGCATTGCTTATTTCGGCGCGAATATATTTTTCCAAAAGGCCTCACAACAGCTTCGCAATAGAGACCGGGAAGTTTTCAAGCTTGAGCAAATCAATCAATTGGTCATTGATCGGATGCGTATCGGGGTTGTAGTTGTTTCCAATGACGGCATGATCAAACTCATCAATAATGCGGGCAAAAAACTGCTCGTCATCCCATCGGCTACTGAAAACCCTCACGAGCGCCTTCCTCACGAGTTAATAGACAATTTAACTAGATGGTCCGAGGGCGGCACCAGCGACCCCGTCATATTTCACACTCAGGCTTCATCATCAGAGTTACTAGCGACTTTCTCTGTGATTGATACAACCAATCAAGATCCTGACACGTTGATCTTTATCGAAGACAGCACAGATGTGCAAAGACAAGCTCAGCAACTTAAGCTCGCAGCGTTAGGCAGGCTATCCGCAAGTATCGCTCACGAAATCAGAAACCCGCTTGGGGCCATCAGCCATGCTGCTCAACTGCTCGGCGAATCAACAAATTTAGACAAAGGTGATATCCGACTGACTGAAATTATTCAGAATCACTGCGTTCGAATGAACGACGTCATTGAAAACGTTTTGCAAATGTCCCGACGACATTCCGCTGAAATCAGAGAGTTGGTCGTTGCCGACTGGTTACGTGGCTTCGTTGAAGACTTTTCCGTGGGAAGAGCCGGAACACCCAACATTCAAATCGACACACAAGCAGAGGGAATAAGCATCAACGTAGACCCTCTTCATTTATCACAAGTGCTTGGAAACCTATGCCAAAACGGTCTACGATACAGTGAGAAGAAAACGGGTGAAGACAGACTTTTGATAGAATGTGGCATCGATACGTTGACAAAAAAACCTTACATTGCTGTCATCGATTATGGTGAGGGCGTGGCCCCAGAACTGGTATCTAATTTGTTTGAACCCTTCTATACCACCGAGACATCAGGCGTAGGTCTTGGACTCTATTTATCCAAGGAGCTCTGCGAGGCCAATGAGTCACGACTGACCTACTCGCAGGCTGCCCACGGTGGTAGTTGCTTTAAAGTCACGTTCCTCAAAAATTATGCAACAAGCCCAATGACAAGCTGACAAACAAGAACACGAGATGATCCAAAAAAGCGCACTAATCGTTGACGATGAACCAGACATCAGGGAGTTACTTGAAATCACCCTGGGTCGGATGGATATCGATACAAAGAGCGCCGCTGATGTTCATTCAGCAAAGGTATTGCTCGGCGATCACAATTTTGATTTCTGCCTCACCGACATGAAATTACCTGATGGCAGCGGCATCGAACTTATTGAGCACATACAGGGTAGCTATCCACACGTGCCAGTCGCAATGATCACAGCCCACGGCAATATGGAGTCTGCTGTCGAAGCTCTGAAAGCCGGCGCATTCGACTTCGTTTCAAAGCCCGTAAACCTTAAGCTTCTTCGAAAACTGGTCGATACAGCACTCAATCTGGAGCCGTTTAGCGCTGCAAAGCATGGCGATGCGGATAGCCCATTACTTGGCAGTTCAACCGTGATGGTCGAGTTGAGAAAGCAAATTGCAAAATTAGCTCGAAGCCAAGCACCCATTTATATCAGTGGCGAATCAGGCAGCGGTAAAGAGCTGGTAGCAAGATTAATCCATGACCAAGGGCCGCATGCCGAAGCACCGTTTATTCCGGTCAACTGTGGCGCAATTCCTAGCGAACTGATGGAAAGCGAATTTTTCGGCCACACCAAGGGCAGTTTCACTGGCGCGGTGAACGATAAGGAAGGCTTGTTTCAGGCTGCCAACGGAGGCACATTGTTTTTAGATGAGGTCGCGGATTTACCACTAGCGATGCAAGTTAAGTTGTTGCGAGGTATACAGGAAAAAGCCGTCAGACCGGTGGGGTCGCAACAAGAGTTACCCGTAGATGTGCGCATACTCAGTGCTACTCACAAGGACTTGGCTAAGGAAGTCGAGCAAAATGCTTTTCGACAAGACCTTTACTACCGCATTAACGTCATCGAGCTGGCAGTACCCAACCTGCGTGACCGTCCAGAGGATATCCCGGAGCTCGCGCAGCATCTATTAGAAAAAATTGGTCACGAGTATCAGATGGCACCTCCGACTTTGAGTGCCGAGGCATTGGATGCTCTGAAAAATTACCGCTTCCCCGGCAATGTTAGAGAACTTGAAAACACGCTGGAGCGCGCATTCACCCTTTGTGAAAATGATAAAATTCAACCCGAAGATCTGAAACTTAATCTCGATACTCGCAACGTCGTTGCTACTTCGCTTGCAAAGATATTAGCTAACGAGGCAAACCTTGCTCAAGCTAACGACGAAAAAATTGCACACGACAACAAGCAACCGGCAACCGATTCAGCACCTGCAATTGCCGGCTCGTCACTTCCAGAAGGCGAGGAATCGCTCGAGTCCTACCTAGAGGGTATTGAGAGAAACGTTATCGTCGACGCATTGGAGACCACACGCTGGAACAAAACCGCAGCCGCTAAAAAGCTGGGAATTACATTCCGCGCGCTCCGTTACAGACTCAAGAAACTCGGGCTCGAATAATTTCAGCTTTTTCCCACGCGAAATTCAGCCAATCGCCCATGCAACCTGATCAGGCACGTACCACAATCTCAGCATGAACAGCATCGACGTCATCGATGTTTCTGATTTGATTGAGGGTGGAGAATGGTCAAAAATACTCAAAATTCAGCGTTTAGTGCATTCAACGGTTACTCGTTAGTAGAATTGGTCATCGCGATGGCTATTGTCAGCATCACGATCAACTTGGCCGTTCCGTCTGTGACAAAAATCTATCATCGAAGTCAGGCAACCGCCATGATCAACTGGCTGGTTGGGACTATCCACTACACCAGACACGCGGCGGTGAACTACGGTATTACCGCAACGCTTTGTCCTTCTTCCAACGCTAGTCTTGGGTGCAGTGGTGAATGGCACAACGGCGTCATTGTATTTCTTGATTACAATAGAGATGCAAGAATCAATGGTAAAGATCGGGTCTTGAGCAGCTTTACCCCTTCTGTTAGTAACGGCACATTAAAGTGGCGCTCGTTTAAGAATAAGAAATACCTGCAGCTAACAGAATTTGGGTACACCAACTACCAGAATGGTAATTTTGTTTACTGCACCGATTCAAAAGATGCCAAACTTGCTAGGCAGTTGGTCATCAACGTGCAAGGTAGAGTCAGGCTTGTTAATAGGAGAAACAAACAAGGTGTTAATGTAGATAGGCGAAATAAACCGCTACGATGCTAGCGACAGACTGACCGTCGCGCAGAGTAATTACGTACGGGTGTGCAAAGACGCATAGAAGTGGGCCTAAAAGGCTCGATCACAGATTAGTGATTCAGGCTGGGGTCCACCGGTATTTGCTCTAAATCGAATGCAATTCTATAGCCCTGTGTTTTGAAATACTTTACTTTGATGTACATACCTTCTGCCAACAACTCTAGCGCCCCTCCGTCGGAGCCCAGCATCTTCACTCTGATTGGGTCTACCGGCGGACCGAACAAATAGGTATAACCATTAATCGTACCTTTGCGAAGTGACAAATTGAGCATTTGTAGCTCGCCTCTATCTTCTCGAGCCGCGACAGAGCCTTGAACGTTTCTAACGATTTCCATGAAGTCGACCGGCTCTTCGTCTTCATCCTCAGCAAACGCTGGCGATGGCAGCCAAAAAAACAGCAACAGACAGATGTATAGTTTCATATCGAATTCCTGCTTTTCTCACCAGTCCCTTAGTTTACAGAGTCTCTTTGTTTCCATGATAGACGCCCGGTGTTTTTACCTCGACTCGTGTTTGTCGAGGTCGCATCCAATGTTTTGTCACTCAACTGAGTAATACGTTTGTCTTCGATGAAGGAAGAGTCCGTTGGTACAGCATCTTCGAATCTAATACCAGTAACTACGTTATCGTTTACCTTGTCACTGTCATCAAAGGCACCATCGTTATTCAGATCAAAGACACCTCGATCACCAAGACATTCTGTGCCGCCAGTGCCGGGACAGAATGAAAGCGCAAAACCACCAGCCACATCTACACAGCTATTAGCGCTCCTTGGCACGATACTATTGACGAAGGCTAGACCGCCACGGAGCTGGATATTTCGCACCGCTCGCTCACCGGGGAATTCGGCCGACGCAGTGACAGGCATACCTAGACTCGGCGCATCGAGATGGTTGTACCAACCTTTTTTGCCCCCCGTGGCAGAGTATTCCACTTCTTCATTGCTCAGGCTTCTCACGTTGCCAAAGGTCGCGTCGAATTGATTTGTATAGCGTTGTTGCACCAGATCATCAACCCCGATTAACTCTGGGCTCAATCTATCCCAAATGCCATAAATTGATTGGATGTCATCTGTTGTCCCATCCGGCACTGTTATGTAACTACCGGTCGCAAAAATAACAATATATCCATCGGCTTCTGTTGGATGTTGAGTGACGATCGGCTGAGTTGTGATTGGCTGAGGCGTTACATTTCCGAGCCCATCGTCATAGGATGCTTCAAATATTTTTGTGAAAGACCACTTCGACCAGTCGCTGTCACTCAAGTCAAATCTAAAGAAATTTCCAAAGGTATCTCCAGCATATGCGTAATCGATTGTGCCATTACTATCGATATCAATACCTCGAGGCGTACCCAGACCGTTAGGAAATCCATTCTGCACGCCAAACCCAGTATTGATTTTGACAAAGTCGGTGTCTGTCGGGAGACATCCGGAGGGCAACGCAGTACTGTCTTTTACAACATTATGAACTTTTGATGGGTGACACCAATTCCCGTCGGCACCGCGCTCGATAAACAGTACGAAGAGTTTCGCAATACCTGCGGTGCTATTAAAGCCATTGCCAAAGACTGCGATCCATTCGTTTTCACCATCTGTTACGACATTACTCATCGCTAGCGTGGGGACACTAAATGTGTTGCCAAGATCTCGGATTGTTTGTGGCGTATCTTGGAGGTCAGTTCGCAAGGCTCCTCCTGTTAGTAGAGGAGGCTGAAACATTCCAGCGTCAGCCATAGTTTGATCGGGTTCAATCGTCAAATTAGTTGGATACGAATCATCAGCCTCGGTGAATTCCCACAGCACCACATCGGCGGCATCCGATTCATTCAATTTTTCGGGATCAGTAACGTCCAAGGCAAAATAAGCTTTGGCGCCAGCGCCCTGACCGCCAACCAACACAGTAGCCCATTCTCTTGCACTTGTTCCATCAAGCTTTATGAAGACATCGTTAATTGCAGGCGTTAAATCCACAAAGAATCGATGACTATATTCGTAGTCCAATAGCTCAGTGATTTTTCTGCTAAAAGTACCCAGCATTAAGTTGTTCGGGATAAAACCGAATATTTCATTGCCATTGGAAGCATCGAAGCCGTGCAGCATGCCGTCGTTTGCTTCAACGTAAATCATGTCTCTACGGTTCGCATTGTCGGAATCTGATGCGAACGTGGCATAAGAATCGGAATTTTGCGGATAAGGCTCGCCGTTTCGGCCCAACCGATTTGGCCCTCCGACAAACACTGGCGTTGAGTGCACAATATCACCAAGTCTTCCTTCAACTGTCGGCCGTTCTCTAAAGTTTCCAACGGGCCTCTCGAAGCTGGTGTCACCTCGCAGATAATTCACTCGCTGAATCACTTCTGTGTTTTTTTGAGCTGCTGGGGCGCCTAAATTATCAATAAATACCGCTCTTTGTTCAGCTGTTAGGCCCTGAGGGTATGCGTTAGGACGGAAAGGGATACCGATGCCAAGGTTTGCATCATATGTAAAAATTTCGCGGTCGTTCGGGTCAACTGCATCCATCTGAACCGCTGACTCCCAAACAGGTTCCTCAACTAAGCCGTCGTCCGTGAGCGATTGGGCGATTAAATTTCCAGTGTTAAGCTTCGTGTTGTAGAAAGCACGGAATATGAGTGTGTCTTCCTGAATCTCCTGAGAGTTAAAGCTTACCGCAGAGGCAGCGCCACTACCCTGAGCGAACTCTTCAAATGCAGATATTAGGGCATTCGAGAGTTCCTTAGCACTTGCGGCATCAAGATATTCACCACGCCCGTTGTAAGCAGCATGACGAAGATCATCTATCTTCCTTTCACTTGAGCTACTCGGGTTGCCCCAAGTAAAACTAGCAGAGAAGTCAGTCGGGTCAGAATCGATTAAACCACTTACACCAAAACCGACGGTATAGGTAGACATATGCTGGTGCATGATTTCGTTGCTGCCCCCTACGAATGCTGTTGGTAATGCTCCTGCGCGATCTCGGGCAGTTGTAGGCACCTCATTAGATAATGAATGTAAATCACGCTCGTAATAATGCATCGCAACATCTGCAAGGGTATTGTTGGTGCTCCCTGCAAAGGCGCCACCATCGAAATTAGTATTGCCGTCATCATCAGTGTCACCAACATTCGGACCACCTCCATTCCACGTACCATCGGTAATCAAGAGTGTGAAATTTTGCTGACAATTGCCTTCGGGAGAAGGTAGCACGGGGCAATTGGCGCTTCCGGGGCTCGAATTTGAACTGCTATTAAAAATATCGTTCTTACGACACTCGTAATAGCGGCCAGCATCTCGTAAAGATCGACGTAATGGT
>CBFHOH010000031.1:15173-18451 GCA_965657335.1 Candidatus Azotimanducaceae bacterium
AGTATTCATAGAAACAATTTTTTTCAGGCCGCTATTACTATTAAGCTTGGCGTAACCAATTCTTATATTCTCTGCGGCGGATACAACTTTTCCTAGCGCGGACTTAGCCGTGAATTCACGACTTCTTGCGTAGGTAAACCAGTTAGCGAAGTTCTGCAACTCCTCTGCATAAGTACAAGAATCCTCGTTGGTCGTGCAGTCTGTTCGATCCGCCGTCTTGGGATAAAGATCAGAACCACCTGCCGAAGCGGGTTTAATTTCAACCAACGTTCCCTCTGAATTCGCGGGGTCGTTGGCAGGTGAAGGCACATCATCAAGCAAACCATCGCCGTTCTTGTCATCCCATGTGTAATACCGAGGTATATAGTAGTTTGTGACACTCACATTCTGGAATCCAGAGGTTGTTCCACAGACAGTTTCAAAGGCTTGACAACCGCTCCAGCTGTAGCTGACACACTGAAGTTCACAGGTGGTCTGACTCACTACAGCTCTTCCTGTAAAGCTTTGAGGTATGGTTAGATTGGTTTTCGCAGAACCGAACAGCGGATGGTGACGAGCATTAGTTGGGTTACTGTCAGGGAACTCGTTGTCACTGGTATCAAGACCGTCCCATGGAAGATATTGGTTCTCGGGGTTATAGTAAATTCGATTATAAGCCGAGTTTCTTAGCCGCCATAAACCAACGTTTGGTGCTGCCTCTTCGCTCGGAGCAACGCTTGTAGAACTGCCTGCGGTAGCTTTCAACGTGTAATATATACTGTTACCCGTGGAAAAGTAGTACAAACCACTTTCTTGGTCCGTAAGCGTATCCCAAGCCATCGAACCCGAGTCATCGTTAACGAGCAGTACGTTTGGTTCGGGACCAACCGGCAATTCTAGAGGGATTTGAGCAAGCTGGTAATCGAATTCTACGGCATCACCACTTGAGCCAGTCGGCGCGCCTTCGATAGGCGTAATCACAATAGAAGCCGTCACACCATAGATACAGTTATCAGCGCTGCCAGGCAATGGCACATCGCAGACATTGAATGTGAATGAGTCATCGCCAGCGAAAGTGGCATCAGGTCGGTAAGAAAAACTGCCATCGTTTGCGAATGGCGGCAGTAATTGCCCGTGCGCCGTCAGTGCTGAAGTCAGCTGAAAATACAATTGATCAGGTTGGGGATCTCCTGGCCCCGGCGTGCAGGTGGGGTCAGCGGGATCACAACCGATACCATCAAGATGCGTGTTGTCGAGGTCTCGAACCTTGGTTTTCAAACCCTCATCCGCAGAGAGAATCAAATCGTCTGCTTGATCCATAACAAAAAGAATCGGCTCAAGCGCGACGGGTTTATCGTTTACCGGCAAAACATTAACCGTCACCGTCGCACAGCGCGGATCTGTCGGCGGGGTAAATGGCGCTTCAGATCCAGGAAAACTGTCTTGGATACAGTAGACAAAACTGTCTTCACCACTGAAATCCAGCGATGGTTTATAGACGATATCAAAATTACTGGCTGTGGAGCCATCAATTGTCGTGTCTGCCGTCTCCGCACTTAAACAGCCGACGTCTGCACAGGAAACTTCCCCATTAATCACTGTGATAAAATCGCCGGTACCATTTGGATCAGCTAGGCGACTGGTAGTACGCCAGCTGTGCTGACCGCCAAAGGAGTCAATGATTTGTTTGCCTGCACTGATAACCAGTACCGGCGCATCCCCTTGATCATCATTCGATGTCACGTTAAAAGTAATAGCGCCACTGTCTTCATTTATGACCAACTCAGGGAAGTCGTTATAGTGGTCATCAACCGCTATCGGCGTGTCGTCGCCAATACCATTGATTGTCACCCTGAAAGTGCCATCGTCAAACAGCGGGACCGCAGCAGTCGGCAATTCCGGGGGGCGACCAAGATCTGTCGCTGTCACGGTTATGTCCACGTGGCCGTGGGCATCCTCGTTAACTGGCAACATGGTCATATCATCAGTTGTCGTGAAGACAAAACGCCTCGCGCCGACTGAGGGTACATCAACGGTTTCACTATCAAGGGTGAATCCACTTGTATCAACTACAGTCGTAGTCACAAATTCACTTGGCACATCGTCCACAGTTATTGTGTAGGTCAGCATTTCGTCGCTAGGATCACCATCTGTCAGATCCGCATCTGTAAATGCATCGCTTAAAATAACGAGAATGTCGCCAGAGTCCTCGTCCTGACTGGAACTCGCATAACTAAGATCATAAATCGGAGGGTCGTTAACCGAGATCACGTCAACAGTCACTGAGAGTGTTACAGACGATATACTGGCGACGGGTGACGCAGCATCGGTAGCCTCAATCACAATATCGGCAGAGCCATGTTGGTGACTTGGACTATACAGACCAAGGTCGTTACTGACGATGCCGGTGCTTACGAGCGAATTATTTGAATTGCTTTTGATGGAGAAATTAAGCGCATCATTATCAGCACTGACACTGCCGTCCAATATGCCGTCTTCATCAATATCCAAGTCAACAAAAAGATCATTTAGCACAACAAAACGTGGCGAGCCTGGACTCGTGTACTGATCCTCATTAAATTGAATGCCAGTCATAACAAGTGCAGCGCCTGCAGCGCTGAGCGTTGGCGAATTGTCATTAATTGGATTCAACGTAATGGTAACAAGAATCTCTTCGTCGGCAGTCACACCATTGCTGACGGTATATTCGACCGTTGTTTCAAATATTTCTACAGTCGTGTCCGGCGTAGCCACAAATGTTGCCTCGCCATCAGAATTGATTGTTATCGTTCCAACGACAACACCACTCTCAGACAATTCCACTGGCAAACCGACTAGTCCCGTCTCACTGTTGACTTCACTTACCGTTAAACTACTTGCCGGCACGTCAGGATCGGTATCATTTGTAAGCACATTGAAGACCACTGTATCCAGCTCGTCTACGCTAGCTGCGTCTGCGACACCAACAGGATCTGCTAGGGCTACACAACAAGCAAACAGCAAGAACACAACCAATACTGTTTGTGTCATTAATGTTCTGAAAAACACTTGTGTTTTCATAGTGCTACCCAACTCAAAAGCGCTTGCCATAAGTGCTTTGAATCATTACGTGTGCTGTCGACGTACCACCCGTACCAAAGACGGTAATTCGAAATATTTGCGCCCGACCTGAACCAGAGTCCTGTCCTATATTATCCAGGTTGAGTGAGTCGTTATCGGACACCACTGTTTTCAGGTGTTCGATAATATATTTTGGCGGCTCTGCTACGCCGTCGATGACCGTCGGCGCTACGATATAG
>CBFHOH010000031.1:18605-22965 GCA_965657335.1 Candidatus Azotimanducaceae bacterium
CGGCGGCCTGAAATGCAAGATTAGTGTCTCGTGCATTTCGCGCCATACGTTCCTGCAATGTGGTTGTTTGCACGGATGACAGGCCTAGCACGGTCAGTATTAGCAGCATCACGAGACTAATGAATAACGCGACACCCGACTGGCGTTTCTGCCGGCCGACGCGACTTCGCCTCTGACGCGTTATCCGCAACTTACTTCCACTCATATTCATCTAGCTATGATTTCTCAATTGGATGGTCTGCGTAAAAGCCCTTCGTATTAAACCGTCGGTCGCCTGCTCTTCTTTACAATGCTGAATCGTACAACCGTGAGTTGGCACAGAGCTGCCTCCCACATCATCAATGCTGTTAACCACCACCGTCACCCTGATCGTAATGACGGCTAACCAATCAGAAACGAAATGAGCAGCGACATATTGATTAGGCACGCCGTCTTCATCGGTGTCCTCGCCATACAGCAGTTGTAAGTCTTCTATCCCTTCAATTAATTCAACTGGCGCACCCAAAGTGGCTTTCTTCCACAGCGACAAGGGGTGTTGCCCGCTACTATTAAGTCCTGTGCCCGGTTGTATGTAGTAAGTGTTAGATTCAATCGCCGAAATAGCAGCATCAACCTGAAATACATTACCCTTATTCAGTTGGGCAGAGATATTTGCAGTAGCATCAGTGTCGACAGTTTGGTGACCAATGGTCAAATCTTGGGAGATGGTTGATGCAACCCCGCCCAGATTTGGAGACATACTCGTCACCCTGAAAATTGTCGCTTGAGCACAATCGTGGATCATAACGAGTTGGTCTTTACGAAACTCATTCCAACCCACGTCAATATTAATCGTTGGCTCAATCAGCGCCGTGTTCAAAGGTGCCGCAATCCTGCGCTCAACGGCAGATAAATTTCGAAAGGTAACAATATCTGTACCCGAGACAATTTCATCAAGATTGATACCGTTTCCAACGCCATAGCCATCTGATGCAAGCGAGAATACGTTGGTGTCTGTTCCACTCGCATTCGTGTATGGAAGTACCGTTGTAATATCTGGTGTCCATTCATTCTCACCCGTAGACTCAAAACCTGCGATGCCGTTTGTGAGATTGTATTCGTACGGCACGCTTGCCATATCAAAAAGCGTTGTGTGCAGATCGTCGTTTGAAGAAAAGCAACCACGATAGCCTGCCTTACGTACATCCCTGCCGATAAAATCTAGCGCAAATCTTGCTGATTCCTGCATTCTTGACTGCCCTTGCAGGAGGCGATGAGTTTCCGAGTTCGCAACAAATAGTTGAACCACACCCATCGTGACCACGGAACCTAGCGCGAGAGAAATCATCAGCTCTACAAGTGAAAAACCTTCAAAGCGTCTCATCTTATCCATCGTCCGTTCGTGTGCGTAACGTAATAGAGGACTTGTTTCCCGCTCGGTCGCCGGCCCATTCAACCGTCACCTCATGAACGCCGTTAGACTTACTTATTGAAGCCGCGCCATCAGGCAACGAACCGGCAATGCCAAAGGATACGCAAATATCGTAGGGAACGTCTGAGTCGTCACTTGAGTTGACACTGCATTTCCATTGGGCGATGTCATATTCAGCCATTTCGGAACGATCGCAAGAATCGGTCACACAGTTAGTCGCTTCGGGCGGGGCATCATCAAGATCAACCGGCGCGTAGTCCGTCAGCGGGTTCGCGCGCATCCGATCGAGAATATCGTTGCCTATTTGCAGCGCTTCAGCACGGAGAAGCGCACTTCGATTTTGTTGCAGGCTAACAACTTGAAGCCCAGCAACACCCAAAATGCCGACACCTACAATCAAAACGGCAACCAACACCTCAATGAGAGAGAAACCGCGTTGCCGGCTATTTCCCGTATTAGAGATGCATTGATCTGCAGTTGTTGATCTCATGAGCATTCCGGCCTTCTGGACGAATCTGCATCATCCGGACGGTGTGACTTCGAGCGTCCCACCAAATTGATATATACCCTTCGGCCATCTTGCTCCGGATGGCAAAGATCAACGCTGATAGGCGTTGGGCTGTCTAGCGCACCGAGCGCAGAAAACTGAATTTCAGTCACTGAGCCGACGATATCGAGCGTCGATTCACCAGCCAGCGCATCAAAGCTCCGAATGACATTACCAGTGCAATTCCCGTTGTTGACACTTACAACCTGCCAACCGTCGCCAAACTGGTCAGCTGTATTCGTCCCGACTGCCCGGACACAAACGTTGCTCCCTCTACGACTCGCCTCACTTCTCGCCAGATTGATAGAAACAAGAAACTCATTCACTTGGGTTGCAATGCGGTTTCTCGCCGTCATACCCTGAAAGCTCGGTACTGCAATGGTCAAACCTACACCAACAATCACTAATCCGATCATTAGTTCAATGAGAGTAAATCCGCGCGTACGTTGGGTACGACAATATGGCCGGCCTGGCGTTTTCATTCGCGTATCCTACACTTTGACCCTTTATTCTAAGTTAAGGTGCTCACCAAGAGGAAGCCGCAAGATAAGCTGGAGGGAATATGAGACAAGCGGTCGATAATTCTCTGGTTCGCAACCCACGTCTCTCGCCCGGCGTCTTTCTCCAAAGCACGCTAAAAACAGCACCTTGGAGCGATCTTAGAGGTGCTTTACGTGTCAGGATTCGAATTCTTCTCTCTACAACTCAGTTAACGTACCATCGGCTTTTACCTGAATAGCTGTGCCGCACGATTCTCCCGCTGAAGGAGCTGCTTGGATGGTGAAGTCCTGCGCTGATACGGAAGACAGCGTAATATCGAATTTTTTAGTTCCTTCCGCCGGAGACCGGTTCTGACAGGTACTTGCAGTGGTCGCATTGATAACTGCACCGGCATAACTAAAGGAGTTACTGTAATACCTGTCCATCTGCAGCGCGCATACACGCAAATCAGCAACAGCCTGCGCTTTGTAGGTGTCACAGGTGTAATTTTGATAACTAGGATAGGCGATTGAACCCACAATGCCAATAATGGCCACAACAACCATCAATTCGATCAACGTGTAACCTCTGGCAAACAAGACTCTATTCTCCCAACAACAAAACGCTTTCCGCTAGTGTACAAGAAAAATAACCAACACGTTAGCTAACCGAACCACTACCATGTGAGTGAGTTGGCACTGTGAGGCAACGGCTATCGCAACGCTTTAGGCAACGAAAATTCGATGAGCTCTTCTCTCGTCACCAATTGCTCAACCTCTGCGGGTACGAGCGCCTTGATAAAATGAACAACTTCCTGAACCAGGTGCTCGGGCGCGCTGGCGCCAGATGTTACGCCGATGCAGTCGGCACCTTCAAGCCATTCCGGCTCAATATCTTTTGCAGTATCAATAAGATAGGCTGCAACCCCCAAGCGTTCCGCCAACTCTCTCAATCGGTTTGAATTCGAACTGTTGGCTGAGCCGACAACCAAAATTCGATCGCACTCTCTGGCTAAATGCTTGACGGCATCCTGTCTGTTTTGGGTTGCATAGCAGATGTCATCCTTCCTTGGCCCCTGAATTTTCGGAAACTTGCTCCGCAACTGGTCAATCACCCGTGCCGTGTCGTCAACTGACAGGGTGGTCTGGGTCACGTATGCCACATTGTCCGGGTCCTTCAATTCGAGCATTTCTACATCTCGCTCGTCTTCAACGAGGTAAATCAGGTTTGGGTCTTCGTATTGACCCATCGTTCCTTCGACTTCAGGGTGCCCCGCGTGCCCAATCAGAATCGCTTCCTGGTTTCTCTTGGAAAAAACTGAAATCTCATTATGCACTTTGGTTACCAGCGGACAGGTTGCGTCAAATACCGATACTTTTCTTGCTTCGGCTTCTTTTCTGACCTGCTGTGACACACCATGAGCGCTAAATATCACCGTTGCGCCTTCTGGCACCTCTGAGATTTCATCAACAAAAACTGCCCCTTTGCTTCGCAGTTCATCAACGACGGTGCGATTGTGTACCACCTCATGACGGACGTATATCGGTGCTCCAAATCTCTCGAGCGCGCGGTTTACGATCTCGATGGCTCTATCAACTCCGGCGCAAAACCCTCTAGGTTGTGCGAGCTTAACTTTTACAACCATCAGCCCTTTACTCGAAGAATTTCGTTCGATATCTGCTCGACCGAGATAATATCGACATCAAAAACAATATTTTTCCCTGCCAGTGGATGATTAAAATCGACTTCAATACTCTCGCCTTGAATCTTGGTGATAACCCCCGGCAACTCAGCATCCTGAGGGTCCGAGAACGACATCATTAATCCAACAGCAAGTTCCATATTTGTCTGAAACTGCCCTCTGCGCAGTCGCTGAACATTCTCTTCATTATGCAAGCCAAAGGCATTTTCCGCGGCAATCA
>CBFHOH010000031.1:23257-46429 GCA_965657335.1 Candidatus Azotimanducaceae bacterium
CGTCCCAATGAAACAACAGAAAATCAACGACAAAACCCGCTGCGGCTCGATCTATTAAATTACCCACAGCGCCGCCCAAAATAAGGCATAACGAAAACGCTAGAAGCTTCTCGGAAGCTCTCACCCGGAACAGCCAAACACCAATCACCGCGCTAACAACGGTGGAGATTGTCACTAACAGCCAACGCTGCCAGCCTCCTGCGTCATCAAGAAAGCTGAAAGCCGCACCAGAATTGTGGAGCATAATAAGTTTGAAAACTGGTAATATCTCGATCGTTTCGCAGAGACCAGGGCGACACAAGTCCAACAAATCACTCATATATCGCTTTGACCATTGATCCAGAACCACAATGACCGCTGCCACAAAATAAAAAATCACTCAACTCATCCTTTTCGTATTATTGCAAAGCGCTGCTATGACTGCGTTCCGCAAAAAATGATTTGGCATGTGTGACGTCAGCGGCGATTGCCTGTTTAAGTTCATCCAGACCTTCAAATTTTTTCTCATTGCGTAACTTGGAACAAAACACCACTTTCACAGAACTGCCGTAGAGGTCCCCTTCGAAGTCAAACAAAAAAACCTCGAGTATCGGCTTCAACGTTTGTTCTTCAAGGGTCGGCCTGACGCCAACATTTGCGACACCTTGGTAAACTTGTTTACCCGCACCCTGATCTATCGACACGTCTACCGCAAACACCCCATCTATCGGCGCCCTGTATCGATGTAGCTGAACGTTTGCCGTTGGTGCGTCAAGGGTTCGTCCCAACTGGCGGCCATAAACCACCTTGCCATTGATTGAGTAAGGATAACCAAGCAGTTCTTGCGCTTGCTTCAAATCTCCATTCGCAAGGCATGTTCTTATACGACTGCTGCTCACTCTTGTTTCACCAAAAGTTAGCGTGCGTAAGTTGGTCACCTCAAAGCCAAATTCTTTACCAGCCTCAACAAGCAGCGAAAAGTTGCCTGATCTGTCGGCACCGAATTTTGCATCATCGCCCACAAACAGCGCTTTTGTGTTCAACTTTTCCACAAGCAAACGAATAAACTCGACCGCAGTCATCGACCGGGTTGCCTCGTTAAATCGCAAGCACAGCACTCTGTCGACTCCCTGAGCAGAGAGCAATTCGATCTTTTCCCTGAACCGGGTGAGACGCGCCGGCGCGTTAAACTCATCGAAAAATTCCAATGGTTGTGGTTCGAAACACACAAGCACTGATGGCAAGCCAAGCTCCCTCGATTTCGCTCTGACTTTCGCAAGCACAGCCTGATGCCCCTTGTGCACGCCATCAAAGTTTCCCAGTGTCACAACACAACCCTCGGGCTGCGGACTAAGGTTTACCAATCCCCTAATAATTTCCACAAGTAACTCACTCTTCAAACAATATTTCAGGGCTAAACATCCCAAAACACAAGTTATTTCAGCATTTGACGAAATCTGAAGCCCGTGAGCAGCAGCGAACCACAGTAGACACCAACACCGACTCCGCTCACCAACAGCATCAATCCTGCGCGAGCCCAAAAACCTAAATCAAACCATACGTCCAACGACGGAACACAAAAGATCAGCATCATACACAAAATTGTATTCGCAAATGCCAGTTGCAAGAAAAATCTGGCCCAACCTTCATCAGCCAACAAAACACCTGATTTTCTTAGCCCATACCAGAGCAGTCCCGCATTGATAAATGCCGAAAGGGAAGTGGCCAATGCAAGTCCAGCATGCTTGAGATACCAGACGAGTAGTAGGTTCAGCACCATATTCGAAACCAGCGCAATGATGCCATATTTTACCGGCGTACTGGTGTCTTGCCTCGAAAAGTACCCAGGCGCCGTCACTTTGACAATCATGTGGCCGAGCAAGCCGACACCGTAAGCCTTGAGACTTAAGGCTGCCATATCGACGTCTCTCTCGGTCATTTCACCCATAAAAAACAGCGTTGTGATCAGCTCTTCTGACAATAATATTAGCGCGATCGAGGCTGGAACACCGATCGCTAACACCATCCGCAATGCCCAATTCAACGTATTGGAGAACTCAACCGTGGAACCCGTGGCATGCTCCCGAGATAGGCCCGGCAGAATGACAGTTGCGATAGTAATGCCAAACAATGCGAGCGGCAGCTCCAGCAACCGATCTGAGTAGTAAAGCCACGACAAACTTCCCGTTTCAAGAAACGAGGCGAGCACAGTGTCGAGCAACAGGTTAATTTGGCCTACGGACACGCCAAACATCGCCGGGAGCATCAGGTTTATTATTCTTTTAACTCCTTCGTCCTTAAATCCTAGCTGCGGTCGAGGGAACAACCCTTCTTTCGCCGCAAACGGCAACAAGAAGCACAACTGTGCAATACCCGCTAGCAGGACAGCCCAAGCCAGCGACATTACCGGCACCTCGAGTAGCGGTCGAAGAAAAATTGCACTACCGATCAGACAGACATTGAGCAACACCGGTGTAAACGCGGGCGGCCCAAACTTACCCGCACTATTGAGAACAGCACCAACGAACGCCGTCATTGAGATAAAGAAAAGATAAGGGAATGTGAGCCGCAACATTTCCGTCGCCAGTGCAACCTTCTCAAACTCTTCGTTGTAGACAAAACCCGCGGCAAAAATACTTACGATCACCGAGGCGCCAAGCACACCAAAAATGGTCAAAAACAACAAGATCGCACCGAGCGTTCCGCTGACCTTGTTTATCAGGTCTTGAACATCTGCAGAACTTTTCAGTTCTCGATACTCAGCTAGCACCGGCACGAATGCTTGCGAAAATGCGCCCTCAGCAAATAGCCGCCGAAAGAAATTCGGAATTTTAAACGCTAAAAAGAATACGTCGGCGCCGGCTCCAGCACCAAAAAAATTCGCAACAACCATATCCCGAATCAAGCCCAAGATCCGCGAAAGCATGGTCAATACCGAGACCAAACCGCTTGATCTCAGCAAACCGCTACGGCGGGGTTCTTCGGTGTCCTGATTCGACATCATTTTCTGATGAATTCCTTTATCATTGCATTTGCTATTTTGTATTTGCCTTGTTGGAGACGGCCCACGCAAGAGCGCCTATCATACGCGGAAATCATGCGCCGCACGCCACCTTTTGATTGACTTTGAGGGTAATTCTGGGCATAGTGCCGCGTCTAATTTTTGAGACCCTACGGACAATCGCCTGAACGTAATTTGCGACGGATCGATGCCCGACCTCAAAAGCAGAGCAAATAAAGGGTCTAAAGATAAATATTCATGAATATTCACCCGTAACGGGTAAATAAAAAAGGAACACGGAACGTGGCAAATACACCCCAAGCAAAAAAACGCGCCAGACAATCAGAAGTTCGTCGCAAGCACAACGCTAGCCAAAGGTCTGCGATGCGAACCGCGATTAAAAAAGCAATCGCTGCAGTCGAGGGCGGAGATCATTCAGCTGCACAAGCCGCCTACCAGGCCGCAGTGCCTGTGCTTGATCGCGCGGTGACTCACGGCATCATTCACAAAAACAAGGCTGCACGACATAAGTCTCGCTTGAACAGCCATGTTAAGGCGCTTGCTGCCTCCTAAAGCGGTCGCCGCAGGATCTGGCTACCAGGGCCAGATCTTCCCAAACTATTGGGCTGACCTTCTTTAAAAGCCTACCAGCTCAACGATAGGCGGGTGTAATTAGGCGAGCAAAACCAAGTTGTCCCGATGAATAATCTCATCGTCACCAACATATCCCACTATTTTCTCTATTTCTGAGCTCGGTTGGCCGCAGAGTAGTTCTGCTTCTTGGGCGCTATAATTAATCAATCCCCTGGCTAGTTCGACACCGAACTCATCCACGCACGAGACAACATCTCCGCGCGTAAAATCGCCGCTCAACGCTTTGATGCCCACGCCAAGCAGACTGCGGCCGTGATCCCTGATAACGCGCGCGGCGCCGGCATCGAGGTGCAACACCCCTTGCGCGGGCAATGCCGCTAACCATTGCTTGCGCGCAACGAGCAGGTCACTTTCAGACTTGATCAGCGTGCCCGTTATTCGACCCTGAATTAGCTGCGAAACACAACACGCTTCACGCCCAGAGGCTATCACTGTACTTGCGCCACTTCTTGCGGCCATTCTTGCGGCATTCACCTTGGTCAACATGCCACCCTGACCTAATGCGCCTCCGCTGCCCGCAACTTTGTCAAGCAGCGGGTCTGCCGACATTGCTGAAGGAATCAACTTCGCTTCAGCATGCTTATCCGGATTCGACGTAAACAACCCTTTTTGATCGGTCAGCAGCACGACAGTGCTGGCGCCAATCAGATTTGCAACCAATGCAGCGAGTGTATCGTTGTCTCCGAACCTGATTTCATCAGTCACCACTGTGTCATTTTCGTTCACAACCGGTATGACATCGAGAGAAAGCAGATTTTTTAATGTGTTTCTGGCATTAAGATAACGTTCTCGTGAGCGTAGGTCATCATGGGTCAGCAGCACTTGCGCTGTATGCAGGTTGTGTCTTTGAAAATGCGATTCGTATACCTGGATCAAACCCATTTGACCTACTGCAGCCGCAGCCTGCAGCATGTGCAGTGACGCCGGACGAACCTTTAATCCCAATCGAGTCATGCCTTCCGCTACAGCGCCAGACGAAACCAGCACGATTTGAACACCCGACTTCCTCACTTCAACCATCTGATCGACCAAGTCACCGATCAGCGCAACATCAAGCCCTCTGCCATTAGCAGTCAATACCGAACTTCCAATTTTGATCACCCAAACAGCACCCGGCCTGTAAGTGTCAGGGGTGTCGCTTTTGATGCTGCTTTCGTCCTGAGAAATTGAGGTCATGGCTCGTAATGCACTT
Source organism: Candidatus Azotimanducaceae bacterium (assembly GCA_965657335.1). Classification (GTDB taxonomy): domain Bacteria; phylum Pseudomonadota; class Gammaproteobacteria; order Pseudomonadales; family Azotimanducaceae; genus UBA4582. The sequence goes on from CBFHOH010000031.1 coordinate 28,084, forward strand.
CCACATCAAAGTCGTCATCATCCTCGTCATCATCCTCATTGGCAACTTCAAGACCGAGTCGTCTGGCGCGACGCTTTTCTCTCTGATCAAGGGAGTATTGATGAACTTCTTTTACGATATCGAGGTCATGTTTGTCTTCGCCCGAGGCCGCTTCATCTTTCAGGCGGGCTTTGAGTTCAGTCAGATGCGCCTGAATGTCGCCCATCAACTGCCGCGTGCCCTGCTGCGTCACCGCTGAGATTCTGTACTCATGGTCATCAAACTCAGCCTGCTCAAGCCCAAGCGTCTCGATCGCTAGAGCATCCAACTTAAGTGCCGCTTTGATTTCAGCAACCCGTGTTTCAAGCTCGCCCTCGGGTATTAGGTCGGTTTTCGTGAATACCAACCAGCGTTCTTTATTCGCGATTCCCTCGCTGTACTTCGCTAACTCGCGCTCGATAATTCTGAAATTCTCAACAGGGTCACTACCGTCCATTGGAGCCAAATCAATCAGGTGCAGCAGCAAGCGAGTTCGGGACAGATGCTTGAGGAACTGAACACCAAGACCAGCACCATCAGCGGCGCCTTCGATCAATCCAGGAATATCCGCAATAACAAAACTGTGGTCATCACCTACCGTTACCACACCAAGGTTTGGCACAAGTGTTGTGAAAGGATAATCCGCAATTTTGGGTCTAGCTGCAGACACGGCGCTAATCAGTGTGGACTTGCCAGCGTTTGGCAGACCCAGTAAACCCACATCCGCCAGCAGCTTTAATTCCAACCTAAGATTTTTGAGTTCTCCGGGAGAGCCTGGCTTCGTCTGCCGGGGCGCGCGGTTAGTGCTGGATTTAAAACGGACGTTTCCAAGCCCGTGAAAACCGCCTTGCGCAACCAATATCTGTTCTTTTTCTTCGCTTACGTCGCCAAGATATTCGCCGGTTTCATCATCAAAAATGCTGGTGCCAAGCGGGACTCGCAGATAGATATCGTCACCTTTTGCGCCCGTTTGATCTTTTCCTTTGCCCGATTCTCCGCTTTGCGCTTTGTAACGAGGCTGGAATCGATAGTCGACCAGCGTGTTTAAGTCTGCGTCACCGACCAAATAGATACTCCCTCCGTCACCGCCATCGCCACCATCAGGGCCACCTTTAGCGATGTACTTTTCCCGGCGAAAGCTCAGACAACCGTTGCCACCCTTGCCGGCCTCTACTCTTATACTGGCTTCATCTACAAATTTCATAATCGTATTCTTTGGGATGCTGCGGGTGAATTTTTTGGTTTTCCAAAAGGCAAAAAAAAAGCCCCGTCTCTGACAGGGCCTTCTTTCTATTTACTACCTGCCGGCCCTTAGGCCTGCGAGGTGGCCTCTGCAGATACAACGTTGATATATTTTCTTTGCTTCGGGCCTTTCACGGTGAATTCCACAACGCCCTCTGCTTTCGCAAACAACGTGTGGTCTTTGCCGCAACCGACATTCAAACCAGGGTGGAACTTTGTTCCGCGCTGACGAACGAGAATGTTGCCAGGGCTCGCAGCTTGCCCGCCATAAATTTTAACGCCAAGCCGTTTCGATTCCGAATCGCGACCATTACGCGTACTACCGCCTGCTTTTTTATGCGCCATTGTCTAGCCTCCAGAAATATCAGTTATCTTAACTTCGGTGAACCACTGACGGTGTCCCGCCTGTCTGCGATAATGCTTCCTGCGACGCATCTTGATGATCGTGACTTTCTTGTCGCGGCCATGGGAAATCACTTCAGCAGACACTTTTCCACCTTCAACGAAAGGTGCACCAACTTTAATGTCGTCGCCCTCTCCAATCATCATCACTTCGTCAAAGTCGACGGTCTGGCCGGCTTCGACACTCAATTTTTCAAGCTTGAGCACTTCACCAGGCTCTACGCGATGTTGTTTACCGCCAGTTTTAATTACAGCGTACATTATTCTTCACTCTGTCAGATTGACTATTTGTATTTAGAAATGTGCGTCCCTGAGGCATTTGTTATCGCTTCAGCGCTTCGCATCGGGTCTATGGTTTGCTGAAGTGCGCGAATTAAACCACTGTCAGTTGCCGGACCCCGTTTCAGGGTGCGCAATTCTACGGTAAGCGGTCTTGCCAATCAAGCCCGATTTTAGCGTCTGACTCTAGGGGCCTGCCGGCACCTTGACACCGCACCTGCGCGGCCCTAGCATGCCACTTTTTAGCGGACCACCTGACTAATTAGCGTCTTATCGATTTAACTCGAGTTTTTTCATGGATCACCCATTTTATACGACCGTCAAAGCGGATTTCGCCGCTGTTGACGCGCTCATCAAGACCAGCCTGGTGACCCGAGTGCCTCTCGTAGAGGAAATTTCCACCTACCTGATCGAAGCCGGCGGTAAACGCCTGAGACCGCTACTCGTGCTCCTGGCTGCAAATGCCTGTAGCTATCAGCACCGACAGCATATCAATCTTGCGACGATCATCGAGTTTCTGCACACAGCCATGCTGCTTCATGACGATGTTGTCGATGAGTCAGAGCTTCGTCGCGGTCGAAAAACGGTCAACGCAGCCTGGGGTAACCCTGCCAGCGTATTGGTTGGCGATTTTCTGCACTCCCGCGCTTTTGAAATGATGGTCGAGATTGGTGACTTGAGGGTTATGGAAATTTTGTCCCACGCGACCAACACCATCGCCGAAGGGGAAGTTCAACAACTTGGCAATATCAGAAACCCGGACGCGACAGAGAAAAGCTACATCGAAGTAATCAATCGTAAAACCGCCATGTTGTTTGAAGCTGCATCACACTCTGGCGCAGTGCTTGCTGGTGCTTCGCCGGAGCAAGAGCTTTCACTTCAACAATATGGCTGCCATCTGGGTGTGGCGTTCCAGCTAATCGACGACATCCTTGATTACGAGGGTTCAACGGAACAGCTTGGCAAAAACGTCGGTGATGATTTCGCCGAAGGCAAAGTTACTCTGCCGCTGATCGTCGCGATGCGAAGCGGCACTCCTGAGCAAGCCGCGATCGTACGAGAGGCGATACTGACGGGTGAAGTAGGAGACATCGATAATTTGCTAAAAACCGTCAAAGCTACCGGCGGCCTTGCGTACACCGAGGCGTTGGCGATTGCAGAAATCGATAAAGCTACCGCCTGCCTAGAGAAACTGCCTGCTTCAGTGTACAAAGATGCAATGCACAACCTCGCACGCCACTCAATCAATCGCGAGTACTGACCCTTAGTATTTTATATCAGAGCGCCCTACGCTCTTTCCAATGTGGCCGACCTTTTCACCCATGGTATAGAACTCCCCACTCCCTGCGGTCATTCCAAAAAACGGCACGCGATCGACCAGCAGTTTACCATCCTGATCACATACCCCCTCAAGCACGCTAGTTGCCACAACCTCCGCCAAGAAAATTGTCCTGATTGGCGGGACTTCAATTGTGTTGAAAACCTTGCACTCGACGTGGATTGGAGATTCTTTGATAGCCGGCGCATCGACAATGGTAGCCGCTTCTCGGGTCAAGCCAGACAAACTGAATTTGTCCTGAATTTTAGTCGAATTCATGTCCACTCGATCGAAGGGCTCCATCATCTCAACCGTTGGAACATTTAGAACAAATGCCTGATGTTTACGTATCATCGGCAAAGCAACATGCACGTTTTCCACGCTGATCCCGATTTGCGGTGGTTTGCCATTGACCACAAAAGTCCAGACCACCGATATCTCATCTTTGCCCGGTTCCAGCCCGTTGACCGTTAACAAAATGGCAGGCACTGGCGGAATCATTGGGCCGGCTTCATCGAGCTTAACCCGAGCATTTCCTATTTCTTTGACCTTGGCTGATTGACCGCCCGCCCGACTCAAAACCGGCGTTCCGGCCATCAAACCGGTCAGTAATGTATTTTTGACAAGTGTTCTTCGCGTTAAAGCATCGGGCATATTGAATTACTCCAGATTATCGCCGATAGCCAGTTTGCCATCCGCTGTTGCTGTTACGTAAATCCCAAACATGATGCCTCCGGCATAACCACCTGCTCGTTTTCGATACATGCTGAGAGTACGCAGGGGTTCTTTAGAAAGCGTTCCGGTCTCTTGATCGGCCGTGGTCACTGTGCAACGTTCGCAAACGGCGACCCTCGCCAAATTAAGTTCAGGAAACTGGAAAGATTCCAACACATCCTCGGTGTAGGGCGCGAGACGATCCAAGACAATATTGGGTCTGAAACGGTTCATCGGCACTTCATCCTGTAGCCTCGAATTCAGATCTTCGATTGAGCCCGTGTTTGTGAGCAATATGGGTGCGGCATCTACAAACTTCGTCTGCAACTTTCCGTGCACAGTGGCAAACTCGGCCACGGGCAAAAACCAAGGTGAAGCACCATTGGTACGCGCCAATCTTACATTTGCACCGAGCGCCTTAGTCAACCAACGCGCGACCTCGTCCCCCATGTCCTGAATTGACAAACCATTTCCGTAAACCTGAATTTGGCGCAATGCCAGTTCCGAATTCGCAATACTGCTCAATTCAAAGGTTGAAACTCCCGGGAAATCCAACTCGAGACAATCGTCAGACTTCCAAACTGCTGAAAGATACATCAGGTTCGATAGTTGTTTCTGATTGACACGCTCACCGTCTTTTATAACGGCAAACTCACGATCACCGACCAATCCCATGGGCGTCACGGCAACCTGATTGACACTATATCCTCGACAGCCTTTGACGGGATAAAGCAGAAGATCTGATACTTTTACTTCGCTCATTCCAAACTTTTACTCCCCGCCGTTTACCCGATGGTCTACAGACCGATTTATGCCGCGGGTTTTAGCACTTTGCGATACAGTTCCTGGTCGTTTCGATCCATCAATCGAACGGTAAGTGCCTGACTCGATTGTTCGATATCGACCAAACCGAAAAATTGCAGACCGGCGCTAGGAGGGAGATTCACTCCTTGCGCTGTTGTCGGTGTTTTTGAAAATTTCACTTCTGGACCAAAAGTATCGTCTAGTTGTGCCGGACCAAAAGTTCCGGCGTGAAGTGGTCCGGAGACGAATTCCCAAAACGGTAAAAAGTCCTTAAACGCTGCCCTATCGGGATGGTAGTGGTGCGCCGCCGTGTAGTGCACATCAGCGGTTATCCAAAGCGTGTTTTTGACATCATGTTGTTTTAAATAACGAAGAAAACCTGCCAACTCTAATTCTCGTCCTAGTGGCGCGCCTTTTATACCATTTGCAATACCTTCGACACCACTGGAGGACATGAAGTCATCCCATATCACCAGCCCGATGGGCATATCAGAAGCAATGACTTTCCAAGTTGCTTGACTCTCTGTCAGCGCTTTTTTAAACCACGCCATTTGAGTTGCGCCGAAGATTCTTGAGTCATCATCAAGCATCGTCTGATCACCATTAGTGTTGGGGCCGCGATAAGAACGCAAGTCCAACATAAACACATCTAACATCGGGCCATAACTGATTTTTCGGTAAATGCGCCCAACCTCTGACGAATGTACTCGTGTGGGTAACATTTCGTGAAAAGCCCGTTTTCCGCGTTTCGCGAGTACTTCTATCGATTTTTCGGTGTAGCGTGGATCGTTCGCGAGATCTTTTGAGGATGACCAATTATTCGTTACCTCATGGTCATCCCACTGGTAATAGACCGGGATCTGACTATTGAACAAGCGCAGGTGCGTATCGCTTAAATTGTAGCGCCAACGTCCCCGGTATTCCTCCAAGGACTCTGCAACCTTGTGCACTCCATCTGAGACATGATTGTGCCAAACAGAGCCGTCAGGCATTTTCTGTTCTTTTTGAATAGGCCCATCAGCATAAATTGTGTCGCCGCTATGAATCATAAAGTCCGGCGAGTGACGAGCAATAGTGGAATAAGTAGCCATGCCACCGTGCGCTGGATCAATCCCCCACCCCTGCCCAGCTGTGTCACCAGACCAAGCGAAACGCACATCATTGTTTGCCTTTCCGGCAACTGCGGGCGCTGTTCGGCATTGGCCTGTCATCATCGGTGACTTTGCCTTGGGCTGATCTAAGGCTGAAAAGTAAACGCGGTAATATATTTCGCGACCTGCTGGTAACCCCGTTAGCAAACATTTAGCCGCAAGACCGGATTCCTCGTTTGCTAACACTGGCGCAAAACGAATTACTTCATTAAAAGTCTGATCTAACGAGGCTTCAACATGCATGAAGCCCGGACGATCTGCTGATGACCAAACTACGCAGGAGGTCTGGTCTGCATCACCAGACTGCACCCCGTGATGCATGATGGGCCGCTGCGGCCCATAACTAATGGCTGGTGAAGCACACCCTGCGAGCGCACCGGCACCTGAAACGGCCGATAACTGAAGAAAACCACGACGGGGGATTGAGGGAGGTTTTGTGAAGCTTTTCATCAATAGACTCGCACGAGCACGCTGGATTAACAATGATACGCGCAAGTGACCCGGTTGGTGTAGCATTTAGGCGATCGGGGGAAAGCGGCTACGAGGTTTTCTTTGGCTCGCCAATGTCGACCAGTTCATCTAGTTTCAGATTGTCCAACCAGGAATTGTAATCCGCGACATTGCCCGGCAGGACAATTCTGGTGTCTTCGAGTTTTTCTAACGTCTTAATGTAACGTTCACTCAACTGAAGTTTTAAAGATTCAGGCCCACCTTCCTGGTTAATCACCCCACCGATCTTCTCTATTGATTCAGCCGTGGCGGCTGCGATTGCCAGGATTTCTTCTGCTTGTCCCTCGGCCTCGTTAATTCGCCGCTGCATCTCACCCTCGGACCTGTTGACCAACTCGGTTTTCAAACCTTCAGATCTATTTATCCGACTTTGTTTGTCACCTTCACTCGAGGCTAAGATCGCCCGACGCTCACGCTCTGCACTCACCTGCTTCTCCATCGCATTTCTGACCGTGTCAGGTGGCGTAATGTTCTTAATTTCGTAACGGTGAACCTTGGTTCCCCAGGCCTGTCCAGCCTGGTCAAGCACTTCAACAACTTTCGCGCTGATGACATCGCGTTCTTCAAATGTTCGGTCTAGATCAAGTGTGCCAATCACAGACCGCGTTGTTGTTTTTGCAAGCTGCACCGCAGCGTATCGATAGTCCACAATACCGTAACTAGCTTTCACCGGATCCCATACCGACATGTAAATAACGCCGTCTACAGTGACCTGAACTTCATCGCCGGTAAAACACTCCTGAGGCGGAACATCGATCGCCTCTTCACGTAAATCCTGAATAAAAGTGACTTTGTCGACAAAAGGAATTAACGCATGAAAACCAGCCTCTAGGGTTTTGTGATAACGACCCAAGCGTTCAACGATATGTGCTGTTTGGGTAGAAACCAGCCTAATTGACTGGAAAAACTTAACAATCAAAACCAGGAAAATTATTCCCCAGGTCACCATCACAAAAATTTCCATGCCCATCTGCTAACCCTCCTTCCTGCTGCTGCGGCTGATTGTCGTTGCCACACGATCGAAACCTTCAAACATGCCTTCTATATTTGCAAGCTCAGAGGGCACGATAGAGACATCGCTGCGCGCGTAAAGACTGTCAACCTGATCGATGTATGATTCAACAAGCCTAACGTTCATGGCCTGATGACCACCGGGTTGCTTTAAAGCACTGGCGATCGCCGTCATACCGTCAGCGGTGGCCGTCGCAAGAATCGAGATTTCCCGTGCGCGACCATTGGCCTCATTAATACGTTTTTGCCGCTCGCCCTCGGAAAGATTGATGGCCTCCTGCCTTTCACCCTCGGAAAGATTGATGGTTGAATCCCGTTCAGCGTTGGCCAAAGTGATTTCAGCGCGTTTTTGACGTTCAGCTTCCATCTGTTTCTCAAGAACGTCGATGACATTACTAGATGGTGTAATGTTCATAACTTCGTAACGCATCACTTTGATGCCCCAAGGCTCGGACGCATTATCTATTTCCCTAACGATCGTTTCATTCAGCGCATCTCGTTCAGAGAAGGTTTGACTGAGACGCAGTTTTCCCACTTCTGATCGCACCGTTGTCTGCGCAAGGTTTATCGCTGCAATTAAATAATCTTCGATACCGTAGCTCGCCTTGTACGCATCCATAACCTTTATGTAGAGCAATGCATCAACGTCTATCTGAATGTTGTCTCTGGAAATACAGCTTTGGTGGGGAATATTGATACAGAGTTCACGCGTTTCGTGTCTGTAAGCGACTCTATCGACAAATGGGATGAGGAAGTGGAGCCCCGGCTCAAGAATAGACCTGAACTTTCCCAATCGTTCTATCACGCATAGCTCTCGCATAGGCACTATCAGAATCAGGTGGTAGGCAACGAAGGCGACGATCAATATTAGGATCGTGAAAAAGCCCGTTAATTGTTCCATCGTGTTAACTCCTTAAACTTTCAATCACTGCGAACCGGGAGAGTTTAGTTTTGAATCAGCGCCAGTTCCCGAGCAAACAATGCGTTATCGAGCTACTGGGTCCACGATATACGTCGTGTTTTCCCTGCTCACTATGCGCGCCTGCGCGCCTTCCTTTATTTCTCTGCCATCACCGAGCGCTCGCCAGCTTGTTCCTCTGAAAGAAATTGTACCCACAGACTCACCGGGACCGATGGTATCAAGAACCTCAACGATCTCATCAACCTCATCTAGGATTTCTTCCGTATTCGCCATACTGGAATCACCCTCTGCGAACCGACTGACAACAGCCCGCAAGCTGACGATCAAAGCAAGTGAAGAGATGAAAAACAGAGAAAGTGCATTAATCCAGCTAGTGACGAGTCCCAGCCAGAGAGATGTCGCAACAATGACACTGGACACACCAAGGAAAAAGATGACACCACCGGGGACGATTATCTCTGCGAGGGCAAACAGGACGGCAAGCGCAATCCATGTGTATGGGTCAGTGATGATAGACATGCGATGATTTGACCCTTTATGACATATTATGTCAACTTCTATTTGCCACTTTTACCCGACAGATTAAGTAATTACATCCGCGACCTTTTTAGCCAGGCCTACTGTTAAACTTAGGTCGCCGCAGCAAGTGCTCGCTCGAACCCAATAGGACGTCTAAGTATTGTGCACGACGGTGAGTTTGATGAGAGCGACAAAGAAGATGAGGGAGATGACTAACATATTGTTCGGGGTTCGGCGCACAGCGTTCGCTGGGCAACGGATCAAAAACTGACGTTCGGGGTACTTTTTTTTCAGCTGTATTATTGAGCTGTGCTGTTCAACTGTAAATGACACAGAAATCGCGCGCCCAAACGAGGGCTCGCGATGAGGCTAAACCATTTCGACCATCTGCATCTGCTCTCCAGCAGAGCGATAACCTGTTTGCCCAATCCAGTTTGACGGCTTACGATCTTTTGGTGGCATCTCCGCTCTCGCTAAAAACTCGGGGTTAAAAGGGACCATTTTTTCCGAGAGTCGGCCATTAATGTCTTGCATATTGTCTGACATGGGTACAAAAACTTTCATTCTTACTTCCGCTGCTAAAATATCTACTAGGAACACAGTAAACCGCATAACCAGCAATACCGCCTTGAGGGAAAATGAAAATTCACTGAATTAGAGTGGAGAAACAATGAAAACAACAATATTAGCAACACAGATACCCAATCTGGCGGTCACGTGACGATTTCCCGCGTGCGTAAAAATATTTTTAGCGTAAAGTTCGCAACAGGGAAATACTTCTTCCCTGCATTATCATAAAATACCGTTAAACCCACTAGAGGAAAACGCATGGCTAAGAAAATTGCCATCGTAGAGGATGATCCAGACCAGCGGAGCAATTACGTTGATGCCATTACGAAAAAAGGCTACGACGTCACCGCCTATAGCAGTCGCGCTGAAGCGCTCGCGGGATTTGAACGAGAACTACCTGAACTCGCCATTCTCGATATTATTCTTGGAGACGAAGTTGATGCCGGGTTTGAGATCTGCCGAGATCTTCTATCCAAATCAGCATCGTTGCCGGTCATTTTTTTAACCGAGCGCATCGCTGAAATAGATAAAATCAGCGGCCTCAGACTGGGTGCCTGGGATTATCTACCCAAGCCAATTTCGCTTGATTATCTTGCAGAGCGCATCAGTTCGTTATTACGAATTCATGAGGCCCGCGGTCAATCAAGCGCCGGATCAGCTTCTGCGAAACTCGTTGGCGATATGTCGATCGATCAGGAGGCGCTGTTGGTTTCTTGGAAGAATGAACCCATCAATCTCTCAGGTACCGAATTTCGTATGCTAGCAAAGTTGGTGCGCGCACCGGGACACGCAGTTTCATACGACACCCTGATGAACGCGACGATGCAGAGCCTTGTCACCAATAACACGATCAATACTCACATGCGGAATATTCGAAAGAAGTTCGAAAGTATCGACAAGAGCTTCGATTGCATTAAAAGTGAATACGGGTTTGGTTATCGGTGGTCGACAAAATAAGCCCATTCCTGTGAAGGCAGCCGTCAGATGAAGAAGAACAGAATTCGCGGGCCAAGGCTCGCGACTAAATTATTCATTCTGATGAGCTTTGCCCTCGTTATATTACCCTGGTTTAGCTACCTCTATCTGCAAGAGATGGAGGATTTTCTCGTCGACAGTCAGGCAAATGCTCAGCTTCTCACCGCTGAAGGCATATCGACACTGTTAAACGGCAGGTCTGATTTATTCAACGAATTACCCTTGTCACCGGATGGGTACGAGCAACTCTACGCGCACCCGCTAACGACGCCGGTTCGAATTGACGGCAAGAGTAACGACTGGGAGGACGTACTGAACTACAACGTTAGTTTCGGCCAGTCAGACCCTTCCGCCTCTCCCGACATCTCACCGAACCAATTCTATCTCGTACTCGGCGAACATAAAGATCAGGTATACGCCTTTATACAAGTACAAGACGACAAACTGGTTTTTCGCGATCGTAATATTCTTCGACTCGATCTATCGGATCACGTCAGAATTACATTTACGGGGAAGTCAGGAAATACGGTTCAATTGGTGCTCACAATGACTGAACCTGGTGTCACCACCGCCTACGAAATGGATAGTGAGTGGCGTTACGCAACCCAGGGTGAAGCTGAGAATAGAATACAGGGTTTCATGTCCGAGACAGATACAGGCTACGCCATCGAGTTTCGCATACCGCTTTCACTGGTCGGATCAACCAAACATTTTGGCTTGGCTGTCGCCGATGTCGATAGCGCTGAAAGCCGAGCAATTCAATCTATTACCGGCACACTGCCTTCTGCCGGCCAAGAGGCCTTCGGTTTAGTGCTCTTAAAATCGCCGGAGGTCCTAAGGATCGTCGAGGGTCTGGGTTATTCAGGTGCGAACATTCAGGTTATTGATGCGCAAAGACGGGTCCGGGCTGAGGTCGGCTCCTACACCACTTCTCAGGAAAAACCGCTCGAGCAAACAGAGCGATCTATGATCGCAAATTGGTTTTCATTCTTCAGCGACTTAGTCGACAACGCTTATGGGTTTATCGACCAAGCTCTGAGGGAAGAGCTTGCTGTACCAGAAGGCCAAGTCATTCTGGATTCTCTTTCAGGTAAACCTAGCTATCAAAGACGATACTCGGAAGAGGATGGCGAGGTCATTATTGCCGCTCACCCGATTATTTCTGAAGACAGGATCATAGGCACGGTTCAGCTAAAACAGAATACAAAACGCATCCTGCAGCTACGACGCGAAGCGCTAGAGCGGATTATTAATTTCTCAGTGCTTTCAGTGTTTATCTTTGTGTCACTTATCTTGGCGTTTTCTGTTCGTTTGGCAAGTCGTATCCGGAAGTTAGGCGTTGAAACTACTGAAGCCATCGATATCTATGGTCGACTGCAAACCAATCAGATTCGCAGCGAGACAGAATCCGGGGACGAGATAGGGGACCTTGCTCGCAGCATTTCTGGCATGCTAGCTCGACTGCACCAGCACAACCAGTTTCTAGAAAATATGCCCAGAACGCTGAGACACGAGATTAACAACCCGCTTAACACACTTAGTACGTCGTTGCAGAATTTGGAAAATGAGGAGTCAGAATCCGGGCGAGAGAAATATCTGGAAAGCGCCAAACGCGGCGTCAACCGAATTGGCATGATCGTTCAAAATCTGGCAGACGCTGCCAGCCTTGAGGATGCACTGGAAGCTGAGGAATTCGAGGTCATCGACCTCCATAAGCTCGTTGAGAATTATCTCGCGAATTGCCGCACGACCCATAGCAATCGCACTTTTGAATATCGAGGCACCCAAAGACAAGTGCTCAGCAACGTTTCGGACTATCGCATTGAACAGTTACTCGACAAACTGATCGACAATGCGTTAGATTTTTCCGAAATCGGCAGCACCATCACCGTCGGACTCACCGTCGATGCCAACAACCTCACATTGTTTGTGACTAATCAAGGACCTACAATACCGGCCGAAGCAGTTGAAAGCATCTTCGACTCAATGGTTTCTGTACGCAAGTCTAATCCCGACAACCGATTACATTTCGGCATGGGTCTCTACGTTGTTAGGGTTATTGCAGAGCATCACGGCGGTAGCGTTAGCGCAGCGAACCTGCTCAGCGGCAATGGCGTTACGATCCGAATCAACCTGCCACTTTACAAAGAAATCAACAACCCTGCGGTCGCCGCTAGCTAGGTTAAATCTAAAACAAGTGTCTTTCGTCACCTGTCCAGAATACTAGCGCCCGCTATTCATGCTTATCCGCCACTAACGAGTAGACGCTTGTTCGACAACCATGCTCATCGAGCTACGAATTGCTACCGATCGATCAAACTGTAAAGCGTACGAAATTCAGTGTCAGCGATAGTGCCATCCAAAAAAAAGCCCTAACGCCTTTGGGGGAGGGGATTGTTAGGGCTGACAGCTCCATTGAAGGGGCCAAGTTGGGGAACATCCGTTGATAAGTCTATTCCTTCAATATGGAAACACTATGGAAGTACTATGGAAACAATAACGCAAAAACCTCAATGGCTTCCTCAGGCCCACCAACTTCTGCCATCTTAGTTTATGACCCGGTTCTCGCGCGACGAATCTGCTCCACTGCGAGGTGCAAAAGCATCTTGAAGACCCCAGTCACCTTTTTCGGCTGCTGTCTTCAACAGCTGAATTAAGCTCGCATTGATTTCCTGATTAATCACAAAATTGATACCCCTACCTTCTTTTGGTTGGATCGACAATTGGAGACTCGTGTCTTTAAAACTGAACGACAGCTTGAACGCCAATTGGGTTAACTCTCCTAAAGGATAACTGTTAGATTCCTCTGCAAACTGTTGGGTAAAGTTTGCGTCGCTCAAGCGTTGTTCTTGCTTGAACTCCTCGACGGCTCTTTTTTCTGCTGGGGACAATTGTGCCGAGACGTCAGGATCTTTATCAGCGTAATCCTTCAAAACGTTGATGAGCAGTAATGTGTAGCGCCTTGTCAACCAAAAACGAAACTCTTCACCGGAAGTTGAATTGATACGAAATAATATTCTGTCCTCTTCCGGAAGGTAAAGTACTTGCATTTGGCTGAGCGCATTACTCATCACTGTTCCCTATTTCCAAAACTTGTCTCTAAAAAACCTCGGTCAACCTTTGAGTTTGATAATTCTCGCCCGACCCTATCCTTATATTATGTGCCAGTCCGAATACCGGCTTCAAACCTTCTATATAAATAAATATTGATATAGGTTGATTTTTTGCCTCGCATTGCTACTATATCAACATATTTTTATATAGCTTCCCATGTCCCTCACAAAACACGAAAACCAGCCTCTGACGGCACTCAGCTTGACAGCATTCTGCAAAGCGACAGCCGATAATCTTAGACTAAACGTCCTGAGGGCACTGAAAAACGAATCTTTTGGTGTTACAGAACTTTGTCAAATCTTCAGTGTGGCGCAACCAGGCATGTCCCACCACCTGAAAGCGCTGCTCGCGGCGGGACTGGTCGCAACCCGACGCGAAGGCAATACAATTTTTTACAGGCGGGCAATCATCAACAAAAGCTGCCCGCTCGCCCGACTTACTACAGAGCTGTATGCAACGATCGATGACCTCGCCATGGAGGAAGAAGCCGCCAAGCACATGCAAAAAGTGCACGCCGAGCGCGCTCAACGGTCTCGAGCGTTTTTTGACAAAACAACTGAAAAATTCAGCGAAAACCAGGAGCTTATCGCCGATTTCGACCAATATGCGGACCCTGTCCTAGACTTGATATCGAATGAAGATTTATCTCGTGACAGCGATGTGCTCGAGGTTGGTCCTGGCAATGGCGAATTGCTCAAAGAGCTATCTTCGCGCTTCCGTCGCGTTGTAGCGATGGACAATTCCGCACCGATGCTTGCATGGGTGCAAAGCCAACTGGGTGAAAACCGCCCAGAGAACATCGAGTTTAAGCACGACGATTTAGAGCATGGCACTCAACATGGTGAAGATTACCACCTCGTCGTGCTGAACATGGTGACTCACCATTTGGCATCGCCAGCAGTCGCCTTTAGTAGCGCGAGGCAGCTGCTGCGTCCAGGCGGACGCCTGTTGATTGTCGATCTTTGCCCTCACGATCAAGACTGGACCCGAGACGCATGCGGCGATCTTTGGTTAGGTTTTGAGCCCGAAGACCTCGACAAATGGGCGCTCGAACACAAGCTTTTATCCGGCCAAAGTCTTTACTTGGGACTCAAAAATGGTTTCCAAGTACAGGCCCGGCTCTACCACAAACCCACAATAACCTAGCCATTTTTAACTGGAACAACAAAAGAGAAAAATTATGACCAACCAAGATTACAAGGTTGCAGACATCAGTCTTGCAGCATTCGGACAAGCGGAAATCGATCTTGCCGAGGCAGAAATGCCGGCGTTGATGGCGTTACGCACAAAATACAAAAACGAGCAACCGCTTGCTGGCGCGCGCATCATGGGCTGCATTCACATGACAATTCAGACCGCTGTATTGATGGACACGCTGACGGAGTTGGGCGCCGAACTGCGTTGGTCATCGTGCAACATTTTCTCAACCCAAGATCACGCCGCCGCCGCAATGGCGGCAAAAGGTATTCCGACCTTCGCTTGGAAAGGCGAAACCGAAGAAGAATTCAACTGGTGTATTGAGCAGACGATTCTAGAGAATGGTCAACCCTGGGACGCCAATATGATCCTTGACGACGGCGGCGACCTGACGCTGATGGTTCACGAGAAGTACCCACAAATGCTAGAAAAGATTCACGGCATCACGGAAGAGACAACCACTGGTGTACACCGTCTAGTCGAAATGTTGGAAAAGGGAGAGCTTCGTGTTCCCGCCATTAACGTTAATGATTCGGTCACCAAATCAAAAAACGATAATAAATACGGCTGCAGGCACAGTCTAAACGACGCCGTTAAGCGCGCGACTGACATGCTTATGGCGGGAAAACAGGCGCTCGTTATTGGTTATGGCGACGTCGGCAAGGGTTCTGCACAGAGCTTGCGGCAGGAAGGCATGATCGTGAAGGTTGTAGAGGTTGACCCTATCTGTGCAATGCAAGCCTGCATGGATGGTTATGAGGTAGTGTCACCCTACAACGGTGGTATTAACACCGGCGAGATATCCGATATCGATAAGCGGCTAATGAATAACATTGATCTTGTCGTCACTTGTACCGGTAACGTACACGTGTGTGACAGCAATATTCTGAGCACAGTGAAACGGAATGCGATTGTTTGCAACATAGGACACTTCGACACCGAAATTGACACTCAATTCATGCGGGACAACTGGCGGTGGGAAGAAGTCAAACCACAGGTCGACAAGGTTTATCGAAGCGACGATCCAAAAGACTACGTCATTCTCTTGTCTGAAGGACGCCTTGTGAATCTCGGTAACGCCACTGGGCATCCCTCACGCATTATGGATGGTTCTTTTGCCAATCAGGTGCTTGCACAAATGTATCTTTACGAGCGCGCCTGGGCAGATCATGATCAGCAGCAGCGACAGGAAGTCACCGTCGAGGTTTTACCCAAAGCACTCGACGAGGAAGTGGCCGGTTACATGGTGGCAGGATTTGGCGGTTTGTTGACGCAGCTTACAAATAACCAGGCAGATTACATTAACGTGCCGGTTGAGGGCCCTTTCAAGCCTGAAGCTTACAAATACTAACCTCCTCGCATGCCCTGCATCGTCTGGATCTTGTCCGGGCGATGCAGACAACCAAGCTTACCTGCAAAAATTACCGCAACACCAGCCTCTAATTCCCCT
This sequence comes from Candidatus Azotimanducaceae bacterium, assembly GCA_965657335.1. Taxonomy (GTDB): domain Bacteria; phylum Pseudomonadota; class Gammaproteobacteria; order Pseudomonadales; family Azotimanducaceae; genus UBA4582. Next base: position 44,280 of record CBFHOH010000031.1, read on the forward strand.
CGACCAATTTACAGCAATGAGGGACAATGGCGCCCCCTCGCTACCAGTCAAAAATAACATGAAGCCAGAATTATCTGACCTGCTAGATCTGCTCGACCTCGAACAAATTGAAGTCAATATGTTCAGGGGCACCAGTCCTTCTGAAGGCTGGCAACGGGTCTTTGGTGGCCAAGTTATCGGGCAGGCGTTGGTCGCGGCATCGCGAACTGTAGAGGATATCGCCAGAGCCGCACACTCACTACATGGTTATTTCCTCAGACCCGGTGACACAACGATACCCATCTTATACACCGTTGATCGGATAAGGGACGGCAAAAGCTTTACCACTCGCAGAGTCGTAGCGGTGCAAAAAGGGCGACCCATCTTCAGCATGTCTGTGTCCTTTCAGGTCACAGAAAAAGGTCTTGAACATCAGGTGGAAATGCCTGATGTGCCACCCCCTGAGTCCTGCATCAACAGTCAGGATATGCGGGCACAGTATCTTGATGATATTCCCGAGGAATTTAAAAACAGAATGACTCAACCGCAACCCATAGAAATGAGGTTCACTGAGCCCTTCAACGAATTTAAGCCTGGCAAGATGGCACCGACACAGAGCGTCTGGATTAAAACAGCAGACACGATGCCATCAGACATTCGAGTGAATCAATGCCTGCTCGCTTATGCCTCTGATATGACATTGATCGACACTGCCGCACGTCCGCACGGCATCGGCTGGACAGAGGGGAACTTTCAAATGGCAAGTCTCGACCACGCGATGTGGTTTCATCGGCCATTTAAAACCGACGAATGGCTTTTATATACCCAAGATAGTCCATTCTCCGGCGGCGCACGCGGGCTTGCGCGAGGTGCTTTCTACACAAGATCAGGGGAACTGATTGCATCGGTCGCACAAGAAGGTCTGATGCGGCTGCACCAGTAGCAAATCGTCCGCTGCTACAATGAACATCTTCTGGCTCTGGCGAGCCATCACTGTCGCAGTTAACTGTTTACTTGTGCGGTCAAAAACATCTGCAGCAGAGACTCAATGTGGACCAGACTCTGTCGCCATCCTGAACAATTCAATCCACCAAGACAGATAAGCTCACCTTATCTCGCCCAATACCCAAGCATGATAAACGCAGGGCCACTGTACAATTTAAATGCCTGTTTACATAATGACCTAATTGACCCTAGCCTGGCAGTCGCCGAATACCAAGTATCGGTGAGTGTGCCTGTCCGGCTATCCAGTGCCGATTGGCAATACACTCAATTCATAAGACTCGAAAAAAAGGATTAAAAGTGACGCTTAAGAATGCGGATCGACTTTCCAGTGTGGAAGCCATCAAAGAAAATTTTGAATCACGAAACTATATCTGCAACACACAAATCGCTACAGCGGTTTTTCTTGCATATCATCTTGAAAAGCCCATTTTGATTGAAGGTCCTCCCGGCGTGGGAAAGACCGAACTCGCGAAAACCTGCGCAGAGCTACTGGAGCTCGATTGCGTGAGGCTGCAGTGCTACGAAGGTCTGGACGAATCAAAAGCGATTTACGAGTGGAAATACGGCAAACAGTTGCTATATACCCAAGTCCTCAAGGAAACGCTTGGTGAAATTCTGGACGGAGCCACAGGTCTGCATGATTCTGTGGTTAAGCTTCATGAGTTCGGCGATGTGTTTTTCTCAGAGGACTTCCTTGAACCACGGCCTCTGCTCAAAGCCCTGCACCACGATGAAGGTTGCGTGCTCCTCATTGACGAGGTTGATAAGTCTGACCACGAATTTGAGTCGCTGCTGTTAGAAATGTTATCCGACTTTCAACTTTCGATTCCTGAGATTGGTACTGTCAAAGCAAGACCAGATAAAAAGCCGCTTGTTTTCCTCACCAGCAACAACACACGCGAGATCAGTGATGCACTGAAGCGACGCTGCCTGCATCTTTACATTCCTTTTCCTGATGCATCGCTTGAGCGACAAATTGTGCAGGCAAGAGTGCCTGAAATAGCTGAGAACCTGAGAGATCAGTTGGTAACATTTATTCAAGAGTTGCGAGACATGGACTTGAAAAAAGTGCCTGCCATTAGTGAGACAATCGACTGGGCAAGAACGCTTATTCTATTACACACCGAGTCACTCGATGCAGAACTTGTCAAGCAAACACTCAATGT
>CBFHOH010000032.1:0-43416 GCA_965657335.1 Candidatus Azotimanducaceae bacterium
CGGACCCTCACATATTTCCGGAAAATCAAACCAGACGACCCCGTCACCACAAAACCGGGTCTTTATTTCTCGGCCTTCGATATCAAGCACAATATCAGCCTTGCCTGCATCAGGAGACAGCGAATTGAAGCTTTGCAGCAGCACCTCATCTGCTTGCCGATCCAAGGGATAATGATAAATCTCAGCAGATTCCAACACCCTAAGTCGGTAATCGGTGCCTGAATCCACGTTTAATATTTGTGTGTTTTTCTCGATCAGCGCTATGGCTGGCAAAAACTTGCTTCGCTGCAGCCCATTTTCATACAAGTTTACCGGCTCAACGTTTGAGGTCGCCACGAGCGTCACGCCATTCTCGAACAAGACTTCGAGCAGCCCGGCAAGGATCATCGCATCTGTGATATCACTGACAAAAAACTCATCAAAACACAGCACACGATTATTGTTGGCAAACTCTAGCGCAACCTTCTTTAGAGGGTCGGCTTCACCCTGGAGTTCTGTCAGCGCGTGATGAACATGCCGCATAAACCTATGAAAATGCATCCGAGACTTTTGTTCAAAAGGCAGTGAATCAAAAAAGAGATCCATCAAAAATGTCTTGCCTCGACCCACTCCACCCCAGAAATAAAGCCCTGGAATCAGTTCACGCTTTGGTCTGGCGAATAGTTTGGCAATGAAACCCGGTTCATTTTCTTGTTTAGTCAAGGCAAAGTACAAAGACTGAAGACGCTCCATCGCCTGCAACTGCGCGACATCAGACTGAATTTCGCCCCTCGAAATCGCTGCCTGGTAAAGATCCATTGGTCCCATTGAGCGAGCTAACCCTGCACTCGCAATTCAGCTGATAGCGCATGCGCCTCTAAACCTTCTGTGCGGGCGATAATTGATGCGGCTCGATTAAGCTGTATTGCACCTTCTCTCGAGCAACGAACGAGGGAACTACGAACTTGAAAATCATAAACGCCAAGGGGAGACGCAAACCTCGCAGTACCGCTAGTTGGCAATACGTGGCTTGGACCCGCACTGTAATCGCCTACCACCTCAGCGGTATGCTTACCGACGAACACCGCACCAGCGTTACGTATCCCTGATAGCATTTCGTCAGGATTTTCGAGACATAGCTCGAGGTGTTCAGGCGCCATCTGGTTTATCAAAGCTAGCGCCTCTTCATTCGATTCGACAAGAATCAGCGCTCCACGGTCAGCAATTGCCTTTCGGATGATTTCGCCCCGCGCCATACCAGCTATTCTTTTTTCGATGAGGTCCGCGACGCGATCAAGCAACACGTTGTCGGTTGAAATAAGAACCGACTGCGCGAGCTCATCATGTTCAGCCTGAGCAAACATGTCCATTGTCAACCACTCTGGATCAACACTGCTGTCAGCAACAATCGCAATCTCTGACGGACCAGCGATCATATCAATACCCACATCGCCAAAAACAATTGACTTGGCTGTCGCAACGTAAATGTTTCCCGGTCCCACAATCTTGTCAACCCGGGGCACTGTTTCTGTGCCATAGGCAAGCGCGCCAATCGCCTGTGCACCACCAATCGTAAATAGGCGATCAACGCCGCACAGGTGCGCCGTAGCCAACAGCGCGTCATTCACATCTCCACCGGGGGTTGGAACGGTCAGAATAAGCTCACCCACCTCTGCCACCTTGGCAGGAATCGCAGTCATAATGATCGAAGACGGATAGGCGGCCTTGCCGCCTGGTGCGTAAATACCTACCCGTTCCATTCCCCTGACGAGCTGGCCTAATTGATTGCCCAATTCATCTTCGTATGACCAGTTGGCTTGATTACCGTAAGCTTCTTTTTGTCGTTGGTGATAACTTCGAACCCGTTCTATCGACTGCACAAGCGCATCAAGCACAACCGGATCTATTTTTTCCACAGCTGCAACCATCTGTTGCTTACTAATCTCAAGCTGACCGAACGTCTCCGCGCAGACACCATCGAACTTTTTACTGTATGCAAGTAATGCTGCATCACCATTATCTTTGACGTCTTTTAAAATAGTGCGCACATCCGTCAGCACATTCTCATGGTTCTCTTCCTGCACAGATAGCAACGCAGCAAATTCATCAGTAAACGATGCCGAGGAAGTTGATAGACGCCGCGGCGTTGATTTTTCAAATGTCTTCATTTGTTATTCACCAACCACAGCAGCGAGCTCATCAATTATATTTTGCATATCACGGTGTTTCATTTTCATCGACACTTTATTCACGATCAATTGAGTAGAAATATCAGTTATATGTTCCAGCGTTACGAGGCCATTCGCTTTCAATGTGTTGCCAGTTTCCACGATATCTACTATGCGGTGAGCAAGCCCGGTGATAGGCGCCAACTCCATTGCCCCGTAAAGCTTAATGACGTCAACTTGGATTCCTTTCTCCGCATAAAATTGTTTGGCTGTCTTCTCGTATTTAGTGGCTATTTTCAGTCTACCGGGCAAAGGTGGCTCATTTTCCAACCCTGCGACCATGATGTTGCAACGGCCGATTTTCAGGTCCAGCGGCTGGTAGTAACCTTCTTCGCCGTGTTCCAGTAGGCTATCTTTGCCTGTCATTCCGAGATCAGCGATGCCGTGTTCGACGTAGGTGGCAACATCAGCTCCGCGCAGCAAAACCAGCTGTAAGTTATTACGGTTAGTGTCGAATATCAGTTTTCTCGAGGTTTTCATATCATCCAGCGGCTCGATACCAATCTTCGCCAACAATTCAAGTTGGGCACTCAGTATTCGACCGCCTTTTGCTACCGCTAACGTCACATTTTGATTCACGATATTTTCTATTCCTGTTTTTTCGAAAGACGATCGCGAGGACCAGCACTTCGCCCGTCTAACAATTGAGCAACAGTCCACTCATCTAGACTGGACTCGTTTGATTTTTGCCCCAAGATTTGCAAGTTTCTCCTCTACCTGCTCATAGCCACGATCTATGTGATAGATTCGATTGACGACCGTGTCGCCATCAGCAATGAGTGCTGCAATGACCAAACTGACGGAGGCTCGAAGATCATTCGCCATCACAGGCGCGGCCTCTAATACACCCACGCCCTCAACGATAGCGGTCGTATTATTTCCCTCTAACCGAATTTGTGCACCCATACGATTCATTTCGTGAACGTGCATAAATCTGTTCTCGAAGATCGTTTCTTTTACTGTCGCTGTACCTTCAGCAATCGTATTCATCGCGAGGAATTGCGCCTGCAGATCCGTGGGAAAACCCGGATAAGGTGCTGTTACCAAGCTCACCGCCTTCGGTCGTCGCCCCCCCATGTCAAGGTCAATCCAGTCTTCACCGATCGTTACGTCTGCGCCCGCTTCCCTCAACTTACTAGTAACTACGTCAAGATGTTCCGGGATCACATCACGCATTTTTACATGTCCACCGGTAGCCGCCGCGGCGATCAGGTAAGTTGCTGCTTCAACCCGGTCAGCGATCACATGATGATCACAGCCGCTCAGTGATTCGACGCCTTCAATCGTTATCGTATCGGTGCCCTGACCTGAAACCTTCGCCCCCATTGCATTCAAAAAGTCCGCCAAATCAGTAATCTCTGGCTCCCGTGCGCAGTTTTCAAGTACCGTTGTTCCCTCAGCAAGCGCCGCAGCCATCATGATGTGCTCTGTGCCGCCGACGGTACTTACGTCAAAAATAAACCGAGCCCCTTTAAGACGTCCATTGACCCGCGCTTTAACATATCCTTCCTTCATTTCAATGATCGCGCCGAGCGCTTCGAGCCCTCGTAGATGCAAATCAACAGGTCGCGGTCCAATTGCACAACCACCCGGCAGAGACACTTCAGCCTCGCCGTAATGTGCTAAAAGTGGCCCCAACACTAAAAATGAAGCTCGCATCGTTCTCACCAGGTCATAGGGCGCAACCAAGCTTTTAATCGTGTTAGCGTGAATTTCAATATTCATTTTTTCATCGACGACAACTTCCACGCCCATGGAGACCAACAACTCGATCATCGTTGTGATATCTCGTAGGTGGGGAACATTGCTGATCGTAACGGGCTCATTAGCGAGCAATGAAGCAGCCAGTATTGTCACTGCCGAGTTTTTGGCGCCAGAAGCTCGTAGCTCGCCCTCTAGGCGCGCGCCGCCACTAATTAATAATTTATCCATTTATCCCTCGGCTGTATTGGGTCTGCACTTTGTGCATAGCAAAGCTAGTTGTTTTCTTCCGGCGTCAGACACTTCATGCTGACTGCATGAATTTCGCCGGAGTTTATTTTCTCATTCAGAAAACTGTATACGAGTTGCTGTCTTTTCACTCTGCTTAACCCGCTGAAGGTTTCTGAGACCAACATTAATCCCAGTTTGTTTCCCTCTGCCTGCATCGCAACGTCACATTCGCCCAGTCCTGCCTCTAGCAGCCTTCGAATTTCATCTACATCCATCTTGAACCTTAATCGTCAGTCGGTTGAAAGCGGGGCATGATAGCATGACATTGGGTGTGTCCGGTCAGAATTAGATATCCGCACACCAATGATACAACCCTAGGCGGGCTCAAAGGGCAGGATATCCAAAAGGCCGCTAATTCCAGCCATTTCAAGTAACTTCGGCTGAGAGCGAACAATCGAAAGGTTTCTATTTTCTGTTCGCGCAAAACGCTGGATTGATACCAGCAATGCAATAACTGCAGAGCCGTTGAGCTCTGAACGGCTCAAATCAAGCTCGACAAGATCTGGCTTTTCAGCAAGCAGATTTATCATCTGGTCCCGATAGGCGCTGACATTATCCAGACTTATCGTACCCTGCAGGTATAACCGACTTTTATTTTCAACGCGCTCGATTGAGAGACTCGGAGGCTGCGGACGGCTTCCAAATTCACCGGAGACGCCCTCCTCTTTTCCTAAAAAGCTAGACATCTACCACCCAATTATCGATCACAAGATCGATATTATTGCGGTACTTCTGCATATGCGCCGCGAATTGAGATCGGAACTGTAACCCGACATTAATACCTTCAATCGTCACGTTGCGAAGTTTCCAGTCATCGTTTACCAAACCCAAGCTGTAATTGACCGTGTACTGTTCGCCGTTCTTACCGTGTATTAACAAATCGATTGATGCCCTGTTCTCTTTTTGCTTCCTCTTGCCTGCCTCCAAAATCTCCACTTTCTGATTGTCAAACTCGACAAGCGCTTTCGCGTAAGTTCTTATGAGCCCCAAGCGAAATGTCTTTTCGAAAAGTGTCTTTTGTTCTTCACTGGCTCGTCGGTAGTACTTGGCCATGACGCCCCGAGAAAATGCCTTGAAATCAACAAACGGCCCGAGTGCAGAATCAACCTCAGCGAAAAACTGCTCGGGATCAGACTCATATAATGGCTTAACTTCAACCAGCTTCGCTAACAAGTGATGCGTCGTTTCCTCAACCACTTTTTTTGGGTCTGGTGCACTCAAACCCAAAACCGGCACAAACAACAACAGACTGAGCCAAATAAAGTTAATTCCTTTCATACGATGTACCTGACGCGCTTTTGTTATGACGCAAACTGCAAAACCTTTATTTTAGCCCGATTTCGGACGCTTGGTTAAAACTTGTTGAGCAAAAACTTACCGATTAGTTCTTCTAAAATGACAGCAGACTGGGTATCCACCAACTCATCCCCTTCTTCCAAATATTCTTCCTCGGCACCAATACTCAATCCAATGAACTTGCCGCCGAGGAGCCCATCCGTCAGGATAGCTGCCGTTGTGTCACTACTAATCTGATTGACTTTTGAGTCAATTTCCATCGTCACGACAGCAGAAAACGTTTCTTGATCAAGCTCAATAGCAGACACTTGGCCAACAATAACGCCGGCAATACTGACCTTGGAACGAATGACCAGACCGCCAATGTTTTCAAACTTTGCATGGATACTGTATTTGTCAACGGCATCTCCCTGACTAAACCCGCTCACTTTAACCGCGATGATAGCCAAAGAGACGATGCCAGCCAGCAAAAAAGCACCAACCACAATTTCCAACGTTCTCATCTGCATTAAATAAAACCTCCTTTCTCCGTTGGCGCTAACCCGTAATTTCAGCGCGTAAACGCGTGTTCCAGGCAAGTCTTGCTATCACTAAAGGTCAGAGCTTAAACATCAACAAGGTCAAAAAGAAATCCAGCACCAGCACACTCACAGATGAATATACAACTGTTCTGGTTGTTGCTGCGGCTATGCCCTCCGATGTCGGCTCGGCGTCATAACCCTGGAAGACCGCAATCCAAGTGACTACTAGCCCGAACGCAATTGATTTGACAATGCCTTTCAATACATGGGAATTAAAATCAACGCCTGCCTGCATTGATGCCCAGAAGGCGCCTTCGTAGACACCCAACCAATCAACCCCAACCAAGGATGAACCCCATATCCCGACAACAGAGAACATCAGCGCCAATATCGGCATTGTAATAAATCCAGCCCATAGACGAGGTGCGACAATCCTTTGCAACGGATCAACCCCTATCATTTCCATGCTGCTCAGTTGCTCAGTTGCTTTCATCAACCCAATTTCTGCCGTCACAGCAGAACCGGCGCGCCCAGCGAACAACAACCCCGAGACTACGGGCCCGATCTCCATCACAAGAACAAGCGCAACGCCTAGGCCCAAGGCACTCTCTGATCCGTATTTTACTAACTGATTATATCCCTGCAACGCGAGTACAGCGCCAATCGAAAACCCCGAGAGGGCGATAATAAGCACCGAAAGTACTCCGAGTTGGTAAACTTGCCTAACGACAAGCGGGATGTTCGCCAACCGCGGGCGGCGCATTATCGCCAACCACCAGATCGTCGCAGCGCGGCCCAGCACCTGAATAAGATCCAGACAGAACCTACCTAGGCGTCGAAGATCAGCAATCACTTAGCTTATCCGCCTGAAGATCCAGCATTTCATTTATCTGACTCCAAAAGTTCATTCGCATAGTCGAGGGCTGGAAAATGGAACGGCACAGGCCCATCGGGCATGCCCTGAATGAACTGTTGCACCCTCGCAGATTGCTGCTTAAGCAGTGCTTCAGGCGTTCCCGCACCAATCACAACGCCGTCCGAGATGATATATATGTAGTCGGCTATGCTAGCCGCCTCGGTGATGTCATGAGAGACGATAATGCTGGTCACGCCGTAAACTTCATTTAGCTTTTTGATCAATTGAACGATAACGCCCATCGCTATCGGGTCCAGCCCCGCAAACGGCTCGTCATACATAATCAACCGGGGGTCAAGTGCAATGGCCCTTGCGAGCGCGACGCGACGATTCATGCCGCCGGATAATTCACTGGGAAACATTTTGCTTGCCCCACGCAAGCCGACTGACTCTAGCTTCATAAGCACGAGATCGCGAACCATATCCTCTGGCAACTCGGTATGGATTCTGAGCGGAAACGCTACATTGTCGAAGACGGAAAGATCAGTAAACAATGCCCCGCTTTGAAACAACATCCCCATCGATCGGCGCACACTAAACAATTCAGTTCTTGATAACTCAGGAATGGAGTGACCATCGACCAGAATTTTGCCGCTATTGGGCTTTATTTGGCCACCAATTAATCGTAACAACGTCGTTTTACCCGTGCCACTTGGCCCCATCACGGCAACGATCTTACCGGCAGGAATCCTCAAGCTGATGCGGTCAAAAATCCGCCTTTGCCCACGCCGGAATGTCACATCACTTATCACGATGTGGTCTTGAGAAATACTCGCATTCGTCATAGTGCCTAAACGCTAACACTACAACAATCATTACACCAGATGAATCAGATCAGTGCTGACCATTGGGCGCTCCGTCCTTGCATTAAATACGATAAACCACTTTAATTACCCGTCTTTTCAACAGGCCTTTCCAAGAGGAGTATGCTGCTTCTAAGTTTCGCACTGCTGGTGGGATTTCTTATTCTGTTTAAAAGTGCAGACTTTTTTGTCATCGGCGCGGTAACGACAGCTAGGAATTTTCACATCTCTCCAATGGTCGTAGGCCTCACCATCGTGGCCCTAGGCACTTCCGCGCCCGAAATTTTTGTCGCTGTGACATCCTCGCTGCAGGGTGAACCAGAGCTTGCCGTTGGCAATGCGATTGGTTCCAATATCGCTAATATTGGCATGGTTCTGGGTATCACCGCGTTAATCATTCCTCTACCGTTCCGCCAAGACATCTTAAAGAAAGATCTGCCGATCATGTTTTTGGTCACATTGTGTGCAGGTGCCACGCTGGTGGATTTTCATCTGGGGTTCTGGGATGGACTTCTTCTCTTTGCCTGCCTCGCTACGTTTTTGTACCGATTAGCACACGAGCACATAAGCGCCAGAACAGCCAATAGCCTAGCTGAGAGTCAAAAACCTGAACCTCACATCGAGACAAGCCTTGACCAAGACAAGGAATACTTGTCCGAACTTGATGATATTGCGGACATGAGCCAGAAAAAGGCAGCGGTGACGCTTGTTTTAAGTTTGGTATTTCTTCTGCTGAGTTCTGAACTTCTGGTGTGGGCCGTTGTACAAATAGCCCAGAAGATCGGCGTCAGTGAATTAATCATCGGGCTGACCGTTGTCGCTATTGGCACGAGCCTGCCTGAACTTGTCGTGTCAGTGACCAGCGCAGTAAAGGGAGAAACAGATTTGGCTATCGGCAATATCGTCGGCTCCAATATTTTCAACATGCTAGCTGTACTTGCGATTCCCTGCCTGTTGGCGCCGACAGAGATTGCTAGCAATGTCTTTTGGCGAGACTTCGGCTTAATGTTTGGTCTGACCGCGCTGCTGGGTTTATTTGCATATGGCTTTTCGGGCAATTCAAGAATCTCACGACCTGAAGGTGGTATATTGTTTCTGGCTTGGCTGGGTTACGTTGGCTCCTTATACTTCGGCTTTTAACTTAGGCACACGGGATTTTATTGACACGGAAAACAAGTGATGACAGCTAGCAGAGCCCTGATTATTTTGGTGTTAATGTTTACAGCTGCCTGGGCAACCCGTTGGGTAATGGACCGGGACGACGCACCTGCGTCACTTGATCCAAATGCAAAAAATGAGCCTGACCTCTATATGGTCAACGCCATCATCGATCAATTCGATGAGAACGGTCAGCCAAAACACAAGATCAAGGCATTCAAGCTTACGCATTATCCTGCGACTGATATCACCACGCTGGATATGCCCAGGGTAAAACTTTACCTCGAGGATACAACAAGCCCCTGGGACATCGAGTCCAATTTTGGCCGTCTGACACCAAAGTCCAGCAACAAGTCATTGCCTAATCGCGAAGAGGAAATCGTTGAGCTGTGGGAGCATGTTTTCGCCCAGCGGACGCGACTCTCTGGCGACTTCGTCAACATTAGGACAGAGCAGATGACAGTTTTCCCCGACAGGGACTACCTAGAATCTCGGGTCAAAGTCTATCTTGACGATCAATCCGGGCGCACCACCGCTGGCGCAATGAACGCATACCTCGAACAGACGCGTTACGAATTCTTTACCAAAGATGCCGAACGAGTGAATACTATTTTCATCCCCGAGGTGCAAAGTCACAACGAATAGAGGCCACGATAAAAACAGGTTACAATGTACACCCAACCTCGCAAAGCAACTGCCTCGTGTCACGACATTTAAACCTAATTATCATCACACTAGCATTGTTTGGCGCTTCACAGCCGGCCTTTGCACTTAAATCTGACCGTGAGCAGCCAATTAGAATACAGGCCAACAGCGGCGTCATCGACGATGCTATTGGTAAATCGACCTACACCGGAGACGTGCATATAGAGCAAGGTACACTGAATATTGTCGCTGACGAGGTTCAGATATTCATGGCAGAAGACGAAGTCGTTAAGATAATTGCCATCACCGATGAATCAGATGCTCAATCCAGCAAACTCGCCCACTTCGAACAAATAGCAGATGATTCGATGGAGCTGGTAACAGCTGATGCCACATTGATCACTTATTTGGTCAAGGACGCTGAACTTCATCTGAAGGGTCAAGCGCAAATGCAACAGACTGCCGACAAGTTCTCCGGTGAAATGCTTTTCTACGATATCGATCTCGGCATTGTTGATTTAAAAAGCAATGGTTCCCCACAAGATCGAATAGAAATCATCATCACACCCAAATAGAGCCTCATAGAAACCATTTCAATGCATGAACTTCAGGCAATCAATCTTGCAAAGAGCTACAGCGGCACGCCGGTTGTAACCGATGTCACGATATCTATTAAGAGCGGACAAGTAGTTGGCTTATTAGGGCCAAATGGCGCAGGTAAAACCACATGCTTTTACATGATTGTAGGTTCGATACCCCGCGATGCTGGCCAAATTTTGTTCGATGGCAATGATATTACCCCGAAACCGATGCACGAGCGCGCTCGAACCGGTATCGGCTATCTTCCGCAAGAGGCCTCTGTTTTTAGAAAGTTGAGTGTCGCTGACAACATCATGGCTATTTTAGAGACAAGGAAAGAACTTACCCGATCAGACCGCCGTGACCGCCTTGAATCGCTGCTAAAAGAATTCAACATAGGTCCAATCAGAGATAGCCTCGGCATGTCCCTTTCCGGCGGGGAACGTCGCAGAGTAGAGATAGCCCGCAGTCTGGCTTCAGAACCGGCGTTCATTCTGCTTGATGAACCTTTCGCCGGTGTTGATCCGATTTCGGTTCAGGATATCAAGAACATCATTTCACAACTGTCAGCGCGAGAGATCGGCGTTCTGATCACTGATCATAACGTGCGAGAGACCCTCGACATCTGCGAAAAAGCATATATCGTCAGTGAAGGTCGCATTATTGCGGAAGGAACAACGGAAGCAATCCTGTCAAACGACCATGTCAAACGCGTCTATCTGGGCGATGATTTCCGAATGTAGGCATCGACTGTTTACGGTTGTCTTGCTGATGTAAGCAGATATGAAAATTTCACCAGATATCCTTCCTACGGCGCTGACTTCGCCAAATATACTTAGTATGATTTGGGTCCACCAACCCTAAAAAGTCATCTGTTTTTGTCTACAAACGCTACACCACATTTGATACGAGATAACAAGGTTCTATTCCTCTGGGCGCCTGAGTATGATTAGCACATGGCAATGAAACCGGCACTCGCGCTCAGACTTGGTCAGCAACTCAGGATGACTCCTCAGTTGCAGCAGGCGATCAAGCTTTTGCAGCTCTCCAGTCTAGATCTTCAGCAGGAAATTCAGGAAGCACTGGATTCGAATCTCATGCTAGAAGAACAAACGCCCGATGATCCGGTCAGCCCGGATGAGGCAAGTTCGCTCGATACACCAACCGAGACTATTGAAGGTGCTTCCAACGAGACCGCAACGGTCGAGAACGGTCCAACGTCGGAAGCAAAAAGCGATGAAGCCGCCGACTCATCGATGGCAGAAAGTGTGATCTCGGTCGACGATCCGGCACCCGCACTTGATCCGGAAATTGATGGTGATGCTATTCCGGACACCACAGACCAACTTTCTACCGAGAGTATTACCGAAGAGTTACCTGTCGACAGCCTTTGGGAAGACGTCTGGGACGAAGCGCCGGCGCCGCAAACTTACTCTGGCGGAGACGACGATGATAACGACTATCTTGACCGTAAAAATGGCGATGGTGTCTCAATTCAATCTCACCTCGAAGAACAACTGAACCTTATTCATCTGTCCCCCTGCGACGCGCTTATCGCCGAAGCCATCGTGGACGGCGTTGACAGTGAAGGCACGCTTACAATTCCACTAGAAGACGTACTCGAGAGTATTCCCGCCGAGTATGAGTGTGAAATCGACGAGGTTGAAGCTGTCTTAAACCTCATTCAACATTTGGACCCCGTAGGTATTGCATCCAGAAACTTGCAGGAGTGCCTTGTCATACAATTGAGACAACTGCCCCCAGACACGCAGTGGCGCGAGCATGCCATTAGCATCGTCGAGGAGCATATTTCATCTCTTGCAAACCACGACTATGCATTACTCATTAAGAAGACCCGATTGAAAGAGGCGGAACTGCAGGCGGTAATTTCGCTCATTCAGAGCCTTAATCCGCGACCCGGGGCCAGCATTGCAACAACCAATACTGAATATGTCGATCCTGACGTCATCGTAAGCAAGCGTGAGGGTCGCTGGGTTGTCGAGTTAAATCCCAAGTCAGCCCCTAGAGTTCGGGTGAACTCAGAGTACGCATCAATGATCAAACGGGCAGATAATAGCTCTGATAACACTTATTTGAAGAACCATCTTCAGGAAGCTCGATGGTTCATTAAGAGCCTGCAGCAAAGAAATGATACGCTTTTAAAAGTCTCCACAAAGATCTGTAGAGTTCCAGCGAGGTTTTTTTGAGTATGGCGCGCAGGCAATGAAGCCACTCGTACTACATGACATTGCAGAGGCGGTTGATCTTCACGAGTCGACGATCTCCAGAGTCACTACGCAAAAATATATGCACACGCCAGCTGGTGTATTTGAATTGAAATACTTCTTTTCAAGCCATGTAAGCACACATACCGGTGGCGAGGTTTCATCAACGGCTATTAGATCACTAATCAAAAAAATGGTCAGCGAGGAAAACCCTCGCAAACCACTGAGTGATTCCAAACTGGCTAAAATGCTCGAAGAGCAAGATATCAAAGTCGCCAGACGTACTATTGCAAAGTACCGAGACTCTCTGATGATTCCACCCTCTAATGAACGCAAACAATTAGTGTAAGGTTAACGAGTGGACTTAAGCCAAAGCCGCAGAGCGAGCATAAAAAGCGCTTCGACAGCCAACAGATCAAGACGGTGATGAGTTAGACAAACCGGCAAAACAACGCTAACGCGGTTTGATAGCTGGCGTTCAGACAAAAGAATTTAATAACCATTGCGCGAGATCAAAGACAGGTTACCGATGGCGCGCGAAGATCAATATAGGAGAGGTGGCAGCGAAAGAACATTATCAAGCACGCTGTCTATATGAGATTACAGATTTATTATCGAGAAACTTGGTTCAGAGCACTAGGAGTGAGTTTCTTTTCATTCAAGCTAGGAGAAGCAATATGCAAATAAACGTAAGTGGTCATCATGTGGAAGTCACAGACTCACTTCGTAGCTACGTCAACACTAAGCTCGATCGCCTCGAACGCCATTTTGACAAGATTATCCACATGAGCGTCATACTTAGTGTAGAAAAACAAAGACAGAAAGCAGAATCGACAATCAGGATTTCTGGCGGAGAAGTGTATGCAGACGCCGAATCAGAGGATCTTTATGCCGCCATTGATATGCTCGCGGATAAACTAGACCGGCAACTGCTGAAACAGAAAGAAAAGCAGAACGACAAAAAACATCGCGGCAGCGCCAGATAAACAGCGAGCTGGGCCAGAAATGGCCCAGTCACCCCAATATATTTTTCAGGCTCTGTAAATCACAGTAAGTTGATAAAGCCAGAAAATGATTGAAAGGTCTCATCGACCTGTTCTCTATCTTTTCGATTGCAGATATTGGCTGACAGACGTACATTTGTTGCCATAAGTGAGATGAATCCCACCTATATCTGGACGAAAACCAACGGGTTGATATAATCTCGCCGCAATTATCCGCAGCATACAGGCAACGTGTGGACATAAAATCATTTCTCTTCCCCGAACGGACTCAATGCCGGCTATCCGTTACCAGTAAAAAACGAGCAATTGAGGAAGTTTCCAGAAGAATTGCAGCAACAAACCGATTACTCGACGCCGATGAAGTTTACAGTCAGCTAATTGCTCGAGAAAAATTAGGTACCACGGCGCTTGGGCATGGGATCGCAATACCGCATTGCAGGCTGGACTCATGTGATGAGATTATTGGCGCAATGTTCACGCTTGAAGAAGGCGTGGACTTTGATGCTTTTGATCAAGAGCCCGTCAAAGTACTCTTTGTACTGTTAGTTCCGACACAGGAAGTTGATGAACACCTGCAGGTGCTCGCAACCCTCGCTGCAAGGTTTGATCAAGCAGCATATCGAAATGGATTATTCGAGGCGCAAACAGACGACGCACTTTTTGAAGCTGCGACCCGTGAGATGTGCTAAGACTGTCTATTAGCACGACGGCAAAGCGAGAAATAGAGTCCTGTTTAAACGAATTAAAGTCAGGATGGATTTATGATTTCATTAGTTATCATCAGCGGACGTTCAGGATCAGGAAAAAGCACCGCGCTCCATGTGCTCGAGGATATCGGCTATTTTTGCATCGATAATCTACCGGTTAGTCTTCTGCAACCACTCATCGGGCGCTTAGCAGAAGATCAGACTACAAGCCTTGTCGCGGTAAGCATTGATGCACGGAATATTCCCATTGATCTTCAAAACTTTCCGGATATCATTTCGAGCATCGACAAGGACATCGTAACTCACAGGATTATTTTTCTTGATTCTGGCAATGCTACGCTAGTACGGCGATTCAGTGAGACAAGACGTAAACATCCACTTTCCGATCAGGCGACCGGATTGAAAGAGGCACTTGACCTCGAGACAACCCTACTAGACCCGATATCATCCACCGCCGACCTGACAATAGATACCACCAGACTGACGATTCATGAACTGCGAGATCTCGTCCGATCAAGAATTACGCAGGACACCCACGAGTTCGCACTCTTGTTTCAATCCTTTGCCTATAAAAATGGGGTGCCGGTGGATGCGGATCTTGTTTTTGATGTGCGCTGCCTGCCAAATCCGCACTGGAAGCCCGGACTTCGCTCTCTGACCGGACTCGACCTCCCTGTCATTGAGTTTCTTGGCTCTGAAGCAGACGTAAGCAAAATGTATGAGGACATCCGAGGGTTCCTAACGTCCTGGCTACCTTCTTTTGAGGCAAATAACAGAAGTTATATGACTATCGCCATTGGCTGCACCGGTGGACAGCATCGTTCCGTCTACATGAGCCAAAAGCTCTATCAGAATTTTTCTCCGAGATGGAAAAATGTACAGATACGCCACAGAGAATTGAGTAACATCAGCGTTTGATTAGAAATTAACTCTTCACGAAGGGCGCAGACATTCATGATCTACTGCTATGACACTCGGACTTCACTTTGATAGAACACCGAATCAAGATTCAGAATAAGCTGGGAATGCATGCCCGCGCCGCATCAAGTTTCGTTAAGGTGGCGCAGGGATTCGGTACCAGCGTCTCTGTGCATAACGGCGATCAATCAGCTGATGGTAAAAGCATCATGTCAATGATGATGCTGCAAGCGACGATAGGTACTGAAATACGCCTGGTGCTCGAGGGTGAGGACGAAACAGAGGCACTCAAGGCGCTGATAGCATTAATCGACAATCGATTCGGTGAGACCGAATAGCGGATTGTGATGAACGAGCCTCTCGAAAAAAGTTATCAACGACAACGCGAAACTATCCATGAGTTGCTAGAGACCGGACGCTTTAACCAAATTAGGAGTCTGCTAAACATCCTGCGACCAGCTGATGTCGCTGTTTTGCTTGAATCTACTCCGCCAAAAGAGCGCAGAGTAGTCTGGAACCTTTTTTCGGAGTCGGATCAGAGTGAGATTCTTCATGAAATTGATGAGGATTTTATTGAGGGTCTGTTAGGAGACAAGTCTGCGGAGGAGCTTTTCCCAGTGATTGATCAAATCGTATCAGACGACGATTTGATTGACGTGCTGCAACACTTGCCTGACACCATAACCTATCAGCTGCTCCAATCAATGACGACGCAGGACCGAGCGAGGGTGGAGACGCTGCTTTCTTACCCGGAGGATACCGCCGGCGGCCTGATGGATACAGATACCATCAGCGTGCGTCCTCGAGTTTCAGTTGATGTTGTCCTTCGTTATCTTCGACGTCACGAGTCACTGCCAGCGACCACCGACAAAATCTTTGTCGTGAACAGCCAAAACAAGTATTTAGGGCTGGTACATCTTAGTAAGCTGGTTGTTTCAGATCCCTCACGTACGGTGAGGGAAATCATGACAACGGATTTCGACCCCATTAATGCGGAGACACCCGAAACGGAGGTGGCTTCCAGATTTGAACGTTACGATCTTATTTCTGCGCCGGTCATCGACCAAGATGGTAGTCTCATTGGCCGAATCACAATTGATGATGTTGTTGACGTCATCATGGAGCAGGCGGATAAATCGCTACTGGGGTTGGCAGGACTCGCTGAAGACGAAGACACATTTGCGCCGATTTTCAAGACCGCACGCAGCAGAGCGATATGGTTAGGTGCAAACTTGGGCACGGCGTTTCTCGCTTCAGCCGTCATTAATATATTCGAAGATACGATTGAGAAAGTGGTCGCACTTGCGATACTAATGCCAATCGTCGCCAGCATGGGTGGCGTTGCCGGCAGCCAAACGCTCACATTGGCGATAAGAAGTGAAGCCCTTGGACAGCTTGCCGACAGTAATCAAATCTGGCTGATAAAAAGAGAACTCGCGGTGGGTGCGATTAATGGTTTTGTGTGGGCAGCTATTGTCGCTGCAGCTGCAACCTTCGTGTTTGACGATATGTTGCTCGGTGGCATTATAGCCTCTGCTCTTATCATTAATTTGCTCATCGCTGCGCTTGCCGGTGCAGTACTGCCCGGGATGCTCAAATCAATCGGGGCAGACCCAGCTATATCAGGCTCAGTTGTGCTTACGACTATTACTGATGTCGTTGGATTCATGTCTTTTCTCGGGCTAGCTACTTTCTTCTACGCCTGAACCTAATTCACAGGAATCAAAAATGACAGAAGAAGATTTCGAAAACGAACTTGAAGCGCGTGGTCCCAGCAAATCGCAGAGAAAAAGAGATATGCAAATGTTAAGGGATCTCGGGGAAAGTTTGCTGTCTTTGCCTGTTGACCATCTCAAACAAATATCCGAACCAGCGATCATTGCCGCCGTGCAGGAATGTAAAAAAATTACCAAGGGCAATGCAAGGAAGCGGCAAATACAGTTCATCGGAAAATTACTCGCTAAAACAGAGATCACCGAGATTCAGGCGATGGTTGATCGTTTCGATGCAAGTTCCAGATCCCACGTCACACAATTCCATAAACTGGAGCAATGGAGGGAAAGGTTAATTGCGGGTGATAACGCCGTTCTGGACGAAATCTTTGTTCAGTTCCCTGGCCTTGACCGACAACACCTGAGACAGTTGACACGCAAAGTGATCATTGAAAAAGAGAAATCAATTGATCCGCCTGTTCAATATCGGAAATTGTTTCAGTACCTGAAATCTCTTGAGCTCGAGTAACAAGTCTTTAAGGCAATAGCATTATATTAACGCTTTCTTTACCTACTCACTTTACCCACTAAACTAAACCTCGATGACCAATGGTGCCTGAGACTCGCTGTCTCAAAAAATGGTGGACTGGTTATTCTGCAGTGAAACAAAACAACTGTTACACGCGCTACTTCTGTAAGCGACGGTAGGCGTCGTCTCCCACTGATTCTGCAACAGACAAACCAAGCTCATCGGCAGCAACAACAGCGGATCTTATACTTTGCTCATTCACAGGCATCGGCATATTGTGACTGGTAGGCCATGACATCGTTGCTTCCACGATCGTTCGCATGGCGGTTTCATCGTTACGCGACAATGACATCTGGCCAAGGTGAACAGGCAAACCGACACTCGCGAAAAATTTTGCGACGCGCTCTGCGTCACTATTTTGCTCCATCATAAGCTGGACCATCGTGCCAATTGCGACATGCTCGCCATGTAGATAATTGTCATGGGCCACAGGCACTCCAGTGAGACTCTGAGCTATCGCATGCGCCAGAGCAAGTCCACCACTTTCAAAACCTATGCCACTCAACAACGTATTCGCTTCAACTATGTGCTCCAAACTATCGTCAACCAACCCAGCGGCAACAGCATTAGCTGCGCTCTCGCCTTTGTCAAAAAGTGTTTGCGCACATATTTCACCCATGGCACAGGAAGCGAGTGTCGGTCTGGCACCGACAGTCGAGGTTGCTCTCGGGTTTTCCAGACAGACCCGCGCTTCGTACCACGTCGCCATCGCATCTCCCATTCCGGACACCAGATATCGTTCAGACGCAGCTGCCACGACCTCAGTATCTACGATCACCAACGCCGGGTTTTCAGGGAAAAATTCTGCGCCGATGCTGACACCGGCACTATCATATAAAACACTGAGTGCTGAACAAGGCGCATCATTCGAAGCTAAAGTTGGCACTATCACCACCGACAGGCCAAGTCGATAAGCGATGCTTTTACCCGCATCAACGCACTTCCCTCCGCCGACAGCAATCAAACCATCTAAACCTTCTTCTGCTAAATTAGACACGTGCGCCTCAATTTCAGCGAGGGAACACTCACCACCGAAGGTTGATATTACCGGATCAATGTTTGAGCCTTTAAGACTCTCCAAAATGCGGACGCCATCAGCAGTCTGTCCGCGCTTTGATATCAAAATGCCCACTCGTTTCGCATTCAAAAGCCGCAGGTAGCGACCGATGTGATTTAGTACGCCGGCGCCTTGTATGTAGCGTTGAGGCGCGACGAACACGCGTGGCGTAGGCTCCCCCTTACCTGAAAAAATACCGTGCGGGAAATAAGGCCCAGGATTGTTTTGCATGACTACCACCTTAATTAAATTGTCAGAAGCAGACTTCTGCCTAAATTAGACCTTAACCTTGCGATAAATTTTTCCCATTGTCCGAACTGGTTCCAACAGAGACCAATCCGTCGCATCAACCGCATAGCCACCCGGATGAGGGGGGCTTTCTTTCACACCAAAGCTCGCCATGACACGAGCGTCTTTGTAGTAGCAACTAGCAACACAAACTTGAATGAACCTCACCAGTTCAGGTTGCTTTGTCCGAAAGTTGTTAATCACAACCTCTCCATCAGACTCATCTAGTAAATCAAACGGTTTATCGAATTGCTGATGTGCAGCAGCGAAAATTAACTCAACTATTTTTTCTGCAGTCTCCATATCTTCAGCAAAACGTTCGAGGATGCCCGGAAATATTACAGCGTCAGTGGCTGCTGGCAGTGACTCGGTTGCAGGAATCATCATGTTCGCAATAAAACGCAATACTTGTTGCTGATGTTCTGTAAATTTACTATCGCTTGTGATTAGTTCCGCCATTTCTGCTCCACTGATGTTCTTTCCACCAAATCGATTAACCGCTAGTCAAAGAGATTCGCCAGACGCTTTTTCATCGCGTCGGCAATGTACAGAGCAAGTGCCTGAATTGTGCTAGTAGGGTTAACGCCAGCGGAGGTAACAAAAATACTTCCATCGACAATAAACAGGTTTTTCACATCGTGACTCCGCCCCCACTCATTGACAACTGAGGTTCGAGGGTCAAGCCCCATGCGGGCCGTGCCCATATTATGCCATCCTGCAACAGCGAGTGGTCCGTGGCTACTCACCTCGTAAGCACCCGCAGCAATCAGCGCTTCCTTTCCTCGCGCCATACCGTGGTCAAGCATTCGGCGACTATTTTCACTCAGTGTGTAGTCAATCTTCGGCGCAGGCATACCATCGGAATCAACCAGATCAGGATCGAGAGTCACTGTGTTATGCAGCTCCGGCAGGTCTTCACAAATCACAACCATCCCTGCTGACTTATCGAACTCTCGACGATAGGCCTCATGATGATTGGCGCCCCACGGAATCGTACCCGCACCCATACCGGTAATCGCAGTACTGACGAGTCCCTTACCTCTTGTAATTTCCATCGTATAGCCACGCAGATAGCCCCGAGACACGTCTGTTTCATAGAACTCTTGACTCCAGATACAACAACCGCCCGGCCCCTGATAGCCTTTTAAAGGACGATCAAACATTCCCTGAACGTGGCCGTAAGGGTGAAACATCAGGTTTTTACCAACCATACCGCTGCTATTTGCTATGCCTTCAGGGAATGCGGCCGACGTCGAGTTCAACAACAACCTCGGTGTACCAATGCCATTGCAAGCAACAACAACAACTTCAGCGTGTTGCACCTGTTCATGACCATTTTCATCAAAATAGATAACGCCCGAGGCCATACCCTGTTCATTGACCGTAATCTCCTTTACCCGACATTGCGTGCGTAACTCTACGCCGGCACGGAGTGCATGTGGCCAGTAGGTAATGTCTGTGCTGGCTTTTGCTCCCTGGGAACAACCCGCGATGCAAGGACCCAAATTTACGCATTTGTCCCTACCATCATAGGGCTCTGTTGCAATCGCGCTATCAGAGGGCCACCAATGCCAACCCTTCTCGTTAAAACCTCTGGCGAGCGTTTCACCAAGCACACCAAGGGGCACCGGAGACATCGAAACCTCTTTGTCAGGGTATGCAGGGTCACCTTTTAGCCCTGCAACGCCCATCATCTGATCATTCTCAGCGTAAAATGGCTCAAGGGTCTGATAATCAATCGGCCAATCATCTGCGACACCGTCCAGACTCTTTACTTTAAAGTCAGAGGGATGAAACCTCGGAAAATGCGCAGCATAAAGCACTGTGCCACCGCCGACCCCGTTAAAATTTGCGACTTTTATCGGAGAGTTGTCCTCGTTAATTGGATAGTCAACGGTTCGTTTACGTGTATTAGGGCTGTAGCTGAATTCGCCGAAGGACTTCAACTCCCAATCCAGACTCGTCGTGGGATAATCCGCAGGATTCATCCATTCACCCTGCTCCAGGCATAAGATCTTCATTCGAGTCTCGGCAAGACTCCAAGCCATTGCAGCCCCTGAGGCACCAGCCCCAATTATAAGCACGTCTACTGGATCATTTGACACTGACATCTCCCTCAAGGGTTTTATAGATATTGCTTGTTAGCCTTAAACAATTTCCAAAGTAGCGCGTTGAATCATCCAATAAAATTAAAACCATGCCACGGCTGCTATTTGAAATCGGCTGCGCTATGTCTTTCCGGCACTCGCAACTCTTCAGGACCCCAGGTTCTGTTTACTCTTCTGCCCCTGGAGACGGCGGGTCTTTCTTCGACTTCTCGTGCCCAACGCACAACGTTCTTATATGACGACACATCCAAAAACTCCTGCGCGTCATAGATGTTGTGCACAACCAAAGCACCGTACCAAGGATAAACAGCGATATCCGAGATGTTGTAATCATCTCCGCACAGGAACCGACGATCCGCAAGATTTTGATCAAGCACATCCAATTGGCGTTTAACTTCCATCGCAAACCGATCAATGCAGTACTCAATTTTGAAGGGTGCATAGGCGTAGAAATGCCCAAACCCACCTCCCAGATAGGGTGCGCTGCCCATTTGCCAAAATAACCATGACATACACTCCGCTCGCAGCGAAGGGTCCTCAGGTAAGAATTCACCAAACTTTTCAGCGAGGTACACGAGAATCGCGCCGGACTCGAATACGCGCGTCGAAGGCTCGGTGCTTCTGTCGACTAGCGCTGGAATTTTAGAATTGGGATTAGCCGCAACAAAGTCGCTGCCAAATTGTTGTCCCTCACCAATGTTGATCAAATAGGCATCGTATTCAGCTCCGGTGTGCCCCAATGCCAACAACTCCTCCAACATAATCGTTACTTTTACCCCGTTAGGGGTGGCGAGCGAATAAAGTTGCAAAGGATGATCGCCCACTGGTAATTCTTTTTCATGGGTCGCACCGGCTACGGGACGATTTATGTTCGCAAATTTGCCACCGCTGGCAGAGTCCCACTGCCAAACTTTAGGTGGTGTATAGGAGGGTAGATCGCTCATTGTATTTGTCCTTGCTTTGTTTCATAAAATTGTACGCGTCGATTTTCAAAATAGCACTTTTAACCGCAAAGCAAAAACACATCTGAGTTTTTTGGCGCGTAGCGTCGCAGTCTCGCGCTAACTTTTTCCCGCAAACTTGCTTGATCTGAGTCAACAGCATCCGACTTGAAGTCACTTAAAGTAGCCTTATATCGAAGCTGTTACCGAATGTTATTGAGGACAATATGACCAATATATTAGTAGTGATAGACCCTGAGGAATCCAACTACTCAGCACTTGAAAGAATAAAAGAAATCCCCTCCACCGCTAACGTTGACTACAAAGTAGATCTTTACTTCGATGCCGCGCCTGTTACGGCAATGAACGCAAATTCAGACTCACTGCGCGAAAGCATCGCGGAGAAACAAGTCTCCGTAGACCAGATAGTCGCACCGTATAAAGAAATGGGGTACCGCATCACTACAGAAGTGATACAGATCCATAGGCTTTATGAAGATATCATCAAAAGCGCGCGCACATTTAAGGCAGACTTCGTTTTCAAACCTGTCCGACAGCACGGACCACTCAAACGTATGTTCTATACTTCAACCGATTGGAACCTGATTCGTATGTGCCCCTCCTCCCTACTGCTTGTTAGTGATCAAGGCTCAGTCAGGGGCAAACCCGTCATCGCTTCTGTCAATATTGGAGATGAAGATTCTGCACACCAAGAACTCAACCGAATCGTACTGACACGGGCAAACGCGTTGGCTGAAGTCCTAAACGCTGAAGTTCATCTCATTTACGCCTATGGCCCAGCCGTTGTCATAGGTGGCGGTGCCGACCCGATGGCTTATCAGATTACTAAAGATAGACATGACGCAGATTTCAAAAAAGCGAAGGTTCTCGCTTCAGAGAACGATATTTTGGCATCAAACACAATGTTGCGCGAGGGAACCCCCGATACAATCGTGACGGAGTACGGAGAAGAAGTCGACGCAGGAATAATCGTTCTTGGAACCGTGGCAAGAAGTGGCGCTTCAGGCCTATTTATTGGCAACACAGCCGAGTCCGTGCTCGAAAAAACGCGCCGTGATATGTTTGTGATCAAACTTGAATCCTTCATGTCGCCGATATGAACGAATCAGATACTTAAACTTCTAAACACGCATTTCTCTATGTAAACTGCACTTTTTTCGCAGTTTACATTCTATGTGTCTAATTCTTTTTTCAGTCGACCCCGACACTGAAACCCACCTAGTCGTCGCAGCGAACCGTGATGAACAACACGCTCGGCCTACCGCGAGTGCAGACTACTGGTCAGACAATCCAAAGCTTCTCGCGGGGCGTGATCTGCAAGCGGGAGGTACTTGGCTAGGCGTCACCACGAGTGGCAGATTTGCGGCGGTCACAAACTTTGCGGAATCTCCACCCGAGCCAATTCCGCCAAGGTCTCGGGGCGACCTGACAAGCAACTTTCTTAGAGGCAGCATGTCAAGTGAGGATTACCTTACTGAAACACACAGTCAGGCAGATGAGTATCGAGGCTTCAATCTAATCGTTAGCGATGGCACAAAAGTTTGCTACTACAGCAACCGTGACAAGCAAATAAAGCATCTCACCAAAGGTCACTACGGTCTTAGCAACCAACTTCTGGATTGTGACTGGCCAAAAGTAAACTCAGCACGCAGCGAGTTAAAAGCCTCTCAAGAGCGAAATTATCCAGTCAAAGACCTCTTCCAGTTACTGGGCGATAAGGGCACGGACCAAGCGCACAGCGCCAGGTTCATTCTCGGACTCACCTACGGCACCTGTGCCAGTACTGTTGTTAAGTTACATTCGAGAGGATTGCATTTCGAGGAACGATGTTATTCGGCCAGCGGAGCACAAGCTTCAACCAACGTCTTTACCTTGGGACAAAACTAAATTTTAGATTCAACAGGTAAAATCATCCCATCTGTTTTATCACGGACAAACAACTGTTTAATATCGTGGGCTACCAACATATTTACAGGCACCAGCACCAGCGTTATCAGTGTCGCAAACAATATGCCAAATCCAAGAGATATACCCATCGGAATCAAAAACTGAGCAGTTGTTGATTTCTCAAGCAGCAGTGGCGCCAACCCGAAAAATGTCGTCAAAGATGTTAAAATTATGGGTCTAAAACGAACCACACCCGCGTTAAGCACACTATCGACAACTGATTGACCCGCGTCACGCAACTTGTTCACCTGATGAACCAACACGAGGCTGTCATTAACAACAACTCCAGTCAATGCTAACAACCCCATCACGCTCATCATAGACAGGGTATACCCCATCAACCAGTGACCTGCTACGGCACCGATAATACTAAAGGGGATAACCGACATTACTAACAGCGGCTGGGTGTAAGATTTTAGTGGCAACGCCAGCATGCAGTAGATAGCAAAAAGCACAAGAATAAGACCGCTTTGTAAACTACCAAAACTTTCTCGCTGCTCCCTAGCCTCGCCTTCCATCGCGTAAGCAAGACCCGGATATCGGCTCACCAACTGATCCATGTGCGCTCTTATCTGGTTTTGCAGCACAGTCATATTGGTTTTTGTTTTCTCAACCTCGGCGGTAATGTTTACCGTGCGATATCGGTCAATTCTTGTAATTCTTTGCGGCCCCTTGCCTGGGCTTAGGGTTGCAACATGTTCAAGAGGTACTTCACGACCTGTTGGTGTTCTGACAAGCATTTCGCCCAGAGTGGAAAAATCAGATCGTTCTCCGACTGGCAGTCGCACTAAGACTCGAATGTCATCTCTTCCTCGCTGAATTCTCTGAGCTTGAAAACCCTGAAAGGCTTGACTCACCTGACCTAAAATATCGTTACGCGTCAGACCAAGCACATGCCCCTGCGGCTTTACATCAATTCGCAGCTCCTCTTTGCCGTTAGACAACGAGTCTGCTATCTCGTAAACCGTTGGATAACTCTGCAAGTGCTCCTTCACCTCATTCGAGGCCTGCTCCAGTGTTTCAAGAGAGTTAGCGCTTAGCTGGACGTTGATAGGGTCGCCTACTCGAAAGAAACTTGCCCTAAAGGTAATCGATTCCGCGCCGGGAATCGGACCAATGAGTTTGCGCCATTCACTAATAAGTTGATTGGTACTGACTTCAATATTCCGTTCTTCTGGTGGCACCAGCTCAAATTGTACTCGTCCGAATTCGGATCCCCTAGAGCCACGGGAAGACCCCGTACTAGACATCACGTGTTTCACGATGCTGACTTCAGTTACCGGATCAATGTATTTTTGCTGCAATGTTTGCGCTGCGAGAAACATTTTATCGATATATCGATCTGTCACCTGAAACTGCGTACCGACAGGCATTGTCAGTGTTGCCGTTGCTCTCTCGCCTTGAATCTTTGGCATGAAAGTAAATTTTGTCCAGCCACTCATGATCAACGAAAACATCAGGAATAGAACGCCTAAAAAAGTTGCGAGTGTGGCGAACCGATGCCTTACAAGAAACTGTAATGCGGGCCGATAGTAGGCAACTATCGACCTCTCAAACCCGTCTGCGAAATTTTGCTGCCACAAGCTTAGTCGCCCCGGCTTCTCCGAGTCATAGCCTTTACCTAGCTTTTTTAGATGTGCTGGCAGCACAAGTTTTGATTCGATCAGCGAGAAGAAAAGCACACTAATAACAACCGCGGCGACGGGCCCCATGATCGTACCGAAACGTCCCTCTATAAGCGTCAGAGGTAAAAATGCCACCATTGTGGTTAACACGCCAAACGTGACCGGCACTGCGACGTCCATCGTGCCATTGATTGACGCATCTATTCCCGAATCGCCATTTTTGAGTCGTTGATAAATGCTTTCACCTGTCACGATAGCATCGTCGACAACAATGCCGAGCACGACGATAAAACCAAACGCACTCATCAGATTCAGCGTGATACCGAACATACTCATTAGCGTAAAGGCACCGAGGAAACTTATCGGTATACCAACAAAAACCCAAATCGCGATTTTGGGCCGGAGAAATAACGCTAGCAATCCTATTACCAGGAATGCGCCCTGAAAAGCGCTACTACCGAGAACACCTAGTCGGTTTTTTAGCTGTTGCGCATCGTCATCCCAGTAAGTCAGCTTAATGCCTACAGGTAAATTAGGCTGCTGCTCAGCAATATAGTTTCTGACCAACTCGGAAATCTCAATGGCACTCTCGTTGCCCACTCGCTCAACTTGAATCAGCGCAGCGAAGTCACCATCAAACTGCGTTTTGATGGCATCTTCCTCAAAACCATCCTGCACCAGAGCAACATCCCCGACTCGAATAATACTGCCATTTGCATTCGTCTTGACGACGATATTTTCGAAATCAGATTTTCGATAGGCCTGCCCTTTCGATCGGATCAGCACATCCCCGCCCTGCGTTCGCACGTTGCCCGCAGACATATCGATCGAGCTCGCGCGAATGGCCGCCGCTAGCTGTGCGAGGCTCAACCCGTATTCCCTTAACTTGTCCTGAGAAGCCTCAATCGCAATTTCATATTTACGGACGGCATCGAGCGACACCTGACTAATGCCAGTCATACGGCTCAAGTCATCACGAATCCTCTCGGCGTAACTGCGAATTTCCTGCTCAGAGTACTCGCCTGCGACAACTACCGTGATAACACCCCATTTCCGTTGCGCTAGACTAATAACCGGCTTTTCCGCCTCCGCGGGAAAAGTGTTGATGGCATCGACGCGAGTTTTCACTTCATCCAGCACTTCTCTGGGATCACTGTCCTCATCAACTTCGACGTTGACGCTCGCGCTCCCTTCCACGGAGGTACTCGTGAGTTTTTTAATACCATCTAGACCATCGATAGCTTCTTCTATCCGCACCGCCAAACCAAGCTCTGCATCTTCCGGGGTTGCACCTCGCAGCGGCACCGAGACCCTGATGGTTTCCGGATCAGAGGAAGGGAAAATTTCGATCGCTGTTTCATATGTAAGCGCAAAAGCTCCACTGATAAACACCGTTATCATGAGTAAGTTTGCGGCAACATCGTTTCGAGCAAACCATGCGATCATTTTCCGACCCCCTCTATTTCAGTTGCTGGTCTAGCGAGGTCTTCACGTTGTGCTCCGGCAACACTCACAGATGTACCTGATGTCACCTGACCCAGCGGCGTCGTCACCAGCTCGTCACCAACCTCTATACCTGAGGCGACAATCGTATCGACACCATTCTGCCAGGCGATCTCGATCTCTTTACGAAATAACAAATTGTCTTCCACGATATAGACATACGTATTTTGGTAAATCGTTTTACTTGGAATTACTTTTGCGTCTTTTAGCACCCTACCTGATATTTCCGCAGTCACATATTCTCCAATCTTGAGCGGGCGCCCGGCTGAACCCTGAACTCTAAACGGATCTTTTATTTGCGCAACCACGTGCAGTTGGCGCGAGGTTTCATCAATGGCGCCTTCTGTGCGCACAATTTCGCCTTGCCACTTTCGTCCACCACCCAGTTCTGATGAAATTTCAACCAATGGGCGATGGGTGCTTTGCTCTTCGGGCAAATCAACGAAGTCAAGATCCGTGTTCCTCAATGGCAAACGCACTTCAACTAAGTCTGTCGCGTAGATCTCTGCTAGCTGCGCACCAGTTGAAACGACCTGCCCGAGATCCACCATTTGCTGAAGCACCCGCCCGGCAAATGGTGCCCTGATCTTCGTTCGTTCCAAATCAAGTTGTGCTTTCGTTAATGTAGATCTTGCAGAAAGCACACGTGCTTTTGCCGCTTGCAACTGCGGTTCACGCAAAGCGAGAGCAGACGGTTTTTCATCGGGCGCACTTAATCTTTGCCAATCAATCAGCGCCTGCTCTGAGCGAGCAAGCTCCTGCGCCTCAGCTTGCAGCGCATCCATTAGACTTGCCTCGGCTATATTGACGTTAGCGTCATAATCCCGCGAGTCAATATCGAGCAGTTTGTCGCCCTCTCTGAAAAAACCACCAGGCCTAAATTTCTGATCGATATTAATGATTTGCCCACTGACCTGAGACACAACCATCGATTGCGTTCTTGGCCGAGCACTGCCATAACTATTAACAATCACCTGATAGTCGCTTGGGCGTACCTTCACAGTCTCAACCAAAGTCTGCGGCGCTTTTGCCGGTCCTCTACGATTTAACTCCGGTGGGTTTCTGAGTATCAGAAAACCAGCAACCACAAGCACAGAGAGAATAACAATTGGTACGATTATTCTATTCACGTTTTTAATAATCTCCGCCAAGTGCCAACAGCAAGTTGGCCCGGTTTTTAAGTTGTTGGTTTCTAAGCTGTATAAGTGTCGTCTGGGCGTCAAAGGCTCGCCGTTGCGATTCGAGCACCGTTGTATAGGGCGCAAGGCCGCGCTGATATTGGTCAAACGCTAACTCTAAAGCGGTACCCGCGTTTTTTTCGGCTCGGACAAATGCTTCGTAACGCGCACTTAAAGCCTGCCCACGATTCAATGCGTTTTCAACCTCCGCCAGCGCGTTGAACACAACGTCAAGGTAGCGTTTCTCCTTCTGTTCCAGACGAATTCTTGCTTGTTCTTCCAAGGCGTTGAGTCTTCCACCCTGAAATAGTGGTTGGATAAGACTCGCAGCCACGCGCCACGCCAGTGAACCACCATCGAGCAACTCATCAAGCGCTTGACTTGAATCTGAAAGAGATCCGGACAAATTCAGAGCAGGAAATCTATTCCTATGGGCGATTGCAACGCCGGCATCAGCTGACAACATCTCGAGCCACGCTTGTTGAACATCCGGTCGCCTTTGTAACAAACCAGCGGGGATTCCCGCTTCAACCGGATCTAGAGGCAAAGACTGCAGACCCGCAGAAATGACTAACTTCGCCGCGGGATAATCGCCCGTTAACAGCTCGAGACGTGTCAGTGACTCGAAATGGACCTGCTGCTGATTGGCAATGCCAGCTCTTTCCAATTCCAGCGTATTTCTCGACAGGTAGACGTCTAGCGCATCGTTTAGTCCGCTTCGATATCCTCTTTCAATGACATCCAGCGACTCATTAAGGTTGGTGTAGCGTTGATTCAACAAAATAAGCAGCTGAGTAGCAGAGCTGACATCAAAACCAGCATTCACGACGTCTCTTACGAGCGTTCGTTTAACCTCTTGGTAACTCGCTCTCTGACCCGCAAGATCAATCTGAGACTGTTTCTGTGCGGTATTTAGCTTACCCCACAGGTCTACTTCATATGCTGCTGACAGACTTAATCCGAACTGGTTGGTTTGCGTTATACCCGTGTCAGCACGTTGGGATGATAGAGATAGACCCAGACTAGGCCACAATGTTGCTTCAGCTATCGTGACACGTTGCTCCGCTAATCTCACAGCTGCCGCTTTTTGGGCCAGTGTGCGGTTTGTTTCGATGGCCCTGTCGACCAGACGGTTAAGCTCTGCAGACTTAAAAGATCCCAGCCACTCAGAGGCAGAAAACTGATTAGAGGCGGATCGTGAGTATTCATCTGGTAACGAGTCAACGCCAAACTTTGCAAGATCAGCCTCCGGTTCAGGCAAAGGCCCAACGCAGGCGGTGAGGATTAGGAGGCTGAGAGGCAGTAACAAAAACTTCATTGATGAAAAGCCGACGTGTTTATTCCTAGGTATTCGTTATCATACGCACTGGGCTTTCGTTCCGGTCGCTACAATGCGAATTTAATTCGCTAGCGAAAGCCAACGTTAAACCCTTTCTCTATTGGTATCTCTTTACGCATCTGATGCAACGATGCCAAATCGAGTTCACACTTGATAACAGATTCGCCGTCAGAACAGGAAGCTACAACATCACCCCACGGCCCTACAACCATACTGTGACCATAGGTCATACGGCCCGAGTCGTGCGTGCCACCCTGACATGATGCAATGGTGTAACTGAAATTTTCAACAGCTCTTGCTCTCATTAGAACTTCAAAATGCGCTTCGCCTGTTACTGTCGTAAAAGCCGAGGGTATAGCAAAACACTCAGCCCCCTTTAGAAACAACCCACGATATAGGTCTGCAAAACGAATATCATAACAAACCGATAAGCCAACATAGCCGACCGGCGAATCCACCACAACCAATTGATCACCTGGCTCAAAGGCATCGGATTCGCGATAACTTTTCTGATTGTCGCGCACGTCAACATCAAACATATGCTGCTTATCATAACGCGCTATTTCTCGACCGCTATCGTCGTAAACCAATGATGCCGCTCTAACTCTACCATTGTCGATGGGGGTTCCATCCAGACGGGTCGATAGCGGTATCGTTCCGCCAAAAATCCAGCAACCATATCGTTCGGCCAACTCCGCTAGCAGTTGACGCACGGGCCCTTTGATGGTCGCTTCACGTTCTGCAATGGAATGGGTTTTGGTGCTGCCGAGGGCCGCAAAATTTTCAGGTAGGAATACTGCTTTAACGTTTCCAGACGCGGCTTCTTCGATTAGCGCTTCGACTCGTTTCAGGTTTACGTCCACTCGCTGACTGCTTACCATTTGAATAACACCGATTGCCGGCATTTCAACGGGTACAGTGCCTTCATCCCTCATTTACAATCCCTCCAACTCTTCGACGGGATCTGCTTCCGGCACCTGCAATTGGGTTTTGGAATCCTCAGTCGCATCAGACTCCGACATATCACGGACCGAATCGTTAAAAATTGAAACAAACTCAACAACTGGCTCGTCTACAGTGCCTGTCACCTTATATTTAGCGCTACTAAACTGGTCTATTTGTTTTTCGAAAACTTTCTGTGCGACCCAAACACCGGCCCCTACCAAGGGACCCGTGGCAATAGCTGAGTAGGCTGCATACCAGGGCAGATTCTGACTAAGGGGAAGTGTCACAATCATATCACTGTCGATTTCCTGAGTGACAAGGCTCACCT
Source organism: Candidatus Azotimanducaceae bacterium (assembly GCA_965657335.1). GTDB lineage: Bacteria > Pseudomonadota > Gammaproteobacteria > Pseudomonadales > Azotimanducaceae > UBA4582. The sequence goes on from CBFHOH010000032.1 coordinate 30,553, forward strand.
GGCCACCAACCCGGAAACTACCACTGGAACCCTTAACAGCAATAGGTTCTATAATTCCCACTTCACCGTCGCGAATGCTTGTGCTTCCGCTGACTTCACTAAAGCTAAAACCCTGTTCAATGATATCCGAGAAATCGAATCGTAGTCGTCGAGTCAAAGAAGCAAAATCAAAAATGCCCAACACTTTAAGGGCGCCTGCACCAGACTCTGCCTGCACAAATCGACCCTTACCACCCTGTAGTCGAATTTTGCCATCAACTCTCAGCAAATCCACCATTGCCGGAGAACCGGCCCAAAGTACATCCGCTTCAAATTCAAAATTTTCGCCTTCAATACTAGAAGCAAACCCCCATTGCTCTAAGGCCTGATCTAACTCCGGCACCAGCAAGTTCCCACTGTAAGTGCTCACCTGCTTGCCATTTTCGTCTACGGACCACAGCACGGAGGAGTCTTCGAGTATTTGCAGCCCCTTCACGGAAGCCGTTAGGTTTTTTAGTTGGCCACCAGATTCTATCGGCAGATAGTCAAAAGACCACATACCATAGTGTTCGTCGCCGATCATTAATTCTTTGGTTTTAAAACCCAGTGCAGCGATATCTGCAGGATCCTGTCCTTCTAGCGGATCCACTTGCACCTCTCCCTCTCCAAGCTCGTCAGATAAAAAGCGTAGATAGTCGAGGGAAATGGTGAGAGGTATTGAATCAAGGTCTGGCACTTCAATGATGCCTGACAACATCTCATTGCGAAGTCCGACACTCCAAGCGGAGTCTTTTCTGGTGATATAAGTTCTAACATTTTCGAGTTCGACACCGAACGCTGAGAGATCCACAATATCGACTTCAATTGCATGCAGTTGATCAGCGAGCTCAGACTCTATTGAAACATCGCTCTTGCTTTGAATGGATTCAAGCAGCCTTTCCCATTCCTCATATTTTACGTAATCGAGTGCGCCTGAAACACCAAAACGATCGAAGGTTACAACTCCGAGCGGACCGTTACCAAAATGCACGCGACCGCCAGTGAGTTCACCATTAACGATTTTTAGAGCAGCAGTGACATCTTCTTCAACCTGAATATCAACCCTGTCACCACCAACCTGGAATGTATGGGCATAGCTGAAGACGGTAACGTCATCTGCTAATTTTCCCAAAGGCGCAGGCAGGTCAACGTGAACGCCAGCAAGATCAGAGGTTGCTTCCACCCAAATAGGAGACGCATCGCGCCCTAACGGAATGTGCACGTTGACGTCGTATCCAATCAACCCTTCCATTTGAGTCAGAAGCACTTGATTTGACCACTGATGTAAATCTTGAGCGCTCACGGCACCGTCAACTTGTACATTAATTTGACCGCGATCAGCGATCAATTCAGTGCTAATGATTCCCTTCACAGATTCTCCGAACATGGTACCGGTAAAACCCGGAGACCTCAGCCCGGTCACTGTTTCATATCCTAGCAAACCGGACAATTGCTCAATTTCGAGATTGAACAGCGGCATATACAAACGCGCATTCACGAGATCGACATCGACTTCAACGTTAACGACCTCACCTGCTCGTTTGCCAATCGGAAAATCAAGACTCATTTCTCCCGTTAGAAAGCCGTCTCCTTGCCATGTTTTCGCCATCTGCTTAGTTGCGTCAGAAATAGGGGTGTTATTCAAAAGGTAGATACTGCTTTCGACATCTGCCTTAAACTTACCGTTGATCAAAATAGAATCTGTTGCCCCATCGGGGTAAACCGGCACTCTGAAGCTAGCCGAGGTCAATTCATTGCCGATTATCTGACCGACCACGTGATTTGAGTGAATACTGTTGTAACCGATAAAAACCGTTGCGCCCAAATCGACAATCCTCGGCCACTTGGGGTCATAGTCAAATTCCACTTCGGAAGTCTTAAAATAAAGTTCATGTACCTTTCTGTCTCTTGGCTCGCCTCGATAAAGTGATCCATGAAACACCATCCCACCTTCGTTCGCTCTACCCGAGATGAAGGCCCGATTTATCCATTCCTGAACCTGTAGCGGTAAAACTTTAGGTAAATACCTACCAACGTCTCGCAGATCAGCAGCATTTAGCCCGAGTTCAAGACCCCAAGTTTGATTCTCACGCACCGTCGGAAGATTAAGATGTACTCGTCCAGACGCAGAAAGGTCTCGATCAGTCACCCGCACAAGATCACTGTCAATTTGCAGCAATTGGCGCTCGGTACCAATATCTTGCAGGTGATAATTCAACCTCGCATGCGCACTGTCAAAGCGCCAAGCTTCCGGGAACATAGCGGCAAAATTTAATTCAAAAGGTTGCTCGTTGTGGATATCAAGATATCCATCCGTTGGCGTCGTAGAAAGGTACCCGTTAAGGGAGCTGATACCAGGAATGACACCGTCGGCAATTATTTGAATGTCTGACAATTCAGCGGCCAGCGTCAAACTCGGCAACCCCGATAAAAGGTTCATTTTCAAATAGATGGCAGACAGTTCACCCGCTGGACTCAACGCCGCTAACTGCTGCAAGGTTGGGTCTCCAATCAAACCAGAGTCCTGCCCCAGCACCTGCAGCGACGCAAAAAGGTCCTTCATATCAAGGCGAGGCAGATGAATGCCTATTTTTCTATCCTCTTGATTTCCTGAAAGGACAACGCTCGCACCATCTAGTGACCAATTTTGCCCCCCCACCTTGGCCTCGAAGGCGCTCATAAATAACTGTAAGTGATCGAGAGAATCGCCCTTAAACACAAATTGTGCGTCTAACTGCTCAACAACCGGTATGACTTTCGCGTCTCTGCTGGCAAAAACAGCTCCTTCCGAAAGATTCCCGATCAACTCAACTTTATCGTTAGTAAAGTTAAGCCAAAACTCTCCTTTTATGCTCGATCGCATCAACTGAACAGCATCTATCTCGAGGTCAGGCAAAAAATCTAGATACTCGACTGAAGGCACTTTCAGATATAACTGCGTCACGACCGTTTCTGACGCTCTTAGGTCGCCCTCGAACCTTCCGATTAAGTCCAGCTCATTGAGTTGCCTCTCCGGATTGGAAGATTCGATTTCCAATGGCATTGAAAAACTTCTAGTCTCTTCGTCCGCGACTAGCGTAAACAGTTCTGCGGGCCTGTTCTTGATGACAAGTTGTTCGCGGGCACCCTTGATCTCAATACTCAAACCACTGGCGGATAAAAATCTAATGTGGGGTATGGAATCTAGAAGAAAATTGAAATCGATTGGCTGCTCTGTCGGTGGCAGACCTTCAACCTGCCAGAGACCCGCGCTATCTTTCTTGACGGCGAGACTAATGCCATCGACTTCGATTTCATCTACAACGACACTTCTCTCAAGTGCTGAAGCGACCGCGTTTAGGCGTAAAGTAACCTTACCAATTTGCACGCCGGTCGGTTTTTGTTCACCTAAACTTAGGTCTTCGATCGTTATCATTGGATCAAGATACATCCAGCTACCATGCACCGAACCAACTTGAACCTCTATCCCGATGGCATGGGTAATCGCCATTGAAATTCGGTCGTCCAATAGTTGAACGCCGGCCATGGCAATTCTGCCTACAAGTACGTAGGCGGCCAAAACAACAAGCGCGACCAGCAACAGGCGTTCAAGCATAATAGCGATGGGATTTTTGATCAGCCGCATCTGCATGATCTATTCACGATGATACCGGTAGCACCACATCGAACTGTTCCTGCGTGTAGCTCGCCTCAACCTGTAACCTAATATCAGCCTTCAGAACTTTGGATAGTTCCGAAACGTTTTCCGAGTCTTCATCCAGCAATCTGTCAATCACAGATTGAGAAGCGCGGACCTGGCAGCCTTTTCCATACAATGTTCGAAATTTACGCTGAATTTCTCGATAAATCTCCAGACAGACCGTCTCGGAACTCTTTACAAACCCTCGGCCGTTGCATGCTGAACATGGCGCACAAATCCGCCTCAGCAGACTGTCTTGAGTTCTTTTACGGGTCATTTCCACTAAGCCAAGTTCAGATATTTCAGCGATATTCCACTTCACCCGATCCGATTGCTGGCCTTTTTCTAACATTCGGAGCACCTGACGCTTGTGCTCTTCATTTATCATGTCGATAAAATCGATGATCACTATTCCACCGATATTACGAAGCCGCAACTGTCTCGGAATGGCGGCAGCCGCTTCAAGGTTCATACGAAATATCGTTTCGTCAACATCCTTCTTGCCAACAAACCCGCCTGTGTTGACATCCACGGTGGTCATTGCCTCAGTCTGATCAACAACAAGATAGCCGCCTGACTTCAGAAGCACATTTCTATCGAGCGCTGTTTCTATTTGGTCTTCCAGATTATGGGCATCAAACAATGGTACTTCCATCGACACAAGTTCGAGGTTTTCGGCTTTTTCTGGGATAAAGTCGGTCAGGAAACGCTCCATGGCACCATATACCGGCTTATTGTCCACCAGTATTCTTTGAGTATCCCTGTTAATAATGTCTCGCATCGCTCTGAGGTGCATCGGTAAATCTTCGTAGACCAGCGAGGCTGGTTTTGCATTCATGCTGTCTGCTTGTATACGCTGCCATTTCTCCCTTAACAACTCCGCATCCCTCAGGATTTCCTCTTCACTTGCTCGCTCACACGCCGTGCGCACAATAAAGCCGTCTCGGGATTCAGCGGGACAAACCTCCGTTAATAGAGCACTCAATCTTTCTCTTTCGACTTCATCTTCAATACGCTGAGAGATTCCAATGTGGCTACTATTGGGCGTGTAAACAAGGAAACGTGAGGCGATGGAGACGCTGGAGGTAGCGCGCGGACCTTTAGTACTTATGGGTTCTTTCGTTACCTGCACGAGTAGCGATTGCCCATCGTGCAGCACGTCCTGAATCGAGGGGTAAGTGCGCTCAGACGTTTCATTTACAGCATCAAATTTAAACTGAGGGTCAACCAGGTCAGTGATGTGCATAAACGCTGCTTTTGCCTGGCCTATTTCTACAAACGCGCTCTGAATCCCGGGTAAAATTCGCGCGACTTTTCCCTTGTAGATATTGCCAACAGTCACCCGGGCGTGAACTCGCTCAATAAATATTTCTTGAAGCAGTCCCTGCTCGACGACAGCGACCCTCGTTTCCAGCGGGGACACGCTGACTATTATTTCTTCGCCCATTCGGGGTGTTTCCTTATTATCAATTCAGTTTGGACAGAAACGAAAGACTAAAGTTGCACAAGGCATTCTATGCCGAATGATTTGAGTGCTGCCGCTGTTTCCATCAATGGCAAACCCGCCACATTGCTTGGGCTACCTTCAATTCCTGCAACAAAGATCGATCCCAATCCCTGTATGCCATAAGACCCAGATTTATCAGCGGGTTCACCTGTTTCCCAGTATGCTTCACATTCGCCAACACTCAATTGTCGAAACTTCACCATCGTCTCAACGATAAAAGACTGCTGCTTAGAGGAGGATGCTTCTCCAATAGTAACCGAGGTTAGCACCAAGTGCTTTGTTCCTGACATTTGCTGGAGCACTTCTATCGCGTCAGACTTTGCTTTGGGCTTTCCTACTATTTCTCCGTCGAGGACAACGATCGTGTCTGCGCACAAAATTACAGCGTCGGTCGCTTCCTTAAGAAGCGCTCTTGAACGCAACATCTTGGACTCAGACATCCTAGTCGCGTAAACGGCGGGAGCCTCGCCCGGTGCCACGGTCTCATCAATATCCGGTCTTGCGATCTCAAAAGTCAATCCGATCTGCTGGAGCAAGTTAGCGCGCCGTGGCGAACCGGAAGCCAGTATTAATTTCTTTGACATCAGTTTACGCCAAACAAGCGTCTGAGATAGCGCAATACCAAAAATACCCAAGGCCAGATAAATGCACTCACTATTGAGGGCATGAGATACCACATATTCCATTCCGCGGTGCCAACGATACTTTCGATCCAATAGTTGATTAGCTGATACAAACCTATGGCCGCGAATACAATCAGACTTTGCTGCCAGACAGTGAACATACGCAGACGCTGATAAAGGCTAGCACCAATATAGGCCACTGCCATTAACGCAATACTGTGTTGTCCCAATAAACTACCGGATAACACGTCAACCACTAAGCCCAATACCCAGGCGATCACGATACCTACCCGGTGAGGGAGCGCTATCGTCCAATAGAAAAGCACCAATGCAACCCACTCTGGTCTTAAATAACCCATATCAACGGGGATAAACTGCGGCAGCGCAACAATGCTCAACACCAGTGCGAATAAAAAGCTGAAAGCTACAATCCAGATATTATTACTCTCCATAATCAGCGTCCCGCCCCATCATCAGCGTATCGCCCCATAATCACGCTCCGACTCACTCCCGCCACTATGCGTTAACGATGCCAACCCTTCCTCAGCAAACACCAACAGCACATGACGACTTCTGTCTAGTCTTGCACTGGGTATCGCTGTGACCAACGCAAAGGCTTGTCCTGGATCATGCTCTACCTTGTTTACAAGACCCACTGGATAGCCGACAGGAAATCGATCGCCTAAGCCAGAACTGACCAGCAGATCACCAACTCGGATGTCTGCTGTATCCTGAACATGCAACAACTCCAATTGACGAGTAACCCCTGAACCGCGCGCGATTAAACGCAAGTTACTGCGATTGACCTGAACAGGCACTGAATGGGTCTGATCACTGACCAGCAAAACACGACTTGTATACGGACTAATTTCAATGACCTGCCCCATCAGCCCCTGCGCATCGAGCAGAGGCTGCCCCACATAGACGCCAGAGCTAGTTCCCTTGTCAATGATGACTTCATGTCTCTCAGGGTCTGGATCGACACCAATCAGTTCTGCGACAAGCACATTGTCCTGCAGCTTCGCCGCTGACCCTAAAAGATCTCTCAGGCGATTATTCTCCGCGGTTAATGCAGCCATTTTCTCAGTCTTGGCTCTTAACAACAGCAGCTGTTCTTTCAGATCGATGATGTCCGACTGCAATTCGGCACGGGATTTAAAGGTTTGCCTGACATCCTCTGCAGTCCGATTCGGGTAATCTGCAAGATACACAACAGGGGATACCAGCAAAGTCAAACCCGTGCGAATATCATCGGTGATTGAAAAGATACGAAGATGATCAAAGGTGACAAATAGCAACGACAGCAGAGTAAGACCCACTACCTTGTAGCCAATTGTCTTTTCTTCAAGAAATAGTGATTTTATGAGTCTAACCCCGATAACTTAACAGCATGATGACGACAAATAACGCCGAGACCTCTGAAACCACTTATTCGGTTTATGTGATTACTCGCTATATCGCTCGTTTCAGGTCACCGACTAGCAGCCCTTGCAAACGGCATCACTGGATTGATAGTAAGTCGCTGTCGCCACGATCATCCATTATTTCCAGTGCGCGACCTCCGCCCCGGGCGACACAAGTCAGTGGATCCTCAGCGACAATTACCGGCAGACCAGTTTCATTAGACAGCAACCTGTCGAGCCCGCGAAGCAACGAACCACCACCTGTTAACACAAGCCCACATTCTGCGATGTCGGATGCTAACTCCGGCGGCGTTTGCTCTAGCGCCCCTTTGACAGCCTGCACTATCACCGATAGTGGCTCCTGCAACGCTTCAAGTATTTCATTGCTATTAAGAGTGAAGCTTCTTGGCACACCTTCTGCCAAGTTACGGCCTCGAACATCAATTTCACGGACTTCCGCGCAAGGAAACGCCGTACCAATTTCCTGTTTGATTCTCTCAGCAGTGGCATCACCGATTAAACTGCCTTGGGTGCGCCGGACAAACGTCGTTATCGACTCATCAAAGCGATCACCGCCGACTCTCACCGACTGGGCATACACAACACCGTTCAGCGAAATAACAGCAATTTCAGTCGTGCCGCCACCGATGTCGACGACCATTGTGCCTACCGCTTCATGAACTGGCAGTCCTGCACCAATCGCTGCAGCCATCGGCTCCTCAATCAGACGCACATCACGGGCACCAGCACTGATCACTGACTCGCGAATTGCCCGCCGTTCTACTTCCGTAGACTGGCATGGCACACAAACCAGTACACGCGGGCTGGGCCTAATAAAACTGTTCTCATGCACCTTCTTGATGAAGTGCTGCAACATTTTCTCTGTTACCTGAAAATCTGCAATCACGCCGTCTTTCAATGGGCGAATAGCGGTGATGTTTCCGGGCGTTCTACCCAGCATACGCTTCGCGTCGATGCCGACTGCGGCAACACTTTTTTGGTTGTTGTTGTTGCGGATTGCAACAACCGAGGGCTCGTCTAAAACGATCCCTTGCTCACGCACGTAGATCAGCGTGTTCGCGGTTCCTAGATCGATGGAAAGATCGTTGGAAAACAGACCCCTTAACTTTTTAAACATTTTTTTGGGGGAACCTTATATATAGGATTTAAAATCATTTTTAACTGTATCATTTATTGAAGATTTTGAACAACTAAACGCCTGCTATCAGAGTGTTTTTTTACAGTCACCAAGTGCAGGAGCGAGGACAAAGGCCGATTTCATTTATCAAACCTCGTGTCCTGACTAAAATGTCCTTCTCGCAGATTTCTTAACGCGGAAACAACCGATACCGAAGAAATACGTGTCAGAATACAAATTGACCCTCATAATCTACACTTGTTTATTGCAGTCGGAGCAATTCATGATTAGCATTCGTCGCCTCATCACAACGCAAAAACCAGAGATTCAGTAAAGCCATGGAAATAGATAACGAGGTCATACTCAACATCGCAGAGCTTGCCCAACTCGAGGTCAAAGACGAGGCGATCAGCAAATACGCAGACAAACTGACAGCCATGCTGAATCTGGTCGAAGCGATGCAAACGGTTAATACCGACAACATCGAACCTGTGTCTAATCCGCTGGATGCAATTCAGGTAATGAGAGACGACGAGGTGACAGAAGAAAACCTGAGAGATGAGTATCAGGCTATCGCTCCCGAGGTCGATGCGGGTTTGTACCTTGTGCCTCGGGTTGTGGAGTAACATCAGTGACTGACTTGCACTCAAAAACAATAAAAGAAATAAGCGCTGATCTTGAAAAGGGAGCGTACTCAAGTAAAGAACTCACCTGTCATTTTCTAGAGAGGATCGAGCGACACGAGCCAAACCTGAACAGCTTTATTTCAACATTTCCTGAACAGGCAATCGCACTCGCGCAACAATCTGACGAAAAGAGAAAAGCAGGGAGCAGTGGCGCACTGCTGGGTATCCCTATCGCCCACAAAGATATTTTCTGCACGAAGGGACAAAGAACGACAGCGGGCTCAAAGATGCTGGACAATTTTGTCTCTCCCTATGACGCGACAGTGATTGAAAACCTGAACGCCGCAGGCACTATAAATATTGGTAAAGCGAACATGGACGAGTTTGCGATGGGTTCGTCAAATGAACACAGCGCATATGGCAATGCGCAAAACCCGTGGGATTTGGCTCGCGTTCCAGGTGGATCATCAGGCGGATCGGCCGCTGCGGTTTCGGCTGGCTTTTGCGCCGCCGCGACAGGCACCGATACCGGCGGTTCTATTCGACAACCCGCGGCATTTTGTGGTGTTACTGGGCTTAAACCAACCTATGGACGAATCTCTCGCTACGGCATCATTGCGTTCGCTTCCAGCCTCGATCAAGCCGGCCCAATTACCCGGACCGCCGAAGACGCCGCCATCATGCTAGAAACAATGGCTGGATATGATCCGAAAGATTCGACCAGCATTAAACAACCCGTGCCAAACTACAGCGCAAATATTAACGACTCCATTGAGGGGTTGAGAGTTGGCGTCTGCAAGGAATACTTCGCTGACGGGCTCGACCGAGATATAGAAGCGGCGATCCAAAACGCTGTAAAAGAACTGGAAAAACTCGGCGCCGAGATCAGCGAAATTAGTTTACCCAACACAAAACATGCGGTTCCAGCCTACTATGTCATCGCCCCGGCTGAATGTTCCGCGAACCTGTCACGGTACGATGGTGTGAGATTTGGACATCGATGTGAAGACCCGGTAGATATCTCAGATCTTATCAAGCGCAGCCGATCGGAGGGCTTCGGCGACGAGGTCAAAAGCAGGATAATGGCCGGCACGTTCGCATTATCGGCGGGCTACTACGATGCCTATTACCGAAAAGCCCAGCAAATCCGGCGACTCATCAAAGATGATTTTCTGCAAGTTTTCAACGATGTAGATCTCATTTTAGGCCCGACCACACCGTCTCCGGCCTTCAAGATCGGCGAGAAATCTAACGATCCCGTTTCTATGTACCTTGAGGATATCTACACTATTTCTGTCAACCTCGCAGGATTACCCGCTATTTCTGTACCTGCGGGTATGGCACATGGATTACCCGTTGGTATGCAATTAATAGGGCCATACCATTCGGAAGCAAAAATATTAAATGCCGCGCACCAGTTTCAACAAGCAACCGATTGGCATTTGAAATCACCAGCCTTAGCTGGCGCAGACAAAACAGGCGGTAGCTAGCGATGAGTCATTCAGAAGAGTGGGAAGTTGTCATAGGACTGGAAATTCACACCCAGCTCTCAACCCAATCAAAAATTTTTAGCGGCGCAAGCACCCAATTCGGTGCAGAGCCTAACACCCAAGCCTGCGCCATTGATCTGGGCATGCCGGGTGTTCTGCCAGTTGTTAACGCGGCCGTATATCGAAAAGCCGTCGCATTCGGTCTCGGAATAGGTGCCGAAATTAACAAGCGATCCGTATTTGACCGCAAAAACTACTTTTATCCTGATCTACCGAAGGGTTACCAGATCACGCAACTTGAATCGCCGATCGTCATGGGGGGGCAAGTCGAAATCGTCCTCAACGATGGCAGCAGCAAACTCATCAACGTAACCCGTGCACATTTGGAAGAAGACGCGGGAAAATCCCTGCACGAAAACTACCACAATCAAACAGGTATTGATCTCAATCGCGCCGGTACGCCGCTGCTAGAGATTGTATCTGAGCCTGAGATGCGTTCAGCGGAAGAGGCCGTTGCGTACGCGCGGTATATACATCAATTGGTCACCTACCTTGGCGTTTCCGATGGCAATATGTCGGAGGGCTCCCTTCGCTGTGACGCAAATGTCTCAATCAGGAAATATGGTCAACAAGAATTAGGCACACGAACCGAGACAAAAAACGTAAACTCCTTTCGTTTTCTCGAGGCGGCAATTAACTTCGAAGTCGAACGCCAGATCGCAATTTTAGAATCCGGCGGTAGAGTCGTTCAAGAAACGAGACTCTACGATGCTGCCAAAAACGAAACACGCTCTATGCGCAGCAAGGAAACTGCCACAGATTATCGTTACTTTCCTGAACCCGATTTACTGCCGATTGTCATTGACGATGCGTATATCGATGCTGTGAGAGCTGAAATGCCTGAGCTACCAGCGCAGAGAACTGGCAGGTTTGTTGAACAATATAAGCTGAGCGAAGTAGATGCCGCATTGCTGTCGTCAAACCTTGAGCTGGCTAATTACTTTGAAGAAGTGACTGCCATCTGCGGCGATCCAAAACCTGCGTCTAACTGGATACGTGTAGAATTGTTGGGGCTACTGAACCGCGATGATATCGCGATCAGTCAATCGCCCCTTTCCTCCGCACAACTTGGCAAGCTTATTCAAAGAATACTCGATGACACCATATCCGGTAAGATCGGCAAACAAGTTTTTGAAGCTTTGTGGCAAGGTATCGCTAACGACGTTGACGAATACGTTGAAAAAGCAGGTCTGAAACAAGTATCTGATTCTGGCGAACTGGAAGCCATTGTCGACAAGATCATTGCCGACAATCCGGGACAAGTTGAGCAGTTTCGAGCAGGGAAAACCAAACTCATGGGCTTTTTTGTCGGTCAGGTAATGAAAGAAACCCAGGGGAAAGCAAACCCTAAACAAGTTAACGCGCTTGTTTCCTCCAAGCTGAATGGCTGAGCAGCCTATATTTGGGCGCTTGATAGCGCCGTCAAAATACCCATTATTCTCGCAGCGTTAGCCCCTAAATCGCTCTGACCAACACGAGACACTGACCTTACGTCAACCTTTGAACCGGAACGCGTAGGCCTTATGCGTACGACAACATCGTCTTTGAAACCAAACCAAAATGTCGTCGCAGTTGCTTCGACGATACCCAGCTCCGGATCGATATTGACGACTTCCATACCGCTTTCTTCAAGTATTTTACTCGTTACAGCGACAACGCTCATTACATCCGAATTGAGTTCGAGGGTCTGAATCTCGGGATAGGCTTCTTGCTGCAACTTTGCCAACATGCTGGGATTTTCAAAACCAGCCCCGTAAGTCAGATCATTGACAATGGCCTCTTCCTTCGCACCGACGAGTCGTTGATTCACGATTACGTGAAAAACCGGTGGTGAGCTTGTATCGGTCGTAATGTCATGAATCGCCGGCACTGATGTACCTTTAAGAACATTTGGCACAATCATCACCATCGGCAAGATGCTGACGGCTATCCCAATAAACAACAGCTTCCGGTCCCGCAACATCTGATGTTTATTAACATACAAAAGCATCACCAATGAAACAATTACAACTAGCACAGCAACTAAAAACGCAAGCATCACAGTGCCGAGTGAGGACATCAAAAGCGATGAACCGTATTTGTAACCCATCGGCGCTGCAAGCAAAAGTATTACGGATATTACCCCGCTTGTCGCAAGCAGCTTACTCCACCATCTTGTTTCTTCCATTTCTACCTCGTTAGTTTTGTTTTAAGCAACTTTTATATGCCAGGGTTCGTATCGCACCCCTAGCAAATTGTCTTCTGGATAACGCATATCAATATAGCCCAGCTCTACCAAACGGTGGAACTCATCGGTTCTAGCAAATTGCTCTGTGAAATT
>CBFHOH010000033.1:0-246 GCA_965657335.1 Candidatus Azotimanducaceae bacterium
TCATTCTCGTTAGGTCTCGTCTTGAACCGACGATGAAACCACCAGTATTGCTCCGGAGCTTTCACAACAGCCGCTTCAATCAGCTGGTTGATGCGCTGCACATCGTTTTCCTCCGAGTCTGAGGGAAAGTTTTCTAGTGTGCGAGAGATTCGAACGCTGTACTTTCCGGTCTCAGCGTGTCGAAAGTGACTAAACGATACGACAGGAGAGCCGGTGATTTTTGCAATTCGTGAAGTGGCAGTGATT
>CBFHOH010000033.1:256-42440 GCA_965657335.1 Candidatus Azotimanducaceae bacterium
GCTGAAGATAGCATTTCTCCGGCCATAATCCTGATCGGGGCCGTACCACACAATATGCCCGCTTTTCAGGTTTTGGATGACTCGACGAATGTCATTGCGCTCGATTGCTTCCGGGAAGTTCTGTTCTCGTCCATTCGTCATTACAGCCTCCAACATTAAGTTCTTGTTGCGTCTGTACATGACGTCAAAAGGTACATGGCGCCCCAAGGCGGCGCCGCAAATATCAAGCGTTGAGAGGTGCATACCCATTAATATAACGCCTTTACCTTTGGCGTGTGCCTCTCGTAATTCGTCCAGACCCTCAAATTCAACTCTTTCCAGAATACTGTCAGGCCCTCTTAGCCACGCGAGTCCTGTTTCAATCATACTGATGCCGCCTGACTTGAATGTTTTTTTAGTCAGCTGGGCCAATTCTTCGGCGGATTTTTCAGGAAAGCAAAGTTGAAGGTTCACCTCGACAATTTGTCGTCGCCGTCTGGCAAGGTGCCAAGTCAGGGCGCCGAGTGCTTCGCCAACCCGGGTCCTAGCTGTGTGTGGCAACATGACGACGACACGAAAAGCGAGTAGGCCAAACCAGGTTAACCAGTAACGGGGGTGCAAGAATGCGGGAGTTTTGAGCAACTTGATCATTGTTTTTGCTAGGTTACGACCGGCTAATTGTTCACAGGGGGGATGGTACCGAATTCGACGCAATCGAGATATAGTTAGCGCTGTCTTCCACAGACCTTAGACACTGACTTTGAAACAACTCATCGTTTATCCCACCAAGTTTCTTGGCAATATGGTTATCGCGCTGCGCGCCATAGAGGCCATTCTGGCAGCGCACAATAACGATGAGCTCAGCATCTTGGTGGATGACAGTTTTAGAGATTTGCTCGATTGTGCCTTTCCTGGTGAGTCCCGATTCATATTTTATCCCCGAAAACGATTGCATGAGAATGCGCCTTTATCGAGGATTCTAATCTATTTGGAATTTGCTAGGTCGTTGCGCTCGAACGAGTATGATCGTGCACTGGACATGGACGGCACGGTGGTCTCAGCCAGACTCATGCGATTGGCGCGTGCAATCCAAAAGCCGGGACCCGCTTTCAATAAGAATAAACGCCGCAAGATCTATACTGAGTTAATCGAAATGGACCAGCCGACTCAGCACTGCTTTGACGACTTCACGATAATGATCGGCACGCTGGGCCTGAAACCGCGATCACAGGACTACTATCAGTTTCCACCATTTGGCAGTCTTGAACACATTGCCAAATTGCTCAGTCTGCCTGTTGGTACAGATGGTAAAAACGAGTCGTTAAACCGCATCGTAGTGCTGCATGTTTGTGCAACGAAGGACTACAAGCAATGGGATATTGGAAAGTTTGCTAATTTAGCCGATGCGCTGGTTGAGCAGGGCATGACGGTCATCGTAGTGGGTGCCGGAGCAGGTGAACGCGGCCGCATTGAACAAATGTTTGTGCATAGCAAGCACCGGCACAAAATCATTAATGGTCACAATAGGTTGTCCCTCGTGCAACTGGTGACGTTGTTGCAGCATGCAAGACTCTATATCGGAAATGACAGTGGTCCGATGCATCTGGCCAGCGCAACGGGCGTGCCACTACTCGCATTGTTCGGACCAACGGAGCTTGTCAGGTGGCACCCCAGAGTGCCTCAGGTGACCATTGTAAAAGGTGATGCACTTTGCTCACCTGATTGCCAGCCGGAGGCTTGCTTGCGTGAGTACCAATGTATGTCTTCGTTGTCAGTCAAAAAGGTGCTAGCCGAGGCACGACGGGCCTTAGGCGAGATTTAGCAATAGTCTTATCTGGTGGGGCTTTTAACCTTTCTTGGCAGTCGCAGTCGGTCGTTTGCGATGTTTTTGCATGCGATTTTCAAAAAAATATTGCTCTGGATGTGCTGTAAGGCATTAATCGAGTTTCCGGACCAGAACTTACTTGCTACAATAAAAGAAAAACAAACTTTGGCATTTTGTTGAATGGGCGAGATACGAGCAACAGCGACGATCATTACCTACAATGAGGCCGATAATATTGCTCTTTGTATTGAGAGCGTCGGCTTCTTCGATGAGATTTTGGTAATCGACTCGGGCAGTACAGATGATACCGTCGAGCTCGCGGAAAAGGCGGGTGCTCGCGTCATCCACAATGCCTGGCCAGGCTTCGGTCGGCAAAAACAGATCGGTTTTGACCAATCTGCCAATGACTGGGTATTCAGCATTGATGCAGACGAGCGCGTATCCCCGAGCCTGAAACAGTCGTTAGTGGCACTGTTTTCCGAGCCTACCCGATTGGCAAAGAAGAGTGGTTACAAAGTCAACCGATGTAATTATTTTATGGGTCAAGCGCTTCGGCATGGTGAAGGCTATCCAGATTGGCTGTTGCGACTAGCCAATCGAAATCAGGCACGCTGGAGTGAAGATCCAGTCCATGAAAAAATGCAGCTATCCGGCGAAAGTGGTCAGCTAATTGGTGACCTCGATCACTTCACTGAAGCACGGATTGACTCTTATCTTACCAAGCAAAATACCTATACGACGCTTCAGGCGCAAAACCTTTTTGAACAAGGCAAACGCATTAGCGGATGGAAATTGTTTGCTTCGCCTCTGGTCAGATTTTTTAAGTTTTATTTTTTGCGGCTGGGTTTGCTCGATGGTATTCCCGGTTTCGTTCATATCTCGATAGGTTGCTTCAATAGTTTTTGTAAGTACGCAAAATTGCTTGAATTACAAAAAAGCAAAAGTAACTGAACTTCCCCCCTTCTGTTGTTAAATTCTAATGCGTGAAAAAGCTACAAACCGAAGATGGTTGATCTTGTCTCATAGTTTCAATATGGACGGACGAGCCGCGAGCCAGACGGTGACTGATAAAATCTCCCATTTAATTGATGCAGGTATCACACCGGTTGTGTTGAGTGCAGTCACAGGGCGTAAAGACACCCACATTGAACACCACCAATTGTTGCCCTGGGGACCTTCGGGCTTGAGGTTTGACTTCCGCCATCTTGTCGCAAAAAAATTCGGTCGCGGGTGGTGGTATCGATTGAGTACGCTTGTTGTATCAATTCTGTTATTGCCGTTCATCATTGTCGAACGGCTGGCTTTTGGACTAACGCACCATTCCTCATGGACCTTATCCGCCTACCACAAAGGCCGTCGTCTGCTTGCGGAAAACGATTATGAGGTTGTCTATTCTTCCGGCGGCGCTTGGTCAGCACATCAGGCGGCAGCCATGTTGAAGCGCAAAACAGGCGTGACCTGGATTGCCGAGATTCACGACCCTATGGTGATTCGCGATGATCCAACCGATGACGGAAAGCGACCTCGGTCATCGAGGAAAGATCGATTCTTACAGCGCGTTGAGCAAACCATATGTCGCGAGGCAGACCACGTTTGGTGGTTTACTGATGACGCACTGAACTATGCGAAATTGAGAAACCCCAAACTTGCAGAGAAAGGGTTTGTTGTCTTACCCGGTGCAGAGCCTCCGGTGTGCCATCATGTTCATGAGTACAGCGATACTCTGAACTTGTGCCATTTTGGCTCGTTGACTAACGATCGATCACTAGCACCGGTTTTGACATCGCTTGAGACATTTTTCGCTAATCATCCAAAAGCGAAAAGTGTCATTAGGATTCATATATATGGCTCGGACATTGACGCGGCCGCAAGAGGGGTGCTGGAGCAACTGAATCTGCCCGAAATTATCGTCAATCACGGCCGTTTGGAGTCAGACCCTCTGACCGGAAAGTCGGGTCGCGAACGCGTGATAGAAAAAATGTACGAGGCCGATGTGCTGCTGTTGTTGCATGGTGACTACGAATGGTGTGCTGAATATATTCCTTCAAAGCTATATGAGTATTTTTGGGCGCGAAGACCGGTTGTTGCCGTTACTAACCGAAACCGGTTTCTTGATGAATTATTGGTTAATCATAATAGTTATATTTGTCACACTCACGATGCCGACTCTATTTTGGAGACGTTCGAAACATTGTGGCGCGACTGGCAAAAAAGCAGCTTGAAAAGCTTTGAAGGTGAGCCTATCTCGGTCAATGATGCTGTGAGCCAGATTCTTGCGCGGGTTGAGCAGGGCGAACAAATCTCTGATGCATGATTTATGCCTGTTCTGTAAAAGCTACCACAGGGATTTCTTGCGGCTGAGAAGGTTGCTCGAAAGTATTCAGACATTCAACAAAGACGGCATACCTGTTTTCATCTCAACCCCTGCAGACGATTTTGAACTGCTAGCGTCGGTGATAGGAACTGGATTTGATTACCAGTGGGTGAGTGATGAGGAAATTATTAAGTCAAACAACATGGCCTGTGCTGAAGTGGTCGCCACGACGCAGCCCTATGTCGCGCAAGGTATTATCAAAGCCGAGTTTTGGCGCCTCGGGCATGCTGAGAACTATCTTTGTATCGATTCTGACAGTCGCTTCCTCCGTGATTTTTATCGGTCTGATTTTATTCATCCCTCAGGCACGCCTTACACTGTCTTTCATGAAAATAAAGAATTGCTTCAGGTTGCAAAAAATCGTGGCAAACATCGGTTTTTGTCTGACTATTTTGAAGAGCTGAACGCGGTCAGAAAGATTTTCCCCAGAAATGGCCCTAACTACTCATTTATGCCTTCGCCATTTCTTTGGTCGAGGAAAGTCTGGCAATCGTTAGAGACAGAAATGTTAGCAAATAGAGGGCAGACCCTTTGGGACGTAGTCGCGCGTGGCGTGGGAGAATACCACTGGTACGGAGAAGCTCTACTTGCTTGGAAAGCGATACCAATCCATCCCATCGAACCCTACTTCCGTGTTTATCACCATGACTGGCAATACTATTTTCTAAAGCGGATGGGTGAAAACGAGCAGCTTGTAGCCGATAACTTTATGGGAGTGATTTATCAATCAAACTGGGAATCAGAGATGGACTATGGCACTCCGCAAAAGTCATGGCCATCACGGTTGCTAAGAAGGCTGAAGCGTCTAGTCAGAATGCTGGAGAGCTACTTTTGACAGAGCGCTAGTCCGCCTCCAGCAGATCATACTTTTTCAAATAACCACGCAGTTGATGGTAAGTCACGCCAAGGGCTTCGGCAGTTTTCTTTTGATTAAACTGACTGGCTGCTAATGCGTTTTTAATGAGGCTAATTTCGTAGTCCTGCACAGATTTTCTGAAGTCGAGCGGAAACTCATTGATCGCCGTGATCGGGGGTACGACCGACCCAAGACCAGCCGCTTTATCATCCGACTCAGGCACACTAACCACCTCGCTAGGTTGTGCAAGACGGTAGGGTGAGTCAAAGGGATCAAGTGATATCAGGTCAACCGGAGAATCGGGGTCTTGGCTCCGGTAAACGCTGCGTTCAACAACATTTTTGAGTTCGCGAACGTTGCCTGGCCAATGGTAACTTCTTAACACTTTTCTGCCAGCGATAGAAAACCCCGGAAAATACTCACGTCCCAGATCCGACGACATCGATACCGCGAATTGCTCCGCTAATATCGGAATATCCTCTGCTCGTGCACGCAAGGGAGGCAAAGTGATGACATCGAATGCCAGTCGATCCAGCAGGTCTTCTCTGAATTTACCCTGTCTAGCCAGTGCGGGCAGGTCTTCGTTGGTTGCGGCAACAAGCCGTACATCGGTGTACAAGGTTTTATTGCCGCCAACGCGTTCGTATTCGCCGTATTCGATGATTCTGAGTAATTTTTCCTGAACAAGTGGAGATGTGGTGGCGAGCTCGTCAAGAAATAGTGTGCCTCTATGGGCGCGCTCGAATCGGCCTTTATGGAGTTTTTGGGCGCCAGTGAATGCGCCGGCCTCGTGGCCAAAAAGCTCTGTTTCAAGCAAGGTCTCGCTAATGGCCGCGCAGTTCATTTTGATGTATTCCTGATCCCAGCGCTGCGAAAGAAAGTGCAAACGAGACGCGATCAGTTCCTTACCTGTACCTCGCTCTCCGACAATCAGCACCGGTTTGCTTAATGGAGCAATCTGGGAAACGCGATCAAGAATTTCTAGAAAAGCTGGGGATTCCCCAAGAAGGCGCTCGGAATGTGTGTTGTTTGACATGTATGCCGAATCTCAGTCAAAAATTGATAAATTAGCTAATAAATAGCCATTTTCGCTAAATCATAAGCTTCTTATTTATGCTTGGCATCATACACGAATTCGCTTTGTATTAAAAAACTCAATAATAACAATCACCTAAAAGCATTCGGGGCTAAATCCGAATGTTGGCACAGATTGTGGAATAGTAAACGTAAGCGAGGTCGCTTGACGTTTTAAGATCGACATCAGTATCGCGGAAACATGGACAGATCAGCAGCAAGAAATCGGGCTGAATATCCAAATTCAGGCAACAAGAGGTGAACATCATGGGAATCTTTTCCAGATTTACAGACATAATTAACGCGAATATCAACTCGATTCTGGACAAAGCAGAAGATCCCGAAAAGATGGTTCGACTGATTATTCAGGAAATGGAAGAAACGCTGGTCGAGGTTAGAACCCAGTCAGCGAAATTAATTGCTGATAAAAAGGAAATTGGAAGGCGCTCAGGCCGGTACAGCAAAGAAGCCGCAGATTGGGAGAAGAAAGCCGAGGTCGCTTTATCGAAAGGTAGAGAAGATCTCGCGAGGGCTGCGCTCAAAGAGAAAACTGAAGCGCTCGAGTCGGTGGAGGCAATAAACGCTGATCTTGAGCAAATCGACATGAATTTACAAAAATTGTCTGCAGACATTGCGCAACTTCAGCAAAAATTGAGCGATGCCAGAGTCCGTCAAAAAGCATTGGTGATGCGCGGTAAGACAGCCAAAACGAGAATGGGCGTTAAGCGTCAGATTCATGAGGTCAATATCGACGAAGCAATGAATAAGTTCGAACGCTATGAAAGAAAAATTGACGACATGGAAGGCGAGGTTGAGGCATATGATCTCGGTCAACGTTCATTAGCCGATGAAATTTCTGATCTGGAGTCTGATGAGAAAGTTGATGAAGAGCTCGCAAAATTAAAAGCGAGGCTTGGAGGCGGCTCGAATACCGAACACGCAGAAACGGGCAGCACAAATGACAGTAGCCCACAATCGAAGCGCTCAGAGGGGGAGGTTTAGGCAGAATCGGACCCTCAAACCGATCTGACGTCGATTAACTTTATGGAATCCAGCGCAATGGAATTTTTTACAGCACCCATCATCGTATTTCTGGTAGTCGTGGCGCCTATCTGGATAATTTTACATTACAAAGCAAAAGGCAAAACAGCCGGCGGCTTGTCATCTAGTGAACGCCTTGAGCTTGACGAGATGGTAGAAGTTGCCAACAACATGGCGGTAAGAATTGAAACACTTGAAGCTATCCTGGATGTTGAGAGCCCGGATTGGAGAGAAAATCACGGCACTTAGCGCCGGGTCTCATTTGGCTTAGCAATAGCGTGTGACAACGAAAGCAAACATAACCAGCAATACCGGGCGAGAAAAGGGGTGGGCAGAGTGAGCAAGTCCGAAAAAGAACAACGAGAAGCTGAAAAGTTAGCTAGGCGCGCCAGAAGGCTTGCCGATCGCGCGGAAGAACGAGCGCGAAGAAAAGCTGATAATGCCTCGGCTGCTGCCGAAAGAGCGGAAGATTTAGCCCGGCGGGCTAATCGAAGAAGAGGTCCACGAGAGCGTGAATTGGAAGACTCAATCGAAGATTATGTCGATCAGATTACCGAGAAATGGACTCGCCAGGCTGAAGATTGGGTGGACGAGCAATCATCGAAGTTGTTCGAGAAAACGGCCCAAAATAGAAGAGATCAGGAACGATATTCTCATCACGATGATGAATTGGAAGATGATTTTGCAGCAGGCAATCGATCGACATCCCGCGACGACTTGAACTCGCATCAGACAAGAACAGGCGCAAGGTCAAAACGAAATAGACGTCACGATGATGTTAATACCCGAGGTCGAAGCAGTCGACGTCGCAAGAAAGTGTCCGCTTGGAAGAAGTCTGTGCGCAGTAAGGTCATTTCTAATCGCGGTTTGTACCGCGATAAAGATCAAAAGAAAGTGTGCGGGGTCTGCGCGGGTTTTGCGGATTACTGGAGCCTAGAAACATGGCAGGTAAGGTTGGCAGCGGTGATAGGCTTAATATTTATCCCCAGCCTAACAGTGCCAGGCTATTTCTTTTTCTATTTTATCATGGATGAAAAACCCTATTACAGAAAGGCGTCAGAAAGGTACGAGGATTTCCATGTGCATGACGATTCAAACGGCGGAGAAATAAAACGGCGTGGTGGATCGCAGTCGAGAAAAAAACGCACTAAATCTAATTTAACGAATGCCGAGGCGTTTAGCGCTGCACGACAAAAGTTCGTTGATATAGAAAATCGTGTGCGAACAATGGAAGCCTACGTAACTTCAAGTAAATTTGAGTTGCAGAGAGAGTTTAAGAAAATTTCTGGAGAAGACGCGTGATTTTCCAGAAACGTGAAATTCAGCAATGCAACGCCCTTCGTTTTAAAGGGCCTGGAAACCTGACCGTATCTCAAGCTGAAAGTCAGTCACTGATTATTCACGGTCCAGAATCCTACTTGGCAAAGATCCGTTCGGAAGTCGTAGACGGTGTGTTGCAGTTAGGCTATTACTCTGACTCAATATTTGAGTTGGGCGTTTTGCGGCAACAGATTTCCTACGAATTGAAACTGAACGATTTGCAAAAAATAGTGGCTACCGGTAGCGGCAATATCGACATACCAGACTTAGACGTAGACTTATTGTGTGTGCAAGTCAGCGGTAGTGGCAATATCTCGATGGGGAACCTGACTGCCGATAAGTTGCAAATTAAAATAAACGGATCTGGTAAGGCGCGTATTGCTGGCGATGTTGAATTGCAAACAATTCAGCTCAACGGGTCAGGCAAGTATCATGCTGATGCACTGGTAAGCGACTTCGCTGTCGTTAAAATAGCCGGCTCGGGTGATGCAAGACTTTCTGTCAGTGAGGATTTACAGGTGCAAATAACAGGGAGTGGTAATGTGACTTACGACGGATATCCAGATGTGGTGCGCAATATATCTGGCTCGGGCAAACTAAGTCGCAAGCGAAGAAAAACAAAATCCAAGGTGCGGAGTGAAGAACATGGGTAGTTATTGGCTCGCCGGTATGGTGATAGCGGTCGTTGCAATCAGCTTTGAAGGGGTTATTAGAATCATCAAAGCCAGCAAGGCGGCGTCGGGGTCGAAAAATCTCGTGGAGCAGGTAAATATGCTCGAAACAGACCTCTTAGAAAGCGAGCGGTTATTAGAAGATGCGGTTGCGAGAATTGAGGTGCTTGAACGCATCGTGACCGACGACAAGTATTCGTTGAGTAAAGAAATCGACAATCTTGCTGGTCGCCAAGGCTAGCCCCCGCTGCGATTATTGCTGAACCGGAACTCGTAACCAGCAGAAGATTGAAGCTTTATTTTAGATGGACTGAAATTTCGGAGGGTGTGTTGCCAAAAGTGGAGCGCTGGCTTGTTGTTCTCAAGTACTCGCACAACCCAGCTGCCCGATAGCTTGCTCACGAGTAAAAGCGTGGCCTTGATTCCGACGTGCTGGCGCCTGAATTTTTTCATCACAAAAAACTCTGCGATCTCATATGAGGTTTCGTTTGTTCTAGGGTTAATCTCTTCACGAATCAATGCAAATCCAGCATGTTCCCCAGCGACGGATATCAAAAATGGAAAGCGATCAGGTTCGCGCCAGTAATGGTCAAGATATGGATAAATGAACAGACCATCTTTGTTTCGAGCAATCGCAACGTACTCTGAAAAATCGTAGAGATAAAGTTGAAGCAGGTTTTGCATAAGTTCGCGATGCGCAATGCCTGCGGGTTCGACCTGAACGGTTTCAGTCATTCGAACGACTGATCTGGAACCCGATCGGGATAGTTGGTGATAATGCCATCGACATTCAAATCAATCAGCCGCTGGATTTCATCGAGTTCATTAACCGTGTACACAAATACTTTTAAGCCATGATCATGCGCCTTATCGACCAGTTTTTCTGTCACGAGTGATTTTTCTAGATTGATAGAATAGGCACTTAGCCGAGAGGTGATCTCGAAATAGTCGGCGACGGCCTTGTGGAACAAAGCGCCTCGGTGCCACTTCGCATCGCAGTTCGCCAATTCGTCATGATTGAAAGAAGACACCTGAAAATGTTCGGGGCGCCAACCAGCGGCACAGTAACGCGTGAGTAATTGGTCTACCGGCGCAGCAGTCGCTAGGCCCTTAAGTTCAATGTTAACTCCTACGCGCCGATCAACCAGATCTAGCACCTCGGTCAGTGTGGGGATATGTTGGCCCTCACCAGCATCGTAGGATTGAATTTCCTCAAGGCTTAAATCGTAAATCTTGCCTTTCCCGTTGGTCGTTCTGTCCAGTCTCGCGTCGTGTATCACAATGAGTTCGTTGTCGACGTAATGTACATCGAGTTCGATCCACGCGCATCCCATGTCAATTGCCCGCTGAAACGAAGCAAGCGTGTTTTCCGGAGCATAGCCACATGCGCCACGGTGACCGATGCGAATAGTGCCAGCCATATGTCTTTTCTCCCTTTGGTTTGGCTTTTTTGTTCAGAGCTGCTGAAGCAGTTAACCCGTGCGGTAAAGCTTAATGGAAAAAGTCCCCGAGGGTGAAGTGAAGAAATTAAGCCCTCATGAAGACTATTCGTGAAGTTAGGGGCAATACTACGTACAATCGGCTACGGAAGCCTCGGTTTCTGTAAAGTTAATCCAGTTATAGTCAAATAGATGGCTGAGCGAAGCGTGTCAGGGGGAGTTTTGTGACATGAGTTATCAAGTACTTGCGCGAAAATACCGCCCGGCGAGTTTTGCTGAACTTGCGGGCCAGGAACATGTGTTGCGAGCGCTGATCAATTCTCTCGAGACTAACCGACTGCACCATGCTTACCTGTTCACTGGTACCCGGGGAGTGGGTAAAACGACGATTGCCAGAATTCTCGCAAAATGCCTGAATTGCGACAACGGTGTGACCGCAACGCCCTGTGGCACTTGTGGTTCCTGTCTGGAAATTGCCGAAGGTAGAAGTGTAGACCTGATCGAAGTCGATGCAGCCTCGCGTACGCGGGTTGAGGAAACCAGGGAGTTACTCGACAACGTTCAGTACATGCCAACGCGAAGCAGATTTAAGATATATCTGATCGACGAAGTGCACATGTTTTCAAATCATAGCTTCAACGCGCTATTGAAGACGCTTGAAGAGCCTCCGGAACATGTCAAATTCCTGCTGGCAACGACCGACCCAAAAAAGTTACCGGTAACAGTACTTTCTCGATGTCTGCAATTTAACCTTAAGAATTTGTCACCCGAGCGGGTTGTTTCTTATCTTCAGGAGATTTTGCAAAAAGAAGCGATTGGCTACGAAGATGCGGCACTCTGGCATCTTGGTAGGGCGGCGGACGGCAGTATGCGCGATGCGTTGAGTTTGACTGATCAAGCTATCTCGTTCGGCGAAAATCAGATTAGCGAAACAGAAGTCAAAACAATGTTGGGTTCCATTGATCGCGGTGAGGTCTATCGGTTAATTAATGCCCTGATTGAGCACGATGGCAAACAACTGCTCGATCGAATCGAGCACCTAGCCGAGTTTTCACCAGACTACAGGGCATTGCTGAGTGAGTTTCTTGCTGTGGTACACCGCGTGGCAGTGGCTCAGGCAGTGCCAGAAGGCATTGATAACAGTCAGGGTGACAAAGATGTTGTGATGGCACTTGCTCAACAGATTTCGCCGGAAGACATCCAGTTGTATTATCAAATAGGCTTGCTAGGTCAGAAAGATCTGCCGTTTGCGCCAGATCAGCGCAGCGGTTTTGAAATGACCTTATTACGCATGCTTTCATTTATCCCCAACGTGCCGCCCGATAAAAATAAATCCCCTGCCGACACAGAGCAGCCACAGCCGATGGCTGGAGACCAAGCAGAGTCGACAGGTGCTGCAGCGTCTCAAGAGACGGGTGCGCAGGCATCTCAGACTAGCTCAATCCGCGCATTGCTTGAAAAAGACAATACAACACCGCGTGTCCCGGCGATAACCGAAGAGCAGCCAGCAAACGAGTCAACGAAACCTTCGGATCAAGAAAGTGCAGCAGTCAGCGTTCAGCAATCCAAACTCGAAAGTGTTCCGCATGGAGAAAAAAAGCAGCAGGAAGTCGTGGAGCCGCCACCGGCGGCGAAGCTTGAGGTTAGCTTAGACACGAGTGGTTTGGGCGAGGGGCAATCGAGCAAAGATGCAACCGCGCTAAAACTATCAGATCAGGCAGGAGAGGAAATAACGCAGGATCAATGGTTGAAGATATTCCCTGATCTTGGTTTATCCGGTGTTACCCAGACGCTTGCGGCGAATTGCACCATTGGTGATGCCGACGGCGACGCGGGTACCTGTTGTTTGATCTTGAATCAACACCACGCAAGTATGTGGAATAAAACCCACGAAGTACGCATCGCCATGGCACTGTCAACTTACCTGGGTCATACCATCGCGGTAAAGATTGAGATTGGTCAGAGTCATGGTGAGTCGCCAGCGGAGGCGGCGCAGCGTCACGCCGATGAGGCGTTAGCACGCGCAAAAGTATCAATAGAAAACGATGAAAATGTTCAGGAGCTGATACAAAGCTTCGACGGCACTTTGGTGCAAGAAAGTATCGTTGCGAAAGCGCGAGACGCACACTAAGCATTGATGGCAAGAAAATTAGGATAGTCGGTGGCGATATAAACCGGAGAGGAAAATGAGTATGAAAGGTGGTTTGGGCGACTTGATGAAACAAGCCCAGCAAATGCAGGAAAAAATGCAATCTATGCAAAACGAGATTGCGAATAAGGAGGTCACTGGCCAGTCTGGTGGTGGTCTTCTCGAGGTGGTGATGACAGGTCGTCACGATGTCCGTAAGGTGAATATCGACGATAGTCTCATGAGCGAGGACAAGCAGATTCTCGAGGATCTCATTGCGGCCGCGGTGAACGATGCTGTGCGCAAGATAGAAAACAGCCAAAAGGAAGGTATGTCGGACTTGACGTCTGGTATTTCCATGCCGCCGGGCTTTAAGTTCCCCTTTTCCTAGGTGCACAGGTGAACACGGACTCTTTAATAGACCAGTTGATTGAAGCTTTCCGCTGTCTCCCCGGCGTTGGGCCGAAAACAGCACAGCGCATGGTATATCATCTTTTGCAGCGGGATCAGGCGGGTGGTTTAAAACTCGCAGAACAACTGACAACGACGCTGAATAAGGTTTCAAGATGCAGTCAGTGCCGTGACCTGACGGAACACGAAGTTTGCCAACTCTGTCGTCATCCGACCAGGCAATCAGACACGCTATGCGTGGTTGAAAGTCCGGCGGACGTGATCGCGCTGGAAATGACGGGTGGCTTTAAAGGCCGATACTTTGTGCTAATGGGGACGTTATCGCCGCTTGATGGGGTTGGGCCTGCTGAACTCGGGCTTGAATTGCTTAAGTCGAGATGCGAGCAAGGTATCGCTGAAGTCATCCTTGCTATTGGGTCAACAGTCGAAGGTGAAGCGACCTGCCATTACATTAGTGAAATGTTGAAGCCAACAAACGTGGCCGTGACGAGATTGGCTCAGGGCATCCCCTTTGGTGGCGATCTTGAGTACTTGGACGGTGGCACGCTTGTTCACGCATTGGAAGGAAGAAAACAAATAGTATGAGTGTAGATTTCACGATGATCGGGTCGGCTGTCGAATTGGCGGGTCTCGTGACCAGACTTAACGACGTTGACGTGATCTCAATCGATACCGAATTCGCAAGATTTAACACCTATTATCCCATTGTTGGGTTAATTCAGATTTACGATGGCAGTGAGTGCTTCATTATTGATCCGCTTGAAGTCGAGGATCTCTCGCCACTAGCTGGGCTTTTAACGAACGATAAAATCACCAAGGTGTTTCACGCTTGCTCTGAAGATATTGAAGTATTTCAGCACGGGCTCGGCGTCGTACCGGAACCTGTCTTTGATACCCAGACGGCCGCGGCTATTCTTGGTGTAGGGTTTTCCCTGAGTTATCAAAAACTGGTCCTTGAGTATTTAAATCTTGAAATATCCAAGGATGAAACGCGCTCCGACTGGTTGCAAAGGCCTTTAACGCAATCTCAACTCGACTATGCCGCGCTTGACGTTATTCACTTGTTGGACGTTTATAAGAAACAACTTGAATTACTCCAAAGCGCTGAGCGCCTCATTTGGATGCAAGAAGAGTGTCAGTCCCTCGGTCAGGGTCTAGCCACAACTATCGCGCCCAGCGAATATTTTGTTAAGGTTCGCGGTGCAGGTAAGTTGAACAAACAATCCTTGGGTGTACTCCAGTCTTTGTGTGCGTGGCGGGAAACCCTGGCAAGAGCGTCTAATTTACCCCGCAATCGTGTTGTCGACGAAAAATCGTTGTTGGCTTTAGCGACTCGTCAGCCAAGTAAGCCCGAAGAGTGTCAGCGAGTGGCTGAACTAACCTCAAAACAGTTACGTAAGTATGGCGAACAAATTGTAGATGTTATTGCTGAGGCTCTGGCGAATCCAAGCGATGTCAACGCGGCCTATGCGGGTTTGCAAAAATCACCGATCGATAAAAAAAGTCTAAAATCTTTGCGAGCGAAGGTGGAAGATACCGCCGAAGCTTATGCTATTTCGTCCGAAATGCTCGCAAAGAAAAGGCACTTGGAATATATATTGCGGTCCCCCATGCATAATAATGGGGAGCACAGCTTGCCCGCTGATTTACGTGGCTGGCGCAAGCCAGTTATCGGTGATGCGCTTTTGCAAGTAGCGAGAGAGTTAACGAGGTAACTATGATTTTGTGTGACGTTTATCGTAGCAGCAAGAAGCCAGATATTTATCTTTATGTTGCCAAAAGCGAAGGGTTGAGCCGCGTTCCCGAGGAATTGCTCGGCACCTTTGGCACGCCGGAGCATGCGCTGTCATTTAAACTTACGCCGGAGCGAAAACTGGCTAAGGAAGACACGCAAAAGGTTATTCATAACCTGACTGAACAGGGCTATCACCTCCAGTTGCCGCCGGTGATTGCGCCGAGTGTTTCACCAGCGACATGAAGTGTGACCTGGCTAGCAACGTATTGAGTAAACCAGCATGAGTCGTGTCGATACAGAGGCGCCTTTCTGGGAAACCAAAACGCTTTCAGAAATGTCAAAAACCGAATGGGAATCGCTATGCGACGGATGTGCACGTTGTTGTTTGCACAAGCTTGAAGACATAGACACTAACGAGGTTCACTACACCTCTGTCGTTTGCCGATATCTCGATCTCGATACCTGCAGGTGCGGCGATTATTTGGCCAGAAACAGAAATGTGCCGGATTGTGTTTTGCTGACTACCGATCGGGTCTCGGATTTTAAATGGCTGCCCAATACCTGCGCCTACCGAGTTTTGGCAGAAGGCGGTAAGCTCGCCGATTGGCATCCTCTTATTTCTGGTTCGCGCCATTCAGTGCACGAGGCCGGTATATCGGTGGTCGACAAAACGGTGAGTGAGCTTCACGTACCTGAAGACGCTTATGAAGACTACATTATCGATTGGATAGGGCAAGAGTAGAAAACAATGCCTCAGAATGATCCCACTAGCTTAGAATATATCATTGCTTGGTCTGTTTATTTTCTTTCGGGGCTCGGCTGCTCGTGGGTTTGGTGGAAGTTGACGTCGGGCATTCAAAATCGGGGTTGGCAGGACTTGCTCCGAGGTATTGTATTAGTGCTGATTTTTACGCCTTGGTATACCGGCGATGAGATTCGAATCTACGCGCCCGCTTTTCTGATATTGGCGATGGACTTATTGCTCGAGGGAGCGGAAAGCGGCCTCCATGGCGGTGTCGCATTAATGTTTTCTTCTTTTTTCGTACTGCTTGTGTTGGCAGTAAGGCTCTACATCGGTCGACGTCGACAGCACATCTAGACTTCGCCATTTCACCTTCGCGAGTTTTAACTGCGCACCACAAAGCCGACAAGTCAGCGCTTTTCGGCGAGCTCGATTGCTCGAGATCGATCCGAATTGCCATACAGCTGAAACCAAGCATTGAAGCAACGGGTAAGACTTTGGTGTTGATTTGGCAGTGATGTTAAGGCGGTAACGCGAATTGGATCGAGCAGGGCAGGGTATCAGGTCAGCTTGGTGTCGAGTTCTCAAACTCTCACCAATGGGGCTTCATCAGGCTGATGAATAAAGATCGTTTCCTCCGGTTCAAACTCCCTTCCCGTCGACAACCGTCTCCTCAGGCCTTGATTACTCCTGTTGGGCAAATTACAGTAGAGGTTCGATATCCGCTATTTAGTTGGATGGTTCAGTTTCTGTTTATCTTCTTGGTTAAAAAAATATGAAATTTTCTAGTACTGCCACATACATTGCGACAGATGAATTACAAATGGCTGTTAATGCAGCTGTGCAACTCGAAAGACCCCTGTTAATCAAGGGCGAACCTGGCACGGGTAAAACCATGCTTGCGGAGGAAATTGCCGAATCCTTGGACATGGAGCTTATCTCTTGGCACGTGAAGTCAACAACGCGAGCACAACAGGGGCTTTACGAATATGACGCGGTCTCGCGCCTGCGAGACTCCCAGTTGGGCGACGAGCGTGTTCACGACATCAATAATTACATTGCGAAAGGGAAATTGTGGGAAGCCTTTGCGGCAGACAAAAAAGTCGTTTTGCTGATTGATGAAATAGACAAGGCAGACATTGAATTCCCGAATGACTTGTTGCTCGAGCTAGATAAAATGCAGTTTCACGTTTATGAAACAGGCGAATCAGTCGTTGCGAAAAATCGACCAGTGATTTTGATCACGAGTAACAATGAGAAAGAATTGCCAGACGCGTTTCTGCGTCGATGTTTCTTCCACTATATACAGTTCCCTGACAGGGAAACGATGCAACAGATCGTTGACGTTCATTATCCGAGCATCAAACAGGATCTTGTGAAAGAGGCAATGGAAATTTTCTTCGACGTGCGTAAGGTACCGGGTCTGAAGAAAAAGCCTTCAACTTCCGAATTAATCGATTGGTTAAAGCTGTTGATGGCGGACGACATTCCCGAGGAAATTCTGCGAAATCGCGATACCTCGAAAGCAATACCCCCGCTTTATGGCGCGCTAGTGAAGAACGAACAGGATGTTCAATTGCTTGAACGACTGGCGTTTATGAATCGTCGTCAAAGCGGTGGTGGCAGTTCCGGCGGTTCCTGATAGTAAAAGCAAATTGTTTTTGAAAGATTAAACGCGACGTTGTGTCCGTGAAATCATTTACCCCGCGCCAGCCACGGTTGGCGCACGGTTTAAAGAATATAGGTTAGTCAAAAATGCTCATCAATTTTTTTATGGCGCTTCGGAATGCACGTATTCCAGTTTCCATTACAGAATTATTGCACTTGCTCGAAGTTTTGAAGAAAGGGTTAGTGTACGCAGATGTTGACGAATTCTATTACCTCAGTCGAATGGCGATGGTAAAGGATGAGCGACACTACGATAAGTTTGACAGGGCATTTAGCGAATACTTTAAGGGTTTGGAAGACTTATCAAGCATGATCGCTTCGATGATTCCTGATGAGTATCTGCGTCGCGAATTCGAGAAATCCCTCACTCCCGAAGAATTAGCCAAGATCAAATCTCTGGGTGGTTTAGAGAAGTTGATTGAGGAGTTTAAGCGTCAGGTTGAAGAAGCCGCGAAGGGAGAGGGTAAAGAGAAAGATAAGGAAGGCAAGGGCGAGAACGGTCGCGGTGAAGAGGGTAACGACCGCAAGGGTAAGAAAAAACGCGGTAAGCGCCGATGGGATAAACGCGACTACAAGGCTTACGACGACAACGTCGAACTGGGCACGCGTGGCATGAAAATTTCCCTCCGCCGCTTGCGCAAGTTAGCAAGAACTGGCGCTGATGAAGAATTCGACATCGACAATACAATCAGGAAGACGGCCAGAAATGGCGGTCTACTAGATATCATCATGCGACCTGAGCGTCGAAACACTGTTAAAGTACTATTGTTACTCGATAGCGGTGGCTCGATGGACGCGCACGTGAAAGTGTGTGAAGAATTATTCTCCGCTGCTCGCTCTGAATTCAAACATCTGGAAACCTACTATTTTCATAACTTTATTTACGAAGGTGTTTGGAAAGCGCATAACCGAAGGATGAACGAGCGGATTGACACATGGGACATCCTGCATAAATACACCCATGACTATAAAGTTATTTTTGTGGGTGACGCGTCGATGGCACCGTATGAAATAACCCACTCTGGCGGCAGCGTCGAGCATTGGAATGAGGAGGCGGGTGCACTGTGGATGCAGCGAGTGCTTGATACCTTCGATAAAACCATCTGGATTAACCCCACGCCGCTAGATACATGGGAATACTCCAGTTCTGTTGCGCTGACGAAGAAGCTTGTTGAAGACCAGATGTATCCTCTGACTATTCGGGGTATTGAAGATGGCATGAACTATCTCTCGAAATAAATCTTCAATGCCCTGCCTCCACAGGGACTAAAACAAAGCGTTTTTGTCCCTGCTAATCCACCCCCTGTTTTCCTCCGATTTAGTGCGTATTTCTCGATAGCCTCGCATAGACATAGAAGTTGCGTCTCAGTTAAGCTGGATCGGCGACAAAAATAACAAATCAAATCAATTTATCCCGTGCTAGCTTTCGTCTGGATGGGTTTTGTCGTGTCTACGATGGAGGGGAGTCTTTATGCAGTCCGTTATGATTATTGCGCTAGGCCTGGCCGGTATGGCATTTGGTTGGTTCGTTTATTCTAGATTTATCGCGACAAAAATATACCAGCTTGATCCAAATTTTGTCACACCAGCACACGAATACGAAGATGGGGTCGATTATGTTCCAACGAACAAGTTCGTGCTCTGGGGTCACCATTTCACATCTGTTGCCGGTGCTGCACCTATTGTGGGACCTGCGATAGCCGTATATTGGGGGTGGGTGCCCGCCGTACTCTGGGTCACGATTGGGACCATCTTCTTCGCTGGTGTACATGACTTCGGTGCGATCTGGGCCAGTGCCAGACATAAAGGGAAATCTATTGGTGCTCTCTCGGAGGAGGTCATCGGAAAACGAACCCGAGCGCTGTTTATGATTGTTATTTTTCTGGTACTACTGATGGTGAACGCAGTGTTTGGCGTGGTGATTGCCAATGCATTCGTCGGCACACCCAACGCTGTGTTTCCTGCATGGTCTGCCATTGTGGTTGCGCTGATTATTGGTCAGTTGCTACATCGGAACTTTAATCTCACGCTGCTCTCGATCGTCGGTGTTGCAGCCCTTTATGGTTCGATTTTTGTTGGCAGCAGTTTGCCGATTGAATTACCGGAACAGGTGATGGGATTAGGCGCAAAAGGTAGCTGGATTGTCATCCTGTTTGTTTACGCGGCAATAGCATCAATGCTGCCGGTCTGGGCATTGCTGCAGCCGAGGGATTTCATCAATGGATTACAACTTTTTGTAGGTTTGTTTTTGCTTTACGGCGCTGTGCTGTTGTCGCTGCCTGATATTTCAGCACCGGCTTTTAATTCTGCTGTGACACTGGATGCCCCCTCACTTGTGCCTCTGCTGTTCGTCACCATCGCCTGCGGTGCTATTTCGGGTTTTCATGGCATCGTTTCCTCCGGAACAACCTCCAAGCAACTCGATAAGGAAACCGATGCACGATTTGTTGGCTACCTAGGTTCGGTAGGCGAGGGTAGTCTGGCGTTGATTACCATAGTCGCTGTATCCAGCGCAGCTTTGGCAGCTTCGCCAGAGGTCTGGCATGAAATCTATGATAAATATGGTAGTGCTGGCGCAGGTACGTTTATACAGGGCGGTGCGCAAATGATAACTAATGGTTGGGGTTTACCGTTGGGATTTGCGACCACGCTGCTTGCAACAATGGTTGTACTTTTTGCCGGAACGACCATGGATTCGGGGGTTCGGCTTCAAAGATATATCATTCAGGAATGGGGAGAGATCTACGGTATCCCGTTTCTTCGGCATGGCATCCTTGCGACTTTGATTGCAGTGACCTGCTGTCTGCTTTTAGCGTTTGGCGTCGGTGGTGCGTCCGGAGCCGGTGGTCTGGCAATTTGGCCGCTGTTCGGCTCAACAAACCAGATCCTTGCGGCGATGACACTGCTGGTGATCAGTGTCATGCTCATTAAATTGGGTCGCCCTGCACGATATACGCTGATCCCGATGAGTTTTGTGTTGCTCACATCGGCTTGGGCTGCCGTCCTGAAGTTGATCGAATTCTATCAGGCGGGGAATTGGCTCCTTGTCCTGATTGATGTGGTGGTGCTGGTGACCAGTTTAATGGTCACGCTGGAAGCGATTTCAGTGATTGCTAAATTCAGGCGAGAAAACGGTGAAACTGAAGGCGATATATCGTGATTTGCGATGTTGCGATGCAGCAAAAAGTTTCAGGCAAGTTTTGGGTAAATGATTGATAAAAAATGAAACTAAAATGGAGCTTCCTTTTTCCAAACCTTAGTGTTCTAATCTGCGGGTTACCCGAAGTCTAGCAGCCGAAGAGCGTAGGGGGGGTAATGTGACTAAACACAATTCTTGTTAATTTATAAAAATGGGGAATAAAAAATGAGGAAACTCACGAGCTTAGTGCTACCTCCTTTATCGGCAATCGCTCTTGCGGTGTCCGGCGGAAGTGCTGTAGCAGCGGAAGGAGCGAATGAGGTTGAAATGGAAGAGGTGGTTATCACCGGCTTCCGTGGAAAGCCACGTTCAGCTGTCGATTCTGCTGTACCAATTGATACATTCAGCGCTGAACAAATCGACGCAGTATCACACACAGATACCGTAGATATCCTTCAAACTTTGGTACCTTCATTTAATGTAGGGCGTGAACCAATTTCGGATGGTGCTTCATTCATCCGTCCTGTTGAATTACGTGGTTTGCCTTCGCACCACACATTGGTGCTGGTCAATGGTAAACGACGACATCGTGCTTCCCTAGTAGGCATTGGTGGCGCAGGCACACAGGGCCCTGATGTTGCGACGATTCCTTCAACGGCTATTGGTAGTCTTGAAGTACTTCGTGACGGCGCGTCCTCTCAGTACGGTTCTGACGCGATTGCTGGTGTGATCAACTTTAACCTCAAAGAGAACAGTAGCGGTGTTGATTTGTCCGTAAGGTCAGGCGAGTTCTTCGAAGGTGACGGATTCGGTTATACCGTCGCGGGAAATGTTGGCTTGCCTCTGGGTGACAACGGCTTTCTGTCTATCTCTGCAGAAGTTGATGATCAAGAATTTACGGAACGTGCAGAGCAATACTGTGAAAACTGGTTCTGTGTAGATCCAAATGGAGCCAGACTTTCAAATACGAGTGCGATTGATCAGGGCTTTACTAACGGCGTACCAAGTGATCCCGATGATGCATTTTTGTCAGCACTGCAAACAGCTTATCCTGCTGGCGTTGCAGCGGCCTCAGTAGAGGGCAGCCTTGTGCAGCCTTGGGGTCAGCCTAATACGTCTTCAACACGTATTTTTTATAATGCAGGTATTGATCTTTCGGATAGCGCACGAATTTACAGCTTTGGTAGCTACTCAGAAAGCGAAGGCGATGGTGGTTTCTTCTATCGTTATCCTTTCAATGGCACCACTGAAACTGTTCGTAACGCAGATGGAAGCCTTTACAATCCTCTCCAGATTTTCCCCGGTGGTTTTACCCCGCGATTCAGGGGTGATATCGAAGACACAAGCTTTGTCGCTGGTATCAAGGGCGAAAATGGAAATGGGTTTAGTTATGACGTAAGTGGTCGATTCGGCTCCAACGAGATCGAATACACTTTGTTCAATACGGTTAACCCTTCTTACGGTTCTGACACGCCTACCAGCTTCAAGCCTGGTACTTTGTTAAACGAAGAGATGCAGTTCCAAGTTGATTTGGCGAACGAAATGGACATCGGCACGGAATCTCCGCTGATTGTTGCTTATGGTTTGAGCTACCTTGATGAGACCTATGACGTTCAGCAAAGTCCGCAAGAGGCATCTTATGGTGCGGGTCCACACTCTCTATCAGATCCTTACGGTTTCTGTACTAGTGAAGCTGATTTTGCCGCGCGTACACCAACAGCTGCTGCTGGCGGTGGAGCATTTACAGCTAGTATCGGCGGTCAAGCTGCTGTTGCAGGTGCTGCAGTTGCAGGTTTGGATTGCACAAACGCTTCAGACCCTGCTTACAAGGTTGTCGGTGTGGGTTCAAATGGATTCCCAGGTTACTCTCCTGCTTTCTCGGAAGAGTACACGCGTGATTCGTTTGCTGTTTACGCAGACCTGAGCACTGACATCACTGAAAACCTGTTCGCGCAGTTTGCTATTCGCTACGAAGATTACTCTGATTTTGGTAGTGAGGTTGTGGGTAAGGTTGCAGCTAGCTACCGATTGAGCGACACGGTAGCGGTACGTGGTTCATATGGAACTGGTTTCCGTGCACCAACACCTGGTCAGCAAGGTACGACTAACGTATCTACGCGTTTACCGAATGGCTTTCCAGTTGCAACTGGACTATTCCCTGCGTCTGGTCCCATTGCGCAAGCACTTGGTGCTACACCACTTTCACCTGAAACATCATCTAGCTTTACGTTTGGTGTAACAGCTGACATCGGTGAAATCACGATGACTATGGACTTCTACTCCATCGATATCGATGATCGTTTCAGCGCGATTTCTACACTTGATGTGTCGACTGACCCTACTTCGGGTGATGCCTTTGCTAACTTCCAAGCTCTGGAAGCTGCAGGCGTATCGGGTGCGAACTCAATTGGTGGTGTGTTCTACTTCACCAATGCATTCGACTCAAATACACGAGGTTTAGATATTGTCGCTTCGTATCCGTTTGAGTGGAGCAACGGTCAAGAAACTCAACTAAGCCTAGCATTTAACGTGAACTCAAGCTCTCTTGAGTCTGACGCAAGTGCTTTCCTTAACGAGGAAGACCGGTTTGATTTCGAGAACTCAGACCCAACAGTACGTTGGAATTTGACGGCTAATCACAACGTTGGTGACTTGAGCATTATGGCCCGAGCACGATACTACGGTGAGTCGGATAACTCGAATACTTCAGGTAATCTAGTAGTTCAGACTTTCGATGAGACGCTTTTTGTTGACCTAGAAGCCAATTATCGTTTCATGGATAACTGGATGATCAGTGTGGGTGGTCGTAACATCTTTGACACTTACCCAGATCGAACAGATAAGGTTGCAAGTAACAATGACCAGTGCTGTGGTAGACAGTATGTCTCTGCTGGCGTAGTCCCTTGGCAGGGCGGTTATTACTACAGCCGAATTGCACTTTCTTTCTAGGATAGTTTGCTAGAAACGACAGTGTTGTAATGAGAAAGCCACCTTGAATTAGGTGGCTTTTTTTTGTCTGAAACTTTTTACCTTATCCTCTAAAAAGCAATCTCTGAACTTCACCTGGCGCTTTAGCTAAAGCGTGTCTCAGCCCAGAGATCGTTACCTGCTTTTTCGTTAAAACAATCAGCCAGATGAAGACAAATTGTTTGCGCTGCTGAAGACCCGCGTACGCATCTGTTTGAATAGCCAATTTGATAACCTTCAGTGCAGCCTGATGAGACAGTTGTGTCGTTATTAACACACTTTCATCTATGCAGCTGGTTGCGGTTACCTCCCCGGTGGCGCTAACAAACTATTACTACTATCCATGTATCCATGCCCTCATGTATCAATGCATTAGTGTATCGATGAATTTAATTCTTCGGTCTCGCGCTACAGGTAGGGTGCTAAAGATTTCTTTTTTGCATACAACCGTTTCAAACACCCGCTCATTGGGTTGTGCAAGGTATTTGAAACGCTCTTGAATGTAATGACAGAGTTGGTTAACAATCTTATGCAACGTTGACCAATGTGGCGTGGAGCCGATTAACGGCGTTTGTCCTTTGTACGCTGAATACTGATACGTATTGCTACGCTGTGGTCGGAGTTGCTAGAACAGCCATTCAGCAAAATGCGCTAAATGGCTGTTTTTAGTCGTCCGAAGAATGAGCGCGTTACTTGAATAGATCAAAAAGGCGGCTGTACTTGAGAATGAATTCTTTGCGTGGTTTGGCTAAACCCGCGAGCCTGCCGTCATCGACTTCATTGTAAACGAGGTAAAGACCGGTATCTCCTGTAACCAGCCAGGAAAACCTGAGATTAGTTGCAACGAGATCTTGCCTCTTGTCGTACTGCACAAGTGCTTGAAGCGCCATCTTGGGTGTGAATGAATAGGTCATTCGCAACTGAGCGACATCGACGGTGAATTCTTTGCCGGGCCCTAGATCTACGTCGTTGTGGTTCCAGGCTAGTTCAGAGGTAAATTTGTCGCCCACGCGGTACTTGATCGATGGCACGGCTGAAAAACGCTCGCCGCCAAATAGTCCTCCGTCTTTAATATTGACGCTCAGACTCAGAGGCGCGCTCTGATCTGTGATTAGCACAAGGGCTACTTCGTCGTCGTCATACTCTCCGGGGTCCACGGTTACGCCGCTGACGATGTTAAACGGTGCCTGAACACCCTCATGGAAAAAATTCATTCCCGTGTGTATCTCATACCCATTCTTCCACTCCCAGTGATTATCGACATGTAAAAAACTGGTTGTGTGATAGCCGTCAAATTTGCGATAGGTGTTGTACAGGATATGTGGCCTAAGTTCGTGTAGACCCCAAAGATTCTCGGGCCTGTATCTGCGCAATGTGAAAATTTGCAGGTTGCGGTAGTCGCGTCGTTTCAGAAAGCCAACTTCAGGAT
Organism: Candidatus Azotimanducaceae bacterium; assembly: GCA_965657335.1. Taxonomy (GTDB): domain Bacteria; phylum Pseudomonadota; class Gammaproteobacteria; order Pseudomonadales; family Azotimanducaceae; genus UBA4582. The sequence goes on from CBFHOH010000033.1 coordinate 25,055, forward strand.
TGAAGTCTATGCCGACTTCAGTGTAGTTGAACCGGTTTGTCCATTTTTCCGAGTTGTATGCGCCATTTATTCTGAAGGAGTGGTCTTTACCCGTGAGCCCTGGTGTTTTTGTCTTCGCTAAATAACCGGAAATAGTGCCATTTGAACCAATACCGATCCGTCCATCGATCGCGTAGGCCCGATTGTAGTCATCATCCTCGTTACCATTAACGCTGCCATCACCTTCACGGCTGACGAATATCGCGCCAAGGGACGACCTGTTCGCGAACTCACGGTTGACGCGCGCAACCGTATAGTCATTTTCGGGCGCAACGCCGTCAACCGCGTCAGAGCGCATCTGCAAAAAACCGACATTGGTTTTTTCGCCAATTTTTCCTGACACTCGCACACCGCCAGTGATCGGAATAGCAGACCCATTAGCCGCAATGCCTATTCGACGACTGAAAAACAGCTCAGCCTCTCTTTCATGGCCGACGGTAAATTGATCGGCATTTTCTAGAAAAAATGGCCTTTGTTCAGGTAAAAAGATACTGAATCTGTCCAAGTTAACCTGAAGCTCATCTGCTTCAACCTGAGCAAAGTCGGTGTTGTAGGTAACATCCATGGTCAAGCTGGGCGTTAACGAGTATTTTACATCGAGCCCGAACTCATAGTCGGTGTCGCTAGGTTGGCCTCCACCTGTAACGCTCTTGCCAAGACCGTAGGGCGTAATTTTTAGATTCTTCTGTGCTGGCACTTTTATACCGCTAATTGATCCGGCGTCTGAAACACGATAGAGGTTGTGCTGCAGTCCCAGAGGCGCCCAGTAAGCTACCTCGTTGTTTCTACGAATGTTTCGTTGAAAGTTGATGCCCCAAGTCTGCACATCTTGATTACTGTATCGAAGTGATTTGAAGGGAATCGCCATTTCGAGGCTCCAGCCTTCAGAGGTGATTTGCGTTCTCACCTCCCAGTTGGTGTCCCAGTTTAAATTGAATCCCCCAACGCCGGAGCCAAAGGCAGCGGTCCCGCCTTTTGTAACTTGCCCGTCGTACTCAATACCCGCTGGGTTGGTACCAAAAACGAGCCCATTTTGCTGGTCTTTGTAGGTATCAAGTATTATCTGGAAGCTATCGGTTTCGTCGAGATTAGAATCTCGCCGGCTATCAGTGACCAGTATTCCGGAAGCGCTTTCGTCATACAGCATGGCTGCAACGTAGAGAGTGTCCTTGGTGTAGCCGACATAGACTTCACTTCGCTGGCTAGCGGGTTTTCCTTCAACGGGGCGCACTTGCCAAAAATCAGTCATCGGAACAGCGCCTTTCCAGGCGTCGTCGTTTTTGACGATCCCGTCGAGTTGCGGTGCACTGGTCAATGCCAACGCGGTTGTGGTGGGACGATTGATGCGTTCAGCACCAATTGTTGCAAAGGATAATCCCAGCAAACAAAGGGTTAGCATTCTCAATGTAGAAATCTCCGGGGTATTTATTGTAGATATATCTTTTATAGAACCTGGGTGGCGCGGGGTTGTGAGAGCGCGTTCTGCCAGCCCACATGATAACAATAATGTGAAAAAGCTGATTTAAAAATCAGTCTGTTTTGGCTGGCATTTATAGCTCGAATAAGGCGTCATAACGCGTTTGATCGTCGAATAGAATCGTTCGTTGGATGACCACCGTGTCAAACACGGTGGTTACCAATAGGGTCTTTCACTGAATGATCAAACTTTCGCGATTGCCTGCGCGATGTTATCGAGGGCGCGTGTGATGTTAGCTTTTGACGTGCCAAGGTTCATCCGCATAAAAGTCTCGGAGCCCTTGCCGTAGGAACTGCCAGGGTTGAGGTGAACTTTGGCATTCATCACCAGCCACTTTTCGAGTATCTCAGTGGGTGTTTGTGGAACATCTGAGTTCTGAGTCATCTTTGCAGCGTTCTCAGCTCCGATAGCATTCATCAAATTACTGAAATCTAACCAGCCAAAATAGGTACCTTGGGCTTTTGTATAGCCAACCGAGGGAAGTTTTTGTTCCAGGTAATTTTCTACCAACGTGTGATTGCTATCGATGTAGGGCAGTAACTGGTCAAACCAGTCAGCCCCTTCACGGTAGGCCGCTTCGTTGGCGATCATTCCCAGTGAATTCTGACTAGATCTGTGATTACGTTTTATCCGCGCCGCGAGAACGGGATCGGTGCAAAAGTAATAAGAGCTTTTCATCGCTGCGAGGCTAAATGTTTTACTCAACCCCTTATAAGTCACGCTGTTATTCACGATGTCTTTATCGCGCAGGCTTGCAAAAGGTGTGTATTTCACACCAGAGCGAACGAAGTCACAGTGGATTTCGTCTGCGAGCACCAGTACGTCATGCTCAAGGCAAAGTTTACCGATGCGAGTAAGATCTTTTTTAGACCATACATTGCCGGTGGGGTTCTGCGGATTACACAGGAGTAGGGCGTGGGTGTCTGGCGTCATGCGTGCTTCAAAGTCGTCCCAATCAATTGACCAGTTGCCATCTTTGAAAATCATCACGCTTTCGCTGGCTTCTGTTTGACTCCACTTAAGATCGCTATAAAAGCCGTTGTAGGTTGGGGTCATGATTAACACTTTGCTCTTCGGCGGAGATACCGTGCGCAGGGTCGATATGAGGCCGTGGTGAACGCCCTCTTGTAGCTGTATCGATTCCGGGTCTACGTCGATTCCGTGGCGATTTTTGTTCCAGGCAACAATTCCGTTGATGTAATCGTCGTAAGGTGCTTTTTGGTATCCCCAGTTTTTGTGGGCAGTACGCTGTTCTAGTGCTTGCGAGATGCAAGGGGCTGTTTCAAAGTCCATGTCTGCGATGCCCATACCAACTTCGATGTTTTCAGCACCGAAGCGATCGACTTGTTGATCCCATTTCACGCAATTGGAACCAAAGCGGTCATATACCTCATCGAAGTTATAGTGGGTTTTATTGTCATGCTTGCCGCCGCTTGCAGCAGAAGCGATTGGTGCCGAAGTACCCAATGCGCCCGCTATCGCTGTGGCGCCGGCGCCTTGTATAAACTTTCTTCTGTTAATTTCGAACTTGTCTGACATTTGTGTTGCCCCTGAGTATTTTGAACAGCTTACGTCTATGCCTTTTAGTTTTATGGTTATGCAAAAAACAATAGAATCAGAATAGCTTGCTGGCTCGAAGACTGCAAAAGAAGAAAACAAATTAATTGCGACCCAGTTCTCGCCCAGTCTGACCAATCAAAGGGGCTACTATTCAAGACTGTCTTCATTTACTCTTGCGTGAAAGAAAACAATCAAGGGTGGTATCAATGCGAATCAGTTCATTGCATTACGTCTTAAATCAATCGGCTCGGGTAGCCTCTCTGTTCGCTTGCGCTTGCGTATTCAGTGCTTGCGCGAGCGTCTCAACAGAGAAGCAAAGCAAAGCAAGTCATGAGTGGCTCTATCTCGGTGGGGACTCTGAACATACGCGCTACAACACATCCGATCAGATTGATGCAGCCAATTTTACTGATCTTGAAGAAGCATGGGTCTGGGATGGGGCTAGCTTCAACGCTCAGAGTGGTCGCTCCACGCCCTCTTACATAAACGGTATTCTTTATACCGTCGCAGGACCTCGGCGTCATGTGGTCGCAATAGATCCAAAATCGGGTGAAACCCTGTGGTCCTATCGGGAACCGCATACTGCACGTTATCAATACTCTATGCGAAAAGATTACGGTAAAGGCGTCACTTTTTCAGAAATTGATGGTCGAGGCGTCATATATATTACGTCTCCTGGTTTCTTCCTGACAGCGCTTGATGCAGAAACTGGCAGACCACTCGAAGGATTTGGTGAAAAAGTTCCGGTGAAGGGTTTCCCTGAAACCGGTGTCGTCGATTTGTTAAAAGACTTGGGTCATCCTTTTGATCCTTATGACGGGTTGAAGCTGGAAACAGGCTACATTACTTCGTCGTCGCCACCCATCGTTGTTGATGGTGTGATTGTCGTCGGCAATTCACACGAGCAGGGGTACAACCAATCTAGGCAAGAGAACATTCCTGGGGATATCCTCGGTTACGATGCTCGTACCGGCGAATTTCTATGGAAATTTAACGTGTTACCAGGACCTGGAGAATTTGGCCACGAAACTTGGGAAAATGACGCGTGGCAATGGACCGGAGATATTTCCTCATGGGCGCCACTAGCGGCAGACCAAGAAAATGGCATTGTTTATGTGCCTACCAACGGCGCAACGCTGGATTTTTATGGCGGTTTTCGACCAGGCGACAACTTGTTTAGTACAAGTTTAATCGCGCTGGACGTGAAGACCGGTAAGCGTGTTTGGCATTTTCAATTAGTACATCATGATATTTGGAACTACGATACGCCGACTGCGCCGGTCCTTCTTGATGTCACTATGGACGGTAAGAACGTTCCTATAGTCGCTCAGACGACCAAGCAGTCTTTTGTTTATGCCTTCAACAGGTTGACAGGAGAGCCGCTCTGGCCAATCGAGGAAAAGCAGGTGCCTCGTTCAAAAGTGCCTGGGGAAAAGCTTTCAGAGACACAACCATTTCCAACAAAACCGGCGCCTTACGATATTCAGGGTTTGACGGTCGATGGACTCATAGACTACTCAGATGAACTTCGGGCCAAGGCAGTTAAGAATTTGGAACCTTATGAGATCGGTCCTCTTTTTCAGCCGCCGTTGCATAGAGATAACGACATGGGCAAGTTGGCTGCCCTATGGTGTCCGGGTGATATTGGCGGTGTGAATATTGACGGTCCGGCAGCAGCAGATCCTGAGACAGGTATCCTCTATGTTACCTCGCGCAAACACTGTTCCTCTCGTATCATTGCGCCTGGTAGTGAGCGCGACAAATTGATTAAAGAGCCTACGGGCAGCACGATTACCGACTACGCTGTGCTCAGGAGTTCAAGAGTACCATTGCCAGATGGGTTGCCGCTGTTCAAGCCGCCTTATAGTCGAATAACTGCTATTGATATGAATACGGGTGAGCACCTTTGGTGGGTACCAGTGGGAGAGACCCCCAAAAAAGTACTTGATCATCCGGCTGTCAAAGGTAAAGACATTGGCAATACTGGGTCAGGTACCGTCGCACAGATGGTTGTCACACCCACATTACTGATGTACACCGACGTCGCTAGTGACGGTACGCCTCATCTTTTCGCCATTAACAAAACAACGGGTGAGTCCGTTGGTAAAGTAGAGATAGAGGAAAAGGCGAACTACGGCATTATGACTTACACGGATGTCGGCAGGCAGTATGTCATTCTTCAGACAGGTCCAACATTGACCGCCGTGGCTTTACCTTCGGATAGTGATGACCATATGGTCGCGCATTAATCGCTGTTTCCCGCTGCCTGACGGCGGCGGGAAATAAGTCTGTCAACGAAAAATACGATTTCAATATGAAAAGGCACCTTGTGCGCGCGCTTAAAAAAATTACACTCACACTATATGTAAGTCTTTTATCGACTTTTTCTATTGCATCAGATTCACCAGAAGCCGTCCGCTTTAGTGACGGAATATACAACAAGGCGCAAGCTAAATCCGGCAAGAAACTTTACAAAAAGCACTGTCTCAGCTGCCATGAGAAAGGGTATTTTGAACCGGTGTTTCTTGCTTGGCAGGGGGAATCTGCTGGTACGCTTTATGAAGTGATGAGCGCAGCGATGCCAGAGAGCTCGCCGGGTAGCCTCAGCCCTGACGAATATGCAGATATTTTTGCCTACGTTTTGAAAGAAATAGGCTATCCGTCATCAACCGCAACGTTGGATCCAGACAGCGAAGCATTTTCTAAAATCATCATACGGCCGCCAGGATAGTTCAGCTGGGTCGTGCGCTGCATGTGCTCTATCTGGAGACACGGATGATTGACTCGCTCACTGAATACTGCTGCCTTAAGCAAACGATTCTGTGTCAAGGTGGCGAAGACTGAGTTCGCAATTACCAGCTTCCATTGCGACGTAGATCAACCCGTCATCGATCGAGATAGAAAGCTGTTGAGTTCTTGCTATTTTTGATGCTAACGATAGGATTTCGTCATTGTCAAAACGAAAATACTTAGCGTTAAGTTTCAGAAATGCTGCGCTTCCTTGCTGCCACCAGACATCTGCCTTTCGGTTAAAGCAATATACGCTGACCGCTTGACTAAGCTGCGTCGCTTTTTTCACTCTGTCAAAGGCGGGTTCTCCCACCTCAAACCAGTGCGCTATTTGTCCGTCAAGAGATTTGCACCAAAGATCAGGTTCATCGGTGTTACTTAAACCTCGGGTAAACTCAGGATGCGTGTGTGCATTCAAGCAATAGGCAAGCAAACGCACCATCATACGCTCAGCCGTTTCAGAAGGGTGACGCGCTATCGTTAAGTCGAGAGTGGTATAAAAGCACTCACTGATGTTGGATAGATCGATGGCAAATTTATAAATTGTTGATTTTAGTGCCATAGATTCGGTCTGACTCTCATTAGCAGGTCCCCGAGAGTCTTCATCCTAGTAACTCTCAGGGATCGGGCGAAGTGTGTTACTTGTTGCGGTGTTTTGCCCCCCAGGGGACACCCTGGTTCTTTTCCTTGACCCGTTTTATGCCTTTATATTTAAATTTCTGAACGCGCTTGCCTTCATAGGTTTCGGTCGTAAAGATGTTTCCCTTGGAATCTGTCGCAATGCTGTGGACCGCGAAAAACTGCCCGGGTTGACGACCCCCATCACCAAAGCTGGTGAGAATCTCCAGCGATTCACGATCTAGAATGTATACCTTCATGTTTTTGCCATCTGCAACGTACATGAATTTTTGTTCACGGTCCTTTGAAAAAGCGATGTCCCAGACTGATCCGTCACCAAGTGTCAGCGGCGCAATGAATTTTTCCTTAACGAAAGTGCCGTCGGTTTTAAAAACCTGAATTCTATCGTTGGCGCGATCGCAGACATACACAAGGCCATCGTTAGAGGGGTCTGCGCAATGAACCGGGTTTCTGAATTGTTGTGCAGGAGGATCCTCGGGGTTATAACGACCAATGTTAGTGTCGTCGGGCTTGTTGCCGTATGCACCCCAGTATCGCTTGAATTCGCCGGTGTCTGCGTCCAACACGGCCACGCGCTTGTTAGCATAGCCATCTGCAACAAAAGCCTCGTTGGCCGCAGCGTCAAATGAAATTTTTGCCACTCTGCCAAAATTTGATGTGCTATGAGAGTCTGTTCCTTGATCGGGTTTGCCGAGTTGCATCAGGAACTTGCCGTCGCGCGTGAATTTAAGAATATGGGAGTCGGTGCCGCCATTTCCACCAATCCAGATATTATCTTTGTGATCGAGTGTTAAGCCGTGATTCGAGGAGGGCCAATCATAGTCATCGCCCGGGCCGCCCCAAGAGTTAACAAGATTGCCTTCGGGATCGAATTCAAGAATATTTGGCGCCGGTATGCAGCACTCAGCAGTTTTCGGATCTGTCGCGGCACCAATCTCGGTTCGCTCGTTAAAGCTGGCTCTGCGATGAATCACAAACACGTGGTCTCTAGAATCAACACCTACACCGATGGCAGAGCCCAACACCCAATGATTAGGGAGCGGTTGTGGCCAATATGGATCAACATCGAAAGCCGGGGCTTTAACGGAGGCAGCTTGAGAAATTAGCGGGAGTAGTAGAGAGAGAAATGCTGAAATAATTAAAGGCGTTAGATTGCCGAAGTTTTTTACACATTTATCTGTCTTGTTATTTTTCACAGAATATCCCCTTCTTGTCGTTAAAATTGCGTGAAACGGGTTTCGCTTATAGGTTTCCATTTACCTTTAGTTTGTTTTCTACTGCGCAAAACATAGCATCAGCTTCTATATTTTTTCGCTTGCGCGCCTGTGAGTATACGCAGCTGGTTGCTGTCAGTATACTTTCAATAACGCGCAATCGCGCACCGATGTTGTCCGCCGTCAATGGAAGATAAAGCCGGACAGATACCGAGGATATTGAATTGCGAGTTTTCAACTACGCGCTATATGTCTGCATCGCTAGCATGCTTTGGCTGATGCCGTCTGCACTTGCGCATGAGCTGCCGGAGCGTGTTCAGACCCGCATTTTGGTCGAAGAAACCCCGAAAATATTGCGTGTGTTTGTACGGGTACCATTGGAGGCAATGCGGGATTTTGACTTCCCGACCCGCGCAAGCGGATATCTCGATATTGCTAGGGCAGAACCGCTGTTGCGCGATGCTGCTGCTCTTTGGGTGGTAGATGAGTTTGATGTTTTTGTTAACGGTGAAGCGCTCGCGATAAATCCTGATATCGTCGTCCGGGTTTCCTTGCCCTCCGATCGGTCTTTTGATGCGGTCGATAGCGCCACTGAGCACATGACAAAAAAGCTTAAAAATGAAACGTTACTCTTCTGGCGACAGGCGTTACTCGATATTCAAATGACTTATAGCATTGTGCCTAATAGCACAGGCACAGGTAAAGGCGGAGAAATGGAGCCTGTGAGTTTTTCCATTGATTCCCGACTAGGTCATTTAGGCCTGCGTACCTCTACCGCTCTGACATTTGTCAATCGGGACGGCGAAGCATTCTATTATGATTTCGTCGGAAGTCCGGGATTAGTTGTGCTGGCGCCCAACTGGTATCAGGTCGCGATAGAATTCATGCAGCGGGGTGTGATTCATATTTGGGAAGGTATTGACCACCTATTGTTTCTTTTTTGCCTGGTATTGCCTATCAGGCAATTGGGCAGACTGGTCTGGGTCATTACAGCATTCACACTTGGCCATTCGATAACGCTGCTCTCAGCGGCGTTGGGCGTGATACCTGATGTTATCTGGTTTCCGTCGTTTATCGAATGCCTTATTGCGTTGTCCATCGTCGCGATGGCGCTAGACAATATTCTTAGCAAACGCCATCAGCGTCGATGGCTGTATGGTTTTTGTTTTGGTTTAATTCACGGTTTCGGCTTTTCATTTGCGCTGGCCGAATCGCTTCAGTTCTCCGGTAATCATTTGCTCGTTGCATTGACCGGCTTCAATCTCGGCGTTGAAATTGGGCAGTTAGTGCTATTGGCTTTAGTGCTGCCTGCTCTCGGTTTTACTTTTCGCCTGCTTGAGTCTGGTGAGCAGCGCACCGACCGCCAATACCTTTTTGTGGTGGTACTTTCGGCCATCATTGCGCATACAGCGCTGCACTGGTTGAGTAACCAATGGCAGCTATTGTCCGGTTACTTTTGACGCCAAAATCTCCTGAACACGATGCATAGTTGATAGGTATAGCTTGCGGTTCCTTTCAAACCTCGCACGTTGAGCATCATTGATGTTCTCAACGAGAGGCAAGTGGGGTAGGTTTTCTTGATGCCATACGAACAACCTATCGCAATCCGGTTGCTCAAGTTGGCGGGTCGACTCCAGCATGTACAGGCAAGTGTCAGCGTACGTTAGGCCGTCGATGATATTAGCCTGCGGTGCGTCTTTGGCATGGGCTGACGTATTGAGTATAGCCATCAACGTACTCAACGTGATTAGAGCGCCCACGATGCTAGCGTTGTTTAGAAATTGCTGCCTAGTCATGTATTGATTCCACTTTAAAGTTAAACAAGGCATATACGTAGGAGATGACTGGGCTCGCGAGATTAAATATGCAATAAGGCAGATAAGCAAAGGTACCGACAGCCAATGTACTAGCCATGAAGGCGCCACAGGTGTTCCAGGGAATAAGTGCAGAGGTTGTTGTTCCATAATCCTCCAGCACTCTAGAAAGGTTTTTCGTTTTAAGTTCCATCTCTCTGAATTTGTCGCCGAACATTTGCGCAGGTAACGCGATCGCCAAGTACTGATCCGAAGCGATCAGGTTGGTTCCTAGAGAAGTTAACCCAGCGCGTCGCATCAAGCTGCCGCCACTGGTTACACCGAGAAGCAAATATTGAACTAATACCCTGAGACATCCAGATTTTTCTAACATGCCGCCAAAAAACATCGCGGTAAGAATAAGCCATACGGTGTTTAACATACTCTCCATGCCGCCCCTAGACAGTAACTCATCGAGCTGAGCATGCCCTGTGGTCGAGGTATACCCATTTGCTGCGGTGAGCCAGATTTGCTTAAGCGCAGATAGCGCAGCTGAATCTGTGCCCTCTGCTGTTGTCATCGCGGTTTGGGTCATAATGCCAACAATTGCTGCGGTGACCGAGCCTGCTAACAAAGCAACGAGCGCTGGTCGCTTGAGAACAGCAAGCCCAAGAGTGACAGCGACAGGCAGGATCAACCAAACTGAGAGGTTGAAATTCTGGTCGATTGCCTGCGAGATTGAGACGATCTGAGCCTGATCAATTTCTGCAGCATTGCTCCAAGATTTTATTGCAAAAAATATTAATGCGATGGCGATGGCGGGTATGGTTGTCCACAACAGATATCGAATATGCTCAAATAGCTCGGTTTCAGAGACTGCGGCGGCGAGATTGGTTGTATCAGACAACGGTGATAGTTTGTCGCCAAAATATGCGCCCGAAATAATCGCGCCAGCGGTGACTTCTATAGACATACCAGCAGCGGCGGCAATACCAATCAATGCAACGCCAACTGTGCCCGCTGTTGTCCATGAGCTGCCAATTGAAACGGCAACAACCGCGCAAATAATCACTGTCGCGACGTAAAATATTTCTGGTGCAATGATCTGCAATCCCCAGAAGATTAAAAAGGGTACCGTACCCGAAAGCATCCATGTGCCAACGAGGGTACCCACCATCAACAGGATGAAAATCGCAGGTAGCGCTTTGCTTATACCAACAGCAGTTGCCAGTTCTAACTGACTCCAGTTAACGCCGTATTTTACGCCTACGGCGCCGGCGCTCATACCTGCCAAAAGGAGCGCGATTTGTGCTGGTCCGCCGATCGTTGAGTCGCCAAAGAGAACAATCGAGGTGCCTAGCGCGATAATAAGAAAAATCACAGGCATCAGCGCAAGATACAGAGGAGGAAGCGAAGGTGTGTTTTCTGTTTTATTTGTCATTTTTTTTCGTCGTTGCTGCAGTTGTTTTTGGTTTTCTAAAGGCGGCGGAAGCAATATGCCGACGGCTGCTGCAGAGAATAACACTAATACTGTGACAGAGTTTGCGTTGCATTCGGGCAAATGAGAAAGTACACGCGTTTTACCAAACTCAAGGGGAAGAGATGCAAGACCGCGCGGACACACTCGTCGTTAGAGTGATTCAACAGCCATTGGAAAAGTTTCAAAAATGTTCTCGAACACTGTCTGGTGCGGTGCTCGCAGCGCTGGTGTTTGTGATCACAGGTTGTGGTGATGCCGAAATGTCCGCCCAAGACGCTGAAACAACGGCAAAAGCAACGGTATCGCCGGCTAACCTAGTGTTAACAAACGGCAAAATCGTCACCGTTGATGATGCGCTGGGGACTCAGCAAGCGCTTGCGGTCACGGGACACATCATCACGGCAGTGGGTTCTATCGAAGACATTGCACCCTACATTGGTCCGGAAACAGAAGTGCTCGATATGCAGGGTAAGTTGGTGATTCCTGGCTTTATTGAGGGACACGGTCATTATCTGAGTTTGGGCCGGGCGAGACAAATTCTTGACTTAAGCACCGCGAATAATTGGGGGGACATTGTAAATCAAGTGGCGGTTGCAGTTGACGCAGCCGAACCCGGCGAATGGATCTTTGGAAGAGGTTGGCATCAGGACAAATGGAATCGCCTGCCGGCGAATAGTGTCGATGGCGTTCCGATAAATGAAAGCCTCAATGAAATAGCCCCTGATAACCCAGTCTATTTGGGACACGCGAGTGGTCATGCAGCTTACGCCAATGATGCGAGTCTTGCTGCAGCGGGTATAGACAACCGCACGGCAGACCCCGAAGGCGGCACGATTGTTCGAACAGCAGACGGTCGTGCAACGGGATTACTCAGAGAGAATGCACAAGATATTGTGGAAGTGGCTATCGACAAATATCAATCTCGCCTGACGCCTGAAGAAAATGAACAGTTGCAACGAGAACGTGCGCGTCTCGCAGGTCAAGAGGCACTGTTTTTTGGCGTCACTTCTTTTCATGATGCCGGTGCCTCCTTTGAGTCTATTGATTTCTTCAAGAAGCTCGAGGAAGAGGGTAACTTGCCGATTCGGCTCTACGTGATGGTTCGCGGTGAATCGAACGAGGTGATGGCTGAAAAGTTACCTGAATATAGGATGTTGGCTGAGGGTAACGACTTTTTGACTGTGCGTTCTATCAAGCGTCAAATAGATGGCGCGCTGGGTGCCCACGGTGCTTGGTTGCTTGAGCCCTATGAGGATATGCCCGAGACAGCCGGACTGGTGCTTGAACCGGTAGCGGAGATTGAGGCGACAGCAACGTTAGCAGTGACGCACGGGTTCCAGGTGAATACGCATGCGATCGGCACGCGGGCAAACCGCGAAACGCTGGATATTTACGAACGCATTTGGAATGAAACGGAAACCGATGGGTCTGATTTGCGCTGGCGCGTAGAACACGCACAACACATACATCCCGATGATGTCCCGCGTTTTGGCGAGTTGGGTGTGCTGCCCATGATGCAGGGCGTGCATGCCACGTCTGACGGCCCCTGGATTCCATCTCGTTTGGGCGAGGAAAGAACAGGCATAACATCCTATCCATGGCGCGACCTGATTGAATCGGGTGCGATCATTGGCAATGGCACGGATGTGCCAGTAGAACCGATCAATGCAATCGCTTCCTATTACTCTAGTGTGTCACGTATGACGATCAAGGATGAGAAGTTCCATCCTGAACATGTGATGAGCCGTATGGAAGCACTGCAGAGTTACACGATTAACAACGCTTACGCAGCTTTTGAAGAAGACATTAAAGGCAGTCTCACACCAGGCAAGCTCGCTGACATTGTTGTTTTATCGCAGGACATTCTCGAAATCGAAGAAGATCAAATTCCATCAACCGAGGTGCTTTATACGATCTTGGGTGGGGAAATCAGATATCAAAAATAAGTTGAGGAGAGCAATCATGAACCAATTATTGATGAAGCTATTATTGATGTTACTAACGTTGTTGCCGCTTGCGCTTCACGGCGAGAATCATGCCCCCAACCCTTATGTGACGATTGAAGGTTGGGCTAAATTGCCGGATGGCAGGCAATGGGGTGCCACCAGTGCAATTTATCCGGCGAATGATGGTAAGCACATGTGGATCGCCGATCGCTGTGGCAGCAATAGCTGCGTTGAAAGTGACGTTGATCCTGTTGTGTTGTTTGATCAGGCAGGCAACGCTGTATTGAGTTTTGGTGCCGGAATGATTGCCTGGCCCCATGGTCTTTATGTTGATGCTGACGATAATGTCTGGGTCGCTGATGCAGTCGGATATGCCGCTGTACCCAAAGGCTGGGGGCACGTGATTTACAAGTTTAGTCCCAAAGGCGAGTTGTTAATGACGCTTGGCCAAAAGGGTGAATCCGGCAGTGGCAAAACGAAATTCCGAAAACCCTCCGATATGCTGGTTGCGCCCAATGGCGATATTTTTGTGGTTGACGGACACGGCTCTGCACCGAAGGAAAAAGTAAACAATCGGGTGGTAAAGTTTAATTCACAAGGTTCATTCTTAATGGAGTGGGGCAGTAGCGGCTCCGCTAATGGCGAGTTTAAAGACCCTCACGCATTGGCGATGGACTCAACGGGAAGGTTATTTGTTGGCGACAGGGGTAACAGTCGCATACAGATTTTTGATCAAATGGGTGAACACTTGGCAACGTGGACGCAATTTGGCCGGCCCAGCGGGTTGTTTATTGATAAAAATGACGTCCTTTACTCGGCTGATTCAGAATCTAACGCGAAGAGAAATCAGGGGTATCAACGTGGTATTAGAATAGGGAGCGCGAAAGATGGATTCGTCACAGCTTTTATCCCAGACCCCGAGCCAGACCCCGATAACAAAGGCACTAGTGCTGCGGAAGGCGTCGCTGTAGACGCGTTTGGCAATGTTTATGGCGCTGAAGTAGGCCCCCGAGCTGTTAAAAAATACGTGCTGAAATGATGCGGGTACCAATTTTACTGAGGTTTATTTGATGAGTTACACAGTGGTGATTAATCTGGCCGTGTTCGCCGGCTTGCTTTATGGTCTTTCGCACCTCGCAAACAGAGGGTTCAGCCTTTCTCAACGCGTTTTGGCGAGCCTGGTACTAGGTGCATTGCTTGGGCTGATCTTTCAGATGATTTACGGTGAGGACTCTTCGGCGATAAAAGAAACGTTGGCATGGAGCAATATAGTTGGCAGCGGTTATGTCAGTTTGCTGAAAATGATTATCATGCCACTGATTCTTGTCTCGATGATTGCGGCCGTTGTGAAGATGGATGAAATCTCCACGTTGGGTAAAATTGGCGGGACGGTCGTTGCTATATTGATGGTGACGACGATTTTTTCTGCCGTTGTGGGAATTGCCGTCGCTAATGTTTTTCAGCTTAGTGCCGATGGGCTCACGAATGGTGCGCGGGAACTGGCCCGGGCAGAAGTGTTGCAGTCACGCCAAGGCGTGGTGACCGATCTTAGTTTTCCGAAAATCATACTGAGTTTTATTCCACAAAATATTTTTAGTGATCTGGCCGGTTCACGCCCGACTTCAATTATTGCTGTGGTCATCTTCGGGATCCTTACCGGTATTGCCGGTCTTCAGGTCACCAGAGACGAACCAGAGCAGGGCAGGAAGTTTCGCGCGTTTATGGAAACGGCGCAGTCTGTTGTGATGAAACTGGTACGTCTTGTCATTAACCTGACCCCTTACGGGGTGCTTGCCTTGATGACCAAAGTGACCGCCGGGTCGAGCGGAAGCGATATTCTGGACCTGCTGAGTTTCATCGTAGCGTCCTACGTGGCGATTGCCCTGATGTTTATCGTTCACGGTTTACTATTGACGGGTTTTGGTATCAATACGATGGCGTATTTTCGAAAGGTTTGGCCGGTGCTGACCTTTGCATTTACCTCGCGTAGCTCGGCGGCGACCATACCGTTGAACGTAGAAACGCAGATAAGGGATTTAAAGAACCACCCTACGATTGCTAATTTTTCTGCCACGTTCGGTGCGACCATTGGGCAAAACGGTTGCGCCGGTATTTATCCCGCGATGTTGGCAACAATGATAGCGCCAACCATGGGTATAGATCCGCTTGATCCTACTTTTATGGTGACCCTGGTGGGTGTTGTTGCAATTAGCTCTTTTGGTATCGCTGGCGTAGGTGGTGGCGCAACCTTCGCGGCACTGATGGTACTGCCTGCAATGGGGTTGCCAGTTGTATTGGTTGCGCTGTTGATCTCTATCGAACCGCTGATCGATATGGCAAGAACAGCCTTGAATGTTAACGGTGCGATGACGGCGGGTTCGATTACCAACCGCCTGTTACAACTGCCAACATCACAGGATGAATCCGCGGAGTCAATCGCTAGCTAGATCTCGTCGCTGACGACGCAATATTGGCACGGGGCTGTGATACGAAAGATAATCTGGGTTATATTCATCAGGTGGTTGTTGTTTACTTAAATTTATCGAGAGAAGCGATTTGGAAGGTATTATCATGAGTAAAAGTAGAGTACTAATCAGTAGGTCCATGTTTTTGTGTGCCGCCTTAATGGCAACATTTTCTGCAACGGTAGTTGCGGACGTTATTCGGCATCCCTTGCCTAATAATTCGAAATTCCCGATTGCCTCTGCTGTTGAAGTACCGGCGGGCAATACGATTGTGTTTCAAAGTGGCACGATTCCCGGCCCGGCTAATCCGGATGCCAAGCGTGGTACGCCAGCGTATTTTGGTGACACAAAAGCCCAAACGATTTCCGTATTCGAGAGAATCAAGGTCAATCTGAAGCGTCAGGGTATGGATATGGGTGATATCGTCAAATTGACAGTTTTCTTGGTGGGAGATCCTGCAAACGGTGGCAAAATGGACTTTGGTGGATTTATGGAAGCCTACACCATGTACTTCGGGACCGAGGAGCAACCTAATTTGCCTGCACGGTCGGCGTTGCAAGTTGCCGCGCTGGTGCAGCCCCTAATGTTTGTTGAAATTGAAGCGATTACCGTGCGCAAAAGTACAGCAAATTAGCAATAGTTGATATCAGAGCAATAATTCACTGACATCTGATATGATCCGCAGCCAGAACCCTTCTCAGGCTTCTGGCTTCTTCTTATCTGCGTATCGTGGTCATACGCAAATAGCCATTGTATAAAGGTAACTCGCACAAATGATAGAAACATTAAGGCTGCATTTCAGTGTGGCTGCAGCAAGCAGTATTAAAAAAACGGCGATTGTAGTGTCCAGTGCCAAGTTGGCGCTCCTCACGGTAACGCTACTTGCGCTAGATGTTGCAGAAGCGGCTAACGCGCCGACGGTTGCTCGCAATGGCATGGTCGTTTCGGCCAATAACATTTCTTCGAAAATCGGTACTGACGTCCTGAGAGATGGAGGTAGCGCGGTAGATGCAGCAATAGCGACAGCTTTTGCGTTGGTCGTGACGCACCCAACCGCTGGTAATATCGGCGGCGGTGGTTTTCTCTTGCTGCGTCCCGCAGAGGGCGAGCCCGTTGCCTATGACTTTCGGGAGGTAGGTCCGAGCGGTTCGCACGCGAAAATGTGGCTCGTCGATGGCGAGTATAGTTTTGATAAACATCATCGCAGCTATCAATCTGTAGGCGTGCCGGGCACCGTTAAGGGGCTTTATCTTGCCTGGCAGGAGCACGGTAAACTGTCTTGGCAACGTTTAGTTATGCCGTCCGTCCAACTTGCGCGAAAAGGTATTATCGTGACCGATGGGCTGGCTAAGTCATTAAAGCGAGCGATGCCAAGACTCGAACGTCACCCTGCTTCAAAAGCGCAATTCACGAACGACGGTAAACTGCTCGAGGCTGGCGATCTATGGCGGCAAACAGACCTGTCAAAAACGCTCAGGCGTATCGCAAACAAAGGACCAGACGGTTTCTATAAGGGCAAAGTCGCGGCCCTGATCGTTAATGAAATGGAAGCCAACGGCGGCCTGATCACACTCGAAGACCTGGCTAACTATCAGGCTAAAAAGCGCAAACCATTAATCGGTAGTTACAAGGGTTATGAAATAATTTCCATGCCGCCTCCTAGCTCAGGTGGTACTGTGTTAATCGAAATGTTGAACATTCTCGAGGGTTTTGACCTCGCTACTTCGGGTTTTGGCACGACGGAAACGTTGCATAACATGACCGAGTCGATGCGTCGCGCCTATGCTGACAGAGCCAAATTTATTGGTGACCCGGATTTCAATGCAGACATGCCAATTGATCGCCTGATTTCGAAGCCGTATGCCGCACAGCTGAGAAAGACCATCAACCGAAACAAGGCATCTAGATCAGACCCCAGCGCGATCATTTTGCCTGAAGAAAGTCCTGAAACCACGCATTTCACCGTTGTGGATAAAGATCGAA
>CBFHOH010000034.1:0-40538 GCA_965657335.1 Candidatus Azotimanducaceae bacterium
TGCAGGAGAAATTAGTTACCTGTCTGACAAGGTGGTCAATGGCATTCGTGGCCGCCCTAATTTGAGAATGAAAATCGACGGAAATGTTTACACAGCGGGTGCTGCACCGACATTTGGCGCTTCCGGTGTGGCGGCTGCTTGGGCTGAGGAGAATACTCGCGAGTCCCTTTACAGTGCATTTCGTAGGAAAGAGGTGTTTGCAACCTCTGGGCCGCGTATGCAGATTCGTCTATTCGCAGGCTACGGGTTTGATGAAAGTATGCTAACGCAGTCAGATGGTATCGAGCGCGCTTATGCCACGGGCGTGACGATGGGGGGAAACCTTCGACCGAACGAAAAAGCCGGGGGAGAGCAGCCTAGCAATCCAGGTTTCCTAGTGATGGCATCAGCCGATACTGAAAGTGCGCCGTTGCAGCGCTTACAAATAGTTAAAGGCTGGGTTGATGCAGACGGTACGCACGAAGAGGTGATCGATGTCGCCTGTGCAGGAGGTGCAGCGCCTGCAGCAAACCGTTGCCCAGACAATGGTGCAAAGGTTGATGTTAGTGACTGCACAATCAACGAAGAAACCGGTGCTGGACAGTTGTCTGCTTTGTGGCGTGATCCCACGTTTGATCAAACTCAGCGCGCTTTCTATTACGCGCGGGTGATTGAGAATCCCACTTGTCGTTGGTCTACTTGGGATGCGAACCGAGAGGGTGTCGCACCTCGGCCTGACCTGCCAACGACGATTCAGGAACGCGCCTGGTCATCACCCATTCAGTATCTGCCGCAGTAGGGAGTGTTTTGGTGTTAATAGTCGGCAAGTCCTAAAGTGAAAGTGCTTTCCAGATTTAACAAGCCATGGTTGCATTTTGTTGCGCTGGGGCTAGTGTTTTATCAGTTCCAGCTGGCGATGTTTCCAGAACCGAAGCCTGTAGTCGGTCCCCTGAGTGAAAAACGCATTGCATCTTTAACTGAACAGTGGGCACGTAGCACTGGTCGTGCGCCCAGCCCAGCGCAGCTAAATAGGTTCGTCGCTATTGAACTCGACCAAGACATGATGGTTCAACGCGCACTGGATCTTGATTATCACCTCCATGATTCAATTGTTTATCAACGTTTGATTCTCAACATGAAATTTTTGCAGCTCGCTGAGGGTAAATCTGATGCTGAGCTGTTTAAAGAAGCGCTTGAAATGCAATTGCATCTTGATGATGAAGTGGTGAAGCGCAGGCTGATACAGATGGTGGAGCAAAGATTACTGGCCAATAACCCTCCGTCGGCTCCCGATTCGGCTGAGCTTGAAGCCGCTTTTATTGATCGCAAGGAGGCATTAAAACGACCGTCGTTGTACTCGATCGAGCATGTGTTCTTCCCATCAGGACGGGGAGAGGAAATGGTCGCCGCGATCGCTCGGATCAAGGTTGAAAAGCTCGAAGTCAGCGCAGCAAGAAAACTGGGGTCGCCTTTTTTACAAGGTCATCGTTTTATCGAACAAACACCAGATCAGTTGGCGCGAAATTTTGGTCGGGGGTTTGCTCGTGAATTGGAATCTGAGCTAAACGTTCCACAGACGCAAAATAAAGCAAAGGCAATATCACCTCGATGGTTGGGGCCTATACAGTCAGCTTACGGGTTCCACTATGTTTGGCTTACAAGTTATACGCCGCCGCGCGAAGTAAAATTGCATGAGGTCAAACAACGATTAATGCAGGATTTAGCCTACTTGGCAAACAAGGAAGCGTTGCAATGTGCTGTTGTTGCGCTCAGAGCAGAGTTTGATTGGCGAGGCGACGAGCATATGGCGTCTGGGGAAGAGGGCCTATGCAAATGAGATACGGTAACCTCGGCTTTTCGAATCTGATGCTGTTGGTGTTTATGTTGCTACCTAATCAAGCGATCGCTCACCGTTTTGCCCCCTCATTGCTGAAGCTGGTGGAAACGACTGAATACAACTATAACGTAGTGTGGAAAACACCGGCTGAAGCCACCAGTAATATACCGTTGCGGCCCAAGTTGCCCGTTGGCTGTGAAGTTGTCAGTGAAAAGCCAGTGGTCAGAGAAGGTACCGGCATTGTTTCAAGTTGGTCGATCAATTGTCATGCATTAGGCATAGAGGGTCTGATTGGTCAGCCGCTCGGTGTAACCGGGCTGTCTGAGAATCAAGCCTCAGCGATGGTGATGCTAACCTTAAATGATGGGCGTAGTTACCAGAGTGTTGTAAACAACGAAACACCGTTATTTTTGGTGCCTGCGCAACCCAGTCAATCTAAAGTGATGACGGAATATACAATGCTGGGCGCTGAGCATATTTGGGAAGGTCCTGATCACCTGATGTTTGTCTTCGGTTTACTCCTGCTGGTGGGCGGTGGTTCTCGCTTACTGTGGACTATCACGGCTTTTACTGCGGGGCACAGTGTGACGTTGGCTTTGATCACGCTTGGCTTCTTAACCTATCCCGTGTCTTTGATAGAGTTTGCCATTGCACTGAGTATTTTTGTGCTCGCAATCGAGCTTACCCGAACAGCAGAAAATAAAGGCAAGTCGAGCCTGTTCAGGCGTTATCCTTGGTGGTTAGCGGGTGGCTTCGGGTTGCTTCATGGTATGGGCTTTGCCGGTGCTTTAGCGGAGATTGGCCTACCGCAAGGTAGTGTCCCATTAGCGCTGCTCTTTTTTAATATTGGTATAGAGATAGGCCAGATTACTTTTGTTGCCCTCGCAGTCGCTGCGTGGTTGTTACTCAGCAGAGTGCTCGCCAACCCAACGATTGCGGAACGTATCGTAGTCGACCAACATCGGCTGATGATTGTGCCAATCTACTTGCTAGGAGGCTTGTCTGCCATGTGGTGTATTGAGCGCGGTTTGGAAGTGCTGGGATAGAAAAAAAAGGCCGAATTCAGCTGGCTGCATGCATCAGCCAGATACTCGTGCAATCAATTCAAAGAAGTTATCGTAAGCGGCTATTCCCGCAGGTTCACCGCGCTGTGCTGTGCGTGCCAGAATGAGTTCGTCAGCAACACCTTCGTATTCATCAATCCGAGATAGGCATTGATCAAGGGTGCCGGTAATGGTCATGGTGTCGATAACCTCATCTGGTACCAGTGCCATTGCTTCTGCAAGGCGACCTTCCGGCATGAGCTTTGTCGCCTGGTCAGCGAATGTCGAATAACCCAGTTGACGTAGTTGTGAGTCGTAGTAGGGATGTGGAATCGGGTGGTACAGCTTACATATGGCCGCTCTTGATGCGTTTCGTGCTGCCTCTTCGTCTGCGTTGATGCTGACGGTTGCAGCGACAGGAAATTGCAGGGCCGCTGGATCACGCCCGGCCAGTTTGGCTCCCTCACAAGCGGTAGGGCGAACGATATCGCGTACAAATTGAACTGACGACATGATGCCAATACCAACTCCATCAGAGACTTCCCCTGCCAGTTTTATCATTTTGGGACCGGATGCTGAGAGTAATACAGGGACATCGCTGCTGGTTGGCGCCCAACTCGCGCGCCATCTTATCTTGTGGTGTGTGCCTTGGTATCGAACAGGTTGTCTTGCTTTGCCTGTAACAACTGCTTTGACTATCAGCATGAAGTCTCGCATTTTTGCCCGTGAGCGTGACGAATCCAAACCCATATACAAATCGTTAAAATGCAGGTTGCCAGTACCAACACCCAGCACAAATCTGCCTTTACTTATTTCATTGAGATCACGGGCTTCAAGCCCGGTCATCCAAGGTTCACGAGCATAGGCGTTGACAATATAGGTACCGACCTTGGCGTGCTGGGTAGCATTGATGACAGCTGCCGCGGTCACAGTGGCGCTGCGCCCGGCATCAACGGTGTATAGCGCATCAATACCTGCACGCTCTGCCTCGGATGCAATGATTGTCATTGTTCTGATTGAGTCTTCAAACCCCAGCATCATGCCTGTTTTCATGTTTTTCTCCCGTTAAGTTCTGACAGTGAAATTTTCACACAATGACAAATTTCGAGATGTTTAAGCTAATGCCCATCACAGGCTGTCAGTCTACTCCTGAAACCCTTGGTTGTTTACCTTTGTAAGCGAACGATAGGCATTGTTACAATCGGTACCTGGAAAGCCGCTAAGGCTTTATAAATCTGCACGCGCGCGAGTAAAGATTCAGGTGGGGCCGGATTTCAAACTAATTTATCAATTTCTATAGCTTCTAAAGTGCAGTCCAAATATTATTGGCATTGGTAAGTCATTTGCACGTTACGAGATAAATCATGCCTAAAAAAGATGAAACGGAAGCATTTGAAGAAATAGAGATCGATCTGGACGCTGATCAATCCGGCGCAGATGAAGACGAGAGAAGGGTCGAGACAAGAGACCGAAGAGAGATTCCCGATCGCAGAATGCTCGAAAGAGTGATCGTCGAAGATCAACCGCGTCGACGGAATCCAGACCGACGCGGTTAGCGTTTAAGGCATACCTTGTTTTATAACCGGCTTTAGAAATTACCGGTAATTGACAAGTAGAACGAGCGTGGCTCGCCGACAAAATATCGATCTGAACCGAATGCAAAGTCTGCGCGCTCGGCATAGGCTTTATCGGTGAGATTGATCACTCGTGCTGCTACTCTCCACGTCGTTGATACGTCCATGCCCCATCTCACATTCAGCAAGTCATGACCATCATAAGGATGCAGATTTTGTGGGTCTTCAAAGTATTTGCCCAAGTGAGTCCACTCCAACTCTACCTGTCCTCCCTCACTGTATTGCCATAAAATATTCGCAGAACCGAAATTTCTTGGCGCCGTATCAATGTCATTCCCATCGATAGGTGTTGTCGCCAAAGGCGGGTTGTTGGCGTACTGATGAATCGCATAACTCCAATTAAATTCACTCGTGATGTTATCGGTAAACGCGAACTGGAGTCCAAGTTCAAGGCCTTGATGCTCTGTTTTACCGTTGTCGACGTTAGTTCTGGAAGAGTCTCTGAATATAAAGTTGTCCTTGTTCATGCGATAGATTGAGAGGTCATATCCAAGCCTGTCAAAGTTTCCTCGAATACCTATCTCTAGGCTATCGAGTTCCTCAGAATCGATATCACTGACAACCTGTGTGTTTTGTAAACGATATAGTTCCGTCGCCTGTGGAGCTCGAAATCCTTTGCTTAACTGGAGATACCATTGGGTCGTATCGTTAAGGAATTGCGAGTAGCTGATTTTAGGTGAGAAATTTCGAAAGGTGTCCTCCCTGTCTGAAGGACGGCTGAATCGGCAACCGCCGAAGCCGCAAGCTGTGCCGTCGTCCTTCGTTCGGCCATCCAACAACTTGTTGTCGTAGTCGTAAGTAACGCTCTCATAGCGGCCGCCAAAAGTGAGTAGTATTGAATCTGAAACGGGTAGCTGATATTGGGCAAATACAGCCCAAGTATTCGCATCGACGTCATAGTCGTAGTGTGCGCCGGGCGGAATAGTATTGACCAGAAATGCACTGCCGCTGACGGTCGGGTTTGGCTGGAACTCGTTCAGCTGACCGCGAGTGTTTTCAGCGTCAAGCCCAACAATCCATCTATCAACATACAATGCAGACTGTATGCCAAAACTTGTATGACCATTCTTTTCTATCGCCTGACCGGGTAGGAAATGCTGTAAAAAGGTCATGTCTGTGTCTCTAAAATAGGGCGTCATCACGATCTCGCCACCGCTTTCCAGTGTGCGTTGTAAGCGGATATTGCCTCTCACGGTCCGAGAATCTCGGAATGCTTCTGGATTTGGATTTTGTTTCGCGGCATCACTGTCACGATAGCTGTCCGCGCCCATAATAAAACCTGCCGTTTCTTGGTTGAGGTTGCTGAAGCCCAGAGTGGCTGTTGCATCAAAACCGCCCATCTCTCCAGCATATTTGATGGTTGCTTTCTGCTGGTCGTAGCCCGAGTCGAGTTTATAACCGCCGTCACTTGTGCCGTTCAGATCAACACGCAGACCAGCATAGTTGGCGGTGAACTTGGTGCGAAAGTATTCATGGGGTCCGACTTCCGCACCAACGCTCAGCCTATCCTCAGCTTCAACATCAGGTGTCAATATATTGATAAGACCATGCATTGCGTTGGAACCATAAAGTGCGCTTGCAGGACCCTTGATGACCTCGATTGCGCCGGCTTGTTCAGAGTTCGCGTCAAACAATTCGTTGACGTTGCAGAACCCACTTGCGCGAAGAGGAATCCCGTCCTGAGCCATCAGGAACGCGCCACAGCCGCCGGCACCGGTGAGTACAGGAGAGCGTATTGCTGTGAGATGTTCTTGCCCATTACCCCGGCTTATCCAGGTACCGGAGACGCGTTGTAATGCCTCGTTAATGTGGGTGTGGCTGATTGTAGTCAGCGTTTCGCCACTTATTCTCGCGATGTTCGAGCTGATTTCCGATGCGGGCTGTGAGATTCTGGAAGCTGAAACTATCACTTGTTCGATTTCATTACCTGCACTGCTTATTGGTTCTTCACCAAAGCCACCAGCAGAAAATAGGAGAGGCGCTACCATTAAAGGCAGAGTTGGTTTCATGTTGGTATTCCCGAGGTCAAAAAGCTCGCAAGTATACCTATTTTCGAGTGCTTGAACCTGTTAATTGTGAAGCAAAATTAAATGATCAATCTCTCACGCCAGTGAGAATGCGATTTCGACCATGAGTCGTAATTAATTTACAAAGCAACACCGTTTCAAAGTAATATGCGCCATTTCACAACTGATGAGTGTAAAAATAGTATGACCGAAGGTTCGGTAGGTAAAAATCAGCTCGGGCAAGAGACTGAATACGTAACGACATACACTCCCTCATTGCTTGATGCCTTCCCGCGAGCCATCCAGCGTCGGGCATTAGGCATCGCCGAAGACGCGTTGCCTTTTCGCGGCGTCGATGTTTGGAACGCCTACGAATTCACTTGGCTGAATCAAAGAGGCAAACCCGAAGTCGCGCTGGCACAAATTCAGGTGCCCAGTAAATCAGCGAATATCATCGAATCAAAATCTTTGAAACTCTACCTTGGCTCTTTCAGTGGTACTAAATTTGGACTCCGGGGGGAGGTTGTTTCCACACTCGAGTCCGATTTGACGCTGGCAGCAGAGGCTCCGGTGAGCGTCACTTTAATTGCACCTGAACAAGTGCTAAATAATGGTATCGTGCCAATTGTTGGACATTCCCTCGACACGTTGGACATTGATGTCGACGAGTATTACCGGAATCCGGATTTGCTCGTGCCAGAAAGCGACACGATTGTGCGGGAATCTTTATACACGAACTTGTTTATGGCGAAGTGCCCCATGACCGGGCAGCCGGATTGTGCGAGCATTCTGATTCAATACAATGGCCAAAGTATCTCCCACGAAGGCTTGCTTAGATATTTGATATCTTATCGCGAGCACTCAGAGTTCGCGGAGCAAATAGCCGAACGTATATTTGTTGATCTGATGAATCGTTGTTCGCCAGATAGACTGACAGTGCAGGCAAGATTCTCGCGTCGCGGGGGAATTGATATCAATCCTTATCGGTCTCACGAAGAAAAAATGAGCCCTGACACACGGAATTGGCGTCAGTAGAACTACTCGCCCCGCCGGGGAAAAAACCTGTTCCTGAGCCACTTCAACAAGGTATTGCCGCCCAGCGCATAACGATTTATCTGGTCAATCTGGTGGGCGAGAGCGGCGTGATCAGCGAAAATTGTCTCACGTTTTATGAGGTCACGCGTCGGATCAAGCGTTTTTACGACCACTGCGGGGTTGCCAGCGGCAATTGAATTAGCGGGGATATCCCCGGCAACAACGGCACCTGCACCAATCACACTGTTAGCCCCAATTCTGACCCCTTTGCAAACGATAGCGGAGTCGCCTATCCAAACATTATTTTCAAGGTGTATGGGTTTTGACGTGCCAACAGCTTTTGTCCTGTCATAAATATCATGCCAGTCCGCATCGGTTAAATAGCAGCCCGCGGCGAGCATGCAATTGTCTTCGATGGTGACCTGACTGGCGGAATCTATCCTGACGCCAGGGCACACGAGACAATGGTCTCCTATGTCAATATTTCCCTGATGCTGTTCGAAGGTCCAGGTAGAAAAGGCAACTTTTCGATCCCGATTAGCAACCACATGAACGTTTTCGCCGATCCTGATATTGCTACCGTGAACCGAAATATTCCATGGCTTCATCATGTGGTACCCCGAGCCAAGATGGGCTAATTGTGGGGCGACAAAATGGTTGGCATACCAATGTTCGAATTTGATATACCAGCGCTTTAGCAGGTAGGGTCTGTGGTCATTGATCATTGAACATCTTAAGTCTGCAAAACGAAGTGTGATGACATAGTAACAGACGCGACCGCGTGAACAGCAACATAAAAGTTTGCAACCAGAAGGTAAGAATCAGGTATCCTTCGGGTGGATTAGAGAATAGCGAGCAGTGCAAAATTGTTGATCCAGGGTAGACCGGTTTTCCTTCTTAAACGAATAAAGTATGGTTACTAGGTTAGAAACACTATCACTGGAAGGAAATAGAGCATTGGCGTCTCAGAGTGCATTAGACTTATTGTTATCGCGGGTATCTGTATCCCGAGTGGGAGGTGAGTTACCATCTACTGATGCGCTGCAAAATATATTTACAGCCGCGCTGCGAGCACCCGACCATGCGGGATTGAAACCCTGGCGATATTTGAAGGTGGCTGGCGAACAACGTGAAAAGTTAGGCGAGTTGTTTGTTAGTGCGAAAATGCAAGATGATCCGAACCTCGATCAGGCGGCAATTGATAAACTAAAGAGCAAGCCCTCGAGGGCGCCATTGGTGATTATCGTCATTGCATCGATTCAGGATCACCCGAAAGTACCTGAAGTGGAACAAATACTTTCCGCAGGCGCCTCTGCTCAGAACATGCTTATGGCAGCGCATATGCAGGGCATCGGCGCAATATGGCGTACAGGGTCGATGACCTATCATGCTCGGGTGCGAGAAGGGCTTGGTGTTGCTGAGAATGAGAAAATTATTGGCTTTATGTATTTAGGGTCAATTGAAGGCAAGACACGGTTAGTGCCGAAAATAGATGTCGACCAATATGTCGAGGACTGGAATGAGTAGAGGCGTGATGTTGTTGCGCATACGTCGAGTGTGTAGCGAAACATCCGACAGCAATTGAGAATTATTTGAGGATACATAAATGTTAACAGAACGAAGTTCCCGTCGGGAGCTAGATGTGCAGGATCGATTAATAGACGAGCTCATCGGTATATGCCGAGGTGTCATAGCTGATGACAACGTAGATGAGCGCGAAGCAATATTTCTTGGTCAGTGGATAGAGAACCACAGGGATATTGCTAACAGATGGCCCGTCAATATTCTGTATGCCCGTATTACAGAAATGCTAAAAGATGGTATTTTGACGAAAGATGAGCAAAGCGAGTTACTCAGGACGCTACAAGAACTGACCGGTGAGAGCAGTGCCTTTCAAGAGCCAAACCGCTCGACGTCTTTACCTTTAGATCGACCGGCGCCAGACATTGAATTTGCGGGCAAGACATTTTGTTTGACCGGACAATTTGTATTTGGCTCAAAAATAGAATGCGAAGAAACGGTGGCCGAACTTGGTGGTATGGTCGATCAGGTGCCAACTCAGGATACGGACTATCTTGTTATTGGCGAGGTGTGCAGCCCTGAGTGGGAACATACATCGTTTGGTAAAAGCATCGAAGTGGCTGTGGAGATGCAGAGTCGCGGCCACGATATTAAAATACTTTCGGAAGAACATTGGGTCAACTGCATGTAGTCACCCCCTTTTCACGCAGATTTTGGTTATGACTGCCGATGATCATTTCAGTTCTGCTGCAGTCGAGCACCTGTCCAATAAAGCGGTGGCTTTTATCTATGTTTGACTCTCGCCAATCCCGGTGGGGAAGCCGTCGATGCTTTCACGATTGTCTGTTTGCCAGTATGTTTCAATGCCAGCCTGTCCTTTCCTTTCCGTCCATTTGTTCAGAGTGTCGCGTTCAGATTGGTATTCAAAGAAAGGAACGGCGTAGCCACATGAAGTTTGTACTGTGTCGATGTTAACTTCAAAAATCTGCCGCGCGCCGAGTGTTTGCTCGAACCCTGATATCGCTTTTTGCCATTCAGTATCTGTTGGATGAATTGTTTTAGCACAGCCATATAAACGCAGTATTAGAGGCTGGCGATCGAAGGAACAGAACATCAGCGTTATTCGGTTAGACAAAAGCAGGTGAGCCGCAGTTTCATTCCCGCTCCCGGTAAGGTTTAGCCATCTAACTCGATTACTATCGATCACCCGAAGTGACTCTGTGCCCTTGGGTGACAAATTTACTCGCCCCGTTTCTGCGGCAGTTGCGACAAAATAGAGGTGCTGTTGTTGAATAAAATTGATGTGTTTTTGATTGAGTGATTCGAATCGATCAGCCATATCTTTCACCCTCAGAACTCAAGTGATTGTTATTGTTGGGTTGCGCATGCTCTGCCACGCACTTCGATGCACGTGGCACCCATTTCAAGGCGTACTAGTTGTCGACAAAACTTATCATGGAAATTAAAGGGCACCCACAGATTTTTCATTCTACGCCGTTTTGCCTAGCTTATTTACCGGACGTTTTAACAAACTGGGCCGATTAACGAAGCTTGCAACGGTTTGTAGACATTATCGGAACCGTTGTGGCGACAGATCCTCAAGATGTTGATCTCTGTCGTGCTTGGAGACAATGCTGTTTGATCCGCAGATGAGATGACATGCGATATCGGCTAGCGCCGGAGCAGATTGAACGCCGTAACCGCCTTGGCCTGCTAACCAAAAGAAACCCTCGTGATCAGGCTCATATCCCAGGACGAATGTTTTGTCGGGTGAGAATGTTCGCAGGCCTGCCCAGCTGTGGTTGATCTTTGATACGCTTAGTTGACTGATTTTTTGTACGCGATCGATTGCGACGGCCAGATCCATCTCATCTGGGTAAGCATCGCAGGGCACAAATGGCGTCTCGTCGGCTGGTGAAATGAGCAACTGACCCGCTTCCGGTTTGAAATAGAAATTTTCGTCTACATCGATGACTAACGG
The DNA here is from genome assembly GCA_965657335.1 of Candidatus Azotimanducaceae bacterium. Taxonomy (GTDB): domain Bacteria; phylum Pseudomonadota; class Gammaproteobacteria; order Pseudomonadales; family Azotimanducaceae; genus UBA4582. The sequence goes on from CBFHOH010000034.1 coordinate 11,037, forward strand.
CCAATCGGTGATGTCCATATTCGGCGGCGCATCAACGAGTAATGCCGAGCGTCTTAATGGCGTCAGCGAGAGAGGCAATACACCAGCCATAATAGCCACTTCATCAGCCCAGGCACCTGCTGCATTGACGAGGGTCGGTGCTGTGTATTCGTCTGTCGGGGTCGTGAAATGCCAAAGACCACGCTGCCGCGTGATACTTTGCACTTCAGCACCCAGCACCAGTTTCCCGCCATTAGAACGAAACTGTCGCATAAAGCCCTGCAGAATCGCATCGACATCAAGGTCGCCACTGGTGCTGTCAAGCGCACCGCTATGGACCTTCGAGCCATCAATAATTGGCACTCTTTGAACCAGTTCGTTCGCTGAAAGTTCACTCAAATGACTTGAGTCCCTGAGCATGTTTGTTAGCGAGCGTTGTTGATTATGGCTAGCGACAAATATGCCATCTCTCGGTTTGAGTAACGGTACTTCAGTAAAGCTGTTGTGTGGAGAACGATAAAAATTTTCTGATGCAACGGTAAGATTTCGTACGACTTGGTTACCATAGGCCGGCGCAAAAACGGCCGCAGATCGGCCGGTCGCGTGAAAGCCCATCGTCGATTCTTTTTCAACAATAGTCACATCGCAATGTCGAGAAATCTGTGCACCAGCGGAAATGCCGGCAATACCGCCGCCAATAATGATAACTTCTGCTTTTTTTGACATTAGTCACTGACTCCAGACGTTTGCTGCTGGTTGAGGTCGTTATTTTCTTACGGCCAAAAACATGTAAAGTTAGACGTTCTCTGCTCGTTAGCTTTATGAATCAACGGGTGGCATTAGTTGAATTGGTAAAGGTGCGCGCCTGAAAGATTTTGTTGGCCCATAGTAAGTAGATAGATAATCAAGGATCTTGTCTTCGTTTTCTCCCAGCGGCCAAAGGCCCTGTTTTGCTTGCATCCAACGGATCATTGACAGCCATCCCTCGCGATCTGCTCTATTTTGGGTAACCAGTTTTAACGAATGGCAGGGGATACAGGTTTGAGAAACGATCTCTGAATCAGGCCCCGGTTTAAGCTGCTCCGCGGAAATGGCGTGATCAATTGAAAAGACTGCAACCAAGATGAGTGTCGCTAATTGTCCCTGCCGCATCACGCTGTTACCCTCACTGCGATTCTGTGGCAGGCATTGTTGAGGTATCCGCGTGGATTCCAACCCGGTACAACCATGGGCTGCTGACGGCCCCGATCGTCTGTCGCTCGGGCCCAAATTTCGAAGTAACCTTGCTCGGGAAATGTGATTTCTGCGTGCCAGTTCTGCCATGCGAGTCGATTGGCTGGTTTTGATAGTTTGGTGCTTTCCCATGTCTGTCCAAAGTCGATAGAAACTTCGAGTCGAGTCACGCTATTGTCGCCAGCCCACGCGTGGCCTGAGATTGGTAATGGACCCGCGAGCTCGTGCAAAATACCTGACCTAGGCGCTGTGATGAGAGATTTCACTGGCATGGATTCAATAATACACATGTCCGAAGCGGCGACCTCTGTGCCTGGCGCCACCGGCTTGCATGGCACTCGATAAGAAAAACCACCCATCTTGGGTCCGTCGTGCTCACGATTTCTAACGACAATTTTCTCCAACCACTTACCTGAGGTTGAAGCAGGCCAGCCACCAAAAATCAAACGAAGCGGATAACCGTTCATCAAAGGTAAGTCCTCGCCGTTGATCGCCCAGGCAATTAAGGACTCATCTTCCATTGCTTTGTTGATGGGTACGCCGCGGCTGATGGGGGTTTTTGTAGGATCTCCGGAAAGATGTGTATCTTTGCCATAGTAACCAATATATACCGCATCATCTTTGACGCCTGCGGCGTTGAGTACATCCCTCAAACGAACGCCGGTCCAACTCGGGCAACCCACGGCACCAGTACTCCATTGGTTGCCTCGGGCAGGGGGGTTGAATTCCGATCGGCCGTTGCCGCCGCATTCAAGGACTAATTGATAGGTGTGGTGTTTGAAATTCTTTTTCAGTTCGTTCAAGTCGATGGTGATTCTTCTCTCAACCGATTCTCCTTCGACCGTTAGTTGCCATTTTGCAGGATCTGTATCGGTTGGTGGAATGCCGTTGTTGCGGACAAACAAGCGCTCAGCTGAAGTGATGCCTTCGTTCAGAAGGTGTGCGGGCGTTTCAGCATTAACGGGACGATCGTTCAGAATGGTTAGATCAGTGTGTTTTCCTGCAATAAAATACTGCTTGATGGCTTTTGTTGCCTTGGTCGCAACTTGCTCGGCTAAAAGCGATGGTGTGGCGAGCAAACTGCCGGCGCCAGCGGTGAGTCGCATCAGGTCTTGTAGGAATGCTCGTCGACTCTTATGCGCGCCTTGCTGTTTCTTTGTCATACGTATTCTGTCCATCGAAATATTTTTGTTAAGACCCGCTCTGGATTCAACTCAGCTTATCCTAATACTGACTAGCCAAGCCTGTTTTGTTAAGTTCTCAGCCTGAGAGGGTTTCATTACAGCAGACTCTGATGCATAAGTCTCAAGCAAAGGCTGACCAGTATATACCGAGACAGCGTTGCACCAGATAATGGCGTGGATCGAAGTGACGAATGCGGATGTGGTTTCTGATAGTGTACTGACCTAGCGCTTGTTTGCGCGCACAGATCAGATATGCCAATTAATAGACTCGATACGATTAGGTAATTGAGGTGAAAAATTATGATTGAATTGTACACGTGGCCGACGCCGAACGGCCGTAAAGTATCAATTGCGCTTGAGGAGTTTGAGCTGGAATATCATGCGCATGCGATCAATATTGGCAAGGATGAGCAGTTTGATCCGGCGTTCCTGAAAATCAGCCCGAACAACAAGATTCCGGCGATTCTGGATAGGGCAACGGGGCGCTCGATGATGGAATCTGGCGCTATCTTACTGTACCTCGCAGAGACCTACGATAAGTTTATGGGCGATGATCGCTACGAAACGCTGGAGTGGTTGATGTTCCAGATGGGTGGTGTGGGACCGATGTTGGGTCAGGCGCATCATTTTCTGCACTATAATCCGGGCAAAGCACCTTACGCTGACCAGCGCTACCGGATGGAAGCAAGGCGCTTATATGGCGTGCTCAACAAACGTCTGTCCGATCGGGAATATCTTTCAGGTAGTTACTCAATTGCAGATATGGCGACTTGGCCGTGGGTCTCACGTTACGAATGGCAGGAAATCGACTGGCAGGAATATCCATCGCTAAAAGAGTGGTACATCAAGATCGCCGGGCGAGCGCCGGTTCAGCGCGGTTACAAGGTGCCGATAGAGGTTAATGCGATTCCGATACCGGGTTGAGGCTAGCGCGTCCACTCAATGGCAACCTTCAATTCTGAGGGTCCACCAAGTTGGGCGAATTCGTTTTCACTGCCAGGCTGAAGCTTGATGCTGTCCATATGTTTGATCATAGAGGCCGCAACGATTTGACCTTCCAGACGTGCAAGGTGCGCGCCCAAACAGTTGTGAATACCAAATCCAAATGCAAGATGAGGGTTCGGGCTCCGATCAATGACGAATTTCTCGGGCTGGTCGAAAACGGACTCGTCACGGTTTGCGCAAGCGATCATTGGAAGAAGCATTTCATTGGCGGGTATCGTAACGCCGGCGACCTCTATATCGCGGGTAGTTTTGCGAATAGTCACTGAAAAAGGTGAATGTACTCTCAAGGTTTCTTCGACGAATGTTGGAATTAGTGACGGGTTTTCTTTCAGTTGCTGGAAAGTATCTGGCATGTCACTAAAAACTCGAACGATGCCAGTGATGAGCCCGGTGGTTGTTTCATTTCCAGCGATAAGTAGAAGACGACAAAAACTCAAGAGCTCCTCGTTGCTCAGCTTACCGTCTTCTGTTTCTGTCGCTATAAGCCGACTGAGCAGGTTGTCTCTTGGCGCCTCGCGCAGTTTCGCGATGCGCCCCAGAAAGTATGTGTCCATCTGTTCACTAGCGGCGCTGGCCTCTGGACTTGGATTGGCGAGTAAAATTTCGCCAATGTTACTGAAAATGGTATCTGACCATTCCTTAAACTTGCGAATATCCCCGTCTTCCACACCAAGCATGTAGGCGATTACTGTGACAGGTAATGGGGCCGCCAATGCTTCAACCAACTCTGCCTCATTCGACTGTTTCATTGCTTGCATGAGGTCTTCACAGCGTTGTTCTATCAAGGTTCGTTGGCTCTCGATATGCCCTGGCTTAAAGGCATAGCTAACCAGTTTTCGCAGGCGGTTGTGAACCGGTGGGTCGCTGAACAACATGCTCGGTGTTGTACGTTCTTCCTCTGGCACCAGCGAGACATCGGAGGAGTAAGTCGCGTTATCCTTCAGTACCTGCTGGACATCTTTGTGTCTCGCGACCTGCCAGGCGCCATCGGGTTCCTTGAATACGGGTCTGTTGGCGCGTTGATCGCGATATATCTCGTAGATATCTGGTTGCGTGGTGTCACTCATATTTGTGCCGTCGGTTTTTGTTCAAACGAAAGTAATGGCTGCTGATTATCGAGCCTGTATACGGGTAATATTGGGTAATGTTGGCCTAAATTCAAGTCGTTGTGGCGCGCTCAACAGAACGCTTAACCTCAGAACATTGCATTGTACGCCTCTCGTGTACTCTGGAATCGTTCGAACGGGAACTTGATCGGAACGCCTTCAAGTGCCGCCAGCATCATCATTAAATGTGCTTCCCATCCCGCACACGATCTGGCGATATCTTCATCCGCTGGACATATTAATGTCAGCGCGAGTTCGGTGCCAACGGGTGTTTCGCTGAGGCTCCACCTTAACGGGCGGTTTGGCTCTCCTGGGCTACTCCATGAATACGCTAGCAGCGATTCTGCCTGATAGTCAGTGACTTCACTGTCGATAATGATGCCGCTCTCGCCGAAGTCCAGTTTGGCTGACCCTCCTTCCCAGAGTTCGATTGAGCCGGGCGCAAGCCAATCGACAAATTTTGCGGGATCAACGAGCATTTGCCACACAGTGGTTATGTCGTGTTCTATGACGCGTACCAGGCGGGCGGTGTATTGACTGTTTTCGCGTTGAATAGTGCCTAGAGACTCGTTCTGATCTGTCATTTTTTGTTCCTGCGTAGGTGTTGTTGAAGTTTGCTTTGATAAACACAATTTTGTGTTTTATAGAAACGTTAAAGACAAGGTTAGTAAATTGCGCTGACGGAGGCTTTGAGCAGGGTCAAAGAAATTGCCTGCAAATCTCGCGCTTGCGCCTGAATGGCGGGACAAAAGGGTGCAGGTGAGTAGAAAAATAAATGGAGAGGCATGGATCCCAGCGGGTCTTTTGCAGCAAAACCTCTCTTCGGTCGACCGCCCGAAATGTAACGCCTAGCCTCGTGTTTTACCTGACTGTGTGAAGTCCAGACAAGCCTGAGTCGTCTTACTTCAGTAAGGTCGCAATGTCGTAACGGTAACCATGCTTAATGGTCATTGTGACATTGTCCGCATCTGCGATTGTCGCCAGTGGGTCTCCAGAGACGATAACGATATCAGCAATTTTTCCAGCGGATATCGTACCGAGGTCCTTCGATACGCCTGCGGCGATCGCTGACTTCGTTGTTGCAGCATGAAGAATTTGCTCGGGGGTCAGGCCAGCTAACTCATACAGGCGTAATTCAGCATGTAACCCAGCACCGAAGGGTACGAATGGCGAATCCGTTCCTGTCACCATCAGCGCATCAGTTTCCGCAAGATCCCGCAACAACTGCCTATTTGCCTTTGCGACAGCTTTAGCTCGAGGTCCAAACATACGGCTCAAATTCTGAGCGGCGAGTCGGCCTGATTCCCCATAAAATTTATTAAATTGATCTGTCTGTAACAAATCAGGCTGTAAATCGACCACCGTGGTATACCCAGGTAATACGGCTGTTGGTGTAATGCCCATGCCGGATTCAGAGATCAGACGCGTGACATCATTGTAGCTCCTCCCCATACTGCTGACTTTGGGTGCAAAGCCGCGACGGCTAGTGCCACCAATGTGTTCGACGTGGTCCATACCGTGCGCGGCAGCAGGAAAAAGCTCGTGGGAACTGGTTGGTATGCCTATTCCGTGGGCGAATTCGACAACCCTTTTCTGCCAGCGATCGGGTAGGCGGACATAGGTTTTGATTAAATCAAGTTGTAAACGTTCAGCGCGATACAGTACTCGCTCTAGATGGGCGTCTGAAGTAACGCCCTCGGCGACCGAGTAATAGACGCGGTTGCCGTCGGTGAGAAAACCGGCTGTATGTGTACGTGGACCGATATGGGCGCCGCTATCCCAAATTTCTTGCCGCTCTCTTGCGATGTACGGGTGAGCGCCAGGATCCCGGACAGTGGTCACGCCAAAAGCTAGCCAAGCTTTGCCTTGGGTGGCGCTCGTGGTTCCCATGTGGGCGTGCATATCAAACAGTCCTGGAAATGCAGCCTTGTCTGACGCATCAATATCAGCGTCCGCTTTATTCGCATTGCCTTCTACTGATTGAATGCGGTTTCCGGAAATTGTCACCAGTGCATTTTCAATATATCCAGGCGATACCCCGTCGTACAACTTGCCTATCAAGATGCTGTACGTCTCAGCGGGTTTGTCAGGCGTCCAATTAATTGTCGGTGTTACGTCACGAGATTCGCCGGATTTTGTATCGATCCGGATCATTTTGTCGGCTTCCATGTAAACGATAAAGCGTCCACCAGGACTCCAGGAAGGTGTGTCCGTCAATGTCTCGGTCACTTGTGTAGGTTGACCATTTACCTCAAAGCTCTCTGTCAGGTTCTGCTGCCAAAGAACACCATTTTGAATATAGGTCAAGCCGAGTCCATCAGGGGTTAACACGGCATCCGTCATGTTTTTGTGAGCAACAGGTTCGATGACGTAATGTTCCTTGCTATCTCGCGACATAACAGACATCTGGTAAGTGCCTTCTCGGAAACGAGTAGAGTAGGGCGCAAGGTTTGTGGCTGCGAGATACTCGCCATCAAGGCTCCAAGAAATCGGTTGTGATCTGGCAGGTTTGCCAACGTTTGTGATTTCACCGGTAGCGATGTCAAGCATCACTAATTGCGCTCCTAGCGGATTCGCCGGTAGGTTGATGTAGGCAGCAATTGTTTTTCCGTCCGGCGACCATGCCGGCGTGCTCTGAATGCTCAATTTGTCTGAAATCATTGAGTGGTTGTCGGTTTCAATGTCGTATAGCCAGAGGCGAGGAATAGAAAAACCGTTTCGATCGAATGCCTCAGAAATGTATGCAATGGTGCCGCCATCTGGCGCCCATGCAGGTGATCTCGAAACACCCGTGCTGTCTGTTATTCGGGTAAGTTGTTTTGAATCCGGCTGCCATATCCAAAGGCCACCGAGCGCAGCGAAGCTGATACGGTCGCCTTCGGGCGAGATGGCGGGCAGCGATATTCCTAAAGCGCGTCGGGGACTGGTGTCGTCATAGTCTCGTGTGCGCTTGGCATAAACCGGGCGATTGAGTGTGAATTTTGCGGAAAAGCTCACCGGCACTCTTGCAGTGTCTGGCGCCTGAACATATACATTTCCATTGGCAGTGTAGTAGCCGGTACCATTTTCGGTCCAGGCAGCCTTGAAGGGAAACACATCATCACCTGCTTCGCTAATTGTGATGTCTGATGCGCCTTGAATAGCAACAACTTTTGCTTCGGTCGCGTTTATCGTCATTAGTTGGTAGCTGATTTCTCCAGCCGATTTCCAGCTGACCCCGTTAATAGTGCCGGATGTTTTTAGGATCAATTCTGATTCGCCACTGGTTAGAGAAAGCGTGCTCAGTTCGGATGTACTGCGATTGACGGTTGTCGCAAACACCAGACTTTCGCCGGTCTCGTCCCAGTCTGGCGAGTATTCGTCTCGCGGCGAACTGGTGACCTGAGACAGCTCTCTACTTTTTGTGTCCAGAATCCATATATCGTAGTTGCCGCCACGATCAGATGAAAATGCAATTTTTGACCCATCGGGCGAAAAACTTGGCTCTCGATCGTCAAAAGGGTCGTTGGTGAGTGCTTTTGGTGCCCCACCACTGGCTGACACCAACCACAGATCCCAGTTGCCGTTGGCATAACCATAGTAGACGATATGCTTGTCGTCTGGTGACCAGTCCGGTTCTCGCACGTCTTGGTAATAGTCTGTGATAGGCGTGGCTGCTCCACCGCTCGAGGGTAGGGTGAATAGCACGCCTTGGAGGCTCATGGCCAGCGTCTCTCCGGCATGGTTTATTGCGATTGCAAGGTTCGTTCCCTCTGTAACCGTGACAATTTTAGTCGCCCCATCGAGTGCCACATTGCTTTCAATCCCGATTGACGTGGTGTTTGTTTGCTCCCGGTCGTTCCGCTCGCAAGCGGTGAGGGTGTTCGCTAAAACTGCAACGGCAAAAATGCCGAGAATGCGGGTAGTGCGCAGATTAACCATGATTTACCTCCGTGGGAGGGTTGAGTTTGTGGTAAGCGGTTAAAAAAGCACCAAAGTGCCAGACAATGGGTTGCGAGTAAAGTAATGAGGGTTATTGCAGCCCATCTGTATCAGTGCCTTAGAGGGAAGTGGTACCATTCCGCATCGCAACAATCAAAGCGATCACATGTCGCTCACAAAGGAGGCAAAATGCCAGTCAGTAAAGAAATTCACCTAAAATCCCGTCCGAAAGGTCTCCCCACCGAAGACAATTTTGAGTTTGTCGACGTCAATATTCCTGATCCTGGTGAAAACGAAGTGCTGGTTCAAAATATTTATATGTCGGTTGATCCGTACATGCGAGGCCGAATGCGTGAAGACTTTCCTTTGAGTCAGGTACTGGCAGGTGGGGCCGTAGGAAAAGTTGTGGCCTCTAACAATCCTGACTTTGCAGAGGGCGACTATGTCAGCAACTTTTCGGGTTGGAGAGAATACTTCGTATCTTCCGGGCCAGACCTAAGCAAGGTGGACATCTCACTTGCCCCCCTGAGCAGCTATCTCGGCGTGATGGGGATGCCAGGACTCACGGCTTATGGTGGCTTGCTTGTCACAGGTGAACTTAAAGACGGTGAAACGGTGTTTGTTTCCGCTGCCTCAGGCGCCGTTGGAAGTGTGGTCGGTCAGATAGCGAAGGTGAAAGGGTGCACCGTAATCGGCAGCGCCGGTTCAGACGATAAAGTCGCGCAGCTGACGAATGAGTTTGGTTTTGATCATGCGTTCAACTACAAAACTGCTGATCCGCTTGCGGAGCTCCGGCAAGCAGCCCCGGACGGCATTGATGTTTACTTTGAAAATGTGGGTGGTATTCAGCTGGAGGCCGCACTCACACACATGAAGATTAACGGTCGTATTCCAATTTGCGGGATGATTTCGACCTACAACGATGACGGAACGCCGTCTCCTGGCCCTCGCAACCTGACGGAAACAATTTACAAATTCATCACCATGAAGGGTTTTGTTGTGTCGGCATTTGCCGCCCAGCAACCGCAGTTTGTTCAAGACATGTCGGGTTGGATTAAATCCGGAAAAATGAAATATCACGAAACAATATTCGAAGGTATTGAGGATGCACCCGCGGCTTTTATCGGTTTGTTTGATGGCACTAACAACGGCAAAATGTTGGTTAAATTAGCGCAGGAATAATTGCTTTAGAAATTTGGGCGCACGCGTTTTTTCCGCCGTAGACGCCTGCCGTCTTTTTGCAGACTACATTCATGTACCTGCAAAAGACGAACGATTGATTGTGGGTGTATTTGTTTATAACAGACTGATAACTCGCGTGTCAGCAGACAATGTATGGTTGCCAGCGACGGGTAAACACCATACCCTGCTTCCATGATTTTTAACCGCCAAGAATTTGTTGCTGAAGCAAAGCAGTTGATGAAGCTGGGCGTGCCCATGGTCGCCACGCAGCTTTTTATCATGGGCATGGGTTTTGTCGACACCGTGATGGCTGGACGTTACAGTTCGGCTGATCTCGCCGGCGTAACCATGGGTGGCAATGTGTTGTGGCCGCTGTTTATGTTTTCTTCGGGCTTAACGATGGCGCTTGTGCCGATTGTTGCCCAGCTTCGCGGCGCTAACAAGGTAGCAGATGTTGGCGAGAAAGCGCGACAAGGCTTGTGGGTTGCGTTCGTCATGAGTTTTTTCGTTGTCGGCATGATGTTGAATGCTGAGCCTTTTTTCATTTGGCTTGGCGTTGACGCCGAAGTGATCAAAATCGCGGTAGACTATTTGTACGCATGTGCCTGGGGCGTGCCCCCTGTCATGATTTATGTATCTCTTCGGTTCGTTGCAGAAGGTCTTGGCCACACGAAGCCACCGATGCTGATTGCTGCAGGGGCGCTCGCGGTAAATATTCCGGTCAACTACATCTTTATTTATGGCAAGTTTGGGGCACCGGAACTCGGAGGGGTGGGCTGTGGTGTGGCCACGGCGACAGTCTACTGGTTTGAGCTCATTGTGATGATGTTCATTCTACGCATGTCGTTTTTCAGACAAACCGGTCTACTAGAGAAATTCAGCATGCCCCGCTTTAGGGGGATCAGAGAAATTTTAGAAATAGGACTGCCGATTGGCGCGCAATCATTTGTCGGCATGATGGTTTTCTCTATTGTTGGATTCCTTGTTGCGGGCATGGGGGTGACCGAGTTGGCTTCTCATAGTGTAGCGGGTAATCTGAACTGGCTTACCTATGTCATTCCGATGGCGTTAGGCTCGGCAGTGAGCATACGCATCGGGTTCGCCGTTGGGGCACTCGACCCTGACGCGGTGCAGGGCATTATTCGTACGGTCTATCAAGTGACACTGGGATATGCCGTCATTGTTAGTTGCTTGTTAATCTTTGCAAGGTTTTTTCTCGTCTCACTGTATACCAGAGATCAGGCGGTTATTGCATTGGGCGCAACGTTGATGCTTTTTGTCGCGTTTTATCAGATTTTTGATGACCTTCAGGCGATTACCGGCGGTGTGCTGCGTGGATTTAAAGATACGATGGTGCCAATGCTGATCAGTTTGGTAAGTTATTGGCTTATCGCGATACCTGTGGGTTATGTGCTAGCAGAGGGCATCATGTTTGTTGAGCCCATGGGCGTGTATGGTTACTGGAGCGGATTGACCTTTGGTCTGTTTCTTGCGGCAAGCGTTTCGGGAATCCGACTCTACTTCACAGCCCGTGTTCAGTTGAATGAGATTCGAAGCGGTGGTCTTATAGTCGAAGGGAGCTAAATCGATATGACTACGATGTTAGAACGTGCTGTCGAATTGGGACCGTTAATACGGCAGTATGCAGACCAAGCAGATAGAGATCGCCGCCTCGCACCTGAGGTTGCTACTGCGTTTGCAGCAAGCGGTCTATACAGATTACCAGCCCCCAAAAAATTTGGCGGTGCTGAAGCGAATCCAATGACGCAGATCGAAGTGATCGAAGCGGTGGCCCGCGCCGACGGTAGCGCAGGATGGAATCTGATGATCGGCATCGAACACTTCGCCATGATCAAACCGGACTTTCTCTGGTGTGAAGAACTCATCGCAGACCCACATATTGTTATTTCGGGGTCTACAGCGGCAACTGGACGTGCTGACCGCGTTGAGGGTGGGTACCGTGTATCAGGAAAATGGCAATTTGCGAGTGGAGTCCACAACAGCCGATTGTTTGCAGCAACGGTGGCTATTTACGATGAAGGTAAAAAGCAAAGTCATCCACCGAGAATTTATGCGCTGATAAAAGAGGGTGATTTCGACATCATTGATGCTTGGCAGGTTGGGGGGATGCGAGGATCAGGCTCCCATGACGTGGTTGTAGAAGACGTTTTTGTGCCGACGGATCACATCATTGATCATTCGGTGCAAACATCTAGCGATACACCGCAGGCGCGTTTTCCTGCAGCTCCGCGACTGAGCTACAACAAAGCAGCCGTCGCTTTTGGTATTGCACGACACGCATTGGATGAGTTTTACGTTATCGCACTCGAAAAGAAGCCGCGATTTTCTGCGAGCAAGTTACATACCAGACCTTTTGTACAGGACGCCGTTGCTCGTGCTGAAATTCGCTTGCGATCGAGTAGAGCGTTGGTGCTCGAGTTGACTGAAACCTTGTGGCGCTATGTCTGCGAAAAAAACGAAATACCATCCGATCAACGAGCACTCTTTCATATCGCCTGTTGCGATAGTGCACAGGCCTGTGCTGAAGTCGTTGATCTTGTCTGCGAGGCGGTGGGTACCACAGCAAACGAACTTAATTCGCCGCTGGAACGCATAGCGCGGGATGCACGTGTTGTTCGTCAACATATTACAGTAGCCCCTCAGCACATCATTGATGGAGGCCGGGTGCTACTTGGTTTAGAAGCGAATGAAGTCATGTTACGTGAGTGAGCGCCGTAACGAATAGGAGAAAATATGTCGATTACAATTGATCCTGCAACTGGCCTGAAGCGTTTTAGCACGCGAGCTGCTAAGTCCACCGATAAGATCAAGGGGCGTGGATACTCGGTTGTGACCGATGAGTCACTGACCACATTGCCCGAAGCGCCGCCCGGCGCAGCGTTTAATGCTGAGGAACAGGCGAAATATCGCGAGTTCAAGGAGGCGCGAGAGGGCGTCGCTGACTACATAGCCATGGAAGGGGAATTTGCTAAATATCTAGAAGACGTCTATTCCGAACCGCCGGTGCAACGGGAAGCGTTGACGGATGAGTGTGAAGTCGTGGTTGTCGGTGCTGGTTTTGCCGCGCTATTGCTTTGGTACCGACTCAAACAAGCAGGGTTTAAGGATGTCCGTTTTTGCGAAAAGGGCGGTGATGTTGGCGGCACCTGGTACTGGAATCGTTATCCGGGTATCGCATGTGACGTTGAATCCTACAGCTATTTGCCGCTGTTGGAGGAAATGGGTTACGTCCCGACCATGAAATTTGCTTCCGGCTTTGAAATCCTCGAGTACTGCCAAAGCATGGCTGAAAAATTTGGTTTTTATGAGCGGTGCTTGTTTCATACGACGGTCGAAGAGACACGATGGGACGAAGATGCGTCTCGTTGGACGGTAAAAACCGATCGTGGAGATGCAATGAAGGCTCGATTTGTTGTGCTCGCCAACGGTATTTTGACAACGCCAAAATTGGCCCGAATTGACGGGATGGAAAGCTTCAAAGGTGATGCTTTTCACACTTCCCGCTGGAACTACCACGTGGATCTGAAAGACAAGCGGGTGGGGGTTATTGGTACTGGCGCGACTGCGGTGCAGATTATTCCTGAGATCGCTAAGGAGGTTAAAGATCTGTATGTGTTCCAGCGTACGCCGTCAACCATCGACGTGCGTGATCAGCGAGAGACCACTGATGAAGAGGCGCAACGCTGGCTGAATGAACCGGGTTGGGCTGTTGCCCGTCGCGAGCGGTTGGCAACTATTTCCGCCGGTCGAACGGCCTTAAAAGCCAACGACGATTTTCTTTCAGGTAAGATTGATCACGTCACTGCGCCCAAGGTTCACGCAACGCAATTGTCGCCGGAAAAATTGATTGAGCGTCAACTGAATACAAATTTTCGCATCATGGAGCAAATTCGAGGTCGGGTTGATTCGGTGGTTGATGACCCCGAGATTGCAGAACTTCTAAAACCCTACTATGCCTATGGCTGCAAACGCCCGACTTTTCACGACCAGTATCTGCCCGCATTTAATCGACCGAATGTTCACTTAATTGATACTGCGCCCGCGGGTGTTAGTAACATCAACGAAACTGGTGTGGTCCACGACGGCGTAGACTATCCGCTTGACGTGCTCATCTATGCAACCGGCTTTCAGTGGATGGAAACCTCTACTTTTAACATGGTGACCGGCCCCGGCGGTCGAACCTTGAATTCTAAATGGAAAGAGGAAGGTACAAAAACATTCCTTGGTATGCATAGCGCTGGATTTCCCAATCTGTTGATTATGACCGGGCCGCAAGGTGGGGGTGGGCAATTTAATTTTACCCGTGTTTGTGAAATGCACGCGACCTATGTCACATGGATGTTAACCGAGATGCGAGACGGAGGGTTTGACACTGTCGATGTAAAAAGTGAATCCGAAGAAGAATATGCCGAGCATTGTCGAGAAATGGATCTGTTGTCTCAGCCTCTCAGAGACTGTTATTCCTATTACAATGGTGACGGTTCTGCACAACCCGGCAGTTTGGCTTACTACGGCGGTGGCGATCGCTGGCACCAACGCCGTAAAGCAGCACAGGCGTCTCTTGATCCTTATATATTTAAATCCGAGTAAGCTAGGTCGAACCAGTATGAGCTTATCAACAATAAAGCAGAAGTTGCTGGGCTCGAAGCGTTAAACAAGCGTGTCTTTGCGCAGTAGAATGCAAGATCGCCACGCGTGTAACTTGTTAGAGACCACTTAGTGACAGTGCAGGTTTTTATCTGCATCGCTTTACAAGACGACAGGAGGAGACGAGTGAGCGGCAGAGTTTCGAACAAAATAGCGCTAATTACCGGTGGCGCATCCGGCATCGGGCTAGCTACGGCGAAAATGATGGCGGCGGAAGGCGCCCGAGTGATTATCGCCGATATTAATGGAGCGGTTGGTCATCAAGTTGCAAAAGACATTGGTGGCATGTTCTGTGAACTTGACGTCAGCGATGAAAATGCATGGATTGTCACGATGGAAAACATTGCCGCAGAGTATCCTCGTCTGGATATTCTTGTAAATAATGCCGGGATCTCTCCTCACGACACTATCGAAAATTTCGATCTCGATAATTGGCGTCATGTTCACTCAATCGTTGCTGAGAGTGTTGCGCTTGGCAGTAAACACGGTTTATCTCTGCTTCGGCAAAGCGAGGCGGCGGCTATCGTTAACCTGTCATCGGTGGCTGGTATGGTCGGTGCTGCGAATTATGCATCTTACGGCTCGGCAAAAGCGGCGGTGCGTAATTTGACCAAATCGATCGCAATGCACTGCGCGCAAAAGGGTTATGCAGTAAGGGCGAATTCAGTACACCCAGGGTCCATTGATACTCCAATTCTTGATGCAGACAAGGCAAAATACGGTGAGCGCGCAATTACCGCGCGTGAACAAAGTATTCCATTGGGACGGCTTGGGCAGGCGAAAGAAGTGGCCAATGCGATTTTGTTTCTTGCTTCTGATGAGGCAAGCTTCATTACCGGCACAGAACTCATTGTTGATGGCGGATTCACAGCACGTTGAACCTGAATGCACACGATATTGAGTCTTACTACAACAGTTTAAAATGAGGAGAAAAGTAATGTCTGAAGCACTGGAAAAAGCATTGGAGATCATGACGTCGAGACTGGGCGAGCAGACTTCACAGAGCGAATGGTTTGAAGTAACGCAAGAGCGAATTAACGATTACGCCGAGGTATCGATGGATCATCAATGGATTCACATTGATGTTGAGCGCGCGAAGGCCGGTCCTTTTGGTGCACCTATTGCACACGGTAATCTTACGATTGCGATTATGGGGCAGTTACCTATCGCTTCTGTTGCGGAGGGTCCCAAAATTGAGGGGCAAAAACTTGGCATTAACTATGGTTTTGATCGAATTCGGTTTCCGTCTCCGGTGCCCGCTGGTACAAGGATTCGCGCGACCAGCACGCTGCGAAGGGCGGAAGCAAAAGGCAACATGATTGAGACGATGAATGAGGTTGTTGTCGAAGCAGAGGGCAGCGACAAACCTGTTTGCGTGGCTGAGAGTGTCGGTCGAATGGTGTTTTAGCATTTCCTCACGTGGTGTTTTGCCGGCGACGTATGCTGGCAAGCACCCATCGACCATAAAAGGCTTGCTGACGGCAAGGATGCCCGTATAGTAAAAGGAATATTGACTTGAGTGGTCTGATGCAACTGGTTCTAGCGGATAACAAACACCTGAGAATAGCGAGCTTCGCGATTTTTTATGTGGCTCAAGGTTTACCGATAGGACTGTTGATGATTGCCATACCCGCATGGTTGGCAGCAGCGGGCGCGACCACAACAGAAATCGCTTCCTACATATCCCTTGCTGGTTTGCCTTGGGGTTTAAAGCTTTTCGCGGGTCCAGTGATGGACCGCTTCTCCTATCTTGCAATGGGTCGTAGAAGACCTTGGGTTGTGTTGTCCCAAAGCGGCTTGTTACTTGCACTCTTTTCTATGTCGCTAACCCCTGACCCAATAGACAGTGTTGGGCTACTTGCGACAATGGCTTTTTTGGTCAACATGTTTGCTGCGGTTCAGGATGTTGCCGTCGATGGGATGGCGATTGATGTGCTTGAACCTGACGAAAGAGGCTCCGCTAATGCTTTTATGGCTTGTGGTCAGGTTGTCGGTTTTTCGGGTTCTGGCGTTATCTCCGCTTATGCGCTTGAATATAGCGGCCTCACGTTCGCTTGTTTCATTGTTGCTGCTGGTGTTGCGCTGATTTTGCTCTGGTCAATTTTGGTTAGGGAGCGATCAATGGAAAAGAGGCTTCCCTGGACACTGGGCGTCGCGGCCCCGCGATCGCTAGCAATACAAGCCGGCGACTGGGGAGAGATTTTTTCAAATCTTATCCGAGTCATGTTTCTACCAACAAGTCTGATACTGATGACCACAGCGCTATGCTGGGGTATGACCCAAGGCATTTGGGAAGCTTCTGCGCCAGTTATACTTACGCAGGAGTTAGGCTACGAAAGCACCGTTTACTCGAGTTGGTTTTCTGCGGTGAGTTTTGTTTCAGCGGTGCTGGGTTTATTGTTAGGACGATTTATAGATCGTTCCGGCGCGCAACGCTTTCTTTTTATAGGCATCGCCGGTCTTGCAATCAATTATTTGTTTGCCGCTGTTTTTTCAGATTATTGGGTGTCGCCCATCTTTCTGGTGATCATTGTTTGTTGTTATTCTCTGGCAGGCCAGATGGCATTTATTTCGTTTATCGCGTTACATATGAACGTTTGTTGGGAGAAAGTCGCCGCGACGCAATTTGCGATCTACATGGCTTGGTCAAACCTGTCTAAATCAATCGGCGCCGGCATTTATGCCCAATTCAATGAGTATATTTCATTAACCGATTTACCTTTTGTTTTAGGTGCTATCTGTGTGTTGGGGATGTGTCTGATCGCGATGATCGATATGCCAAAACACCGACAGCAATTAAGTCGTGTCAATCAGCCGGAACCCGGTATTTAGTCCGTTAATTGCGCGCGTTGTCTTTGGTATTGTGCCAATGCATTTTGTTTGACATGACCAAACCCTCGAATTTGCTCCGGCAACCGGGCTATTTGAATTGTCTCATCAAGGTTTTTGGCTGATAGTGTCGTCAGCTTGTGATCAATCATTGACTCGTACTCGCTGATCAACTCGCGCTCGTGGCGTCTTTCCGCGGAATAGCCAAAAATGTCAAATACTGTGCCTCTGAGCCATTTTAGTTGTGCCAATAATTTAAATCCGTTCATCATCCAGTTGCCGAATTCTCTTTTCGCAGGCAAGCCGGTAGAAGGATGTTTGCGGCTAAGCAAGGGTGGCGCCATATTGAATTTTAGTTGGTAGCCCGGCTCAAATTGAGCATCCAGTTTTTGCCTAAAGTCCGCGCTGGCAAATAACCTGCCAACTTCATACTCGTCTTTATACGACATAAGTTTAGCGAGATTTTCTGTTACTGCGTAGCTTAGCTCCTCAGATTGCAGTCCTAGCACTTGCTCGACTTTTCTTGTTTTGCTGACAGTGGCAAGGAAGCGATCTGCCCACGCCTTGTTTTGGTAGTCAGTAAGATGTTTTGACCGATGTTCTATCAGTTCATCGAGTGTCATGTTTTCTGATTCGATCATCGATTCCGGGAGCAGCGTATTCGCCTTTTCTGGATCGTGAGCAAACAAACGGCCGAGTCGAAGCGCCGTGAGGTTAAAGTCGATCGCGATGCCGTTGAGGGTAATGGCTTGTTCCAGCGCTTTTACAGAGACGGGTAATAAAGCATGTTGTGCTGCATATCCGACCATAAACATGTTGCTGGCGATGGTGTCGCCCATCAGCTTGAGTGCAAGATTGGTTGCGTCGATAAACCAAGCTTTATCTTCGCCAGTCCTCGCAGTGATCAGCGACTCGACATGATTGGCGTTGATCTGTAGATCCCGATCAAATTGAAATGCTGCAGTGGGTTGAACCGCAGAGTTACCCACAATTTGAGTACGCCCGCTCCGGTAGGTGGGCGCGGCATCACCTGCGAGCGATGCAATCAGATCGAAGCCCAGAATTAGGTCCGCTTCACCAGCACCAATTCGCTGAGCCGCAAGCTCATCCGGATCGTTTGCGATGCGCAAGTGTGAATAAACGGCGCCGTTTTTCTGACTTAATCCCGTCATATCGTAAATCGAACAGGCCTTGCCTTCCATGTGTGCAGCCATGCCAATGATCGCACCTACCGTAATTACACCGGTGCCGCCGATGCCAGCAATCATCACGCCCATATTACCCTGATGAGTCTCTAGCTGGTCTGATACATGTGGTAAGGGCAGGTCTTTGAAAAGATCTTCGCTGAAAGCCGCGCCTTTATTTTTTCTTGGTTCAGCGTCGAGCACGGTGACAAACGAAGGACAGAATCCGTTGACGCAACTGTAGTCTTTATTGCAACTTGACTGATCTATCTGTCGCTTAGTACCAAACACAGTCGGTTTTGGTTGTATGGAAACGCAGGTAGACTGAACAGAGCAGTCGCCGCATCCCTCACACACTGCGTCATTGATAAACATGCGTTTAGCAGGGTCAGGAAAAGCACCGCGCTTGCGTCGTCGTCGTTTTTCCGTGGCGCAGGTCTGCTCATAGATAATAGCCGTCGTACCATTAACTTCCCTTAATTGCTTTTGCACCAGGTCAAGTGCTTCTCTGTGATGTAACTCTGTTCCACTCGGCAGTTTGCCCTGAAATTTATCAGGGTCGTCTGTAACCACGACGACCTGACGCACGCTCTCGGCATTTAACTGCCGCACCATTTCTTCTACCGAGATTGGGCCATCAATTGGTTGGCCTCCGGTCATCGCGACAGCATCGTTATAGAGTATTTTGTAGGTGATGTTGATGCCGGAAGCAACTGCGCCGCGAATCGCCATCAGGCCTGAATGAAAATAAGTGCCATCACCCAGATTTTGAAACATATGGTCCGTACCACTGAAATGTGCGGCGCCAGCCCAGTTCATTCCTTCACCACCCATCTGGGTTGACAGCAATGTATCTTCACGGGTCAACATGACGATACCATGACAACCAATACCGGCCATCGCCATGCTGCCGTCGGGCACTTTGGTTGAAGTGTTATGGGGGCAGCCAGAACAGAAGTAGGGCGTTCTTACGCTCGTTGACGGTGCAGCGTTACTGAATTGCGCGTTTTCGCTAAGGCTATTTTTCAGGGCATCGTGATGATGCTCAAGATCGCTCAGAACCCTTTGCTGTTCGTTTACCTGTTTTTGCTCAAGGTGAGTAACTTCGTTGAAAAGACTCGTTAGTCGCGCCATGATAACTTCAGCAATTAAATTGGGTTCCAGTTGTACATCACTGGGTAATAATTCACTGCCATTTTCATCTTGCTTCCCGACTAGCCTGATTCTGGTTGACTGATTTATCAATACTTGAGCGGCCTGAGGCGCAATCATGGCTGTTTTTTCTTCCACAAACAGAAGTTCTGGACGTCCTTGGCTGAAAGCTTTGAGTCCCTCCGGGTCAAGAGGCCAGATGCAGCCAACTTTATAAACCGAGATACCAAGCGAGCGGGCTGAGTCTTGAGTGAGGCCGAGCAGACTGAGCGCCTGCATGACGTCGGAGTAGCTTTTGCCAGCGGTTACAATGCCCAATCCTCCGTTACCTTCCAGGTGAACCTTGTCAATGTTGTTTGCTCGCACGAATTTTTGTACCAAAGGCAATCGAATTCGCTTGATCGTGACGTCCATGCCTTGGGGGTTAAACGTTGTTCTTTGGATGTTCACCTTCGGAGCATCAAGTCCCCGGTCGGGGTACTCAAATGAAAACCTACCGCTGTCGAGGTTCACTGTTTGAGTTTGCTCTATCGTCTCGTTGGTAGTTTTTAATCCAACCCACAGGCCACAATAACGGGAGAGTTCCCAACCCAAAAGTCCAAACTCAATGATCTCTTGAACGTTAGAGGGGTAAAGCACCGGCATATCCAGCGCCTGCATGATCGGTTCGCTCTGGTTAACGATGGTGCTGGATTTACCAGGATGATCATCTCCGGCGACGACAAGCACACCACCGTTTTTGTGACTGCCAAAGCTGTTACCGTGTCGCATGGCATCAGCGGACCGATCTACCCCGGGCGCTTTGCCATACCACATGGCGTAAACCCCATCGACCTGAGGATCAGGGAAAAAGTCAATTTGTTGAGTACCCCACACGGCCGTCGCTGCAAGATCTTCGTTAATGCCAGGCTGAAAAACGATACCAGCATCTTCCATGCGTTGTTTTTCGCGCCACAAGGTACTGTCAAGGCCGCCCAGTGGTGAACCTCGATAACCACTAATAAAGCCCCGTGTGTTCAACCCCTGGGTTCGATCGAGATCGCGCTGGATCAGCGCTAAGCGGGCGAGTGCTTGCGTGCCGCTGATAAAAATTTGTCCGTCCTGTTGCTCAAACTTGTCTGATAATGAGACTTCGCGGAGATTTTGGGGGACATTCATACGTGTTTTACTCCGAGCAGGATAACTGTGCTAGTTTTAGACACAGGCTTGTTTTTCATTCATAACGAATATGCCATGTAGATGGCGATTCTACAATTTTGTTGGAAAAAGATAGATGATAGCGATGCGTTTACGATATTGGATTGTGGTTACACAGATTTTATTTTGGTCAGTCGCTGTTTTCGGACACGGTCAGGCAGACGGCCCTGCGGGCGACAGCGATCGTGTTATTGAATTTCCTGATACGGAGAAATACCGCACGCTGGTTGTTGATCTACACACGCATTCGGTTTTTTCTGATGGCCACGTCTGGCCGGTGATCCGTGTTGAAGAAGCTTTGCTTGACGGTCTGGACGGCATTGCCATTACCGAGCATCTTGAATGGCAGCCGCATTTGAAAGATATACCGCATCCTGACCGTAACAGAGCGTTTGAAGAGGCGAAAAAAGCAGCGGAAAATCGGGATGTCATCGTCATTTCCGGAGCCGAGATTACACGACGTATGCCAGTAGGTCATATGAATGCGGTGTTCCTCACCAATGCGAATTCACTTCTGGACATGACTAAAGCGCTATCTCAAGTGAGTGATACTAATAAATTCTACAGGAAGTCACGGAAGTGGCCTGCGCAGAAAGCCGTGGAGGCAGCTAATAATCAGGGTGCATTTGTTTTCTGGAACCACCCTAATTGGTCAAGCCAAAAACCCGATGGTATCGCGGAGATTACGGATTTCCACGCGCGCAATGCCAAAGCCAACTTGCTGCACGGTGTTGAGATCGCGAACGGTTTCGAGTACTCGGCAGAAGCTTTTGCTATCGCGCTTAAACACAACCTTACGTTGATTGGCACGTCGGACGTCCATGATTTGATTGATTGGGATTACAAACCGCATTTAGGCGGGCATCGTCCGGTTACGCTGGTGCTCAGTGAGGAAAAGACGGCCGAAAGCATCAGGGAAGCATTGTTTGCGCGAAGAACTGTTGTCTGGTTCAAGAACCAGCTGTTTGGTCGACAATCAGAGTTAGGCCCTTTGTTAAAAGCATCAATGGTCGCGAGATCTGCGCGGTGGCTGAAAAAAACAACCATCCTTGAGATAGAAATCGAAAACAAATCCGATGCTAAATATCTGCTGCAAAATCAAAGCAACATGAGTTTTGTTGGTGCCAGTAACGTCCTTGAAGTGCTGCCGGGGTCAACGTCTGTTTTTAGGGTGAAACCCGGTGACAAACAAGATCAGCTAGATCTAGAGTTTAAAGTGCTCAACGCGTTGACAGCGCCGGGCAAGCCCGCGGAAATAACCTTTCGATTTATGCCCGCCGACGCGATTCGCTAACCGGGCGAGCAGGCGTTAGAGGCTCTCAAACAGGCATCAATTTGATAGCAGGGCAGGGAATGGGTTTGGCGTTGCGCTGCCGCGATGTTGAGTGCCGCTGCCTGTGGTTGAATTTCTTGGCTTTAATACCAATATTACATGCATCTATCACCGAAAGACGAACAGAACGTTCGGCCGGGTATCTGTGTATTTGCTCGCGATTTAGATGTGTTTTGCATAGAATTACCGGTCTCGCCATGCAGTGGGTCCAGCAAGAGATCTTGAAGCCAGGCTAACAGTTTACTAAATAGAAATGACGAGGATAAATCATGTCTAATGAACAAGCTCTTGGAGAGTTTGAAGTAAGTACCCGTGAATGGGTTAAAGAAAACTTTCCAGTGTCACTAGCCGGATCGGCGATGGGATTGGAAGGAGAAGCTGATGAGTCAACCAAAGCTGATTTTGACGTCTGGCGGCAACGTCTGGCCGAGAAAGGCTGGGGTGCACCCACCTGGCCTGTACAATACGGCGGGGCTGGACTCAGTCATCCGGAAGCAAAAATTATCAGTCATGAAATGGCCAAGGTAGGCGCCTTCAATCCGATTCCGCTGCTGGCGGGCATGGGCGTAACCATGGTTGGGCCGACGATTCTTGAATACGGTACTGAAGATCAAAAACAACGACACCTGAAGCATATTGCGAGCGGTGAAGTGCGTTGGTGCCTTGGACTCTCTGAGCCTGGGGCAGGTTCTGACTTGGCTTCTCTGTCAACTAAAGCTATCGATAACGGGGATAACTTTGTCGTCAACGGCCAAAAGACATGGACATCAGGGGCAGACATATCTCAGTGGTGTGGTGCGCTGGTACGCACAGATCCGAACGCGAAAAAGCGAGATGGTATCAGCTTCGTAATGTTGCCGATGGGGCAGGCTGGTGTCACAACCAAACCGATTAAGCTCATTTCTGGCGCCTCGCCATTTTGCGACACTTTTTTCGACGACGCCCGCGCTGAAAAAGCAGACCTGTTGGGAGAGCTCAATAAGGGTTGGAGCGTCGTGAAACGATTGCTGCAACATGAACGACAAAGTCAGACGCAGGCGAGAAGTCCTGGTGGCGGTGGTAACAAAGTATCATTGCAGGAGAAAGCGAAAACTTATGCCGGCACAGATGAGAAAGGTGCATTGGCTGACGCAGATCTCAGAATCCGGCTGGCAAACCATTTGATGGATTCGCACGCACACGGCTTAACCGTCAGTAGGATTACAGCCGAGGCGAAGGGTAAAGTGGAGGTGAGTGCTGCAGCCTCTATTCTCAAAAACTCGGCGACAAAAATTGCGCAGACCAAAAATGAACTCACCATGGAGTTTATGGGAACGCAAGGTGTTGGTTGGGAAGGTAGTAGCTTTGATGAGTCTGAGCTGAGCAACGTGCGCGATTGGTTATGGGGCAAGGCTATCTCTATCTATGGCGGTTCCCACGAGGTTCAAAACAACATCATTTCTAAAAACATTCTAGGTCTCCCAGAGACGACACAAAAAGGGTAGGGAGAACATCAAATGGCAGCACTAACAGAAGAGCAATCCATGATTCGCGATCAAGCGAAGTCGTGGACATCAGAACAAGCGCCAGTGGGTAAATTTCGCGAAATGAGAGACAGCGATATATCAACGGCGTTTTTTCCAGATACATGGTCGGCAATGGTCGAGATGGGTTGGACGGGAATCATCATTCCTGAACAGTACGGTGGATCAGACCTCGGCTTCTTAACTTTCGGCGTTATTTTGGAGGAGATTGGCCGTCAGCTGACTGCATCTCCCTTGTTTGCATCGGCATTGGTTGGCGCCTCAGCCGTTTTGCTAGGCGGTAATGATGCGCAGAAACAAGCCGTGTTACCCGGCATTGTAGATGGTAGCAAAATCCTCACGCTGGCTCTGGAAGAGGGGCCTAGACACGCTCCAGAAAATACCGCATTGGCAGCTGAAAAAAATGGTGATGGCTACAAGCTGACCGGCGCAAAAACTTTTGTGCAAGAAGGTATGTCGGCGACGACCTATGTTGTGGTGGCAAGAACCAGCGGTGCGCGGGGTGACAGCAGTGGCTTAACACTTTTCTTGGTCGACGCAGATGCATCTGGGTTGACTAGAAATCAGGTGAGGACCGTGGATAGCCGTGGCTATGCAAATCTAGACCTTGATGGTGTTGAAGTGTCAGCTGACGCAGTGCTTGGGACGCTGGATGAAGCTTATCCAGTACTCGAAGCCGTGCTGGACCGCGCAAGGGCGGCAAGCGGTGCTGAAATGCTGGGAACGGCTGCGCAGTCGTTTGATATGACGCTTGATTATCTCAAAACCAGAGAGCAATTTGGTCAGGTGATTGGCTCTTTTCAGGCGTTGGGTCACCGAGCTGCGGGTTTGTTCGGGCAAATGGAGCTCGCGCGTTCCTGCTCAGAAGCGGCGCTGCAAGCGATAGACGATGATGACAACACCCAACAAATGGCATCTCTGTCGAAATGTCGCGTGGGTGAATTTCTGTATGAGATGTCGAATCAGCTTATTCAGATTCACGGCGGCATCGGCATGACTGATGAATTCAATGCAGGTTTATATCTAAAGCGTGCTCGCACACTTGAGACTGCGTATGGTAATCGCTCGTACCATCGTGATCGTTACGCGACGCTGTCTGGTTTCTAAGCTCGCATAGCACTGGCAATATCTTGCTTCAGATGTGTTTGCTGCGGTTTTCAAACTTGAAAATAGCCGCGGCATTCACATCCGAATAGCATGTGGGTTTTAGTCCACTCGGGTATATCATCTCACCGATTTAAGATAGTTTAAGTGCCGCTCGTACTGCTCAAGTATATCGTTAGCAATTTGCTCACCTGTCCATCCCATCACGTCGTAATCCTGCCCGCCTTCACCTAGGTGAACCTCCGCGCGCCAATAAGTGCTTGCATCGTTTGGATGCTCAACCATTGCGTCGTCCGGTAATTGCATTTCGTGTGCTCTGATAACGTAAACAAAATCCAATTCTTCACCGTGAAGGACTTCCAGACGCACAATTTGGTGCTCATTTTCCTCGACGACAGATGCTTCAAGGCCATTGGCGCTAAGCTCGCTAGCAAAGTTCTGAAGCGTTGATTTAGCGATAGACCTTTGAAAAGCGACAACGCCAGATTTGGTCGGATATTGGAACAGGTTGTTCAGTCGTTCTTGCCATGGGATGTTGCTGTCAACGACGGTCTGAACTGACAGCGTATCTCGCTTGACGATATCTGTCTGGAGTGCGCGCCAGAACCCCCAAATAGCAAACAACAACGCAAAAGAAAAAGGCAGTGCGCTTGCGATAGCGGCCGTCTGAAGTGAGGGTAATCCCCCTGCAACTAAAAGAATTGCGGCGATAATGCCTATCGAACCTGTCCAGAAAACTCGCTGCCATAAAGGCGTGTCGTCCCTGCCGTTTGAAGCCAGCATGTTCACGACCATTGCGCCTGAGTCTGCCGAGGTGACGAAGAACACAATCACCATGATAACCGCGACAAAGGAAAGCAGCTCAGTACCAGGCAGAAACTCAAAAAACTGGAACAACGCCACACTAGCGTCCACTGTGACCATTTCACCGAGTTCTGTCGCCCCTTGATGTAATATCAGCTCTATTGCGCTATTGCCAAAGACAGTCATCCAGAACAGGGTGAACAAAGTTGGCCCGAGCAATGCACCCAATACAAATTCTCTAATGGTACGCCCGCGCGAAATTCTAGCGATAAACAAACCTACAAAAGGCGCCCAACTCAACCACCAGCCCCAATAGAAAATTGTCCAACCTCCGAGCCAGTCAGTTGGTGTGTACGCATAAAGATTAAACGTTTTTGATACCAAGTCAGAAAGATAGTCGCCGGTGTTTTGCACAAAGACTTGAAGAAGCAGAACGGTGGGGCCGAATGAAAGTACCAGAATAAGCAATATGATCGCGAGCACAATATTGATCTCGGAAAGCCGTTTAATGCCAGCGTCGAGACCCATAACGACGGAAATGGTTGCAAGAATTGTGGTTGCAATAATCAGCACCACTTGAACGCCTATATTGGTCGGTATGTCGAATAGATAAGCCAGACCTGAGTTAATTTGCAGTACACCAAAACCGAGCGACGTTGCGACGCCTGTCACGGTCGACAAAATAGCAAATATATCTACGGTTGTTCCAAGAGGTCCGTATATGCGCTCACCGAAGATAGGATAAAGCGCTGAGCGAATCGTCAGAGGCAAATCATGACGATAGCCAAAATACGCCAATATCAGGGCAACAACCGCGTACATTGCCCAAGCGTGAATACCCCAATGGAAGAAAGTGAGCTTCATCGCCTCACGAGCGGCGGTGACGGTGCCGGGTTCTCCGGTTGGCGGTGTGAGAAAATGCATAACAGGTTCTGAAACACCGAAGAACATCAGCCCGATACCCATGCCGGCGGAAAACATCATCGCAAACCAAGACACATAACTGTAATCCGGCTCAATGTGATCCGGACCTAGCTTGATGTCGCCATATCGGGAGACAGAAAAGATCAGTATGCTGACCAGAATGAACGCAACAACAAGTACGTAGTACCAGCTGCCATTAGTAACAATGCCACTCTGCAGACCTTGAAACATTGCGCCGACAGCCTCTGGCCACACCGCGGCCGAAACCACCAGCACCAAAAGAATACTCGTGGCGCCATAAAAAACGGGTGGGTTGAATGTAGTCGTTTCTTTTTCCATCAATTTCACTTTTCAAAAATGTGTGTTCAGTATTTGATTTGCCTTGTCTGGCATTTTGCCAACGCCCAGCGTCACTGCACCGCTTCAGTGCCGGGATAGTAAGAACTATCCCACAAATAGCCTTTGAATTCCTAGGATTTCGATTTTGCGGATCTGCGCGTATGGCAATTGGTTTCGAATCCCGCGTACACTGTTGGATATCAATGAGTACGAAAAATGGGAGTGAAGATGAAAACCGGATTTTTATGGCATGAAAAACTGATGTGGCATGATCCAGGTTCTGCTGCGGCAGGATTTGTGCCAACCGACGGCTCGTTTCAACCCGGATTGCACGTTGAGAATTCTGAAACAAAGCGAAAGTTGAAAAATTTGCTCGATGCCTACGAAGTCACGCCTCAGCTCAAGCAGCTTAATTTTGAAGCAGCGACGACTGAAACTTTAAAACGTTTTCATACCGCTGATTACATCGAAAGCGTTCGCCAGTTGAGCCAATCACGGGGCGGTGATGCCGGCGAAACGGCCCCCGTGGGTCCGGGGTCGGAGCCCATAGCGCGTATGGCGGTGGGTGCAACCTGTGCTGGTGTCGAATCGGTATTAACGGGCGATGTCAGCAACAGTTATATTCTCAGTAGACCACCGGGTCATCATGCCGAACGTGATCGAGGACGTGGTTTTTGCATTTATAACAACGTTGGCTTGGCGATTATGGAAGCGCGCGCGAAGGGGTTAGTAAATCGGGTCGCTGTTGTGGATTGGGATGTTCACCACGGCAATGGTACTCAACAGGCTTTTTATGATTCCGCTGATGTGCTGACGATTTCTTTGCATCAGGAAATGCTCTATCCCGTGAACATGGGTAAGTTGTCTGAGCAAGGAGAGGGCGACGGCGAAGGGTTTAATATTAATGTGCCACTGCCTGCCGGGTGCGGCGGCGATGCGTATCTCGCTGCAATGGAACAGATTGTTGTGCCGGCTTTGCAACACTTCGAACCGGAGTTGATTGTTGTTGCCTGCGGCTATGACGCGAGCTACTTTGATCCTATGAGCCATATGTTGTTGATTTCTAGCCACTATCGGAAAATGACTGAGATGATGATGGAGCTTAGCCGCGATCTTTGTGATGGGCGCCTCGTGGTAAACCACGAAGGCGGGTACAGTGAATTTTACGTGCCTTTCTGTGGAGCGGCTGTGATCGAAGCCATATCGGGCATTGACTCAGGCATCATCGACCCGTCGCGCGCGACGGCCTTTGTTGAGAATCAACTGCTTAAACCGCATCAGCAAGCTCAGATTGATGCCGCCGTGAGTGGGCCGCTTCAGCGCTGCCTGCTGAGATAACAAGCTGTTTTAGTTTTCAATTTCATTTGTGTGCTGCCAGTCACCGTTGTGTTCTTGTATAGTCGGACGCAGGCTTTTAATAAAGGAACAAAAATGGCAACCCCTTTTCCCAATCACCCACAACTTAGGGGTAATTTTGCGCCCATTAATTTTGAGGCTCAGATGCAGGATCTGGTCGTTGATGGCAGTATCCCTGATGGTCTATCCGGTTCACTTTACCGAAATGGCCCCAATCCGAAGTACGCGCCCACGGGGCCTTATCACTGGTTTGGCGGAGACGGTATGGTTCATGCCTTTCACTTTAACGACGGTCGCGTGGATTATCTCAATCGGTGGGTGGATACGCCTAAGCATATTGCTGAGCTGGCAGAAGGACACAGCATAACGCGGGCAAGAAAACCGGACCCAGAGACCGGAAAGCTCGTGTCAAACCACGAAAACGGTCTGGCTAATACCCATATTCTCTGGCACGGCGATCAGTTGTTAGCACTGGACGAAGGCAGTCATCCTTTTGAGCTTGAGCCGATGACGCTGGCATCAAAAGGGTATATCGAAAACGGCAGAGACTTATCCGGTGCGATGACTGCACATCCGAAGATCGATCCGGTGACGGGTGAGTTGCATGGTTTTGGTTATATGACGGGTTATGCGGGTAGCCCCACGATGACCTATCATGTGCTCGACACAGCAGGTGCCGTGATCAGGTCCGATGAATTTGAAGCGCCTTACCCAGCGATGGTGCATGACTTCGTCATCACGACTGACTACGTGATATTCCCGATATTTCCATTGACGTTCGATATGGCCAGAGCGGCCAAAATCGGCTCTCCTTACGCATTTGATGCATCTAAAGGCACCCATATTGGAGTGTTGAAACGCGGCGCTCCGGTGACGGACATTCGTTGGATTGAGGGCCCGATGTGCTTTGTTTTTCATTATCAGAACGCCTGGAATCAAGGTGAGCAAATTACCGTCGATACAATCGAATTCGCGGTTGCACCAAACTTCCCGTCAGTGGATGGGACCTTACCTACTCATGCTGACGCGCAGGGCAAGTTAGTCCGTTGGCATATCAATATGAAAAACGGCGAAGTCAGACAGGAATCTGTGCTGGATGTAGCCTCAGAATTCCCTCGGCTGGATGAGCGATTCACTGGCTTGCGTTACAAGCATGGGTATATTGCTGCAGCGTCAAAACGGCAACGAGGAGACGGGGGGCTTTTCCACGAGATTACGCACATAGATATGGATTCGGGCATGGCTAAGACATGGGACGCGGGGGTTGGAAATGGCGTTTCAGAACCGGTTTTTGTACCTGAATCAATGGCTTCTGCTGAAGGTGATGGATGGTTGTTAGCGACCGTGTACAAGGAAGCAACGAAAAATTCTGATCTTGTCATTCTGAACGCTCGTGCTGTGGAAGACGGACCCGTTGCGACGGTTCGGCTTGATCATCGGATACCTTTTGGTTTCCATGGCAGTTGGCGCGCTAATTAA
>CBFHOH010000035.1:0-8645 GCA_965657335.1 Candidatus Azotimanducaceae bacterium
CCTCATGAGGCAAACCCAGTTCCACGCCAATTTTTCTTACCTCGTCCTTAAATAACTCGCGGAGTGGTTCGACTAATTCCATAGTCATATAATCCGGGAGTCCGCCAACATTGTGATGAGATTTAATCACATGCGCCTTTCCGTCCTTGTTACCAGCAGACTCAATCACATCAGGGTATATCGTACCCTGCGCAAGGAAGTCGGCATCTTTTAGCTTTTTTGATTCCTCTTCAAACACGTCGATAAAAGTATTACCGATGATTTTGCGTTTAACTTCCGGATCATCAGCGCCCGCCAGTCTTTCGAGAAAAAGTGACTCTGCCCGCACTGTGGTGAGATTGACATTGAAAGTGTTGCTGGTTGCTTTACCGAATATTTCTTCTACCTGTTCAGGTTCGTTAAGCCTAAGCAGTCCGTTATCTACAAATATGCAGTGCAATTGATCACCGATCGCGCGAGACAACAGGGCTGCGACGACAGACGAATCGACACCACCAGACAATCCCAAAATGACTTGCTTATCGCCTACCTGTGCGCGCACATCTCTTATGATGTCTTCGACAATGTTCGCTGAAGTCCATAACCCCTCACACTGACAAATGTCCAAGATAAAGCGACTGAGAATCAAATGACCTTGCAGCGTGTGATTAACTTCTGGATGAAATTGCAAACCGTAAAAATGGCGCGACTCATCACTCATGGCCGCATAAGGGCAAGCATCCGTACTTGCCGTACCAGTAAACCCTTCCGGCAACGCCACTACCTTGTCACCATGACTCATCCAGACATCGAGCTGGCTGACAGAGGATACAACCTCATCAGCTATACCCCGAAGTAGCTCACCCTCGCCTTCTACTCTGACGCGAGCGTAACCAAACTCGTGTTTTGCTGAGCTTTCAACCTTGCCACCCAATTGACTAGCCATTGTTTGCATGCCGTAACAGATACCCAGCACGGGAACACCCATCTCAAAAACATAGTCAGGTGCAGCGAGGGTATCATCAGCGGTCACAGACTCAGGACCACCTGAAAGAATGATGCCTTTTGGCGAAAATGCCCGAGCGTCTTCTTCGCTAAGATGGATTGTACGAATCTCACAGTAAACGCCGATTTCTCGAACTCTGCGGGCGATTAGCTGGGTGTATTGAGAGCCGAAATCGAGAATCAAAATTTTCTCGGCGTGAATGCTTAAAGCATCGACACTGGCGGGGCTACTGGATGGTGCTGAGGTATTAGTGCTCATTGAAGTTTAGAAGCTCCAAAGGCGCGTATTATACAGTTTCAAACGGCTTTTGCGAGGCTTCAGGCAGTGCCCAGTTCTTGCAAGCGCTCAACCAAGTATGCCCGCGCCGTGTAACGTTCAGAAAGTATCACCTCCGGCCTAGGGTGCAGAAACAATGGCAGAGAAATCCGTGAGCGGGACTGGTCTGCGCCTTCAGGGTTTACCACCCGGTGGGTGGTGGAAGGGAAATACCCGCCAGAGGCTTCCTGTAACATATCACCTGTGTTGATCACCAGCGTCTCAAACTCACAGGGCACGTCCATCCATTCGTTTTCTTTCGTCAGCACCTGTAAGCCCGGTTCATTAGCCGCCGGTAAAATTGTAATGAGATTGATGTCCTCGTGTGCTGCAGCTCTTATCGCGCTTGGCTCTTCATCACCCGTTAGAGGCGGATAATGTAGTACGCGTAGCAATGTCTGATCACTACCTTCGCCCTGTACCATGCCCGACAGGGGTTCGGAATATCCAGCCGCAACCTCGGCAGGAGAGTACTTTTCAACCCAGGCAAGCAATTCGGCAGCAAAAGCCATCGTTGACTCATAATAGGTCGCAATATTTTGCTTCAAGGATGCCGGACATTGGCCCCAGGGGTAGTAGTGAAAATATTCTTTGATATCTTTGACGCTATGCCCTTTAGCCACCTCGGAAACCGAACAGGGAAAGAAACCATCTTGCGTTTCCCGGCTAAAGTGGAATGCATCTTTTTCTGCGGAATGAAAAAACGTCTGCCATTCATCGTAGATAGTGTTGACCAATCCTTCTTGAATCGGGTGATTTCTAAGCACACCGAAGCCTGTCACACGCAGCGATTCAACAAATCTTTCGGCACCGTCAGGCGCGCGGTAGTCGATCGGTTCAAGTTTCACCATTTAGTCTTTCCGTTTTGTTTGGTCAGGTAGACACAATTATAAACCTGAAACATTGTGACAAACACTGATGAGGATCAGTATTTATAAAGACCGCCAATATGAGCGTATGCATCAATCACTGACAATCTCGTAGCAAGGAATATAAGTGCTGCCGGGAAGTTTCATGCGGCCTTCACTGACAAATGAATTTAACAACGCATCCATCGCGCTCATCAAATCGGCATCTCCAGTCAATTTGAAATTTCCGTGCTCTTCAACTGCACGAATACCATCTTCCTTAACGTTCCCTGCGACAATGCAAGAAAATGCACTGCGCAGGTTTGCAGCAAGTTGATAGACAGGCTGGTCTCGCCTGAGATTCAACGCGGCCACATGCTCGTGTGAGGGTGCAAAAGGCAGCTGGAATTCATGGTACATCTTTAGCAACCAATTAAAAAAATACGCGTCGCCCTTGGCTTTACGGTACCTTCTGACCCTGCGAAGTCCACCATGCATGGCTTCGGCTACTGCAGCCGGATCGTCGACGATAATT
Organism: Candidatus Azotimanducaceae bacterium; assembly: GCA_965657335.1. Taxonomy (GTDB): domain Bacteria; phylum Pseudomonadota; class Gammaproteobacteria; order Pseudomonadales; family Azotimanducaceae; genus UBA4582. Next base: position 2,684 of record CBFHOH010000035.1, read on the forward strand.
TCGTAACGTGCTTGCGCCTGCTCACCCAAGGTCGCAGCAATAAACTGATCTATTCTTTCAAAGTAATTACGGGCTGATTCCGGACCAGTGAATACAACGGGAAATGGAATAGCTTTGTTTTCGGGGTGCAGCAAGATACCTAACAGATAGAGTATTTCTTCGAGCGTACCGGCGCCTCCTGGAAAAACTATAATCCCGTGACCAATGCGAACGAATGCCTCCAAGCGTTTTTCAATATCCGGCAAAATAACAAGTTCGTTGACAATGGGATTCGGCGCCTCTGCTGCGATAATACCAGGCTCTGTCATGCCGATATAACGACCCGTTTTTATACGCTGCTTTGAATGGCCGATGGTCGCGCCTTTCATAGGTCCTTTCATCGCTCCGGGTCCACAGCCAGTGCAAATGTCCATCGCTCGCAGGCCAAGTTCATAACCAACTTCTTTCGTGTATTCGTATTCCGGGCGTGGAATCGAATGTCCACCCCAACAAACTACGATATTGGGGGGCGTTCTGGTTTTCAACACACCGGCATTACGCAGAATATGAAAAACAGCATCGGTGGCACCGTCGGAGGAGTTAAGATCAAAGCGCGCATTATTGGTAATCTCATCACTGGCATAGATAATGTCCCGAAGTACGGAGAACATCAGATCCTTAATACCACGGATCATTTTGCCATCGACAAAAGCTTCAGCAGGCGCATTGCTTAATTCGAGCCGAACACCCCGCTCCTCTTGAAGCACCCTGATGTCGAAGTCTTCAAAGTCCTGGAGCAATTGCCGAACATCGTCCGTTGCTGAACCGCAATTCAAAACCGCTAGCGAGCACTTTCTAAACAGGTGATATAACCCTCCCTGACTGGTGTCCAATAGCTTGTTGACCTCGTCCTGAGACAGCACATCAAGGTGTTGCTCGGGCCTTATTCGGATGCTCTCGACTTTACGTTTTTCGTTCATGTTACCTCTCTGTTACTCACTGTCAGTGCCGTGATGAGTCAGTCCCAGCCCTTCGTTGAAATGGCGGCGACACATCGACACATATTGTTCATTACCACCAATGGCGACCTGAACACCCTCATTGATAGGCGCGCCGTTTTCATCCATTCGCAGCACCATCGTGGCCTTGCTGCCACAATGACAAATGGCTTTAATCTCTTTCAAATTATCAGCCCATGCGAGCAAGTACTTACTGCCCTCGAAGGGCTCACCTCGAAAATCGGTTCGAATACCGTAGGCCAGCACGGGAATATCCAGCTCGTCACAAATAAAGCCAAGCTCCCTCACCTGCTGGCGGGTCAAAAATTGTGCTTCGTCCAACATGACACAATCGATGTTCTTTTTTGCGTGCTCATCGGCAACCAGCTGATAAAGGTTGTCGGCATTATTAAAGGTCTGGGCATCGGTATCGAGGCCGATCCTTGAGGTGATTTTGCCTTTGCTGAATCGGTTATCAATATCCGGGGTCAGCAACATCGTATGCATACCACGCTCGATGTAGTTGTAGCTAGACTGCAACAACGAGGTAGATTTGCCTGCGTTCATGGAAGAATAATAAAAATACAGCTTCGCCATTTACGTTTGTCCTTCGATGGCATCGGGTTTCATGGCTTTCTCGAAGGTTGACCCGTTTGCTCGGGAGAGTATTTCCAGTAGTTCGGGTCGGTTTTCTCGCATTTCATCAATCGTCAAACCTTCAAGAGAATGGGGGAACTTGAGCCACTGCTCGGTTTCATAAAGATAATAATCCGGCTCGCGATCGGTCTGATTACGCGTTGGCTTATAAAACGGCACAGCAACCCTGATGTCCTGCGGCGCATTCAAGCGTGTCTTCGTTTTGAGGTGAGATATTACTGCTTCTATACTGTTGCCGGTGTCGAACACATCATCCACGATCAACAATCTATCTTCGTGCGTTATCTTCTTGATGAGGTAACTCATGTTGAAGACCTTAACCTCGTCATCCCGACCGTCGATGCCGTGATAGGATGAGGTTCTGATCGCAATATGATCAGCATTGACGCCCTGAGTTTTAAGCACTTCTTGCACCGCGATACCGATCGGCGCACCACCCCGCCAGATAGCAATGATAAAAGTTGGCTTGAAGCCACTCTCAAGCACCTGCACACCTAATTGCATACTGTCTTCGAGCAATTGTTGCGCATCAAGATAGCGTTTCTCGGTCACCTTGGGTTATTCTCCAAAAAATGTGGTTAAGCAGCCTATGCGCTTCTTTTCGCATTATCAATCACCGTTTGCACATAACCTAGATAACAGATCAAAAAAATTATGCAGCGTAAAAAATATCTGAGCGAACAGGACGTGCTTCTCGATGCCTATCGCCTAGGCGTCGATGTGTTTAACTCTGGATTCCGACCTTCATTCATCGTTGGACTCTGGCGTGGAGGCAGCACCGTGGGCATCGCTGTACAGGAATGCCTTCAGGCGTTGGGGGTCGAAACGGATCATATTTCGATACGCACTTCTTATCAGGGTATCGCCGATTATCAGCAGATGGTAAACAACCCGGCGGAGAGAATCAGAGTACATGGCACTCAGTACTTGATCGAAAACCTGAGTAAAACCGATTCTTTGCTCATCGTTGATGACGTTCATAGCACAGGCCACAATGTCGAGGCTGTATTGGAGCGATTGCAGGGTCGTTTAAAACGTAATATGCCCGACAGCGTGAAAATAGCCAGTCTCTGGCATAAGCCGGGAAAATTAGAGACCGGTCGCAGCCCGGATTTCTTTTTGCATGAAACCGAAGACTGGCTTGTACTGCCCTATGAGCTTAGCGGTTTAACCAGGGATGAAATTCGTGCTAACAAACCATACGCGTTCGAAATTTTAAAACCTTTGATTTAGGCAGAAATATTTTCGAACAAACTGTTTAAAACTAGACTTGCTCAGGCACAGTCTCAAAACTCAGTTTCCCATGTTATTTGTTCACGAGTGACGTATTCAGCGTTTTCCGATTCTGTTTCCCGCAAAAAACTGGATATTGGCCGATAATTGGCGAAGCCAATTCGCTCGCCCTTTGAAATTTTATTCTCTAAATTTTCCACGCGTTGATAAAGCTCGTGTAATTCGATGGGGTCAACAGCATAGGATAATGTCTCGGCCAGGACTGAAAGTCGGCACAGTTTGTTTTTTCGGCACGCCGCAACTGTCCACTCAACGACCTTCGAGCCCTTTTCTCGCTGATGATATTCAGTCCTAAACCGCACAAAAAACGCTATCGCCTCCTGATAGGCTCTCGGGCTGCGCGTATTTATTATCTCCTCTAACAACTTAGCGCTTTCTTGATAGTTACGGATATCAGGCTTGATATACCCATCTAGCAACTCCAGCTTAGCAATGACATGACCAGCCTCAGCAGCATCCTTCAGCAGCTTGAGTTGAATCTGATACGGCTGCCTCGATTGAGACGACATTGCACGCATAAAATTGACACATGTAGGCACTAAAGCAGTGGCAACATTCTCGTGATATTGCAAAAACTCGATATCTTCGTCAGAAGAGGCAGGACGTTGGTTAAATTCGCTTTTTAAACGATCTTTCAACTCCTCCAACTTGTACTCACCCGCTTGCGGCTCAAAGATTGGCAAACTGGCGCAGTGCCTCGCTATCACCGACATCACATAGGTACTATCAGCGAGACCTTGCAAGTATTTGGGGTAGTGTTGTTCAAAATTTCGCTCGATTTCATCTAGCGCATAACGATAGCCGGCGACGGAAAAAGGATATGGGTCTCCTTCGAGATAGAAGAGCCCCCGCTCCGATCTGCCCTCAAGAGCCTCTGAATCAGTATTCGAATCCGACACAACATTTGCACGGTCAATTGCCTTTGATCCAGTTGATGTTAACGCTGAATCAGCTGACATATCACTCGGCAAGACGACATTTGCATCATGCCTTTGCACAAAAATAATGAGTGCCAAGGAAACAGAGAAAACAAAAAAGAGCGCAGCCAATAGACTTTTAGACATAACAGCACGGACCCGGAGTTCAGACCAATAACTTACATCAACTCAGCGGGCGAAATACAGCAAAGCTATTGTGAAAAAGCGTATCTCCGGTTTTTCACAGCCGCGTTTGAAGTCCGCACTCTCGCGTGTCATGAACTTTGGTTGGATCAAAGTAATCCTGCTCATCGGGTAGATTGTATGCTTGCAAATACGCTTGCAGTTGTTTCTGATTCCAATGCAATAGTGGTGCAACTTTTAGCAAACCGCTATTGCTCCAACTGGCGATCTCAAGATGCTGCCGATACGCGGTTTGTTCACTTCGAATACCGGTAATCCAAACTTCGGCACCGAGGTGGCGCGTAGCGCGTTCGAAAGGTTCAAGTTTTACTTGGCGAGTAAATTCTTCATGCCTCGGATCTTCGACATCGGGGATACCACCCAACATGACATTGCGTCTGGTTGAAGTCATCGTTGGCGCATAAATCTCAATATTGAGTCTAAGTCGTTCGATCAATTTCTCGGCAAAGCGATAAGTGGCGGAGGTGTTGTAGCCAGTATCAACCCAAAGAATTTTGGCATCAGGTTTTATCCTAGTCACCATGTGTAAAATCACCGCCGATTGATGACCGAAAGTTGTACTTGTCATGACTTTTTCACTTACAGCGTAGCTTTCAGTCACAATCTCTTCCGCGGTCATTTGTCCCATGCTTGAATTTAGCTGTGCTAGATTCAATGGTTCGGGAGAAATATTTTGGGTCTTTCGTTCCTGAGTTGCCACCATGAGTGCCACAATTAACTGACTTTCTTGGTCGCCAATTATAGAGAAGAATAAAGTTAAATCAGCCTAACGCTTGGAACGATTTTTCATTAGCTTATTTTATGAGTGTGCATATGCTTATACTGCTAACGACGATAGGCAGGTATACTCAACCTACAGATAGACGTAATCACGGTAAACACATGACAATGCCAAAAGATATTTCCACAATAGACACACTCGATGATCTTCGTGAATTTCATGGTGAAGCCTCATCAGGCGTGAAGGCAAAAATTCAGTACAGACTCGACCAACACACAAAAAACTTTCTGGCACGCTCGCCTTTTCTCATCCTCGCAACCAATAATGAAACCGGCTCAGATGCTTCGCCACGTGGCGATACACCGGGGTTTATCCAAATAATTGATGACACAACAGTGCTTATGCCGGAGCACCCTGGCAACCGACTCGCAGATTCTCTGACGAATATTGTCGTAAACCCAATGATAGGTATGATCCATTTCATACCGGGCATGGACGAGACACTTCGCATCAACGGCAAGGCTCGCATCACTAACGATGAGCGTTTGCTGGCCATGGTTGCCCACAAGGGAAAGATGCCCAAGCTTGCAATTGTTGTCGATATTGAACAAGTTTATTTTCACTGCGCGAAAGCCCTCATGCGCTCACATCTATGGGACCCTAATTTGTATATGCCGCGAGCCGATTTCCCGACCCTCGGAAAGATATTGCTCGATCAAATAAAGGGAAAAGATGTATTTGCCGATGAGGTCAATGCACTGGACGCGAATCTTGATGCCGATGCTAGAGATAACCTGTATCACTAGCAAAGGAAGCTAATTACTCAGTTAGGAAAGCGAAAGGAAAAAACCAGCCAGCGCAGCACTCATGAAGTTCGCCAACGTTGCCGCAAACACTGCCTTCAGGCCCAGCCTTGCGATTTCTGGACGCCGGGCTGGTGCCATCGCACCAAGACCCCCCATCAAAATTGCAATACTTGAGAAATTGGCAAAGCCACACAGCGCCAACGTTACGATCGCCTGTGTATGACCGGACAGTGTGTCCCGCACATTCACAAAGTCAAGATAGGCAATGAACTCGTTGAGCACAAGCTTCTGCCCTATGAGCGCCCCCGCCGCGTTGGCTTCATGCCAAGGAACACCCAGAATCCATGCAACAGGTTGAAAGAGGTAACCCAGCAACAATTGCAAGGT
>CBFHOH010000035.1:8840-11474 GCA_965657335.1 Candidatus Azotimanducaceae bacterium
CGCTTCTTCTGTTTCAGGAATGATGATTTTGGCCATTAGCAAAGCGCCTGGGGCAGCCATAAAACAAGCGGCGAGCAAGTAGGTCATCTCAACGCCCATCGCGGCATAACCAGCAAGCACAGCACCAGCAATTGAAGCGAGTCCACCGACCATCACTGCAAACAATTCAGATCGAGTCATCGTCGGTATGAACGGGCGAATTACCAGTGGCGCCTCGGTTTGGCCAACAAATATGTTGGCTGCTGCAGATAGTGATTCTGGTCGACTGGTACCCAAGACCTTCTGCAACGCTCCGCCAATAAGCCGAACGATCCAAGTCATAATGCCTAGGTGATACAGCACGGCGATAAGTGAGGAGAAAAATATGATGACAGGCAAAACCTGAAAAGCAAACACGAAGCCAACCGACGGGTCACCAATGCGCCCAAAAACAAAATTAATGCCTTCCTGACTGTAACTGAGAATATTAGAGACGCCCTCTGCGATAACCAGTAGCAATTGCTTGCCAATAGGCACATAAAGCACAAAAGCACCGATACCGGCCTGAAAAGCAAACGCCCCGGCAACGGTTCGCCAGTTCACTCTCGACCGATTGGAGGACATTAAATACGCAATCACGGGCAATATCAGGATGCCAAGCAGGCTGATCATGTTAGTTCCTTATTATTTATTACTAGAAAGGGCCCAAGGGACCAGGCTTGCTGTGCTCATTATTGTTCTTTATTCTGCTCGGCAGGCGTGAATTGTATCAGTTCCCGACCTAAAGGAAAGTTGTCGAACTCACCAAATCACGATTCGTCACGAAAAGTTAATCAGCAACCCACGCAGACCACCGGCATTACATATCGGATCGAATCAACGACCCATCGACGATATTCTGATCAGGTATCGCAGACTCGAGGCGGATCATCATTTAACGCTTCAGCATGTGATTTCGCTTTCTTCCTTGATGCGTACAATGCTACCCGCTTATTTGCGCCAAATGCTCGATCCAGCTCAAGCCCCTTACCAGGGTAGTTACCCCAGCGGTATCTTTTACCTTTAGTTCCTTCAGGTAATTGCCATACACCAAAACTTTTAGGCATCGTCCAGTTAGTATTCGTGGGATGTTTTTTCAGGTCTTGTTCAGTCAACTGGCCATCAGTACTCATATCAGATTCACCTCTTCGATATTGCAATCACCCGACATTTTTTCTATCCACTCATTGATCAGGTCAACACCTTCACGGTGAACCGTCGAGCGGCCCAATTCTGGCATCATGGCGCCAAGGTCGAGACTTTCCATTCGATAGCTCAGAATTGAATGGTCGGGCTGCCCCGGCTGAATACCGACAAATCTGCCACCTGTGCCTTGGCCCGCTGCAATCGGGGGTTTGCAAACGCCAAGACGCAATTGATCAGTCTCTTCAATGTTGAGAAAGAGACCCGAGGTATCGCCGGCGCCGGTACGGTTGTGACAATGACCACAATTAATATCCAGATAACTTCGGGCTCGATCATTCAGACTCGCCTCAGCGCTGTGCATCTTGGCGTTTTGCGGCATCGCAGTTAACGGGAATTGACTACTCTCCAGCAAAAAGCCAGTTTGCACAAAGTGCGCTAGTTGATTTTTAGCCTGATGCATATGCGCGTAACCTTTGTTGATATGTTTCGGCTTTAAACCAATCGGTCCCATTTTTTCTGCCGTAAGGTCTTCAATATGGCAACCCTGACACTGATTATAATCGGGCACAGCATAGGTGAATTGATGAACTGGCTCAGTCACGCCTTCACCGCCGGATGAACCAGCTCCGGCATACAACGTTAGTTCAAACGCGCTACCTGCAACTTCCAAACTCGCTTCCGTCTGCGCCTTATTCCAGACATAAGGTAGTCCTTGCCAGCCATCAGGCCTGTGAACAAGCAGCCTTGTTTCGATCAATCGCACCTTATCAAGGTCCAGCCCTTTCGAGCCAAAGTCTTGTGTTTCATCTCTGTCAAAATACAGCTGTTCACCGTCTCGGGGATAGAAAAATGTTTTGGAAATGATGGTGCCAACGGGGAAATGGATCATGCCACCATCATCAAAGGTCGCTGACTCGCCCTCGGGTACCCAGAGCGTTCTGAATTTGTGCGCATAATCTGTAAAGAGTGGCGTATTAAGATCATAGGCGACAGATCTGTTACCCGGCACTAATTCCTGCTTCGACACATGAAGCACACCCCAGTCTGACAGCAGCGCAGGAAACTCGTCAGCTGACTCTGGTTTTGGCTCGCTAACAAACTGCGATGGCGTTTCAGAGACGCTGTTCCCGCCTGATTCGGCACATGCCGTTAGGCCGATCAGAACAAGCATGGCGAAACACAATTGCAAACGGGTACAGGAACCCATCGTCACACTGGTAATATGCATATTTAACCGAACGGCAACTCAACGGGTTTTAGCGGCGCAAGCTCGCATCGATGATTTGCCATGTTTTCATTAGGATTGTTATAGCCATTGGGTGCATCAACATTGAGTATTTTACTTTGTGTATCCTGCAGACAGATCGCCAGCGCCGCCGGCAGCTCACCTTCAACAGCAACTGCAGGATTGGTGTACCCATCCCAAATAACGTCAGGAAAACGACCATTCAGCCCGTACATAGCAAGCTT
>CBFHOH010000035.1:11532-35202 GCA_965657335.1 Candidatus Azotimanducaceae bacterium
TGGATGTAGATTGCCTCGGCGTAAGGGTCAAATGTCTTGTTTTTGATTTCCGAGCCATCCGCCGTTGAAAAATAGCTCGAAACAATTACATTAGCGGTGTCGTTATTTTCAAACTGGTTTTCAAAGATATGGACATGATCATTGGCATTGATTAACACCCCGGAACCGACCGGCACGCCAGCAACGATTGATCCCGCTGGGGCAAAATTGGCTGTATTGTTCGAAACAACCCGGTTTCTAAACACCCTTGTTCGTTCACCTCGCTGTGATAACCCAGGCAGATTGAACACTAAAATACCGCCCGTATTGTTTTCGGCAACATTGTCAAACACATCCGCATCAATTGTATTTTCGATTTCAATGCCAGCAACGTTGTAGGCAGCTCTTGAGTTTTTCACAACAACATTTTTTGACTGACCAACATAAATTCCAGCATCGGAGGCACCGATGGCAACCGCGCCATCAATCAGTACGTTTTCGCACTGAACAGGATAGAGTCCGTAGGCACCGTTGGACTCATTAGGACCGGCAGTCCACTCTACACGCACCTGACGAATAACGAGGTTGCGACACTCATTAATTTTGATTGCATCTCCTTTGGCATCCTCGACGGCAAAGCCTTCTAGCACAGTGTCATCCGCAGTAATCATTAAACCTTCAGCACCCTGAGTCTGGTGCTTGAATGTGAGTACTGATTCAGCCATACCCGCACCGCGAATAGTCACACCATCAACTTTCAGTGACAACCCGCGGGTGATCTCGAACGTCCCCTCTGGAATCTCGATAACATCGCCGGTTTTCGCCATAATCAGCTTTGTCTGCAACTGCTTTTGAAAACTGGCGGCCGACTCCGTATTTTTTACGTCGACGGATACAGCTTTATCTAAAGGCTCGCTACATCCAGACAGCCCCAGTAAACCGGCTACAAGAAGTCCTGCAACACTCAAACACACGTTTGTTTTCATATCTGCTCTCTTCTCACAAAAAATTTTACTGAATTTACCGTCAAGACTCGTCACGATAAAGGCTCGACTCCGAGGATATCATCACTAAGCTTTTCTGCCATCATAATCACTGGTGCATTCAGGTTACCATTCGTTATTGTTGGCATGATCGACGCATCGACGACCCTTAGATTTGCAATACCATGCACCTGCCCCCTAGCGTTGACCACGGCCATGTCATCTTCGCCCATGCGACAGCTGCAACTCGGATGATAGGCGCTCTCGCCATGTGCTTGAACAAACGCATCGAGCTCAGTGTCTGTCGTGGCGTCAGCGCCGGGCTTTAACTCACGGCCCTTGTATGCAGAAAAGGCTTTCGTACCAATAAGTTCACGAACCCGGCGAATACCCGCGCGCATCACCTCGCGGTCCTCTGCCGTGCTGTGGTAGTTGAAAAGAATATTCGGCGAACTGCTTGGATCGTTAGATGTCAACCTAACGTGTCCCCGACTGGTCGGCTTCATGGGACCGACATGAACCTGAAAACCATGGCCGTTGTGACGATCTTTACCGTCATAATTCATCGCAACGGGCAGAAAATGAAACTGCAGATCGGGATACGACACTGACGGGGCACTTCGTAAAAACGCACCCGTTTCAAAGTGATTGGTAGCGCCTGCTCCACTATTCATCAAATACCATTGGAGACCAATGATCGCCTGGTTGTACCAATGCAAAGACGGATAAATCGAAACAGGCTGCTCGCACGCGAACTGCACGTATATCTCAAGGTGGTCTTGCAAATTCTCACCCACGCCTGGCAGATCAACGATGGGGTCAATCCCAACTGCTTTTAATTGAGCCGCGTTGCCAATACCCGATAGCATCAATAAATGCGGCGAATTGATCGCGCCACCACAGAGAATTACTTCACTGTTTGCGTACAGTTCATGCAAACTGCCGCCGCGCCGAAATTCAACCCCTTCCGCTTTCTGGTTGTTCACTAATATCTTTTGTACTTGGGTCCGGCTGTGTATCGTCAGGCTGCCCTCACCTTCGATACTCGGCTGCGCTAGGTAGCCTTGCGCGGTACTAAAGCGCCGACCCGATTTGACGGTGCGATCAAAAACACCAACGCCCTCTTGCTGGGCGCCATTGAAGTCTTCCGAATGATCAATGCCGAGCTCCTGTCCAGCAGCTAACCACGCCTCAAATAGTGGATTGTCTGCTTTACCTCTACTAATGTGCATCGGCCCAGACCGTCCACGGTGGCTATCAACACCATAGATCGTATTTTCAGACCGCTTGAAATATGGCAAACATCGGTCATAACCCCAGCTTTCCATACCTGGCGCTTTCGACCATTCATCGAAGTCACCTTTGTTACCTCGCACAAAAATCATACCGTTTATTGAGGATGATCCGCCCAGCACTCGCCCCCGGGGGCAGTAAAGTCGACGATTATTAAGGCCCGGCTCCGCTTCAGAGTGATAGAACCAGTTGTATGTATCGTTGGACAATACATGTGATAACGCCGCAGGCATGTGGAGGCGATAGTCCCACGTATGATCTTTAGGCCCTGCTTCGAGCAGCGTTACGTGATGCCTTTGAGACAACCTTTTCGCCAACACACTGCCAGCCGAACCAGCGCCGATGACGATGTAGTCTGTTTGATTCTGTTTAGTGTTTTTCGATCCGCGCAATTCTCATTCACTCTGGTAAGTACTTGTTGTGACTTCTCGTATGAAAAACTCGCCGCATCATATCCTAGACATGATAGCTGTGCAGCTTGTTGGAAATATGTTTTATTGTCACTCACGGCTAAATTTCACGGTTTCATCCTACGAGGCAACAAATTATGCAGCTACAAGGGTTCGGAATCGGACATGCGCATGACCTGAAACTCAAAAGTGGCGTCACCGTCATTTTGCCTGATAGCCCGGCGACCGCAGCGGTACATGTCATGGGTGGCGCGCCCGGAACTCGAGAGACTGATCTGCTCTCGCCTGAACAACTCGTTCAAACCGTGGACGCCATTGTGCTTTCTGGGGGGTCTGCTTTTGGTCTTGATGCGGCTTCAGGTGCACAAGCTTGGCTACGCGAACAAAACAGAGGCTACGCTGTCGGCGATATTCGCGTGCCTATCGTTCCATCCGCCATATGCTTCGATCTAGACAACGGCGGTGATAAATCTTGGGGACGCTACCCACCCTATCGGGAGCTGGGATATCAGGCTATTGGTTGCACAACCGATCACCCTGAAGAGGGCGCTGTTGGCGCAGGCGCAGGCGCGACGACAGCGGGTTCAACGGGCGGTTTTGGTATTGCAGAGCAAAGACTCGGGGATGAAATTGTTGTCTCTGCAGCCGTCGTTTGCAATGCCGTTGGATCTGTCTACGTTGGCGATACCGATCACTACTGGGCAGCACCGTTTGAAAAGAACAAGGAGTTCGGCGGGCGCGGCTTACCCAACCCACTACCCGATAACGCCCATATCATGAACACGAAAGGCAGTACTCAACCAATGGAGAATACGACACTGGCTGTTGTCATGACCAATGCCTCGCTCACACAAGCGGAATGCAAGCGCATCGCAATTAACGCACACGATGGGTTTGCAAGAGCAATTTATCCCGTGCACACGCCATTAGATGGCGATTTAGTTTTTGTGATCTCATCTAACGAAAAAACACTCGCTGGTACAGGGGTCGAAGCAATACACCTAGGGACAACTGCCGCAAACGTCGTTTCACGCGCGATCGCCAAAGGTGTGCATCTGGCTAAATCTTAATTTTTTTGATGGCGCTGCAACGTATATCAATCCAAGGGAAGCAACCGCCCTTTCGGCGAAAGACTGACTGTTCCCATGTTGCGGAGGTGTTGAGTCAGGACATCTGCAAACTTAACATCCTCACTCACCATTCTCTTTCCCTCACGAAACGCATGAAACAAATCACCACCCTGCGCCATAATTTCGACGGTTGAAACATGATAACTGCTGTCGGTTTTCAGTTTGACGCCATTAACTTCCACCGACTGCACGCGTTCACCAGGAGGGTTAGCCAGTTTATATCTCACTTTTAAACCGGAAACCTGCAACATGCCCCGTTCAAGGGTCAAAGATTGTTCCAACACGGCCAAAATCTGACCACCTGTCATTTCCAGTTGTGCGACCCGGTCAGTGAAGGGAAAAGAGTCAATCACATCAATCAGCGGCACATCACCTTTCGGTAGATCAGCACGCAATGCGCCTGAAGGCATAAAACCGATTTCAGCACCCGCTTCCGCGCGGATAATGTCTGCATACAAATTACCTAGGTCCGACTCTTCATTATAGAGCCTGCTGATTCTCTCTTCGGCAAAGCAAAGCGTCTGCTGCAATTCGGGGAACAGCGCTTTATATGCAGCCAATTTTTCAGCAATCACAGGATGGGCAGCAAGTTTATTACTAACGACAGGTATAAGTTGGCCATCGTGTGAGACTATTTTGCTCGATGTGCCCGGGACTTTTTCTAGCCGAAGGAAAAGAGAACCCAGTCTCGTGCCCTGCCCGTAAGTTTGCATGATCAGCGTACCGGTCTTTGGATGCACAAAAGGCGCTTCAGTGCCCGAATCAGCGTGTCCGCTGAAAATTACGTCGATACCCGGCACTTTGCCCGCCAGTTCTATTTCCGATTCGATGCCTCGCTGTATTTCCGGATGGGCCTCATCGTCCGTCTGCATTGGCGCTGTTTTACCTTGGTGTGTCAACACCAGAACCAAGTCAACCTGAGGCTTTAACATGTCAACCAAGGGCGCTATTGTTTCCGACGGGTCGCGCACATCTATGCCTTTGATGTGCGAGGGAATGATGGCTGTACCTGCGTCTTGTCCCATAATGCCAATGACACCGATGCGAACGCCGCCTCTCTCAACAATGGTAAACGCCTGCGCATAAGGCAAACCTGATTCAGCGTAAAAAAGGTTCGCTCCCAAAACCGGAAACGGCAATCGATCCTTGGTCTTTGCGAAGGACTCCCAGCCATATTCAAATTCATGATTACCAATCGCCATGGCATCGTAGTCCATGGTAATCATCATCTCCATGGGCACAATACCTTCGGTCTTCTTCGAGAGTACGCCCGTAAATATGTCACCGGCGTCAAATAGAAAAACCACATCTTCGCGCGCTCGAATATTGTCGATCAGCGTCGCTATGTGGGCAATGCCGCCGAGATTTTCTATCTGAGGATTCCAATACGCCGGAATCGGGTCAAACGCACTCTCAAAATCATTGGTAAATAGCAGCGTAACGTTACGGTGCTTAATAGACGGTGATGTTTTGCTCATTTCTGAATGAGCGCAGCTGAAAACCGGCGTCGTTAATAGCCAAACTAAAACGAAGAGATATCGCGGCATGCATATCAGATGGAAGAATTTTGTCTTTATCATGTGTTCTATCATGTATCTTGTCATGTGTTCTGTCATGAAGTCTGCAATCCAAAGGCTACGCACCCTCCACTGTTTTGTCTATTGTTCCTGAGTTAAGCTGACGAAAACCAACTTGCGCACTAGGAAAACCATATTGCTTGAATCAGCCATCCATCTCGTCACTACGCAAAAACTTTTCGGCGGCCATCAATCTCAGTACAAACACTATTCGGACGCGTGCCAGTGCGAGATGACATTTTCAATTTACATGCCACCTCAAGCCGCGTCGGCGGCAGTGCCAACACTTTATTGGTTATCAGGTTTAACTTGCACTGACGAAAATTTTGTTACCAAGGCAGGGGCGCAGCGCGTCGCTGCTTTACTTGGTATGGCGATCATCATGCCGGACACAAGTCCTCGTGGGGAGAGTGTTAGTGACGACCCCGACGGCGCGTGGGACTTTGGTTTGGGTGCAGGGTTCTATGTCAACGCGACGCAAGCCCCCTATCGTCAGCACTACAACATGTACGACTACATCGTGACAGAGCTACCTGCGCTAATTAACAACAACTTTCATGTCGACAGTCAAAAGCAATCAATTTCCGGACATTCTATGGGCGGGCATGGCGCACTTACGATAGCGCTTAAGAATCCAGGCAAATATCAATCTGTTTCTGCCTTCGCACCGATATGTGCCCCTAATCAATGTCAGTGGGGACAAAAGGCATTTTCAGGATATTTTGGTCAGAACACATCACTGTGGCACCAACACGACGCGACGCGACTCGTTGAATCGGCCACAGAACGTTTACCGATCTTAATTGATCAAGGAGAAGACGACAGTTTTCTTAAAGATCAACTCCACCCGACGCTATTTGCAGAGGCTTGCCGCCGCAACAATCACCCGCTCGAATTGCGAATGCAATCGGGGTACGACCATAGCTATTTTTTTATTGCGACATTCATCGAAGATCATTTAAATTTTCATGCGCGAGCATTGGCACTTTAGCGCTGGTGAGCAATTTAAAATGACGATACGGCTTAACAAGTGCATTAAACCAAACCGGAGAACTACAGACATTGGCTGACAACAATAAATCAGGCAGCGGTAGCTGGAACCTTAAAGACACGATTGGTTTGCCAGTAATCCATTCTGCCGGCGGACTGGTCTGCAATCACTATCATCACGTGTTACTGATGTTCAAACGCGGAAAATGGGATATGCCAAAAGGCCGGGTCGAAAGTGAGCAATCGAAACCCGAAGCGGCACTGCGAGAGGTTCAGGAGGAGACGGGGCTTGATATCGACAAGCTGACCATTGAGGGGCAGCTTGTTTCGACGTGGCATACTACCCGTCACGGCAATACAAAATATTTAAAGAAGACTGATTGGTACCTAATGAAATACGACGGCGATGATGACGATACCAACCCTCAGGTCGAGGAAGGTATCATTGAATGTCGCTGGGTACACCTGAGCGAGCTACCTGCTTATCGAGAGTTGCTTCGGGCACGCATCAATTATGTGGTTGATTTTTGGCACAGCAACCTTGCTTACGTACCGAGAAACTAAACGCAACATGCCATCGACCGTTTTATTGCTTGCCTTCGCTGTGCTGCGCTTTCGTCAAACTAAACGCGCCACGGATTTCTCCCAAAGCATAACCGGTAGCAATATCATCCGGATAATAAACCTCAAGCGCTTTAGCCGCTCTTGGCGAGAGCTCGCTGCCGTGGCAGTTTAAACAAAGCCCTTCAACACCCTGTGCTTGCAGGAATCTAAAGTCGCCTTCAATGATCTCCGCATGAGAAAGTGCCGCAGCTGGAGAGCCAAATCGCTGACGCTCGTTGAAGGTATTCAGTACCTTTTGCTCAAAGCGGTCCGCTGAAGCACTAGATTTATTACGCGGTTTAAGGCTGACGCGTTTGACCGACCAACCGGTTTCGTCGCTTAACGCCTTCGCTATTTGTGGCGCCTCAACGGCACATATTTTGACCGCATGATCGAATCCGCCAGACTCAATCGCCGCTAGCAAACGTGGTTTCAACTTGCCACCGAACCGTTTCACAATCGACCGCGCATCAACCGATAACGCTTGCATCGCTGCCGCCTGAATTTCTTTTTCGCTTTCCGCTGTCGAAGCTGGCGAGGCAACCGTCAACAAAATAACAACAACGAATATTTTCCGCACGGCAGCATCAATCACCAAGCATGTTCCTCACCGTTCCACTTCCAGAAACGTCCACTTTGTTCGGACGTCATGTTGTCGAAAAATCTAATAATACCCGACGCACTTTCATCAGCAGAAATATCTGCCGCGGGACCACCCATATCGGTTTGCACCCAGCCAGGATGAATTGGGCATACGAGAATATTCTCAGACTCAAGGTCTTTTGCCATGACCTGCATCACTTTATTCAGGGCGGCTTTGGAACTCTGATAAGCCAAGGCACCGGCGCTTGCTCTACTCAGCGCTCCCATTTGACTGGAAACACTTATCATCCGCGGATGTGGCGATAGTTTCAAATTATCCAGCAGTGCCATCGAAATTTGGAGAGGCGCAATGGTATTAACGTCAAAGGTATGCCGCCAGGCATCAATATCCATATCTTTAACCGTCTGTCGTTTGTGACCCATTTCACCGGCGTTATTTACCAACACATCGATTTGAACTCCCGACAACGCACTGCCCAGCGCCGCTATCGATTTTGTACTCGTTACTTCGAGCTTTTGGATGTTTAGATTTGAGGCTTCAAGCGCATTCAGATCACTCGCAGATTCCGGGTCTCTACAGGTTGCAATGACGTTACGTCCGTCTTCGATCAACTGCCTAGCTATCTCGAAGCCGATACCTCTGTTCGCGCCAGTGATTAAGATAGTTTCCATTCAAACCTCGTTTTCTTCATATATCACAACACCCTGAGGCATGACTTCCCAACAGGCTTTCGAGCCGACATAAATGTGCCGAGCAATCTCCACATCTGGATTTCCATTCACGCAACCTAAAGTAACGCCGTGAATAACGCCGTCGAGCAGACCACAAAGCGTTGAGCCACATTTTGAGCAAAACTGAAGTCCAAAACCATCGCCGCCATTATAAGTACTGATTTGTTCTTTACCACATGTCCACTTGAACCCAGCGGGTTCGACTAACGCATAGGCTGATGCTTGAGCGCTAAAAGCCTTTCGACATCTGGAGCAATGGCAGGAGCGCGCGTCGCGCAACTCACCGTCAACCTCATACTTAATTTCTCCACAAAAACACTCTCCGGAATTTTTCATTTAGCCTCTATTTACACTTCAATTTGTAGCACCCCAAGCAGTCGAAAGCCGTCAACCAACAAGGTCAGCGCAAATACACACAGTACTAATCCAAGAAAACGCATGGTATTAACATATACCTGCCCTTGCAGGAAATTGCGGGACCGTCCAGCGACGTTAGCCAATACAACTTTCGCGCCCACCAAAAAGAGATAGAAACTCAACAGAAAAAGCACCGGCGCGACGACACTGACGGATATCGCTTTTGACATTATTGGAGCGCCCACACTAAACCAAAATAAATAAGGGTGCGGACTGAGTAAGTTAGTCACAACCCCACGAAACAGGGACCTAGACGTACTAGGCGCTGGCATATCACCGCGACTCGTTACCGTGCGCAGGTTTTCATACCCCATGTAAAAAACAAAGATACCGCCAATAATCGACATTCCACCGAGCAGCGTCTCGACATCTGAAAACTGGCTTACGAAAAAAAAGGCAAAGACAATGATCGGCAGATCAGTGAGCAATGGAGACAAAGCAACCCTCACACCGGCACCGACCCCGCCGCTCAGTGTCTCGGAGATGACAAGGGTTAACAAGGGACCCGGTGCAATACCGGCAGAGAAACCCAGCAAAATACCTGTCATTAAATAGTAGCTCATGGTTTCTATCTAGAATCCTTCACCGCAGTATACAAGGGAAAGACAATCAGTCACATTCGGGCTACGTGGCGTAGGGTGGAAAAGCTGACCACTATTTTCCTGACATGCATCTTTTGCTAGCATCGCATCAAATAACAGGAAGACACCTATGAAAATTACCATGTTGGCTTACCCGGGCATGACCCCGCTTGACCTTATGGGTCCGCTACAAACTTGGACTTTCTGGCCAGAGGCCGAGGTTCAAGTTGTGTGGAAACATACTGACCCGATTATGACAGACACCGGAATGGCTGTCGTGCCGACCCATTCTTTCAAGACTTCCTTCGAGCGACCTGACATTGTTTTTGTACCGGGAGGTACCAAGGCAACCTTTGAGCTCACTCAAGACGAAGAGACGCTAAATTTTCTGCGCACAAAAGCAGAAACGGCTGCTTGGGTAACGAGCGTTTGCACTGGCGCGCTGGTGCTTGGCGCAGCTGGCCTATTAAAAGGATACAAGGCCACAACACACTGGGCAGCAAAAGAAGCGTTATCAGCATACGGCGCAGAGATAACAGAGGGACGCTATGTCATTGACAGAAACAGGGCCACCGGCGGTGGCGTTACTGCGGGCATTGATTTTGGACTGGCGATGATTGCCGAGATTTCTGGAGAGCAACTGGCGCAAGTTGCTCAATTGGCGATGGAGTATTCACCAAAACCCCCTTTTCAATCGGGCACTCCTGAAGAAGCATCAACGGAGACTAAAAGAATGGTGTTGGCAGGCTTCGCCGAGAGCAGTCGCTAATAACAATCACCAAAACATCAGGCGCTTGCCAACCTCAGACCGGTATTACCGTCAAATAGGTGAAGGTCGTCTATTTCATACGACAGCGGCAAAACTTCTCCAATTCGTGGGGATTTATTACCGTCGAGCTTAACAATAATAGACGCTGAGTCCTCTGGCATTTCAGCGGGACGACAATGCACCAACGTCTCGGACCCGAGCGTTTCAATTGCCAGCACCGCGCACTGAAGTTTTGCGTTGTCTCCTGTGCTAATAAAAAAATTATCGGGTCGTATGCCAGCAGTAATTTGGTCAGACTCGGCACCAGCTAAACGTGCAGAGGGCAACTTGAAAGGGGCCCCTTGTTCGAGCACGACTGATACATCATTTGATCCCCTGCCGGCTACAGTGCCCTTGAGCAAATTCATCGGTGGAGCACCGATGAAACCTGCAACATATGTCGATGCAGGTCGCTGATAAATATTCATCGGTGTGTCGATCTGTTCAATTGCACCATCATTTAAAATAATGAGCCTATCGGCCAGCGTCATCGCTTCGACCTGATCGTGCGTTACGTACAAACTGGTGACACCCAAACGTCGCTGCAAGTGCTTAATCTCCAATCTCATTCGCACTCGGAGTTTCGCGTCCAGATTAGACAAGGGCTCATCAAACAGGAAGATAGCAGGCTCACGGACAATAGCACGTCCCATCGCGACGCGTTGGCGCTGCCCACCGGAAAGTGCCGCTGGCTTTCTTTCGAGCAAGTTTTCCAAACCCAGTAACAAAGCCGTTTCTTTGACTCGCTGTTTGATCTCTTCAGGCGGCAGACCGCGGAGCTTTAGCCCATACGCCATATTACCGAATACTGTCATGTGTGGATAAAGCGCATAATTCTGAAAAACCATGGCGATGTCCCGATCTTTAGGTTCAACGCTATTCACTACTTGCTCATTTATCAGCACCTCACCTGCGGTTATAGGTTCGAGCCCAGCAATCATTCGGAGCAAGCTAGACTTGCCACAACCTGAAGGCCCGACAATGACAATCATCTCACCATCCGCCACTTCAAAGTTGATGTCACTCAGTACTTTTTCAGCATCGTATGACTTATAAATATTGTTCAAGGCAAGTGTCGTCATTTACTTTTCCGTTTCGGTCAAACCTTTGACAAAAAGATTCTGCATACAAAGGACCACTATAATTGGCGGCAACATTGCCATCAGTGCGGTCATCATAATGATATGCCATGCTGGTTCACCGTCGGCTGTTTCAAGCAGGCTTTTCATTCCCATGACAATGGTATACATCGATTTTTCTGTTGTGATTAATAGCGGCCACAAATATTGGTTCCAACCAAAAATAAACAGAATGACAAATAGTGCCGCAATGCTCGTACGGGAAATCGGCAGCAGAATATCGAAAAAGAACCTCATTGGTCCTGCACCGTCAATTCGCGCCGCTTCAAGTAACTCGTCAGGGATCGCCAAAAATGTTTGCCTGAACATGAAAGTTGCTGTTGCGCTCGCTATGAGCGGTATTGTTAAACCCCAGTAACTGTTTAGCATTCCGAGGTCTGCAACCACCTCGAATGTCGGTAATATACGCACCTCAACCGGCAGCATTAGCGTGACAAATATCATCCAGAAAAAAAACATCCTGAATCTAAAATTAAAATATACAATCGCAAATGCAGACAAGAGAGAGACGGCAATCTTTCCGGTTGCAATCATCAGCGCCATGACCAACGAATTAAGCATCATCATGCCAACGGGTATACCACCTATGGCCTCCTCCCGACTGGAAAACATCGCTTTCAAATTATTGAGGAATTGATCACCCGGCAACAGCGGAAAGGGTACCTGAGTAACACGCACGCTGTCGTGGGTTGCTGCGACGACAGTAATCCAGACGGGAAACGCGATCACCAACAACCCTATGATAATGATCAGGTGAGACATCAAACTACCTATGGGTCTGTGCTCTATCATGATGCGTAGTCTACCTGGCGCTCAACGTAACGAAACTGGATCACCGTAAGCAGAATCACCCCGATCATAAGTATTGTTGATTGCGCAGCAGATCCTCCGAGGTCGAGACCGATAAAACCATCGCTGTAAGCTTTGTAAACGAGTATTTCAGTCGCTTTCGCTGGCCCTCCACCTGTCACCACATGAATGATCCCAAAGGTTTCGAAAAAAGCATAAACGACATTTACCACCAACAGGAAAAAGCCGGTCGGCATGATCAATGGAAAAATGATTGTCCGAAATCTATGCAGGGGACCTGCACCATCAAGTGCAGCTGCTTCGATCAGCGACTTTGGAATCGCTTGCATTGCTGCCACGAGGAATAAAAAATTATAACTGATTTGTTTCCATGTCGCCGCGATGACAACCAGCGCCATCGCCTCGCCGCCATTGAGCCGATGATTCCAGTTCCAGCCAACACTGTCGAGCATTGCAGTTAAAATGCCAAGTGTAGGGTCGAACATAAAAACCCACAATGCACCTGCTAAGACAGGTGCGACCGCATACGGCCAAATCAGCATCGTTCTATAAAACAGCGCGCCGCGAATAATTCTGTCGACAAAACCCGCCAACAACAATGCGATAGATAGAGAAAGTAGGGCCACACTAAACGAAAAAAACAGCGTCCTGAAAACCGTGTCAAAATACAATGCGTCAGACAGCAGATACGTATAATTTTCAAACCATACAAACTCGGTCGAAAACCCGAACGCATCTTCAATGAGAAACGACTGATAGATTGATTGACCCGCTGGCCACATGAAGAAAACAAGCGTGATCAGAATTTGTGGAGCCACCAATGCATAAGGCAACCACGACGACGGAAAGTGAACACGCTTTAGCATCGCGTGCAGATACTAGTTAGCACGTTCAAACCTTCTCAGCAGCCGATTACCTCTATTGACAGCGTCGTCAAGTGCAGACGAGGCAGTTTTTGTACCAGCCCATACTGACTCGAGCTCTTCGTTAATCACCGTCCTTATTTGGACAAAATTGCCAAACCTTAAACCTTTTGAATTCTCCGTTGGTGTATTCAGGTTCAGCTGTTTGACGGCAACATCATAGTCAGGATTACGCTGGTAAAACCCCTGCTCTCTTGAAAGCTCAGAAGCAGGCAGTGTAATAGGGACGTAACCCGTTTCCTGATGCCACCAGGCCTGAACCTTCGCACCCGAAAGATAGCTGAGAAACTCCGCCACCCCCTTGTAACTCTGTTTGCTATGACCTTGCAGCACCCAAAGCGTTGCTCCACCGATAATCGAGTTTTGCGGTTTGGTCGCGATCGAAGTATCCAGTGGTAACATCGATTGGCCATAGGCGAATTTAGCTTGGCTTGAAAGCGCTGCCGTATTGGCTGATGAGCTCATCCACATGCCACACTCACCGCTGCTGAACAGAGGCAAGCTATCGTCTTCTCGCCCCCCGTAAGAAAAGTGCCCGGCAGATTGCGCGTCGGCAATCGATTGTATCCGCCGCTTTAACTCAGGTGTGTTGAAGGTCAGTTCTGTATCAAACCCAGCAAAACCATTCTGTTTTGAACCGATCGGCTGATCATGCCAGGTTGAAAAATTCTCTATCATCACCCAAGACTGCCAACCAAATGAAAACCCGCATTTCATACCCGAGGCAACCAATTTAGCAGACACATCAAACATTTCTTGCCAGGTTACGGGAGGGGTCGCAATACCGGCTTTAGCGAACGCTTCTTTGTTGTACCATAGTACCGGCGTTGACGAATTGAAGGGCATCGATAACAGATTACCGTCTGGTGTCTGATAATAGGAGATCACACCGGGGAGGTATATTGACTTGTCAAAATCTACGCCGGTGTCAGCCATCAATTGCTCAACCGGATAAACTGCACCCTTAGCCGCCATCATTGTTGCGGTACCGACTTCAAAAACCTGAACAATGTGCGGCTGCTTGCGCGCTCTGAAAGCCGCGACCGCGCCAGTCATGGTGTCAGTGTAATTACCCTTAAAGCTTGGCACCACACGATAGTTGTTCTGACTCGCGTTAAAGTCAGCGGCTAACTTTTCAACCCGTTCACCATTTTCTGCGCCCATTGCGTGCCACCAGGATATCTCGACAGGATCAGCTGCACGCAGCGCCACGGAGACAGTGAGCGCCGTCGTTAAGACGCAGACCCTCAAAGATAAATAGAGCAGGGTTTGGATGTTAATGGCGGTATCTCCAGGCTTTGCTACAGGATAACTGATACCCCGCGTATTGAAAATGAGACAAACCCCCTATTATTAAAACAACCACAACGGACGACAGCACTAATCACCTTGGCCACAGTGTTGTTTGCTGTGCCCGCAATCTAAGGCAGTCTGCGCTTTATCGTGATGGCGAAGTCTTGCTACTGAGGGCTGCCCGGAAGACCCACCAGCGGATATTGCATCGCGCTAATGGGCGTTCGCATTCAGCCTTTTAGTTTTTGCATCACGGTCTGTTTATGCTCTGCATCACGGACAGCAAAATTACTTGCTGTTCGATCGACTAAACCATCAAATCGATTCTTGAACTTTTCGACCGCAGCGTCAGTTTCACCAACGACCGCAAACTCATCGAGAATTTCGTCGGTAATCATCGTGCCCATTTCGTCCCAGAGTCCCTGTTTGGACATTTTATTCAGTTCGTACTGTAAATCTCCCCAACCGTGAACCTCAAGCACAGGTCGATATGCGGGTGTAGAACCATAGAAGGCAATTTGCTTGGTCACGGCTGCTTTTGTCGCCAGAAACTCTTCCTCAGTATTACCTGTTACCACAAAACAGGGGTAGGAAACCTGAAAGTCGCTACGACTACGCCCCGCTTTTGCCAGACCTTTTTCAATCGCGGGCAGCGTGACCTCTTCTATATATTTACGCGTCGAAAATGAATGGATGATGACACCGTCAGCCACTTCGCCAGCAACCTGAGTCATCAGTGGTCCGACTGCAGCGAGGAATACTTTCGGTGCACCATACTGGTTATCCTCAGGTGTAAACATAGGCGTCATTAACGAGTGAGTGTAAAAATCGCCGCGAAAATCTAGCGGCTCACCATTATGCCAACAAGACCAAATCGCACGCATTGCCGAAATAAACTCTCTCATTCTATTCGCGGGCTCAGACCAAGGCATACTGAACCGCTTAGTGATATGCGGTCTAATCTGAGACCCCAACCCCATGATGAAACGTCCTTCAGAAAGGCTATTTAGATCATGGCCGATGTTGGCTAACAACATCGGTGTTCTCGAAAATGCCACAGCAATTGAAGTAATCAGCTCAATCTTCGAGGTCTTTTCAGCTGCGGAAACAAGCGGAAAAAACGGGTCGTGGGAGGTTTCGAAACTTAAGGCTCCGTCGTAACCCTGTTGCTCAAGTTTCACCGCAGTCGCAGCCGCGCCTTTTAAATTGCTGGCAATGCCCGCATCCAGTTTCATCGTCAATTTCTCCAGTCATTCAGTTAAATATCAAAAAATGATTTTGCCCGCCAATGCGTAGGAATACCTATTTTCCGTTGAATACAGGCGCTTGCTTATTAACAAATGCTTTTGCGGCATTCTTATGATCTTCTGTTTGGAAGCAGCGCATCATGTGTGCAGCTTCAAGATCAAACACATCACTCATAGAGCCATGCTGCGAGGCATTAATGTTTTTCTTCATGTAACCAATCGCGATCGTCGGCAGTGAAGCGAGGTGCTCACCATAGGCTTTTGCCTCTTCTGCAAAACTCGCAGCATTAGCAACCTTGTTTACCAGTCCCATATCAAACGCTTGCTGACCACTGATTACATCAGCACTAAAATACAGCTCCTTCGCCTTGGCAGCACCTACTAGATATGGCAGAAAAAATGACCCGCCATAATCGCCCGAAGCGCCAATTTTAGAAAAGGCTGTTGTTATCTTTGCCGTATCGAGCGCGAATCTCAGGTCACAGGCCAGCGCTAGCGATAGACCCGCTCCGGCTGCCGGGCCAGGGATAACGGCAAGTGTTGGTTTTGGCATCTCGTGCAGCAGTCGACTTAGCTCCATCCCTGATCTCAGCCCCTGTATTCGATCTTCCAGCGTGGTTGAACTGCCTCCCTCGGCCCCCGAAGGTTCAGCGGCAAACCCCTTAACATCGCCTCCGGCACAAAAAGCACCACCGGCACCGGTTAGTATCACAGCGCGCACATTTTTGTCTGCAGCAACGCGAGGCACCGCTTCGTTTAAAGCCTGCATCATCGGTCCACTCATCGCATTTCTGGCTTCCGGGCGATTCATCGTCAGAGTACAGACGCCATTTTCAAGGGTCTCAATCAGGTGTTCGGACATTTTTGGTTTTCCTCTTTTATTGCATGGGTTCGAGCGCTAAACGCGTTGCTCATAAAATATTCCAGTCGTCATGGTAGGGGAAATCATGGCTCAGGCCAACTTTCTAACGGCAACCTGAACATTCACACAGCGAATAATACATAACGATCGCAATATTGATTTGAAACAATAAACCACACCTTAACTAGGGGTAATCTTTGCGCCGATGATTGATCTAAGTGGAGAAGAGAAATGATTAAACGTAGTTTGGCTTGCACCGTAATGGCACTCAGCCTTTTGGGTACTCCTGCAATCGCACACGAGAAAGGAGACTTCATCCTCCGCGGGGGAATAATTAATGTTGACCCGAGAGGCAGCGAATCGCCAATTGACGTTGCAGGTTTAACAACACTACCTGGTGTTGAGGTGGATTCCGAGACTCAGCTAGGTCTTACTGGCACTTACATGTTTACCGACCATTTGGGTCTCGAGGTACTGGCAGCAACACCGTTAGAACATAATATTTATATTGCCGGCAGTGCGTTGAAGGCTGGCACAACCAAACACCTTCCACCAACGGTCAGTGCTCAGTATTATTTTGGTGAAACCTCGAGCCAATTCCGCCCATATATAGGGTTGGGCTTAAACACCACGATATTTTTTGAGGAAGATATTGATCCTGCCTTAAATTCTGCCCTCGACACTATTGTTGGGTTACCAGCGGGTACTGTAGACGCTGAACTTGAGCTTGATCAAAGCTGGGGCTTAGCGATTCACGTTGGATTCGACTACATGTTGAACGAAAAGTGGCTGATTAATGGTGCCGTTTGGTGGGCAGACATCGATACTGATGCGACGATTAAAACCGCAGTCGCTGACGTGCCTTTTGATGTGGAAATTGACCCATTGGTCTACTTACTGTCAATCGGGTATAAGTTCTGAAACGACATTACTTGCGGCGAAAAAAAGAGAGGCATTGAGGCATAAAAGATACCTCTCTATTTTTTTCACCGCATTCGCCATCGAGCAGGTGCCGATGCTTATCGTCTAGCATGCGGCAAACACTGACAGATGTATGCGTAATCATCTGGTGTTATTTTGCGGATTATGCGTTTTGGCTAATACTACCGAGCTCCCAAATTAAACGGTTATGTTCATTATCTACTAGCGTTAAATCCATCATGTGCCGATGACTCTTTACTGCGCCAACCCATAGTTCGCGCCAACAAGACAGCACCAAACTGCGATCTTTCGCGTCGAGATCACGCAATATTCTCAAGCCTGTTTGTTCAAAACGCAGCTTATCAAGATGCTGATTTTCCTGCGGCCCAGATTCTTCTAACATGTTTACCGTGTCGCCTAGGCCCGTCATCATGCCATCAATATAGTTAAAAGCAGAGAGCAGATCAGCATCAACAGCGCCTAACATTTCGCGCGTTTCAGCGTAATACTGCAGCCCGATCAACCTCGCCGCTAATCCACCTAACTCAATCGTTTTTTGGGACCCTATAACCTCGGCCAACGCAGGCAGGCCGTTGCGAACATAGTCAAGTGCATAGTTCCTGTTAGCTTTTTCCAGTCGCTCAGTGCTCCATTCCGCCGCAGGTGGTTTAGGCTGATCTTCTTCGCTAAATACGGGTGGCAACTCATCTCTCGCAAACTGAAGTCGTTCTTCATCTCTGAGAGCATAATCAAATTCTCTAAAGTAACCGCACAGTCCAAACTCACCAGTCATATCTTCAGACACACACACAAACCCGAGACGCGAATTACCAAGAGACACGCCATTGTGAGCATACCAGCCCTTCAAAAACCCACGACTAACACCGACCGGGATACCGCAAATTGTCGGACCATGGTACATCCAGCGAGGATACCGAAATCTTAACCAGGCCTTTGAATCGCTTTCCGCCATATACTCAACTGGCACCCCGCCAATACCGTTAGACAGCACGTGATACTTCGCACAAGCCACAGCATCAGGTTCCGCACTCAAACCAAGTTTTTCAAAACTGCTCAAGAACTTGTCTAAGTGCTGACGACGAAAAAGCCTAAACATCCAGTCCTCCATCACATCAGGACCAAGACGCGAAGAAACCATTAGTTGAAGACCTAACAAATAAGCATGGTGTATATGAGCCTGAGCTTTAATCGCATGCAGAGACATAAACGGGAAACTCCTTGCGGTAACTGACAACCCCGCCTCGAATCAAGCGGAAACCCAAATTGTACTACATGGATCAAGACAAGAAGCTAGGTTGCAGGCCTAATCATGGGGCTTCATGCTCGCTAAAGTTCAACTACTGCATCAATACATCAGTATTTCTTCATACACTGTCAGCGTTTTGCTGTGCTATCTCGGACATTACCTGCCGCTTTTGATACTCGCGTAAATTGTTGAGTCTGAAAAAACGCGCCAAAGCCTGACTTTGCTGTCTACTAGATAAAGCCGTGCTTGCCATGATAAATTTCTGGACAAGTTGATCGTACGCGAGATCCAACACAAGGAAAGTACTCGAGCATAAAATCAGGACATATCACCATGACAGAAAAGGCCAAATCTAAAGTTGATACGGTTCGACTGCAAAATATGAGTCGAGCGTTCATAGAATCCGCCAGCATGTTCGCGGCAATTGATCTTGAACTATTTACCGCAGTTGAAAACGGCAGCAATACCGTTGAAAAATTCGCAGCGCAAGCAGAGATTTCAGAGGTAAACGCTGAGCGACTGATGACCATGTGCGCAACCGCCGGGCTGATCAGCTGGGCCGATGATCACTACAAAAATGCGGAAGACGTGAAACGTTTTCTCGTTAAAGGCGAGAAGAGCTACGCTGGCCCATGGCTAACCTTCACCCGACCAGGCTGGAAAAATTGGGGAAACCTCACTGAAAAACTCAGAAACCTTGATGAAGCAACAGTCATTGGCAGCTATGAATCAATGACCGTTGATTACGCACGCACCTATCACGAAGCCACCTCTAGTATTGGTTTTGGCGCTGGTCGGCGATTCAGCAAACAGGTTGATTTGTCTAATCGAACAAAGATGATGGATCTGGGAGGTGGCTCCGGAGCATATTCAATCGTTGCAGCCCAAACCAATCCGAACTTATCGGCCGTAGTCTTTGATTTACCGCCGGTGGTCGAAGTCACAAAAGATTTTATCGAGAAGAACGGCGTTGCCGATAGAGTTTCGACCCAGGGCGGCGATTTCACCAAAAACGCGTTTCCTGAAAACTGCGACGTTGCGGTCATGGCGAGCAACCTGCCGCAATACAATCGCGAAATCATTAATCAGGTAATACAAAAAGCATTTGACGCGCTTCTACCGGGCGGCGAGATGCACCTGATT
Source organism: Candidatus Azotimanducaceae bacterium (assembly GCA_965657335.1). Classification (GTDB taxonomy): domain Bacteria; phylum Pseudomonadota; class Gammaproteobacteria; order Pseudomonadales; family Azotimanducaceae; genus UBA4582. The sequence goes on from CBFHOH010000035.1 coordinate 31,244, forward strand.
GGCGAGATGTTGGACGATGACCGAAAAGGACCGATGGATGCAGCCATCTGGGGATTGATGGAAGTCATGTCGAACAGCACGGGACTCGCGCACAGTCGTAAAGATTGTGTGCAGTATTTTGAACGCGCCGGGTTCGCAAACATTGAGGTGCATGAGTTCATCCCTGATATCCTTGTGCGTGTTACAGGGACAAAACCTACGTAAACCTAAGGCGTTTACACAGGTAAAATAGAAGAACTACAAAGGAACATATTCATGCCTTATCAATCAGGTTTTCGTCCCGGACTGTTTGCAGGCCAGACTATTTTCATCCCCGGTGGTGGCGGCGGGCTCGGTCGTTGCATCGCTCATGAACTGTCATTCCTTGGGGCAGACCTTATACTGGCGGGCCGTTCTAAAGAAAAACTAAACAGAGTGGAGCAAGAAATAGCAGAGGACGGGGGAAATGTTCTGGGTGTTTATACCGGAGAACTGAGAGACGAAAAAGTCGTCACCGGCCTCGTCAGTAAAATTCTCGCTAATCACGGACAAATTCATGGTCTTGTCAATGCCGCGGGAGGGCAATTTCCAGCAGCACTTAAAGACTTAAGCCTCAGTGGTTGGAATGCAGTCATCAATAATAATCTCACCAGCTATTTCCTGACCTCTCGAGAGCTCTACAAGCAGTGCTTTGAAGCGCATGGCGGAAATATCGTGCACATTGGCGCAGACTATCACCGAGGGATGCCCGGCATGGGTCACAATGGTGCCGCTCGCGCAGGGCTAGCAAATCTGACCATGACTTCTGCCGTCGAATGGGCAGCCGCGGGCGTACGTGTTAATTGCGTGATCCCGGGCTTCATCGCCACCACAGGGCTCGACCGATACCCGGACGACGCAAAACCGGAGCTACGCAATGTCGTCAGGAAAGCCCCCATCAGCCGTCATGGTACTGCTGCTGAAATTTCAGCTGCAGCTGTTTTCTTCATGTCGGCCATGTCGTCCTATACAACGGGTACCGAGCTTATTGTCGACGGCGGCATGCAGTTTGGTAAGGGGAGCTTTGTCTTCAAAGCTGGGGAAGAGGTTGAACACAAATCCTTTAACGGTTTTCATCGGGATGAAACCGCTAAACTGCTGTCTGAAGACGGGTAGCCGTCAACGTGTATCTTTCAATCCTCGCGGACACGATTAATGTTACTGGCCCCATTTTTATTTTGGTTGCTATTGGCGTCGTGCTCAAACGGATCAACTTTGTCGATGATCAGTTTATTCAAACATCATCAAAATTAGTGTTCTCGCTGTGTTTGCCGCTACTTTTATTTACGACTATTTCTGTCAGCGATCTCAATAAAACGTTCGATGTTAGCTTACTGAATTTTAGTGTGCTGGCCAGCCTAGGAACATTCCTAGCAAGTTGGCTAGTCGCAATCATATTTGTGACGCCTCATCGTGACCGAGGCGTATTTATTCAAGCCTGCTTCCGCAGCAATCTTGGGGTCGTGGGTCTTGCGCTGTGCGCCAACGCCTATGGCGATCAGGGCCTCGCGCTCGCCTCGGCGCTAATGGCCAGCCTGACGGTTTCCTATAATATTTTAAGTGTCGCCATCCTTTCATTTTATGCAGGTCGTGAATCCTTTTCACTCAAACAGGTGATCGTTGATATTGTAAAAAACCCACTGATCATTGCTATCGCCCTTGCGATTATGGTTTCAGCACTGCAGATACCTGTGCCTCGAACATTGATGTCTGCGGGGGAATATCTGGGTAGCCTGGCGTTACCACTGGCATTGCTTGGCACCGGCGCAGGAATGAACCTGAGAGCCATTAGGGACTCATCCTTTGTCACAGTCTTGGCCGTCATCATGAAAACAGCACTGCTGCCCATCGTCGTCACACTCGCGGCAATTTCGATGGGTTTTGAGGGCGTGATGTTGGGCGCACTATTTTTGATGTTTGCGAGCCCGACAGCAACGGCGAGCTTTATCATGGTGAAGTCGATGGGCGGCAATGACGCACTAGCCGCTAATCTGATAATGGTCACCACGCTCGTAAGCATATTTACCTGCAGTATTGGCCTGTTTCTACTGCGTGTATATTACGAAAGCTGATAAGGAGTTGTTATGTACTATCAGGTGTTTAAGCTAAAGGATCAGAATAGCAACCGACCTCTGGCTATTATTCAGGCCGTAAAATCATTGCTCGAGGGTGAACAGCTAGATCACTTCGGCTTGTTTCCGGCCTATTTCGGCATGGCAACTAACGAACTCTACTGGGTTGTCATGCGCGAAGACCTCACAATCAACTTGAGCGAGTCTTTGCAACAATCTGGGATCAGTGTAATCGGCATGCACACGATGGTTTCCACCGTCAGACCCGTGACCCATGTCCCCCCCACTAAAGATGGATTGTTTGTGTTTCGTTGGTTTTCAATCGACAACAAAGATGTCGATGAAATTGCTCGTTTGTCGGAAACCGCATGGCGGACCTTCGAGTCAGGCTTTGACACTGAAGTTCAGGGCTTATTCGCAGAGGCAGACCGAGACGCGGAACAAGGCACTATGCTACTTATGACATGGTATCAAGGCTTTGACGTTTGGCTCGATTCCAGAACCCCGGATACTAGCGCGAGAGAAAATTTTCTCAAACGGCATGCACTCGTACGGGAGGCAACACCAATCGCAACGCATCGACTAGCAATGGACTGACACCACTACGCGCGGGCTGACAACTACAAGTCCTCCACATGGGCAGCAAAGCTCAAGCGAAAGGCGAATGACAGAGAGCGCCCTAAGTTAGGCACTATATCAACGACTAGATTTTAATCAGGTCTGCTTTAACATAGGTCGAACAAACAAGGTGCATCATCATGAACAGTAACAATAGATTAGCAGTCGGCGCCATCTTCTTGAGCTGTGTGTTTTTTCTCCTACAATATCTGAGCATTCAACCGCCCACGCCTAAGGGCTTGGACGCCCCTGCAGACGAATTCTCGGCAGCGAGAGCCTATGTCTTGCTTGAAACGCTGCTGGCCGAAAATCGCCCGCACCCGGTGGGCTCGCCTTTAAACAAGCTGGTGAAATCTCGTTTAAAAACCGAATTAGCGCGTTTAGATATAGCGTTTACAGAGCAAAAAACATGGGCTTGTGCCACACGGTTTGCTAGTTGCGCCAATGTGGAAAACGTCATTGCCACGATCCCGGGTTCATCTAATTTGCCGTATCTGGCGTTGATGGCCCATTACGATTCGGTGCCGATGGCGCCCGGTGCTGGTGACGACGGCGCAGGTGTTGTCGCTCTCTTGGAGGCAGCAAGGGTGTTGAAACGTGAAGGTCCCTTGCTGCATCCGATCATGTTGATTTTTACAGATGCCGAGGAAGTGGGATTAGTCGGCGCCGAAGCTTTTTTTAAGCAGCATCCCTTGGCCGAGCAGATTGGCATTGTTTTGAACGTGGAAGGCAGCGGCTCTTCTGGCGGCAGCATGGTTATTCGCACCTCTAACAACAATGCATTAATGCTCAAAAGTTATGCGGAAGGTCATCAAGACCCTTACGGTTTCTCATTCGTTAAAGAAATTTTCAAGCGCATGCCAAATGATACTGACTTCAGTGTTGTCGCAAGAGCTGGCATAGCCGGCATGGATTTCGCTTTTGCCGGGGAGCGCAACCACTATCACACACCCAACGATAACCTTGAAAATATCGACTTGCGTACTATTCAGCATCATGGAGATAACATTTTGCCATTGGCCAGACGTTTGGCGTCTGTGGCATGGGACGACATGGGTGGAGAGGTTGTTTATGCAGGCGAGATTTACGGTACTTGGCTGCAATGGGATGCAAGTTACAGCACGCTGCTTTGGCTCGCGGCAGCGGTATTATTTGGGGTTGCGATACTAAAGTTGGAAGTCCCTGGGAGGGACATCATCAAAGGCGCAATACTTTCGACTTTGACACTGTTACTGGTGATATTAACCGGCG
>CBFHOH010000036.1:0-30380 GCA_965657335.1 Candidatus Azotimanducaceae bacterium
ACCTGCTTTTCTAATTCGGCTGAGGCCCAATCTCAGGCCGCACTTGGAGGCAGAGGCTTAAGAGCATCTTCCAGTGCTTACATGCAAACTTTTATCCTAAATTATCTTTTAAAATACGGTGAATCAGACTAACGGAACGAGCGAAAATAATAGAAAATTCACTCTAAGATGAAATTCAGGTACTCTTGCAACTTGCTGCTCTCGGCAAAATAAACAACTATCTTTTGTCAATAACGACCGGTATCAAACGTTTGAAACCATCCGTACTCGCAAAACCAACCCTCCTAATTGCACTTTCGTTTTTGGGACACCCTGCATTCCCGGCCACTTTAGGAGATCAAGCCCCGCAATTCTCTCTGCCCCAGCTTAACAATGGGCATATTGTCGAGTTAACCGACTACAGGGGTAAAGTCATCTATTTGGATTTCTGGGCTTCCTGGTGTCCGCCGTGTCGCGTCTCCATTCCAGAGATCGAGTCAATGCAGAAGACACTAAGCAACGAGGATTTCGAGGTTTTGGCGATCAATTTGGACAAAGACAAACATGCTGCTCGCCAGTTCTTAAAACGCTTTCCAGTCAGTTACACCGTGCTTAGTGACATAAACGGTAAAGTCGCAAAAGACTATGCACTGCCTGGCATGCCTACGTCTTATGTCGTGAGCAAAAATGGGGAAGTAACGATGGTACATAAGGGCTTCAAATCAGGCGATATGGCAAAGATCAGCGCGCACATCAAAAGGTTGCTTCATGAAAATAAATAAACCCCTGCTGTTTACTAGCTTTCTCATGTTGGCAAGCTGCCAAAACATTGAACCTTGGGAACGAGGTGTTTTAGCTAAACCCGAAATGCAACTCGAAGTTTCCAAACTAGGTAGCCGATTACGTCAACAAGTTTATTTTGCCAATGAGGCATCAACCGGCGGCAGCGGGGTCGCTGGCGCCGGTTGCGGCTGCAATTAAGTCAGGCTAGCAATGAAAATAAAAGTTAAATCCCAACCTTTGCTGGCACTCACCAGCGCCGCTTTAGCGCTGCCTGCGTTTTCTGCTAAACAACCCGTTGAAACTGAAGTATCCGTCAGAACAACTGTCTACAAGGAGGCAAACGTTCCCGCAGAAAACATCATTTTCGGTGATGATGCCCGTTACGATATTGATATTAACCAATTTAGCTTACTGACACCTCTTGGTGAGAAATGGAGTTTGGGATTCAGCGCCGCGCGCGAATCGATGAGCGGAGCTTCACCCTGGGGAACCGTGGCAGATGCCGATGGTTCGGCCGCTTTAATTATGAGCGGCGCTACCATTAGTGAATCAAGAAAAGAGTTCAGCTTGAGCACTCAAAGGTATTTTAGTAGGTCCAGCGTTGGTATTGAGGTCTCTCGCTCCGAGGAAAACGATTACGAAGCAGACGCGATCCTGCTCTCGACAGAATGGGACTCGGATAACAACCTTTCGACGCTCGCACTAGGCCTAAGTTACTCGAAAGATAAAATCACGCCAACCGATGCCGTTTTGTTTGGCAGAGTGCTTGAGGAAAAGAAATCCAGTCGATCCTTCTCGCTAGGATGGACCCAGATACTTGACAAAACTTCTGTCATTCAGTCTGGTATTCGTGTCACACAACACAATGGATTCTTGACAGACCCTTACAAGTTACGCGACGTTCGCCCCGATAAACGGATTGAATGGAGTGTTAATTTGCGGTATCGAAAGTTCATCGAAAGGGCAAATGCCGCATTACATACGGACTACCGTTACTATGACGACAGTTATGAGATTCACTCGCACACGTTCGAGACGGCGTGGTATCAAAATATAGGGGGTGATTTCCAACTGGTACCAAATCTGCGCTATTACAGCCAACGACAGGCAAGTTTTTATTTACCCATTGACGATTACACACTTCCGGCGACCACACACCAATCGAGCGACTACCGACTTTCCACATTTGGTGCGTTTACTGTCGGTTTAAAAGCAATCTACAATCAACCAACGTGGGCGATATCTGCGAGCGTGGAACAATACAAAAGTTCGGGGAAATACAGCCTGTCAAATGCAGAGAATGAACATCCTGCTCTCCTATCGTTTTCACTCGCCTCTATCGGCTTTGACTTCAAATTCTAATCCGGCTTTGTCATGGAATTATTTATATTTCCCTTTAAGTCCATGGGTTGCCCTTGTGAACTGAGGATTTATGCAACGCAGAAAAAACAGGCTCAGGTAGCAGCAAGAGCGTGTGTGAGTGAAGCCTCAAGATTTGAGCAAAAGTATTCCCGTTACCTAGATTCCAGCACAGCAACAAAAATCAATAGTTCGTCCGGGCTAAAGCCTGCCGAAATTGATGCTGAAACACATGCGATATTAAAGTATGCGAGTGTCTGCTATGAACAAAGCAATGGATTATTTGATATTAGCTCCGGAGTGCTGAGGCATGTGTGGCACAGTCAAAGACGTGAATTACCGGGCGAAGACGAAATTTATCATCACCTCGAGCTCGTTGGATGGGATAAGGTCGAACTAAACGAGCAAAGCATTTTTCTACCAATACCAGGCATGGAGTTAGATTTTGGCGGTATCGTGAAAGGGTATGCCGCCGACGCAATAGCAGCATTAGCTAAGTCTATGTCGATCAGGCATGGGCTTGTCAATTTAGGTGGTGACATATCAGTTATTGGCCCGCAAGCGAACGGCAGCCCTTGGCCCATTGGTATTGTCCATCCAACAATTGCGGACACAGCCATTTCAGCCATTCATCTTGCCAATGGCGCTCTAACAACGAGCGGAGGTTATGAGCGATATGTTGAGATAGCGGGCAGGCGTTACAGCCATTTGATTAATCCGCAAACGGGTTGGCCGGTTGAGAGTCTGTTGAGCGTTAGCGTCGTTGCAGAACAGGCTGTAGTAGCCGGATCAATCAGCAGCATCGCCCTGCTAAAAGGGGAAAAAGAAGGACTAAATTGGCTTAGTAACGTCGGTCTGAAATACTTAGCAGTTGACGCAGGCTTACACTGCCGTGGTGCTGTCAGCACGGACTTCTTTTCACACAGCCCTCCCGTCGCTCAAAAGTAGGGACGATCGCCGCAACCCGTTAAGTCGTTTCATATCTACTATCGCACCTAAGTTCAGAAACACCGATTATCTGCGCATAATAATCAGGTGCCCGCTTACCCATAGCCGAGCTAATGAATTAGTTACCATGTAAAGCGCTTTGTATCACTGATGTCATTGCCATCTATATCCCGAATTGGAATCGGTGGGCAGGACTTTTGTGTCAGCAGCGAAACCACGATAATAGCAAGGAGGCTGCAGAGAAAAGCAGGTACAGAAGCAATATAGATCGCGTCCCATATCTCGCCACCGGTATAGGGATAGATGACAAAAACCAATGAGAGCCAACTCAGTACACCCGTGGCTATTGACGCAAGTGCGCCGGTAACATTGGCTTTTTTCCAGAGCACTCCAGAGATAAACGTAGGCGCAAGCACGGGAAAAGCAATTGCTCCCGCAAATACCAGCAAGTTGTAGAGGTTCCCCATGGCCAGCGCAACTATCAATCCCACAGCAGCAAAACACACCATCGCAATCCTTGTAGCTAACAAGCTTTGTCGATCAACTGCTTCAGGTCTTATTGTTTTCAACGCCGTATATCCGATAAGCGCACCGGCGGTAAGAATGGTATCTCCTGCCGTACTGATAATGGCCGAGGAAACCGCAAGAAAGAATAATACGATCATCCACTCCGGCAAATAGCTTTGTACGAACCAGGGAAATACATTGTCTCGATCTACTTCGGGAAAGTCTGATTTCAGAATAAAAACACACATACCGACAAGCACTGGCACTAGCCCTAACACCAAATAGGTAAACCCTCCATACACGAACCCTCGAGCTGCAGCCGATTCGTTTTTAGCTGCCAATGCCCTGGCGGTCAACACGGAACCACCCAAGTCACCAAGCGCAACAGATATCCACGCCGCCGTCATATAAAAAACACCCAACATACCTAGGTAGCCGTTAAAACCAGCAGGTTTGCCTTCGCTTGTCAGCTCGTTCGTATAGAACACACTGAAAGGTGGCACACCCTTCGCATTGCCTGCTTTCTCGATGAACGCTGCAGGACCGCCAACCGCCTCAAAAGCATATGGTACAACCATCAGTAGCACGAAGGTCACAATAATAAACGCCAACATATCTGAACGTGATAGCGCCCAAAGGCCACCGGTTAGCGAAATGCACAGAATAACCCCCGCACCGACGAGCGTTGCAGTGACCGTCTCAAGGCCGAATACGACAGTGATAATAACGCCTAACGAAAGTAGCTGTGCCGCAATCCAAGCAACATATGCAAAAAAAGATACCGTGAGGCCTGCCATGCCAATTCTTTTATCAAAACGTGAATTGTAAAAATCGATAGACGTGACGAACCTTGATCGTCTCAGTATGCTGACAAACAAAAAACCAGAGATAAGCAGCGTGAGTGCTGGCGAGAAAGGATCCCAGATCACTGCTTGAAGCCCCCCATTAAAAGCCTCGGTAGCGCCACCAAGGACCACCGCACCGCCAAGCCAAGTTGCCACAACAGACGCAGTCACGAAGGGGGTAGAAAGACTATGACCCGCCAAAATAAAATCTTCGGCTGACTTGGCTTTTCGTGAATAAAAAATACCAAGCGCAATAATGCCGAGGAAGTAAGCAGAGAGGACACCAAGAATCAGGCCAGAACTTGCTTCGGTATTCATCCGTTTAACCTCATCCCAAACCGCTATGACCCGGCCTAAAGCACATTGATACCGTAGTGTTTTGCAGTCAGATCAAGCGCAGTAGTCAGACGGTCAACCAACAGGTCAATTTCATCACGTGTGCAAATTAGCGGTGGCGCACTGATAATGCTATCGCCAACAGCACGTACCATTAATCCGTTGCCCACCGCGGCATCCCGACATACTGATCCTGCCGCATCACCAGGCGCCAGCCGGGTTCTGGATGGCATCTCGCGCACCAACTCAAGCGCACCTAGCATGCCGAGCGTTCTTGTTTCACCGACGATAGGATGATCTTTTAGCGTCTGCCACTTGCTTTTCCAGTATGGCGCTATGTCGTTAGTTACATAATCGACGGTGCCCAATTCATGATAAATATTTAGTGTTGCAAGTCCTGCGGCACAGGCTACCGGATGACCCGAATAGGTAAAGCCGTGCGCAAACTCGCTGTCGCTCGCGAGCAGCACTTCAGCGACTCTACTGCCAACGCCAACGCCACCAAGCGGTTGGTATCCGTTGGTTACCCCTTTCGCAAAAGTAATGAGGTCTGGTTTTGTGCCGAAGTGATCTGATCCAAACCAACTGCCGGTGCGACAAAACCCACAAATCACTTCATCACTAATAAACAGTACATCTCGCTCATCAAGCACTTTCTGAACCGCTGGCCAATAAGAAGCGGGTGGCACTATCACCCCTCCAGCGCCCTGAATCGGTTCCGCGATAAAAGCAGCGACATTGTCTACTCCGAGTGCATCAATTTTATCAGCCAAAGCTTGCGCACACTTAAGACCGAATTCCTCCGACGACAGCCCCGCATCCTCAGCAAAAGCATAAGGTTGCGGAACATAATCAACGTAAGGCAATGGAGTGAATTGTTTGTGCATGGCTGACATACCACCAAGACTGGCGGCGGCAATCGTACTGCCATGGTAAGCATTCTCCCGGCTAATTATCATTTTTTTATTCGGCTTGCCCAATAGATCGAAATAACGATGAACCAATCGAATATTAGTGTCGTTTGCTTCAGAACCTGAGTTGGTAAAAAAAACATGATCCATGCTATCGGGCATGATTTTGGTGAGTTCGTCTGCCATCGATACTGCCGCATCGTTCGCACAACCAAAGAAACTATTGTAATACGGCAGCTGCTCTAACTGTGCTGTTACCGCTTGCACAATTTTTTCCTGGCTGTAGCCGAGATTGGTGCACCATAGTCCAGACATTCCATCGAGCAACTCTTTGCCATCAGTGTCGTAGAGAAAAATTCCCTCCGCTCGCGTATAGATGTTGCCACCTTTCTCGGCGTACTTTTTATAATTTGTGAAGGGATGCAGGTATTTGGCTCGATCCAATTCTTTCAGTTTTGTGCTAGTCGTCATTTGAAAATCTCTGCAATCTTGGACTGGAATACGTACATGGTGACATCTCTGCCCACCATTTACCGTACCCCTAAAGGGGAGTCCGTTAATATTCCCAGTTGTATCGCAGTTCATCCTACACCTTTGGGGTATTTCTACACCGACGCAAAGAGATAAACTCTGTTAACCGGGCTAAACAAGTTAGCGAAGACTTGACTCAGACTGCTGCAACGGATCGCCACCCTGGTACTCAGAACCGCAGTTTTGTAGCGCTTGGATAAAAGTCCAGAAAAGTTCGGACTGGTTCGTTATGTTAAGTTTTCTGTAGGCATTCTTGCGATGCAGCTTTACGGTCTCGACAGTAATATCAAGCGCAGAGGAAATAGCTTTGGTCGTATGCCCGTGCAGAATCCAATTGATGACCTCACTTTCACGCGGCGTCAGTCGCGACATACCGAAGCTCGAGAGCGCAGATTCAAGCTGCGAGCGCAGACTAGTTTGCACGGGCTCTTTTTCCTCATTTGGACTCGCGATTGAATGATGCTGGACAACACTAAAAATCAAAGGCGTCAAATCGCTCAAATCTTTCAGCGCCATACGTTCAAACGACTTTTTCCTGCTCGTCCGACCAATCGACATATTAACGAAGCCGCGCTCTCCAGTTGGTATCAAATAACCGCATTCATTAGAAAGACCAGAAAATCGGTAATAGGTTCGAAAGTATTCGCTCGATTTAAACCCTTTGGGTGCAAGCTGCTCGAGCGTAAAGAAACCGAACTTTTGCTGTCTTCCACCCGCCACATAGAACGGGTCGAGCAAAAAAGAACCGGAGACGTAGGTGTCAAGATTTGGCCCCTCAGTGGGGTTTTCTCGGTAGGAAATATAAGGCCCAGCCGAGTCAGAGTAGGTAATGACACTCACCTCGTCGATATCTGCATAACTTCTGAGTATTCTAGCGAGCACCATGTAAAAATCATCGGTGCCAACGCAGGGCAAAAGTTTTGCGATGTGCGTACTAATGTTCGCCAGTTGAGACATGACTTAAATGCTGAATTTTTCAAATCATACTATCGGCTCTTGGAGACGTTGGCTATGTATACTTATCCGCGGCCTGCCACGCCGGCTTATGGACATCGTTTTGTTTTAAAAAGTCTGTGTAGCGATATTAATATGACGTAAACGGAAGAAAGCGTATGAACAAACCAGATGCATTGCCGGAAAACTTGGACTTTATCGTGTCTGACCTGAACGGGATCCCAAGAGGAAAATCCATTGCTTCTCGGTCACTTACCGAAACCGACACGCCACATCTTGCAGAGGCAATCTTTTTCCAGACGATTACGGGTGAATATTCTCCAGCACTGACGAAGTTCAATGCTAACGATGGCGACCTCCTGATGCACCCGGATTGGTCGACTTGTCACCAGACGCCCTGGAAGCCCGGGAGCGTGAGCCAGGTGATTTGCGAGACGAAAGATAACCTTGGCAAACCCATCGCCTACGATCCACGTAACGTCCTGAAAAAGGTCCTTCGAGAATATGATGATTTAGGACTTACGGCCATCGTTGCGCCTGAAGTGGAGCTCTATCTATTGAGGCCAGTCGCTAAAGATGACCTTTCTTTACAGGTAGCAGCTGGCACGCACGGCCAAGACGAATTTGGCGGCGAAGCATTCAGCCTAGATGCGCTGGATAAGTTTTCAACGGTGCTTGAGGAGATAAAGGCCATGTGTCGCGAAACCGGGCTTGAGTTATCCGCAATAGTCCATGAAATGGGGCCCGCGCAAATCGAACTAAATGTCACTCATGGCGAGGCTCTGTCTCGTGCAGACCAGTTTTTTTTGTTAAAACGATTGATAAAAGGTTGTGCCCACAAACACGGGTTACATGCGAGTTTTATGGCCAAACCGCTGCTAGAATTTCCGGGTAGCGGACAGCATCTACATTGCAGTTTGCTCGATCACAAAGGCGACAATATATTCAAATTAAAGCGCCGCAAGGCGCCTCCGGCCTTACGCCACTTCATTGGCGGCCTGCAACAATATCTGCCGCAGGCGTTTGCTTTGCTGGCACCAAACGTTAATTCTTACAAAAGATTTGTACCCGGCATTTCAGCCCCAATTAATCTTGAATGGGGCTATGACAACCGCACCACCGGACTGCGGATTCCATTTAGCGACCCAAAGGCTGGACGTGTAGAAAACCGAGTTGCGGGTGCTGATGCTAATCCCTATCTGATGATCGCATCCATGTTGGCATGTGGGTTGCTGGGCCTTCGCCAAAAACTAGAACCAAGCAAACCAATCGCCGATGATGCTTATCATCTCAGGCCGACTTTTCCTTGTGACTTAAATGAGTCGTTACTTTTATTAGAACAGAGCCCTGACCTCATCAACCTGCTAGGTCAAGATTTCGTCGAAGTTTTCGTTTCCGTGAAAAGAACTGAATTGCGCCATTTCGTCCGTACCATTTCTCTCTGGGAAGTCGGCTATCTCGGGAGTACGCTGTGACGCAACGAAGAGGCGGTGGCAATCCTAAAACGGGTTTCGACGAGTCCTGGTATTTCCAGACAACCCGCAACCGGCAGGACTACCCCGCACTCGATGGTTCAACTGACGCAGATGTCTGCGTCGTAGGAGGTGGTTACACGGGTTTATCAGCAGCAATTGAGCTGGCAACTAAGGGTTATTCCGTCACGCTGCTTGAGGGTTACAAAATAGGTTCCGGTGCCTCGGGTCGGAATGGCGGGGTACTGGGAACAGGGCAGCGGAAAGACCAGATAGAACTAGAAGAATGGCTTGGCATCGACGACGCACGCAAGATGTGGCAAATCGCCTGCGATGCTAATCAACTGGTCAGAGACCGGATACGAGAATTCAACATCGAATGTGATTTGAGCGACGGCGAGCTTTCACTCGCACATCTAGAGCGCCATGAACAACCGCTGTGGGACTATGCAGCACACCTTGAGAAAAACTACGGCTATACCGCGAAAAGGATCATCAAACGCGAGGAGGCCGCCGACATGCTCGGTGTGGACACGCTTTACGGCGGATACCTGGACTCGCATGCAGGGCATATTCATCCGTTGAATCTGTCAATTGGCCTCGCTCACGCGGCATCAAATCTTGGCGCAAATATCTATGAAGAAACACTGGCTACTGGCATCCAACAACATAAGGATGGTGTGGTCGTCACGACAGCGTCCGGGAATGTAAGAGCAAAATATTTACTTATTGCGTGTAACGGTTACCTAAATGGATTTCACAAGACACCAGATTTGTTTCAAATGCCGATTAACAATTTCATTCTGGCAACAGAACCACTGGGAGAAAAACTCGGGCGCCAGATTAATCGGGATAACGTCGCCGTTATCGACACTCGTTTTGTCGTGAACTACTTTCACAATACGCCAGATCATCGTTTAATATTTGGCGGAGGCGAAAACTATTCACCTTATTTTCCCCGAGACATCAAAGCCTTCGTTCGAAAAAACATGCTGAAGATTTATCCGAATTTAAGTAACGTGAATATCGATTTTGGATGGGGTGGCACGCTTGCTATCACAATGAGAAGAATGCCGCACTTTGGTCGCGAGGGGAACCACATCTACTGGGCCCAGGGTTACTCTGGTCATGGCATCGCCATGGCTAACATGGGAGGTAAGATGGTTGCCGACGCAATCGCAGGACAGGCCGAACGGTTTGATCTATTCGCCAACCTTACCCATTTCTCTTTCCCAGGCGGACGCTGGCTCCGTTGGCCCGGACTCGTCGCGGGAATGATGTACTACGCCATGCGGGATCGTCTCTAACAATCACCCAAAGATATCCTCATCCACGTTTCACGGATGCTGCGAGTTTACAATTTCTTTTAAGGTCGCTTGTATATCGGGCAAAAAAAGCGGCTTTGTGAAAGACCCAATCACCTTGGCATTTTTATGGGCAGCAAGACTTTTCGTTACTTTAATGTAATCTTCGTCGTATCCAGAGACTAAAATTATGGGGATGGAAATTTTATTTTTTTCCATCCAATCAATGATTTCGATCGCATCCATTTCAGGCATTACGATGTCTAAAATCAGCAAATCAGGCAAAACCCCGTCTTCAATCATTTTCATGAATGGCTTGGGGCGTGTAAATCGACTTGCAGCAAACCCCATCGACTCGACCAACCTCGCCAATAAATTCACAATGGGCTCTAGATCATCCAGAATCGCAATATGAAACTTGCTCACTCGACACTTCTCCTGAGGATAGGAATCCTCTATTTTTTCGACAAGCAAAATACCCTAACTAGTATTTTTTATCACCCAAAATTTTGCAGACTGATGTTTTCAGAGGACTGTTAGATGGTCACTGACCATCGGACTGATGGTGAAATTCAAGCGGTTCTCGCACTGCGACCTGAAAGATTATCGCCACTTTCTCTATCGCTGCCGCTCTCCAACGGCGCGCATTAATCAACCGCAAAGCCGACGGAAAGCGAAATCCGGGCATAAAAACGCGGGGTCAGAGGCATGGCGAAACTGTCTTAGCTTAATCGAAGGGGCAATAAAAAAGTGGCAAAAAACCTTTTATACGCCCGTCAGGGTGAGCGACGTTGACCCGATACTCGAAGTCTTCGCGCGCGGACGAAAAAATATTTACCCTTCAAGGGGCTGCACTTTCACTAAGCTCTTACCTCAAGCACCATGTTAGCGGCATTCGCGCTCGCTCGGCGGACATTGGTGAAACCAGCCTGCTCAAGCACCTCGGTCAACTTAGCTTGACCCGCTTGTGCGCCCAGCTGAAGACCCACTTCCTGCGCTTTTGAGGTAGGCACGCAAACGAGCGTAGAAAAGCTGTAATAGGTTGAACTCATTGGATTACTTTCCAAATTAGCCTGCAGAGAATCTTCGGCCATCGGCTCAACGAGCATCAATGTTGCATCGTTTCCGAGCACCTGAAATATCCGCGTCGCAGCACCCACCGGGTCTCCCATGTCATGCAAAGCGTCAAAAATGCACGCAAAGTCATATTGGTTATCAGGCATCTCTTTTGCGGCACTTTCAAAAAACTGAACATTGTCGACGCCCTCGGCTTTAGCTTTCTGGGTCGCTGCCTCAACTGAAGGCGCATGAAAATCGAAACCGTGAAAGGTCGCATTTGGGAATGCTTTTGCCATCATGATCGTCGACGTACCGTGTCCACAACCTATGTCGGCAACCTTACCTCCAATCCTTAGTTTTTCTTCCACACCGGAAAGTGCCGGAATCCAATTTTCTAAAATATTAGCTTCGTAGCCAGGCCGGAAGAACCGATCCGTTCCGCAGAAACAACATTGATCGTGATCACCCCAGGCACGTCCTTTCCCTGTTTTAAAAGTTTCTAGTGCGATTTCATGCCTTGCGTACTGAGAGACGATGATTTGAAAAAAACCCTGCATACATGTCGGCTGCCCCTCACGCGCGAAAACAGCTGCTTGTGCCTCGCTCATCGCAAACGTCTCATCCCCGGGATAATAAGTAACATAACCGTGACCTGCGTTTGCTGACAAAAACTCTTGAAGGTAACGCTCATCGAGGTTTGTCTTGGCTGCCAGTTGCGTTATCGTCACTGGACCAAACTCATCCAAAGCACGATAAACACCTGCTTCATCACCAATGTAGGCTAGTAGCACGCCTAGTGCACCAGCTGCATCACCACCAACTTTCGCCGATAAACTTTCTAATTCTTGCAATTCTGTGCTCATAATTTTGTTCCTTTGATTTTTTGTAGGAGACAAGCTCACGCTCACTAACAAGACTCCGATGTTTCATCGCGCCAGTCTGCGTGATACTCACTTCGAATCGCGTTGCATCCGCCAACGCGCATTTTGCACTTGTAGCAAATCGACGATACCGCGCAGGAACCTGGTGATCGACATTAGTTCGATATTCGACACGCCATTTAAAAACCGAACGGAATTATCACGACTTTTCATCGGTCACTTTCATTTGACAATACTTAGCGCGCTCGTCACCCTTCCTGGACATAGGCGCCGGATTCTAAAAGCCGATCAGACGATCGTTGTAATGGTAGCGAAACGAACCTGGCAATGAAGACAGGGAGGGTTGGGTTCTACAGGTGCAAACGGGTTAGCGCGGATTCAATGCCATCGGTGTCACTCGCCGCAACACCCTCCAGCAAAAGCATCGCTGCTAAAATGCAACGAACCCTTGCTCATAAAGCGTCTTTACGAGTAACTTTTACTGGCAGCTTCAAAATTCCGCGTATGAAGTTCGATTTTAGTCGAGATTCTGCGCCGACAACTTCGATCTTGTCGAACCGCTGCATGATTTCTTCCCAGATAATGCGTAGTTGCATTTCAGCCAAACGGTTGCCCATACAGCGATGCACACCAAATCCAAATGAAACGTGTCGCCTTGCGTTCGCACGATCTATTATCAGCTTATCAGCATCCTGATGTGCTGATTCATCACGGTTGCCTGAAATGTACCAAAGGATAACCTTGTCACCTTTCTTCATTTGTTTACCTTTGTACTGGTAATCTTCTAGCAACGTCCTGCGCATATGCAGCACCGGCGTTTGCCAGCGCACAATTTCGGAAACCATGTTTGGTATCAAGTCTTGGTTGGCACGCAGTTTGTCGTACTCTTCGGGGAATTGGTTAAGACCTAGTACACCGCCAGTGATCGAATTTCTTGTTGTATCGTTACCTCCGACGATGAGCAGCATGATGTTGCCGAGGAACTCCAAAGGATTGTTGATCATATCTTTGGTGTCTTCATTGTGGGCAAGCATGGTGATCAAATCAGCTCTGCCACCGGGGTCGCTCACTGCACGCTCCGCCCACAAACCCATGAAGGTTGCAGCCATGTCGTTTAATCCAGCCATCACCTCTTCTTGGCTTGGGCCTTCATCCATACCTGTTGTTTCTGGAGAACCTATAGAAATGTCCGACCAGTAGGTCAGCTTACGTCTGTCTTCGAAAGGAAAATCAAATAATGTTGCCAGCATTCTTGTGGTGAGCTCGATAGACACATGATCTACCCAGTCAAAAACGACGCCATCCTCTGGCACGCTATCGAGAATTTCTTGAGCGTGCGCCCGAATCTGAGATTCCAGCAGTGCGAGGTTCTTCGGCGCCACTGCTGGCGCAACGGACATACGCTGTTGATCGTGTTTAGGTGGGTCCATTGAAATGAAGTTCTCGATGTATTGGCCGTCTGGACTGTCACCAATCGCTATGGTCGGAAACGATGAGAAAATATCGTGCCGGCTTTCGACGTGCATGATGTCTTCGAAACAGGTCATCGACCAGTAAGGGCCAAAGGGGCTGTCCTTGGTATAGTGAACGGGGTCTTCGTTCCGCAGACGCTCAAAGTAAGGTCGCCATGCATCTTGCTGAAATAACCGTGAATCACTCACATCTATTTGATCAATTGGTATCTGCTTCGGATCCGGAAGATCTCCGCTCTGCAAATGCACCTTTGGGCGATCGGCATTTCCCTGCAATAAATCAGAGGGCTGGGGCTGACTATCTGTGTGGTTGGAATCTGACAAGAGTTCACCTCTATTCAACAATGCGTTAAGTTTAACTTTGTTTGATAGTATATAAAGTCTGTGACATAGCAAAGCGAAGCTGTCTATCTGCTGCCGTTGCTTGCAACCAGAACCACGTAGGGCCCGGCAACCCTGCTGGCGCTTTCAACGAATCGCATCCTGAGGCTCCGACTGAAGAGCGCGTTACTTAAAAAGCTTAACTGAGGCATATTGAAACAATAGAAATACCGCAACACCGATCAAAGCGAGCGTTTCGATTGAGGCAAAAAAACCAACGAATAGTCGAAGCTTGAACAACACTAAGACGATCAGAAAGCTGAGACCAATAAGAATCATTAATCCGATCAGACGATCAAAACCTGGTAGGCGATCGAAGCTCACCTTTCGGCCGATAAAGTAATAAGACACCCCCATAGATACAACGGGTAGGAAGTAAATCAGGAAATTCACCTCTAGTAAGTTCTGTCGCACAAAGAACAACGAATAGCCGATGAGTACAGCTGATATCATGCCGGGTATCCCCACCAAGTATACCAACGCAGAATAGCCATAGTCCCAAACCACCACGCGTCCGTGACGGTTATAGGGCAAAAATCCTAATGCCCACCCTAGCAGCGGCAACAACAAAAAGTACAGCGCGATGACAGCCCTGTAGCTGCCAATAAAATCGATGCCATCTTGTATCGTCATGTCTTCGTGTCTACCTTACAGTTCGAGTCTTTCGGCGAAGACTTTTTGTAAATTTTGTCTCGCCTCGCCGCACTTCAAAAGTATCCTAATTGGGGCTTTTTGTACAATAACTGCGAGCTTGTGCTGTATCGAAAAATGTTTAGGCTTATATTGCGCTTTCTCGATTGACAACTTGCCAACATGATCTTCATGTCGCATGGTGAACTCACATCACCACTCTAATAGGTCGCAGATTTTTCATGCCAGAGAGTCGTCGAAAGCATTTCACTGCCACGTCAAGTAAGGTGTCACTCAAGTTAAAACGGACCTTTTGACACAAACACAACTTCACCAGGGCCAAACGTCTCATCCACACCGCCACCATTTGTCATCATCAATGCGCCTCAGACGATTGTCATCATTTCGTTAACCGGATAGTTTTCGATCTCGACCTTACACGGTGGACACTCCCAAATGTCTGACGAAACGGAACCATCTGCTGCTAAATAGAAGCTCTGGCTTGTTTCATCGCTTTCGTCTGTTGTGAAGCACGTTTTTGGAATCAGAGGTATTTTGAACGCATTCTCTGTCATATTTTACTCCGCCATTTTCTTTTATTTGTATATCCCCAAATTTATGAAGTCTGTTCTTCAACAGCCCAATGCGCCGCATCAAATGCGGCGTTCATGAGCGGTGTGACTTCATCGGTAAGCATATGGTGAGGACTGGCAGTTAAAACCGCTTTTAGGGGTCGGTTCCTGATCTGTACCTTTATCGCTGGAGGCTATAAAATTTTTACTAATGAAAATAGCGATTGTAACATTCCCTGTGCTTAAAGATTTCGTCTTTTAGCCCGTAAGGATCGACGACCCCAAAACTTATGCTGATAACTAACTCCGAACTTCACCTCGATGCTGCGAAAGACTGGCTAACGAATTATTACATCAATTTTGTCGCCATTATTGGGCCACTCATTGGCATGCTGACCCTTTATCGAATCATTTATACAGAAGATATTACGATCTCGCTGCTGCCACTGTCACTCGCCATGCTGCCCTGGCCTATTATTGCGTGGTTTAAACATCGCATAGACCTCCGGTGGCGAATGATTCTGGTCGTCGGTTTTTTCATGTTGGCCACCTTACTGGTAACCGTGCACAGAGGTTTACACAGTCACATCATGCTATTGGGCCCTATAGCCTCATTAACACTGATGCTGTTCTACGGCAGACGGGGATTTTGGATAGCCACCATTTTTTTGCTGGCATTGCTGGTTTACGCAACATCAATAGGGCTGGTTTATGGCCATGTTGCAGCCGTCAGTTTAGAAGAACCGCTGCTGATCCTCTACCGAGGGGTAACTATGGGGATGCTCGCTATCGTCTTTACCTATTCAATTTTTGGCGTGACCACCATACTCGGTAAACAGGCCTCGGAACTTGCGGACCTGGCGACTACCGTTGATCAGACATCGCAGCGGGCTCGCAAAGCCTCCCATAATCTGGCGTTACTGGAAGATACGGTCGATTGCATACTCCTGACCGTTCAGGCGGACGGTCGAATCAGTTACTTGAATCGTTATGCGAAATCTCAGCTGGGTGCGAAACAAGACACTCTTTTTATTCAGGACATTACCGCAAGCGAATCGGACAGCCGAAAATTTTTCGCTGCACTGGAAGATGATCACTATGACGAGTCAATCAGATTCAGCTGCCAGCTACTCTCATCTGATAGGACGCCAATTACTGTTCAGATTAACTGCAAGCTTCGAGAGGTGAATGAAAACAACGCAGACCTCGTATGCGTTGCCCATGATGTCACCGAGTTGCTTACACAACGAGATAGATTGCGAAGAGCTGAAAAATTTGAAGCCTTAGGTGAGGCCTGTGCAAGGATTGCACACGATTTCGCCAATCTGCTGACCATTATTGTTGGAAACGTCACCCACCTTCAAGATAGAGAAGTTGATGAAGAGAAAAACGAAGTTCTAGAAGACATTGCCAGCGCGGCAAACGATAGCAAAGTGTTGACGGAACAGATTGGCCAATACTCTTCGCGACAACGCATCGAGTTGGTCATTGTTCAACTGGACGATTTCATGCAGCGGATCTTAAGCATGAGTAGGGCTCTATGCCCGAAGCGGGTCGAAATAAAATTGGATTACCCCTTCTACAAAAAAACCTGCTGCATTGACGAAACATTGGTCACGTCGATTGTCCTTAATCTTATCGCGAATGCTGGCGATGCCATTGAAGGCGATGGTTCGATTTTGATTCGAGCAAGGCTTCAAGATCAGGGCACGAATGCAACGAACGACCTCACGATAAGCATTAAGGACAGTGGTCATGGTATTGCTGAGCAACATCTTGAGAGAATCACGGAGCCGTTTTTTAGCACCAAGGGAAATAATAAAGGACTGGGGTTAGGTCTAAGTACAGTCGTCAGGCAACTCGAAGCGATGGAAGGCACCTTGACTATAGAAAGCGAACTTGGGGTTGGGACCAACATGACGATTAAGTTGCCTGCAACCATGTAACGCCCGGCAAACCCAGTCGATCACGGTCGCGGCTTCTTAGAACTTGTCGGATTGGCTAGCTGTTGCCCGTTTAATGGGTGTTGATTTTACCGCAAGGTGATCTAGGGTTTTCTGAATGAGCCCGTCTGAACCCGGCGTTGTTCCGCCGGAATGCAGGGTTTTTCTCACGTTAATGCCCATTCCTTGCTCGCTTCCTGCCTGTCTCAACCTCGAACAGTATCCTTCTTGGCCAAGAATTCGAATTTGCTAACACACCCGTTTATCGCTGACGCTCAAATTCTTACAGTGATTCGCGGATGATTGGCAAGGTCTTTGCTGGGTTTATTCGGTTGGAGAAATTTAGGCGAAAGTGATGCTAAAACCGTTGGAAATTTTAAATTGCGCCGCAATTTGCAAACCAAAATGCAATTTCAGGGTGTTTCGCTTCATTCTATTGATCGTGGCGACTGCTTTAGCGTCACAAGCGGTTCTAGCCAAACCGTTCTGTTCTTTGCGAGACCCCGTGATGCAGATTAGCGACTTATTTCCAAGCTACACTTCATATCGATCAGTCACGAAAGAAATTAGCCTTGAGACGGCCAGCGAAATTCAAGATGCACTTTTCTCTGACCTCAGGCTCCATTCCAAGGAAATTGGCAAACACACAATTTACTACGTTTATCGCGACCAAATTCAAATCGGTATGGTTCACGTGAGAACAGAACGGGGACCATGGGGTTTAGTTGAGATTGCTTGGGCAATGACGCCGGGAGGAGATATCAAAGACTACCGCTTTCAGCGTTGCCGGGGAGGGCCTTGCCGAGAAGCTGAGTCCGAGATCAATAGAAGATTTTTTAGTGGAATGAATTTTGAGAAACTGTCAGATCTTTACGGCGAAGGCCAAGTCATTCATTCGGCGAGAGTCTCACTCCCCCCCGGTGCGGATTCACTCACCCAAACCCTAATCGAATCAGCGAGGAAGACAATAGCCCTCACAAGCATCCTCTGGCTGAAGTCAGATGAAAGTTAGCGGCCGAGCCCAACTTGAAAAACTCTGGCACTGGATTTGGCAACGCTTTACCGGCTTGCAGGTGCAGTCCCATGTGATGATCTACACACTGTCGTGTGTCGTTCCCGGCCTCGTGTTGGGTGTGTATTTTGCCTATCTCTATCCAAGTTTAAACGAATATCGAAATGATATTACCAGCCAAACGCTGCGATTTAGCGATTTCTCACAACTGCAAATGTCCTCCAGAGAATATCTGACACTTTCCGACTTAATATTTGCCAGCGGAGAGACCTATCTGGTTAACGGAACAATGAGACAAGGCGAAAACCTGAGAGCTGTGTTGCTTAAAAGTTTTTACGATGTCAAAGACGACGGCTTTCAAAAACGGAGTGCTAAACTAGGCCGACAGACCTTGAAGCTTGTTGAATCACAACAAGGAAGGCTAGCACAGCTAGCAACAGCACGAAGCATGGACGTCTCCAAATTGTCTGCCGATATGCTCGAGACATACGACTCGGACGCTGAACAACTGGTGACTCTGCTGGCCCAGATAAAAATTGCTTTGGGTCAAGAACTTTCAGAGTTGCAGCAGAAAGAATTAGTTTTGGAGCGAAGCTACGTGAGCGATGTGATTCTCTCCGTGATTGTTTATATTTTGTATATTTTCTTTTTATGGCGCGCTCATGTTTTTGTCATGGTGGCGCCTCTAGAAAAGCTTACTTCGAGCAAGAACGAGCTGATCAGACGCAACGACAATTGGCCCGTCGAATATCGATCGCTTGCAGGCGCGTTGGACCAGTACTTTTCGGAACTTAACAATAAGGCGTTGTTTCAGCAGTTTTTATCTACCCTGTCTAGCCGGTTCATGCAGGCACATTCTCTGAAAGATGCAGTCGAAAGATCCATGGGTGACCTTTGTCACTGGTACCATGCCGAGTGTGCGGTTTACTTAGAACTTTCAGCTAAGACGTCTGATATCAAACTTCGCTACGTGGTCGACTCTAAACCCTCCAACGATGTTCAAGGGCCGCATCGTTCGGGCGCTCGTCTGCTAAAAGACGAAATGATCACCCTTGTAAATTTGCTCTTATCTGATGGTAGCCCAGTGCATGTGATACCAAGTGAGGATGATCCGTTAGTCGATCGCGCGAACAGAATGGGACTCGCAGGCAGCATTATTATGCCTATCCATAAGACCGAAGAAACCCACTCTTGCATCGTTCTGGTGTCATCGACTTCACCAAACACATTTACCGATTGGAACTCGTTAACGCTGATCAGTGGCCTATTTAGAATTGGCATTGACCGACGTCACGCTGAAGAGCGTCTCGAAGAGCGGGTTAGGTTCAGGACAATGCAATTACAACAACGCCAAGAATTACTCGAAAAAGCCAAGCAAACAGCTGAGGAAGCACAAGCATCCGCAGAAAAAGACCGACTTATTGCTGAGCAGGCAAATCAGGCGAAGACTCAATTCTTAGCTTCTATGAGTCACGAGCTAAGGACGCCATTCAATGGTGTGCTTGGTATGTCAAAGCTACTTTCGGATACAGCGTTAAACGCCGAGCAGCAGCGGTTTGTTGGAGCGATCAGCTCATCGAGTGAAAGACTCTACCGGTTGATGACGACCATTCTGGATTATTCGAAGATGGAGACCTCCGAATCTCCACTCGAAAGACGTTCATTTGACCTTCGGGAGGAGCTTAATGAAATTGATTTGTCTTTTAGGTATCAGGCAATTGAGAAAGGTCTCAAATTACGAATTGAATGCGAGGATCCCGGAGTCAGCTTTAACGGTTCAATAGATAGTATCAAGCAGGTTGTCACTAACCTGCTAAACAATGCGATTAAGTACAGTGATGAAGGCGAAATAAATGTGCTCGGCTCT
The DNA here is from genome assembly GCA_965657335.1 of Candidatus Azotimanducaceae bacterium. Taxonomy (GTDB): domain Bacteria; phylum Pseudomonadota; class Gammaproteobacteria; order Pseudomonadales; family Azotimanducaceae; genus UBA4582. Next base: position 19,747 of record CBFHOH010000036.1, read on the forward strand.
TTTATCAAGCAAACTTCAAAGACGGCCCTTCTGCGTTTCGAGGTCAGCGATCAGGGGCCGGGTATTCCCGATGAATTTCTACCAGAGTTATTCAAGCCTTTCACTCAAGACGCCAAGAACTTAAATGTCAAAGAGGGTTGCGGACTAGGCCTGGCTATTTGTAAGCAGCTCTGTTCGTTAATGGAGTCTGAAATTGTTTTGAGCTCATCTAGCGAGGAGGGTTCAGTATTTACGTTCTCCGTTGAAGTGCAAGTTGAACCCAATCAGATAGCTAAAAAACGCTGTACGCCAAATACGCCTCAAGAAATTGCATTGCGCTGTCTGATTGTGGAAGACGACGATGTAAACAGAATGCTCGCTCGTCTTCTTTTAGAGAAGCTTGGCTGTGAAGTCGAAGAGGCCAGCAATGGAGAAGAGGCACTCCAATTGATTAAGCAAGGCAACGCCTACAATGCGATCCTAATGGACTGCAATATGCCGGTAATGGATGGCCTTGAAGCCACGCGCCGAATCATGGACCTGCATCAAGCAGGAAGACTCGACTTTTTCCCAGCGGTATTTGCCCTTACCGGAGACGTGACAAAAGAGAATCTGACGAAATGCCAACAAGCCGGCATGCAAGGATGTCTCTCCAAACCGATCGATCTTGACGAGCTAAGCGATGCCTTAGAACACCTGAGTCAAAGTGAGGCGGTATGAGACGGCTGGTAATTTCATTTGTGGCGATGGGCTTACTCGCAAGCGCCAAAGTCAGTGCAAACGATCAAGCAATTGCAGCGATCGACCTTAGTACCCGTTATCAATCTAGTTCAGTCGGTAACAGCGGTTTTCTCAACTTTGTCGGGCTAGACCTATCAAAAGACTTTGGCAATGCGACAGGAGACACCGGCGAGCTATTAATGCAAGTATATGTCGCCTCGGCAAGCAACCTTCAAAGGGTGCCTGGCTTTTTCGATTCACCGGACGATACACCTATTCAGTTTCGCAACTTTTATTTCAAATACAAGGGGATCAATCGAGGGCAAACTCAAGTCAAAGTTGGTCATTTCGAACTCCCTTTTGGGCTCGAGTTTCGCAACGATACCAATGCAACGCTTCTACAATATGGCAATCAATTTGATCCGGGTATCAAAGTCGATTGGGGAGTCTCCGTTCAAGGGAATATATCGAACTATGTTTATGAGGTGGCTCTGACCCGCGGCAGTGGTAATGAATGGAAAGATTCGGGAAGTCCCTATTTGATATCCGGCAGAGTTGGGTCAAGTGAGATGGAAAATATTGAATATGGCTTTTCTTGGCTCACCGGGCGGGTCTCAAACCCTGATGGAGCCGTTTCCAATCGTGATCGTATTGGCATTGATATATCGTGGTTTTACCGCAATTTTTCACTATTGGGCCAATACTATGTGGGCAAAAACGACGAGGTAACGGTTGAGCGTGCGCTGATAGAAGCGAAAGTCAATTACGGCTTTGATGAGTGGCTGGCATATGGCCGATGGCAGAACTATTCAATGGAACAGCAGCGAGACGACGACAGAAATTGGTTTGCCCTAGGTGTACGCTGGGAACCTGATGCCCGTTGGCTCCTCGAGTCTGAATATCGACGCGACATCGATGCTTTTACTGGCGGAATAAAAGATAGGGTTTTTCGCTCCCAAATACGTTATCGGTTTTAAAAAGTAAGAGGTCCGATAAATAAAGGTGCCGGTAATGCGCTTGCTCAGGTTGCGATAGAGTGATAAATCACAACAACGACAGGGCAAAACTAATGAATGATGACCTGTCAAACATCAACATTGTTGAAGGCGTTGTTGCGGGAGACAGTCAAGCGATTCTCGAGCTTCTCCAGACGGTTGCGCCGAAATGGGCTGAGGTCACTGTCGATGCGCTTCAAAAAGATCCGCTGACGGGTGGTTACTCAGGCGCTGCGCTCTATAAAATATCCAGTAAAACCGCAAAACCACCTCCGGTTGTTGTTCGGGTATCTGGCGCAGGTATTTCAACGCCTGTGACCAAAATTTTTTTCAATGTGCTGACCCTGAAATGCCAGCGGCAGCGCTCAAAGCTTGGAGCATAGGCGCCACTCACGAAGATATCTATTGCCTTGATGACGCTCGTTTTCCTCAGGTGTCGGTAACTGAGTTTGTGCGCGGTAAGACTGGCGAGGCGGGCTTACTGATGCGCGGACTCTGGGTTTCGACCATCATGACAACGTTGTTTCCGCACTTAGGCTGGGTAGTTGAAATAATGCGTGAAGGAGTGAGTCGTGCAGCAGATCAACTGGAGCGCGCCAAGTCAGACGAGCGTCTACGTAAGAAAATCTTACAAAAAGGGTCCGCTACTGTCGTCGGAAAAAGCTTTGCCGTTGGATTGATGTTGCGGGCCTTGGCTGGTGCCGTTGAGAAGATGATCAAAAGCAAAGGTCGACAAATATAAATTGAATTCAGGCGGACCTTTTGATGTCAGCGCAGCGCCATGGCAGTTATTGTCCAACTAAGGGATCACGTAATCACGGTGTCTTAAATTTAATTGATCACCAGCAATCACCATACATCTTCGTTCTTCGAGAAATGTGGTTTGTTTTCCTTGTCTTTGCGGGATATCTGAGATCTAGGCGCGCGTATCTAACGTAAGTTAATCTCAACCAGCACTCGGCCTACCGCTGGCAGGCCGAAATTGCTCGAAACCCGGTACTGATGCCTTGCCTGCAGGGCCCGCTTACCTATAATCGCTGTTTTGGATAAATAACAAGAGCACTACAATGAAACGCACTCTGATCCTATTTCTGGCACTCTTTTCTTGGACTGCCCTTTCTTTTGCTGATTTGAGTCAGTTGCCGGTTAAAGCCGCGACCGACAAATCCGAATACAAGATGTTAACACTGGATAACGGCCTTAAGGTTGTCCTCTTGTCTGATCCCGATCTGAATAAATCCTCAACCAGCTTGGTTGCCTGGGTTGGTTCTTACAACGACCCGGAAGACCGGGCTGGCTTAGCACACTTTCTCGAGCATATGCTGTTCTTGGGCAGCGAGAAATTTCCAGGCGAAAGTGAATATGGCAACTATCTGAAGAGCAACGGTGGATACAGTAATGCCTATACCTCTGGTGATCACACCAACTATCATTTTGAAATCAGCCACCAAGCTTTTGAAGGTGCACTGGATCGCTTTTCGCAGTTTTTTATCTCGCCGCTGTTTAACGCCGACTACACGGAACGAGAGATGAATGCCGTAGATTCAGAGTTTGAAAAGAATTTGCAGAGTGATAACTGGCGACAACAGCAAATATTTCGCACCCTGGTTGATGAAAAGCACCCCGAGAACCACTTCTCGACCGGCAACCTCAAGAGTCTAGAGGGTATTGATCGTCAGGAGTTTATGTCCTTCTACAAACGCTACTACAGTGCCAACCAAATGGCTTTGGCCATGACCTCCAACAATAGTCTTGATCAAATGGAGCAGTGGGCCCGACAATATTTTGCAGCCATAGAAAACCGGCATATCGTACCAGTTGATTACACCACCGATCTCATTGATAAATCCCGCCCCCCTAGCTTGGCACTGGTCGAGCCGGTAAAGGACTTACGCAAGCTTAGCCTTGCTTTCCCAGTACGAGGCACGCGCGCGATGTATCGCAGCAAACCGGATGACCTGATTGGTTTTATGCTCGGTTACGAGGGCGCAGGCAGCCTCTTGTCGCATTTGAAAAATGAGGGGCTGGCCACCGCCCTGAGCGGAGGCTCTTATAAAGCCACCAAAGACTACAGCATGTTTTACATTGAAATAGAACTCACCCCTCAAGGCGCCGATAACTGGCAAGGTGTGATGGAGGCGACTTTCGCCAGCGCCGAAATGCTGCGCCAATCGGAATATCCGGAATATTTGTTTCAAGAACGCGCAACCATGGCCCGCCTGAACGAACTTTTCGACAACAAAGGCGAAGGAACTGGCCGCGCAATTGGTCTGGCTAACAATGCTCTACATTACTCACTCGAAGATGCTGCGCGCATCGCCTATCTTTGGGAAGAGTCGGATGCAGGCCAGTACTTCGAAATACTACAAGCCATACGCGTCGAGAATATGATCGCCACTCTTGAGGCTAAGGGGGTGCCTACGGACCTCACTGAAGATCAATTTGGAGCGCGTTATAGTCTGCAAGCATTTTCCGATGATCAGCTAGCGGCCTTCAATAGTCCTGATAAAATCACAGCATTAAGTCTTCCTGCAGCTAACAAGTTTGTGCCAAGCAATGTCGATCAGCTCGCAGATGCGCCTGTCAAAATTATCGACGAGGCTGGACTTAAACTCTACTATGCTCAGGATAATGCGTTTGAGCGCCCCCAAGTTAGTTACCAAATTCGTTTGCGTCAGACTAAAGCCATGGGCGAGCTAAAAAATGTAGTGCTGCGTGCATACTATGTCAGTGCGCTCAACGAAATAATCAACGAGCAAACTTATACCGCATCGGTCGCGGGTCTGAATCTCAATGTTGGTGCAGGTAGCGAGGGTATTACGCTGTCTGTTTCCGGTTACAGCCAATCAGCCAAAAGCCTTATTGACGACGTGCTTAGGCAAATGCGAACGGTGGAATTGCCCGAGTACAGGTTCGAAGCAATTAAAGAGCGCAAATTGCGCGCCTTAGAAAACGCTGTTTTTGCCGATGCCTATGTTCAAGCCCGAGAGATTCAGCGCAAGGTCCTTTATGAAAACTACTTTACGCCAGAACAGCGCTTGGCAGTCGCCAAAAACCTAGATCTAAAGGATGTACAAAAATTTGCGAAAACCTTGTTTAAGCAAAGCAATGTGGAAATGATGGCCTATGGCAACATCACTCAACTCGAAGCGGAGCAAGTCGCCCGCAACGTGGTGTCGAGACTTAAGTTAAAGCCAATCGCTGCAAGGGATGTCTACGAAAACCGGACATTGGATCTGACCGAACTTGATTCTGTTGTCGCAGCCAATGTGCTTAGAGTGAATAACTCAGCTTATTGGCAAGCATTCTCACTGGGCGAGGCAACGGCAAAAAACCGCGCAGCTGCGGGCATGCTTCGAAATTTCTTTGCTGATTTGTATTTTTCAGAAATACGAACTCGCCAGCAGTTAGGTTACATCACTGGCGGCTTCACATCGGAAATTGAGAAAGATATGTTTGCTTTGTTCCTCATCCAGTCGGCTGACTACGCCGCAGATGAGTTGCGCAAACGCTCAGAAGCATTCTTGACAACACTGCCCTCATTGTTTGATGAACTTACCGATGAAAAGCTCGAGCAAATTCGCGCGGCTGTTCGAGCTGACCTGGAAAGCAAGGACAAGTCAGTGGCTCAGCGCGGTGCACGTTACTTTTACATGGCGTTCAAAAAAGATGAAAACTGGCGTCGAAATGCTGATGCGCTGGAAGCGCTAGATGCCCTGACACGTAGCGATTTACGCGAGATGTTGGCCCATATCGCCGATCGCAGTCAGACCCATGATCTAGTCGTGATGTCTATGGCAGAGCAACATGCTGAAAGTATTGATCAGGTTAAAACCAGCTTTGACAATATTGATCGTTGGAAGCGTAAGCAACCGTATAAGTAGTCAGCATACAGACATGCTAATGCGCTCAGAAACTCGAGCCGTTAGCATTGTCCGGTGCACATCGGTGGTGTTGAGATAATCAGCATTAACCAGAAATGCCATTTTTATTTTCAGTTATTTCCTGCGTCGAGCTGTTGGTCAGGCTAGTCTGATGGGAGACAATAAATCAGTGCTTTACTAAGCCGTAAATTTCACTGAGTACCAGCAATCATGACTGTTCTTCGGAATATGTGATTTTTCCCTATTTTCATATCCAATACTTATCTCGCTGTCTCAATCTTGAATAGGATATGGTAGTCCGCGGACAACCTCACTTTGATTGATAATGACCCTACCACTCCAGACAAGCCATTGTATTTTTTGGCCAACTAAGCCTGGAATTCTCCTGGTTTCGCTTTGAGCCAAGGCATAGCGTTAAATAAATCCTCATTTGGAACAGCTGTCGCTGATAGCCTCGCATTAACCGCTGCCAGCACGTCATCGCCGTATAAATCGACATCTGTCATCTTTTGCCAAAATGCATACCCACCAGGGGTTGAAACGTGGCCAACAAAAGCGTCCATGACGTAACGCAAGTTATCGTCTGTCTCAAGACCTTCCTTGTTAAGTTTCAGTAATGTGTCAAGTTGGTTACCCATTGCATATAGCATCATTGCTGCGCGGGTCTGGCGATCGGGTGCCATAACAGGACTATTTAGAAACTCTCGGTATTCGGAACTGTAATTAGCCATAAAGATCATCATTTCCTGCCATATATGGCGCTGCTCTCGCTGCGACGCGGCGAGTGCGAGTCGGTTCGCAGTTTTAGTTTGCAAACCCAAAAAAATCAAAGAAATGATGACACCGATGCCGCCCAAAAATTCTCCCCAAACCGCTAGTATTTCCATATTGCTTCCGCCGTGTTGTGTTTCGCTCGAATATAGCAAATAAAGCGAAAATAAAAGATAGCTAAGTCACCGCCCCTAACGCCTGCAGGTTAGCAGCCGCTCAGACATTCTCGAGAGGTAACAGTATTGTTTCGTTTGACCTGACTTCTCTTCATAGGGTTGTCGATAATGCCAAGGGTTACCGACGAGTTTGAGTCAGGCACGGCTAGCACCTGCACCATGCAATAAAGTTGGCTCCTTATTGTCTTTTCAACCTCTCGTCATAGCCAGTTCACGCTTGGGCTTTACCACCACGTTGCGTACAAAGCAGCTAAAATTAGCGTCACCAACGCTGCGGACAAGTTAAACCCTCGGGTCGTTGCAAATTGGATGTCGCTGAGAGATACAGCGCCATCCTGAGCACGACTGCCCGCCATGACTGAAAAGGATACAGCAATTGCGACGCACAGCAGGAAAACGAGCCCTACCCGATCTATAAAGGGGAGCTCTGGCCAGAATATCTTGAGCGCAAAAGATAGAACAGCGGAACTAATCGCCGCAGCCAGCGCTCCGCTAGCAGTGGTTTTGTTCCAGAACATGCCAAGCAGAAAGATCACAACAATTCCCGGGGTAAAGAAACCGGTAAACTCCTGAATATACTGGAATGCCTGATCAAAATTACCCAGCAGGGGTTTGGCGCAAATCATGGCTAGCAACATCGCAACAACTGCGACTACGCGGCCAACCATTACCCGGCTGCCGTTTTCGTCTTTCTTGCTGCTGAAGCTGGCATAGATATCCATGGTGAAAATAGTTGAGATGCTATTTGTCATAGATGCCAGCGAAGAAACAATCGCTGCGAGCAGCGCAGCAAACACTAATCCCTTGATTCCGGATGGCAGCATTGTCATGGCTTCAGGATAGGCATGATCAGGTGTGGTAAGCGTGGGGTTCAATACAAAGATAGCAATACCCGGCAATACAACAATCACAGGCATCAGTAGCTTTAAAAATGCTGCGAAAGCGATCCCTTTTTGCGCTTCCTGAATATTCTTAGCAGCCAGAGCACGCTGAATAATATATTGATTAAAGCCCCAATAAGAAATGTTCATAATCCACATGCCCCCCAATAGCACTGAGAGACCTGGCAGGCTGGCATAGTGCGGGTTGTCCTTACTGAGTATCATGTCAAATTTTTCGGGCGCTCGTTCAGTCAGCACCTGGAACCCGGCTAACACACCGGCACCATCGGATACCTTGTCTAACATAATCCAGGCAATCATCAGGCCACCGAGCACAAGCAGAACAACCTGAATGATGTCTGTGAATGCGACTGCCTTCAGGCCACCGTAGACCGAGTAGCCGACAGCAAAGAGCCCCAGCAGAACCATGCTATGTACGATATCGAGTCCTGCTACAGTATTTAGTGCCAGCGCACCTAGCCAGAGCACTGAGGTTAAATTGACAAATATATAGACACCGAGCCAGAAGAAAGCCATCACCAGACGCACCCGATGATCATACCGCTGTTCCAGAAATTGCGGCATGGTGTAGATACCACGTTTCAAAAAAATCGGTAACAGGTATTTACCGACGAGGAGCAGCGTGATTGCCGCCATCCACTCGTAAGAAGCTATAGCAAGACCAACAGCATACCCCGATCCGGACATACCGATGATTTGTTCAGCTGAGATATTGGCGGCTATTAGTGATGCACCGATTGCCCACCAGGGCAGCGATTTCCCAGCGAGAAAATAGTCTGAAGTATCTTTGCTGTAGCCAGCTTGTTCCCGAGAAACCCACTGCGCCAACGCGAACAGGCCGATTGCATAAAAAATAACAACTGAGATATCCAAATTCGACAACATAAAACTACTCCTCAGAAATTACGATTAGTTCGAACATGGTTAGAGCCTCAAAAACTGAAAAATGGAGATCTCGCAGGTTTTGCCGCCTAGGGAAACAAACTCTTGTTCATCCCAATGCTTGCTGTCTCTAAACAGACAATCATAAATTTTACCTTTCGCTGCAGTTGAAGGGAACGCGCTATCATTGAGCAGACGACGTTTGAGCACGGAGAAAGTGACTGCTTTATTGCGCGTACGTATTCCACGATCACGTTCACTGTCTAAGATAACAAACTTACCTTGGTTAGGCTTCTCATCCCAAGGCATCCATTCAGCTTGTGTACCATCACGGTTGAGAGACGGATGTGAGAACGAGAGAAAGCGCAAGAAGAGAGAAGGAAAAACTGAGATAATCGAGTCTGTTCGGCGTACCTACGAGGCAAGAAGACGCGAGCCCAGGGATGCGCCAGTCGAGGCCAACCGAAAGGAGTAAAGGTGTTCATGAGCGAACAAACCAATAACCCGTTACACGGCGTCACACTCGAGCAGCTTCTGACTCGATTGCTGCAGCAATATGGATGGGAGGGCCTAGCTCAAAGGATCGATATCAATTGCTTCAAGAGTGACCCATCTATTAAGTCGTCGCTTAAATTTTTACGCAAAACCGAGTGGGCGCGAAAAAAAGTTGAACGTCTATACATCTCAACGCTTTAAGATTATTGCACTCTAATAAAGCGAAACGAGCGGAGGTAGACAGCACTGGCAAAGCGCGAGGGTGGTTTTGCCAAATTGACGGAACGAATTCACACAGATGTCATATAGTACTTACGAAGCCGCTTGGTAATGTGCCACGTCATCTTCGAGCCCTTGGCGACGAAGACAACTTCACCGGGCTCGAACGTTTCTGACACACCATCGGCATGAGTGATAGTCAGAGCGCCTGAAATGATCGTCATCATTTCGTTTACTGGATAAGCAGGAATTTCCATCTTGCAGGGTGGACACTCCCAAACACCTGCCGAGACCGAACCATCATCTGCGTGATGGAAAGGCACCGTGGTCTCGTCTGTCTCAGCCGTCGTGAAACACCCCTTAGGAATTAGCCTTGATGGGCTCGATTTTTCATCAACATCTGGCAGGATTTTAAAAGTACGCGCTGTCATGTCTTGCTCCGTAGTACTGATTAGTTGAGTAAATTGCAGCCATTATCCGATTTGCTCTTCGACTGCCCGATGCGCCGCATCGAATGCAGCGTTCATAAGTGGTGTGACTTCAGAATCCGTATTGGCTATCGAAATACGCCCAAACTGTTGGCGTCCGATTTCATGAGGAGCTTGCCCCTCTTCCCACTCTGGATCGTCCAAACCCTGGTACCAGTAGGCGTAGCCATGAGGAATCCGGTTAACCGTAATCGCCTTGATGTCTTGTTCGTGGTTGAAGCCATGTTTGCCCAGCATCTTTTGCAGTTGTTCACGGATCTGTTGTTCGTAGTCATCGAATGTGGACGCATAGATTTTATGACGACCCAGACGCAGAAGATCACGCGTTGTTCCCTCGGTGCCATCGGCGGGCGTGGGGGAAGCCATCATAAAAACGACCATGGGATCATCGGGCCCTCTTGGTGGCTCGTAACCCCCGGATGTCACCGTCGGTGCCGCGCTCACCCACTGGAAGGGATCATATGGACATTGCGTAATCTGCACACCCAGTTCCGAGAAAGCTCGTCCGTTTTCCAACAATATATTGGCATAAACAAAGGGTACCCGAACCCCATAGCCCAATCCGCTTTTTTGCGCGTCACTCATCTCGGGGCATAGCGCTGGAATCAAATTGTTATAGCAAGCGAGAACGCAATGATTGGCGGTAATACGTAAAGGCTTACCTTGTTGAACGTAGTCTATTTGCACGTAGTCATCGACTTCTCTCACACCAACGGCAGTACTATTGAGACGGATACGGGTCGACTGGTCAGCTTGGTCCAGCGCCCCATAGTTAAAGCGTGCGATCGCTACATCCTCGAAACCCGTCATATCAGGCGCAACGTCGGGAATCATTTTTTGAACCAGAAGGCGCGCAACAGAAGCGTTTCCATCCGGGAACATGCGAATATCACCGGCGAGTTCATCGAGCAGCATAGCGCCGATGGAATCGACAAAGTCTGCCAGCCACCCCATGGCACGGAGACCTGGACTACCAGCGAGTATGCCTTCCAGCACTGTGTGGTTCCATCCAGAGGGTCCATTCAAGATCAGTAAATGCGCATTTAATATGGGTATCGTGTCGACCGAAAGCCCAACCCGATCCACCAGAAACTGGTTGTAGCTGGTGTTGTTGACATAATCC
>CBFHOH010000036.1:30390-33523 GCA_965657335.1 Candidatus Azotimanducaceae bacterium
TGAGTGACAGATCATCTAGGAAGTCCTTCTCGCCACCAAAAAACACGACCAGCTTATCCTTTTGTTCTGCTGGTATCGGTAAATCACGAACGCCGGCCTGATAATCGCCTCTGCCATGGAAAAACTTTAACCAGTGACCGCCGATGGTCAGATGTTCGTCACCATCAGGTACAGTCAGACCAACATCCCCACCCAGCTTTCCTCCCAGGACATAATCATCAGGTGTGTTGGCCGCCATTTTGGCGATGGCTGCCTCGTCTATACCAAGATCGATCAAAAGACTGCCGGCAACGTCACCGTAGTTGCTTGGGCTGTCTAGATTCTGCGCGCCACCGAGGCTCAAGAGCATTCTGTCCTTGTGGTGAAACTCATTGCGCTTGGCATGCCCGCCAAAGTCATCGTGATTATCAAGCACCAGAACGCGGGCGTCAGGACCCGCTTTTTTTAGATAATACCAAGCAGCGGCAAGACCACTCATACCAGCGCCAACAATGACCAGATCATAGTGTTCATCCAATGATTCATAGGTATCCGGTTTCTGCCCCTGCCAAGCTAATGCATGTGCGACTTCGAAGGAACCTGCATGACTGCCACGCATACCGGTCAGGGTGGGAGGATAGTATGTAGATGGACCTTCTGGGCGCATTGATGATTCCAGCCTCACCTTGGGTGCGCCGGCGTAGGCCGGAAGCATGGCGCCGACCGCGCCAATCGCCATGCCATTAAGTAGATCTCGCCTCGTTATCTGTATCGCCACTATCGTCTCCAAGAAGTTTACATGTCATGTGACATGCTCTATTATGCTAACCGATAAGTCAATACTGCGGGGCCCAGCCAACGGCAGGAATTAGCGCCAGTTAGCGCCTGTGTAACGCAGCGCTCAGCGCTGAAAAAATAATTTTGTCGTACCCAAAGGCTTCAGGCGGTCCTAACAAAGGTGCGACGGAAAAAAACCAATGACTAAGACAACCGACAAAGTGATGAGCCAGCGTCAACAAGAGATATTGCAAACTGCGATAGATATTATCGCGGATGAGGGTTACAGCAGCCTCACTATGCGCTATCTAGCACGCGCCAGCGGTATGAAACTCGGCGCCCTGCAATACCACTTTCGTACCTGGGACGCGCTGATACGCGCCATGGTTGATTATCTGAGCCGTGAGTTTCGAGATCTTTTAGCTGATTCCGAAGGTCACCCACTAGGCATTCATGAGATAGCAGAGATCATGCTTTCCGAAGATGCACAAACACAAGACGCGCTATGGCCACAACTCTGGGCAATGCAACAGGTCGAGCCACTGGTGTCGGATCTGTTGGAAGATGTCTATGCAGAATACTTACAGCTGCTCGAAAAAGCATTTGAAGCCGAGGGGAGTCAATCGCCCCGCGCTGAAGCCATATGTCTAATGGCTTTGCTGGAAAGTGAGGCACTTTTCACCGGGAAAGGCCGGCGCTGGGAAAGTGACAGAAGCGCCGTGCACAAGACGATTCTTAATTTCATTGATAACAGATACGGAGAGTAAATTTTGAGTACGACAACGACCTTAGGTTTACAAATCAATCGGTTCGGTTTTTGGTCAGGCATCATTGCAATAGCGACAATTATAATCTCTTTTTTCATCCCGTTGGATGCACCGGGTGGTTATACAGCTGAACACGCAGACCGGGTTGCTTGGCTCAGCGCTAACAGTGGTACTTTTATCCTCGGCTGGGTCAACCAGATTGTCGCCATGCTCAGCCTGTCGGGCGTTTTCTTTGGTATCGCCTGGCAAATAGCAACAAGGAACCCGTTACGCGCCGTTATCGCTGCAATGGTCGTTCTCATTTCTGTTGTCGCCTTTATCATCCCTAAATTTATGGCGGTCTGGACGCTACCGCTATTGGCACAGGTAATTTCAAACGGCGCAGTCGGTGCTGAACTGGCTGACCCGTTACTAAGGTTGCTGAACGTCTCTATTCCATTTTCGCTCTACACGTCTTTTGATTACCTAGGTTTCTGGCTTTATGGCGTGTTTGGCCTGCTTGTGGCGGGCCCCCTCTACGGAGGACCCACGAGTGCAAAAATCGCCGCCGTCACCATCGGCGTGTTTGGTCTCATGTATCATGGCCTGCTGGCCAGTCTGCTGCTCGGCGCCATCGCACCTATAGACATTGAGTCCTCGTTCTTAGGTGTCGCTGGATTGTTGTTGATCGTCGTGGTGGCAATGACTATCACTTTCCGTCACGCGATGATTGCCCCGCCTCTGGCAGCTGGCGATGCCCTCGAATAACCCGCAGAAAGAACAATGCGCAAAGACCCCTTCCGACTGGAGTGGCATCACCAAACGATCGAGACCAGCCAAACGGGTACGCTATCGGATTTATAGAAGGAAGCCGCAAGCGCCTAAATGATCAACCAATTGCGCGTAAGCTGGTAGATCAGCAGCATGGCAGTCATTGGCCAAATAGAAGATCACCACTCCAGAGCCCTAAATTTGAATGAACATCTGCAACCACCATACTTGACCGATCTTCAGAAAATGTGGTCTATTCCCTTATCTTCACTGCTGGTTTTGATGCGACTTGAGAAAGACAAACCTGACGCTCAAGCCCAGTCAAAAAAATATTTACTCACCACACCAACAAATAGAAAGAGACTGTTATGCCAAAAATTCACTGGCTGGGTACAGGGTTGTCAGCTGTACCAGGTTTAAGGCGACTGATCGCGACGGGCTATGATGTTGTGGTATGGAACCGCACGACAGACAAAGCACAGCTGGCTGTTGGCGACCTGACCTCAAATATCAAAAAATTTGATTTCGATGAACTCTCCAGCACCTTAGTTGCGGGCGATGTCGCTGTTTCTATGCTGCCAGGGGAATGGCATGTGCCAGTGGCAAATGCTTGCATCGCAGCCTCGGCACACTTTGTTTCTTCATCCTACATTTCACCTGAAATGCGTGAGTTAGATAAAAAAGCCAGAAGCCTAGAACTGATGATGGTAAACGAAGTGGGACTCGACCCGGGCATTGACCATCTCATGGCCCATTGGTTGATCGCAGATTACCGCGCGTCCGCCGCCTACGATGTGAATAACGACATTAGCTTCATATCTTACTGTGGCGGTATTCCTAAAATTCCCAATGATTTTCGC
>CBFHOH010000037.1:0-32579 GCA_965657335.1 Candidatus Azotimanducaceae bacterium
ATTGGCAAAATCGCCGCCCTCGAACACAAACGTACCGGTGGCAGTTAGTGCTGTTGTGTTGTCAGCCGCCAGCAGCATGGCCAAGTTGCCGTCTTCGACACCGACTGTAAAGTCACCCGCACCAAGTTGCGCAGTTACCTCGTTACCTGCAACTTCAATATTTGTACCAGAGAGGCGGAAGCCAAAGTCACCGCTGATGCTAGCAAAACCTAATATGTCGACTGCCAGACCGGCGACGGATATTAAAGACGTATCAAGCCCCGCATTGACGTTTGCACTAATACCATCAATGTCAACGACAACCGGCGTCAAGCTATAGTCTGTTGTTGTATCGTTGTAAGCCACAGAAACAGTTGTCGCCGTTGCATTGGCAAAGTCACCACCGGTAAAGAAGAACGAACCAGTCGCGTTTAAAGCAAATGTTTGATCTTCATTGAGGATCAATGCAAGCGCGCCGTTGCTCGCACCAACAGCAAATCCGCCCGCACCGAGCGAAGCCTCAATATTTTCACCCACCAGCTGAATAATGGTGTTCGGCGTCACACCACTGCTTTCGAATCCGATATCACCTTGAATTGTTACAAATCCCGCTACATCTAGCGTTAAATTGTTACCAGACAGACTCTGCAGATTCTCTTCGCCTGCAACGAACTCGACGTCAACCGAACCGCCAGGTGTCGTCAACGTTCTATTTATCGTTGAGCCTGTTGTATTCATTCTAGCGGAGAGAGTGCCGCTTAAAGTGAGGGCGGGAACACCAACAATAGCGGCACTACCACTCGTTGTAAGAGCGTAGATGCTTGCGGGCGCCGTGCCCGGGGCAGCTGTGTGATCAACCGTCTTAAAAATCAGCAGGCCCAGTTCTGCGCCTGTAAGTTTGACGCCGATCTCACTTGCCGTGCCTTCGTTGGCACCAAGGAAGGCAGTTACATTTGTCGCTGCGACGGTAACTGTTGTTTCCGTTTGCGCGGCTGTGGTGAACGTAGCAGTAACTGCACTAAACGTAACGTTTCTGGCATCTTTCGTCTGCTGGGCGGTTTCCGATACCGACGGGTCTGTTGTACTACTGACAGTGCCCGCATTGATTGTGACTGTTATGCCAAGGTCGTGTGACAACCTATCCGAAAGCGCAAGTAAGTTGTCTTGCCTCGTCTGAGCGAGATTATCATCAGCATCGAACTCGACTCCGTCTAGAATGAGTCGATGTTGTCCTACGCCCGGACCGGTCAAGTCAATCGCTGCCCCATCAGCGGTTGCACTTAATTGGAGACTGCCTGCACCGGCAGATATAACGAAATAATCGTTGCCGTCGATCAAACCGCCTATCGCCGTTCCGGCACCCGCGTCGTAGGTTGCCTTGGTGCCATTAGCGATTAAATCCGCACCGACAAAATTAATGACATCGGTAGCTGTGTTTATCGCGACAGTTCCCGTACTACTGAATGTGACGGGATTATAGGTAAACTGGTGATCACCAACTCCATCACTCGTGAGGCTCACAACGGCACCACCAGAAGTCAAACTTAGCTCAATTGTTTGCGCATCTACAAGTCGAACAAAGTAGTCGTTTCCGTTAACGAGCCCACCAATATTTTCATCACCCGCTGTAAACTGTGACGCGTAAGTTACTTGGTCGCCATTTGCCAAGCCATGATCAGCATCGAACAGAATTCTATTTAGTGACGTATCGATATGTAGGGAATTAGTCGCGGAAAAATCAACTCCAACCTGCGAAGTGAATGACTGGTAGCCAAGGCCAGCAGAAGTCAGATTAATTACAGGGCCATCATTTGTTGCGGCCAATTGAAAGGTATTCGAATCGACGGCGACCACAAAGTAGCTATTTCCGTCGATTAGCCCGCCGATCGTGAGGCTGGAGGGGTCATTGCCCACCTTGTATTGAATTTCTTCGCCTGAGACAAATCCGTGATCAGATGGAAAACTAATCGCATTAGCCGAAGTATCAACCGCAGTACCAGCTTCCTGCGTACCAAAATTAACAACAGCTCTGAAGCGCCAACTCGAAGTAGCTGCCACATCGAGCGTTATACTCAAGTAATTTCCAGCGACCAGATCGTCTCGGCTTTCAGCCAACTGAAGGCTATCGTTATCAACTCTATGCACCCAGTAAGTGTTACCCGCAACCAACCCAACAAACGGATTTGAACCTGCGTTCACATCTAGCACTACTTGCTGAAATTCATTCAGATCGTGATCTGTTCCCAAATTAATCACATCTGAAGTGATGTCAGAGATATTGGTTTCGTCTAGGAAGATATCCGTTGATTTATAGAGGCTTTGTTGGCCGCTACCTTGACTCAGCAGATTGATGTCTTCACCAAAACGGGCGAGAATTTTTGTTGAGGCTAATTGGATCGTGTTGTCATCGACAACGATGACGTAATAAATACCAGAGGATTTTGTGAGATTTCCAATCTTACTACCGTCGACAACTTGATAGATGACTGTATCTTCGGTGTTTAGATAATGCTTATCGCGGAATGTTAGTGTTTCAGCTACGGTGTCGACTACAGGTACACTACCCACCTCTAGCGTTAGTACCCTCGCAAGATTGTGCGTGCCGGTACCATCCGATGTGAGATCTAGCGGCGGTCCAGTACTACTGTTTGACAACTGAATCGTTTTGCTGTCTTTCACAATGACATCGTAAACCGTTTGGTCGGTCAACCCACCTATTGCATCGCCGCCACTGACGCTGTAGAGCAACCTATCGTTCTCGCCAAATCCGTGAGCAGACCCAAACACTATCGTATCATCGGTCACTTCGACGACTATATCGTTACTACTATCGAAACTTAACACTTGCTCCAGGCTGTGATCACCGCTTCCCTCGCCCGTTAGATCGATAGCCGAACCACCAGAAGTGAGGGACAATTGAATCGTGTCGGCATCGGTCAAAAGCACAAAATAATTTTCTCCGTCAACCAAACCTTCAATCACATTCGCATTTGCAGCACTTGAGTACTTAACCCGATCTCCCGCTTCAAACCCGTGGACACTAGTAAAATTGATTTCGTTTGTGACAACATCCACGAGGATGCTGTTCTCAGTATCGAAATCGAACACGGGAATCAACTGTTGTAACCCGGTGCCATCGCTCGTGAGATCAATGACAACACCACCTGACGTCAAAGAGATTTGAACAGTATTTGGATCAACAACGTTTACAAAATACGTTGAGCTATCACTTAAACCGCCAACAGCCACACCGGCGCCACTTGAGTAGACGATTTTTTGTCCATCTGCAAACCCGTGTTCACCAGAAAAAACAATCAGATCATTGTTTGTATCAACATGTTTTTCATTAAAGGCGGACGCACCAACAGTGAATTCAACTGAACTTAGAACTTCTCCGTTTGCTGCCAATCTATCTTGTTCGGCTGCGAGCTCATCTTTCAATTGCTGATACAGCTCATCTGAAACAGCAGCGCTTCCCCCTTCAAATAAAAGATTAGTTAACGCTGGTGAACTTGATCCGCCTGAACCGGGCGTAACCACGTCGGTCTTATCAAAACTGAATTCACCTGATAGCGATACAAAACCTGCGATCGCCAACGCGACGCTTCCTTCAACGCTCTGGTAATCACCCTGACTCGCGGAGAACTCAATCGAAACTGAACCACCAGGTACTGTTAGCGTTTCCGATACCGCGCCACCCGTATTGTTTATTAGAACAGCAAGCGTCCCTGAGGCAGTGATGTTAGGTACGCCAACCAGCCCCGCATCACCAGAAACGTTTATCGCATAAGTACCACTAGGAGAAGCTCCCTCTGCTGCGGAGGAGTCAACAGTCTGGTACAGCAACAACCCGAGTTCTCCATTCTGGAGTTGGACGCCTGCAGCATCTGCATTACCACGATCAGCGCCTACGAAGGCATTAACATTAGTGGCTGCGACTTTGATGACAGTGTCAGTAACTGTGCCACTGACCTCATCACTTTTTTCAAAACTAAATTCACCATCAAGACCGACGAAGCCTGCGATGTCCAGTGTGATTGCACCTTCCAACAACTGGGCATTGCCTTCGTCGGCGGCGAAGACGATATCAACATCCCCTGCTAGCGTTGTTATCGTTTCATTGACAGCTCCGCCTGTGTTGTTCAAGCGCGCCATCAATGAACCGGTGATTGTCAAGTCGTCAACTCCTACGACCGACGCTGTGCCAGACGCAGCAAGAGCATAAGTACTCGCTGCTGCAGCACCAGCAACAGCGGTTGAATCAATGGACTTGTTAATCAACAGACCAAAGGTGCCATCGCTGATTTCAATACCGGTTGCATCGAGGGTCTTTCTGCCAGCACCAAGAAAAGCGGCGACTTGTGTCGCAGCAACTCTAATGACCGTGTCGGTCACTGTACCGGTCGTTGTTTCGGCTGTTTCAAAAACGAACTTACCATCGAAAGCTAAGAAATCGGACGCCACAACATTCACACTACCGTTTGCCTGAACAAGCGACTCTTCGCCTGTTTCAAACAAAATTGCGATTTCCTTATCCCCAAACCGAACGACCTCATTAACTAGACCACCCGTCTGATTTACCCGAACATGCATTTCGCCACTCAGAGTCAAGTTATCTATACCGGTAAGGCCTGCCTGACCGCTCGCAGTAAGTGCAGAAGTGCTATTTAAACCATTTTCGTAAATCACTAATGCTGCATCGACTTCGCTTAATAACAAGCCCGTTGCATCTGCTGTTCCTGCGCCTGCGCCAACAAAGGCGTTCGCATCAGTCGCGGTAATCAGTACCTTCGCATCACCATCTGTAACAGAACGCTCAAAGAAGAAACTTCCTGACAAAGAGACAAATCCACCAAACGCTGCACTAAAACCAGTCACCGTTACTTTTTCAATGTCTGCCGCTTCCAGGTTAGTAAATGTGTAGCTGAGATCATCAACAGCAAGAGCAACGCCTGTGTAGGCTATGCCTGTATCGTTAAAAGTTAATTCGATGCTCGTAGCCTGTATGTCCGCAAAATCGCCACCCGCTAAAAAGAAAGTGCCACTCGCCTGAATTACTTTGGTACCGTCAACGTTCAGCACCAGTCCCAAAGTACCGCTGTTTAATCCAACTGAGAAGTCACCTGCGGCAAGACTAGCGCTTGCTTGCTGAGCAATCCCCAGCACCTGGCCTGTGGAGCCGAGACTAAAACCGAAGTTACCCGTTACAGACACAAAATCGCCAACCTGAACATCCAACCCCGTGATCGTGACACTGCTTGAATCAACCGCAGCGACAATGTCCTCACTGACGCCTGCTAAGGCAATGGTCTTAGGTGCCGCTGCATAATCTGTTGTTGTTGTATTGAAATTCACTTCAACTGCAGAGGCCGTCGCACTTGCAAAGCCTCCTCCCTGAAAAAGCAAGTTGCCAGTTGCGGTAAGTGCGCTTGTGTTATCGTCATTTAACAACATCGCAAGCGTTCCGTTTTGAACACCGGCGGAAAAACCGCCCGCTTCCAGCGCTGCGGTAACATCGCTAGCGGCCACCTCAATCACGCTGTTAGGAAAGGAGCCAGATCGTGAGAATACAAAATCACCCGCAAGATTGAATATACCAGCGAATTCAATTGCCAAATCTGTGATTGTGATGCTTTCCGTGTTTAGAGCACTGGACAAATCTGCACTAATACCGTCGATTGTTAAGGTGATTGGCGCTGCGCTGTAATCGATCGTTGATTCATTTAGATTGACAGTGATATCCGTCGCCGTCGCTGATGCGAACTCACCTCCTTCGACCAACAGAGAACCAGTCGCCTGCAGGGCCTTAGTGTCATCCGTGTTCAAAATAAGCGCAAAACTGCCATTGTCCAAACCCACGCGTACATCGCCGGCTTGCATGAAGGCATAGGCGCTGTTCGCGACAGCTCTAACTTGTGTCCCTGCTGCACCAGTGGTTCGCTCAAAAACAAAATTTCCACCAAAGCTGATGAAATCGCCAATTTCACCTTGCAGCCCCGAGATTGAGAGAACCTGCAAATTGAGCGCCGCCTCGAGATCTGAATAGGTATAGCTCAACTCACCCGCCTCAATCGTGGTGCCAGTGTAAGCGGTATTTGACGTGTTGAAGTGCACAGCTGCGAGGTTGGCAGAGAGCTGAGAAAAATCACCACCCGAGACGAACAAACTTCCCGAGGCTTCCAGGGCCTGAGTTCCATCAGCTTTGTTTACCAGACCAATTTGTCCGTCATTTACACCGGCGCTGAATGAACCTGCAACAACTACCGCAGATGCATTCTCAGCCACGACTATCAGCTCTCCGCCAGTCAAGCTAAAGCTGAAGTTACCGCTTACCGAAATAAAATCAGCAAAATCAGCCTGTAAGCTAGTTACAGTTAAGGTTTTTAGATCGGAGGAGGAAGGCATATCGACAAACAGATAGTCCGAGCTGTCGACCGTCAGAGCAATTCCTGTGTAATCGAGCCCAGTATCGTTATACCTGAGAAGCACACCATTCGCGCTGGCACTCGCAAAATTCCCGCCCGTCAAAAACAAGGCGCCGCTGGCTTCAACGACCATGGTATTGTCGGCGAAGAATTCCATTCCTAGAACACCGTTGTCGAGCCCGGCGGTTAATCCCCCTGCAGACAATCGCACTGTGACATCACTAGCCACTCCCGTAACAGAAGTTCCATCAAGACTGAAACTGAAGTCACCGGTCAAGGTGGCAAAACCTGAAATACTCACAGCTAAATCATCGATTAAGACACTGGCCGCGCCTTTGGCCGCACTCAAGGTAGCCGAGATGCCGTCGAGGCTAATCGCTTCGGGCGCTGCGCTGTAGTCAGTTGACGTCTCGTTGTAGCTTATCGACACACTGACAGCACTAGCAGATGCAAAATTTCCGCCAGTGAACACGAGATTACTGCCCGCAACACTGAGTGCAATTTCGTTGTTGTTGTTCAAAATCATTGCTAATGACCCGGAGGTTACTCCGGCTTGAAAAGTACCCGCTTCAACCCTTGCAAAGACACCATTTGCACTGCCTCTGATCGCTGAGTCACTCTGTTCAAAACCGAAGTCGCCACCAAAGGTGATAAACCCTGAGATATCGGCCTGCAAACCCGTAACTGAAATACTACTCTCGCCATCAAGTGCGACAAGGGATGCGTCAACCCCGTTGATTGAAATCACTTCGTTCCTGTCGCTTCCCGTGTCATTGAACTTCACGGACACACTGGTCGCTGTCACATTGGCAAAACTATCACCTTGAAATATCACGCTACCGCTGGCGCTCATCGCCAAAGTATTTGCATTCGTCAAAATCATCGCGACGCTGCCGTTCACCACACCGACTTTGAAATTGCCTGCTTCGGCTTGCGCATAGGCGTTACTTGCCGAGACATTGATATCGGTCCCATCAAGTTCAAAACCAAAGTCGCCACCGAAACTTATGAAACCACTGATTTCAGCACTCAAGCCGGTCATCGAAACTTCTTGGACGCTAAGCCCAACGTCAAGTGATGCTGTGTTTCCGTCGATCGTGAGTGATTGCCCCGTGAAGTCCGTTGATGTGTCGTTGAAAGCAACGGTGACCGAAGCCGCGGTCGCATTGGCCACGACATCGCCTATGAACGAAGCTGTGCCATTTGCCCGCATTGCGAGTTTGTTGTTCGATGTTAAGACCAGCGCTAAGCTCGCAGCACTCACACCAATGGCGAAATTACCCGCTCTTAGCTCGGCCGCTGCATCCGTCGCCACAGCTGAAATCTGCGCACCGGATTTCTGGAAAGAGAAATCTCCGGTCAGTGTGGCGAAATTTACCAAAGTCACTTCAACGTCTGTCGCGGTGAATTTTTCCTCGGCAAGCCCAACATCGAGGGTCGCGCTCAGTGATCCAACGTTCACGGTCAGATTAGAGGCGCTGTAATCGGTGGTCGTGTTATTCAATTGAATGTCTACCGAGGCGGCGGTTGCCGAAGCGAAGTGTCCACCCAGCATCTGGAAGGTGCCGTTCGCCGTACCAACCGCTCGTGTACCATCTTCATTCAAGACAACAACCAAGTCAGCGCCAGTGATACCAATTTCAAAACTGCCAATCTTCAGATGTGCAGATCCATCATTCGATACAAATCGCAACTGGTCACCCACTTTCTGAATTCCAAAGTTGCCGGTGTCGACGGAAATGAAGTCTGCAATGTTAATCTCGAAACCGCTGAGTTCGTCGGTCGACCCATCAACTGTAAAATAATCCGAGAGAAACTTACCAAATTGATTTGCCAAAGCTTCGGGTTCGACACTCGAACTAAAATTGTCACCGTTCACTTGTTTGACAACAATCCGAAGACCACCGGTACCATCTCCGTTGTCATATTCTTCAAGATCGAAGTACAAGCTGCCGTCATCAAAACCATAAAGGCCGACTGCGTCAGTGAACTTACCAGTGATTGAACCGCCATTCGCAAAAGTCAAAATTTCAAACGTTTGCCCAACCTCAGGAACGAAACTGTTGATGATTTGAATCTCAATCGTTCCGTCAAGCGAAATAGAACCTGCTGCAGTGCTCGTTGTATTGACCTGGTCGTAACCGTTATCGACGGGTGTGCCCGGTCCCGGCGTAACACCACCAATTTCTACAACAAGCGTCGCTCCTCCAGCGTTCGTGAAGGTTGGCGTAGAAACAATTCCCGGAGAATTGCCCGGTTCAAAACGACCATTGTTGATGATATTGAATCCAACGGAACCAGATCCAGAAAGTCCGTAACCTGCTGATACTATTAAATTATTTAAATTTTCAGGTAGGATATCACGAGACAGAACGTGATTTTTTGCAAGCTGCAGGGTAGCGTCTGCCGTAGCGCTAGCGAGCAATGGGGGGGTATTTAATTGTGATGTTTCAAGCGTTTGTTTTTCAACGGTTGGCGGCGCTGAGTAGCCAAAATAAGCATATGTCGAGATGTTCTTTACATCATCATTCGGACTTGCGACCCCTACCGTGGTGTTGGTGTCTGCACTCTGGAGGGAGCCATGTATACTTGTCGCAACTAGGGTCTGTACTGTTGCCTCGTGGTTTTCTTCCGATTCATCCTGAATTTGTTTTGCCATTTCGGCAGCCGCTAGGGGCGAAGTATCTTCTTCAAAATCCTCTTCCAACAAACCTTCGAACAGATCATCTAACATCGCCTCTGGCGCATAACTGACGCTGCCTGAGTGACCAGATTCCGACGCTAAACGATCTTTTGAGGTGATCGATGCCGCATACTTATGATCGATTTTTTCGATCATTAAAGAGCTATCGCCACCGTAAGACGATGAAAGACTATCCCGGGTTGGATCTTTCTCTTGCGTACCTAGGGCCTGTAACGGGTCCAATAGAGGATCCCCCGAGAGGAGAATTCTCTCCTCCAGGGTCTCTAATTCGAACTCTTTGCCTAGTCGCTTATCCACTTATTAAGTTATTTCCAGACGCTAACCTGTTGCCAAAACTGCTATTTCGCTCATATTTTCTTGAGGAAACGACACTTTTCGGAGACGAATATCATTGAAATTCGTCTTAGGTTTTCAAAAAGGGGAACCAGTATTAACTTCTTGAAAGCGCGATTGCAAATAAATTTGTAAGATTATTTAAGATTCAGCTGGAGATTTGTGCCGGTTTTCCGAGCGGATTTCGGCGAAAAAAAACTAGAATCCGCCCTCGGATCCGGAGAAGATTAGTGCTTCGTCAAGCCAAGTATCGGTTCTCAGCACCGTCTTTCTTTGTCGATAAGCGATCTTTTGAGCGGTGCTTTGGGCGAAGTTGAATGCCGTTGAAACAGCTTTTTGGCGGTACTTAGGTTGGTCAATTAACGCATGGTTGGCTAATTTGACCACCGGCCGTGAGCCGTATCTGGTCATCAAATCGTCTTCCATACTGGCAAAAATACGACTGCTTCCCGGGTCACCCTGACGTGCACACCGACCAACGAGCTGCCTATCAATGCGTCCAGAATCATTCCGCTCTGTCACAATGACATGCAATCCACCCTGCTTGGCTACCTCTGGGCTCAGCTTGATATCGGTTCCACGACCCGCCATATTTGTGGCAATAGTGATGCCATCCTCTCGACCAGCTTCTCGAATTATGTAGGCTTCATCAGCATGGTTTGTGGCATTAAGCAGGCGATATGCAAGTTGCTCTTCTTGCAACAAATCTGCAAGCTTTTGGCTGCCTTTGACACTTTTCACACCCACCAGCACCGGCCGACCCTGTGCGTGGACCAATTTTATCTCTTCAACAACAGCGGCCCACTTTGCGTCCGACTTTTCGAAAAACATCGGTTCATAATGTTCTCGAATTAACGGGCGGTTAGTAGGCACTGACATAACCGGCAGCCTGTAAATATGCCAAAACTCATCTGCCGCCTCGTTTGCGGTACCGGTCATTCCCGATAATTTACGGAATAATCGAAAAAATCGTTGAAAACTTAATCTTGCCAGCGTTTCTGTGGGATCACTCAGCTCAAGCCCTTCTTTCGCTTCCACCGCCTGATGCAGTCCGTTTCCCCAAGAACGATTAGCCATTAGTCGACCCGTGAATTCGTCTACTATGACTATTTTTCCCTCCTCGATAACGTATTGCTGGTCAAGCTTGTAGAATTCCTTGGCAACAATCGCCTGTTTTACAATTTCTTCTCTTCTAGAAGTGCCACGCCACATTTCGGGGAGCAAGGGCGCCACCTCAACCAGCTTTTCCCGCCCTACGTCAGTAAAGTTAACTTCTCGATATTTTGTGTCGATTTTAAAATCGTGATCCAACAAAAATTTTTCCGCCAGACTGCTCGCCGCAGTAGCTGCCTCAATTAGCCACTTATTTTCTTGCTGACTAGAGATAATTAACGGCGTAACGGCCTCATCGATCATCACGCTATCGGCCTCATCGATAATTGCTGTATCAATGCCGCGCAAAACAATCTCGCCTCCGATGTTTCGGTGCGGTTCGAGCACTTCTCTCAACAATCTGCGTTGCGGGTGATAAAGGCTGCCCAGCCGTATTCTGTCGCGTAGGAAATCAGCTAGCAGCTCTTTACTTGTCGTGTACACCACGCCTTTTTCGTATATCTCTCGCCGATTTTCGGGCTCCATTTCAGCGATAACAGAACCCACACTTACGCCACAAAAGCGGTAAAAATCGTGAAACTCAACCGCATCACGGGAAGCAAGATAATCATTTGTCGTGAGAATGTGACATGGTCGCCCGGACCAACCGGTCATCACACCGACTAGCGAGGCTGTTAGGCTTTTGCCTTCACCCGTTGCCATTTCTGCAAGGTAGCCATCATACATCGCGAGTGCAGCCATCACCTGAACCGGGTATGGTCTGATTTTCAAAGAGCGATGAGCCGCCTCTACCAGCAGTCCAAGCGCGTGCTCTACCTGCTTTCTTGTTTGGTTCTGGCGTCTAAAATGTGTCCGACTTTCGCCCAACGCTATTTTCAGCTTTCTCTCAGAAAACCCGCGGTAGTCCTCGGCCTGCGAATAGATCGCCTCCGCGGATGTCAGAATTTTTTCACCATGGACATCCGCGCGGTAATATAGTCCTGAAAAGTAATTTCGCACGGCGTCAAGCCCGGTCGTAATCTGGTCCGGCTTAACAACCTGGGTCCGCCGAAATTCAATACTGGGTGCCGTCATGCTTACTCTGCGGTCTCGCTGCCGGAGAGGCAAAGGAGACATTCTGTTGATAGTTAGGATTAGAAGTTTAGCATGAGGGCAGCCGAACAAATAACCCTAATTGACTCTACCAATTTTAACAGTAAGTCGTTGAAAATCGGCGCTGCCTAGCGGGCATAATCGGCCAACGGCCGCACTAGGACTCACTTCCTTGAAAAATATAAAAACACAATTACCCTTTGTTTTTAGCTCTAACAAGCCTATAAGCTCGCGCAAAAATGCCGACAACGACATGAGCATTGTTCACGACAGAATTCGACTTGATGATAGCGCTTGACTCAAATGATATGATATTACCTTCGGTAGCAACGAAGATAAAAAGGAGATAACTTTAAAAAGCTTGCGCTATGCTTTCCTAAGAAAATGTAGAGATCATGAACTGGTGTTTATAGGCGCAATACACAAAAGGTATCCGAAATAGATCACTAAACAAACAAGCTGTTTATCTAAATCTGGTAACGCTTCTGCAGCAACTGCCTCAGTTGTCGATACAACTGACTCAGCAGGGGTTGGGATTCCATCGTTAACCTTAACTTGCCGGATTGACCATGCAGCATATCGCCTGCGGTAGATTCATCAAAATTACCGTAGATCAAAAAGAAAGGCTCGGTGCTGGTTAGACCACTACTATCAGCGTCAGAAGTTATCACTTCTCCGCCCGCTAACCAACTCAGTGCTGCAGATGGTAGACGCTGGGATTCGTAAGGGATTATTTGCAAATCCTTCATAATATAATTCTGAGACTCAGCGCCGATCAACCGGACCTCAGCCAATTGAATTTGATCAACGAACAGATTTGCTGCTTCATCCTGCGGCACTACAGCGGTAAAACGATAAGATGTTGCATCATAGAGTTGTCCCAACTGATCTCCGCGATGCTGCCATGAGCCCACTCTGTCTTCGAGATCCGGGGCGACCCATAGGCCATCTTTCTTAGCGCGGATAACCAGAGACTGCTCACGAAATTTCACTTCTTCCATCTGCTTAATAATCACTTCGCGACGCTGACGCAACGGCTCAAGGTCACTCACCCGCTGACTGGCCGCCCATTGCTCCGTAGCTCGAACCTGTTGCCACTGCGCATTGAGGATATCTTTGTCGTTGCCTATTTCCCAATCTGAAAAACGCACCAAAGGCGTGCCTGCCGCCACAAACGAACCGTTGGACGTTAATACTTCCTCGAAAATACCGCCCACATCACTCGTCACAATACTGTGCGTTTCAGACTCGACAATACCCGGCACACGAAACCTGTTGGGTAACGGCACGATGGCGGTCAGCAGCAGAACAAAAGTCAGAGCGCCAGCCGTGACACCCACCGCTCGCGTTCTTGTTCTTTCAATACGCGGGCTGGTTGCAAGATATTTAATCAGTTTGTATGGAGGCACAAATGCCCAAGAGATGATCAGGATAATCACCATTAACACGCCAAGAATCAGATACTTATCGGCAACAAAGATAACAATGCCTGCGAACACAACTAGTCGATATGCACCGCTTAAAGCGCCATAACAAGTTAACCACCAAGTTTCACGTTTGCTATCTGCAACTTCGATGGCATGTTTCACCCCAAACAGGAACTTTTCCGACAAGTAAGCCCATTGCTTCCTTGACCGAGTATAAAGGTTTGGCAAATCGACGAGATCCGAGAGGATATAGTACCCATCAAATTTAAGTAGCGGGTTCGCGTTAAAGATAATGGTTGAGATTGAGGCGACAAACATCATGTTATAAGCGATGCTGTGAATAACCCCCGGACCTGTTGCAGCCCAAACAAACACCGCCAAGGCGGCTATAAACAACTCCACTATCATTCCGGCCGCACCAACGAAGGCCCTATGCCAACGGCTTCTAAATGACCAACTGGAGGTAGCATCCATATAAGGAAGCGGTGTAAACACCAACAGCATTACCCCCATGACGTGAACTTCACCACCATAATGTCGACAAACAAGTGCGTGCCCGCACTCATGCAGCGTTTTTATGACGACCATACCCAGATATAGCAGTATCAAATTATCCGGTGCAAGCACACCCTCCGCCTGAACCGTTAGGCTTTCAACATTGTCTATCGCAACCTTAATACCGAGTAACACGACCCCCAACCATATTGCTGCACCTATCCAAGTAAACAAGGGTCGTGTAAAAGGTAGGATTCGTTGCAAAACTACGTCAGGATCAAACAGTGGTAAGCGAATGAACATGATCGCTAATAATTTGGATTGCAATTCTCTTTGCTTACGCTGTCGATAACGTTCAAAGAATTGATCGCTGTCTGAAGGTGTGTCGTAAAAAAGAAGGTTCGCGAAGTGCAGTTGGGTCAGCAACCGAATAACTTCTTCCTGCCCGGGCGCACCCTCAGGGTCATATTCAAGCGACTCTTGCCAAACCTCTTCGACCGATTTGTCTGGCCGGAGTCGTGCTACAAAATCGTAGGCTGCAGGTCTCAGACGAAAAAATTGGTTATTAAAAGAATCTTGTAGTACGTACCAGTTCTCTCCCCGAAATTTCTGTCGACGACATTTGACGGTCGGTCTCAGAGAGGCTTTCACACCAGCAACACGATGCCAAGATTCACTAAAGGTGGGTGCGATGACACTCATAACAACTCAACTCGTTGTTCAGCGGACCTTTGTCGCCAACTGCGTACTGAAGCAAATTTCGGAGACATCACCACCACAACCACATTCTGAAGAAATCGACGGTCCGGTGAGTCATTATCCAGAAGATGTTCCTATCTCCGACATTAACTTTAGCTACGCCACTCATCCCTGGGCGCCACCAGTCTGATGATTCTCCCTCGAAACTCGCTCTTAGCATGAAAATATTTCCTTGCTCTTTTGCGACAGCAGCAGGGTCTATCTCGTCAACCTTGATATCAAACACTTGGTCTGGTCGGCTAACGAAACTAATTTCACCCGTCCCCTCAACAGCAACCTCGTGAATATCACGTTCCGCTAAATCCAATTCGACATACATTTTGTCGATATTTGCGACTTTAAACAAAATGTCTCCTTTCCTCACAGGAGCACCCAACATTTCTTTAAGATCACCCTCAACCACAACGCCATCAAAAATCGCACTTATCTCAGCATTTTTTATGTGATATCGGACTTTCGCCAACTCAGCTTCAGATTGTGCAACTAACGCCGCGGCGATTCTCATGTCAGCGAGCGCATTCTGGGCTCTTGATTTTTCCATTTCTCGGCTGTAACGAGAAATATCCGCCAACGCCATCGCTTCATCGAGGACAAGTTCCCTCGTATCCAACGTGACGAGCACATCACCTTTGCTGACCAGATCACCGATCTCTACTTGCACATCCTTTACATAACCGTCGATTGGTGCAGGAATGAATGCGACTTCGTCAGACCGGAGAATAAAAGGTGCTTCAACTCTGTAGTTCCAAGAGCCAAGGAAGACAAATGCCAGAATAAAAGCTACGAGCACGCCTACGGCCTTGGCGAAAGTCTGCTCAGGACCTACAAACCACGCCAAACGCTCTTTAAACCACGTAGTAAATCTAGCCCCGAACCAGCGATCGTGTCTTTTAAGTTGGTACAGATGTCGCGCGGCCTGGTCAACCACCAGCCTCAGGCCACGAACTTCGTCTGTGTCGAATTCACGTTTTTCACGCTCAAGCGTCACCACGCCGACGTTTTCGTCATCGACCCTGATAGGTAGCGATACCAAGTTACTCAAGCTTTGTTCGCTTGCGTAATGTTCGTGGTCACGATCGACTGCATTCTGGTCTTCAGACTTGGGCCAAACAAGCTCCTCGTCTTGGTCGAACGCTTCTTCCATTGCTGCTTCAAGTAACTGCACCGCAGCCATTTTTTTCTCGAACTTTTCCATGTGGCTGATGGCTTGCACTCGGATGTAGGATGACTCAAGCCAACCAAGGCTCACCCTGTCACATTCATGACGAACTGCCAATTCATTGCAGAAGGTCATCGCAGCACTCATGAACCTGTCACTTTCATTGAGCAGAGTCATCAGGTCAATCGCATCTGCAAATTGCACCACGTCAGTTTTGGCCTGCTGAAGCGCGCGATTAATTTGATAATTAGCAGGAATATCCATCAGCAACTGCAGCCGCTGGGCAAGTTGCTCTATCTCGACGCTACTTAGTCGTGGAACAAAAAAGATCAATGCACCCTGAGAACGTGCATCACCAAGATCGAGACTCAATCCCATTTTTACTGGTGAATCACTTGAAGCACCGACCCCATAATCGATACATATTTCGTCGGTTTGAGCCTGCGTTGCAACCAAACTCATCTGCTCCATTTCAGGTGAGTCTTTTTTAACGCGCATCGCACTGCGAGGCCATGCCCGTAAGTGCCGCCATTCTTCAGAGGCGTTGTCCATTACCAACAATAGAACCTTGTCTGATTGCGCGTAAAGTCCCAAGTTGTCCAATAGTTTTGACCAAAATTCTGCTGGCAAACCATTGAAGTAACGTAATTCTCGCAGCGACTTCAAATAAGAGAGGCTATTTTGTTGGTGATTCTCAATTAAACTCATACTTTTATTTCGCCACTAAAGCTCGGAAGCATTGAAATCGGTAAACAATGAGTTGTTAGATTCAAGCGTTATATATCCAGGTACCCCGGGCCTGACTTCTTCGTCAGTATTATCGAAACTCAACCTTACCCTAAGCAATCCGCTTGCTGGGTCGACGATGGGTGCAACAAACACCACCTTACCATCACCGTTCCAGCGCTGATCTCCCGAATCAAACTCAACCGGGTAGACCTGACCATCTTTCAATAACCGTCCTGCCGGTTCATCAATGTTACAAACGAGAAAGACCTTGCTGATATCAACAAGTTTAAGCATGGGTTGATTTGCTTCACAGATTTCACCCTCGTCCAACATCACATCGACGATAGTCCCATCAAAAGGCGCTGCAAGTGAGCGCCTAGCTAAATTCGCCTTGGCTAACTCAAATTCAACTTTCTCTCTCTGCTCAGCGATTAACAGTCTTTGGTGATCCGCCTCTGCAGAATTGTATTCCAGTTCAGCGCGATAAAGCTCATCGCGACTAATAGACCCCGTGGACTCAAACAACCCTTTAGTCGACGCCAATAACACGCTGAAAGTTTCACTCTGAGCTTTAGATGCCTGCAATTCCGATTTGTCTTGATGAATAAGTTCCCGGCGCTTAAGTTCCAGCGCTTCAACCTTGTTTTCCAAGTCGACAAGCACCTCACCAGCCATCACTTTACGGCCTTCTCGATAGTGTATATCTACTATTCTTCCCGGCACTGTAAAACTGAGAATTGCATCCTTATGCGGCTCTGTGACACAAGCGTAACGCGTAGGTTCCGCGTAACTTTTTGGAGCACATGTAGCTAACACCGAAAACAAAACGATGAGTGCAAGATTTCTTTTTTCCTGAGATACAACAACATCTGACATGACTAAAATCCGCTATTTTTCAAGTTCAAAATTCTGGAGCAATGTCCCTTCCGATAAAGCCGCGCCAACAATTGCTTTTTGCAGGTTCACCTTACTCTCAAGTTCAAGTTCCAACACTCTGTTAAGACGTTCTTCAATTTCAAACAGGTCGCGGCTATTGCTTTGGCCTGCTTCAAATTTTGCCAACTCAAAATCAAGCAGCTTTTTGTTTGTTTCGACGACACCTGTTAATTCAGAAACTTGCATCCGAGCACTTTCAAGATTATTTATCGCTGTATCAATACTGTTATGTATCGCGATTTCCGCTGCTTTAATTTCAAGCAACGCCTGATGTTTTCTTAGCCTAGCAGCACTCAATTCACCTTTGCCCCGCTTGTTGCCCTGCAAAGCCATGCGATATTCAACGCCGACATACACAGATTCGTGATCCCGATCCCAAACATCGTCCCAAGACTCTCCAAAAGATTCCGCCAAACCGTTTAAACCGTAGCTCGCGACTAAATCTAGTTGCGGCAATTTGTTGTTTTTCGCGAATTGTATTCTGACATCTTCTCGTTCAGCCCTCAGCAAACCAGCAACATATTCTGGCCTATAGAGATATGCGTTCGCCAGCATCGAGGCTCGATCAAACGAAACAGAGCCGGGCTCATTCATCCCTGAGACGTCAACTTTTATTTTTTTGTCTCGAGGCATGCCAGCAATGTAATTACGCAATTGTCCCGTGACTGCAAATAAGCTTTGCTCCGCAGCTAGTAGCTGAACACGGCGCTGGGCTAAAGCTGATTCGGCATCGAGAATATTCGCTTGACTACTTCTACCAAATCGCGCCCGTTCTTTCTCGTCAACAAGCACATCTTTCGCTATTTCAACAGAACGATCACGCAGTTCTTTTCGTTTTTCAGCCATATACACATCCCAATAGACTGATACAGCATCGGAAATTGTCTGAAACAAAGACTGCCTAAACGTCTCTTTTGCAATGCCTTGATCTTTCCTCGCGACCTTAAGAGGAGATTCAACACTTCGCCAGCCAGCCCCTCTGAGTAGCGGCTGAGTTAAAGAGAGCCCAAAATAGTTTTTCTCTTCCTCGCCTCTGATAGGTTCTGGTTGAATATTATTTTCGATGTCGCGGAAGGTGTAAGACGCCCGCACACGCCCCCCTGTTGGCACGACCGACTCGACCGCCAGACTATAGTCATGGTTTCTCTCGATAAAAGTAGGTGCAAAAGAACGACGAAACTCTTCTTCCGTTGTGTTCGGAGTATCGCTATCGGTGTACTGATACGAAGCCGTGAGCTCAGGTTCATAAATGCCACTCACACTGTCTACACCAGACTTGGCAATCGCCCATTCCGTCTTTTGGTAGGCAATGCGATCGTTTCTAATTGCAACAAGCTTCACAAAGTCCTTAAGTGGCAACCTATCTTTGCTAACTGACAACACTACGGCGCCATCATTGGCACTAATAAACATGTCGGAAGCCGCTCCAAGGCTTTCCGTCGCGATGTCAACTTTACCATTCATCGCGTTGTTCTTTTTCTTACGATTGTCCGCGCTCAACACATTGGAGACTGACTTACCCATTCTATTTAAAAATCCTGGCTTATCAGCTTTTTGCTTCGTCATTTTTTCCGTTTCGCCAACCATTACCTCAGCCGGTTCCTGCTCAGGCTCAACTCTCTCGGCAGGCGTAGCAGACTTTTCATCAGATATTTCCTCCACAACCGCTATCTGCGCATCTTCCTTTGCTGTATTTACCTCAATTACTTCAACGTCAGCCTCAACGTCGACAACGGCTTTTGCTAACACTGGCTCAGGAGAATCTGAAACTTGGTCTCGACTAAATAAGTTTGAAAACGAACTCCCCATACGTGTGAACAAACCTTGTCTTTCGGGTGTTTCAACTTCGGATAACCCCTTCTTTGATGGGTCAGCTTCTAACACCTCTACCTCTAAAGGAGCGGAATCAGACAATTCGGAAGTCGAGGGTTCTATATTTTTGACGTTAATAGCCAGATATTTGGGTTCAGGTTCCTCGGTTATCGATTTGGCGGTATCCGCTTGCAGCCCCTCTGTTCTGGTTTCCTTCGTCGCGGGCTGCACAGCGATATCTTCGACAGCGTAAACCGCGAGTTCAATAGGCACACCCAGCTGTCCCATCAATTTCCCAGACTGATCATCGGTATTTGATGTATATGAGGTGGACAAGTAAACATGGTCGGGAAACAAACTCACTTCCGCAAAAGATATCGGTGACATCATCACCGTAGACGAAAGAAATAATGCTGCAGCTATCATTTTATTTTTATTATTCACTGTCCAATTCCTCAACTAAAAGCGTTGTCAGCTGTTTAAAATTTATTTCTAGGTCTGAAAAAATCTCAGGCAGATTTAGATCAGACACTCACTAATTCTTTGACGACTAATTCCCAGATAACTCATCTTCACTTACTCCAAATAGCTTATTTAGATACACCGAAGTGGGCGTTGCAGTGAGTATTAAAATAGTTGGTCGTAATTGCAATGTGGGTGGCTCACCCTCAACTTCATTCGCCGTTTCTACCTGTTCTTCGCTTGCAATTACATAGCCAACATATGGATCAACGACACCCGAGCTACCGCCCAAA
The DNA here is from genome assembly GCA_965657335.1 of Candidatus Azotimanducaceae bacterium. GTDB lineage: Bacteria > Pseudomonadota > Gammaproteobacteria > Pseudomonadales > Azotimanducaceae > UBA4582. The sequence continues at coordinate 19,719 of CBFHOH010000037.1, forward strand.
CCACCGCCACCAAAATTCAGTTCAATACTATACACATTTGCACCGTTTTCATTTTCAGTAATAGATCCTGAAATTTGCGTCAGCGAGGAAAGAATAACTCCTTCAATTTCGGCTTTTCTGAGCACTATCGGCGGCGTTGATGACAGATTCGCCGGCACCAATGTCACCTCCTGCTTATCGTTAGTATCATCGGTATCCCTCGCATCGAGCGAAGTAAGGGTTGAAACAATATCAAACTCACCGAATGAATCGACAAACACCTCAAGGATCAAGGTTTTAGTTTCCCCCGCAGTAAGGTCTACCGCCCAGAAACTCGTTTCTTTGTCGAAACTACCATCGCCGTCGTCTGAGCGATACACGAGTCCACTACCTAGCGTAAGCAACACCTGAGCCCGAACCGTGTCATCACCACTGTTTGCGATTGTCGTCGTTACTTGAACAAAATCACCGGAGGTAGGTGCTTCATCATTTACTGTCAGTGACAAACTCAAATCTACATCACTTACCGGCGCTGTAATCAAAACTACCGGATTGTCGCTACCCTCGTCGGGATCCTCGACGACGTACCGAAAAGAATCAAATCCTGCTTCAAAACTTACTGGTGGGGTGTAGACGACTACATCGTCGGTTAGCACTTCAGTTGTGCCACGATCGTCTACCTCTATAATGCCACCCAATGTACTCGTGGCGTCGACGCTTGCAATGCGAAGCATATCGTCTTCTGGGTCCCGGTCATTAGCCAGAATATCAATTGTTTCTGGTATTCCCGGCGTGACCGCGACATAGTCATCACCACCAATGGGATCCCTATTCTCTGAAATATCAAAGAACACGAGGTTTGATTCATCTTGGTTGATCCAGGCACCCACCACATTATCCAAAGGAGCCGGTTCAAAATAGAGAGGTGTTGCTTCTATATTTAAACTGCGTTCTGTTCCAGTTGCTGACTCTGTCCAGATTAACTCAACGTGCCTGTCAGTGCGGTATTCGCCTCTTAACTCAAGTGTCCCAGTCAGCTCACCGTTCGCGGACAAACTGTATGCGGGTCCACTACCCGTTAATTGAACGCTTTCTATGTTGTACGCGCCTTGACTCGCAATATCTCCTGCCACAAAAAAGTATTGACCACTTTCAAGTACAAGGAGTAGTTCGCCCTCTGGCAAAGAACCAGCAAATATGCCGTTTTCAGCAAATCCCCGATCAGCAATAGGCACGTCGACTAACGTATCTTGTTCAACGCCTGAACCACCACCCCCACAACCAAAAACGACTAACAATGAGGTTGTTAGCAGAGTCTTTAACAAATTTGACATATTCGCGAGCGTATCGTTTTACCGTCCCAAAAACTTTCTAACTGCTGTTTAGTTGGTAACGGAAGAGTTTTGCTTAATCATATCACCCAAATCAGACGATTTCCCGAAAGATCATGAAAATAACGACCAAAATACTTTGTAGGAGAAATGTCTTCATTGGCGGCAATGAAAAGTTGCTAACTGGCACACTAGCTCGGGCTAAGACTATTTTTCGCACTTTCAAATCGTGTCAGCTTCAATTCGCGGCGTATAGACTGACCGAGTTCTGAGGCCATATCGTCGACTGGAATGCCCATCGAGTCAGCAATCCGAACCATTCTCTGAAAATTGGCGGCGACGCCAGCAGCGTCTACCAACACCGCCTCCCCTGCTACAGAGACTAGGGTCGTTCTTGCACTGGCCAGCGCATCATCATCTCTTTGCGCGAAAGTTTCCGCAAACTGCATCAACTCCGCTCCATGTTCAACACCCATACCGGCTGCTGCGGCATCACCGTTAACACCCTGCAAATCTATATCTCTGCCTGTCGTCTGCGCGCTCACACGGAGCATCGTTGCATGTGCGTTGGTTCAGTAGAAACACTCGTTAACCGCTGAAACTCGACCGGCAACTAACTCAATTTGCATTCGGTTGATACTGCGGTTGTCTGGAGAATCGTAGTTAGTCATTCCCTCGAAGGACAGGTACTGTGCATTTGAAATCATTATCCAATCACGGACAGCATTAGGAACAGCAGAAAATGCTCGGACAACGTTAGCGCCTCTCTCGCCCCACAGATCTGCTTCCTCTCCTATCGCACCATCATTCGGCAGCATCGGTACATGACCTGTTCCCTCGACAGCAAGCGACGGCATATAACCGTCAGGCGCTCCGGGTAACGCATCCGGCAAATCTTCTAACGAGAGCCCAAGCGCCCGATGAAACTCATCAATGCTCAATGTTGCGACGGCAAGGCCTGCTAGCTCAACGTACGCACCTTTAGAGAGTCCTTTTTCTACATTGCTATTTACCCAAGATTTTGTAATTCGCGTCTGATCAGTAATCACTCGATGGACGGCATCAATCGCAACATCATCCAGCCCTTCACTATGCTGGTGCTCTCCGGGAAATTTGTAGGGTGACAAAGCGAGCTTCCTGCTCGCGCAGAATTCGCACGAGAATGCATTTCTAACTTCCTGCGCGATGGCTACACGCTGTTTACCTGTCCACCAATTGCCTGGAGCAGACAGGTTTTCCCAAAATTTCCTGTGAGCCTCAGTAATGTCTGACCGAATGGCATACGGTGAATCTGTATATGAAAAATATCGCATTTTGTCCCCACTAATTTTTCGACCGAGTAAATAAGCAAGCAGATAACTAATACAAACTACGGCACTTTGACTATATATAGCAACCCTGATTTATCACACCACAGTCTCATCACGTTAAAGCCTCAGAGACGCGCTTATCAAACATTTATCGGGCGTAGAGAGTGCCTGTGTCACATGGGTTTCTCTGTGCAAAATATTCGATTTCAGATGAGCTTTGATTGACCCAAGAATCAAATGCTGTTCTATTTAATAGACAAATAAATCGAACTTATACCGAGAGTAAAACATGTCAGTTGCAATAGATCCTCAAACAGGACTAAAAATTTTTGATACGCGTGCTGCCAAAGCAAGCGACAAGATAACCGGTAGCGGTTATGCCGTTATTGAGGACGAAACGCTCAAAACATTGCCCCCCGCTCCTGTTGGCGCCGTTTTTAATGCAACAGAGCAGGCTAAGTATCGGGAATTTAAAGAAGCACGTATGGGTGCTGCCGATTACATGGCAATGGAAGGAGAATTCAGTAAGTATCTGGAGGATGTTTATTCCGAGGAACCTGTTGCGAGAGAATCGCTTGACGATGAATGCGAAATATTGGTTGTTGGTGCCGGATTTGCAGGCTTGCTACTCTGGCACAAACTTCAGAAAGCGGGCTTCAAAGATGTGCGCTTCTGCGAAAAAGGCGGCGATGTCGGCGGCACCTGGTACTGGAACAGATATCCCGGCATTGCCTGCGATGTAGAAGCTTACAGCTATTTACCGCTATTAGAGGAAATGGGATACATCCCCACCATGAAATTTGCTTCCGGCTTCGAAATTATGGAGTACTGCCAAAAGGTAGCAGAGAAATTTGGTTTCTACGATCACTGCCTATTTCATACGACGGTTGAGCGAACCGATTGGGACGCAGCAACTGGACGATGGACCGTAACTACAGATCGCGGCGACGAAATGAAAGCGCGTTATGTCATTCTCGCCAACGGCATACTTACAACACCCAAGCTCGCTCGCATCGAGGGTATGGAGACATTCACCGGCGATGCTTTCCATACATCTCGCTGGGATTACAGGGTAGATCTGGCGGGTAAAAGAGTCGGCATTATTGGTACCGGTGCAACTGCTGTCCAAACCGTGCCAGAGCTATCAAAAATTGTTGACGAACTACATGTCTTCCAGCGCACACCTTCTTCGATTGATGTCCGTGATCAGCGGGCAACAACGCAAGAAGAAATCGAGACTTGGAAGCATGAGCCAGGCTGGGCAAAAGCCCGAAGAGCCCGATTTGCCAAAATCTCGGCGGGCCGCACGGCGATGAAAGCAAACGACGACTATCTGGCTGGAAAGGTGGACTCTTTCAAAGAAAACAAACAACACAAAACAAAACTCAGCGTCGAGGAAGCCGTTCAAAAACAACTTGATTCCAACTTTCGAATTATGGAGCAAATTCGCAGCAGGGTAGATGCGATGGTAGAAGATCCTGTAACTGCCGAGGCGCTCAAGCCTTACTATCCTTACGGGTGCAAACGTCCTACCTTTCATGACGAATATCTAACCACTTTCAATAAACCCCACGTGACACTTGTCGACACAGCACCAAGAGGTGTTTCGGAAATCAACGAGCGCGGCGTCGTGCATGACGGCAAAGAATATCCGCTCGATGTGCTGATCTATGCCACTGGGTTTCGCTGGATGGCAACGTCTACATTCAATATGATTCGTGGCGTCAACGGCAGATCACTGAAAGATAAGTGGGAAAACGATGGCACGAGCACCTTTCTCGGATTGCACAGTAACGGCTTTCCAAACCTTTTTATTGTTTCGGGACCGCAAGGTGGCGGCGGCAGCTTCAACTTTACCAACGCGATAGAGGAACACGCGGACTACATCGCATGGCTGCTGACAACCATGCGGGAAAACAATTACGACGTCGTCGATGTAAAAACGGCGCCGGAGACTGAATACACCGAGCATTGTAAATTAGCAGACATTAGTACCGCACCACTGCGAGACTGTGTTTCGTACTACAACGGAGATGGCGGCGCAGAACCTGGCAGCCTCGCATACTACGGCGGTGGCCAGTGGCACAAGTTTCGCATTCGAGCGCAGGAATCACTCGAGCCTTATGAGTTTTCCAACCTCAAGTGATTCTTTGATCGCAAACTAGAAATCAGGCCGAAATACCGGCGTCTATTACCAGTTCAGTGCCGGTGATGTATTGCGACTCATCACTGGCAAGAAACAACACGCCATTTGCAATGTCCAGCGGTTGCCCTAACACACCGGTCGGTACACCCAACTCTGCCATACCATCAACGTCAACCGCATTTTCACCCTCAGGCAAGAACTCCGGATTTACTTTAGTCCAAATTGGCGTATTAATAATGCCTGGGTGAACTGAATTTACTCGAATGTTCCAACGACTCTGACCGCACTCAAGCGCGACCCCTTTAGTAAACAGTCGCACCCCCCCTTTGGTAGCGTTGTAAGCGGCGAGACTCGCAGCACCCTTTAGTCCAGCCACCGAAGACATATTAATGATTGATCCGCCGCCGGTATCTCGCATGAGAGGGATAGAATGTTTCACTCCCAGAAATACACCATCAAGATTAATTGCCTGCTGCTTTTGCCAATCTTCCAAGGGCATATCTACAATACTGCCACCGATCGCAATACCTGCGTTGTTAACTAAGATGTCCAGTCGATTGTGCCGTGTTTTAATTACTTCAACGACATTCTGCCACTGAAGTTCGTCGGTAACATCATGCAGTAAAAATTCTGCTTGCCCCCCTGCGCTGTTAATCGCCAGGGCCGTTGCCGCGCCCATCTCCTCTTGCACGTCTGTGATCACAACAATCGCCCCCTCCTCAGCCAGACGTTCAGCACATCCACGACCAATACCTGAGGCGCCACCGGTAACCAGCGCTACTTTACCTTCAACTCTCTTTGACATTTTAACCCCTGCAAAAACACTAAAAATCTTGTGGACTTATCCTAACAAGCCTTGGCGACCCTTGCACAAAATACAGCGGCAAATTCCGCCATGATTAAAAACGTTTGCACGCGCAAACAGGCAACAATCGGCGGACATAAGAAGCTACCAGCGTTCAACGTCTCTTTCTATCTGATCGCCGAATTGGGCAATTGCATCAGCCTGCAGATTTGGCAAACTATAGTAGGGAAACAAATCTTCAGAGCCTTCATAGTCCCGCAACACTTGTTTGGCTACTGTGACTTTGTGAACCTCAGTCGGTCCGTCAGCAATCCCCATCACAAAAGACCCGATTAACATACCGGTTAAGGGTAACTCGTTAGAGACCCCAAGCGATCCATGAATCTGCAAACTGCGCGAGACGATATCGTGATAAACCTTTGGCATTAACGCCTTGATGGCAGCAATGTCCTTTCTTACTTTCATGTAATCGTTATATTGATCAATGCGCCATGCAGTACGCAAAACTAATAGACGAAATTGCTCCATTTCTATCCAGGAATCGGCAATCTTATCCTGAACCATCTGTTTGTCTGCAAGTACTTCACCTTTAGTCGTGCGCGACAAAGCTCGCTCACACATCATATCAAAAGCTTTCTTGATCTGGCCCATTGTGCGCATCGCATGGTGTACTCGACCTCCGCCTAATCTGGTTTGCGCGACAGCGAATGCCTGACCACGCATGCCAATCATATTAGACCTTGGTATACGGCAATCGGTATATCGAATGTAGGCATGTGACCCCTCACCGGGGGCTTCGTCACCCACGCCGACGTTGCGGACAATCTCAACGCCGGGCGTGTCAGTCGGCACGACAAACATTGTCATGCTTGAGTGTTTGGGTGCATCTGGATCAGTCACTGTCATGACGACCAGAAAACTAGCGTAGCGTGCGCTGGAGGAAAACCATTTTTCACCATTAATGACAAAATCATCACCGTCTTCAACCGCAGTGCAACGAAAAGAGGTTGGATCCGAACCGCCCTGCGGTTCGGTCATGGAATAGCTTGATGATATTTCTCCTTCTAACAGCGGCTTGAGATACTTTTTCTTCAACTCGTCACTGCCATAGTGCGCAAGTATCTCTGCATTCCCTGTGTCAGGCGCCTGACAACCAAAAACCACAGGGGCGAAACGCGAGCGTCCAAGAATTTCATTCAAAAGTGCCAGCTTAAGCTGACCAAAACCAAGCCCGCCTAACTCCGGACCGAGGTGACACGCCCACAACCCGCGTTCTTTCACCTCTGCCTGTAACGGACGAACCAGTCGGATAAAATCTGGATCATCATATTCTTTCGTTGCTCCAAGCACGTGGTCTAAGGGCTCAACCTTTTTCTTTACAAAGTCATCAGTCCAATCAAGTACACCCTGATATTCTACATCTGTATCAAATCCCCAACTCATACTGCTCTCCTATTTGATTAGCATACGAAATGTCGCACCGTGATTGTCTGCCCATGTTTCAACGAAGACAAGCCCCTGCAATGCTTGCAGTATTGATGAAGTGCATGCCAGACTTAACCCGCGAGTTTAGAATAACAATCTCAAAATCTAAGAAGTCTATCGGAGACCATATGTCGGGCTTAATTCCAAAATCTGTCAACATTTTCGATGATACGATGCGAGAGGGTCTCCAAATTGAGAGCCCCGACATTCCCGTCAGCGAAAAATTAAGGTTGCTTGATGCGATCGGCGAAATGGGTGCCAAGCGCGTCACCGTGGGCTCATTTGCTCACCCCAAGTGGACGCCATCAATGGCAAACATTGATGAAATCGTTGAAGCCTTCGAACCAAAACCCGGCATTACCTATACCGCAGCGGTGTTCAACAAACGTGGTTACGATCGCGCCGATGCCTACTTTCCAAAGATTGATGTTCGCCAAAGAAATTTTGGTTCCCACGTCGAGTTGTGTGACACCTTCGCTAGACGCAACTACAACCGCACTCAGGCAGAAATGATTCAGGCACTGGATGACTCAGTTGCTAATGCGTCCAAGGCTAACGTAGAGCACGCTTCGGTGGCGCTAGGCAATCCTTTTGGGTCAAATTTTGAGGGCGCCTTTACGCTTGCACAAGCGATGGAACTGCTCGACTTGATGGTTTCAAAGTGGCACGCGGTAGGCATTAAAGTTAACCGGGTGACCTTCCTAGATGCTATGGGATGGAATATGCCACACACTGTTCGAGCAATGATTTCATCGATCAGGGACAAGTATCCTGAAATCGAAACCTTTCATATGCATTTGCACAATACCCGAGGCGTGACAATCGCGAGCTTCTACGAAGCATTATTATTAGGCGCGACTGATTTTGATACTTCCCTTGGCGGCATGGGTGGTTGCCCTTACTGCGGCAATGGTCGCGCTGCAGGTCATGTCCCCACAGAAGACTTCGTGAACCTGTGTCATGAGATGGGTATCGAAACAGGTTTTGATCTCGACAAAGTGATCACTGCCGCGCGCATCGCCGAGGAAGTTGTCGGGCACTCACTATGGGGACATGTCTCTAAGGCGGGTCCGCTGCCAAACAAAAACAATTTGTACCCGGCTGACATGCCGTTTGTGGAGAGCTTCGCCGAAGCCGCGCATTTTCAGGATGGCCCTGAAGTTTATAAAGGACAAATCTCCCCATGGCGCGACGGTGATGCGATGACCCGCGACAGCAAACTAAAATAAACGCACTACAATTCACCATTTTACGTCACAGAAGGCTGACCAAAATGAGATTCCTTTATATTGATATTGACACCCAACGTGCAGATCACCTGGGTTGCTATGGATATCACCGAGATACGTCTCCCAACATTGATGCCATCGCCGCCAAGGCGATGCAATTTAACAATGTTTACGCTTCCGATACGCCCTGCCTACCGAGTCGCTCTGCGCTACTCACGGGCCAATTTGGCATCCATAACGGCGTGGTCAATCACGGCGGTACCGATGCCGATCCGGTACTTGGAGGAATCGATCGAAAATTTTGGTCGCAGCTACACTTGACCAGCTTCCCCTCTATGTTGAAGAAAGCTGGGCTGCTCACCGCTTCTATTTCATCCTTTGCTCAGCGACACTCTGCATTTCACTGGTACGCAGGTTTTGATGAGGCTCAACGTGTACCGGGCAGCTTTGGCCTTGAAACAGCGGATCAGGTCTATGCACTTGCAAGCGATTGGCTGACACGGAAAGGTCAGGAAGATAACTGGTTTCTCCACGTTCACCTTTGGGATCCGCACACACCCTATCGCGCACCCGCGAGCTTCGGTGACCCCTTTGCAGATCAGCCGCTACCTGAATGGCTTACGGAAGAGGTTAGACACCAACATTGGCAACAATGCGGTCCACACTCTGCTCAGGAGTGCAGTGGTTTTTCACCCAACGATAAAGCAAAAAAGTACTTCCCTCGCCAACCTCAGCAAATCGGCGATATGCATGCTGTACGGCAGATGTTTGATGGTTACGACACTGGTGTCCTTTACGCAGACAAATATGTGGGTCAGATCATGAACTTGTTAGCGGAGCTTGATATCGATGATGATGTCGCAATCATGATTTCATCAGACCACGGTGAAACGTTGGGAGAACTGAACGTTTATGGTGACCACCAGACAGCGGACCAGTTTACCAGTCATATACCCATGATCTTAAAATGGCCTGGCACAGAAAAAAGCCACGGCAAAAAATTCGAAGCGATGCATTATCAAATCGATATCACAGCGACAATCCTTGAGATGTTAGGCATAGAGGTCCCGGCCTCATGGGATGGAAAGAGCTTCGCTGAACATCTACAGAAAGGGGAAGATCAAGGCAGGTCGCACCTTATCGTTTCGCAGGGGGCCTGGACCTGCCAACGAGGCGTGCGCTGGGGAGACAACTTGCTTATCGACACGATGCACGATGGGTACCACCTATTTGATGATGTCATGTTATTCGACTTGGCAAATGACCCGCACGAAACAAGGAATATCGCAAAGGAAGATCAAACCACGATGAACGAAGGGCAGGCACTACTCGGTCAATGGCTTGCTGACAATCTCCCCCAAGCAGCTAGAGGTCGCGACCCTTTAAGAAATGTTGTGGTTGAAGGTGGTCCATTTCATGTCCGCGGACAGTTACCGAAGTATCTGGAGCGACTAAAAGCGACTGGCAGAAGTGTCGCAGCGGAAATTCTTGAAGCAAAGCACTACGCATAACTTATTTTAGACAGTGTTAAGTAGTTGATTGTTAATTTACAATGCCTATAATAACTACAATCAGGTGACGCTGAGAGTTTTGATCGTTGACTACGATCAAAACTGCATGCAGCCAACGCGAAGCTTGATCGATTAGACAACTTCTGTAGTAAAAACCACGAATACTTCCTCGGTTTATGTACACAGGTTTACAAACATAGATTTATAAACACAGATTTACAAAAATGACAGCCAGCAATCAGCTATATAGTGAGCCGGAAATACTTCAGCGTATTTTCGACCATATTGATAACAAGACAACGGACCTTGGCAACACAGTCTGGAAGGAACCGGTTGAAAACTATTGTTCCCAAGAACGATTTGAATCCGAGATGGCGCTTTTACGGCGCTTGCCAGTCGTGTTTTGTCTTTCAGCAATGCTCCCGGACAGAGGCAGCTATATCGCCAGAAAAGCGGCCGGGACACCCCTACTCGTGGTGCGAGGGGATGATGGAAAAGTTCGTGCCTTTATCAACGCATGCAGGCACCGAGGTATGCAAGTCGCCACAGATAATGGTTGTGCGCGGTCATTTGTATGTCCCTACCACGCCTGGACCTATGGCCTTGAAGGCGAACTCAGGAATATTCCAGGGCACGCCGGATTTCCTGGTGTGGAACTAGAAGGCAACGGCCTGGTTGAAGTTTCTGCGCTGGAGAGCGGTGGACTCGTCTACGTCAATCAGAGTGAATCCATCGACCCCGCCTCGGTTAGAGACGTGCCTGAACTATTTTCGGATCAACAAATCTACTTTGACCAAAGCGAATATTTCGATGATGCGAATTGGAAGTTGCTCGCCGAAACCACGATGGAGGGCTACCATATTAAGTCGCTTCACAAACAAAGCTTTTACCCATACGGTCTCGATAATACGACGATAGTAGAAAACTTCGGCGCTCACTCTCGGGTAATATTTCCGTTTAAGCGCATTGAAAAACTTCGGGGCCTCGAACCCAAAGATCAACATCTGAGCGGTATGATGACCTCTGTGTATCAGCTGTTCCCCAACGTTGCGATATCTGTACTGTCCAAGCACTCAACAGTAACGATCTTCGAACCCATCAGCCCAACCCGCACGCAAATGCTGATTTTTAGGGCGACGAACTTAACGTCCGATGGGTCCAGCACCGAGATAGACGAAGCAAAACGAGATGCGAGCTTCGTCAAAGATGCTGGTTTTGATGAGGACCGGGAAGCTGCATGCGCTATCCAGGGCACCGTCAGCACTCAAGCAAACGAGCACCTAACATTCGGGCATTTCGAAAAAGCGATTGTGCACTTTCATCAAACCTTGTCGCAGCATTTATCACGCTAATGCCCTATCACCTAAAACCAAGCAGCAATCAGGACAACAAACAAAATGTCTGAATCCCAAAATAATTCTACCAATGCCCCAGAGATTCCAACGGTTGACTGGCTTGACTTGGAGAACAATCGCGAGAAGTTTCTTAGAGAGCTCCGCTATGCACTTGCGGAATGTGGATTTCTCATTCTAACCAATGCACCCGGTCTTGATGATAAATTTCAGCAACAAGCTTTCAAAGAAGCGCGAAATTTCTTTGATGCGCCTTCGGAATTCAAAAAAGCATTCGCTCTACATAATGACCCATACGTTAGAGGCTATTCTGCAACAACGCCAGGCGACTCAGGTTATGGCCAAGTCATCGAGAGCTTTCAGTATGGCTTTGACGAGGAACCGTTATGTGCTCACGATGACGAATCTTATCCACTTCACGAACGCTTCTTTCGCGGGCCTAATACCTGGCCGGACGCAGAGAAAGTGCCAGGCTTTCGTCCCTTTCTCGAGAGCCTAAACAAGGCTTATCACAACATCACGCTCGAATTGGGCGAACTCATCGTTGAGTCTCTTGGTGAGGATCCAAGCGAATTCAGAGAGTATTTTAATCTGGATGAGCCGTACCTTTTTGCCAGCTTGAATCATAACTTTAGTCTTGACTCGATCGCCGACGACAAGCGGGAAACCATTCGACAAGAATATAAAAAATTCATGAGTCCAGTGACCGGCGCTCACATTGACGGTCCGCCGTTTGTCGCGTTACTGATTAATGATCGTCCTGGACTGCAAGTTGTCGCAGGCGAAGGCCAATGGATGAATGCACCTGTGACGTGCCGGACCGCTGAGGGTGATTACGAGGTGCCGGTAATCCCCGGATCCGTCATCGTCAATACCGGTGGTGCTTTAATGCATCTGAGTGAAGGGCGTTACTCTGCAACGCTTCATCGCGTCAACACCACAATGATTCCCAAAGGCGAATCTCGTATCTCAATGCCGTATTTTCTGCTTCCGACCATGAACGGCGACCTGGTGCCTTTTGGAAAATCTAAAGCCTCGGACAACGACAAAGTCGGTTATAACGCAGGTCGTGATCGTGGTGCTAATTCGGCCGCTAACCTTATGCGAACTTACCCTAAACTCAGACGTCGTTGGTGGGCTAAAGAGTTTGATGCGCTTAAAGCAGCGCACAAAATAGAAGAGCGCAAAGAAACGGTGGCTGCCTTGAAGCTAGCAACTGAACGAGGTGAGCGATTTAAAGACAATAAAAATGAAAAATAGGGTGACGTCGATTGTGTGTATGATCTCTTATTCTGTTTATTTAAGACACCCATGACAAACGACATACCCTTACCTTTTAGAGTAAAACTCTGCTTTGGTATTGGAGCCATCGGTGAAGCAATTTACTTTGCGATCTTCATTGGCTTCATTACGATTTTCTACAATCAAGCAATTGGGTTGCCAAACTATCTGATTGGCATTGCCACCATGTTGGCGGTTGCAACTGATGCTGTAACTGACCCGTTTATTGGTATGTTGTCTGATCGACATCATTCGGGGCTAGGACGTCGTCATCCTTTCCTGTGGGCAGCGCCCATACCCTTGGCGGTTTCGATTTACGCGATTTTCACACCGCCGGATATTCTGATTGGGAATAATACGGGCTTGTTCGCGTGGCTCGCCCTATGGACGATTCTGTCTCGCACCTTTGTCACATTATTTAATGTGCCGCAC
>CBFHOH010000038.1:0-31875 GCA_965657335.1 Candidatus Azotimanducaceae bacterium
ACAAGGAAAATCTGGCAGAGATGGCAGAGTTGATTCTTTAGTGGTCGCTACCTCTGACTTGCTCGACACTTACTTAGCACTACTTCGTTGCTTATCGCCTTGGCCGCTTAAGCGGCCAAGGTGGCGCGCGAGTGGCTAGTCAGCTTGCAGTAGTTTCATTAATCCTTTTATCGGGCGGGGCGGAAATGTTGGCGGTTGTGACTCAGTTAGCTTGTCTCTAATAGCCTTTCTGATCGGTGGTAGATTGTTGGCGAGTTGCAAGGCGGCGCGCCGAAAAAGTCTCGTTGGTGCACGATCATCCGTGAACAGTTGGACGATAGAGTTGGTTCCATGGTACATCGGCCTGGTTATCATCATGTGTTGAGTTTCATATCTTTTGAGTAGGCTGTTGTCGCCTAAATCTCCCTTTGAATTGATGATTTCTCTGGAAAGTATTTCCTGGCCGCTCAAACCGAGATTAAAACCATGTGCCGTGACGGGATGCATGCCTACCGCTGCATCACCAATTACAGCGAAGCGAACTGCATGGAACTTGTTCGAATGTACACCAACCAATGGATAGGCGTGGCGTCCAGAAGACAGTGACATTGCGCCAAATCTGTTTTCGAATCTTTGCTGGATATCCGCGCTAAATGCGTGCTCAGACATGTCCATTATCGAGTCACGTTCGGACATTGGCGCCGTGACCACAATCGACGATTGGTTGGGTTGAAGTGGTAGGACGGCGAGGGTTCTCCCGTAGTGAAAACACTCGTAAGCGATGCCCGCATGCGGTTTTTCATGTTCCATCCTACAAACTACACACACCCGACCGAAATCATGCATGGATGCCGATATTCCTGCCATACGACGGCTTTCTGAAAATCTGCTGTCTGCAGCGACGATCAGCGCGGTACTTAACACCGTACCGTCGTCAAGGTTCAAGTCAGCATGCTGATCGCCGGTTGCCAGTGATACAACCGCTCTTTCCGCAAGAATGTCTAGGTTTTCGTTTTCCAGAGCTTTACTGTACAAAACCTTGCGGATGTGGTGATTAGAGACCAGATACCCTAGCGCATCGATGTCTTCATTACCGGTATCGAAATTAAGGCTGTAGGGAGAGGTACCATTGATCACCTTTGCCTCTTTTATTGGCGACTTATCCTCGATGGCCAGTTTCTCCCAGACTCCCATACTCTGAAGAAGACGCACTGACTGATGAGTAAGTGCAATATCCCGGCCGTCAAATTGGGGGGCTTCCAACGCCAGCAAAGACTGCTTCTCAATAATGGCGATACGCAAATCTGTGTGGCGAAGCGAACATGCAAAACTGAGGCCCGCTGGCCCACCGCCGATGATGATAATGTCGTAATCGAGATTTCTGTCAGATATTTGCATGAGTAACTTCTCCACTTAGCGTCGGCCAAGCCTACAGTCGTTCATGCCTTAATCTATAGACACAGATCAAGAATAGTAGGGTTTCGGGGTGCTGTCGTTCGCAAGAGGCGACTATTTAAGGCATAAAACCCTGATATGGAACAAGTCTTGCCGCAGTGTTAGATGTATGCTTTCTGGGAGCCGATTCAAACGCGAGCAATTCGAAATGAAAACAGACGTTACCATTTATAGTGAAGGCACCCGGCTGTCGGGCAACCTGTTGATACCTGATGACCTTCAAGACGGCGAGAAGCGACCAACAATATTACTCTGCCATGGGTGGGGAGGCCCAAAAGAACATCTCAATAATACCTATGCTCCTTACTTTTGTGAGCAGGGTTTCATCTGCATGACTTTCGACTATCGCGGTTGGTTCACTAGCGACGCTCGCCTTGTTAGCGAGGATCGACAGGGGGATGCCGACAAGGACGGGTTCCTTAACGTGAGGGTAAAGCCCGTCCGTGATGTGGTTGATCCGTTTGACCAGAATCTAGATATCATCAACTGCCTTGATTTCTTACAGAACGAAGAGTGCGTCGATACCAACAGAATTGGCATCTGGGGTTCAAGTTTCGGTTGCGGTCATGCAATTTATGTCACGGCAAGCGACGCGAGAATCAAGTGCTTGGTTGCACAAGTTGGCGGACCGTTTCTAGGTGAAGAATTCTCCGAGTTTTCGATGCAAAGGGCAGCGGAAAAAGCAAGGGGTGTTTATGGTGCGCTACCGCCAGACGTTGATGGACACGAGAGTCTGGTCGGCAAACCAGATTATGCAAAGATGGCAAGGTACAGGCCCGACATTGAAAACATCAACGTGCCAACACTACTTATCGACCAAGAGGATGAAGAACTTTTCGACCGTAGCAAGCAGTTGCCTGTTCTCCATGCTTCGCTAAAAGATAGAGTGCCCACTGCGTATCATACGTTTCCGGGCAAGCACTATGATGTTTATGAAAAGAACTATGCTGAAGGGGCAAGATTGGCAAGAGAATGGTTTCTTAAATATCTTTAATACTGCGCAAGTAGTGACGGTAGACATTCAGTGTTTCGATGCATTCCTGAAGGATTTTCTGTTTAACCTGAACGGCATTGCGCAGGTGCATTCGAATATCGCTTTGAGAGGATTGAAGTTCGGCACGACGCTACCACTGATTTTCTGATTACTCACTCGTTGTAAACGCAAATTCAGCGGATGTGAGGTTTGCCGCCAGCAAATTCAAAGAGAACAAACGCGAGTAGACCCAGGGCTGGGTGCTCGAGCATCGACGTGACCTAAAAACAGCTTCTTAAAAAACTAGTCTTTTAATGCATGAAGTAGAGAAATGTGTGTTGGTCCAATACCGCAGCAACCCCCAATAATCGTCGCACCAAGAGCCTTCCACTGCTGGGCAAATACCAGATAATCTTGAGGTGTTAAATCGTCCCTTAGGGTCGAGTAACCATCGTTGGCTTGAATGGTGTTTGAGATTGGACGAAATCCGTTGGCGAAAACGCCAATATCGACCGTTGTTGGAAGTCGTTGTGCAGATAAAGTCACCGCGGCGGCCATAACCTCGGGTTGACTGCAGTTAAAAAGAATGGCGTCCACTTGATCAAGATTGATGGCATTCAGCGCATCGGATAGCAGCTCACCGGATCTTAGTCGAGAGTCTGACGACTCAGCTTCATCTTCAAGCGTCATGCTGATCCAGAGCGGTTGAGCGCAGTCGCCAAACACTTTTTGGATCGCGATCACTTCCTCGATACTAGACAGGGTTTCGGCTAACACGATATCAGTGAAAGGCAATAACTGCTGTTTAAACACTTCCAGCAAAGCCTCTGCATCGGCGGCAATAAATTTATCAGGATTGTACGATCCAAAAACAGGCGGTATACCTGCTGCGACATCAATGTGGCGTGAACTTGCGTTTTTTACCCTTTGGGCTAATTGGCCAGCGAGGGCGATGAGTTCTGCACCTTGCGCTGCAAATCTTTCTTCCCCGATGTGAAATGGCACAACCGCGTAAGAGTTGGTAGTGATAATCTGAGCACCAGCATCAACGAATGCTTGATGGGCAGTAATCACCGAGGAAGGATCTTCCATTAGCGCCAGAGCAGACCATTCAGGTTGTCGAAAAGGGGCGCCGATTGCCTTCAAGTAGCGTCCAATGCCGCCGTCTAAAATTTTCATGAATCCCCCCAACCTTTCTAACGTAAAAATCACGGACAGGAAAAAAACGAGATATTGACAGAGTTATCCCTTGGAGTCTGCCATTATTTGTCGCAGATGTGCTGATAGTCACATAACAATTGCTGGTACATATATTGGCGCTTCAAAATCTAGATATTTTGGGGGTGTTTCCTCTTAACGTGCTCTCTTCTTTGGCTCCATTGAATACCAGCGCTATCTTTCTCAATGTGTTTTAAAATACGGCATGGGATACAGATAACAGCGTAGTTTTGAAGACGATTTAGGAGCAGGAATCGAATGATTTGTATCAAAACAGATGTGCCGCAGGAAATCTGTGACATCAACGACGAACTGAAAGCGATTTACCACAGTAAAGATACGGTGTGTATCTGGGTGCTTAACACAAGAGAAGACAGAAACCGGTTTATGGACGAAACGGTTGGTATGCTCAGGGGTGCTAGGGAAAAACATTACGAAAGTTTTTATGTCTAAAAGTGTCAGCGTTAAAAGAATGCCTCCGATGCCGGCTGTCCCTAAAAGCCGTAAACTGGTCAATAAACGAGTGTGATTAAAGATGTACGTTTCAGTGACAGGCGTCAAGCCAAAAGGTTTTTTCGGCTGGATACGGTTTTGGGTATTAACACTGCCTGCTTCAAAAAAAGCGCAACAAGCCGAAGGCGTGTTGCTTTGCTTGTTTAACTCAAAAAATGGTTTCCAACACACTTTCACGGTATGGCAATCAAAGCATCAAATGCTTGCCTACAAAAAATCTGCTGCCCATATCCGTGCTATGAAGGGTCTACCGAAGATTGGTATTGGTAGAGTCCACGGTTACGAAACCGATGCTATACCGAGTTGGGATCAGGCGTTTGCTGAATGGACTAAAAATGGGCGAGATTACTAAGGCTTGCAACGACGCGGGCTCAAAACTTAGTTTGAAGCGATTTTTCAGCTCTCGTTAGTTTTCCACTCGTCTGCGCTTGGCGCTTTGCATCAACCCAACCCCTGCAAGGTAGAAACTTAACGGGAAAATTCGGTTTAAATCAATCCGTGATTGATTGTGTCGCGGTTCCATCGCAAAATGGGCACCTTCATTTCAGGCAGTCGAGAAAACGCTATTGGGCGACGACAAAACAGGCCTGCCTTTAAAGTTAACCGTCTTAAAAATAACTAAAAACCGGAATAGATCCATGCGTCTAGGTGAACCTTCATGAAACGTAATGTTGCAATCAGCTTTATAGGGCAGGATAGACCCGGCTTGATTCAGTCGCTAACCGACGTCGTTGTCTCATTATCTGGTAACTGGCTCGAAAGCCGTATGAGTTATCTGGCGGATAAATTTGCTGGGGTCGCTCTGGTTGAAGTCGATCAGGGTCAAGTTGATGAGTTGAATGGGCGGCTGTCGGCGCTCGAACATCTGACCGTTGTTATAGAATTAGCCGATACTGCGGAACCCGCTTTGCGAACCAGATCATCGAATCTGAATATTGTTGGGCCGGATCGCTCCGGTATTTTGAATGAAGTCACGCAGGCGCTCGCGGAAGCGGGTGTGAATGTGGTGGAAATGGAGACCCATATTGCCGCGGCACCGATGAGTGGTGAACTCACATTTAGCGCTGATGCGAGGGTCGAAGTGCCAGATACTGTCGATATAGGTGATTTAGTCGCAAAGCTAAATAGTATTGCGGATAATTTGGGTGTGGATATTCTCCTCGAAGAAGATGACTGAAAGCGACGCCGGTTCTCTATCGGCGGAACACGAATATTTTATGGGTGAAGCGCTTGCCCTCGCTAAGGCAGCCAGTGACATAGGTGAGGTGCCGGTTGGTGCGGTGATTGTTCGTGATGGTGAGATCATCGGGCGAGGATACAATCAGAGCATTTGTGCGCATGACCCAACGGCTCATGCAGAGATTATGGCGCTTAAAGATGCCGCGGCGAGCATATCGAACCATCGTCTGGTGAATGCCGATATGTATGTGACGATTGAACCTTGCACCATGTGTGCAGGTGCGTTGGTTCACGCAAGGCTGGCTAATTTGTATTTCGGGGCGCCCGAACCCAGAGCTGGCGCTATCATGTCGTCCGCGAGTGTATTGGAAAATCCCGGGTTGAATCATCGCGTCAACGTTGTACCTTATATTCGACAAATTGAATGTGCTGAGCTGATATCTAATTTTTTCAAGAAAAAACGGCAGGAGAAATAACCTCAATGATGCAGCTTCCGGGTAGTTCTGCTTTATCAGAATTCAGAGTCAATAAGTTATTGGCTGAGCTCTTGGCGCGGGTGCCAGCGAGTGACGGGATTCAATTGACGACGCGATTTATGCATTTCATTCACATCAATGGTGATGAACAGCTAACCCCTTCAGAACAAAATATACTTGAGGCAATTCTCTCTTACGGGCAGGAGGCAGATGAGGTGGCGCCAGCCGAGGTTTCGACCGACGATCCGGGTGCGGCAGTCTCGCTGTTCAAACTCGTTATTCCCCGTCTGGGCACGATTTCCCCCTGGAGTTCCAAGGCAACAGATATCGCACGTATTTGTGGTCTGAGTCAGATTGGCAGAATTGAGCGTGGCATTGCTTATACCTTTTCTTTGGCCGGGGCAGAGAAGTCGATTTCAGATGGCCTTATAGGTCAACTGGAATCTGCAATCACTGGGTTGATTCATGATCGAATGACAGAGACCGTGGTTGATGAGCTTGCTGCTTCAGAAGTCCTCTTTGAGAAAACACCCCCCCGATCGCTGGCGCGCGTTGACGTGTTGGAGCAAGGCAAATCGGCACTTGAGGCGGCCAACATCCAACTGGGGCTCGCACTTGCGGATGACGAGATTGATTATCTCGTAGATAGCTTCAAAGACCTCAATCGGAACCCCACCGATGTTGAATTAATGATGTTTGCTCAGGCTAATTCCGAGCACTGTCGACACAAGACATTCCGAGCAGAGTGGCAACTCGATGGCGACGCGCAGCCACATAGTCTGATGGAGATGATTCAGAACACTTACCAAAAAACCAATGGCGAAAATGTGCTTAGCGCATACGAAGACAATGCCTCAGTGATTAATGGGCACGCGGGCATGCGCTTTTTCCCCGCGCCGGATTCGAAAGAATATCAGTTCTCCGAAGAAGACATTCACATCCTGATGAAAGTAGAGACACATAACCACCCTACAGCAATTGCACCTTTTCCAGGAGCCGCAACCGGCTCCGGTGGCGAGATTAGAGATGAAGGTGCCGTGGGTCGTGGTTCAAAGCCGAAAGTCGGTCTCACCGGGTTCACTGTCTCTAATTTGAAAATTCCGAACCAGATTGAACCTTGGGAAGAGGCAACGATGGATCATGGAAAGCCGGCGCGAATTGCCTCGGCACTGGACATCATGATTGAAGCCCCTATCGGTGGCGCGTCTTTTAATAACGAGTTTGGGCGGCCCAACATCGGCGGTTACTTTCGCACATTTGAAATGCTGCACAGAGGTGAAGTTCGGGGATACCACAAGCCAATCATGATCGCCGGTGGTATGGGTAACATCAAAGCTGAACATGTCATTAAAACGCCGATTGAGGCGGGCTCTGCGCTGATCGTGTTGGGCGGACCCG
Organism: Candidatus Azotimanducaceae bacterium; assembly: GCA_965657335.1. Lineage (GTDB taxonomy): Bacteria > Pseudomonadota > Gammaproteobacteria > Pseudomonadales > Azotimanducaceae > UBA4582. The sequence continues at coordinate 7,192 of CBFHOH010000038.1, forward strand.
CGATGTTGATTGGCTTAGGCGGTGGTGCCGCATCTTCAATGACAAGCGGTGCAAGTGAAGCTGATCTGGATTTTGCCAGTGTCCAGCGCGGCAATCCTGAAATGGAACACAGATGTCAGGAAGTGATTGATCAGTGTTGGCAACTCGGTGACAGCAATCCAATAGAGTTTATTCACGACGTGGGTGCTGGTGGACTGTCGAATGCGCTACCAGAATTGGTTAAGGACGGCGGTGTTGGTGGTGAGTTTGAGCTGCGCAACGTGCCCAATGATGAGCCTGGCATGTCTCCACTTGAAATATGGTGCAATGAGTCGCAAGAGCGTTACGTGCTCTCGGTCAATCAGAAAGACATTGAGCGGTTTAAAGAGATCTGTACCCGCGAGCGTTGTCCTTTTGCCATTGTGGGAGAGGCGATAGAAGCAGATCATTTGAATGTTGCAGATTCGCTGTTGGGTGATGAGCCAGTTGACCTGCCAATGTCCGTTTTATTTGGTAAGCCGCCCAAGATGCAGATTGATGCAGTCTCGATTAATACGGCTGGTGATGCAGAGGGTGAGCTGAGTGGTAGCCCCAAGCTCGAGATAAGTTTAGATGACGCGGTAAATCGCGTGCTGGGACACCCCAGCGTTGCTAGCAAGAATTTTCTGATAACGATTGCTGACCGTAGCGTGGGTGGTTATGTGCATAGAGACCAGCTTGTCGGTCCGTGGCAGACACCGGTCGCGGATGTGGCGGTGACCACGAGTGACTATGTTGGCTACGCTGGTGAAGCGATGTCGATGGGAGAGCGCACCCCGATTGCATTGTTAGACAGCGCGGCTTCGGCCAGAATAGCGGTAGCAGAGGCAATCACAAATATTGCGGCAGCAAGCATTGAGCAAATCAGTGACATCAAACTCTCAGCGAATTGGATGGCTGCGGTTGGTCATCCGGGAGAAGATGCCAATCTGTATAAGGCCGTTGCCAGTATTGGTCTCGATTTGTGTCCGGCACTTGGAATCTGTATCCCTGTTGGTAAAGACTCCATGTCGATGAAGACAACCTGGCGCGAGCGAGAAGAAGAAAAAACCGTGACTTCGCCGCTCTCGGTCGTTATCTCTGCTTTTGCGCCAGTTCGAGACGTACGCGAAACCTTGACGCCCGAATTAACGAGAGACGAAGACACATCTTTGCTCTTAATTGATTTGTCTAATGGTCTCGATCGTATTAATGGTTCGGTATTGAGTCAGTGTTTTAATCAATTGATTATCACCACCGAAGAAAATAACGGTGAACCGGACAACGGTGCGGCAGGTGTTGCTGATGTGCTTGATGCCGGTATGCTCAAAGCCTTTTTCGAACTCATGCAGTCCCGTGATCTGAGACAGCAGCTTCTTGCCTATCATGATCGTTCCGATGGAGGCCTGTTTGCCGCAATGGTCGAGATGGCTTTTGCTGCGCGCATGGGGCTTGAAATTGTCGTGCCAGAGTCTGATTCCATACTGAGATTTCTGTTCAACGAAGAACCTGGCGCGGTTGTACAAGTTGCCGATGATGCGGTCGAAGCAATCATCAATCGATTTGAAGCTGCGGGGATTAGCTGTCAGGTTGTCGCTAAACCCTCCGCTATTCAGGAGGTGACCATTGGTGTCGCCGGTGATGCGGATATTTTGTTTAATGCCTCGCGCTCAGCATTGCAGCAGCGATGGGCAAGTGCGAGTTATGAGATTCAAAAAAGAAGAGATAATCCTGCCTGTGCAGATGAAGAATTTCAGTCAATCGCCGATGATCTCGACCAGGGGCTATCCGCCGACCTTACCTTTGACATCAATGAAGACGTTACCGCACCTTACATCAACAAGGGCGTAAAACCTCGTGTTGCTATTTTGCGAGAGCAGGGGGTGAATAGTCAGGTTGAGATGGCGGCAGCCTTCCATAACGCCGGATTTTCCGCCATTGATGTGCACATGAGTGAAATACTCTCAGGTAAGGTAGATATATCTAGTAGCAATAGAGATCAATTTCAGGGACTGGTTGCCTGTGGTGGGTTTTCCTACGGTGATGTCTTGGGTGCTGGAGAAGGTTGGGCGAAATCAATCCTGTTTCACGAGAAAATTCGAGGTCAGTTTGTTGATTTCTTCGAGCGAAAATCGACCTTTGCATTAGGTGTTTGCAACGGTTGTCAGATGATGGCAACGCTCAAAGCACTTATTCCCGGTGCGGAAGCCTGGCCAAAGTTTGTTGCTAATCGGTCAGAACAGTTCGAAGCCCGATTGTCACTGGTAAAAGTTGAACATAGTCCTTCCATCTTTTTGAATGAAATGGCAGGTTCGCATATGCCGATCGTCGTTTCGCACGGTGAGGGTCGAGCAGATTTGTCTCACGCTGCTGCTGAAAGTTTGCAGGGCGATTCGCAAATAGCGTTGCGTTACGTTGATCATGACGTTGAGTACACTGATCAGTACCCGATGAACCCGAATGGGTCTCCGCTTGGAATATCCGGCCTGACAAACAGTGACGGTCGTGTAACGATTATGATGCCGCATCCTGAACGGGTATTTAGAACGGTGCAAAATAGCTGGCATCCGCAAGAGTGGCTAGATGACGGGCCCTGGATGAGAATGTTCAGGAATGCCAGAGCATTTGTCGCTTAAGCGGGTGCTAAACGCGGTGGTTATCGTTTACGTTGGTTTGTTGTAAACGATATCCGCACTTCGAATTGGAAACTCATCGTTTTTACGATCTTCAAAGTAATGTTGAAGTGTGTGCGTGATAACGGGGAAAGCCAATTCTTCCCAGGGCACTTCATGCTCTTCGAAAAGCGCAACCTCCAGAGACTCCTCGCCTGCGCTGAAATTTAAGTCGAGTAGCTGTGCTCTGAAAAACATGTAGACCTGAGAAATGTGCGGCAAGCTGAACATTGTGTAAATCTCGATGATCTCTGCGTTTGCGTTGGCTTCCTCTTGAGTTTCACGAAGTGCGCCCTCAGCGGTGGTTTCGCCATTTTCTAGAAAACCTGCAGGCAGGGTCCACCAGCCCTTTCTGGGCTCTATTGCTCGTTTACACAGTAATACTTGGTTACCGTGGACTGGCAGGCAGCCGGCGATAATCCGAGGGTTTTGATAGTGAATATGATCACAATCGTCACAGATATAGCGTGGACGAGTGTCACCGGTTGGTACTCGATGGCTGACGGCACTGCCGCATTGGTTACAAAAGTTCATCGAAACATTATACAAGTTTATTTGGCGGCCGTGTGCTTGATCTGGACTTTTCAAACATTCAATTTATTCAGTTTAGCTTTTACCCTTTAGTCGAAGGCCGTGCTTATTTTGAACAGGCCCACACAAATCAGTTTTAGGCGGCTGGATGAAGTTGCCAGGGATAAATGGGTAATCGGATATATTGTTAAACGCATATCTTAAGGTGCGGTTGACTAAAAGGTGAATGGTACGAGCTGCTGTTTTATCTCGCGTTGAGCAAGCTGACAATATCAGCTGCACGGCACCATAAAATCACGCGCTTCATAATTCACAAATCGGTATAATCACGAGAAATTCAGTACCTGACAGCATGATTAATAATCTGAGAAATCGATTAGCGCGATACACCTTTGAGCCGGTGACGGACGATCAGGATTCGGCCGCCAGAACTCAGGCGGCGGTGTTGATTCCTGTGACCAACTCCTCTGAACCTGGCGTCATCCTTACGTTAAGACATCCGCAACTGAACAGCCATGCCGGTGAGGTCGCATGGCCCGGAGGCAAGTATGACGCCGAAGACATCGACCTTGCAGCAACGGCGCTTCGAGAAAGTGAAGAAGAAATAGGGCTGAAGGCTTCGGACGTCGAGATCGTTTGTCACTTACGGCCATTTATTTCCAAATATGGTTTGTTTGTCACGCCTTTTGTTGGGCTTATCGATCCCGGCCTAAAACTCGAACTAAATCCCGAAGAATTGGACGGTATATTTGAAGTACCCCTGTCTTACCTTGAAAGAGACCCGCGCACGGATACCCACACGATAGAGCGTCACGGCGAAAAACATGTCATTCCAGAGTATCAATACCAAGGTCATCGAATATGGGGACTGACAGCAATGATTTTGCAGGAATTTCTGCGAGAAGGCGTTGGCTTCGACATTGAGTGAGCGCAGAGGATAAAACAGTTGTTGGCCATAGCCTCAAGCCCGCATAATCCTCACCAAATCCAAGGAGAACAAACATGATTTACAATTTGGCAGACAGAAAGCTCGAAATTCTCGGCGACGACTATTTTATCGCAGATAGCGCTTCGGTGATCGGGTCCGTTGTGATGCATCAGAATGCCAGCATTTGGTTTGGCGCGGTGTTAAGGGGCGATAATGACGTGATTACTATTGGCGAGAACTCAAATGTTCAGGATTTGTCTGTATTGCATGTTGATCCAGGTTTTCCGCTGACAATCGGTAAGAACGTCACCGTTGGGCACAAGGTCATGTTGCACGGTTGTGAAATTGGGGATAACACGCTGGTGGGGATCAACTCGGTTATTCTGAACGGCGCTAAAATAGGAAAGAACTGTTTGATTGGGGCGAATTCTCTCATTTCAGAAAACAAGGTGATTCCTGATGGTTCACTGGTCATGGGCTCGCCGGGCAAGGTGGTGAAACAATTGTCTGAAGATCAGATGAAAGGTTTAGAGATGAGCGCACTGCATTACGTGGAAAACTTTAAGCGATACAAACGAGATCTGGTCGCGGTGTCCTGAGGCGGCGACAGAGGATATTGGTAGCCGTATATCGGCGAGTTGATTCCGATGTTTGGAATTTGGAATCCGAAAAACTGCAAGGAACAAATGTGGCAAAGTATTTGATAGCGCAGATCAACATTCATGACCGAAACGAGTACGGGAGATACGAGGCTGGGTTTGTCGAGATATTTTCACAATATAAAGGCAAGATGCTGGCGGTGGATGAAGCGCCGGAATCACTCGAGGGGGAATGGTCTTATACACGAACGGTGCTCATTGAGTTCCCAACTGACGAAGATGCAATGGCCTGGTATCAGTCGCCCGAGTACCAAAAGCTTGCCGAGCATAGGTTTGCAGCTTCAACTGCGAATCTGGTGAAAATATCTGGCATGTGAGTCCGAATTCGGGTGAAAACTTGGCATATGCCCGCGAACCGGATATATTTGCCAACTAGCGAGCAAACTATGCTCGTCAATAAAGTCAGAGTGCAGAGCTAAAGTGAAAACAATTGCATCACATTGCAGATTAGAACTTGCTAACAAGTTGCTCGACCAATCCGCTGTCGACGATTTGATTGGTTGGTTCGCGCATGCCTCTTTCCCATCTAAAAGTAGTCTTCTCCGAGGACTGCTCCCGCAGATGACCAAGGCTTTGAGCCCACTTCTATCCCTGGGACTGATCCTAAGACTGCCGTTGTAGGCGGCCTGTCAAAACCCTACTTCGCCTTTGTTAACTGTTGATTCAGTCCGGTTGCGTTGTGCCAATGATATGAATCCGAGAACAGTTTAAATATTTCTATTTGTGGCAAATTAAAGATGTTGCCCCGACATAAGAGAAAACAAATGAGTAACTCCGAAGAAAATATAGTGCAAACGTCAGTGACGAAGAAAATGCCGTTTCACAAGTATAAGCCGTTCCAGCCAATTAAATTGCCAGATCGTACCTGGCCCGACCAGGTGATATCAAAAGCACCGAGGTGGTGCAGTGTTGATTTGCGGGATGGAAACCAGGCTTTGATCGAGCCGATGACCCCCAACGAGAAGCTTAAGATGTACAAGTTGTTGCTTGAGTTGGGTTTTAAAGAAATAGAGGTTGGGTTCCCTGCTGCCTCCCAGACGGATTTTGACTTCGTCAGATTGATCGTCGAAGAGGATATGATTCCCGAGGATGTCACTATTCAGGTTTTGTGCCAGGCCCGCGAAGAATTGATCACCAGAACCTGTGAGGCTGTGTCTGGCGCCAGAAAAGTTATTTTTCACTTGTACAACTCAACCAGCACCTTGCAGCGTAAAGTTGTTTTTAATATGGGTCGCGAAGAAGTTATTAAGCTTGCGACCGACGCCACTGGCATGGTCAAAGCGCAGACTGATGAGTTGGAAAAAGCAGGTACTGAAGTCACGCTGGAGTATTCGCCAGAGAGCTATACGGCGACTGAAATGGACTTCGCGGTTGAAATTTGTGCTGCGGTAATGAATGTCTGGCAACCAAGCGTGGAGCGCAAGATTATTTTAAATCTACCCTCGACGGTCGAGATGGCAACACCCAATATCTATGCCGATCAACTGGAGTGGTTCATTCGTCATCTTCCCGAGCGAGAGAAAGCGGTGATTAGCCTGCATACGCATAACGATCGAGGGACCGGTGTGGCCGCTTCCGAAATGGGTCTGATGGCTGGCGCCGATCGAATTGAAGGGACCTTGTTTGGTAATGGCGAGCGCACCGGTAACTGTGATGTGATCACGATGGCGATGAATATGTTTTCACAGGGCGTTGATCCAGAGCTTTATCTTTCAGACATGCCGAAAATAGTCGCTGTTTCGAACGAGTGTACAAAGATTGATATCCACGTGCGTCAGCCCTACGCGGGCGAACTTGTGTTTACGGCATTTTCCGGATCTCACCAGGACGCGATTCGTAAGGGTATGTCGTTCGTTGAGAAAGACGGCAATGAAACCTGGGAGGTACCTTATTTGCCGATAGACCCGGTCGATGTGGGTGGTTCTTATCGGGAAACGGTTAGGGTCAACAGTCAATCTGGTAAAGGTGGTGTGGCGTTCATACTTGAGAGTTACTTCGGTGTTTCATTGCCGCGACCCCTGTTACTGGAATTTAGCCCGATTGTTCAAAAGCTTTCGGAAAATGACGGTGGTGAACTGAAGCCAGACTCAATTTGGAACGCGTTTCTCGCTGAGTATGTTGATGTTGAAGGACCGTACAAGCTCGTTGACTATAATGTTTCCTCTGACGGCGCAACCGAGCGCTGTGAAGCGCGGGTCATGGTCGGTGAAAATGAGATTGAAGTGCAGGGTGAAGGTTCTGGACCTATTGATGCATTTGTCTCGGCGATGGTTGAAACCCTGAATGAACCGCTTAATGTTGTGGATTATCAAGAATACGCGCTTAACGAGGGCAAAGAAGCGCAAGCTATCTGCATCATCTCTATCAATGACGAGCACGAGAATAGGTACTATGGCGTTGGTTTGAGCCAAAATACAACGACAGCGGCATTCAAATCTATTATTGCCGCGATTAATCGCAAGTGGCGTTGAAGCACATCGTCTGAGGCTGGCGTTAGGAAGCGCATCACGAGTGCGCGTACTTTGTCGAAATGTGCGGACCAAAAGTCGGTGGTATTTTGATGCGTCAAATCGGGTTGGGATCACATTGCGGTTGCTGGATCGTCACCCAATGTGACGCCCGTGCGCGAGTGCAAAGCGCGCTCCCTTGCTTTACGGCTGCCGATGTTTAAAACGGATCAGGTACTCGAGATACTTTGGCGGTTTTGATCATGTTGTCCTGAATTTGCACTATCTCGATACGATAGCCCTCAAGCAACATGCAGACATTTGAGTCGGGTATGGTTTCCAAGTACTCGATTATTAAACCGTTCAGCGTTTTTGGACCTTCCTGAGGTAAATCCCAGGTGAGTTGGCGGTTTATCAGCCGAATGTGCGTTGAGCCATCGATCAGATAGAGCCCGTCATCCAAAGGATGAATGTCGATGTTGGTATCAGACAGGTCGGTGGTAAATTCTCCAACGATCTCCTCGAGTATGTCTTCTATGGCGACAATCCCCTGAATGTCTCCGTACTCGTCAACTACCATGCCCAGTCGCTGCTTACGTTGCTGGAAGTTAAAAAGTAGCGTCTGCAGAGACTGATTTTCAGGCACGAAATAGGTTTCATCAATCACCTGCAAAATCGCAGCTTTGTTGATTTCGGTCTGGGTCAAAAATTTTGCTGCGTTGCGGGTATGGAGAACGCCGATTATTTTGTCGATGTCAGCTTTGAAGACTGGAATCCTGGTGTGCTGCGAAGATCTTATTTGCTCAACAATATCTTCAATATCGTCGTCGATGTCGATGCCGAATATCTCTGTTCTGGGTACCATAATATCCTCGACAGAGACCTTGTCCAGGTCGAGTACACCCAGCATCATATTCTGTGGATGTGCACTGATCTGCGACCCCTCGAAGACAACGGTTCGCAGTTCCTCTTTGCTTAAATGGTCGCTCGCCGAATCGTCATGATGAATGCCAAGCATGGCAAGTATGCCGTTAGCGATGCCGTTGACGAGCCATACGAGTGGGTACAGGATCAATAAAAGTAAATCGAGCACATAGGAAGAGGGCAAAGCCACTTTTTCTGGGTGCGCTGCAGCGATAGATTTCGGCGCGACCTCGGCGAAAATCAGAAAGACAAACGTGCAAACGACTGGCGCGATAGCAACGCCGGATTCTCCGTAAAGTTCCAGCGCGATGAGGGTTGCCAGCGATGCAGCGGTAAAATTTACCAGATTGTTACCAATGAGTATGACGCTTAGTAGCCGATCTGGGCGTTCCAATAGGCGGCTGGCACGGCGAGCACCGCCGTGGCCTTCGTTCGCTAGATGCTTCAACCTGTAACGGTTGAGCGCCATCATGGCGGTTTCCGAGCCTGAAAAGTATGAAGAGAGAATAACTAAAAGAATAGTAGCGCCAAATAAGGCGCCGATCGACGGATCGTCCAAGAATGGAGACCTCGTGTTGTTATGGGACGATATTTGTATCGCCTAGGCCATTTTATGTCAAGTTCACAAGTGGCCGTTTTGTCGCCAAATTTATTGAGCCAAGAAGATTTCCATGACCATTTTGCTGCCAAAGTACCCAACGAGCAGTAGAGCAAAACCTGATAATGTCCATCGGGAAGCGGTTGCACCGCGCCAGCCCATGCGGTGGCGACCCCATAGCAATATGGAGAACACGATCCACGCGATCAGTGTAATAGAAGTGTGGTGTATCAAGCCGCGGCTCATTTGTTCAAAGAAAATAAATCCACTGAGGATAGACAGGCTGAGGAAAATGAGACCTGCCCAGAGTAGTTCAAATAATAACGACTCCATGGTTTGTAGTGGCGGAAGATATCGTAGCGTTGTCATCTTTTTGTGTCTTAGTTCGTAGTCGCCAAATGAAAGAAGGATAGCTTGAAGCGCAGCAATGGCGAGCAAGCCGTAAGAAAGCACTGAGAGTACAACGTGCAAGCCGATGCCCGAAGTCAGGTCTTGTCTCGGGGTGTAGGTGCTTTCGTTGAGTAAAGTGCCAACAATCGTCAACATGGAAAGGGGAAAAATAATAATAACCAGGTTGACCACTGACCGATGCAAACTGCTCAGAACAACAATGGCAGAGATGGCCAAAGCCACGACTGAAGCCATCTCAAAGATACCCAGGTTGATACCTGACTGTGTGAAAATCGCGTTGAAACTGAAGATGCCGTGAGCTAACACGGCTATCACCCCGATGATGATAATCAGGTTTTTCTTGTTGAAAGAAGCATCCCTGAGTGAATAGAACTGAGTTCCGGCACTACATAGGTAAAGCAGACTCGCCAAAAGGCCAAATATTGTCAGGTTCAATTGATATCAACGCCACGACTTGGATCAGAATTAGGTATAATAACAGGTTCATCGGAAATCTGATTCAGGATGTTACTACGTGTTCGATTCACTAACAGAACGATTAGGTAATACGCTTAGAGGTATTACTGGTAAAGCAAAGCTATCGGAAGAAAATATACAGGAAACCTTGCGGGAGGTCCGTAAAGCGCTGCTCGAAGCAGACGTAGCGCTGAGTGTTGTTAAACAATTTATTGATCAAGTCCGACTGCGGGCGATTGGTCAGGAAGTCATGCAAAGCCTGTCGCCGGGCCAGGCATTCGTCAAGATTGTTAATGACGAGCTGGTATCTGTGATGGGCGCTGAAGACAATAGCCTCAATCTGAGTGTCCAGCCGCCAGCGGTCATTATGATGGCGGGTCTCCAGGGCGCAGGTAAGACGACTTCTACAGCTAAACTGGCGCTATGGCTAAAGAGGCGGGATAAAAAGAAAGTCATGGTGGTTAGCACCGATGTCTACCGTCCTGCAGCGATAGATCAGCTGAGAACCCTTGCGGCTGAGGCAGATGTAAACTTTTTCGAAAGTACTATTGAGCAGAAGCCCCTGCAAATAGCCAAAGATGCGTTGTCTGCGGCGAGAAAACAATTTTGTGACGTTTTAATCGTTGATACTGCCGGTCGGCTTGCTATCGATGATGAAATGATGAATGAAATCAGAGGGTTACATTCAGAGGTAAAGCCTGCTGAAACGCTGTTTGTGGTTGACGCGATGACCGGTCAGGATGCCGCGGTGACAGCCGCCGCCTTTAATGAAGCGCTGCCCTTAACTGGGGTCATTCTGTCGAAGGCAGACGGCGATGCGCGTGGCGGTGCTGCGCTCTCTGTGCGAACAATTACCGGCAAGCCCATCAAGTTTCTGGCGCTCGGCGAAAAGATCGATGCGCTTGAAATCTTCCATCCGGATCGAATTGCCTCGCGCATTTTGGGTATGGGGGACGTGCTTTCTTTAATCGAAGACGCAGAGCAGAAAATCGATAAAAAGAAAGCAAAGAAACTGGCTTCTAAACTTAAGAAAGGAAAAAAATTCGATCTCGAGGACTTTCGTGACCAAATACAGCAAATGAACAACATGGGCGGTATTGCCAGCATGATGGACAAGCTTCCTGGTATGGGCAATATGGCGCAGGTGGCGCAGGAAAAGCTTGATGCCAACCCTTTTGGTCAAATGGAAGCGATTATCTGCTCAATGACACCGGGCGAACGGCGTTATCCTGATAGCATCAACGGCTCACGCAAAAAGAGAATTGCTGCTGGCTCTGGCACCCAGATTCAAGACATTAATCGACTTCTCAAGCAGCACAAACAAATGCAGAAAATGATGAAGAAAATGAGCAAGAAAGGCGGCATGGCCAATATGATGCGAGGCATGGGCGGTATGATGCAGCAGCCGCCGGGCGGCGGGTTCCCGAGGTAAGGGCCCACAGTGCCTGAACGCGGTGCAATGTGCTGCGTTTAAAGAGGGCAGCTTTGGCTATTTTTGTCGCAATAGGCAGGGCTGCAACTAATTGAATTCACAGCTTTAATTCTCAATCTCTTTACCGTACAATACGCCACCTTTTGACGGCCAATTCGACTGTCGCGTTGGTCGCGTGTACGAATAAATTCAAGGAAATCAATAGCATGGTAACTATCCGGTTATCCAGAAGTGGTAGCAAAAAACGCCCTTTTTATCACATCACTGTGGCTGACAGCCGCGTCAGCAGAGACGGTCGCTACATCGAACGTCTTGGTTTTTTCAATCCTGTCGCGCGAGGTGCCGAAGAAGGCATGCGAATGGACCTCGATCGCTTTGACCATTGGATCCGTCAGGGTGCACAGACAAGCGACAGAGTGAAAAAAATCGTTAAGGTATATCGAAAGGCAAATGCTACAGCGGACGTTGCAGCAGCATAATGCCCTGGCGCCATTCGCGGCGTCGTCACGATAATTCTTGCAGAGACAGTTTTACAGGTTGTTGCCCGCGTGCAGAAAGATAGGCAAACACAATGAACAGTGATTCGCCGGCGCACCAAAACGACAATGTCGATGAGATCGTGGTCGGTCGAATAAGCGGCGCTTACGGGATAAAAGGGTGGGTGAAAATATTTTCTTACACCGATCCTGTAGAACAAATATTGGCGTATACGCCCTGGTTTATTAAGCGCCAGACGCGAGATAGCGTTGGCTCGAGTAGCAAGAGCAAAAGCCATAAAGAAGATACACGGCTAGAGTTTGAGTCGGGAAAAGCGCACGGTAAAGGCGTCATTGCGCTTCCCAAGGGATTTGAAGACAGAAATCAAGCTGAGTCGTTACGAGGTTTTGAGATCTGGGTAGACAGAGCGCTGCTACCGAAGCTTGAAACCGGAGATTATTACTGGCATCAGCTAGAAAATCTGCAGGTGCAGAACGAGCAGGGCGAGTGTCTTGGCCATGTCAGTCATTTGCTGGAAACCGGAGCAAATGACGTGTTAGTCGTGGTGCCTGACATTGGTAGCATCGACGATTTAGAGAGATTGATTCCCTACGTAGAGGGAAAGGTTGTCAAGAGTATAGATGTGGCCGGAGGTAACATGCTGGTCGATTGGGCCTCCGACTACTAGATTGCAATGACCCCGGCTTGCTCAGGCTTACCGGAATTAAAGCAACAGTCATCGAAGGAGTGAGTCCGATGTGGGTGGGGATCGTTTCATTGTTCCCTGAGATGTTTGAAGCAGTCTCGCGGTATGGAATTACTCGCAGGGCTGTTGAGAAGGGTTCGCTTAAAATTACAGCCTGGAATCCTAGGGATTTCACAAGGGATAAGCATCGAACAGTCGATGATAAGCCCTACGGCGGCGGCCCTGGCATGTTGATGAAAGTCGAGCCGCTCAAGGCGGCGATTGAAGCTGCGCTCGATGAGGCGGCGAAAATTGATGGTGAAGATGACTGTAAAGTTATCTTCTTGTCCCCGCAGGGACGAAAGCTTGATCAGGCCGGTTTGGCAGATCTAGCAGGCAGGCAGAAGCTGATTCTGGTTGCCGGGCGTTACGAAGGTATCGATGAAAGACTTATCGATACTGTGATTGATGAAGAGTACAGTATTGGCGATTATGTGCTTAGTGGCGGTGAGCTGCCGGCGATGGTGCTTATAGACGGTGTAACCAGATTGTTGCCCGGTGTATTGGGTGATGAAGATTCGGCGGCGCAAGATTCATTTGCTGTTACTGCTAGTGGTGAGTCGGAACAACCACTGCTACTCGACTACCCGCAGTACACGCGGCCGGAAACGGTAGAAAACCAGACCGTACCGGACGTGTTGTTAAGCGGTAATCATCAACAGATAGAACGATGGAGAAGAAAGCAGGCGCTTGGAAGAACGCACGAGCGACGACCTGACTTAATGACGAATGTTGAGTTGAGTGAGGATGATACGGTGCTCTTGAGCGAGTTTGCTGCCGAACAAGCAGATAGCGATAGCGGCAAGAATTGAAAGTAAAAAAGACTACTCTGGTAGTGATTGTTTAAGGAAAAAGTAATGAAAAACAAAATTATTGCAGACATTGAAAATGGCCAGTTGAAGACTGATCTACCAGAATTCAGCCCCGGTGATACGGTGACTGTGCAGGTAAAAGTTCGTGAGGGCACCCGCGAGCGTCTTCAGGCATACGAAGGCGTTGTCATCGGCATCAGAAATCGTGGCGTTAACTCAGCATTCACTGTGCGTAAAATTTCACACGGTGTCGGCGTTGAAAGAACGTTTCAAACACACAGTCCGCTGATAGACAGTATTTCAGTGAAGCGTCGTGGTGATGTTCGACAAGCGAAGCTCTACTACCTCAGAGAGCGAAGCGGTCGAAGCGCGAGAATTAAAGAAAAGCTCGCTAAGAAATAGTCTATTTCCCGAAGGTGGTCGAAAGCCTTTTCTTCGGCTCTCAACACGACCAAATCGAAGAAATTGAGAAAAGCGCCGAATCTCCGGCGCTTTTTTGTGGGCGTAAGGTTCTCATCTGCGTCCTCCCCTTTGTGTTTCTAGACCATGACAACGTAGACTATCGTTTCCACTTTCCCAGTAATCGGTAGTAAATTTCTGTGAAAAAGACTCAGCCGGTTTCAAAGCGACCACATGCCAGACTAGTACGAGAGTTTCTCGACAGCCTATGGTTGGAAAAAGGCCTGAGCAACAATACGCTTGAATCGTATGGCCGGGATCTCCGAGCCTTCGAAGCGTGGCTTGACGACAGTCTGTCAGGCCGCAAGCTGGAGGCCGTTAGACGCGAGGATTTGTTGCGGTATCTTTCAGATCGTCTTGCAGCGGGGATCACCGCGAGATCTACCGCGCGTGCCTTATCCTGCCTGCGCAGCCTTTATCGTTATCTTCTTCGTGAAAACAAGATAAGCGAAGATCCAACCTTGCAGATCGAAAACCCCAAGCTTGGTAGGCCGCTACCGGCAACGCTGACTGAAACAGATGTCGAGCGACTGTTAACAGTGCCGGATATCTCTACCGCAATAGGCATGCGAGACCGCACCATGCTAGAGCTGTTGTACGCTACCGGCTTGAGAGTCACTGAACTTGTGGCGCTGCAAGTAACCGAGGTAAACCTTCGTCAGGGCGTTGTCCGCATAATGGGTAAAGGTAGCAAGGAAAGGCTCGTGCCAATGGGTGAAGAGGCCATTCAATGGCTGGTGCGCTACTTGAAAGAGTCGAGGAGCGATTTGCTCAAGAAGAATCTTTACCAAGAGGTTGTTTTCCCCAGCAACCACGGCAAGCAAATGACGCGTCAGACATTCTGGCATCGAATTAAATTACATGCCGATGCCGCTGGGATTCAAAAAAAGATATCTCCTCATACATTGAGACATGCATTTGCAACACATTTGCTGAATCACGGTGCAGATCTTCGAGTTGTGCAACTTTTGCTTGGCCATAGCGATCTTTCAACGACACAAATTTATACCCATGTCGCTCAACAACGTATGAAAGAGCTCCACGCGGAGCACCATCCACGCGGATAAGGTGATGGTCTTTGGGTAAATGCCCACCGCTGTAATCACCCTTTCTAGATGTATGTTTATCAGTTGGCTAGGAATATTCCTGATATAACGGCCGTATTTCTACGATTGTCAGGTTTCTGCTTAGGCCATTGGGCGCTATACTGGTGCAAAGTAAACGAAACGTTCACCATTCATTTCTACAATCTGTAAGTAAAAGAGAGATATCTTATGCTTCAAACTCTGAAACTAATGATTAACCTGCGTCGCGGATTAGTAACGGCGGTAAGTTATGCGACTGCTGCTGTTGCACTGATGTCTGGTGTATCGCTCATGGCGGCCGAGTTAACATCAGCCGATGAAGTACGGGCGCGTTTGAAGCAGGCTAACGCAGGGATACCCATCAACAATATTACGCGCAGTCAACTGAAGGGGTTCTGGGAGGCTGAATTACCAGGTGGTCAGATACTCTACGTGACAGAAGATGGCGAGAATTTTATCGTCGGTGATTTATTCCAGATTACAGACACGCGCTTCGTCAACCTCGCGGAAGAGGGGCGAAACGTCAAGCGCAAAGCGCTCATGTCGAGTATCGATGAATCAGAGATGGTGGTTTATGCGCCAGCGAAGAGCGAAACAAGGGCAACTATTACGGTCTTTACAGACATCGACTGCGGCTTTTGCCGGAAGTTACACCAAGAGATCCCTGAGCTAAACCGGATGGGCATTGCTGTACGTTATCTTGCTTATCCACGAGCGGGTGTGCCCTCGGATTCCTATGACAAAATCGTGTCTGCCTGGTGTGCGGACGATCCGAAGAAAGCGCTGACTGAAGCAAAAGCCGGTATTGCGATAGAACAGCGTACTTGCGTCAATTCTGTTGCCCGTCAGTTTCGACTGGGTGGTGATATGGGTGTGACAGGAACACCGGCATTAGTTTACGAAAGCGGTGAACTGCAAGCCGGTTATATGCCCGCAGCACAGCTCGCAATTGTACTAGGACTCGCCCCCTGATAGTTCCACACTCTCTCTTCATTCAGGAAGAGAGAGTATTTTTTATGCAAAAATCTAACGACCTATTTCAGTTCTGCTGCTGTTTGAGCTTGTAAAGTCGTCAAAAATAGCAGCCTTATTCTGCTATAATCAGCAATAAATCACGCATAACTGTTCATTTAAGGGGTGTTTGCGCGCCCGAGTCAACCAATTGGAATCTGATTCTCCCGCCCTCAGGCGAGCTGAGCGGCGTTATCAAATCGAAGTCAAACGAAATCTGACCTGGAATTTTTCTGCTCATCTGTTTCACGGCATGTTGGGGCAGACTGGTTTTCGGCTAATCAATGCGCCGACGTTTCTGCCAGCTTATATCATGCTGTTATCAGGCGGGTCTGAGTTTATGGTTGGCCTCGCACTATCATTGCAAGCCTTTGGCATGATGCTGACTCCGATGCTCGGTGCCAATCTAATTGAAAGCCGCAAGAGAGTTCTGCCGCTCGGTTTTTTGATTGGCGGATTAATGCGCACTACGATTTTGTTAATCTCCTTGGCCGGCTTGTTCATGGTCGGAGAGTCAACGTTAATTGCACTTCTAATATGTCTAACGCTGCTTGGTGCATTTCAAGGTATGCAGGGAGTGATTTTTAACTTTCTCATGTCAAAAGTTATTCCCGTATCTAAGCGTGGTCGATTAACCGGGCTGCGTAATTTTCTCGCCGGTATTACCTCAGCAATTGTTGCTTGGCTCGGCGGCACCTATCTGATCGGGGAAAACCCGACAGCTGCTGGCTATTCGTGGACATTTCTGGTCGCGTTTATCCTCACAACAATCGGCCTGCTAATGCTTTTGGCTGTCAGAGAACCGGAGCCTCCAACGGTAAAACTCAAGCAGAGCTTAAAGCAACGATTTGGTGATGTGCCCCAACTGCTCAGGGATGACCCCGCCTTTACTAGATATTTTCTGGCAAGGTCTCTCGCAACCATGGGCAGAATGTCGATGCCTTTCTACATTCTGTACGCGGGGCAGTCTATAGGCCTAACAGGAGCAACCCTCGGGGTGGTGACCTTTGCGTTTACCATGTCTGGTACCATTTCAAATCTTGTCTGGGGCGCGATAGCAGATCGCAGGGGGTTTCGGGATACTTTTTTAATGTCGATTGCATTGTGGGTTGCATCTACGCTGCTATTGATGTCGGCAGACGGTTATCTGATTACCGTGCTGGTTTTTGTCGGAGTTGGTGCTTCAATTCAGGGTTTTCAGAACGCTTCAATGAATTTAACGTTAGAATTTGGTGACAGGGAAGATCTTCCCGTTAGAATAGCGCTCGCGAATATGGCATCTGAAGCGGCGGGTACAATCGGGCCGTTATTAGGCGGGTTGCTCGCGGCGTTCTGGCACTATGAGGCGGTGTTTATTGCATCCGTCGCTTTTTTGACCGTTGGGGGTGTCGTTGTAAGAATTTATGTGCCCGAACCCAGGCACCGTGCATCAATAAAACAAGATAGAATCTAAATATACAGGTATTAAACAAACATTATGGACGACTTTCCGAGAATAAAGAGACTGCCACCCTATATCTTCAGTATTACGGATGCGCTGAAGAAGGATGCGCGGGCGCGCGGGGAAGATATCATTGATTTCGGGATGGGCAATCCTGATCAGCCCACGCCAAAACATATTGTCGACAAGTTGATCGAAACGGTGCAGCGTGGCGATACGCACCGTTACTCTCAATCGAAGGGTATTCCCAGGCTGAGACAGGCGATCTGCAATTGGTACAAAGAACGTTTCGATGTTGATCTGGATGCAGAAAAAGAAGCGATTGTGACGCTGGGCTCAAAGGAAGGTATTGCGCATCTCGCGATGGCCGTGCTCGGGCCGGGAGATGCAGTGCTAGTGCCGAACCCTTCTTACCCTGTTCATCCCTATGGTTTTGTCATTGCAGATGCCGATGTCCGACACGTGCCGCTGGCGCCCGGCGTCGACTTTTTTGCTGAGCTTGAAAAAGCAATCGCGACCAGCTGGCCCAAGCCAAAGGTGCTTGTGCTGAATTTCCCGGGAAATCCGACAACCCAGTGTGTCGATCTCGAATTCTTCGAGAAAGTAATCGCTATAGCAAAGGAAAACGATATTTGGGTGGTGCAGGACCTTGCTTACGCTGACCTCGTATTTGACGGATACAAAGCGCCATCGATTTTGCAGGTTGAAGGCGCGAAGGACGTCGCTGTGGAGTTTTTCACGTTATCCAAAAGTTACAACATGCCAGGTTGGAGAATCGGTTTTTGTGTCGGGAACCCGACGTTAGTTGGCGCGCTGGCACGCATGAAGTCATACCTCGATTACGGGATGTTCACGCCGGTTCAGGTTGCCGCAATTGCTGCCCTTGAAGGTGATCAGAGTGGTGTTGCAGAAAATCGTGAAATGTACCGAAAACGACGCGACGTCCTCTGCGAAGGTTTGAATGCAATAGGTTGGCAGGTCGAAAAACCAAAGGCGACCATGTTTGTCTGGGCAAAAATACCGCCGCAGTTTGCAGACATGGGCTCGCTCGAATTTGCTAAATTTGTGTTAAAAGAAGCAAAAGTTGCGGTCTCACCCGGTATTGGTTTTGGTCAATACGGTGATGACCACGTGCGGTTTGCTCTGATTGAAAACGAACATAGAACGCGGCAAGCGCTGCGTGGAATAAAAAAGATGTTTCAGAATAGTGCCTCTACATCAGCAAGCTGAAGCCGAAACATATTAAGGGACTTAGGTTATGACAAAGGTGAATATTGGTATCTGTGGGCTGGGAACGGTCGGTTCAGGTACTTTTAATTTGCTCGGTGCCAATGCCGCGGAAATCGCACGAAAGACAGGGGTTGAACTAGCTGTCTCCCATGTGGGGTGTCGACGGGATCATCCTGAGTGCGATCTAAGCAGTGTCAAAGTCAGTCGTGACGTATTTGATGTTGTGAATGACCCTGAGGTTCATATTGTTTGCGAGCTAATCGGCGGTGACGAAGTTGCGTTGGAACTGGTAAAGCAGGCGATTGAAAACGGCAAGCACGTAGTAACCGCTAATAAGGCGCTCATAGCAGTCCACGGTGATGAGCTATTTGAACTTGCTAATGCTAAAGGCGTTTCGATTATGTTCGAAGCTGCCATCGCTGGTGGTATTCCAATTGTTAAAGCGCTGCGTGAAGGTCTGGCGGGCAATCAGATTCACTGGGTGGCGGGTATCATTAATGGCACCAGTAATTTTATATTGAGTGAAATGGAAACCGCAGGTAACAGAGGTTTCGAAGAAGTGTTAAAGCAGGCGCAGGAATTAGGCTACGCCGAAGCGGATCCAACGTTTGATGTAGAGGGTATTGATGCTGCTCACAAGCTGACAATTCTCAGCTCGCTGGCGTTTGGTGTGCCGCTCAATTTTGCAGCGATGTACACAGAGGGTATTTCCAAAGTAACGGTCGAAGACATTGGCTATGCCGATGAACTTGGTTTTAAGATCAAGCACCTTGGTATTACGCGAAAGGTTCCGAACGGCCAGGCGGGTGAGGTCGCGGGAGTAGAGTTGCGGGTGCATCCAACGCTGGTACCTAAGGCCCAGATGTTGTCTCAGGTGTCTGGTGTGATGAATGCTGTGATGGTTGGCAGCGATGCAGCTGGTGCGACGATGTATTACGGTGCGGGTGCCGGCGCCGGACCAACAGCCTCATCTGTTGTGGGTGATCTTATTGACCTCTCTAGAGTCATATCAAAGGACAGTTCGGCAACTCATTCGGTGCAGAATCTTGGGTTTGTACCCGACGCGATGCAAGCGCTGCCGATCATTGAGATAACGCAGACAGTTTCCTGTTTTTATCTGCGTCTCAAGGTTCATGATGATTCCGGTGTTCTGGCGAGAATTACCACGGCCCTGAGTGAGCACGGTATCGGTATCGACTCCATGATCCAAAAAGACGCAACGTCAGGACGAGCGCTTATCGCGCTGGTGACAGACGGCGTGGTCGAGCGCAATGTTGATGAAGCGATTGTAAAGCTTCAGGCGATGGGTGTGGTCGATGGCGACATCACTCGCATTCGGGTAGAGATGTTTTGAAACGCCTTGTCAGGCGGGCATCCAACGCGCGACTGGAACTTGATTTAGAGCAGAACTTGGATAGTGCGCTGCTCGCCAGATTATTTGTGCAACGGGGCATTACTGATCGATCAGAGATAGATTTTTCCCTCGGTAACTTGTTGTCTCCGGACTCGATGAAGGGATTGCGTGAGGCTGCCGATGTGGTTGCGTCGGCGATCGTCAAAAAACAGAAAATCATGATTGTTGGTGACTTCGACGCTGACGGCGCAACAAGTACCGCGCTGATGGTGCACTGCCTGCGCGCTTGCCATGCTGATGTCGGTTATCTTGTACCTAACCGTTTCGAATTTGGTTATGGACTGACACCTGAAATTGTCGCTGTGGCGGCAAAAGAGCAACCTGCGCTCATCGTGACGGTTGATAACGGTATTTCTAGTGTTGACGGTGTCGCTGCGGCCAGTGCCCTGGGTATTGAAACAATCATAACCGACCATCACCTCCCTGGTAATGTCTTGCCTGCTGCAACAGCAATCGTTAATCCAAATCAGGCCGGGTGTGCCTTCCCTAGTAAAGCGCTGGCGGGTGTGGGCGTAAGTTTCTATTTGCTTTCGGCGGTTCGACAAGTACTTCGGGAGAAGTCGTGGTTTGAGCAAGCGCAGCTTTCGGAACCGCTGCTCGCAGATTATCTTGATCTTGTTGCGCTTGGCACCATCGCCGATGTTGTCCCGTTTGATAGAAACAACAGAGTGCTCGTAAACGAGGGCGTTAGAAGAATGCGGGCAGGCAAAATCAGACCGGGGATCCGTGCGCTACTTGCGGTTTCCGGCACTCATCTGAAAACGCTGGTTGCCAGAGATATCGCCTTCGGTGTTGCACCTAGACTAAATGCGGCGGGTCGTCTGGAAGATATGTCGATTGGTATTGAGTGTTTATTGTCTGAAACCGATGCAGGGGCAATGGCGCTGGCAGAACAGTTAGATAGCATTAACAAAGCACGTCGGTCGATAGAAGATGAGATGAAAGACCAAGCGATCGAAATTGTGAACGCCGCAGTCGCCTCAAATGGTGAATCTGGAAAAGCCGATCGATATGGTGTTTGTCTTTATAATGCGTCTTGGCATCAAGGTGTGGTGGGTATTATCGCGTCTAGAATAAAAGACCGTGTGCACCGCCCAACAATTGCGTTTGCAAAAGTTTCTGATACGGAAATTAAAGGTTCGGCGCGCTCTATTCATGGGCTGCATGTTCGTGATGCTTTGGATGCGATAGCGACGGCCAATCCCGGGTTAATTAGCAAGTTTGGTGGCCACGCAATGGCCGCAGGCCTCAGTCTGCCGCTTGCCAGGTTTGACGAGTTCGCATCATTGTTTGATGCTGAAGCGCGAAAAGGCTTGTCTGAAGCAGATCTTGAGCAACAGGTGGTCAGTGATGGCGAACTTCAGAGTGAATTTAACCTCGCCACAGCGAGAAAAATCGCGGACGCAGCCCCTTGGGGACAGGGTTTTCCTGAGCCGCTGTTTGATGGCGAATTTGAGATTATTGATCAACGTATTTTGGGAGGCAGACATCTCAAGTTGAGGTTGCTGAAAGATGACGAGCTGATTGATGCGATTGCTTTCAACCATAATCGATTGATCGAACAGCGCATGAAGCGAATGGCATATCGAATTGATATTAATGAGTATCGAGGTTTGGAGAAGGTCCAATTGATCATAGAAGCTGTTGACCTGGACATCGAAACCATTAGGTAAAAAACGTCGCAGACATGCTGATTCTGTGATGGCGAGGTTGCGACCTCGTCATACATTCCTCGCAAAGGCCTTACAGCTTTGCCTGTAAGGGGATCCCCCCACAAAAAGTAAAAAATCTTCCTGCGAGGGGTCGCTTAAAATGCCTAGGCGGCTTTGCCGATCAGGATGTCAGCAAGCTTGGCTCTGTGGTATTTTGCATCTCCAAATAACATTTGGTTATGCATCTGCCGTTTGAAGAAAAGGTGTACGTAGCATTCCCAGGTGAAGCCAATACCACCGTGAAACTGTACCGCACGGCTTGACGAGAACGCAGCCATTTCTCCTCCATTGGCCTTAGCCATGTGCGCAAACTTAGCAGCCTCATCCTTGTCAGACTGACTTTCCGCGACATCCAGTGCGCAGGCGGCGTTGTAAGCTAACGACTTGCATCTGTCAATTTCGAGCATGACGTTCACCAGTGGATGCTTAACTGCCTGAAAGAAGCCTAGCGGACGATCAAACTGAACACGTGTCGCGGTGTAGTCAACGGTTGTTTGTAACAACCACTCCCCGGCACCAACCATATCAGCGGTGATGATCGTCTGGATCGCAGGTAGCGCTGACGCGAGGCTGGCTTCGCCAGTGCCAGGGGCTGCGAGTTCAATTGCTGCGACATTTTCAAATGCGACGTGAGCCTGATCTCTTGTTAGGTCGATAATGCCATCGGGCGTGATTGAAACGCCGGCTGCGCGGGCATCGACTAGGAAGAGAGCCACGCCTTTTGATGTGGCCGCACTGACGACAAACTGATCGCACTTCTGGGCATCCTGCACAAAGTATGCGGTGCCGTTGAGTGTGCTGTCGGTTGCCGTAACATCAGTATCGCAAGGCTCCCATGATCCTTGTTTGTTGGTTACTGCAAGGGTCATGGGTACGCCACTGGCGATATCTCCTAACGCCTTGGTGGCTGCCTCTGAATGACATTCTTTGAGCACAAAGCTCGCAATCATCGTAGAAATGAGCGGAGACGGAAACGCCGCTTTGCCGGCTTCTTCAGCAATTGCCACGGCGGCAACCAAAGGCATACCTAGGCCGCCCGCTTCCTCTGGCACACAGGCCGCTGTCCATCCTAGTTCGGTGATTTGCTGCCACAGCCCTTTGTCCCAGATGCATTCGATGCTCCTATGAATGTTTGGGTCTTCTGCTACCTGACTGTGAATTTTGTCGGCGCTGCAGTTGTCAGCAAAGAATTTAGCTGCTGAATCTTTCCCCTTACTTCGATTTAGGCATGCCAAGCACACGCTCACCGAGAATATTTCGTTGTACTTCATTTGCACCAGCCGCAATGGTGACGCCAAATGAGTTCATGTATGCCAGCGGCCACTCACCACCGCCGGGTGCATGCTCGTCGTTCAGGTATAGACTGCTGGCAGGTCCTTCGATGTCGTACGCGAGTTGGGCGAGATCCTGATTGTATTCAGTGCCAACCAGTTTGTTTTGTAACGCGAGGCGCATAGGGTGATCGAGTAACGATTGAACGCCGGCTCGTCGCTGGTTCTGTCTAAATGATTCCTGGCGAATGATCATTTTGACAATATCGTCACGGACTAACGGATCGTCAGCGGCCGTCTTGCCATTTCGATAACTATTTTTTGCGAGTTCGATAAGTGCAGAGGGGCTGCTGGTGTTCGCGCTTTTCTCTGTTTTTTGTGTCATGCCGCCAGCAGCGGGCGTTACTAGCATGCCAGCACCTCGTTCGTGTGCAAGCGTGGTCATCGCTACTTTCCAACCAGCACCGACTTCGTCGAGTCGGTATTTGTCCTCAATAACCAAGTCTTCGAAAATAACTTCGTTAAAGCCAGTCTCTCCCGTCATTTTAATCAGCGGTCTAACCGTGACCCCATTGCCTAGTGCAGATTTTATGGGCACGACAAAATAAGACAGACCATTGTATTTGTCGCTTTTGTCGGTGCGGCAAAGCAAAATCATCCAGTCTGCGAAGTGAGCGAGAGACGTCCAAACTTTGTGTCCATTGATGACCCAGCTGTCGCCCTTTTTCTCGGCAAAGGTCTGTTGGTTAGCAAGGTCAGAACCGGCACCTGGTTCGCTGAACCCCTGACACCAGATGTCTTCCCCCGATAGTAATTTCGGCAGCAGCTCCTGTTTAACTTCCTCTTGGCCATGAAAGTAAACGGTGGGCGCAGCCATACCTAACCCAATAATGTTGGGTAGAAATGGTGTCTTGGCGCGCTGCATCTCCTGATTGGCAATCGATTGGCAATCAGTATGCCCGCCACCGCCGCAATCGGTGGAATAATCTGAGCCGACCAAACCCGCATCATAGGCAGATGCCTGCCACTTCTGTAGGTAGTCAAGCGCCTCGGGATCGCTTAACTCCAGTGCGCCCAGAGGCAGCCGGACTTTGGGTTGGCCCGGGTGATTGTTTTCAAGCCACTCACGTGCCTGAGCTCTAAACTCGGCTTGTTCCGGCGTGTCTTTGCGTTCCGATGCGGACATCTGTTTACTCCTAGTTACTTGTAGATCAATTTGTGAACAACGCGTTTTTTACAGGATTGAGGGGAGTGAGAAAAGGTTAGTTTTGTCCAAATAGTTCTTCTGCGACTCCTGCAATCTAGATGGCTACAATGCCCTCAGAAAATCTCCAATGATACCGCTTGCCTCTTGAAGGTGAGCTCGACCATTCGGTCCTGCGTAGTAGTGGGTTGCGTTCTTTACCATGTGCAGCTGCTTATTTTTGTGTCCGATGGCATCAAAGAGTCTTGTTGTGTGGCTCGGTGTGCATGCGTCGTCTGCTGTGTTGCCAATGACCAGTGAAGGTATGCTGATTTTTGCCCCCGAACTGATCGCATCGCAGGGAGCATCGTCAATGCTCCATTGGCTGAGCCAACTGCGCAGTGTGCAAAATCTGGCAAGGCCAACGGGACCATCGTTGACAGTTTTCGGATCCCCGAGATAGCAAGTACCGGGCGCGCGATCGCTGGGTTCAATGGTCGCATCAAGCCATCTCGGATCGGCCATTGTGCCATGAACCGTGAATGCGAATTCGCCATTGGGATTTTCAGATGCCTTAACTGATAGAAGCTTTTCTTTGACCCAAGCGGTGATGCGTCGATTCCTAGCTACCTGAGCAGCTGCAAAAGTGGTTAAAAACGCTGTCGAGTAGGGTGGTTGGTTCGGGTTGGCTGGGTCATAGAGATTGAGTTCCGGGTCCCGAATGTCCGGAGTGGACTCATCTAGAATAGAGGGATCAATCCATTCAGTAAAAATCCGATGTCGACTCAC
>CBFHOH010000039.1:0-29608 GCA_965657335.1 Candidatus Azotimanducaceae bacterium
TTTGCAAACGGAATACTGAATAGATTTTCGCCTTCATCAACATCTATTTCGTATGGAGGAAATTCTTCTATTTCCAACCATTGCGCTCTTTTGCCTGCATCAATGGCATAAGCGCCGTTGTTGTGCTCGGCAAGTTCGATGTTAGGAAAGCGCTTCTTATAGTATTCAACCATCGCCAAGCGATCAGCTTCTGGGTTGTCTTCAGCGGCATTCGTACTGTCTTCAAGCGTGTTTTCAGCGCCATGAGCATGCAAGGCAACTAACAGGCAAGCCAATGTGAGCACGATTGTCTTCATGGCTGTCAACGGAGCGATATTAAATAACCGGTCTGATTTTCCGCACATGCGTTTAGGAGCTTTCATTACTTCAGCGTAATCTCTTTGTCGGCGGTCTCGCCCCTGTTGTCGATCCAACTCACTTTGACCTTGTCACCCGATGTGGCATTCAAAAACTTAAAAGCAAAATACGGGTTTTTGGACACTGACGGTCCCCAATCAGCTTTTAACGCCACAACGCCATTATGTTCGCAGGTGACACTTTCGATATAGTGCGCTTGAACAAGATCGCCGGAAGAGTCTCGTCGTGTACCCGTTTCCATCGGGTGCGGCATCAATGCCTTCATTTCGGCAACGCCGTTCTTAATTTTACCTTTTAGCTTTACTGGTTTAGCAGCCATCATTCTCTCCCTTTTTCTGAACTATCCGCCACAACCGCCGATAGTTACCTTGACCTCACGGCTCGCCATATAAACCTGAGCCTCAGTTTGAACCAGCGCCCTTATCACAGAGCTCTGTCCCATCTTCACTCGCATTGAAATCTCCGGCGGACTGGAAGGGCCAAGCTGAAAGGTTGCTGAAAGCGGTGTTGGGTTTTTGTCGACCACAACCGAGATCGACTGCACCCCGCTTATGTTAGTTGAAATCGAGATAGGCACCACCGCGCCATTCTCGGCTATCTCGGGCGCCCTTAGTTTTACGTCACTGCTCGGCTCGATTTTCATATCACCAAAGAGCTCCGCATAAATCCGGTCTACGCGTGTTGATTCAAAAGCCTCCGATGCTCGTGCCATGAGCTTCAGCGGTAATGTTACGAGGAACGAAAATGCCGCGAGTCCTTGCAACAGACCCCGCCTAGTTATTTGTTTACCCATCATATTCACTCACTGTCTATTTTTAACCGTCAAAGTTCGTGGATGTAATCCACAACCAGATCTAATTCCTGCTCTGTTAGTATTCCGTGTCTGCCATAGGGTGGCATGACAGTATCAGGATTTCTATTTTTAGCGTCCCAGATCTGGGCACGCAACACCGCACGATCAGGAAAACGCAACTTCATTTGTATTAAAGGGGGGCCAACGTTACCCGGCAACTCGCCACCGGCAATGAAATGACAGGCCAGACAATTACCTAGGTTGCGATCAAAAGCCAGTGCTTTTCCTTTCTCAATATTGACGTGTTCTGTTCGCGCCTTATTTGGCCCATCAGATTCTCCATGGACAGATTCGAAGAACAGTGCAGCCCACGTAAACAGCAGGACAACAACCAGTTGCGGTGCTCGGATGATCAATCAGTGTCTCCTACTCATCATATATTTAACGGCGTTGCCAACTTCAGTCTCCGTCAGACTAACAAATCCGCCTTTCGCAGGCATGATACCAGAGCTGCCGGAGAATCCATCGATGGCATTCTGAGTCATCTTGACAATGCCAGAGGGTAATCGATCAATCCAGTCATCCTCGCGCCCAACTATCGGCGCGCCACCCAATCCTGACTTGTGGCATAGCGCGCAATAGCGGTCATAAGTATCTTGGCCTACAACTGGCATTTCAGGGGACGTGACTTCCAATGGTTTTTCTTCAGTCACGCTAGCAACGACAGAGCTCGCGATCACAACTTCCTCGCTATTTTTACAGTTGTTCATACAACGCGCATTCGCCACGTCCGGCCGAGGGTCTGAGATAAAATTCAATTCATTGGGCAAACGAATATGCGTGAGATTCTGTTCATTGAGCGTAAATTCGTCGTCAACCAGATCGTTCAGATACAGCACATAGGCCACTAGCGCATATACCTCGTTAACATTTAGCGATTCAGGTTCGTTAAACGGCATAGTTCGGTTTACGTAGTCCCATAGTGTGCTGGTATATCGCCAGTAACTTCCAACGGTTCTTATTGGTCGCGTGTCAGTAAGAGAACCTTCACCGCCAGCGAGTACGGGAAACCCATCGACTCCCTCACCAAAGCTGCCATGACATAAACTACATTTTTCGTCGTAGATCATTTCTCCAGTTTCTACAGTCCCCTGCCCCGGTGGCAAACCTTTACCGTCGGGGCTGACGTCGATATTCCAACCGGCAATCTCGGTGGCACTGGGAACATTTCCTACACCGTAATATCCGGTGGGCGTTGCAATCGAGTCAGCGGCAATCGCCTGATGCACAAAAGAGCAAGTGAGGTAAAAAAAAGATTGAATTACCACAGTAACAATCTTAGGCGAGCTGAACATTTACCACGTCTCCTGTCGCCAATAGTTGCCACGTGTGAATGGCATTCTTGTGATAAATTGAGTTGGTGCCCCGCACCTGCTTGAGCTGTTCATAGGTAGGCTGAACATAACCCGTATCATCCATCGAACGACTTTGTAATAACGCGGGCGAACCGTCCCAGTCATATTCTAAGCTAAACCGCGTCCATGCTTTATTGAATACCGGCCCTGCCAGTTTGGCTTCGCGCCAATTGACGCCTCCGTCAACACTCACGTCAACGTGCTTAATTTTGCCTCGACCAGACCATGCCAAACCTTCAATTTGGTATTTACCTTTTTCGCGTAGCGGATTCTCCGGACAGGGCGTTGTGATTAGCGAATTACACTCTTGCACGAAAGTGAATTCTCGCGCTTGACCATCAGCCATTAGATCGGTGTACTTCGATGTCTCTTCCCTGTGATGCCACGGTTGATCGCCCAACTCGAGGCGTCGCAGCCACTTTATGCTGGTGTTTCCCTCCCATCCCGGTGTTAACAGCCGTAGCGGGTACCCCTGTTCAGGTCTTAGCGCCTCTCCGTTCTGAGCGAACACGATCATCGCATCATCCATTGCTTTGGCCATCGGTATGCTACGACTCATTTTAGCGCCGTCGGCGCCCTCAGCAAGCAACCAGGTGGCAGTAGACGCCGCACCCGTTTCCTGTAAAAGTGTCGACAACATAACACCGGTCCACTCACAGCACGCCATCATGCCGTGCGTGAACTGCGCCCGATCCATCTGCGCCCCACGCCACTCCATACCACCGTTAGCAGCACACTCCAAGAAATGGATCTTACTCACGGAGGGCAGACGCATCAGATCACTCATCGACAGCACTAACGGCCGTTCAACCAGCCCGTGAATCATCAGTCGGTGGTGATCCGGATTAATGTCTGGAATACCTGCGTGATGTCGTTCAAATACGAGCCCGCTCGGCGTGATAATACCCTTAATATCGGCAATAGGTGTAAAACTCACCGATGCAATTCGGTCGGCAGTAAGCCAGTCAACGTTTCGACGAACCACGTCAGCTTCGAACTTCGATGGCTGCCCGTAGGGGTGAGTTACGACGCCAGGCCCAAGAGATTTCGACCAGCTAGGCACATCAGGAGGAAGGTAACCATGAGTCTTATCGATCTTGGTCGATCCTGTGTCAGCTGCTGCAAAGGCGCTTCCAGCCATTGCAGTGCCAGTGATCCCGCCTGCAATTCCACGTAGCACCTCGCGTCTGGATGTCCGCTTTTGTTTTTCCCGTGTTAGTCCGGGATTCTTATTTTTTTCCATCCGGGATACTGCACCTCAAAACAAACAGTCGAGGCGGTTTTCTGCCTCGTTATTTAGGTATGTCATATTGTTAACCCGACACTATGCTGATTACTGACCCAGTGCAACCGCCTGAACGCTTTACACGCCAACTGGCGACGGCGCTCATCAAGGCTGCTTTACTGTATTACGACAGGACTCGTTCGGTCTTTCTGATACCCGAGATGGACGTCGGCTGATTAGTGGTTCTGCCCGTTAAGAAAAACTGGCGCGGTTCTGACGTCACGTGATCAAAATTGCAATCGGACAAATTTTACGGCATGTTTAATGCGTTACCCTTCGTTTTGGCAATCGCAATGAACAGATATTTGAAACTTATTCCAACGACCTATTGGCGCTTGAAACTTCCTCGAATTTCCGCCAGCTTTTGTTTTTCAAGCATTTTGTTAGTAACGACGGCAAGCGCCGAAAACATTGCGGGCTTTGATCAGGCTTCGGCCCAGCGACAAAGGCAGCTTGAAACCCAATTCGATCGCCGGATCAACGCAACCGAGCAGGACATCTGGCTTAAGAAGTTCTCTGAGAAACCGCATCATGTCGGCTCCGCTGCAGGCAAAGCGATTGCAGAGGAAGTGGCAGGCCTCATGAAGGAATGGGGTTACGAAACTGAGATTAAGAAATACGAAATACTGTTGCCGACTCCAAGAGAGCGACTGCTTGAACTTGTCTCTCCAAGCCAATACACCGCCTCCCTGAAAGAGGATTCTCTCGCAGAGGATGCAAGCACGTCAGAACAAACGGAGTTGTTACCACCCTACAATGCATTTTCAATAGATGGTGACGTTGAGGGCGAGCTGGTATTTATCAACTATGGTCGACCAGAAGATCACGCACTTCTGGAAAGATACGGTATTAGCCTTAAAGGCAAAATAGCGATCGCTAAATACGGTAAATCCTGGCGAGGCATCAAACCAAAGCTTGCTGCCGAGAAAGGCGCAATAGGCACCATTATTTACTCTGATCCGGCTGATGACGGGTACGTCATCGGCGACACCTATCCGGAGGGCCCTTACAAGCATGAAACAGCAGTGCAAAGAGGCTCTGTAATGGATATGCCGACATATCCAGGCGATGTGTTAACACCAGGCATTGGCGCCACTAAAAAGGCAAAGAGGCTTAAACAAAAAGATGCTTCGACCATTACCAAGATACCCGTGCTGCCTATCTCTTATAAAGATGCGCAACCGCTACTCTCGGCCATGGGTGGGGCAACTGTGCCGCGAGAGTGGGCCGGCGGACTGCCGATCACCTATCACATGGGGCCGGGTCCCGCGAAAGTGCGCCTTAAACTGAAATTTAACTGGGACATGGTCACTGCATACAATGTTATCGCTCGATGGAAGGGCAGCACCTATCCCGATGAGTGGGTTATTCGCGGGAATCATCATGATGGATGGAACCACGGGGCCGCTGACCCTTTAAGTGGCATGGTCGCGCTACTGGCTGAGGCAAAAGCAATTGCTCACCTCGCAAAAAACGGCAATCCTCCTGCGCGAACGATCATCTACGGTGTGTGGGACGCTGAAGAACCCGGTTTAATCGGTTCAACCGAATGGGTTGAGGACAACGCGAAAGATCTTAAAAAACACGCCGTCGCTTATCTGAACACCGATGGCAACAGCAGAGGCTTTCTCTCCATGGGCGGAAGTCATACCCTAGAGAAATTTTTTAATCAGGTCGCAACTGATGTTAATGATCCGCAGACAAACGTATCTCTCAAAAAACGTCTCAAAGCGCGCCTGGCAGTCAGTGGCAATAAACGACAGAAAGCTGAAACCGTTAATCGGGGCGATATTAGGCTTTATCCGCTTGGTTCAGGATCAGACTACACCCCCTTCCTCCAGCATTTGGGGATCGCCTCGGCAAACCTTTCGTTTTCCGGTGAAGGCAACGGCGGCAGCTATCACACACTTTATGATACTTATGAGCATTACACGACATGGCGAGATCCCGATCTTACCTACGGAGAAGTGCTTGCGAAGGTGGCTGGTCGCGCAACATTAAGACTTGCCAACGCGCCCCTGCTACCGTTTGACTTTGTTGGGTTCGCTGACAATGTAGCACTCTACATAGAGGAACTTGAGGCGCTGATCAAAAATATGCGGCAAGAAACCCGTATTCACAATGCTCAACTTGACGAAGGCGTTTTTGAGCTTGCACTGGACCCGACAAAAAGCCTGCAAGCACCCACACGTAAAGCTGAAGTACCACACCTGAACTTCGCACCGCTAAAAAACGCGCTAGGACGATTACAAATAGCTGCCGAAAAATACGATCGAACATCAGGCAACAAAATGCTCTCGGCTGAAGATCAAGTGAAAGTGAATCAAATGCTCTACCTGACTGAGCGAAAATTGACACGACCACATGGACTCACCGGCAGAAGCTGGTACAAACATCATATCTATGCGCCGGGTTTCTACACGGGCTACGGTGTCAAAACCATTCCTGGCGTGCGCGAGGCAATAGAGGTGCGCCAGTTCGATGAAGCCAATAAACAAGTGACCATCGCTGCAGAAGTATTGGATTCTCTTTCAATGCAGATACGGGCTATTCTTAAATTTACGGAGATGTAACCTTCCCATGAGACAGGAAAATACGGGTAGAAAACTGGATGCTTGATTGAGCAAACCAGGTAAGAACTCATGTCCCGAATCTGTTCCCTCCACTGAGGTAGATATCACGCAAGACATGCCAAGCCCCGTCGACGATTCGATGTTCGCCTCTTTAAAAGAGCGTGATTATATGTTCCTTTGGATTGGCATGCTTGGTTCTGCATTCGCCATGAACATGCAACTCGTTGCCCGAGGTTGGCTGGTTTACGAGATGACTTCATCAGCCGTGAGCCTCACTTATGTCACCTTGGCATTTATGCTGCCGCAGGTGATCTTCTCGCCAATCGGTGGCGTGCTCGCAGATCGAGTAAAGAAGAAAGGCATCATTGGCTGGGGACCTTTTGCCAATGGTTGTGCCACGCTTGTCATGGCTTACTACGTTCTGAATGGAGAAGTCACTTTTGAACATTTCATCTGGATGGGATTATTCAATGGCACCGTAATGGCGCTATCAATACCAGCAAGAACTGCGTTCATTCCAGAGATAGTTGGCGAATCACTCATGTTTAATGCAATGGCCTTCAACACTGCGTCATGGAATCTCGCACGTATTCTTGGCCCGGCATTGGCTGGTTTTATGATTGCCATTTTTGCCGATGGTGACACGTCGTCGTCTTTTGGCGTCGGTCTGGTATATATCGTTTTGGCCGCACTCTATCTAGTATCTGCCTTTACCGTGATGCCGATTAGACATAAAGGGACGCCGACCGCGACTAGCGAAAAATCACCCATCAACGACTTAATTGAAGGTGTTCAGTACGTTATTAAGTCGAAGATTGTCGGCGGGTTGATTCTGTTGTCAATATTTCCGTTCCTGTTCGGTTTATCAATTAACACTTTCTTGCCGGCTTTTAATCGAGACGTGTTGCAAGGTGGGCCAGATGACCTTGGCCTACTGATGACATTCATGGGCGTTGGCGCAATCGCCGGTTCACTGATGCTGGCAAAACTGGGAAATCTGAAAAGAAAAGGCTACTGGGTACTGATTACGAGCATCATGTGGGGAATTGGTGTCGCGGTCTTTGCTATCACAATCGACTTTTATCTTGCTGCGACGGTCATTGGTTTTATTGGCTTAGCATCGGCGATAAACATGTCGATGAACCGGAGCCTGATTCAACTACAGGTGAGTCAGCGTATGCGGGGACGGGTTATGAGCATCGATATGATGTCACATGGACTTATGCCACTAGGAGTACTACCTATCAGCTACCTCGTCGATAATATCAGCATACAGGTCGGGCTCGTTACCAGTGGCATTATTCTCGTTTTACTGACTATTGTTACTGGAGTCCTGATGCCGCAAATCCGTGCAATCGATAAAGGCTATCGCCGAGAATAAGACTGATCGCAAACTGTTGTGGGTACCCAAATTGAGCGCGTGAGTTTAGATCAATCACTCCTCCGAAACGAAGATGAATGAACCAATGGGTCCAGGGAAAACAACAGGGCTTTCAACGCCTTGATCATTAACGCTAGCAACACCAAAAATATAGTTATCTATTACGACATTTTCCAATGTGAATGCGTTCACATGTCCTACTTCACGACTCCGGGTCCACTGCGGCTCAGTCGTTAGGCGCCAATACAACTTATAGCTCGCTGCACTATCATCTATCTTCCACTTGAGTGTTGTATGGGGTCCAACCATTCCCTCAATCACAACGTCCTCTGGAGGTGCAGGTGCCCAGGCCATTGCAGCAAGACTCACGGCATTGAGAGCGGTCATTTTCGCCGCATATTCAAAATTGACCCCATCGATTGTATCTCCGAAGCGTCGGTCGCCTTCCTGCCGGATGTCCTGGTGCTGTCGATCGTAGTGTTCATTCGTCTCCATGATTCGAACTGCAGGATAACCCACTTCGTTGAAAGGTCTGTGATGACCACCCCGACCAAACCTGTCCAGACGATAGATCATCATGACATCTAGATTACGAATGTAGCGGTCTGCGATAGTGTCAATGTAACGGGCAACATTTCTCGAAGGCGAATCCACCTCACCACCGGTAAAACGGCGCATTCTTGCTTGCTTCTCAGTCTCGAGAGGACGGGTAGCCTCGGAGAAGACTCTTGCGGTTGCATTATCAGTGATGCCGTTGATACCGGAGATATTTCCAATCATATCGTTGTTCAACACCGCTTCTATCCGCCAGTCATCCCTGAGCGCCTGTTCAGCCATAATTTTGCCACCAAACAGTCCCTGCTCCTCTCCGGACAAACCAACGAAAGCGATACTTGCCGCAAAACGATACTTACTAAGCACACGCGCAGCTTCCAGTACGCCAGCCATGCCAGAAGCATTATCGTTTGCGCCGGGAGAATCGCTTGTACCATCCATAGGATCCGATACTCTGGAATCGATGTCCCCCGACATAATCACATAGCGGTCTGGATCGGTTTGTCCCCGCAGCACGGCAACAACATTTACAACTTCCGTTGGATTGGGAATACGCTTTACGCCGCCGACAATATCGCTCTGAAAATAGACCTCTAAACACTCTCCACAATTACGGGAAATTTCTTCGAGCTCAGACTTTATCCATCTTCTTGCCGCGCCGATGCCGCGGATTTCTGATTGCGTTTCAGATAATGTGTGGCGAGTACCGAAATCAACCAACTGCTGAATATCTTGCTGTATACGATCGGCTGAAGTGGCCTCAGCAATCGAGTATAGATCTCCCTCCTGTTCGCTCGCATTAACGCTTTGAATTAACAGGAAGAAAAACAGGCTGCTGAAAATCTTTTTCGTGTAACAGCATATTGCTACAGCTGCACCCTGCTTCGCTGCCGTGACTGACATAGAAAACCTCTCTGTTGTTTTAGCCCGTTTATTTCACTTGCTCAGCAACTGCTTGGCAATTGACAAGTATGTTAAAACGCGCCTAATTTTTCTTGTTACTCACGTTACTTACTATAACGGCAAACCACCTACACCCTGATTTATCGACCCGTCATCGTTATAAGCTTTCATCAAGAGTTCGGCGATACGCATCTGATGCACTTCATCTGCACCATCTGCCAACCTCGCCCAGCGAGCCTGCTGCATCATGCCAGCGAGCGGCGTATCTGTCGAATACCCGAGCGCGCCATGCACTTGCATTGCTCTATCGACAACTCGCCACAAAGTGTTCGCAACATGATGCTTGGCCATTGACACCTCCTGCTTAAATTCCATGCCATTCTCGATTTTATAGGCAGCGTGCAGCACCATTAACTTCGAGGAATATAATTCCATAGCGCTGTCGGACATCATCCACTGGATACTCTGTTTTTCAGATAGAAGCGAGCCATGGGCAAATCTTTTCTGAGCTCTATCGATCAGCATCTCTAATGCCATTTCTATCTGCCCCAGCCATCGCATGCAGTGCGCCAGACGGGCCGGTCCGAGACGAACCTGACCCAGTTTATGGCCCCCACCGCGCTCGCCTAGCAAATTTTCCTTCGGCACACGCACATCGTGATATCTAACTTCCGGATGATTGTGTTTTCCACCCATCGTCTCAACGTCGCGCACTATTTCAAAACCCGGAGAGTCAAGCGGTACAATAAAAGCCGAGTTTCGAGCTTGCGCTACACTCGCATCAGGATCAGTTTTTGCGATCACGATAGCAAAGTCGGCACCCTTCGCGCCGGAGGTAAACCACTTGTGACCATTAATCACCCAATCATCACCATCCTGAACCGCCGCTGTCTGTATTAACGTTGGGTCAGAACCCGCGACTTCTGGTTCGGTCATAGAGAAACAAGATCTCGCGGTACCCTCCAACAATGGCTTTAGAAACGTTTCACGTTGGTAGTCCGTTGCAAAGTGGTAAAGCGTGTGCATGTTGCCCTCATCGGGCGCCTGACAGTTAATAATGTAAGGGCCCATCGGCACTTTCGCAGCCTCTGCCGATACCGCCGCTACGGCTGTTATGCCCAATCCCATGCCCCCAACGTCCTCTGGCATGTGGGGTAACCAGAAACCTTCGCTTTTCGCCCTGCTTCGGAGCTCCTTCACTAGCACCGACCAATCATCCCGCGATGCATCTCCTCGGTTACGCAATATTTCGAACTCTTTCTTAACCGTATTTTGCAGGAACTCACGCATCATCAAACGTGCGTCTTCTACTTCCTGACTGAACTGAAAATCTATCGCCATGGTGTGCCTCTGCTGAATGAGTGAATAAACATTTATCCTACATAGATAAGTCTGCCAAGGTAAAGCACTGGATTCTCATATAGAATGATCGCGCCAAAAACATATCGGAACCAGCGCCAAGGTGACAAAGCAACTAGACACGCTCAAACAAACAATTGACGCTAATCTTCGCGACACCATTAGTCAGGCAGAACTCGTTCAGACACCGCTGCCCTTGTGTCCAAAGGTGTCCCTATTCCTGCTTTCCGAGGATTTCCCAACGGGAAGAATGCCCGACAATGAAGTATTGCGGATTCTTGAAGCACCAGCCTATTGGGCGTTCTGCTGGGCCAGCGGCCAAGTAATGGCGCGACATTTACTACAAAACCCCGAAATCGTGAAAGGTAAATCGGTGCTTGATTTTGGTTCTGGCTCCGGGGTGGTTGCCATCGCTGCGAGCTTGGCCGGTGCCGAGCACGTCATCGCCTGCGACAACGACCCAATGTCACAAGATGCAATTGAGGCAAATGCCTGTTTGAATCATGTTGAGATTCAACAGATTGATGATATCAGCAAATTGGATGGCAACGTCGATGTGGTCGTTGCGGCAGATGTTTTATACGACCGAGATAACTTTCCCCTACTCGCGTTATTGCCAAACTTAGGAGACGAAATTCTCATCGCTGATTCACGAATAAAGCAATTTGAATTACGGGGCTATGAGATTCTGGACCGAATCACGACAACAACGATACCTGATCTCGACGAGTTGAAGGAATATAGCGACGTCAAAGTTTACCGAGCGTTAGCGCAGAGCTAAACAAAATCTTCTTTTAGCACCTTGAGAAAAGCTTGTTTCATTTTATTTTCTATACCGACAGCTTGGGTGTAAGAGACTTCCTCCGACGTATCGCTAAATTGGCCGGAATCAACTTCCTCGAGGAAGGTTTTTACAATCGAGTGATATTCTCTGTAGTTTTCCATGATTACTTAGTCAGTCTCCAGTTTTTCGGTTCTGTCTAACCACTTCGTTTTGAATCTTTGTCGTGCCCGAAAAAGCACGCGATCAAAGTGCAATGTCGACAATTCAAGCCGTTCGCATATGTCTTGCTTTTCCTGCTCCTCAATGTAGAAGAAATACAGGATACTTCTATCCCGACGCTGCTCCATGCTATCAATCACTTCCCGCACTATCGCGCGGTATTGGACACGAATCGGATCGTTAGCATCGGAATCTTCGTAAGATTCCATGTCCTCACAGAACTGAAACCGCCGCTGCTTGCGGTAAAAACCCAGCGTCTGATAACGACCAACCTGAAGCACAAAACTGCCCAGTTTGTTTTTGTTTCTAAGCTCTCCCGCTCTTAACTTTTCTATCACTATCCTGAGAACTTCCTGATGAATGTCAGCGACGTCGGCAGGATTCGACGCGATTGATTTGAGCATTCGCGACAATTTCGGTTGGTATCTTCTATACAATTCAACTTCAGCAACTCGCTGGCCCTGAGTTATTCTGCTGGCTAGTACGCCGTCGGTCATTCCCGCCTCTTCAGAGCTGGCAAGCTGTTGACTCATGCTTGGTCCCTATCTTCTGGTTTCTTTTTACTTATGGTTGCGAGCTTATTTCGTGCCGCGCGAGGACCGCGTTTGTCATTTGTTTCACGCCCTTCTAACGCCACTGCCAACTAGTAACGCAAGCTTCATGCCACTACGGGGAAATAGTTATTTGCATATTTATCAATGAGTTAGGTTTTTGACTGGCGGCAAAAAGCGTTCATGAAGTCATGCGTATACGACACTGTCCGATATATCGGACAGTGTGATCGATTAAAACGCAGTAGGGTTTGACCGGCTTGCGATCAACTCCCGCTTAGCCCGGGCGACTTGTTTTACTGCAATCTCATCCCCATATAGTTGTCAGCGCCGTGGCGGGTTGTTTCACCAACCTGTGTAGCTTTACCCGACTCGCGTTGCTATTCTTGAAGAAAGAACCGGTGTTGCAGAATTGCGCTCACCGCCACTATACCGATGCACGCTTAAAGGATTCTCAGAAACAATGTCAACTTCCACACCTTACACAATGTCCAACACGGCAAACCTCAACTTTCGAATGGATGAAGAGTCTTCGGAAGAAAAACCTGGGAACTCAAGCTTCATGGACGAAAAGCTATTTAACTCGAGATCAATATCTATTTTTGGATCGATCAACGAGCGGGTTGCGAGAACTGTGACCCATCAATTACTGGCACTTGCCGCTGAGAACGACGATCCGATTACAATTTATATCAGTTCTCCCGGTGGTCATGTTGAGTCCGGCGATGTTGTTTACGATATGATCAAGTTCATCAAGCCAGAGGTGCGCGTTGTTGGTACCGGTTGGGTCGCCAGTGCCGCGACAACGATTTATCTTGCAGCAAAAAAAGAAAACAGGTATTCGTTACCAAACACCCGTTACCTTGTTCACCAACCATCGGGCGGGTCCCGCGGTGACGCAACAGACATCAGCATTCAGGCTGAGCAGATACTCAAAACGAAGAAACGCGTCAATAAAATGATTTCAGACGAAACCGGCCGTCCGTTAGAACAGGTTGAGAAAGACACCGACCGTGACTACTGGATGTCCCCCGAAGAGGCTATTGAGTACGGCATCGTTGCAAAAGTCATTAGCTCGGTCAGCGAACTGGACTAAAACCAAAACTCGCGGGGAGAGGGAAAAGTTGCCGAAGAAGCCATTCCATACGCTTCATCAAATGGTGAAGCTAGCTAAACGCAATCTGAACCAGACCAGTTGGGACTATCTAATCGGTGGCACGGAGACTGAAACCACTGTTGCTCGGAACAGACAGTCGCTTGATTCGCTGGCGTTCAAACCACGCGTTCTGAATGATGTCTCTTCAATAGACACGTCGACGACCTTTCTCAAACAGCGCATGAGCATGCCTGTTTTGCTCGCTCCCGTTGGCTCCTTGCAGGTTTTTGATCCCGGTGGCGGTGCGACCGCCACCAAGGCGGCAGCGGATACGGGCATCATGAGCATCGCGAGTTCAGTGTGCACGCCAGACGTTGAGGAGATTGCTGAGGCTTCA
This sequence comes from Candidatus Azotimanducaceae bacterium, assembly GCA_965657335.1. Taxonomy (GTDB): domain Bacteria; phylum Pseudomonadota; class Gammaproteobacteria; order Pseudomonadales; family Azotimanducaceae; genus UBA4582. Next base: position 13,669 of record CBFHOH010000039.1, read on the forward strand.
GATGCGGCGAAGGTCTATCAACTTTACGTTAGAGGTGATGCAAATTGGGTCGACGACATCATTCGGCGTGTTATCGACAGCGGTTACAAGGCTTTCTGTCTCACCGTTGACACGTCGGTTGTTAGCCGGCGCGAACGAGATATCGCAAAGGGTGTAACCCCCACCTCGCCGACGTCACCCGGTGACATGGGCTACCAAGCCAGCCTTAACTGGCAAGACGTCGAGCGAATAAAGCAAAAATTTGATATTCCACTCATCCTCAAGGGAATCAACACGGCCGAGGACGCTGAGAAAGCTGTTGATCATGGTGTTGACGTTGTTTACGTCTCCAATCACGGCGGCAGACAACTTGACCATGGCAGAGGTGCAATAGACTTGCTACCTGAAGTGGTCGATATTGTGAATGGACGCGCTGAAATCGCATTTGATAGCGGTATCTGCCGCGGTTCAGATGTCGTCAAAGCAATGGCGCTCGGCGCTGATGCTGTGGGTATCGGGCGTTTGGAAGCTTGGGCATTGGCTGCCGGTGGACTCGAAGGCCTTATCTGCTGCCTGCAGTTACTACAAAAAGAGATATCTGGCACGCTGGCGCTGCTGGGCGTCAAAGATTTTAGCGAACTGGACCCAACCTTTATCACCGCTGCTTCGCCGGTAGCCTCGCCTTCAGTCGTTAGCGCCTTCCCTCTGCTCGATCTACAAGATCCTGGTTACTAACCCCAACAAAACGTTTTCAAGACCGACATCGGCAATCGCAGCACGCTCAACACTGGCGTTTTGCGTATTTTAGATGGCGAGACGATTATGACTGCGTATACTCAGCACTATCACCAAACGCACAACCCTGCAAAAGCAGTTGGAAAGTTGAAATGCTCAATAGCTGGCAGATAGGCGACATCAAGGTTACCCGCATACTGGAAATGGAAATGCCACTTCCCTACCGCACGGATACCGCGTTCATGCCGGCGGCGACACCGGACGCGATCAAAAAAATTGATTGGCTGTTCCCTCATTATGTCACTGAAGAAGGCTATATTAAGCTGGCTTTTCAGGTGTTTCTCGTCGACGCGCCTGGCATACGTCTAGTGGTAGATACATGCATTGGTAATGACAAACCCCGTCACATGCTTGGCGGCAAATCACTGCAAACCAGTTTTCTAGATAATTTGGCGACCGCAGGGTGGACCAGAGAGTCTGTGGACCTCGTTGTTTGCACCCATCTTCACGTCGATCATGTGGGTTGGAACACAATGAAGGACGGCGATGCCTGGGTGCCTACATTTCCTAACGCGAGGTATCTATTTGGCAAAACTGAATACGAGTATTGGTCGAAGTCTTCCGATGAAGACCAGGTAGCCATCATGCTTGATTCCATCAAGCCTGTGTTTGATGCTGGACTCGTGGATCTGGTAGAAACTGACCATGTGATTTCAAGAGAGCTCAAACTCATACCAACGATTGGTCACACTCCCGGACACGTTAGCATCATGCTGGCTTCTCGAAACCAAGATGCAATGATCACCGGAGATTTTATGCACCACCCCTGTCAAATTGCTCATCCAGATTGGACAGTTTCTTTTGATGAAGATCCTGAGGCTGCCGCCAGTTGCCGCACGCGGATACTCGGGCAATTGGCGGACTCCGCTACGCTTGTGATTGGCACCCATTTCAGCGAACCGACCGCAGGAAAAATTGTCACTGTCGCCAACGGTCTAAAATTCGAAGCTTAAGCTAATCACGGAACACCTCCGGGGTGCCGCCAAGATTGTCTCGGTAGCCCAGCGTCAACCGATGCCCGGCCGGCGCAACAATTTCTCGACACACGTTCTGCCCACGTTGGCTCATAGATTCAAACAGGTTCTGCGGTAGTGAGGGACGTACATTTTGCCTGAACCATGGGGCAAAAAATTCCGCATTGGGAATCGCTCTGATTTCATTCGAGAGATTAGGTGTTCCACCGTGCCATGCTCTAACGTCCCTGATGACCACGCTTCCTGCCGGTACCGGACAAACAGTACTGAGTTTCATCCACTCCGGCTCGTTTGCCAGATTAGGTATGGGTTCCTTTGTATTCTGGGTGCCAGGAATTTGCCGTGTCGGTCCATTGATAGGCGTAAAGTCCACCATCGGAAAATTACACGCAATAAAAGGACAAGGTAAGTCACGATAATTCAGAATACCTCTCGGATCTTGGAAAGCGCCTGATTTATAAATTGTCTCACCTGTCTCCTGATCTTTGTGCTCGCGGTAATCTCCCATATCTGAATGTAGTGGTTGGTAGTTCACTGCACCGGGTAGGCAAAAATCCCCGCCCGCGCCTCTCGAAACATAATCTTCGGAATTGAATATGGCCGTCAGGATGGCATCAAGGTCTGGAAGATCTAGCAACATCGCCCATTCAGGATGATGACTCATCTGACCAGTGAGGCTTGTGCTGCCGAAAGAATAGCGATGAGACCCTCTGTTGCCTAACCCTCGCTTATCGAGTTGCATGATTTCGCTGATGACCCGATCGCATCCCTGACGGATAAATGAAAGCTGCTGTTGGGTAAGCAGGTTGCGGACTGCAACAAACCCGTCGCGATAAAAGGTGTCCCTTGCTCGCTCCACGTCTCCTGCGTCGACGACTTCTAACCCCTTAATACCATTATTAGCAGTCAGATACTCCCTTTGCGCCGCGTACTTAGGCGCGCTCGAATCAAGCCCTACCCAGCCAAAGGATTCACGCGCATCATCGCTTTTGCTACTCAAACTCAAGTGCCACAAAAAGTATGCCGAACAATTTCTTCACTTTCCGGCGCTCGGGCATATTCGGCATATTGTGCTTTGTACACCGTCGGATTGATGATCCGTGTCAGCAGGTCTTCAAAAACTTGATAATTTCCCTGATAGCCCTCGAGAATCACTTTTTCGACCAGATGGTTTCTCGGTATATAAACTGGGTTCACACTAAATACTTCTGTCGGATCAGTCGCTGCCCAACCCGGTGTCTTAAGCGCCTGCTTCCATTCTTGCAACCATCCATCGAAAGAAGCAGAAAATTCAAACAGTGCTGATACGGAATCACCACCCGGCGAGTCGGCCTTCTCGACGTCAGAACGTGTCGCGTGGCAAATCTCTGAGAGTCTTCGAAATGCCAAGGTGAAATCGCACTGACTCTCAGCCAGTAAAGATAAAAACTGGTCAGCTAATTCTGGTCCTGCTACACAATCAGCTGCTAGCCCTAGCTTTTGATTCATGCCCTTTTGGTAAGCAGTCTGATAAAACGTCTGAAATTCATCTACTACCGCTTGCGCCAACTCAATAGCCTTGTCGATGTCATCATCGATAAGCGGCAATAGCGTCTGCGCAAATTGCATGATGTTCCAGTGAGCGATCGATGGCTGATTCTGAAAGGCATATCTTCCATTTCGATCTATAGAGCTAAATACCTGTTGAGGATCGAAGACATCCAGAAATGCGCAGGGCCCGTAGTCGATAGTTTCGCCTGACAGCAACACATTATCGGTATTCATCACCCCGTGTATGAAGCCCAACTGTTGCCATCTCGCGATCAGTGAAGCCTGATTTTTTGCCACCCTAGAGAGCAGCTCAATATAAGGTTGGGCTGTGTCTAACGCAGTCGGATAGTGCCGCTCGATGACATAGTCCGCCATCTGTTTCAATTCGTCTCGCATGCCCTTTGCGGCAAAATACTGGAAGGTACCAATTCTAATATGACTGCTCGCTACGCGGGTGAGAACAGCGCCATGCAAAGGTTCTTCCCGATAGACGAGCTCTCCAGTCGTCACAGCTGCGAGTGAACGCGTAGAGGGAACATTCAAGGCATGCATCGCTTCACTTACGAGATATTCGCGAAGCACAGGTCCAAGCGGCGCCCTACCATCCCCTCCTCTTGAGTAGGGTGTTGGCCCAGCGCCTTTAAGCTGAATATCAAACCGGCTTTTATTCGCGGTCACCACCTCGCCTAACAGTATTGCTCTGCCATCACCTAATTGCGGATTAAACTGTCCAAATTGATGACCTGCGTATACCGCCGCTAAGGGTTTCGTTCCTGCCAGAGTGTTGTTACCCGCGAGCACACTGATGCCTTTTTCAGACTCCAGAACTGCGGGATCGAAGCCTAGCGACTTCGCAAGCTCAGCGTTCACTTTTATCAGCCCTGGGGCCGGAACAGGTGTAGGTTCAAGCGCAGCAGAAAAACTCGTACCGAGTTCTGCGTAGGTATAACTAAATTCCGGTAGCAACATGTCTCACAATTTTCCTAGTACTCTTCGACGGTATTTTCGAACACAAACCCATGTTCCTGCATCACCAATCGATGCCGATCGCCCGCTACATCGGGATCCCATGATTCGTACCCGGCGTCTCCATGCCACATGGCGACGCGAACACCAGATTGATCTTTTGCCACGTGAGTTTTATAAATTTTCTCATCAGTGTTACGAAACCGGTCGAGTGCCAGATCTACCTGCGGGTATTTGTCTATGTGGTAAAGGGTCAGCCAAGTTGGTGGTGCTAGGTCAATCTTGCCGTCAGCATGCAGTGCCAATGCCTCACGTGGTCTTATCCAACGATGATTAAGAATTTCTTCGCCGTCGACTTCAATATGATGAGAGGCTGTCTTAGTGTTGTCAGCTTCAGCTGCAAAAAACCACGTGGAAAAACGTTTAGGCGTCGCCGGGGGCGGTGTCCAGTGTGCGAAATAAACAAAATCTTCAGCATCAACGTTTAATGCGGTTTCCTCGACGGTTTCTCTTACTGCCGCGGCAAGTGCAGCTTTCATTAGATCGGATGCTTCACGTCCGTCGCTATCGTAATCTTCATCGTCTATTCGGCCGCCAGGGAAAACCCACATACCACCGAAACTAATATTTTTATTTTTTTGTAGCATTAACACTTCGATGTCTTCACCGGACTGCGAGACATTAGAATCGTTGGTACTAGCCCCGTCTCTCAAAAGAATGACGGTGGAGGCAGGGATAAGAGGAGCCGCCTCTTTTTCATCCCTGTTTTTTAAGTCGCCGTAGATGTCGCTGCGATGAATTTTTTCGGTCATGTTTTACCTTTGATAGGTCACTTTAATAGACCGTACATCGTAGATAAAACACACCAAAGATTCTACCCACGACGCCACGCATGGAATTTTTCAGAAAAACCCAGCAAACCCTCAGGTTTATGCTGTTTGGCCCACTCACTCGCAGCAAACTTATTCATTTCCGCGAGGGTCGGGTAAATATGGATCGTACCCATAATTTTACGTAAACCCAGACCATGTTTCATCGCCAATACATATTCACTGATAAGATCACCGGCGTGATCGGCGGCAATGGTTACACCGAGTATTTTGTCTTTACCCGGCACAGTAAGCACCTTAACCAGACCATGACCTTCTTCATCCGCCAATGCTCTATCCAGCTCACCCACGTCATAGGTAGCAATCTCGTAGGGAATGTTTTGTGCATTGGCTTCTGTTTCATTCAGTCCAACTCTCGCCACCTCTGGAGAGCAAAATGTCGCCCAGGGAACCACCGAGTAATCCACTTTGAACTTTTTAAACATACCAAAGAGTGAATTAACGGCTGCATACCAAGCCATGTGCGATGCCGTGTGGGTAAATTGATAAGGACCAGCCACATCGCCAATTGCATAAATATTCGGATAGTTGGTGCGCAGGTATTCATCCACCTCAATAGTTCCTCGGTCAGTCAGGGCGACACCGAGATCCTCGAGCCCGAAGCCTGTGACGTTTGCTTTTCGGCCGATAGCAACTAGCAACTGATCAAAAGGCACCAATTGACTTTCACCGCTTGCCATTGATTCAATCCGAAGGAATTTTTCGTCACCTTCAATCACAACTTCAGTCGCTTTGTGACCCGTCAAGATCTCAACGCCTTCCGCTTTCATGGAATTCATGACCATTTGCGAAAACTCAGGATCCTCGCGAGACATGATTCTGTCAAAAGCTTCAATCTGGGTTACCTCACTGCCCAGTCGATGAAACGCTTGAGACAGCTCTGTACCAATCGGTCCACCACCTAAAACCACCAGTCTTTTTGGTTGCTCTCTTATCTCCCAAATAGTGTCTGAGGTCAGATATTCAACAGACTCTATATTTTTGATAGCAGGCACCAAAGGCTGCGCACCAGTAGCCACAATAATATTTTTCGCTGTAATGACCTTGCCATTAATCTCAACAGCATAAGGAGACAGAATTTTGGCTTCTCCGATTTCACAATTCACGCCCAGGCTCTCGAATCTTTCAACTGAATCATGCGGTTCAATTTTCTTAATGATCTGCTGAACACGCTCCATCACATCTGCGAAATCCAAATCAGCTGTCATAGGTCTGAAACCAAGGGCTCGACTTCGCTTAATATCGGCAGCTAGTTTTGCCGAACGAATAAGAGATTTACTCGGGACGCATCCTGTATTGAGGCAATCGCCGCCCATTTTATGACGTTCAATTAATGTCACACCGCCCTTTACCGTTGCAACAATCAGGGCCGCTACCAGCCCGCCTGAGCCGGCACCGATGACAACCACATTTTGATCAAAGCTTTTTGGTTTGGACCATTTCCTCAAGGTTTTGCCCTCTCGAACGATATCGACAATCTTCTTGGCGATTAATGGGAAAATGCCCAAAAGCGCAAAGGACAACAATAATTCAACCGAAAGAATATCTGCCATGGACTCAATCTGAGCCAGCTGCGTACCGGCATTAACGTAGACAAATGTGCCAGCCAACATGCCGATCTGACTGACCACAAAGAACGTCAACGCTTTGATTTTAGTGAGTCCCATCAAAAGATTAATGGCGAAAAATGGGAACAAAGGCACAAGCCGCAATGTGAACAAATAAAAGGCTCCTTCTTTTTCAACACCCTTGTTAATGCCGCTGAGTTGCGCGCCAAAACGCGCTTCAACCTGTTCTCTCAAAATAAAGCGGGCGATTAACATCGCTAGTGTGGCGCCAATACTTGAAGCAAAAGACACCAGCAATGTGCCCCACCAGACGCCAAACATCGCACCGGCAACGAGCGTCAGGATCGCTGCACCGGGCAGTGAGGCTGCGGTCACCGCGACGTAACCAAGGAAGAAGATGGCGGCTATTTCCACTGGACGTGTCAGCACCATCTCATTTAATAACGCCTGCTGGGATTTCACGTACTCCAGCGTTAAATATTGCCCCAGATCGAGGGCGAAAAATGATCCAATAATGCCGAGAGCGACAATTATAGTGATGATTCTACTCAAGCTCATATGTGCTCCGTATCAGCCTAATGGGTAACGTCGTCGCCCCAGATTTGTTCCAATCTCTGGTCACGTCGGCAACCAGAACGATAAAACTTGTATCGAATCGGATTTTTTTTGTAATAGTCCTGATGAAATCTTTCAACCGGATAAAACCGCTTTGTGCTCAATATTTCTGTATGGACAGTTTCTCCTCCGAAACGCGCCATAACCTTCTCTTTTGACGAGACGGCGAGCGCACGTTCTTTCTCATTTTGGACAAAAATCGCCGCACGGTAGCTGGGTCCCTTGTCACAAAACTGTCCTTTGTTGTCGAAGGGATCAATATTTACCCAGTACAAATCAAGTAAATCCTGGTAAGTGATAATCGACGGATCGTATGTGACTCTTACCGCCTCATAGTGACCGCGGTGGTTGCCGTTGTAGGTGGGGTTTTTCAGTGTGCCGCCCGTGAACCCTGAAACAACAGCTGATACTCCGGCTTGTTCCTGATACAGCGCTTCAACGCACCAGAAACAGCCGCCCGCGAACACCGCTTTCTCGGCCAAAGCCACAGGGGTATGTAAAAGCAGGTAACTTATTAAGATAACACTCAGTTTTCTCAAATCATTGGTACTTCTGAAACACGTCATTTCGTTACTCATATATTTCAATATCATTTCAGGGTTAGGTGATGCTACGGGCCATTAGACCCTGCAGGGCATGATAAACTTTCGATATACCTACCGGAAGTTGATTCTTTCGACTCACCGGTAATAATCACTCATGATATTTTTTACGGCCCTTTATTTTGGCAATTGTCTGGCAACACAACAAAGGAAGCACCCGCTACGAAGTCAGATCTGCCGGGGCAACCCGCCGACTGTACACGAATGGCGCTTTTCATTCTCAGCACAACCCTCATCATCTCTTCACTGGCGGCATCTGGGATCTACTCGTCGTCCCGGCACTCTATTTCCCTGTCAAACGGCCGAAAATCCTAATACTGGGGGTTGGGGGCGGCGCAGCAATTCATCTATTCAATCAACTAATTGATCAGCCAGACATTACGGGTATCGAATACGACAAAACACATCTCAGAATTGCCAAAGATTTTTTCGGTTGCAACGCGAGCATTGCTACATTAATTCATGCCGATGCTTACCAATGGATAGAGCAGAACAACGGAAAATACCACGTGCTACTGGATGATTTGTTTGTCGATGGCCCGGATGATCCGGTAAGACCGAAAGCAGTAAATTGGCAGTGGATCAAACAGTTATCCCGCAAATTAACGGAAGATGGCATCCTGATTCAGAATCATTTGTCACCGACGACCGCGAGGACCACAGCCAGAGATGCAAAAACTCGCAAACTATTTAGGCATGCACTCTTATTCCATCACCCGCGTTACGCTAATGGCATTTTAGCCCTGTACCGTAGACCGGTCGACATTCGTCACGCTAGAGAAGCACTTAAGCAATCTATCAAAACAACATACCCCGGCGAGCTTAAACGACTCAGCTACCGTGTTGAGACGCTTTACTAAGACTGGTTAGCCCGTCATGTCAAACGAACACGAAGCTCAGACAGATGAGCCAAATGGCAACTCCTCCTGCTTTAGGATCACTGCCGCACACAGTAATACACTCAGCAAAACAAGGCAGATTTTTACTGCCGCGTCGTAGCTTCCCAGATAGTCGAGACCCAAACTGAATGCGGCAGGCCCCACCGCACTGGCAAAAACCGTAAGGGACGTATTCAATCCACTAATCTCACCAAGATGCAGCGGTCCAAAAAATCGAATAAAAGCGAGATTAGAATTAACGCCCCACAATCCGCCTCCAGCTCCAAAACCAAATGCCAGCAACCAATAACCCCAGTCCTCGCTGAGATTAAGCAGCCCAAACGCACCAATAACGAAACAAACCAGCATGGCAATAAGAAATGGTTTGAGCTGATGCCTGTCTACAAACGAACTTGCCAGCAAATTCGTTACAGTAGAAAAAACCGCTGAGGGGATGAAGTATCCAAATGCTTCAACCCTACCGCGACCAGCTTCTTCAAAAATTGAAACAACGTGGAAGGTCAACGCGGTGCCAAACATCGCATGCATACCGAGGCTCATGCTATAAAGCCAGAAAGCCGGCGACCTTCGGGCATCGGCCAAGGTTTTACTTTCAACATCGGTAATCAAGGCCCCGGCGCTGTCATCTGGTTTAGCGCCATCCGGCAGTAAACCACAAGACGCGGGATCATCTCTTACAAAGATCAACGCCAAGATTGCAAAGACAACGCCGACCAAAATCGCCAGAAACCACAATGCACCACGCCATTCGAACAAGATAATTATCCAGGCAAGAAACAGCGGTGCTAAAGAAAAACCTAACGAGACAAATACCCCACGGATGCCACTCACCAGACCGCGTCGTTTCACAAACCAAAGCAGCAACACATTTCTCGAGCAGCTAGTGAGCACCCCCTGACCAAAAAACCGAACACCAAAATAGCCAGCCATAATCAATACAAACGTCGGAATAAGCCCGCCGCCGACAAATGAAGCGATCCGATCTGTGATACTGATAAAAAACACCATCACACCAAGAGCGAGACTGGCACCTGTTATCATTACCCTGCCTCCAAACCGGTCGTACCAACGACCAGCAGCGGTCAAGAACAAAGATGACCCGATCGTGCCCATGAGGTAAGCCAGCGACAATTCTGTTCGCGACAAACCCAAAGCGTCGATAAAAGCATCGGTAAAAACCGCCATTCCCATTGTCTGTCCGGGGATACTGAACAAGAAGCCCAAGGTACTAAATGCCCAAATAACCCAGCCATAATAGAAGGGACTTTTGGCGGGATTAAAAGGCCATGTTGAGGATAACTTCATGTAACAATCGTAAGGCTGAGGGCGTGCTGAATAGTGGCTACAGGGTACCGTGGTGAATCGAATCAACGGGTTATCAAGAAGACTCTCCCGATTGATATATTGTACTTGATTTGTGACTAAACTATCCGAATAATGCGCCGCTCTAAAAGTCAGAGACCCAGAGCTAAAACACAATGCGAATAGAAGCCATAACCATCGGTAACAATGCACCCGAAGATATCAACGTAATAATCGAGGTTCCCGTTGGTGGTGAACCCATCAAATACGAAATGGATAAAGCATCAGGTGCGCTCGTCGTTGATCGCTTCCTTTATACGTCAATGCGTTATCCTGGCAACTACGGTTTTGTTCCACACACGCTCTCGGAAGATGGCGACCCGATCGATGTTATTGTTTCCAGTACGCGGGCCATCACACCCGGCGCAGTTATGAATTGTCGACCTATTGGCGTCTTGATGATGACCGACGAGGCTGGAGGTGATGAGAAGATACTGGCTGTACCCTCCCATCAGTTGACCAAACGGTATGACAAGATTAAAAACTTTGATGATTTACCTGAAATCACGCTCCAGCAAATCGAGCACTTTTTCGTCCACTACAAAGATCTTGAGCCGAATAAATGGGTCAAAATCGAAGGTTGGGGGGACGCCGAGCGCGCTAAAACATTCATTCGCGATGCGATGAAAAAGCATCAGGAAAAATATAGCTAACACAGGGCCATTGTGGGTGGCCCTTCACCGCGTTGGCTAGCTAGCGAAACTGAAACCTTCGTAGCCATTTTCCCTGACCTCATTACACTTTTCGGTATAAAGAGGTAGCCCACCTACGTAGGGCATAAAAATTCTAGTTTTCCCGGGAATGTTCGCCCCGAGATACCAAGAATTGCAGGATGGGTAAAGTGTCTCATCTGCAAGATCATTGACATGCTGAACCCATGCCTGCTCAGCATCTTCTTGCGCTTCGATTGCCTCAGCGCCTCGTGCCTTCATATCGAAAATGCAATCGGCGATCCAGTTGACGTGCTGCTCAATAGAAACAATCATGTTAGTCAACACAGAGGGGCTTCCCGGTCCGGATATCGTAAACATATTCGGAAAACCAGCTGTGCACAAACCAAGATAGTTTTTGGGCCCTTCGCTCCATTTGTCTCTTAGCAGCTGATCGCCGCGTCCACGAATATCTATCTTGTTAAGCGTGCCTGTCATCGCATCAAAGCCGGTCGCAAATATCAGGCAGTCGAACGCGTATTCTTTGCCGCCCGTAATCAAACCTTTTTCAGTGATTCGCTCAATCGGTGCATCTTTGACATTTACGAGGCTCACATTGTCGCGGTTATAGGTCTCAAAATAATTGATATCGACACAGATTCGCTTACAGCCAATCACCTGATTTGGACAGAGCAATTCAGCAGTTTCGGCGTCGTCAACGGTTTGCCTGATTTTATTGCGAACAAACTCCGCAGCAAAATTATTCGCTTCACTGGTCATCACTAAATCACCGAAAGCCGATAGGAAGCCAAAACCTCCAATATTCCACTTCTCTTCAAACGCCACTTCACGCTGCTCTTCGTTTGCGTCCAGCACAGAATCTTCATTCCTATCTGTTGTCGCGCCGAAACCACCGATCTCCAGACTATTGATCGCACGAAACGCTTTGTAGTTAGTTTTTATATCTTCAACGAACGCTGGATCGAGCGGCGCATTGTGAGCAGGGATCGAATAGTTAGCTGTACGTTGAAACACCGTCAGATGTTCGGCTTCCCTAGCAACTTGCGGTATCGTTTGAATCGCCGACGACCCCGTGCCGATAATTCCCACGCGTTGACCGGCAAATTCAACCTTCTCGTGTGGCCACAGACCGGTGTGATACGAGTCGCCTTGAAACGAACTTAGACCCTCAAAATCCGGCAGGTTAGTCGACGATAAACATCCGGTTGCCAAAATACAAAATTGTGCATCAAACCGTTTCCCTGTGTCGGTTTCTATCGCCCAACGATGACTTACTTCATCAAATTTAGCTGATGTTACTTTAGTTTCAAACAATATTGATGACCGCAAATCGAACCGATCGGCTACGTGATTCGCGTATTCTAAAATTTCGGGTTGTGGAGAGTAACGCTCACTCCATTCCCATTCTTGCTGTAATTCCTCAGAGAACTGATAGGAATACTCCATACTTTCAATATCAACCCGTGCGCCCGGATATCTGTTCCAGTACCAGGTGCCCCCGACACCATCTCCCATCTCGACGACTTGTACATTGAGCCCTGCACTTCTTAACCGGTGCAGCATATACATGCCGCCGAATCCAGCGCCAACAATGAGCGCATCTACCTGTTTGCTATTTGACATATCTTGTTACCACAACAACACTGCTTTTAACTGCACTGATTATTCCACTAAATAACAAGCGCCGCCAGCTGGATCCAGCCACTGTTTAAACCGTTTTTAAACTCTTCACTAAACAGATCGGAATTTTGACATTTTGCGAAAATGCAGTTTAAAGTCCCGTCACGCATCTATGAATTTCATGCTAAACCACACAACTTCTGGGAGAAAAACAGCGTGTCCGAATCATCAAAACAGGCTTTCCACAACCCTTATTTACAGGGCAACTATGCACCCGTTACCGAAGAAATCACCGCTACTAATCTGGAAGTGTTAGGCGAATTACCCAAAGAGTTGAACGGGCGCTACTTACGTAATGGGCCGAACCCTTTTGACAACGTCAATCTTTCCACGCATCACTGGTTCATTGGTGCCGGCATGGTGCATGGACTTAGGCTGCGCGAAGGCCGCGCAGAGTGGTATCGAAACCGTTATGTTGGGTCAACGGAACTGAGCAAGTTCAGAAAACAGCCAGATATTGCAGGCCCAAATTGGAACAGCAACGCTAGTGGACCAAATACAAATGTTGGCGGCTTCGCAGGGAAAACTTGGGCGATGGTTGAAGCTGGAGGTTGTCCGGTGGAGCTGACTTATGAACTGGAAACAGTTGGACGTAATAATTTCGAAGGCACATTACCCGGCGCTTTTACCGCACATCCTAAAATAGACCCGGTGACGCGAGAAATGCATGCGATGGTCTACGCTTGGCCACAATGGATGGACCATGTGCAGTATGTTGTCGTTGGTACTGACGGTAAAGTGCGCAAAACGGTAGACGTGCCGCTGCCTGGCATGACCATGATGCATGACATGTCGCTCACCAATAAATACGTGATCATCTACGACCAGCCGGTGACCGTAGATTTCGATTTGGCAACCACACACAGCTTTCCCTTCAAATGGAATCCCGACTACGGCAATCGTATTGGCCTGCTACCTCGTGAGGGGCGTGCTGACGACATCATCTGGATAGACGTTCCCCTGGGCTACTGCTTTCATCCGATGAATGCTTTTGACAATGAAGACGGCGGAGTCACCATTGATCTTTGCAACTACCCGACCATGTTTGATCACGATTTACTCGGACCGTTCGGCGATTCGACTTCTCGCCTTGAGCGGTGGACAGTGCACCCGCTCACACGCAGCATGAACGTTCAGGTAATTGATGAAAGGCCAAACGAATTTCCGCGCCATCGTCATGACGTTGGCAACCAGGCCTACCAGTTTGGTTATTGTGCATCACCGAGCAACGTGCCAGGAGCAGCATGGCCGACATTGAAGCACAACTTGCTTACCGGCGAGTGCACGATTTTTGATCATGGCGCTGGTCGAGCTGCGGGCGAGCCTGTTTTCGTTGCCAAGGAAAATTCAGATACAGAAGATGCTGGTTACTTGATGACGTTGGTGCATGATCAAGGCAACGAGACTGCCGAGTTTGTGATTATGGATGCACAGGATTTTGAGCGCGGGTACGTCGCACGCGTAAAACTGCCACAGCGTATACCATTTGGTTTCCATGGCAACTGGGCCAGCGACGAAAGTGTTCCGCCTTCCTAAGAAACGTTGCCTAGCATTATCGTTTCAGCGGTTCAGATGGGAACACCCATCTTGCATAGATGATCGCTTGAAGGCCTGCTGATCAACATTGCGCGGACCCATTGAAGTACTCGCTTCAAGGCTGCAAGATTCAGTTTTGCAGGTGAAGAACTTTCACTATGTCGTTGCGATGGCAGATAGCCTATAGTGAATGTCTTTATCGGGGTGCGAAAAATGTCAGATAGCAATGATGGTGTGTCTTTTCTTGGCAGCAGCGCTTACGCAGATAGCGTGCCCCGAAGGCTAAAGCTTTTCTACGCCATCGGCGCCTCAGCAGAAACTATTTTTGGCGTCGCATTTAATGCTTTTAATTTCTTTTTTTACACCAACATCATGGGCATTCCCGGCACGCTTGCCGGACTGGCGATCACCATTGCACTGTTTTTCGATGCAGTAACTGACCCTCTGGTCGGCGCGTGGTCTGACCGCTGGCGATCAAAGCTGGGTAGACGGCACCCATTTATGTTCGCTGCGCCTTTACCCGTGATGATTTGTCTGTTTTTCATCTACTCACCACCCACGTTTCTTGGTGACACCGGTTTATTCCTATGGCTCACGGTGTTGACGGTGCTTATGCGATCTAGCATCACTTTATTCCATGTTCCGCATCTCGCATTGGGCGCTGAATTGTCTGCAGATTTCACCGAAAGAACCCGAATCATGAGCCTAAACACGCTACTAGGCAGCCTCGGTGGGTATGGCACCTATGTCATCGCACTCACTTTCTTCTTTAATAAGACGCCGGAATACGACAACGGTTTGCTCAACGCCGCTGCTTACCCGAGCCTAGCGATTTCCGCGGCAATTTTGGGTGGCACAGTGATGCTGGCTTCTACGGTGCTCACACTCAAGGTGATTCCGTTGCTGCCGCCGATGCGTGACGACATTGAACGGTTTAGCCTCACCAGTTTTTTACTGGACCTGAAATCTGCATTGACCAACCGTAATTACTTGATGTTATTAATTGGCTATTTACTGCTTAGTGCAACCCTTGGTACTAGAGACACGATAGGGTTGCATATGAATACCTACTACTGGGAGTTAGTGCCAAGCCAGATTCGATACTTTGCACTTGCGGGTTTATTGGCAGCGCTTTTCGGCTACGCGGTCACCGCTCCTTTGCATAATCGCTTTGAAAAGAAACCGGTGCTCATTGTCGGGTTAATTTTCTTACTCTTTTTTGCTACTGCACCGGTTCTACTGCGGATCTTTGGTTTATTCCCGGAAAACGGTACCGATGCTCTAATGCCCGCCCTAATGGTCTTTTACCTGTTAACACTTATTTTTGGTGTGATTCTGTTGATTAGCGCTATGTCAGCGCTGGCCGATATTGCAGACGAACACGAACTCAACACCCACCGTCGACAAGAAGGTATCTTCTATGCCGCGAGGTCTTTCTTCGCCAAAGCGTCGTCCGGACTCGGTCACTTACTCGCAGGTATCGCAATTGACGTAATCGACTTTCCCGTCGGCGCAGAACCCGGCACTGTTGACCCTGACACTATATTTAGCCTCGGGCTAATTGATGGACCAATTGCGGTCATTCCAGGCGTAATCGCCGTCTTCTTTTATCTAAAATATCGCCTAACCAGGGCTCGACACGAGGAGATTCAAGCTGAACTCGAGCGGCGCAGAGTCATAACCAACGGGTCAAGCAGCTAGACCGCGCGATCATGGCTTTCCCATGTGTATCGACCCGTGATCGCACAGGTGGTTACGAGATGGTTAAGGAGTAATCGCCGTGAAAGCACTAACCGACAAACTAATGATCAATACCTTTCAGCCAGAAATAAAAACACATTGCGTAGCCGAACAACGCTCATTGCAGCGCGCG
>CBFHOH010000040.1:0-18351 GCA_965657335.1 Candidatus Azotimanducaceae bacterium
CACACCGGTTGGACCGACGCAAAACTCAAGTCAGATCCGGAGGCATGGGTGAGCGGTGAGCCGGGGCACTCCGAGGAAGTCGCACTATATATGGCCTCAAAGAAAGTGGTTGCCGTGGGTGCCGATACTTGGGGCGTTGATGTTGTGCCGCCTCAAGTTGCGACACGACCCTATCAGGGACACATAACTTATTTAAAAGAAAACGGCATCTATATGTTCGAAACGATGAACACCGGACCATTGGTGCGAGATGAAGCCTTTGAGTTTCTCTTTGTGTTAGGGCAAGCCAAGGTAAAAGGCGCTGTGCAAATGCTGATTAACCCAACGGCGATTAGGTGATGCGCTAAGCGCGTTGGTTTGCGGCGCGCGAGCAGTAGAGACGTTGGGAGTATAATCGAGATCATAAAATATTAGTGATCTCGATATACCCCTAACAATACCCCTTCTAATGTTTCACACCTCGATGCAATGCTGGGCGAAAGCAGGCGCGACCGCAGCAAATAATCTCAGAGGTCGCTTACTTAGGCGCTGATTCAGGTTGGTACTTATAATAATCTGAAACAGGAATCATCAAATGCGCGTAGGGCGTATTCGCAAACATGACATACGGCGCTCCCGTTTTGAAACTGGTTGGGTAATTGATGAGACTTGCTGGGTCTTTGGGCATCAGCATCAAATGAGGGCCTGACTCAATCCATTGACCCGGCGCCGCATCTTCCTTGTTGAGCACGCCTGCTTTGGTGTTGTCCTCGCCCATGTCACCGTGAAGCATCCACATAAAGGTATCTCGCTCCATCACGGGTGATTTGCCTGCCATGTAGCCCATCATCCACTTCATACCCTCGCCGTCATGGCAAGCAGCCATGGCCTCATGCGGAGAGCCCCATCCTGTTTTTGGCACCGGGCGCGGATTTGCCGACTGACATATCCAGCCGTTGCTGCCTTCGCGCAGCACAGAGCCGTCACTGCCTATCACTGTGGCAAAGTTACCGATAAAGTCAGGTGCCGCGGTGCTATAGGCTTTAATTTGCCAAGCCGCAGAAGTGTGATTTTCGTTATCACTCGCTTCATGGTGATCAGCCAATGTAACAGATGCATAAAACCCCAGAAGCACGATAGTCAGTTGTCGCATAACTATAAAAGCCATAATAAAGCCTCGATAATAGTTGATGGAATTGTTAGACCAATGTAGCGCAGGTGCACCGAGGCGGCAAGACGAAGTCATCAGGTTTTCAAAGTTCAATGATCGACGGGCCGCCCTTTGGACAGTCCGGCTCCTGAATTTGCGTGGCAAGGCACGTGTTGGCGCGCGTTACCGACAATAGTCAAACACGACCTCACGCTACCGCCTGTTGCCCTTGCCCACGAAATACCGACTCTGCAAGCTCGTCTGCAATCGCATTGGTCGGCAACATCGTCTGATTTGATGTCTGGAAGATTTTGTGAAGCGTTGTGCCGATGCGATCAATGTGATCTGCAATCTTGTCGTGATTTCGATCGCCGCACTGCTGGTAAAAAACATCGATAATGCCACCGGCGTTGATCACGTAATCGGGTGCATAGAGTATCCCTTTGTCGAATAGCTGCTGACCCATCTCAGCACTCGCCAACTGGTTGTTCGCGGCACCGGCGACAATGTCTGCCCTGATTTCATTAATGGTTGAGCCGTTGATGGCGCCACCCATTGCGCAGGGTGCAAACACATCCACATCTGCCTTGTGAATGTCCATCGGCGACATGACCTCAGCGCCCAGCGCTTTGGCGTTTGCAACATTGTCAGGATTTACATCGGCGACAATCACCTGTGCGCCCGCCTGCAGCAACATTTTGGTCAGGTGGATACCCACATTGCCGACCCCTTGGACAGCAACCCGAACGGATGCCAGGTCGCGATCAAGATGGTGGGAAACCGCTTGACGAAGACCAACAAAAACACCATAAGCGGTCAGAGGGGATGGGTCGCCGCCAAATTGATCATCTTTCATAACGCCGGATACGAATGTTGTGCGCTCACCCATCGTGGCGATATCCGACACCGACGTGCCAGAGTCTTCAGCTGCGATATACCTGCCTTCCAGTGAATTAACAAAGTCAGCCATCGCGTGCAGAAGCTTCTTGGTCTTCGCCACTTTGGGATCACCAATAATGACCGACTTGCCGCCACCTAACGGCAGCCCTGCGAGTGCAGACTTGTATGTCATGCCGCGGGACAGTCTCAGCACGTCAGTCACGGCATCTCCCGGCACAGCATAGGGGTACATTCTGCATCCGCCAACCGCAGGTCCCAGATTGCTGTTGTGTACCGCAATCATGGCGGTTAGGTTTTCATCCTGAATCACTTCAACCGCTTCGTGTTGATCAAAGTCAGGATGGTGTCGAATATCCATAGGGTTCATCTTTTTTATACTCCAGCGTTTTAGGCGGCAACTTCTATTGCGGTTGCCAGTGGGACCAGTTCACCGCGGAACTGTCTTAATAGGGTTGCTTTACGCGCTTCAGTTTTGATCAGGTTGTCAGCTTTGACATGACCGTAGCCGCGAATCTGCATCGGTAACTCTGCGATCTGAACGGCTGTTTGGACATTGTATTTGTCCAGTTCCGATGCGAGTTTTAAAAATAGCGCGCGATAATTTTTCAGTGTTTGCCTTTCCTCAATCCGTTCTTGCGTCATGCCAAAGGGATCCAGTCGGGTACCGCGCAGGCACTTAAAAGGCGCAAGTAAGCGAAACAGATAGGCGGTTAATTCGGGGAAGCGCCTCTTTCTCGGCGCGCCTGTGGTCGGGTCTCGTGGGCTGAGCACCGGTGGCGCCAGATGAAAGTTCAGCGCAACGGTGCCTTCGAAGGTCTGCTGCAAATACTGCTTAAAGTCACCGTTCGAGTAGAGCCGTGCCACCTCATACTCATCTTTGTAGGCCATGAGCTTAAACAATGACCGAGCCGCCGCTTTTGTATAGGCCAGATCTGTATCTTCTGAGATCGCCTGCTCGGCAGCCCTGATTTCGTCGATGACCTGTTCGTACTCAGCCGCATAAGCCGAAGACTGATAATCGGTAAGCCGTTTCATGCGATCCGCTACAATGTCATCCAGATCAGTCAGCGGTTCAAATACCTGGCGTTTCCCGGCCGCGACCTCAACGGGTTCAAGCTTAAGTGCTGCTCTTCTGCCCCACATAAGCGCTTTCAAATTGAAGTCGACGGAAACCCCATTCAAACGAATCGCTGCTTCCAATGCTTCGCGTGATACCGGTACCAATCCTCGTTGCATGGCGAAGCCCAGCAGGAACATGTTGCTCGCAATTGAATCCCCTAGCAGACCCGTCGCCAGATGTGTGGCTTCAATAAAGCTGACTTTGCCCTCACCGACTTCTGATTCAATCAAGGCTTTCATTGAGTCACTTGGTATCTGAGCGTCCGGATCGGAAATAAACTCCGCGGTTGTGGAAGAGAAGTCATTAACCACGGCATAAGAGCGCTGCACGTTAACTTTGGCGATCGCCTCATCCCCGGCTGCAACAATCAGGTCGCAACCCAAGAGTAGGTCTGCGTCCCCTGCCGGAATGCGTACCGCGTTAATCGCAGATTGGCTTTCACCGACGCGAACATGACTGACCACTGCGCCAAATTTCTGAGCGAGCCCTGTCTGGTTCATCGTTGCGCAGCCTTTGCCTTCGATATGTGCCGCCATGGCAACAACCGCGGCAATCGTCAGCACGCCGGTACCGCCAACGCCAGTCACTACAATGTTCCAGGGTTGTTTCGTTATATCTGCGACAACCGGTTCCGGCAAAGCCTGCCAACTCGAATCGTCCTCTGCTGCCCGACGTTTCTTTAACGTGCCACCGGTGACAGTGACAAAAGACGGACAGAACCCTTTCACGCAACTGTAATCCTTGTTGCAGGCGCTCTGATCAATTTGCCGCTTTCGGCCGAGTTCAGTTTCAGATGGAATCACCGAAAGGCAGTTGGACTGAACGCCGCAATCACCGCAACCTTCGCAGACTGCCGGATTAATCAGCACCCGAACGTTTGGATCTTCCATCAATCCCTTTTTTCGGCGCCGGCGTTTTTCCGCGGCGCAGGTTTGTTCATAGATCAGGACAGTCGTGCCTTTTGTGTCACGTAGTGCCTCTTCAATCACGATCAGATCATCGCGATGATCGATAGTGAGGCCAGCAACGCGCGTGACACCTTGATGTCTTTTGGGTTCATCGCTGACCAAGGCAATACGATTAACCCCTTCACCTTTTAGCTGAAGTATCATCTGCTCAACAGAAAGCGCGCCATCCACCGGCTGGCCGCCTGTCATAGCGACGGCATCGTTATACAGAATCTTGTAGGTGATGTTTACACCGGCTGCGATAGCCTGTCTGATCGCGAGCAACCCTGAGTGAAAGTACGTGCCGTCTCCAAGGTTCTGGAACACGTGTTTTGTTGTCGTGAACGGGGCCTGACCAACCCAGTTAACACCCTCGCCACCCATTTGCGTGAAGGTCTCTGCTTTTCGGTCACCAACCTCCCAAGTGCCCATGTAATGGCAACCAATGCCGCCGAGCGCGCGGCTACCCTCGGGAATACGCGTTGAGGTACTGTGCGGGCAACCTGAACAGTAATGTGGTGTTCTTTGAATGCTGTCGCGCGGACTAGAGAGTAGCATTTCCTTTTTTGCGTAGAACTTCAGGCGTTGTTCAATCAAGTCATCTTGATAGAATCGGGCGATCCGCGCGCTGATCGCGCGAGCCACCATGGCGGGCGTGAGCTCAGAAAGATTCGGTAAAAGATCGCGACCTGTCTCATCGAACTCACCAAACACACCGGGTCTGCGATCGACCGGCCAGTTGTACAACTGGCCGGTAAGTTGGTCTTCAATAATCGATCGTTTTTCCTCAACGACCAGAATCTCCTCAAGCCCCTCAGCAAACTCGTGAGTAGAAAATGGATCCAGTGGCCAACTCATACCAACCTTAAAAACCCGCAAGCCAATCTTGCCTGCTTTTCTCTCGTCTATGCCGAGGTCTTCAAGTGCCTGCATGACATCCAGATACGCTTTGCCAGTGGTGATAATTCCGAGTCTTGGTCGATCGGAATCAAGCACCACCCGGTTTAATTTGTTAACCCGGGCAAATTCCCGCGCCGCGTAAATCTTGTACTTGTTGAGGCGTCGTTCCTGTTCAATAGCAACATCGGGCCATCTGGCATGGACCCCGTCTTCAGGTAGGACAAATTGATCCGGAATCACGATATTGACGCGTTCCGGATTTATCTCTGCGGAAATGGCCGAGTCCATATTTTCGGTAATGGCTTTCAGCGCTACCCAGGCACCGCAGTAACGAGACAACTCCCAGCCAAAAACACCAAGGTCAAGAACCTCTTGCACATTTGCGGGATTAAGCACCGGCATAGAGGCGCCGATAAACATGTGCTCGGACTGATGTGGCAGCGTCGATGACTTAGCCGCGTGATCATCGCCGGCCACAGCGAGCACGCCGCCAAACTTTGATGTGCCGGCTGCATTAGCATGTTTAATCACGTCCATGCTGCGATCAACACCAGGACCCTTGCCATACCACATGCCAAATACGCCGTCGTATTTTGCGCCCTCAGAAAAGTTAACCTGTTGGCTGCCCCAAACGGCGGTGGCGGCCAGGTCTTCATTGACACCCGGCTGAAAGTGAATGTTGTGTTTGTCGAGAAACGACTTTGCTTTCCACATCGCCTGATCAACCGTCCCGAGCGGAGAACCCCGATATCCGGAAATGAATCCAGCGGTGTTCAAACCTCGTTCGAGGTCCCGCTGATGCTGGAGCATAGGAAGGCGGACCAGTGCTTCGACGCCGGTCATGTATGCCCGAGTTGTATCAAGGGCATATTTGTCATCCAGAGAAACAGCGCGTAGACGAGTAGACATGAGGTCTCCATTGCGAGGAAATGTGGAAACCAAATTTACCTAAAAGTCAGAGATATATTTATGCTTTATAACCCCACTAATCACTATTATGGGTATAATATATCTAATATATAACAACATAGTGGTATAGATGGACAAAACAGACGCCCAGATTCTTGATCTGCTTCAGCAGGACGCAAATATGACGACACAGCAGATCGCCGACCGCATTAATATGTCGCAATCACCCTGCTGGCGACGTATCAACAAACTCGAGGAACAGGGTCTGATCGACAGGAAGGTAACGCTGCTCAATCGCGAAAAGCTGGGGTTGGAGGTCGTCGTATTTGCCACCGTTAATTTGACTGCCCAAGGACGAGACAACCTGGAAGACTTTGAGCGGGAAGTGAGAGTGCTACCCGAAGTGCTTGAGTGTTACACCATGGCGGGTATCTGGGATTACATGTTGAAGATCGTGGTCAAAGACATCCGACACTATGAAATGTTTGCGCGAGAACGACTGACCAAGTTGTCACATATCGGAGAAGTCCATTCACATATCGCGGTCACCGAGATCAAAAACTCGAACGTGCTGCCGCTGGATTCCCAGCTAAAATAATGCGTAGCAAGAAACCGCCCGCGACTACAAAGCCCGGCGGGTTTAGGCGATAATGGTACGGCTTTTTAAATTCCCTGTCGTTTTCTGGTAATCATCATGCGCTATCAAACACTATTTTCAGCTTGTCTCCTGCTTTTCGTTGCGAGCTGCACCGAACCGCCTAAAAAGGAAGCCGCCGCTCAAGAAACCGCTGCAACCGAAACTGAAGCGCAACTCGTTGCGCGGGCATTAGCAATTCATGATCGCGTTCTGACGCTCGACACTCACGCAGATACGCCCCTGCGCATGATAGAACCAGGATTTGATATGTCGGTGAGACACGATCCTAACGAGTCAGGTTCAAAAGTTGACTATCCTCGAATGATTGAAGGCGGACTCGATTCGATATTTTTTGCGGCGTTTGTTGCTCAGAACATTCGAGACGACGATGGAGACAGTCGCGCGAAGGCGCTCGCATTACAAATGATCGACGCGATCATTGAATCTACCGAGGCGAATGCCGATATCGTGGGTTTAGCGCTGACACCTGATGACGCCGTCGAATTGGAAAAACAAGGTAAGCGTGCGGTTTATATCGCCATCGAAAATGGTTATCCCATTGGCTCAGACCTTGCCAACGTCGAGTTGTTCTACAACAAAGGCGTCCGCTACATCACGCTAGTGCACTCGACTAATAATGATCTCGCGGATTCAGCAACGGACGCAAAAGGGGTCGAGCATCAGGGTTTAAGTAAGCTAGGTGAGGACGTTGTTAAAGAAATGAACCGCCTTGGCATCATGATTGACGTGTCACACGCGAGCGATGATGTTTTCTACGACACCATTGCTATTTCAAAAGCGCCGATCATTGCTACGCACTCAAACGCACGGGCAGTCACCGAGCACAAGCGGAACATGAGCGACGACATGCTGAAGACCATCGCGGAGCATGGCGGTGTGGTGCAGCTCACTATGTTAGCCTCATACTTGCGTACCGCGCCAGAAAACCCAGAGCGTGATGCTGCCATCGCAGCCGCCCGGGCTAACATGATGCCGCCAAGCGAAATGACAGATGACGATCGAGCAGCAATGCGTCAGACACTAAACGAGATCAATCAGAAGTTCCCTAATCCTCCAGCCACAGTTCAGCATGCTGCAGACCACATCGACCATATTGTTTCAGTAGCAGGTATCGACCATGTGGGTATCGGCTGCGATTTTGACGGAGGTGGGGGTATCGAGGGGGTTTTTGACGCCAGCGAGGTCATGAACATAACCATAGAATTAGTGCGCCGCGGATACTCTGAGGAAGAGATCGGTAAAATATGGAGTGGCAACGTGCTTAGAGTATTCCGTGAGGTGCAAGCGCTTGCTGAACAAAAGGCATAAAAACTTGCAGCCTGATGAAAGCTAATAAGCATGTCGCTCTTTGTCTCGTTTTACTGGGATTTTGTTTCGATATACAAGCGCACCCGCTCAAATTGTCGCTGTGCCAAATTGAATATGCTGCTGCGGAAAAAACGTTAACCATCGAGCTAAGGCTGTTTCTCATGGATGTTAATGAGGCGCTAGTCTTTGACCCGGACAACAACGAGCTTGGCCTTGGTCAGCCTGATGAAGTACCGCACGCAGAGGGCATGTTGTTGGGTTATCTCAATCGTCACTTTTACGTTAAGGCCAATGGCAAGCAATTAGCGCTAAAGATTAAGCGTATGAGCCTAAATGGACAAGGTGATGATACTGCCCTCGGGTTAACCTTTAGCTATCCGTCGCAAGAAAAAATTACGTCACTTGAAATTAAAAACGCTGTTTTTACTGATCTTTTTTTTGACCAAAGCAATGTTGTTTATGTTCATATTGATGATGATTCTCGAAGTCTCATGCTCAATAAGAAAACGCCCGTTCATCAATTGGTTTACTAGATGTCATGCAACCGTTCCCTTTCTATTTACAAATAGGTTTTGAGCACATATCCAACCTAGCTGGATACGATCACATTCTGTTCTTGGTGGCGTTGTGCGCAGTCTACCGGCTAGAACAGTGGCGCAAGATCATCATTCTCGTCACCGCATTTACAGTGGGACATTGTGTGACGTTAGTCTTGGCATCGACTGATGTCGTTAGCATTCGCTCAGACATTATCGAATTTCTGATTCCCGTGACCATTTTGCTCACGGCTCTCCAAAATGTGATTAATCACCGAGCGCAACTTAGCCAATCACAAATGCAGCGCATCTACTTTATGGCGTTGTTCTTCGGCTTTATTCACGGTATGGGTTTCTCGAATTACTTCCGCGCGCTGTTGATGGGAGATGGCTCGATATTTATTCCGCTGCTGGGTTTCAATATTGGCATTGAACTTGGCCAACTTCTGGTGGTTGCCATTATTTTGTCGATTGCATTTTTCGTGATGCGCGTCTTCAAGGTCCAGCAACGAGACTGGAACCTGTTTGTGTCTGGGGCGGCAGCGGGTATGTCCTTAATGCTGATGGCTGAGACCAAGTTCTGGTAGTTGGCATGCTTGAGGAGCAATGTATTGGGCCATCTAACGCTGGCCGATATGTTGCAACACGCGGGGTACAAAAACATCCCACACAGCTTCTGGCAATACATGACCCATGCCGGTTATCCACAGCACTTCTGAATCATTAATCTCGGCCGCAAGCGCCTCCGCATGTGCTACCTGAAAAATGGGGTCTTCAGTGCCATGAATGATGAGTGTAGGTGTCGTTATTTCAGAAAGTCGGCTGCGCCAGTTGTCTGAATTTCTGATGGCAACGCCGTGGTTGATTGAACCTGCAAGAAAATCGTTGGCGCGTGCTTTTTCGCGCTCGACCAGTGCAGCACCTTTAGCCGCGTCGAACGGAAACTGGCTACCATGCAAAACTTGCTGTTGCTTGACCTGTCGCATGGTCTGTTCTGCTGCTGTGCCGTCCGTGCGCGCCATTTCTTGGTTGGCTTTTATCAACGCCTCGGTCATGCCGGGCAGTTCATCTTCACAGCCACCCGCGATGCTATTGGATGGCGTTGAATAGATCAGTGTTGCGGTAATGATGCGTTCAGGATAATCGAGCGCCAGGTGTTGGGTAATCATGCCGCCCATGGAGCGCCCCATCACATGTGCTTGCTCTATATTGTAAGCGTCCAGCACGGCAATCGCGTCGGCGGCCATATCGGCGAGTGTGTAAGGGGGTTCACCATGAGAGTACGTTGATGATTGCCCCGTATCACGATTGTCAAAACGGATAGCGTAGTATCCCGCGGCAGTAAAGCGTGCGATCAGTTGCTCATCCCAGCGTAACATCGAAGCGCCGGCGCCGATCACTAATAGCAACGCTGGGTTGGCTGGGTTACCGAAAGCCTCAGTGCAGATTTCGGCGTTCCCTGATCTGATCATTCTCTCGTTCATTTCGATTCTCCTAATGGCTGGGTTGCTGGCACGTAAGTAGATAAGCACTTTAAACCACAATTTCCCCAGATTGCCAAAGTATCGTGGTTGAGCGCTTTGGGGTAAAAAACCGAGGATGTATTTGAAGATGATAATGTCAACGGCGTTTGAGCCAAGAAGAGACCTTGCGCAGGCATTAACGCTCTTTTTCTATGCAGAAGATCTATTTGGCGAAGCACAAGGTGAGCTCGTACTGGGACCCGGTCAGGCCGAAAATAGGTGCAAGGTAGAGAATCTGCGGGCGAAAATCGAACTATCATTTCAAAAACAATGCCTCTAGGTAAGCTTGGAGTTGCGTTGAAAGCGCTGTTTAGGCGTCAATTCATAGCGATAACGCTAACCACAACATTGACATCTAACAATTTTGGCGCGGTGCCTCAGCTCTCCTTTATTTTGTCGATAGAGGGAGACTTGACGCTCACCCTGGGGGCTGTGGTGTACCCCGCAAAATGGGGCGGGTTGTAGAACACGACGGTCCAAATGAATACATGTCAGTTTTAATCAAAATAATTAGTAGAAAAGGAGTGCATCATTATGGTTATAGTAAATTTGCAATTGAAAATTAAGCCTGAAAAAAAAGCTGAATTTCTCGACTGGTTCAAGGCCCTATTACCCGACACGAGAAGCTACGACGGATGCAGCGAATTAAGTCTTTGTTCGACAGTTACCGATTCAACCGCGGTTGATGTGATAAGCAAATGGGAGTCACAAGATAAATATGACACCTATCTAGCTTGGCGAGAAGAAGATGGCACATTAGCCGCGCTCGACGCTTTTTTGAGTGAGGAACCGGCATTTCGCTTTTTAGCTGTTGATCAAAAGTTTTAGAGAGTCCTCTCTCATAGGGTTTATGTTAGAAAGGCTCCAGACGATTTCTTCGATGGAGCTCCCTACACTTTGCGTGCTAAAAGCGCATTAAAACCCCTGCTTGTCTCCTGTAAAATTCAAAACCTTATATCGATGTGTTGGTTCTACTATGGCGCCAGCACATCCAGTATCGACGCCATGGCCTGAGCTCCTCTAGCAATCAACATGTGAGCGCAATGAGAGACAAAAGAACCGTAAATATGAACGATGTAGATTGCGGTGAGCGGACTAACCTGTTTACGCTTAGGTTTCGTATGATGAAAAGAAGAATCTCTTAACAAACATAAGGACTGCACCCGGTTATGACAACAGCGACGCGTAAGATAGGCTCTTTTGAAGTGCACCCAGTGGGCTTGGGTTGTATGAACCTTAGCCATGCCTATGGGCCTGCGCAGCCACACGAAGAAGCGGTTAAGTTTCTGCAGCATGCGTTAGACATTGGCTATAATTTTTTAGATACCGCCACTATCTACGGCATGGGTAACAATGAAAAGCTCATCGGCGAGTCGATTAGTCATCGCCGAGATGAGTTTGTGTTGGCCAGTAAGTGTGTGATGGGCTTCAAAGACGGCAAGCGCTTTCTAGATGGTCGGCCTGAAACGATTAAAGCAGCCTGCGAAGCCAGTTTGGTACGCCTGCAAACGGACGTGATAGATCTGTACTACATGCATCGACCCGACCCTAACGTGCCGATTGAGGAGTCGGTTGGTGCGCTGGCGGCGCTGGTTGCCGAGGGTAAGATTCGCATGATTGGGCTTTCTGAAATGTCAGCAGAGACCTTGCGTCGAGCGCATGCTGAACACCCGATATCCGCCATGCAGTCAGAATACTCGTTGATGACTCGCAATCCAGAAATTGCCGTACTAGATGCCTGCCGGGAGCTGGGCGTTACGTTTGTTCCGTTCTCACCGGTAGGGCGAGGTTATCTTGCCGATGAGCCGCTTGATCCCAACGGTTACCACGAAAGTGATTTGCGTAAAACGTTCCCGCGATTTTCAGAACCACATCATTCGGCCAATTTAGGTTTGCTGGAACTGGTGCTCGGGCACGCACAGGCGCTTGGCTGCACGGTCGCGCAGTTGGCGTTGGCCTGGACGTTAGCGCAGGACCAAGACTGTGTGCCAATTCCAGGAACTACAAATCGACAGCATCTGGAAGACAACTTTGGCGCCGCTGGCGTGGAGATTCCTGAACCGGTGCTTGAGGCGTTGAATGTGGCGTTCCAGCCGGAGGCGATTGCCGGTCCAAGGTATTCGCCGGCGGCGCAGAGCACGGTAACGACAGAGCGTTACGAATTTGAGTAGGGTAAGCCCGCTACTGGCGGCGGAAATAGATTGGATATTTAGATGAAAAAGTTAGTCGTCGTGCTTTGCACATTGCTTGTCTGCGCTTGTACGAAAGAACTGTCTTCCGACCAGCTCTTCGAAAGAAACGGGCTTTCTTATGAGGCGAATTCTCAGGCGCCTTTTACAGGAAAGGTCATCGATTTTCACGAAAATGGTCAGTTAGAAAAGCAGGAAATCTATCAAGACGGCGCGCTAAATGGGTCCCGGGAGACTTACTATGCAAATGGTCAGGTTGAAAGGAAAGAATTCTACAAAGGTGGAGTTGAAGATGGACCTTGGGAGTTTTACTACGCAGACGGTCAGATAAAGAAGAAAGAATCCTACAAAGATGGTAAACCGGATGGCACTTGGGAGATGTATCACGAAAATGGCCAGTTACGGAGTAGAGGATTTTTCAAGGATGCAGAACTCAACGGTGCCTTGGAGATTTATTCAGAAGATGGTCTGTTGATGGTCAAAGATGTCTACGTGAACGGCAAGCGCACATCAGAATGACGGCGGCGGGAATAGAGGTTGGATTCTATGTCGTTTGCTGGTGATGATTATTCAAGCTCGATGCGCTCGTGATCGAAATAGTCGCTCCGCCGATCAAACACTGCACCCTGCGACGCGTTCAGAACTTACCCGTTCTTGTAGCCAACTGTTGTAGGAACAACTGTATCCAATTTATTCACTCCTCAAGTGCGCCTTGAAAATAACAGCAAAGAAAATAAACCAGCCAGCCTCTGGAATTCCAGTAGCATGATCGGGGCCGATGGTCAGATCTGAGACAAGAATATTGCCAAGGAAGCCATTAGATGGCTTATAGTCTGTCAGGTTACGGACAATTGGAGAGCCAGAAAGTGAATAGTGAAGACAAGCGTCTTGGAATGGACCGTGATATATCCCGGAGGGACTTTCTCGAGGGGTCTCTCCAGTTTGCTGGCGGCGTTGCCGTTTTAGGGATGCTACCGTCCCAACTAAAGGCGAGCAGCGCTGTCGGCATGAAAGGAATGTCCCCTGTTCCTGCGAGCTACCCGCCATCGAGAAGTGGGTTAAGGGGTAGTCATGATGGATCGTTTGAGGTTGCACACAAGTTGTCCTGGCATGGACAGAGTGACTGGGCAGAGGCTACATCCGCAGATGACACTGAGTATGATCTGGTTATTGTTGGTTCCGGTATCAGTGGGCTTTCAGCAGCCTATTTTTACCTGGAGCAGCATCCGCAATCAAAGGTGTTAATACTGGACAACCATGATGACTTTGGTGGTCATGCCAAGAGAAATGAATTTGCATTCAATGATCGAACCATCCTCGGCTATGGTGGTAGTCAGTCTCTGGAGGCACCTTCAGCCTACAGTGACACAGCAAAATCTCTGCTGAAAAAAATCGGTGTTGAGATGGACCAGCTGGCAGGTGCTTACGATCAGGATTTCTATCGTAAACATGATCTTGGTTCGGCGATCTATTTCGATAAAGAGTCTTACGGCGAAGACGTAACGCTGCGGTCAGAGTTCGTCGATGGATCGTTGTTTCTGCCGCTTGCGCAATCATCTACGAGCGCCATCGATGCGGTTGCGAGAATGCCAATCTCTGATCCTGCCAAGTCAGAACTGAGAAAACTGCTCACCATGGATACGGATAGGCTGCCGGATCACTCGCTTTTTACTGAGCCTGGTTTCCTGTCGACATTGACTTATCAGGACTTCATTACAGAGTACCTTGGTGTGCAAGAACCCGAGGTCATTAAGCTACTCAAGGACGTCGGCAATTCCTATTTTGGTCATGGCATGGATATGGTGCCCGCGATACATGCGTTGGGTTTTGGGTTGCCCGGGTTGGGAGGCACGAGTCTGGGAACATTTGAAAACCTGATTAGGTCGGCGATATCCATGACCACCGAGCCATACATCTATCATTTCCCGGACGGTAACGCATCCGTTGCTCGGCTGCTGGTGCGAAGCATTATTCCAGGGGTTGCTGAGGCAGCTTCTATGCAGGATGTTGTGACGGCGCCCTTTAACTACGCGATGCTTGATCACGATGATTCACCTGTTCGGCTTCGCCTGAATAGTACTGTGGTCAATGTTGTTCACGATGGAAACCCTGAATCTGCAAAAACAGTAAATGTAACCTATGTGCGAAATGGAGTAGCAGAACATGTACGAGGAAAAAGCGTGGTCATGGCGTGTTACAACATGGCTATTCCCCATATCTGCCCTGAATTGCCACCCGTACAAAAAGAAGCACTGACCAAGCTTGTGAAAGTTCCGATGTGCTCGACTAATGTCTTGCTCAACAACTGGCAGGCCCTCGAGAAGCTGGGTATAGGAATGGTCTACTCACCCGGGCGTTGGAACAAAACAATACTGACAGAATTTCCTGTATCTATGGGCGATTACCAGTTTGCACAGTCGACTAACGATCCAATCATGTTGCATTGCCTGCGCGGCGTGACTGGTTCTGGAGATACACCGGAAGAGCAGTCCCGGGCTGGCCGGTACGAACTTCTCGGTATGCCATTTGAAGCTTATGAGCGCGAGTTCAGAGAACATCTTGCTGGTATGATGGGGCACGCAGGTTTTGATCCGGCACGTGATATTGAGGCGATTACGGTTAACCGCTGGCCCCACGGATATGCCTGGAACCCTAACCCGCTATTCAATGCGCAGTATGCATCCGGGCAGGCGCCACATGAAATTGGCCGCAAGCCATTTGGCAGGATCACAATTGCCAATTCTGATGCTGGTGCAAGGGCGTATCTTGACTGTGCCATTGATGAAGCCTGGCGAGCCGTGGGCGAACTGTCCTGAATCATAGGGAACAGGATCAATTGTCAGCCCCAAAGGATACATCGAAGGTAACTTTCGGCAAGGCTCACTTGATCTCTTAAGTTCTCTTTTCTTCTGAGATTGACCTTAGCTCTATGCTGGAGGATTCGATAGTATGCCGTAATAGCTAATAAACCTTTAAATATTTGTGTCATAACAAAAACCATACTTAAGAGTAACGGATACAGACTTGATGCTTAGGATAAGCAATGAATTTTGATCGTATTATGCAGGTGCTGGGCGGGGTGACTTTACTGGTATCGTTAGTCTTTATCGCCTATGAATTACGGATCTCTAATCGGCTAGCCGAAATGGAGGCGCTCAACCGCGCGTATGAAGGAAGTGCAATGATACGAAGCGAGATGCTTACGTATGCTGATGTGTGGGTAAAAGCTGTTGGTGGTGATCCTTTGTCGGATATCGAAGAGGAAAGAATCAGAAGGCTTTGCGGAGGGTTGGTGTCCAATCTTCATAATAATTGGGCGCAAGATATTCTTGGCAATGTTACAAATAAGGTCAACCTTCGTTTAAGTAGCGCGGAGGCGCTAGGTGCGGGCCCTTGTTCGTTCTCAAGGGAGAGTTTCGTAACGAGAGGAGAGGTTCATGCGCCGCTGTTAGAAGCCTTCGATCGTGGCAGAGAAAAACTGAAGCAGTAAAGAAATCGTATCCTGCAAGTTTGGCGAGTCAAATATCAAGGCGCCAATTTAGCTATTTTCTGCAATTCTTTTCCAGAGGAAAAGGGTAGCTTTCTCTTCGAAACTGTTAATAATTTGTCAGTGGGTTCTCAGCAGGGCGCTGGAATGAGCTCGGCTTCAACACTCAAATGCAAGCCGTCTCCAAGCTAGTTGATTTCCACGATCGCGTCGCCAGAAACAAGCACGTTCTTTCCGTCGGCTACAACGCCTGGTTTGATATCTCCTTTCTTGAACACCTGTTTCGAGACCAAGGCAGTAGCTGGCGGGCCCTCTATTATTATTTTGTCCTTGATCTGCCGTCCATGGCCTGGTCAGCCAATCACCACAAGCAACGAAAAACTTGGTAGCGTTTAACCACTACTCGTCATACCGCTACACGCTTCCATAAAACAAACAGGCAACCGATCTAATTCGATACTCAAACTTTCGATCAAAAAGCCCTGTTATAATCCCTATTCTCAACGGTAATCGTGAGGCTGTCAGTCGGCAAGGGGTTTGGAAGCGTGAGGGGACAAAATTCACTATGTTGTCTCTTGATGATTTAACGGACTGCACTCAGAATTTATGTAAATCGATTCTTGATGTGGCTTTTGAAAAATTTGAGATGACCTTTTATCCGATGCCTTAGTATCTAGAGGATCTTGGGGCTGGCCAAAAACCTGCTTCAAGATCGACGCTCTAATTTTTAAGAGGACTGCTCGTGGAAGAAAACCTTGATGTGTTGCTCTCCGTTGCGGAGATTTCGGTGGCCTTTGCTGGTTTCGCGGGCATTATCACGGCTGTGGCTGGCAGAAGTGATGGGGGCTGGGACCCCGGTAATCTAACGCGGTTTCGATTGATGATAACCAGCAGTCTTTCTGCGACGGTGATGTCTTTGATGCCTTATGTTTTTCTTTTGAACTCTGATCAGGTCAACTGGAACTGGAGTGTCGGCATATTAGGGGTTTTCATGCTCTTTTGTTCCACAATGTGGATTCGATCTTTTGTGCTCGGTAGGAAAAACCTGAATAATTACGTTTCTTTTGGGATATCACTTATGGCGGTTTCGGCCACTTTAGCTCAGCTTGTCGCTTTGACCGATTTTGTTGTCGCGGATCTTGGCATCTATTTTTTAGGGGTTTTCTGTCTCTTTATCCAGTCGTGTATCGCTTTTTTCAGGCTGGTCACTGAAGCCATTCTGCGGCCAGGTGGCTCTCACTGAGTCCGCTTAATGCGATTTCGCGACATGACCGAAGAAGAGGTTTTAAGGATCGTCGGACCGATGATGGATAATTTTTTGGAAGGTTCAAACGAGGTAAACCATGCGAAACATGCGCGACACTTTAGCTACAGATTGAAAAATGTTGTGACCCCTAGAAACCTCAAATCTGCTGGACAAACAGCCAAATCACCTCTGCCCGACTTTTAAATTTCCTAAGTGAGCACGCCGACTGTCCTCTAACCCTGTCATACTATTGCGAACCTAGGGTTACTCAGGTTGTTTCTGTTTTAGACGACGTGCTTTTTTAGTCTGAGGAAGGCACTCGCATTTTCAGCAGTTCTTTGATCAACGTCCTCTCTGACTTGGAGTCAATTTAAATGTCGTATAGCATCTTCATGCATTGCATAGTTTTCTTTTTTCTCTTTTCTTCATCAATTTTTGCGGACCCGGTACCCGACTTTATAGAAGCCCTTAATTCAGCACCCGTTGCTACTTCTACTCCGGCAAACGATCCCGACGGCTGGCTATTGGCGCATGTAGATGCAGAAACCACAGGGCTGGTCCCGGGGTATCATGAAATGATCGACGTTGGCATCATAATGACAGACCTTGAGGGGAATGAACTCGATCGACTGTTTTTGCGCATCATGCCTAACCATCCAGACCGCGCTCAGCCAGGTGCAGTTGCAGTCAATGGGTTCTCAGTAGGACGCTGGAATGAGCTCGGCTTCAACACTCAAATGCAAGCCGTCTCCAAGCTAGTTGATTTCCACGATCGCGTCGCCAGAAACAGGCACGTTCTTTTCGTCGGCTACAACGCCTGGTTTGATATCTCCTTTCTTGACCACCTGTTTCGAGACCAAGGCAGTAGCTGGCGGGCCCTCTATCATTATTTTGTCCTTGATCTGCCGTCCATGGCCTGGTCGCTGGGGATTAAGGATCTCGCGGGCCAGGAAATGGCCTCAAAACTTGGGATAGAGCAGGAAACGACCAACCCTCTCGAACATACAGGTATAACAGGAGCGGAATCCAACGTTGGCGTTTACCGCGCGTTGCTGCGCATAAATGACGAAAATTCGAATTTGGGGAAAATGTGACACGTCTTTCTTATATTCAAAGCTGGCTTTTCCAAGTTCTTGTTTTTTGAGCACTCCCTGCATTTCATCCGACAATGTTTACTGCTTTTCCTGTTGCAACTATATGACAGGACTTTTTGGCGGTTAGTTCATAGGGCCTTTCTACCTTTTGCATCATATTTAGAGTCCCTTTTGGGGCTGTTAACTGGTGGAGGCGGCGGGAATTGAGATTAGACCCTAAGTGTTTGATTAATAATGTTTAATTGGGTTTGTAAATCTGCTTTTGTTACGTCGTTTGTTACAAAAATTCATTCGTTCAATTGAAGTCATTTATCCCGCTTAAAATTCCGTCAAATCGGCCCAAAAAAAAGTGCTTCAGTCGCGGTCAGAGTTATCCCAGCGGGTTGGCCCTTTGGTTAATAGCAG
>CBFHOH010000040.1:18361-28334 GCA_965657335.1 Candidatus Azotimanducaceae bacterium
ATAGCAGTTCCACAAGCAAGGGTCCTTCTGAAGATTTCCAAGACGCGGGTGATTCGAGGTGCCGCTAGTCCCTAGCGAACAGTTCATAAACTTGATAATTTCAAGTCTTTATCTTTAGCAATATCTCAGCTGAGTCTCACCGACGCATGATTGTGTTAACAGACAATAGTCAAAAACAGTGTTTGAATGGAACAGCCAAGCGTTCTTATGCTTGATTTTTATCTCTTCTCAGCGATCAACCCTACCGAGGGTAATTCCGCCAACCACCGTACTTGACCGTTTTTTAGAATATGTGGTTTATTTTCCTTATCCTCTGGATAACTTTTGGACTATTTTGTCTTTCTGCTCGCCCTGGCACAAGGCGGCCAGTGACAACAGTTGGCTGCGCAGCGCCACGGCTTCAAAATCCGCGTTAGCAACTAGTCCCTTGCTCCACATTAGCACCACGCTCCATTGATGCCCAGCCAGCAACGTTGCGGTCTGCTCCAGATCGAGTCCCGGCAATAAATCCCCCTCAGCGGCGGCAACCTGCAATTGAGCCAACACTGAGCGCCGGGTGCCATTAAGCAACACATCCACCAGTCGATTGTCTTTGCCCGCCTGGAACAGGGCCCGCGCCATGGTCTCGGCATACGCCGGGGTCGCAACAACCTGCGCTGAGATGGCTTCGACTCTCGCCAATAATCGGGGTATCCCCGCTTTGGCCTCAAGCACCACTGGCTGCTCCGCCAAATCAGCCAGCAAGTCAGCCACCGCTGCCATCAGCAGTTCGTCCTTGCTGCTATAAAGGTTGTAGAGCGTCTTAATGGAGACCTCGCTGGATTCCGCCAAATCCTTCATGGTGAGTGCGTCGTAACCAACTTTGCTGATAGCGCGCCGTGCACATTCCAGAATGCGCTGTTGCCGCGCTAGCTGCCGTAGCGAGGAATAGGTTTTGCGTTGCGTAGACATTGACAAATATTACAATCAATTGTAGTTTTTACCAACCAGTAAATTCCTTAAGGTCCTGACATGCACTTTAACAACCCCGAATTGCTAGAAGACCCTTATCCTCACTATAAGAAATGGCGCGAGGAGAAGCCTATTTGGTGGGCGGAGGACGTCGGCGGCTGGGTGCTGAGTCGCTACGACGATGTGCGCACGATCCTCAAGGATGCGAGCCTGTTCTCCTCCAACTCCATGGGTGAAATGGACCAGCAGGCCATTGCCCTGCCCCTGCTCACCGATGATCCGCCCCGCCATACTCAACTGCGGGCAATCGTCAACAAGGCTTTCACCAGCCGCACCCTCAAGCATATGGAAGTGGAAGTCGCCAATCTGGTGGAGGAATTGCTGGATGACATGGCGGGAAAAACAGTCATCGATATTTCCGAGGACTTCACCATCCCCCTGCCGGTTTACATCATCGCCCGCCTGATGGGTATTCCAGAAGATCGCGCGGAGGATTTCAAGCGCTGGTCTGACGCGCTCACCGGCACCAGTGAAGCCACCAGCCTGGAAGAGCGCTTGCCCGACATTATGGAGATGGCAACTTACTTCGGCTCGCTGATTCCCGAGCGTCGAGAAAACCCGGGAGACGACCTGATCAGCAAGGTAGTCCAGGCGGAGGTAGATGGGGTCGGCATCAGCGACGAAGACATCGTCGGCTTTAACATCTTGTTATTGATCGCCGGCAACGAGACCACCACCAACCTGCTGAGCAATTTGCTCAACCATCTCGCGGACCATCCTGAGAAATGGGACGAATTGCGCGACAATCCGGACAAGATAGAAGCCGCTGTGGAGGAAACCCTGCGCTTCGACGGGCCAGTGCACTGGGTCAATCGCAAGGCTACCGCCGACACAGAATTCCACGGCCAGAAGGTAAAGGCCGGGGATATTGTCTACGCCATTCTCGGCGCCGCCAATCGCGACGCTGACCATTACGACAACCCGGATGAATTTCGTCTGGATCGTGGCCGCGGCGACCACCACACCTTTGGCCACGGCATTCATTTTTGTATAGGCGCTCCGCTGGGGCGCCTAGAAGCCCGCTATGCCCTGGAGGGGCTGTTCAGGCGCTACAAGAGCATTCGCCACGCCGAACAAGCAAGTAACGAACGCACCCACTCCACTATGCTGCGGGGGTTTCACCACCTGTGGCTCGAGGTTGAACCAGCATGATGACACCAGACTATATTCAAACCTTACGCGAGCTCATGGAATACGAGGCCGCCCGCACTGAGCCGCCAAAGGCTTTTCCGGCCCTGCCAGACATTCCCGCCGGGCGCTACGTCGACCCGCGTTATTTCCAACTGGAATTGGACCACGTCTGGCGCAAGTCCTGGCTTTTGGCCGCCCATATCGATGAAATTCCCGAACCGGGTTGCTGGATGCTGTGGGAAAATGGCGGCCAACCGGTGGTCATCACTCACGCCGAGAGCGGCGCGATCAACGCCTTTTTTAACACCTGTAGCCATCGCGGCGCGCCGGTAGTCACCGAGCCCTCTGGCAAAAGCCGTCGCCTAACCTGTGCCTATCACGGCTGGAGTTATGACCACGAGGGCAAACTCAAAGGCATGCGAGACCCGGAAGACTTCAAGGACTTCGATATGTCCTCTCGCGGCCTGAAGAAAGTACGCTGCGAAAGCTTTGGCAACCTCATCTTCGTGAACTTCGACCCCGAGGCGCCCACATTATTGGAATGGCTGGGACCGATTGCAGATGAGTGGGAAGAGTTTCAGTTCGGCAATTGCCGGCTGGCCTCGCGGGCCATCTTCGACCTCAACTGCAACTGGAAGATCGCCATGGAGGCCAATACCGAGGTCTACCATGTTCGCAGTATTCACCCCAAGACGGTTGCCCCTATTCTCGATGATCGCCGCAACGTAAACACGCTCTATAAGAATGGCCACGGCCGCATGATTGCACCCGTCCCAGAGGGCAAACGGTCGCTCGAATCAGTGGACGTATCGCCTGATGTGGCGCAAATAGAGACGGCGGGCGAGATCGCCCGCACCTGCACCCAGTCCTATGGCTTGTTCCCCAACTGGGTCTCACCATTGAGCCAATACGCCATTCCGCCGATCCTGTTCTGGCCCAACGGCATCAACAAGTGCCGCATAGAAACCTGGACCATGGCACCGGCCTGGGAGGAGGGCATGAAGCCAGATCTGTGGACTGTGAATGAACGCACTGAGCTGTGCGATGTGCTGCTGGAAGACACCCAGTTTGGCGAGAAAATCCAGCAGTCCATGGAATCCTACGGTTTCGAAGGCGTGCCCCTTAGCTACCAAGAAGCCCGTATCTATCACTGGAACCAGGCTGCCGACCGGATGATCGGGATCGATAATGTTCCCCCGGAACTACGGGTAGAGCAAGTAATTGGCGACAACTGGATTTACCCCAATGATCCGCGCCAGCAGGAAATGGCGGAGAAGAACTAGGGATTCTGATAACGAACATTACCACTGACCCAAGACCATAGGAGACAGCGTGAGCATCATTCAGCATGTGGAAAATTTTGCCTATAAAATCGTCAACCCGATCGTGAAGACGTTGCTACGCTCGCCATTGCACAACATTGCCAGTGGCTCCCTGACATTACTGCATTTTACAGGCCGTAAAAGTGGCCGGCGCTTTGTGACACCCCTTAGCTATGTGCGGAAACAAAACACCGTTTGGCTATTGTCAGCACACAGCACTCGCTGGTGGATGAACCTGCGCGGCAGCGACACGGCCGTTGCGCTGGAAATTGCCAGAACAACTTACAGCGGCAAGGCACGTCTTTGGGAGGCAGACAGTGCGGAATTGCGCGATCGCGTCCGACGTTATCTTAGTGCCCTGCCGCGGGACGCCAAGGTTTATGGCATCAAGCTTGACGAAAACAAGTTGCCGAATGAGGCCAGTCTGTCAAGGGCAGCGCCAGAACTGGTCTTCGTGGAAATTGAACTCGACTCGGAGGCCGGTTAGCGTACAACTTATATCGCATGAGAGGCGAGTTCATAGTCATTGCAAAATGCTGATACAGTTCACGGACTTGTATTGAACGAATCGTAAAACATCACGGTTAACACTGGCTATGTAGTCAGATCTCATTATTGCTTATTTGCGCGGCTACTTGTCTTTATATTAGCCAAAATCAAGGTGATCTCTACCCAATCAGTTTTTGGCTTCCTTAATCTTTGGAGAAACTGCCCATTAAGTTGATCTGTAAGGCCATCAATAGCACCATCTATTATAAAAAGAAAAATCGATTTAAAGGCTTAACAATAGAACTGTAGAAAACACTATTGGAAAACACCCCACAATCTGATCGTCACTTTGTACTTGTGGATTTGCAGGAAAAGGGTGTTAATGCTTCTTATACTCGGATTTGTTTACGCCTGAAGCTAACCGTCTAACTATATAATCAGGGTGCTTCGTTTCCCTGTGGTTCTTATTAAGGAATCTCATTTATGAATGATGCCAGGAAAACCAACATTGTCTTTATACTCAGTGATGATCAGGGTGTCTGGGCTTCAGGCTGCTATGGCAATCGAGAAATTCGTACACCAAACATTGATCGAATAGCGGCAACTGGAGTCAGGTTCGAGAACTTCTTTATCACCATTCCAGTTTGCTCGGCCAGTCGGGCGTGCTTTCTTACCGGGAGAATTCCATCCCAGCATGGTGTGCACGACTTTTTGACCGGTAATGTCGCGGTAGGCGAAGATGCCAAGACGTTCATGGACGATGAGATTTGCTACACCGATGTCCTTGCAGAGAATGGCTGGAGTTGCGGCCTATCGGGTAAATGGCACCTGGGTCATGCTGTTCTTCCACAGCATGGTTTTGATCACTGGTATGCTCATCCACATGGTGCCGGTCAGTACAACGACCAGGAAATGATTCGAAATGGAGTGACAGAAGTAGCACCCGGCTATGTAACGACTGCTATCACGGACGACGCATTATCGTTTATTGATGATCGTAGTTCAGCGGACAGTCCGTTCTACCTCAGCGTCAATTACACTGCACCTCATTCACCCTGGACTGGACATCCGCAGGATATCGTTGATTCATATGATGATTGCAAGTTTGAATCGTGTCCCCAGGAACCTCCTCATCCCTGGGCTATCACTCCCCGTAAGAAAGACAAAACCACCGCTGACGCAGGTACGCTGGGATTAAGTGATAATCTGGGTAATCGCGAAAGCCTCAAAGGCTATTTCGCTTCCATCACGGCAATGGATCTTGAAATTGGTCGCATCCTGGATAAGCTGGAATCACTAGGCATTCGAGACGATACACTGGTTGTCTTTGCTTCAGACAATGGATATTCATGTGGCCATCACGGGTTCTGGGGTAAAGGAAATGGTACTAATCCCGTCAACATGTATGAGAATTCCATTAAGGTGCCATTTGTTGCATCTCATCCGGGTGTTATTCCCGAGGGTATAGTTCAATCAGCGATGGTCGCATCGTATGATTTCATGCCCACCCTCCTGGACTACGTCAACCTACCATTGCCCGACACACAGTTACCTGGAAGCTCCTTTCTGGCAGCTTTGAAAGATGAGAACTCACCTGGTCGTGATGCCATTGTGGTCTATGATGAGTACGGCTATTGCCGGATGATTCGCACAAGCGAATGGAAGTATGTACATCGATACCCGGAAGGTCCGAATGAATTGTGGGATCTGGTTAATGATCCTGATGAGCGACAAAACCTGATTGATGATTCAGACCACCAGCAACTCATTGTAAAGCTGAGAGAACAAATGGAATCCTGGTTCGACAAGTACGTGACAGATGACAAAGACGGCATAGGGTTTGATGTAGGTGCTGGGCAGACTCGTCCTGTCGGAATCAAGTGGAACGATGGTACTGATGCTTTCGTCTATACGGCTATTAAGCGAAGACGAGCCGAACAAGGAAAGGATCGTTAGCTTCAGTTCCTGAGGACTGACGAAATCAAACGCTTGAGGATAGGAATTATAACAGGGCTTTTTGATCGAAAGTCTGATTTCTCATTCACCAAGGTCAAGCGAGGCGAGGATGAAATTTTTGAGCAGTACCCATTTATGCAAGTCGCATCCAGTGGTGATATCTGGGATGGACTTCACGAAGGGGGCTGTG
This sequence comes from Candidatus Azotimanducaceae bacterium, assembly GCA_965657335.1. Taxonomy (GTDB): domain Bacteria; phylum Pseudomonadota; class Gammaproteobacteria; order Pseudomonadales; family Azotimanducaceae; genus UBA4582. The sequence continues at coordinate 24,461 of CBFHOH010000040.1, forward strand.
TAATAGGGGCGACGGCCTGGGGTTTTTCCAACCAGGGGGGGATGTGGACTACCTCTTTGTTGACGAGGCGGGGCAGGTCTCGTTCGCAAAACTGGCTACACCTGCCCATCACCTACCGAAATCCCGGGCACCGCCGCAGGGGTTGTTATTTATCAACAAGTAATCAAAAAGCTGGTGAGACCTGTGAAGCTCACTCGGACTGGCTTTTATCTCGAGTGAGTACCAGCCAAATTTTGACCAAAAACTCATCAAAAGAGATGTAACCTCCCTCCTAATTCCTAAAAGTATTCTAGAAAATAGCCCTTGATCGTCACTTTGTACTTGTGGGTTTGCAGGAAAAGGGTGTTAATGCTTCTTATACTCTGGCCGTGGTTTTCAGAATGAGGTCCTGCGGACAACCGGGGTAGTCCTGCGCAAGCAAAGCCTTGAGTTCATCGAGTCTGTCTTTTTCCGAACGCAGGCAATCAACAAGAAGGGTTCGCTTCCAGTCGGAAGTTAACCTAAAAATTTCCGCAAATAGTGGACTCCGGTCCTTTGCATTTGCATGAAGTAACGGTCCGCTATGCTTTGCTAGTGCACTAAATCGGTCCACCATCGTTTGGTGAGGTCTTCTAGTAAAATGCCAAAGCCAATGTAATAGCCATCAGGATGATTGGCTGAAATCAGAAGTTCATCAAGACCATCGCGGTCAATATATTGCCCTTTCTTTACGACTGCCAGTGGTTTTTCCAAGTATGATATGTCTTCAAGAGGATTCTCTTTCGTAAGAATTAAGTCCGCCCATCGACCTGCCTCAACGCTACCGAATTCCTGCTCTAACTGCATTGATTTAGCCGCATTTAAAGTTGCATAACGCAGTATCTTTTCAGCACTGATATCGGCCTCTTGCATAAGTTGCATTTCAATATGCGTAGATATTCCTGCCGTCATGTACATTGTACCAGCGTCTGAACCAACCAATAGTGGGATGTTTTGATCGCTAAGTGACTTTGTGATGTGCTGCAGAAAAGCTAACTCACGTTGGTTGTAATCGGCCAACTCAGTCGTTGCGTTTAGCCAGCGTTCAACACTGGCCATACCATAGAGAGATTTAAAGAATGGGTTCATTTGTTGCAATTGAATCGTCTCAACGAATGACTGCTTATTCGTGCTCAAAGATGTCAGATGAGCAAACGTTGCCAGGGTCGGTGTTATGTATGGCTGAATTGGTTTGATGTCTTGAATGTATTTCGTAAGTAACTGCTCATCAAATTGAAACTCAAGTGGTCCTTGAAAAATATCCTCCACATGTTCCAATGACTGAACAGAATCCAGCCATAAATACGGATCTTTGGTTGGGCTGTCTGGTCCGTGCTTCGCTACCGGTATGCCTATACTAACGGCTTCACTCATGATGGCTGAATAGGCATCGGGTTCTAAATAGCCATAGACCTTGATTAAATCATAGCCAAGTTGCTGGTAATGGTTTACCAGCCATCGGCCATGATCCGCATTTGAGACCACCTGTTGCAAGGCATGGGCATACTTTGGACCATCCAGAACGGGTGAGGACACAAACAACGACGCACCAAGCCATTGCTGTGTATTTAACTCCTCACGCCAACGTAAATGGGCTGGAAAGCCCCTTAAGTTGCGTACTGAGGTCACACCGTATGCCAGGTTGGTGACCATGTCCTTTCGGTCATGAATATGGACATGCATATCAATTAAACCAGGGGACACATAAGCACCCTGAATGTCGATAGCGGGCACGCCATCACCTATTGCCACTTCAGATATTTTCGTAATTCTGCCCCGTTCAATGTAAATCTGCCGGTGAGGTAAAACCTGGCCAGTCCGCACATCAACGATATTTGCATTTATCAAAGTGACTGCCTCGGGGGTTTTTACCTTGGGTAAGTCATTGGGCCTGTTGAATATGCTTACTGGAATTGATGCCACGATTAGCATCAATACCAACAGCATGAACAAAGCGACCATTGAAATAAGTGATCGAATTTTTCGTATGGATTGTGTTACAACCATTGTCTTTATTACCATTAATTTGAATTAACGATAATGTAAGCAAAATAACCACTTAAACCGTTCAATATCAGGATTATGAACGTTTGATTGGGCTTCTAGACGAGAGATTTAAGGTATTGCGAAGGCGTTTGCTGCGTATAGGTTTTAAATAGTGTGTTGAAACTGGACTTGGAATTAAAGCCTGACTCAAATGCCAGATGAAGCACCTTGGAATTTAGTTCCACATGATCAATAAAGTAAGCAACACGCATGCGGTTGACGTATTCGGAAAAATTCACATTGGCGACATCATTTATAGCGCTGGAAATTTCTTTAACACCCAGGCCGGTTTCTTCAGAAATGTCCGAGAGAGATAAACGAGGTTGTCTGAACAGTTGCTTGGCAATAATCAGTTGGTCAATTTGCCTGAAGACAACTTTATTGAGTTCAATATAGTCATCTGGACCTTTAGAGATCAACGACTCATAAACATCCAAACTATCGAATAATTCTTGTTGCTGTATGGCCAAGTGAATAAGTACGCCAAAGATTATAAGTGCGGCAGTCTGATGTAACAAATACCAGGTATTACCCATGGAATAGTCGATGAACGGCTGGGCATTCAGGCGAATAATGTCTTGCACAATCAAAACACCAAACACAAACATGAAAATCTTCAACCAATTTAGGCGGGTCATGTTGTCATTGGATGTCAGTGCTTGTGTTGCCTTGTTATAACGAGTGAGCATTTGGTAGGCAATCACCGCATAGATGAGCAGGGATATGCTGCCTGCAGCAAGTACCCATTGTGTATAGCTGGTCAGAGGCAAGGCAATGATGGATGGGATAAAGTGCACCAACTGGTGCCAATGCCAGCGATGATTGCCATACGTCAGATGGTGGACAAATAAGTAAAAAACAGGACCCGTACAGAGTGAAAAAGCCGGCGTGATCAAATACGATTGATTAAAAAGGCCGGTTTCTTCTGAGAAGTTAAATATCATCAGCAAGGCTTCCAGACCTAATACCAGACATAATCCTCTAAAGCGCTTATTCGGCCACAATAAAAAACCACCGTATACACAGATTAAAATCATGAATAGCTCAATGATATTGACTATTTTTAGCGGGTAGTCCGAGGTCAGAATTTCCATATTTTTTTTAAGTCATCGAGTGTCTGTGATGTATGGCAAAACAAGCTGGCGCAGTGTTTAGTTGTTCCAAATCAGATTTTAATATACCTGAGAATATTTAAAGTTTATGACTGACTTGATACCAGACTTTCCCCCGAGTGTTGCAATACGCTTTATTCACACCATCAAATAGCAGATGAGTACCAGCCAAATTTTGACCAAAAACTCATCAAAAGAGATGTAACCTCCCTCCTAATTCCTAAAAGTATTCTAGAAAATAGCCCTTGATCGTCACCTTGTACTTGTGGATTTGCAGGAAAAGGGTGTTAATGCTTCTTATACTCTAGAGCTTTTAACCCATAAACCACGAAAAGCGATACTTTGGCATCTTGGAAAAATGCTGTTTATAGCTCTTAATCTCGCGTCATATAGTATTGCAACCACTACCGACTAATCCTGCGACAACTATCCAATCCTAAAAAATGGCTGGGTAAACAGACAAGGCACCCCTGCCCGACATTTAAATCTAACCAGTGATCGTCCCTGCCATCTGTAGGCTAGTAGGTCAGTGGCCACTAAGAAGTTGACCAATCTCCGCCGAAAAGCTACCACCCTGACTTTCTGAGATGAAAGAAAGCGTGAGTAACATACTTTGGCAATCTGGAAAATAGATGGTTTAAAGTACCTATCTACTGGAAGCCTTGCCTGTCAACGCGTCCCGACCGGCAAGGTATTGC
>CBFHOH010000041.1:0-265 GCA_965657335.1 Candidatus Azotimanducaceae bacterium
CCCGGCGGATATTTAGCTGGCGGGATTAACTAGTTGGGCGAGCTTATCTCTCAACTACCCCAACGATCAAGCACGCCACTCAGCTTGCTAATAAAGTCGAGCGGTTGATCCAAAAAGAGATGATGTTGCGCGTCTTTCATCTCAATCACTTCAAGCTCAGGCTTGAGTGATTTCATGTGCTCTGCACTTTGGGCAGAAAAAGACTCGCTTAGCTCACCATAAATCAGGGCAACATTGATACTGAGCCCTACGAGGTCTTCTTTTA
>CBFHOH010000041.1:275-26655 GCA_965657335.1 Candidatus Azotimanducaceae bacterium
CGCATATTCAGTTCTTCGTCAAACTTCCACACCCAACCTTCATCATCGTATTCGACAGAGTTCCGGGCGATGTGGTTAACAATGTACTGATTTTCACACTGCTGGGGAGGCTGCAATCTAAATCGGGACATCGCCACTTCCTGGGTAGGATAAACCTTTGGGCGGGCAAGCCGTGGGACTTGCTTGTCCTTGTCTCGCGCTTCCTCTTCTTCTGGTGAACGAACACCAGTGTCGACAAGCACCAACCCAGAGAACCTCTCTGGCGCTACGTTGCAGGCACGAAGCGCCATTAAGCCGCCAAAGCTGTGCGCGACTACGACAGTGTTTTTAGGCAATTTTGTTTCGTCAGCAACGGTGAGAATTTCTTTCGCCCAGGTTTCTCGTTGGTACTCATCCCGGTGATCGCTGTCACCCATACCAGAGAGGTCAACCGCCGCAACCTGGTATTTGTCTAGAAATGCAGGGGCAATAAAATCCCACCAATGGGCATGCGCGTTGTGACCGTGAACAAAGAGAATGCCGGGTTTCGTATTCGGCTCATCTGCGTCGGCATCGTTACCCCAGGTGAGGTAATTAATGTCGCTGTCTTCAACTTCGACTGTACCAGAGGCAGGTTTTTGATCTATCGCCTGCCAAAACCACTCGGGTGCATCACTCATTGTATTCTTCCGGTTAACGCAGGGCGCTTAGGCGACCTTGCTGTATTTTTTGAGATGGTGATCAGTGTTACCGAACAGCGCATCAATCGTGGTCAGTCGTTTGAAGTAGTGACCGACATTGAGTTCGTCGGTCATACCCATACCACCGTGCAGCTGCACCGCGCCTTGGCCAACCAATGTGCCGCCTTTGCCCACCTGCACTTTCAATGCAGATACCGCTTTTCTTGCCAACACGTCGTATTCGCTATCGAGACGGAGCGCCGCCATGTATACCAATGATTTGGTTTGTTCGTGTTCCATGAACATATCAACCATCTTGTGCTGAAGCACCTGAAACTTACCGATCGGTTGACCAAACTGCTCACGAGTTTTGCAGTATTCAACGGTCGTTTTGTACAGCACTTCCATTGCGCCTACCGCTTCTGCACCAACAGCAAGAATGGCTTGGTCGATCACTTTCTCAAGCACCGACAAACCACCGTCAACTTCGCCAAGTACATCAGCCTCGTTAACGACAACCTGTTCAAATGTAATCTCAGAAGCACGCAGACCGTCTACGGTTGGGTAGTCTCGTCGGCTCACGCCGGATGCGTTCGCATCTACCAGAAATAGTGTGAGGCCAGCGTCATCTTTTTGCTCGCCGGAGGTGCGAGCTACCACAACCAACACATCTGCTGAGGGTCCGCCTAACACAACGCCTTTAAAGCCGTTAATTTCATAACCCGCATCTGTTTTCGTTGCCGTTGTCGTGCAGTCGTTCAGACTAAACCGCGCCTGTGGCTCAACAAAGGCCAGTGCACCTAATTTACTGCCGGCAATGATCTCACCGAGCAGCCCCTCTTTGTGGGCTGGAGTGCCGGCTTCTTCCAACGCCTTGCCAGCCAGTAATATCGTCGAGAGGTAAGGCTCTACGACCAGTCCTTTGCCAAATTCTTCCATGAGAATCATGGTTTCAATGGGACCACCACCGATACCACCAACCTCTTCCGAGAACGGCAAGGCCAACCAACCTAATTCCGCAAAATTTTGCCAGACTTCCCTGCTAAACCCTTCACCCTCTTTTACCGTTTTCTGACGCTGATCGAATGAATAGTCGTTTTGAACAAATCGTTGCACGCTGTCTTGCAGCATTGTTTGTTCTTCTGAGAGAGAAAAATCCATACCTTTACCTCAATAGATGTCGGTTCAACTGTCTTTGAAAGACATAATGTTTAATATCGGGGCTAAAGCCCATAGAAGCTGGGGATGATATGGGTTAGATGCGTTATTTTCAACACAGATTCGCTTTTAAGGGAGGCAGGCAAAGCACACGCGGGACTAATGCTTGGCCAAGCGCCTGTAACAGTGATAATTCGCGCGATTAAGCAGGAAAAGACACTAGAATTCGTGCCCCTCCTGACTCCGCTGCGCCAATTTCGATGCTACCGTTGTATCTAGCAACGATCTCAACCACAACTGCCAGACCGATTCCCTGGCCTTTCTCGTGTGAATCAAGCCGCATACCGCGGGATAATACTTTTTCACGATTCTCTTCAGGAATTCCGGGTCCGTTATCTTCCACCTCAAAATACAAACATCTAGCGGACTCATCACGATGAACTTTCAGCAACACTTTGCCATCGCCATATTTACAAGCATTGTCGATCAGGTTACCCAGCAGCTCCATAAGATCACGCTCATCACCGAAGAAATCGTGATCAGCAAGGTCTGTCGAGATGACCACCTGCTTGTCTGCATAGACTTTGTTCATCGCATCCACCAGCTTCTGTACGATAGGCTTCACAGCGATGGCATTCTTTATCAAACCCGAGGATCGAACAACGGCACGCTCGAGTTGATACGCGACAATTTGATTCATCCTTGCAACTTGCTCATCAATTTCAGCTTTCAGAGGCACGTCTCTTGAAAGTCCACTGAGAATCGCAAGCGGTGTTTTCAGACTATGCGCAAGATCTGCAAGGGTCGTTCTGTATTTTTCGCGCTGTTGGCGTTCGGTCGCCAGCAACAAATTAAGATTACGGGTCACCCCTTTGATCTCTGCGGGGTAGTCACCGTCAAGCGTTTCGCGGTCTCCATCTTCGATCGACTTAAGGTCCTGCGCAACCTGTTTGAGCGGCGACAACCCCCAACTCATGACGACCGCTTGCAGCAAAATCAAAATGATCATCATGCCGAATAACCAACCCCATAGGCTGTTGCGAAATTCATTGATCTCACTACTGAACGGCTGCATGGTTTCAACAACCACAAATGTGTATGGGTTTTGGATCTCACTGCTGATCTGCCAGAGCACACGATAACTACTCGCAAAGAAGACTTCTCCGCGTGTACTGGTGACTCGTCCAAAACGCTCAACCCCGGGACGAAGATCGTGAATCAGGCCGTGTTGCTCCGAAGCGTCGAATGTTAGATCAAGCGCAGAAGGGCTTTGCCATATCTCTCGGCCGGCTTCATCGTAGACAAGTCCATAAAGACCAGAGCCAGGGTAATTAAATCTTGGCTCCTGAAGCGCCTCAGGTAATTGCAAGTTAGCTTCGTTCAGGTCCGTTACCGATAGCAGACCATAAATTTGAATCAACAAACGTTCAGCAACGGCTTGCTCTGCGCTGCTTTTAAAAGCCCGATCAAGCACTAAACCCATCAGGCTCAAGAATATGAACAACACTAGCGTTGCCGTTGTTAATAACCTGCTACGAAGTGAGTATTGTTTGATGGTCATTGATCAGCTTGTCGGTTCCCGTTTAACACATTTCTTCTTGAGGCAGCGCCAAGTGCTAGAAACTAATTTGCAGAAAGCACTAATCGATAACCCTGACCGCGCACCGTTGAAATTGGTTTAAGTGAATTTTCCGGATCGAGCTTTTTACGTAAACGACCGACAAATACTTCGATCACATTACTATCTCGGTCAAAGTCCTGTTCGTAAAGGTACTCGGTCAATTCGGTTTTACTGACAACCTCTCCTGGTCGCTGCATCAAATACTCAAGCAAATTAAACTCATAAGCCGTCAGTTCGATCGCATTGCCACTAACAGCGACCCGTTTACCTCGCATATCAAGATTGATCGGCCCTATCGAGAGCGTGGGTTTGAATTGTCCCGATGCTCTTCGCACAAGCGCGTCGAGTCGAGCAAGAAACTCTTGCACATGAAAGGGTTTGACAAGATAGTCATCCGCACCAATGGCTAAAGCATCAACCTTGTCGGACCAGTCTCCTCTCGCAGTGAGCACAAGTATCGGAAAATCCTTACCGTCATCGCGAATTTTTTCAATGATCTCCATGCCTGAAACCCTTGGCAAACCCAGGTCAATCACGGCAATGTCGTAGGAAAATTTTTGGGCAATGTACAGCCCTTCCATGCCATCGGCCGCAGTATCGACCTCATAACGATGAGACTCGAGCAGTTCAACAAGCTGCTGTCTCAGCTTGTCATCATCTTCAATCAGTAATAGTTTTTTTGTCATTCCGGTCATTCCTTTTTTGTCGTCTCCGCTTCATTTTTGAAGCGAACCGAAACGCCTACTCGAAAACCTCGCCGCTATTACCATCAACAAATACATATTTCACAACCCCGCTGGAGGACAACGTCTTCACGCGATAAGTTGCTGGACCTTTACTTGAAATCAGATTCACCGACAGTACCTTATGCTTGCGATAGCGTTGCTTCACTTTATCTGTCGCCTGTTTACGACCTAATCGCACTGAAGGTTTGAGTAATTTCGTACCACGAATATTTTGCTTGGGTAACAGCTGTTCAGCCAGATTAAACGACGCGGGTCTTTCGACACCCGGCTGTCTTAACAGAGACTGAGTTGACCATGCGTTATCTTCATCCGCCAGCGTGGTTGCTGGCAGCACAAGCGCTACAATTGCAAGCTTGAATAATAGCGCTGTGATGATAATGGTCCTGGTACTCATGATGCTCTCCGTCACTTCCCGGTGCTGTTTTTGTAAGAAGTTTGTCTCTAGAAGACAGGTGTCAATGCTAGCCTTACTTTGATGGTATCACCCGGGTCAGTGTCCGTGCGAGTAGAATAAGTCTCATCATTATAACGATATCTCACTCGATACCCGATAATTCTCTCTTCCTCATGGTAGTCATGATAGACCTTGCATCGCTCTTCCGTTCCACGACTGACATTTTCATGACCATATCTTTTTGAGTCAGCAACCGCTTTACCTATCGTCGCTCCCAATACAGCACCGACAACAGCACCCACTTGCTTGTTCTTCTTTTTGTGACCGACTGCGTTGCCAACGGCACCACCGATCACTCCGCCCAATACAGGACCTAGTGCGCCATTTCTGTCTTCATACCGGTCTCGATAAACAACCTCTTCTTCCCAGCATTCTTCCCTTGGCGTTGAAATTTTTACAACCTTGATGATGGGGTCTGCATCAATCACAGTCGCGTAGTCGTAGGAAATGTTTCCCCGAGCAAGTGCTTGGTTACCTACTAATGCGGTTATCGCAATTGCAACGATCAGCCTAATTTTTTTGCCTGTACTTTGTCGTGTTTTCATATGCCTTCTCATCTGTGTTGTTGGCGCTTTTAATTCATTCGCGCTGTCGAAACGCGCCTGATTTGTGAGGACCAGCATAGACGTGGGCAACTGAATTAAAACTGAACTTGATCAACAAAATCATTCAGATTCGGTTCAGTTAAAACCGTTCAAACAGCAAGGCTACGAAGTTATAGAGGGCTATGAGGCGATAAATATGGTGCCCGCTGAGATTCTGCAGGCGTTAAGGATTAATATTCACAGAAATAAAAGCATGGTTATCATTGAGGCTAAAAGTAAGATCAGCGGTGCCTGGCACTTCATCTAACATTTTTTTTGTAAGGCGCTCGTAAAACATAACGAACCGCTCAATACCGGATCGGTCCATAGTCTTTATTCGACCTGAGGTTTGCGTGGTTACCTGACTTTCATCGTCTGTGCGAGATTGGTTGTCAGCTTGCTGGGCGACCGCCGCAACAAGTTTCGTTTCCTGCAGAGCCCGCCATCGCATCACAGCCTCCCACCCAGGTATCGCCAAATAAAACAGCCCGTTGAAAGACTGAAAAAGCCTCTGATATCCGCTTCCTTTAAGCTGGCTGTCGGCATAGTTACGCCAAACACAATCAACATCTTCATTTTGCTCTAACACGTTAACAGGTTGGTAAAGCCGTTGTTGTTCAATCTTGGTTTGGCTGTATCCGGTCGCACCAAGACACCAACCTTCAACGATCAGCACGTCAACACCAGAGGCCACCGTTTCTAGATCTTGTTTGCGATCGTCAATGGCTTTATCAAACCGCGGAATTTGAGTCTGTTGACCATTACAAATATCCTCGATGACTCTGTTCATAAAATTAACATCATGCGTGCCAGGCACGCCTCGGGTCACGAGCAATGGTGTTACTTGCCTAGACAAATCTTTGCGCTCATCCAATGTTAAATAGAAGTCATCAAGAGACAAGATAAGTGCTCGAGACCCAAAGACTCGCTCAAATACGAGTGCAAGGAGCAGCGCAAATGTTGATTTACCGCTACCCTGCCCTCCTGATATTCCCTGCACCCATGTGGTTGTTTGTGTCAGTGTCCGTTGCCGGTTTATCCACACAGCGGAGCAGAACACCACCTCGTAGTAACCTTTGGCATCTTCAATACCGATCTGTGTTGCCGCCGCTTCAAATTCGGCAAAAAAGCCGTGGTAGCTCGCTAATTCAGCCGGCTTTAGGTCAAGGAAAAACATTAAGACAGTTCCATCCTAAATGGCGGCAATGCTTGCAAAATCATACTGCCATAGCGCTTGGAAACCAGTCTGGTATCCAAAATGGTAATCACTCCGCTATCTGTTTCGGTTCGTAGCAACCGACCGCAAGCCTGAACAATTCGCAGAGTCGCATCGGGGATCATCACCTCCGCAAAAGAGTTACCCCCTCTGGCTTCTATCCATTCACTTAACGTCGCACCAACGGGATCGTCCGGCACTGCAAATGGTATTTTCGCTATCACCACGTGGCTGCAATACTTGCCTGGTAAATCAATCCCCTCTGCAAATGAAGCCAAACCAAATATGACCGAGTTTTGCTCACTGTCAACCTGCGCTTTGTGTTGAGCGATGATTTCACTTTTCGATAGCGAACCCTGGCTGAGCACCTTTGCGGCGAATTCCGGCGGCAACATATCAGTTACGCGAAACATCTGACGCCAAGATGAGAACAGGATCAAACTGCCCAAATGACCAGAAACAATCTCCGGGATCATGGTTGCGATCAATTCGGTGTGCTCATCGGCTTGTTTTGGATCTGCTGCCATCCTCGGCACACGCAGCACAGCCTGCTGCTGATGGTTGAATGGGCTTGCAAGCGTTCTGAACCGATTGCCCGGCTTCACACCACTTCGATTTTGAAAACTTGTGAAATCACCACCTATCGCAAGGGTCGCTGAAGTCACCACAGCCCCGAAACAACGCGACCAGAGCATCTCCTGCAGATCATCTGCAACTGCGATTGGACTGGCGTTAAGCATGGTTTCGTCATCATCTCTAAAATTCACCCATCGCGCAGTCGGCGGTTGGTCTTCATGGTCTTCTCGCATCAATTCCTGCCAAAGTCCTGCGCCAGATTCAAATCGTGCCTCAATACTGGTAACCACCGGCAACCAGTATTCGAGAGAATCGCGTTCATCAGGATCTGCGGCGATCAGACGGTCTTCGACGTCAGCGCGCAACCGCTCAATCTGATCTTTAACGCGCCGAGTGGTCTGATAGAGGTTTTGGCTTAACAGCTGCAACTCTGGCTCTATGACTCCGTGGGGAAATCGATAACGTGACTCATTGTCGTTTCCTTCAGACAAGTCGCGCAGGGGACCCATCGCCTGCACCGTTGATTCAAGCAGATCATCGAGATCACTGACACCCGCCTCAAACTGACGATAGCCATTAGGAAACCCACCGATGTCTCCGAGGTCCCCGGCAATCTGCTGTATTGTCACCAGTATTTGCTCAAGCCAAGTTTGCGTCGATTTGATTTGCAGGAAACTGGCGAAATGCCCAATCGCTTTGTCTGGTAAATGATGTCCTTCATCAAATATATAAATGGTATCTTCCGGTGCTGGTAATACAGCACCACCACCCATCATCAGATCTGAAAGTACTAGATCGTGATTTGTCACAATACAATCTACTTTGTGTACCTGTTCGCGGGCTCTGTAAAAATAGCAATTTTCGAAATGCGAGCACTGCCTTTGAGTGCATTGGGTATGATCCGTACTGACGGGAAACCAAGCGGCATTCTCAACCTCGGATGGCCAGGCATCCCGGTCTCCGTCCCAACTACCTTGACCTAGCCTCGCGAGCATCGATTCGTACAACTCTTGATGAGACTGCTCTGCAGGATATTTTTCGTCGTCGTACAAAGCCAACGTGTGGTTTATGGACCCGACGTCCTGTAAAGCCTGATCAAGGCGAGATAAACACAAATAACGGCGGCGCCCCTTGGCAAGGGCATAGCTAAAATCAAGCTCGGCGTGTTGACGAATGTCAGGTAAATCTATCAGCACTATCTGTTCCTGTAGCGCAACGGTGGCAGTGGAGATCACAAGCTTTTTACCCAAAGCTTTGGCAATGGGTAGTGCAGCCATTGCATATGCAACCGTTTTACCCGTGCCGGTACCCGCTTCGACAACGCAAATATTTTCCTCAGTCAGTCGCGTGCCGCTATCGTCGACTTCTACACCGCCCAGTGTGTTGGCGATATCTGCAATCATTTGGCGCTGACAATGACGCGAGCGATAGCCTTTTTGTTCAAGCAATCTTGAATAAGCCGTTTGGATCGTAGATTTTATTTCGTCATTCAGCATGTATTTGATTTAAACTAGCCAGCGTAACTTTCAGCGACAGAATTAAAGATGAAGCGAGCCATCATACCACTTTTCATTGCCTTCCAATCAAAGCTATCGACGCGGCAGTTGGACAAAAACACAGCCCTTACTTTGCTGCTTGGTTCCCTATTGGGCGCCAGTGCTGCGGTCGACGCCAAACCTCTACCGCTATCGAAACTTAACCTCCCTGACGGGTTTGTTATCGAGCAATACGCAGAGGTACCCAATGCAAGACAAATGACACGTGGTGGTGAGGGCGTGATTTATGTTGGCACCCGCAGGAAAGGCAAAGTATACGCTGTGGTAGACAACGACGGCGATCATAAGTCAGATGAGGTTCACCTCATTGACAGCAACCTAAACATGCCCTCCGGTCTCGCTTATAGAGACGGAGATTTATACGTTGGCGCTGTCAGTAAAGTTTTAGTCTACAGAGATATCGATTCGCAGTTGGCAGATCCGCCGAAAGCCGAGCTACTGACCGATCAACTACCCGGCGAACAACACCACGGCTGGAAGTATCTAGGGTTTGGTCCCGACGGCAAACTGTATATTCCTGTCGGCGCACCTTGCAATATTTGTTTATCAAAAAACCCCCAGTTCGCCTCGATTCTGCGCATGGATGTCAGCAAACCAGAGCAACTGGAAAGCTATGCTTCAGGCATACGCAATACCGTAGGTTTCGATTGGCACCCGAACACTGGAGAACTTTGGTTCACCGATAATGGGCGTGACATGATGGGTGACGACCTACCTCCGGGCGAGCTTAATAGAATATCTAGCCAGGGCCAGCATTTTGGCTACCCCTTTTTTCATGCGGGCACCATTGCAGACCCCAAGTTCGGCAAAGGTAAAAACTCAGCGCATTACGTACACCCTGAGCTTAACCTTGATCCGCATGTTGCAGCGCTGGGCATAAAATTTTACCTTGGCAAAATGTTTCCAAAACAATATCACCAGCAAGTTTTTATGGCAGAGCATGGTTCTTGGAATCGCTCAAAAGAGGCAGGGCATACAGGACATAGGATCACGGTGGCGCGCGAGAACAGCGCGGGTGATCTGGTTTACGATACGCTGATCGACGGTTGGTTGCAGAACAACAAAGCCTGGGGCAGACCTGTCGACGTACTAGAATTAGATGACGGCTCCATGCTGATATCAGACGACAAAGCCGGTGTTATCTACCGGCTAAGTTATGCCTCATCCTAATATTGTTTTTCTAGGTCTGAGGTTTCACCTTCATACCTCTCGGGGGATAGAAAGCTGGTCGTTTGGTGGTTAGCTCAACCCAATCTTTTACGTTTGACCAAGGTGAGAAGTCAAACTTGACCGCACGGCCATATTGACCAATCGTCGAAGCCATCATGATGTCCGCAACGGTAAATCGTCCCCTGCCTGCGCCGACGAGATAGTCGCGGTCCTGTAATTCAACGTTTAGCGCGTTTAGAGGCTGCTGAAGATTAGACTCAAATTTAGCCCTACCTTCTGCTCCCCCGCTACCGAATACCATCGGCAAGAAATTGGGTTCGAAGTTTGTCACAGACGAAAGACCATACATGTTGATTCGAGCCCTTTCACCAAGATCGCTACCACTCATCGGCCCGCCGAGGTATTCAGCAATATATTGGCAAATTGCCTGGCTTTCATAGAGCACCAAATCACCATGTTTCATGACTGGAATCAGTTTGTAGGGATTGAGTGCCAAAAATTGCTCACTGTCCCGCACCTCATTGAATCCGGTGACCGGTCCGCCGGTATCGACTTCAATAAAATCCTCGTTTATTAACTGGCCGTATTCACGCAACAACCAATAAGGACGACTCGCACGACTCGCCTGATGTCCATAGATGACTATTTTGTTTTCTGACATATGCGTTTCCTGTTGTGCAACATGAAATTAACGTACTGAGGGGTTACCAGGTTTCCGTCCAGGGCCTCAGCACCACTTCAAAGGTCCAGGTCGACTTGTGCTGGCGGTGAAGCTGAAGATAAAGCTCGGCAATGTGATCTGGGTGCGCCATGTTATCTTCGACCGATTCGCCAGCCAACCAGTGCGCTCGCTTTCCGTCGGGCTGCACCCAGCCAATCGCTGCATCAATCGGTATCTGGGCCACATGAATCCCCTTGGGCATTAGCTCTCGCGCCATGCTCTGGGCAAGACCCGCTTTGCCTTGAGAGGCCGCAGCAAAAGCACCACTTAGGGGAAAGCCCTTCATTGCAGCGCTCGCGTTTGTATAGAGTATTGTGCCCAAATGCCCGTCGCGCCCATTGTTGGCCAGCATCGATCTCGCTGCTTGCTGCCCGACTAAAAAAGCACTGAAAGTTGAGTTCTTCAGGGTCGCAAGCACATGGGTCGGTTCTACCTCCGTGATGGGTTTACGAAACACCTCACGGACCCGGCCATCAATGTTATGAACAACCAGCCGAGGTGCGCCCAATCTGCGGATCACGTCTTCAAACATCGCTGTGACAGAGTCAGCATCAGATGCGTCGCAAGCAATCAGCGTCACCCCATGCTGCTGTTCCAGCTCTTTCAGCGCTTTTTTGTCGATATTTCTTGCCGCAACAGCAACTTTCATTCCCTCCTTCGCGAACAGGCGTGCACAACTTGCACTTATACCCGGTCCGCCCCCAACAATAAGCGCAACCTCTGCGTCTTTCGCAACCTTTGTTTCTGTCATCTCGTTTATACCAAAGCGCTGTTTGATTTGATGATAGAACTTCGTTAAGAAAAATCAACTCAAACTCTCCGCTACCCTCTGCAGTCTACTGAGCACAAGATCTCGACAGCTAACGAACAATCTATTTAAACGGTAATTGTGTTGAGGGCCCAAAGAAAGCGCGAATGCGGCGTTGAGCAAACCTGAGCAAAAAAATGGTTAACTGAAGAGGCGGAGAAACCATCCTCTTTTTAATTTCTTTTCACAGCCATTGAGCTGTTGCGCATAGCTATCAGCTCTGTCTGACACTTTACGCGCGACGTCCTTCAACCATTTCTTCTTTTTAAAGGTCTTTTTCGCAAAGCCACCCTGCCCTTCATGGTACGCAAGGTACAAATGATACGCGTCATTTTTGGCTATCTTGTTTCGTCGGTTACTCTGATCGTTGTACCAACCAACAAAATCGATGGCGTCATCGAAGTCGTTTCGATCAGCCCCCCAACTGCCTGTCGCTTTTTTGTACGCAGACCAGGTTTCATTCGTCGCCTGCGAATAACCAAACGCGCTGGCCGGGCGGGGGCCAGGAAAAACCCATAAAATTTTTGTTCTAGCAGGCCGGGCCCGGGCTTTGAATGCTGATTCCTGATAAATGAAAGACATCATTACAGGAATCGATGAACCCCAGCGCCTCGAGGACTTGCTGGCACCGTCGTACCAGCCTCGCTTTTCCTCAAATATGTCACAAATGTCATTCGGGCTAGACGGTGGAGTGGATGTGCACCCCGCGACGCTCGAGACCAACAAAATTATTGCTAATAGTCTGATCAATCTACCACCCCATGCTCTGTGAAAAGCGCCATTAAATCGTCTTCACTCAATACAGAAATGCCCAATTCCTGCGCTTTGGTTAATTTCGATCCCGCAGCATCTCCGGCAACAACATAACTCGTATTTTTTGAAACCGAACCGGCTACCTTAGCGCCGAGACTTTGTAACTTTGCCTTGGCTTCGTTTCTCGTAATTTGACTCAGCGTTCCTGTTAGCACAAAGGTCTGTCCTTCAAGGGAACTTGCATTAGCAGATCTTTCAATCACCGGCCACCTAAGACCAGCCTGACAAAGTTCAGCGATCACTTGGCGATTCTTTTCTGATTGGAAAAAAGCACGAATTTTGCTTGCCACGATTGGACCGACATCTGACACGCTTTCAAGCGTTTCTTGGTCCGCGGCCATCATGGACTCAAGATCGCCAAAATGCATCGCAAGATTTCTTGCAGTAGATTCGCCGACTTCCTGAATACCCAAAGAATAAATGAAACGCGGCAAGGATGTATCCTTGCTCTTCTCCAAAGCCGCTAACAAGTTATTCGCCGACTTCGGTGCCATACGTTCAAGCGAGACGAGCTGTGCTTCCGTCAGCTGAAACAGGTCTGCAGTCGTTTCAATTAATTTTTCATCGACTAACTGAACGACGAGTTTATCTCCAAGGCCCTCAATATCCATTGCGAGACGCGAGGCAAAGTGGCGAATACTTTCTTTTTGTTGCGCGGTACAAAACATACCATTGCTACATTTGGCGATCACTTCGCCCACCGCAATTTTAATTTCGGCACTGCACGCGGGACACACTTGCGGCATGACAATTTCACGTGCATCAACGGGCCGCAAATGCTTCTGCACGGAGGTGACTTTCGGGATGACATCTCCCGCACGCTGAATGATCACCGTGTCACCAATCATTAATCCCAATCTGTCGACTTCATCCATATTGTGCAGTGTGGCATTGCTGATCGTAACGCCGCCGACCTTTATCGGCGCAAGCCTTGCGACGGGCGTGATTGCTCCCGTTCTACCGACCTGAAACTCTACATCTAGTAGCTGAGTAGCACCCTCTTCAGCGGGAAACTTATGCGCAATTGCCCAACGCGGCGTTCGAGTTAACATACCCAGCGTCTGCTGCAGCCCCATGTCGTTGATCTTCATCACAACGCCATCGATGTCATAATCTAGGTCAGCTCTGCGACCCTGCATGTCGGCAAAATATCGGGTGCAGTCAGCAATACCCGTCACAACGCCGACAAGCGGGTTCGTGCGTAAACCCCACTGTTTTAGCTGTGCCAGTATCTCGGACTGAGAATTAGGCAATTGACCACCTTCGACTAGACCCACACTGTAACAAAACATGGTCAGCTTTCTTTTCGCTGTTAAACCGGCGTCTAGTTGCCTCAGGCTTCCGGCAGTGGCATTACGCGGATTAGCAAAGACCTTGTCTCCCTGACGCTCCGCTTCAATGTTGAGTTGATCGAAGGTCGAGCGTGCAATATAGATTTCGCCTCTCACTTCGAGTCTCTGCGGGAATCCTTCGCCAACTAGCTTCAGCGGAATCGATTCAATCGTCCGAACATTTTGTGTGACGTTTTCACCTGTGGTCCCGTCTCCGCGGGTCGCCCCCTGAACCAGCTTGCCATTTTCGTAAAGCAGACTGATTGCGACACCATCGATTTTAGGTTCGCAGGTATACTCAAGGTCGTCGTTACGATTAAGTCTTGATTTAATCCGGCGGTCGAAATCGACCAGATCCTCTTCACCAAATGCATTGTCCAATGACAGCATAGGACGCTCATGGGTTACCTGAGAAAAACCCTCCAGTGGTGTCGAGCCGACTCTCTGGGTGGGCGAATCGTCAACGACTAGCTCAGGATGCTTTGTCTCAATTTCTTTCAGACGCCTGAACAACTGATCATATTCAGCGTCCAAGATTTCTGGGGCGTCGATAGAGTGATAGAGGTAATTGTGATGATTGATCTGGTCTCTAAGAGATTCCAGTTCCTGAAGCAGTTTACCGGGTACAGTCATCTGCGGTGCTAACGGTAGTATCGGTGAACGAACTCGACCAAGGACTGTCGACCATGTTCGATAGTTTGCGGCGTCAGCACGCTACGTGATTCATCTTTCACTTCACCGACGAGATCAAGTGCGAGATTTTGAGCAACTTCAACCATGTGATCATAGACCGCGACCGGATCATTCAGTTGATGCGCTCTCATGAATAAGGAAATAGCCGGTGTTTTTATCTCGTGCATTTCGCTAACGACAAATGTGCCTGGCGCAACGGCATTAGCGGTACTAAACAGAATCTTTCCAGCCTCTGAGCAGCAATGAAAGATATCCATATCGCCGTATGTCATGCCCTGATCGAGTAAACATTCGAGCAGCTGCTGACCCTCAAACGGTTCATGGATAGCCGCAACGTACAATATGACGAAATACTCAGGGCAATCCGCACTGGGACGTTGCATCTTTCTCGGTGGGCGCTCGGCCTCTACCGCCTTCTCATCGACACCGGCGGGAACTTGCTGTGTCGCTTCAGCCATCGGTTTTGGTCGACCGCTAGCAGGCTGCCGACGGACATTGGTTTCTTCAACCAAATCTTTTGCGTCTGTTTCATCACCCATCTCGACTGGATCCATCAGAACAGGCACTTCTTCATCGAGATCTAAGGCAACCTGCTCCGGATCTGAAACAAGGCGTGCGCCGCCGTTAGGCAACTCTGCTTTAAAATAGGAAAGGTCGTGCTTGTCCTCGTCGCCGAAATCACCGTTTCCGGTCAGGAAAGTTTTGTCGAGGGCCATCTTCAAGGTGTTGCGGTTCGAACGCATTCGCCAATAGCCGTGCACTAGCACGCCGACAATGAAAACCGGACCTATTACGAGTAGCCAGTCTCGCACATCGAATTCCATTAATGATTCCATCACGTCATCTGGGCCTTTCTTGATTTACACGTTGATTTACACGTCGATTTAAACCGCCGCTAGCGCTACGGCTTCATCCACATCAACCGATACCATCCTTGATACCCCCGGCTCATGCATCGTAACACCCATAAGCTGCTCTGCCATCTCCATCGCAATCTTGTTATGAGTAATATAAATAAATTGTACCGTTCGAGACATCTCTTTGACTAGATTTGAATACCGACTCACGTTCGCGTCATCCAGCGGTGCATCAACCTCATCCAGCATGCAAAACGGTGCAGGATTCAAACTAAAAATTGAAAATACCAGGGCAATCGCGGTCAGTGCTTTTTCGCCACCAGAAAGCAAATGAATACTGGAATTTCGTTTTCCCGGAGGTCGCGCCATCAGACCCACGCCAGTGTCCAGCAAATCTTCTCCTGTCATTTCGAGATAGGCATGCCCGCCACCAAATATTTTTGGAAACAACTGCTGCAGCTTGTTGTTTACCTTGTCAAAGGTTTCCTTGAATCGTGTCCGTGTCTCGATGTCGATTTTACGTATTGCATTTTCAAGCGTTTGTAGGGCTTTTTCAAGATCCTCATTTTGAGCATCAAGGTATATTTTACGCTCAGACTGAACTTTAAACTCGTCAATCGCTGCCAGATTAATCGCACCAAGACGTTGGATGCGATTACCGATTCGCGTCAGATTTTCTTCCCAGAGACTTTCCTCTGCATCCTCAGGCATGGCGCTTAGTACAGCATCAAGTGCTTCGCCGTCTTCTTCGAGTTGTTCCTTGATTGTGGTACGACGGACCTCAAGCGCTTGCCAGTCCATGCGAACCTGATCAAGGCTTGTTCGAATTTGTTGAACTTGCTCTTCGAATCTCGAGCGTTCTTGCTCCAGATTTCGGATCTCATGCTCGATCGCTTCCGACTTCTGCCTGACATTTTTCAACTCGATTTCGACTTCCAGTCGCTTTTCAAGTTGCACTGCAAGTTCCTGCTTCAATTGCACCTGAGGCTCTTCGCTCTCGTTGATGCTGTCCTCAAGCGCAGCTTTACGCTCAACCAGCAGTTCCTGCTGCTCCTGGAGTCTGGTCATCGCCTGCTCCGTTGAGGTGATCTGGGAATTCAGCGATTGAATTTTCAGCGCCAGTTGATGTGACGCATCACGATGCTCCCGCGCGCGTGTTCTGGCGTCCTCAAGTTGCTGTTGCTTCTCGTGTCGATCATTCTGCATCGATTCGCGCTTGAGGTTGTTTTGTTCCATGTCGTCCATTGCGCTCTGCAGCGTGTTACGCGCCAGCTTCAAATTTGCTTGATCTTCCTCGACGTGGATGGTGTTCGATTCAATTTCAGCATTGGCTCGACCAAGGTCCGTTTTTATCTGCTCGGCTTGCAATTTTTTGGCGCCAAGTTGCGCCCTGGTTTCGCTAAATGCGCGCTGCTGCTCAGCTAAACGTGTTTGTTCGTTATCGCGGTCTTTTTCAGCGACCTGCAATGCAGCAACGCCCTCTTCGAGCCCGTCAGTCAAGTCGACGACCGTTGCTTGCAATTCATCGATCTGTGCTTCAAGCGATGTGAGCTCGGCCTGTCGCTTGATCACGCCCGCTGTAGCATCCTGATCTTTACTTACTCGCAACCAATTGACGCCCATCCAGATACCTTCTGGCGTGATCACCGATTGTCCCGCGTCAAGTTTACTGCGCATGGCAAGCGCTTCATCCAGTGTGGATGCAATCATCACACCGTTCATCACATGACTTAAATCGACATCGCAGGTAAGTTGCGATAACAATGGCGTCATCGCTGAGTCCCCTGCAGGTGTCGCAGCGCCGTTGGTCTCCATGAAATTCAAGGAGCCCTTTTCGAAGTCTCCTAGAATCGCACTGACGGCATCTACACCATCAACGCAGACCGCCTGCAAATAATCACCCAGCACCGTTTCCGCCGCAACAGCCCACTGATCGTCTACTTTAAGCTTTTCACCAAGACGCGTGCTGTTTTTCATGTCATGTTTTTGCAGCCACTCCATTTCGGCATCGTCCTGCTGGCCGAGTGCAGACTGCTGCAAGGCTTCTAGAGAAGCATGACGCCCACGGACGCCTTGCAGACTACTTCGCTTTTCATCTAACTGGCTATTGAGGTTTTGATTCTCGATGCGCTGGGTCTCAATCTTGTCTACCAGCTCCCTTAATTCTTCCTCAATTCGCGCTATTTGCACTTCCTGGGTTTCGAGCATTGATGCGAGGGGGGAAATTTCTTGCTCTACGGTAAGACCTTCCAGACGTTCTACGTCACCATTAAGCACAATCAAACGCTGGTTGAGTCGCTCGATAGACTGTTCCAGTGAAGCGATTCTGGCTTGCTGAACCTGTCCTTGATTTTGAGACTGGGCTGACAAAATGTTGAATTCTTCCCAGTTCTGTTGCCATGCCTGCATCGCCTGTTCAGCTTCGATCAATTGACCACCGGAGGTTTCTTCGCTTAAGCGGACTTCGTCCTGACGGGGTTCCGTTTGACTCAGTTCGTGACGAAGTTCTCCCAATCGGCGCTGGTCATTGTCGATGTCTGAGCGAATTTTGTACCAGCTTTCAGACACCTGTTCCAGATCTCTGTTCAGTTCCTGATTGCGCTCATTTTGAAACTGGATGCTATCTTCAACCCTTGCGATTTCAGTACCCAGATCGTAATAACGCTTTTGCACCTCGTTCGACTCATCAGCCAACTCAACCATCGTCTGACGCTTTTGTTCCACTTCGGCATCGACCCGTCGCTGATCCGCTATTCTTGCCTCCTGCTCAATTTGCAGGCGATTGATGTTGTCTTCCTTTGCCTTGGCATTGGTTGTAATGGATTGCCATTTCAAGCCGTGCAACTGGGCGCGAACTTCCCGTTCGTCCTTCTTAAATTCCGTGTATTTCTCAGCAGCCCTAGCCTGACGCTCGAGGTGATGTAGCTGACGCTCTAGTTCGTCGCGCAGGTCGTGCAGCCTGTCAAGGTTGTCTTTTGTATGGGATATCCGGCGCTCGGTTTCACGCCTTCTTTCTTTGTATTTTGAGATACCCGCCGCTTCTTCTATATAAACGCGTAGCTCTTCTGGTTTTGCCTCAATCAGGTTACTGATCATTCCCTGCTCGATAATCGAGTAACTTCTGGGCCCAAGTCCGGTGCCAAGAAAAATGTCGGTGATGTCTTTCCTTCGACACTTTTGACCATTTAGGAAATAGTTGGACTGCCCGTCGCGGGTGACCTGACGCTTGATTGAAATTTCGTTGTAGGCGGCGTACTCGCCTACCAGTCGACCTTCGGTGTTGTCGAACATTAGCTCAATGCTTGCTTGACCAATTGGCTTGCGCGTAGTTGAACCATTAAATATGACGTCAGCCATAGATTCGCCCCGCAGTGTCTTTGCGGAAGACTCACCCATGACCCATCGGACGGCGTCAATAATATTAGATTTGCCACATCCATTGGGACCCACAACCGCACATAGGTTGGTGGGGAATGGCACTGTTGTAGGATCTACAAATGACTTAAAACCAGCGAGCTTAATTGCCTGCAAACGCATATATCTTTCTTACTCCTGATTCTTCTTATTATCTTCTCATTGTTTACCGGGAGATCTATCAGCGCGTATCGACGCTGCGGTGTCACAAAGGGATTCGTGTGAACAAAAATGCGAAGACATTCTATTACAGTTTCATCACATAAGCCTTCTTTTATTGCACACTCCGTCGCATAGACGCTGATCTACCCCATCAAGGGTTTATTGATTGATAAGCCGTCGCAGGCCGTCGTGCAGGGAAACAACGAAATGGCCTTTGCCGCCCTGCGAGCGCCCCGTCTAACTGACAACAACGTGCTGGCAAAGACAAACTAGGCTAAATTATGAGCAGATTTGGGCTGAAAGATTACCCTCGGCTATTTTCGTCATCTGAAACCTGGGTGAACGAGCGAATTGGCCTAGTGCTTCCTCAACATCACGAGAATCGCGCCTTCGTTAGCGCCCTCAAATTCAAAACTCAGAATATCTTTTCGATACAGATAGGTCGCGAGCTCAGCACCCACTGCCTCACGGATTCGCCCCGAACCAACGATAAATCGGGCGCCCGCACCTCTGTCTTTGTTCACTTCGTCGAGTGTTTTGTTCAATTTGGTGATCGCTTGCCGCACGGTCTCTCTATCATGCGCAATATCAACGGTAACCACATGGCCGTCTGTTTGCTCATCAAGCAAGTCATCGCACTTGGGACAACGGCGCATTTCTCTGGAAAGCGTCATACCACACTGCAGACAGTCAATTTTATTGTTCATTTAGCACTCGCTGCCGTTTATTGCCGAGTTCAGCGACCGGCCTGTGTCACCCGCTGCAGGGCAGGTTTTTGATGACTATTCGTCACTGCGATTGTCGATTCGCTTGCAAGACGGAACGCTCGATACAGGTCAAGAAACTCAAACACCAAGTTATTCATCTGGTTTGGTTCAGAGTTGGTGAGAAATACCATGCCTGTTTGGAGTTGAGGATTGAACATCATTTCGCTCCGCATACCTTTTACATAGCCGCCGTGGTGGACAAATCCAGTGTCCTTGCCGTAGTCGAATAATCGCCAACCCAATCCGTAGGCGGTGTTTTCAATCCCTCGGCGACGTTTGTAGTGTGCTTGTCTCAAGGTCGTTTTGATGACCGGGGAGTGCATTTCACTCAACATTTCAGAGGAGAGCACGATCGGCTCGTGGCCGAGTTGGGCGAGCAACCAGCGGGTCATATCTTCGATGCTCGCATTCACGCCAGCAGCCGGCGGAATACGATAGTAATGGTCAGTGGTACGTGTTTCACGCCATCGGCTACCGGTCCAGACATGGGGCTTTGCATGATTTGGGTCATCGAGAAAAGCCTTACGTCCAAAAGATGCGCGAGCCATGTTCAACGGCTCGAAAATCTTGCGGGTCACGTAGCCCTCGTAATCGACACCTGTTTTGGCGGCTACGACGTCGCCAACCAGACTAAAAACAACATTTTGGTAGCCATAGCAATCACCCGGAGCACAAACAAAATCGACCCTGTGCAATCGTTTTAAGATTCGATCGTACGACATGTTGTCTTCAACCAAATTCGTGTAGGCGTGAGGCATAAGGCCACTTGACTGTGACATCAGGTGTTTCAGGTTAATTTCATCGCCATAGTCTGGTCGTTTAAAATTCAACTCCGCAAGTGAATCTTTTATGGGCGATTGCCATTGCACTGCGCCCTCCTTCACTAAAATAGCCGCCGCCGCAGAGGCGAAGGTTTTTGAAATCGAAGCGAGTCTGAACAGCGTCTTTCCGGTCACAGGCTGGTCATCACCGGCTTTTTGCACACCCCAGGTTTTTTGCAGCAAAACACGTCCGTCCACCACAACGACTAACGCAGCACCCGGCGACGTATTAATCAGCGGGCCAAAAACCTGCTGTTCAAGATCTGACGCAAACTGCTCGTGTAAGCTATTTTGTTGGCGTGGCTCTAACGTCTTTGCTGCCGATGCGATACTATTTTGGAACAGGCACACCGCCGCGAGCACGCTCATCATGAGGAGCGCGACAATTTTTTTAACAGGATGTGGAGAAACAACGGCCATTACCGCCGGATTCTCCCACAAAGCACAATATCTACCAAATGCTTATTGCAACCAGGGGTCATGTGTTGATCCTGACTGGAGGAGCCGATCATGCAAGACCGCGTAAAAGAACAATGGCAAATACGAAAAGCTGCTGTGACCAGTGAAGGCCCTATCGTGGCATCTCAACACCATCTTGCGTCAGACGTCGGCGCAAATGTACTGGCTAAAGGCGGCAACGCCGTCGATGCTGCCATTGCGACAGGTCTCGCTCTGGGCACGGTCGAACCCTGGATGAGTGGCATTGGTGGCGGCGGCTACATGACAATTTATCTGGCAAAAACCGACGAGGTAAAAGTTGTTGAATTTGGGATGCGTGCGCCGTTGGATGCGTTGCCCTCGGACTACCCGCTTGCCGCAGAGGGAATCAACTCATCTGATTCATTCGGTTGGCCAAAAGTAGAGGGTGATGCCAACATTCATGGCCCACTATCTATCGCGGTGCCGGGCTATATCAAAGGGGTCGCGCTTGCGCTTGAAAATTTCGGTACGCAATCCTGGGACGAGATCATTGAACCGGCCTGCCAGCTCGCAGAATGGGGCCTACCAATCGACTGGTTTTCATCCTCGAAGATTAATACCTTTGCTCGCGACTTAAACCGATATGACGAAACACGCAGGGTCTATCTCAAGGACGGATTTCCTCCGGTCACTGACACCGAGGGTAATATGTGGGGAATGCGCCTGGGCGAGCTTCACAAAACGTACCGACACTTGCAGGCGCAAGGACCTGATAGCTACTACACCGGTGACCTCGCAGCGATGATTTGCGCCGATTTGAATACTGCAGGTTCACGAATATCATTGGAAGATCTCGAACAGTATCAAGCAAACATCACAACACCATTATCCACGACTTATCGAGATTCGGAGGTTTTTGTCGCCGGTAATCTGACCGCGGGACCTAGCCTCGTCCATGCGCTCGACTACCTAGAACGTCACTATACACCTGACGTTGAACTCGCGGGTATTGATGCCGCGCAATACGAGGCCTTTGCAAACGGCTTGCTTTCGGCCTACGACTTTCGATTGAAGCATCTTGGCGCAGGTCCCGATAAGAAGACCTCGGAGAACACAACACACATTTGTGTGACCGACGATGAGGGAAATGTTGTTTCATTGACGCAGACCATCATGTCAGGGTTTGGCTCAAGGATTATGCTGCCTCAAACGGGCATTCTGATGAACAACGGCATGATGTGGTTTGACCCAACACCCGGCACGCCAAACTCAGTCGAGGGCGGCAGACATCCGCTTTGCAACATGTGCCCCGTCATCGTAAAGAAAGCAGCTAACAGCGCATCAGCACATTCAGTATTTGCGCTAGGCGCGTGCGGTGGCAGAAAAATATTCCCCTCCGTTTTTCAGCTAATATCATTTATGGTCGACAACCAGCTTGATGTTGATCAAGCCGTACACAAACCAAGGATCGACAATTCCGGATCGGAAGTCATCACCATCATGGACTCAATGCCCGACGACGTCATCCACCAGCTTATGAAGCGCTTTCCGCATTCACGGCTAAGGCCAAACGGGGTTTCACCCAACCATTTTGCTCTACCACAACTTGTGGAAAATGTTTCCAATGGCGCAAACACGGGTGGATGTTTTATCCCATCTCCACACGCGAAGGTTGCTCGCGCAAAAGATTTTTGAACAGCACAGTATCGTGCTACCCGGAGGCCTGACTAACTCATTATGTAAGCGCTGTTTGCCGTGGCGCTGCTTGCCGGGATGCCTTGTCGACGACTGCTCGAATGTTTGCGTAGAATTCGAGTTACTCTACACCTTGGGATCGCAAATAATCTTCGTAGGTACCCTGATAATCGACAATACCGTCCGGGGTGAATTCAAGAATTCTGGTTGCGAGAGACGAAACGAATTCCCGATCATGACTGACGAAAAATAAGGTGCCCGGGTAGTTCTCAAGCGCCAGGTTCAAGGATTCAATTGATTCCATGTCCAGGTGATTGGTGGGTTCGTCCATCAGCATGATATTCGGCCGCTGCAACATAATCTTGCCGAACAACATGCGTCCTTGTTCTCCTCCCGAAATCACCCGAACCGATTTCTTAATTTCATCCCCCGAAAATAACAGTCGCCCCAGCGTTGCTCGGTAAACTTGTTCATCGTCGCCTTCCTGACCCCACTTACCCATCCAGTCCAGCAAGATCTTATCTTCTTCAAAGTCCTCTGCATGGTCCTGCGGGTAATAACCGCGAACAGCGTTTTCAGACCATTTGACGGAACCCGCGGTCGCTTCAAGATCGCCCTGAAGACAACGCAGCAATGTTGTTTTGCCAGCACCGTTAGGGCCGATGATCGCCACACGTTCGCCAACATCAATCATCAAATTAAGGTTCTTGAACAGCTCTTCGTCGAAGGTTTTGCCTAACCCTTCAATTTCTACAGCTCTGCGAAATAATTCTTTATTTTGCTCAAAGCGGATATACGGGTTTTGTCGACTTGAGGGTTTGACCTCAGCCAGCTCAATTTTATCAATCTGACGGGCACGGGATGTTGCCTGCTTGGACTTTGACGCGTTGGCAGAGAAACGACTAACAAAAGACTTAAGTTCTGCTATCTGCGCCTTCTTTTTGGCATTGTCAGAAACCAGGCGTTCTCTTGCTTGCGTCGAGGCAACCATATACTCATCGTACGATCCAGGGTAGACGCGCAACTCACCGTAGTCGAGATCAGCCATGTGCGTGCAAACACTGTTCAAAAAGTGTCTGTCGTGAGAGATGATAATCATGGTGCAGTTGCGTTCGTTCAACACACCTTCTAGCCAGCGAATTGTGTTGATGTCCAAGTTGTTGGTGGGTTCATCCAACAACATAATATCTGGCTCAGAAAACAGCACCTGGGTCAGCAGCACCCGCAACTTCCAACCTGGCGCAACCTCGCTCATGGGCCCGTAATGTTGCTCAAGCGGAATGCCAACACCCAGCAATAATTCGCCGGCGCGGGCTTCAGCACTGTAGCCGTCCATCTCGGCGAACTCTGATTCTAGGTCTCCGGCACGAATTCCGTCGGCTTCTGTCATCTCGGCTTTGGCGTAGATTGCGTCTTTTTCAGATTTTACCGCCCATAGCTCTTCATGACCCATCATGACGGTATCGATGACTGAATAGCTTTCAAAAGCAAACTGATCCTGGCCAAGCTTTCCTATTCGTTCATTGGGATCTTTTGATACGTTGCCGGACGTTGGCGCCAAATCACCACCAAGAATCTTCATAAAGGTTGACTTGCCGCAACCATTGGCTCCGATCAAGCCATAGCTGTTGCCGTCGCCAAATTTGATCGATACATTTTCGAACAGCGGCTTGGCGCCAAATTGAATGGTGACGTTAGAGGAAATGAGCAATGTTGGTTACCAAGTTAGTCAATGATGCGGGCATAAAACGGCGCGCATTATGACACAATTGCTCTGCAACTCAACTAAACAAGACGCGAATAGAACACGACAGAGAAATACTGGTCCAGAAGGCTCTCATCACCCTTAAAAGTGCACAAAAAAGGATGCTCGCCCTTATGCGCTTTCTTGCTCAGCTAACGTCTGCTTGATTACTTTAAGCTCATCTGATTCGGGCTTGTCTTTATAAAAGGGATCAAGCGGGTAGCAACCGGAAATCAGACCTTTTCGCGGCGCCGTTGTGCAGTCGCTAAAGGTTCGGCAAATTTTCTTTCTCTCCATACCTTTGCCAGATAATAATTCAGCTGGCAGGTCAGGATAGGAAAGCACCATTCTGCCGATACCTACCGAATCAACCATCTGGTTTTCAACCAACCCTTGGGTCACGTGGGCAAACCATTCCTGCAGATACGTGTACCCGGAACCAACGAATATAAGATTCGGAAACTTAGCTTTAAGGTCAGCGGTTGCTTTAATCATTCTGGCAACGCCAACCAGAGGATCTTCCGGTGGTTGATACCCATCTGATGGCGGATAGCGTGCCGGGCGTTGAATATGCGGATTGTAGTAGGGACTACCCGCAGTGATACACACCAGACGAATATCAAGTTGCTCTAACAGCGCCAAAAATTTTGCCGTCTCCGTCAGATCGACACCTAACCCGGTGTCATCACCGCCAAACCGATAGCTGTCGTCGACGATGACCGGTTCACCAGTGCCATCGCGCCCGGGTTTGAATGGGGCCAAATCATAAGCGGACAAACGAACGCCTATCCCAAGGTCAGGACAGCGCATTTTTATGCCGTTGACCACATCCCGCAGAAATCGGGTGCGGTTCTCGAAGCTACCACCGTACCGGCCTTCGCGTGAAACAGCGGAAAGCAGCTCATGAGAAAAGTAACCATGGCAGTGCTTCACATCGACAAAATCAAAGCCCGCTTGCGCCGCCAGCGCTGCCCTATCAACAAACAGGGCAACAACTTCATCAATCTGGTCATCGCTGATCAGGTGCCGGTCGCTACCATTAACGCGTAAATCGAGCTCCGGATGTCGGTAAACCATCTGCGGCTCAATCACGCCGCTTGGGCGACTCCAGCGTCCCGAGTGGGTTAACTGCAGCCCAACAACCAGATCTTCGTCGGTTTCAAATTTTTGCCTATGGACGGCACGCATCTCTTCATACAGCGATGCTATGTTTTCAACCGTGTCGTTGTTTAGCACTAACTGCCTGGGATTAGCCCTGCAGGCATGATCGATTGCAGAGGCTTCGCACCCCCACAATAGTTTTGCACCACTGCTGGCAAAGTTTAACCAGCGACGCGCGACCAGCGGCGAAGGCTGGCCGTCAATTTCAGCATCCCAACCTTCCATCGGTAAAATCGAATATCTATTACCAATCGTCCTGCTGCCCCATTGAATGGCCTCTCCCAGACAGGTGCCTTTTGCACCGGGTGCATGCTCTGCTGTCGCTTTCGCCATTGGGATATCGTAACCAAGTGCCGAAAAAACTTCCTGTAGTTGATCTGCGCTTTTAATCGCGGGTATTTTTTTTAATTTCATGATGCAGATAACTCCAGGCGGCGAGCGATGTCTTCGAGTATTAACAGATCTGATGCAGGTCTTGGGGCAATACCCGGCGGGCACTGATCATTACTCAGCGTGCCGCATATTTTAAGAAACTGTGCGGCACTATGCTTGTAGGAAGGCACAGGCGCACGAAACACGAACTGGCCAAGATACTGCAGCAAGTCATTTAAACCGTAAAAAGCATCGTCACCTGCCAACCAGCAAGCATCGCGTTTCGCAAAAATTTCAGGGGCGAACGATGACAGACCCAGCAAATAGTCACTGCCATAGATCACCATGTCGATGGCTAAGTCATTGCCAGTAAACACTTGGAATTCAGGTCTAACATCATTACGCAGGCGTATTCTTTCCCACTCCTGCAGACGGTCTAGTGACGAATGTTTCGCACCAAGGCAATTGGGCAGCATCATGAGCTCACGATAAGCCGCTAAATCATAGATGCGTCCATAGGGGACAAATTGCGCCCCCAACTCGAAGCCGACAAAATCAATGCCTGAGGTGATTTGCCGTAACGCACCAACCCAAGCTTCGCCATCTAGACCATTGAGCCCCCAACTTGGGAAAACGACAGGCGTGCCACGAGCGTCAGCAATTTCCGAAATCCTTTCCTGGTAAGCTGATACATTAAGACTGTCGTTCTGGACATCAACCACGCAAGCACCCGCAACAAAGCGATCACAGATGTCAGTGGTAATCTCAAGCACCCTGACTCTATCTTTAGCCTCTAGGAACTGCACGGAACCGGTGTCCATGTTGACCGCGGGAATAAGACCAGCATCAATGGTTCGTTGT
>CBFHOH010000042.1:0-25863 GCA_965657335.1 Candidatus Azotimanducaceae bacterium
ACAGTAGACATTTTGCTGCCTTTGACAATGAACTGACTTTGCGTAAGCTATTGATATACCGTTGCTGACAAGCGAATTGGTGCAGGGTTAGGGCAACAAGTGTGCCTAGCTCCACCATTCTTATATACTAGTATTATCGTGTAAATCCAACCTTCCACCTGAATACTGACTGTATACTAGGCTTCTGGGTGATGGTAATGGCGGCTTAGATGACTTCGTTTTGAGGGGTTATAACGATAAAAGCTGGGATGCTAGTCTTAACAATTATCGTTTTCACAACGACGACGCCGATCGTAAAAACTTCATTTTCAATCGCACGACTGCCGTCGAGCTAGATCAATGCCTCAGCACGGATCCTGAGTGTGGTTTAAATTCACGCGACAGCGGGGGCGTTGCCAGTGACCATTTTTCATATATCAGCACAAGCCGTTCCCGCTCCAGCAACCATGATGCTCTTTGGGTTGGGGGTGTTTGGTTTAAGACTCGTGAGCAGAAAGGCCAAAAAAGCTGCTTAAAGACCTTAAAAGGAACAGGCCGATCATCACGCTGTATCTAACCGCGTGATGACCGACTTATTCGACCCATATTGAGTTTTAACAAGGTCCGACGGATCACTTGCCAACATACCAGTTTAAATTACTGATTTACTCTCCCTGATCAAAACTAATGGTGAGCTCGCCTTATATCTTTGAGAAAACCCATGCCAATTGCGCTCGGGTTCAACAAGAACGCGATTACAAGGTCTAAGCAGTGAAAAAGTGTCCTCGCGCAACACCGGTTTCGTCATACACGGGCTCTTCTAAATCAACTCGATATTTTTTGATGACATTGGTCGTTGGTTTTCGGGTAAAAGTACCAAGATAAGCGCCCATATCGCGGTACCAATGTGTATTTAGATGCGCTTCGAGTGTTGCCTCTGAGGTCCATTCTTCGTAAACCCAAACTCGTCCCGGTGTCAGGTGGTCTTCAGTCCAGGAATAGGCAATGCAACCATCTTCCGCCAATGCCCCCTCAATAAGCGCCCTAGCGCCGACTAAAATGTCGGGTACTTTTTCAGCTTGTTCGAATTCAACGTATCCAGAAATGATAACGGTCATTGTTTGTCCTTTAGATGAGTGTGTCCGAAAGGATACTGTTAGGCGCTCAAAACTGAAAGAGAGGATGGTAGAAATATTCGCTGCCCTGAGCCCAATACTTAAAAGTGTCTTGTAGCACATACCACAATAATTACTATCAATCATGAGCAGAGTCGCTCTATCAAAATATGTGCGAAGCCGGTCGAACCGCGGTACATTTGCAGTGGATCGAGCGCCGATGTCGGCGGCCAAAACGCAGCAGGATTTATCCTAAAAAGAGGCTGTCGTGCTGCCATAACCACACAGGCATTTTTCTCTGAGGTGCAAGAAAAGGTGAAGATGTCGCGAGTTTTTCTTCCTATGGCACTTGATGCGCATGGAAGACTTCGAATAGTCGTTGGTGGTCGGCGCCTTTAGAGCAATTCTTTGGGCGCTTAACTTACGACAAAAGTGCATGAGTTCTTGGTTTATCACTGCAAAACAAGCAACTTCTGTATCACTGCCAACACCAAAGCTACGTTGCACTAAGCGATTTTGATTGCATTGCTGACTACTTACGAATATCTTTGACGACGCTGTACCTAAAAATAATCTTGGAGGTAACAAATGTCAGAAATTGAAATCTTCGGTATGATCGGTGCGAACAGAGCAGTGTTTTCCACTTTTTTCTTATGCGGGGTGTTGATGCCGCTAGCTGTGGTTGTCATCGCCTACCTATTCAGAAACTTTTCAAGCACTATTCGTGGGGCTACGATGGTCTCCGCGTTGATTGGTGTTGTTATGCTCGCTTTCTTTTCAATGACTATTCAAAACTCATTCTTCATGATGCTAAGCACCCTCAGTGGCATGGCAGGTGAAGGCTCGGAGATAGCGCTTCGAATGTTCACATCAGCGAACATGCCGATTGGTGAAACCATCTCTGCGCCCGTCTGGATGAACGTGCTATCGCTAGTGCAGATTGTTATCAACCTTTGCTTAACTGTTTATGTGTTTTTATTCGCAGAATGGGATAAAAATTAAGTGATACCCTGTGCGTTTAAGTATTAAGGGGGCTACCGCCCCCTTTTTATTGCGTTTGGTTTTGAGTCCAACAACCCTCAAGTCGATAACAATATCCGCTTCAACGCATTATCAATAAACTCATCATCAACGTCATTACTGAATCCAGGCCCACCAGCGAGATGACCATAAACTGAGGGTATCACCTTCAACTCAGCATTCGGCATTAGATCAACCTCAATTTTACTATCCTCTGGCGGGAAATAGAGATCCGTTTTGCAAGGCATTACGATGGCTCGACAGTGTATCGCAGAAAGCGCTTTTTTCAGATCACCGTCAAAGCCAGCATAGTTGCTTAGATCAGCACTTTGCCAGGTATCTAACATGCCTAATAAATCATTGGCATCATTTTTTGCGAACACCAGATGAGCCGTGTCTAGAAATTCTTCCATATCTTGTAACGCTTGGCCGCCAAACGTAAGATCCAAGCGCTGACGATAATAGGTTTGTGATGCAAACCAACCTGCATAAATCGTAGAAAATGCTTTAAGTCCTCTGGCTGGTGGGTTGTGATATTCGCCTGCTTGAAAATCCGCATCTGCGGTAAGTGCGGACTTTAACCCCTCTAGAAATAACCAGTTATGCCTAGATGTCTTGGCCGAACCGCAAATCGGCGCGATCGACTGCACCATTTCAGGATAAAGCGCGCCCCAATGAAAGGCTTGTTGCGCACTCATCGAAAAACCAACCACTAATCTTACTTTTTCGATGCCAAATTCATCGGTTAGCAGCTTATGCTGCGCAATGACGTTATCGTAGACATTGATTCTTGGAAATCGCGGCCCATCTTGCGGTGCCAGCGTGTTGCTTGGTGATGACGACAAGCCATTACAAAACATATCAGGAACAATGATGAAGTATTTGTCTGGGTCCATCGCTTTACCAGGTCCTATTGCACCTCGATTATCGTCATGCCTCCCCGAATACCATGTGGGGTAAAGAATCACATTGGACTTTTCAGCGTTCAAGCTGCCATGCGTTTCATATGACAATTGCGCGCTCGTTAGCACCTCCCCCGAATGAAGCGTAAGATCTCCTAACTCAAATGTGCCTTCCATGTTCAGCCCTCTATTGCATGGATATCTTGTGGAAAATAGACAATGCTTACTTGAGGGAATAATGTACCCCAAGATCTAGTCGAATAAATCACACTTTTGAAAGCACAGTCAACCGTGATGGCTAACAATAAACATTCAATCGGCAGTCAGCGTGGACTAAACATTACGGCTTGGGATCAGCTTTCAACACTCATCAGCTAACTGCGGTCTCGTTGATGAGCAGCACTGCGATTGTCGACGACGCGACGAATCACTGTATGGGCGAGTAAACACTAACCTGCACGGTACGCATCAATTAATAATTGCTTCTCGACGTCAGATAAATATCTCGCCTGTCGAAAAAAACGATCAAGGTCGCGCTGTTTTCTAACGATGCCAAAAGTGGCTTTTTCAAAATCTATCAGGTGGACACTCAGGTCACTTTTCCGCACCAAAATATGCTCGTCGATCAACGAGCCGTGCACCCATTGTCCTCGATGCAGTTGTGAAAACATCCGCCCCACATTTTGAACAAGTACTTTACGTTGAGCCCCCATTTTTTCAATCGCGACCGATAGCGGCAGCGCGTCTTTGATTTCGGACAGCACCAGTTCAATTTGATTTCCCTCTTCCTTGTAAGAAACGATGTTCGGCACTGAAATGCCGAGGCGCTTACAGGCTATAAGGGCTCGCTTTTCACACCTTAAAAGCGGCGTTAGTAAAAACAGCCGCCAGGCAGCTCTTCGCAGATAGTTACGCTGACGCTTCACATACACCGTTTCGGCGTTACGCCCCCAAAGTTTGCCAGACCCCTTAAATACGGCGCTTTCACCCTTTCCGCGGTGGCTCTGAGGCGGTTTAACGAGTATCAATTCATCCAAGGACATTAGGATTAGGCTCTCTAAATTTGAAGCAGATATAGCCGCCACATCGAGATCTTTGGCCAGACATCGTAGTAGTCTACGATGTTGAACCCTGCATCTATAAATTCAGATTCAATTTGATCTCTAGGGCGGCAAATTCGTTTGCCATATCCTGACACAACCGATGGCAGCGGCTTGTTTCTTCGCCTTAAACTCGCTAGGTTGCCGTCAGCCCACAAACTAATCGCGACGTGCCTTCGACTTACCCGTTTGAGCTCACTCAGCGCCCGCATCCTATCATCCTTAACAGACAAATGATGGAAAAAACGGAGACAAGCGATAAAGTCTACTGCCTTGTCTGGCATATCCACGTCGAAGGCTGACGTATGCAAAATCTTGACCGACTGATCTGGGAGTTCTTGTTTAGCTACCTCCAGCATGTCAGTACTGGCGTCGCCTGCTGTTAACTCTGCTATGCCACAATCGCGAAAAACAGACAGGAATCGCCCGGTTCCGCAGGGAATATCCAATGCGCTCTTCGGTTTGTCTGATCGCGCTATCGCCATTCTCAACACCCGCCGCTCCTGAAGTGTTGTCAGGCGGGTACGGAGGTTTTTGTCATGATGCGCCGAGTAGTTCTTGGCACGGTCACCGACATAGTGGTCATGTTGATTTATGGACTCGGTCATCGGATTATCTATTTACGTTACCAGCCTTATTAACCGAGCACTTCCTCGGCGTATTCTTTAATCAATTGGTAGTTCGCTTTACCATTCGGCGCTCGCTCTAGGCTCGTGCGTGAAAGTATTCGCTTGGGAACTTTATAAGCAGCCAGTTCCTGACGAGCGAAATCTCTCAGCTCGTTTTCTTCTACCTCATAACCATTGTTGAGTTCGACCACCGCCGTGATTGCCTGTCCCCACTTTTCGTCTGGCATACCAATGACCAGACAGTCGGCAACACTTTCATGGCCTTTCAGCGCTTCTTCAACTTCTTCAGGATAAACTTTCTCTCCCGCAGTATTGATACAATTACTGCCGCGACCGAGCAGCGTCAGGCTTCCATCTGTTTCAACCTTTACCCAATCTCCAGGAATGGAGTAACGAACGCCGTTAATCACCTTGAAGGTTTTGTCGGTCTTTTCCTTGTCTTTATAGTAACCATCGGGCAGCGAACCACATACAGCAACCATGCCGGACTCAGATGATCCGGGTAATACTTCCTGTTCGTCTTCAGTAAACACTTTGCATGAGGGGCCAAGCACAAACTTCGCAACTTCAATGGTGGCATCCTTGGTCATCACAGAGCTACCTAATCCGATAGCTTCAGAAGACGAGAAGGCATCAACCAACATCAAATTTTGATTGTGCCGGAGCAGCCCAGCTTTGATATCTCGCGTCCACATGACACCGCTTGAGGTCATCGCCATGACGCTCGAAAAGTCATACTTGCCAGGATTAGCATCCATCGCCTCGACTAAGGGTCGAGCAAAGGCGTCGCCGACGATAGTTACCGTGGTCGCTTTGTATTTATCAATCGCTGACAGCGCCATCTCGGCATCAAAGCTTTTATAAGGCAGTGTTACGCAGGTGCCGCCCCCCATCATGGCGTTAATTGCAGACATCATCCCAGTCCCGTGCATGATCGGCGGTAAGGGCACATTAACCGGCACAATTGGCGCCAGTCTAATGCGCTCAAGCAGTTCCTCTAGATCGGCACACGGCGGTACGCCGGCGTTTGCATTGCCGCCACCGCCTAGCGCATGCCAGAGTGAATCGTGCGCCCACATGACGCCCTTGGGCATACCTGTAGTGCCACCTGTGTATAGAAACAACTGGTCTGAGCCTAATCGCTCAACGTCGAGAGGTTCTCCGTCCCCTTCAGTTGCCAGTGCCTCATATGAAATAGCGTCCGCGTTGCCGCTAAAGCCATCAGCGACTTCCACCCACTGAGTTACCTTTGGTAGGCTCGCTTTTATCGCATCGACCTGACTTGCAAATTCAGCCGCATAGATACATACCGTTGCATCGGCATTATCCAGAAGATAGACGAGTTCTTTTGCAACATAGCGATAATTTACGTTCACATGCGTTAATCGACCCTTAAACGAGGCCGCTAAGCCTTCGGGATATTCTCGGCGGTTGCGCATATAAATCGCGATTTTGTCACCGGCAACCGCCCCACCCTTTAATAGATTCGATGCAAGATTGTTGGTGCGCTTTGTAAAGTCCGACCATGTCGTCACGTCATCACCATGTATTAGCGCTGGTCGATCCCCTGGTACGATATTTGCCAAAGCATCAAGAATATCGCCATAGTTCCACTCATATTTGCCCTCACTACCCGTTGTCGCTAAATCCCCCAATGTATTCTCCCTCATTACTTTTTTATTGGATGTTCAGGGCTCATTCGCCTGGAATGCCCGTTCTGATTGCTTGTTATCGAATGCCAACTGATTTAATTTGGCAGATGGTCTCACAGAAGAACTTTTGAACACAACAATCCCACGGCACAGAAAAGCAATCAAAGGTCTACACTGATATGACAAGACAAATCACTGCATTCGACAATGAAGAAATACACGCTGGAAATAAGGGCTTGGCGATAGATCATCAGGCCGTTGCTGAGCGCGTAAACGCGTTACTCTCCACCATGACCCTAGCGCAGAAAGTCAATCAAATCCGAGGATTGCAACCGGAGACTATCGATGGGCTCTACTATGCCGGAGAAGACAAAGCGCTAGATATAGCGCCTTTCAAAATGGTTGATGGCCCAAGAGGCGCGAGAACTGGCAATGCCACTGCTTTTCCGGTTGCTATTGCCCGCGCGGCTACCTTTGACGTTGAATTAGAACGTCGTGTCGGTATGGCGATCGGTTGCGAGGTTGCAGCAAGAGGCGGCAATGTCTTGCTAGCGCCAACGATCAACTTGCTGCGGCATCCAGGTTGGGGACGCGCGCAGGAAACCTATTCTGAGGACACTTTTCACACCGGTGCCATGGGCGTGGCGTTTGTTTCAGGCGCCCAAAACTTTGTTTTGGCGAGCCCCAAACATCTGGCGATAAACAATGTGGAAATAACCCGCTTTGACATGAGCGCTGAAATCTCTCCGCGTGTACTGCATGAAGTCTATCTGCCGCATTTTAAGCGATGTGTGACCGAAGGTGCTGCAGCATCTGTCATGAGCGCGTATAACAAAGTTAATGGCGTTTACTGTGGCGAAAATGAAACATTGTTAACGACGATTCTCCGCGAAGACTGGGGGTTTCGGGGATTTGTAGAATCAGATTGGTTTTTGGGAGCAAGGTCTACGGCTGCATCGCTCAACGCCGGCATGGACATTGAAATGCCGTCTGGTTTTCGCTTCAGCGATGAAAAAATACAACAAGCTATCGAAAGCGGAGCGCTAAACGAACAAACCATTGACCGTGCGGTCGCGAGAGTCTTGCATCAAAAAATCGGCTGGGATTTGAAAGCGATGGCAGCGTCAGCCCCGGACACCAGTGTCATCGAGTGCGTACAACATCTGTCTCTCGCTCGAGAGGTCGCACAGAAGTCGTTGGTGCTGCTGAAGAATCAGGATCAGGCATTACCCATATCTGTCGTCAAAACAGACACTGACCTAACAGTTAGCGAAAAGCCATTACGCATTGCCGTCGTGGGTCATCTCGCAAACACGATAAATCTGGGTGATCGCGGCAGTAGCATGGTGACTCCGTCAGAATCGATCACGCCGCTCGCTGGTATTCTCAGCCATGTTGAACATTATGGTCTGCACTGCATTGTCGATTTTGTCGAAGACAACTTCTCGTGTCTCGACGGCTATGATGTATGCATAGCTATTGTCGGTTTTACTTATCGGGAAGAAGGTGAGTTTATTCCTACTCAGCAGGTTGAAGCTGGCAATGAAGGGCTGGCCCGGGGTGGCGATCGAGAAAAACTGACCCTGCCGGACGCGCAGCGCGCAATAATTGAAGCGGCTACTGCATACGCACGAAAAACCATCGTTGTGCTCGAAGGTGGCAGTGCGGTGCAGGTCAGAGACTGGATAGACAGCGTAGACGCACTGCTGATGGCCTGGTATCCGGGTTGTCGAGGCGGTGAGGCAATTGCCGATGTGATTTTTGGTACGGTAAACCCTTCAGGGAAATTGCCGGTAACAATACCCAAACAACTAGATCAATTGCCTCCTTTCGAAATGGCATCACTCAACGTCGATCATGGCTTCTTGCAAGGATATCGGTACCTTGCTGACAACGCGCCGGAGTTTCCATTCGGATTTGGGCTCAGTTATACCCACTTTACGCTGGACGGCTTGTACCTGCGCAGATGCGACAACGGTTTTCAGATAACGGTAGATGTCACTAACACCGGTGATATCGCGGGTGCTACCGTGCCGCAAATTTATGTCTCGAATCAAAATTCTAAAATTTTACGAGCCGCGATCACGCTAAAGGGGTTTGCTCGCGTCGATCTAGCACCCGGCGAAACGGCTTCAGTCTGTTTTGAAGTCATGGATGAAATGCTGATGTACTATGATGAGGCGTCCCTGTGCTGGCAGATGGAAGCCTGTGAGTACACATTTTGCTGCGGTTTCGATTCTGCGACGCTGTTGCTGGAGGCGAGTTGGCGCTTTGATGAAAATGGCACAGCGGCCGATGCTCAGGATTGTTGGCAACCCGTCTAATACAATGAGATCAGCGGCGCGTCACCAGCAGCTTCAGTTTTGATACGGCCTATAATCTTCGCCTCACAACAACCTGAGGCTCTGAGTAGTGACACAAGATGTTCCGCGGTTTGCGGATCAACCGCCGCGAGCAGACCGCCTGCCGTTTGCGGATCGAATAAAACAGGAAAGGCAGGATGATCGGTGCGCCCTTCAACACAGGGTGTTGATCGCTGGTTCGCATCGTGTAGCGTACTTTTCACACCCATTGTATTGATGCTTTCTAGCGCCCCTTCGAGCACGGGTAGCTGGTCGAGTTCGACTTCAGCCTGAAGCTTATCGGATTTCAACATCTCAAAAAGATGACCTGCCAGACCAAAGCCTGTGACATCTGTACAAGCATGGGCGTCCTTGAGGATTTGGGCAGCGTCCCGATTAGACAGTTGCATCATTTCAGTCGCCTGTTGAATCCATTGTCCCTGCGCTTTGTGTTGCATGTCTGCTGCGAACAAAGTGCCAGTACCTAAAGGCTTAGTCATGATCAGTTTGTCGCCAGCCTTTGCACCTCGTTTTGCGCCCTTTAATGCGCCAGAACCTTTACCCGACTCGCCAGTTCCGCTGTCGACTAAACCATTAACCGCAAACCCAATTGATAGCTCGGCGCCCTCCGATGTGTGCCCGCCGATTAGTTTCACACCTTCTTTTTCCAATTGATCGACGATCCCTGCCATCACCTGCGTTAACAAGGCTCTGGATCTGTCAGGTTTTGCATGAGGCAGCGTAATAATGGCTAATGCTGTGACAGGTTGTCCTAACATTGCGTATATGTCGCTCAAGGCATGGTTAACGGCTACTTGCGCAAACACATAAGGATCATCAATAAATGATTTAAAGGCATCGACCGTATGAAGCATCATTTTACCAGCCGGCACTTCAAACGTTGCTGCATCGTCAAGCCCGTCAACATCAACATTGAGATCAGATAGCACATCTCTGAGCAGGTCTGCGCTGATTTTTGACCCACAGCCACCACATTGCATCTGATCATCAAATTCAGCTAACAAGCCCTTGGGCTTGGTTCGTTTCATCACGGGTAGAGACGAAAACTTCGCCATAAAGCTGCGGTCAATCCAATTTTTCCAACGCCAAATTAAGCGACCCTCGGCACTCCATCCATGCTTTGATGCAATCGCATACTTGTCTCCGGTCGCCAATAGTGACAAAAAAGAACGCTGCGGCTTAAACGCTTTTGGCGCTTTGCCTAATAATAATCGTGTAATATTTTCAAATAGAGGCGGACCTTGACGAACAGCATAAACCCCCGCTTTGGGGCGCGGATGCTCGATGACGTCGGCAATATCGCCAACGGCGAAAATGTTGGGATAATTCGTTGACTGGAGTGTGGGCTCAACAGACAGAAAACCCCTGTCGGTTGTCGCAATACCAGTATCTACCAACCATGATTGCCCTGCCGCTGACGTCACAAAAAAAACTTCATCTACCTCCAGTTGATCTCCTGATCGCATCTGAAGACGCTTTTTATTTCCCGTCGTTTTAGTGATTGCATCTACACGACAATCTGTTTGAAGTTTGATGCCTTTAGCAATCAATCTTTTTCTTACCCTCGCACGCGCTTTGTCGTCATAACCGGGTAGCATCTCAGCGCCGTCAACAAGCAAGTGAATGTCAGACTTTTGTTGCAACCTGTGATCAATCGCTAGACTGAGTTCGACACCTCCAGCGCCACCACCAACCACGGCAATCCGTTGCACTAAACCTTGTTCCCAGCGTTCGAGAAAGTTCTGCCACTGTGTGAGAAATCTATTGATTGGTTTGACGGCAATTGCGTGATCAACAGCACCCGCCACATCGGATACCGCGGGTGTAATTCCAACATCGATAGAGAGTAAATCGTAGTTAAAATCGGCTCGATCAGCGCATTTCACCACTTGCATGACCGGATCAATATCGTAGGCTGCCGCGCGAATGAACCTAGCGCCGGCAAACTTACAAAGCGGCACCAGATCAATATGAATATCTTTCGCTGCATAGTGGCCTGACACAACGCCGGGCAGCATACCTGAATAAGGCGTCAAAACGTCGGGACTGATCAGTGTTACTTGAAGGCCAGGTATAGGATTCATGCCCAACATTCGCAGCACAAGAACATGGCTGTGACCACCCCCGAGCAGTATCAGATCCCTTGCGATTGGCGTTGTATTCATCTGCTGGTCATGCCGCGGGGTGCAGGCGTACTTTAAGAAATTCGCCGAGCTTAGCGATAGCAGCTTTACCCTCAGGAATGCGAGAGGCCAAAATCTGCCAAACGTGAGGCATGTTCGGCCATGTCTCGAGCTTTGCTTCTCCGCCGGCGTCAACAATTTTCGTGACTAGTCGCTGTGCGTCACTGAGTAGAATTTCAGATTCACTGACTTGCACAAAAGTTGCCGGTAGACCGCTGAGGTCTGCAAACAAAGGCGAGGCCAAGGGCGCTGTATGATCACTTTGACCTAGATAGTGCCCAGACGTTTTCTTTAGTGCACCGGCCGTCAGCATCACGTCGCTACTAGCGTTTGCCTTCACTGAATCGCCGGACAAAGAAAGGTCAGTCCAAGGAGATAACAAAATGGCGCAGTTTGGCATAGGCATGCCCAGGTTCTTAATATTTACCATCGTTGCGACGCTTAAGCCTCCGCCTGCTGAGTCGCCACCGATCGCAATCTGGTCTGCTGCGATACCCTGAGCCAACAACCAGCGATAGCACTCAATCGAATCTTCGAGTGCGGCGGGAAAGGGATGCTCTGGTGCAAGTCTATAATCTACTAACAACACCCTGACGTCGCCAGCCTCAGCGAGCCGCCAAGCGATATCCCTATGACTGTTTAGGCCACCGAATACGTAACAACCACCATGAAAATAGAGCAGTACAGGTTTTGTACTCGCCTCCTCCATTTGTAGCCATTCACAGGGGATAGAAACACCCGTTGCGCCGGGTATGCTCAACGGTGTTACGGTGACATTATCAGGTGTTTTCGCCGAAAGCCCATCCGCCTTGGCCATGTTCTCTCTGAACAGCGCAACATCTTCAAGATTGTCGAGCTGTTTTTTTATTGTCCTGCGCAATACCGCGCTCATAAGTGCTGATCTGATGCTCACCGTAAGTCCTAAAAATAAGTAATTGTGTATTGTACCGCCTTGTTGAAGGCAGGGATATTCTGCCCGCCCCGAACTACTGGGTTTCCTGAAATTGCAGTTCGTGCAGCGTTGCATAGTGCCCGTTCATTGCCAATAACTCATCATGAGATCCTATTTCCTTAACTTCACCCTGATGAAGCACAACGACGCGATCTGCCTCTTGTATCGTTTGCAATCGATGGGCAATCAAAATCGACGTCCTGCCGACCATCAGCTTACGTAGGCCATCCTGAATCAATATTTCCGTTTCGGTATCAATGCTTGCGGTAGCCTCGTCTAGAATAAGGATCTCCGGGTCAGCGGCGAGCACTCGGGCAAAAGCCAGCAGTTGTCGCTGGCCCTGAGAGAGATTGGCGCCCCTTTCGACCAATGGCGTGTCATAACCTGCTGGCAATTTAGAAATAAACCCGTCCGCATTGACAGTTTTAGCGGCTTCAATCGCCTTGGCACGACTTACCGACGGATTACCCAGCACAATGTTATCAAGTATCGATCCCGAGAATATGTGAAAATCCTGCAGCACGACTCCGATACGGCTTCTCAGATCCCTGCTATGAATATCATTCAGGTCGAAACCGTCGAGAAATATCATGCCTCTGTCAAAGTCGTAAAATCTGCCAAGCAATTTTATCAGCGTACTTTTACCTGACCCGGTGCGGCCAACAATGGCTAACTTTTCACCTGCTGCAACAGTAAATGAGACGTCTTTTATTATCGGCGTATCAGCCTTGTAAGCAAAATCCAGACGGCGAAATTCGACCTTGCCCTTTAGACGGCCCTGCAATTGCACTGGATGTTCCGGCTCATGTATTTGCTCATCCCAGTCCAGTGCCTGAAAAATACGTTCTCCACTGGCCATTGCTCGAAATAGCACATTGAGTTGCTCTCCCAACATGACTACCGGCGTAAATAGCATACCCATAAAGCGCGTAAACAAAATGACACCACCAAGACTCATTTCACTTTGCACAACCTCACCGCCGCCGTACCAAATAATGATCCCCAACCCGATAGAGGCAAGGCTATCGTTAAATGCGCCATAGAAAGTGGACAGATTAATTGAGCGAAACTCGTAACGGCGATTAGACTTGTTAATACGGGTATATTTTTTCAAGTTGAGCGACTGGCGTTCGCTCAGTTGCACAACCTGCATACCGGACAGATTTTCCTGTAGGTTTTGGTTCAGTGATGAAACGCTATTCCGAACTAATCGAAAGACTTCACGGGTGGCCTGGCGAAAATAATAGGTCGCTACCGCGACAATGGGCAC
This sequence comes from Candidatus Azotimanducaceae bacterium, assembly GCA_965657335.1. GTDB lineage: Bacteria > Pseudomonadota > Gammaproteobacteria > Pseudomonadales > Azotimanducaceae > UBA4582. Next base: position 13,166 of record CBFHOH010000042.1, read on the forward strand.
AAGCGTCAGCAAAATCAGCGTTAGCTCAACACTGGCGCTAAGCATAATACTCAGCGCGACAAAAAAGGGAACAAACTCACCAACGAGGCTGCCTATGCCGCGAAGCATTTCAAATAACGCCTCAATGTCGTTGGTGACCCGAGTCATGATGCGACCAATCGGCACCCCGTCATAAAACGAGCTCGGTCTTGTTTCTAGGTGAGCAAACAGGTCCTGTCGGAGATCTCGCAATGCTTTAACGATTGCGCCCACGAGCGTCTGCCGGTGCACATGACCGAAAATACCATGCACTGTCATGGCGATAAAAAATACGATGCCTGCTGAAAATAGCGCGGAAATACCCAGCGTAGTTTCAATCCACTGAGTGAGCTCGATCATGCCGAGGTCAGGCATGTTGCTGTCGGATCGCCCAACAATAATGTAGTCCACCAGCACAAGACTGATCACGATTTCCATCAACACAGCAAGAACGCTTGCGACGAGCACAAACACCGCGCTCGCAAACAAGCTGAGCCTGTATGGCTTTAGCCAGTGCAAAATGCGTCCAAGCAGATGCAAATTTAGCACGTTGCCAGACAGCTCAGCCTCAAACATCGAATGATCGTGACGATCTGGGCGTGTGCTATTCGGACGATTCTCCATGGCTGCGTCTGTCATACCGGCGACATCTCCATATCCTGAGACCGGTCTGAATCTGCGCCTTGGGTTTGCAGTCGCTCGAGCTCGGCGTATAGGCCGTTCAAAGCCAGCAATTCCTCATGGCTACCCGATTCGGCAATCTTACCCTCGTCCATCACAACAATGCGATCGGAATGTCGCAGCGTGGAAACGCGGTGCGAGACAAGGATTGTGGTGCGATCATCACGCAAAGACTTCAAGCGTGAGAGAATGTGTTCCTCGGTTTCCGTATCGACACTAGAGAAGCAGTCATCGAGAATAAGCACCGGCGCATCGCGGATAAATCCGCGCGCTAGCGTCGTGCGCTGCTTCTGACCACCGGAAAGCGTCACGCCTCGTTCCCCAACCAACGTATCCAACTGTTCAGGAAACTCAAGGATCGTTTCTTTTAACGCTGCTGAATCCGCTGATCCCCATACGAGATCTAGTGCCCTGTCCGGGTCGTCGTAGCTGATATTGTTGCGAAGTGGTTCTGCAAATAGGAAAGGATCTTGTAGCACCTGCGCGATCTGCCGTCTCACCTGCTTGAGCGGATATAATTTGATGTCAATATCATCGACAAGCAGTTGGCCATCGCTGCTGTCTAACATTCTCGTAAACATCTTCAACAAGGTCGACTTACCTGAACCAACTCGACCGACAATTCCGATTGAATCGCCACGACGAATATCAAGATTGATATCCCGCAGCGCAGGCTCGCTGGCGCCCGCATAGGTATAACTAAGGTGCTTCAATTCGAAGTGCCCGTGAATCGTATCAGGGGTTGAGCCACTCGGATTATCGACAATCTCTGGCTTCGCATCGAAGATTTCGTAAAGCCGTCTGGTCGCGACGGCGCCTCGCTGAACCATCGTTACCAGCATCCCCGCCATCCGGATAGGCTGTAACAGCATGTTGAGACAAGCCAGGAAAAAAATCAGATCGCCGACACTCAGCTGATTGTTTAGCACAAGGTTTCCACCGTAGATGATAATCATCAGTTGTGCCGCTGAAGCAAGCCATGGCATCCAAGCTGTCATTAGCGAGTTGATTCTTGCCTGTTCGTAAAATGCTGTAGCGTATTGATCGTTGGTTACCCAGAACCGTTTAATTTCGTTTTGCTCCTGAGCTTGTGCCTGGACCGTACGTATACCGCTTAGATTTTCCTGAGTATGGGTCGTTAAAGCAGATAAGCCCTCCTGCATCGCGAGAGATGAATCTGCCATTGCCCCGGACATTTTCCAGCCGTATAAAAAAATGATAGGTAGCACCGGTAATATCAGCAGCGTCAGTGACGGCGATTTATACGTCATCGCAATGATCGCAAAGAATGGCGCGTACACCATGATTACAATGCCAAATGAGCCGAATGCGATCAAACGCTGGATCAGGGCGATGTCCTGTATCGCGCGGGTCATGATGTCGCCGACACCCATGCGGGCAAAAAATTCACTTCCCTGCTGTTGAACTTTGCTGAACAGTGTCTGCCGCAGGTCGTAGCTCACCGCAAAGCCAACTCGACGCAAACCTCGGCGAGCGTAGATCACCACGATAAAGCGCAGTAGCACGCAGCACACGATACCCAACGCTACTTGCCCAATGCTAAATTCCGGCGTTGTGTTTTCTATCACCTGCTGAATAGTGTCAATACCCATGGAAACCAAAAAATAAGTACTGATTTCGAAAAACCTGGCAATAAAAAATGCAAAAAAGCTCGCGCCAATCTGAAAGCGATAGTCTCTTAACACAGGTATTAAACGGAGCAGCGATCTCAAACGACGGTACCAATAAAGCAGAATTATTTAACGCAACGATGCATTCTGACATAATTGTAAGTGACCTGATACACCATGGTACTCGCGGGGCCCTATGCCGTTGCCGCTGCTACCAAGGCTCGTCCTCGCCTCTTACTTCGTCGAACGGTATACTAGCGCGCTTTCGACCGCGGTGAGCGTATTGCATGGAACAAAATAATCAAACGACTTCTCAAACGGATGCCGAAGCTAATGCTTCACAAGAAGGCGACGTTACAACACGCCCCGCATTTCATCCCTTTGTTGTGCTGCCGCTCGCGTTCATCAGCGGATTTATCATCATGTCAGTCGAACTTTTAGGCGGCAGAATCCTCGCGCCGTATTTCGGTAGCAGCATTTACGTATGGGGAAGCATTATCACGATTTTTATGCTCTCGCTGTCAATCGGTTATCTATCAGGTGGCAAACTTTCTCTGCATAATCCAAATCTCGGAAGTTATGGCAAGTTCTTCATTGTCGCGGCGCTGATGCTGTCACCCACCATCGTCTTTGGTGAAAACATCATGGATTGGGTGTTTTTGCGAATAGAAGATCCCAGGTATGGCTCTCTCGTCGCGTCTACGTTCCTGTTTTTTGTGCCTACGGCAATACTCGGTATGATTGCCCCTTACTCTGTCAGGTTGTTAGTTGAAAGCAGCACGCGCTCAGGTAGTGTTGCAGGTAGCTTGTATTTTATATCGACTCTCGGCAGCGCACTTGGCACGCTCGCAACCTCTTTCTATTTTGTTCTCTGGTTCGAGGTCAACACTATTCTCATTTCAATGTGCGTCACACTTATCCTCGCCGGTATGTACGCATTGATCGCCAACAGGTTTTCATAATATGCGGTATCTTTTTGCTATTGTTCTTTCCCTAATCCCTGTTCTTTCTGCGGCAAAAACAATCCACCAAGAAAGATCTCTCTACCGAAACATTGTCGTTAGTGAGGAGCGTGGACGACGTTGTTTAGTGTTTACGATCAAGCGTGATGATCGAAATCAAACTTGCAAAGATATGAACAACCCGAAAAAAGTCGTCTTTCCATACGTTCGGATGACGCTGTCTGGGCTTTTGGTAAACCCAAATCCACAAAGTGTGCTGGTGGTTGGGTTAGGCGGCGGTACAATTCCCGTGCTTTTGGCAGAGCTCTACCCCGATGCTGAGATCAAAGTTGTAGAAATTGACCCCGCTGTGGTCAAGGTTGCGAAAACCTATTTTGATTTTTCAGAAACAGAAAAGCTTACCGTCGATGCGGTTGATGCGCGGGTGTATATCAAGCGGGCAAAACTTAGAAAACTGAAATACGACATGGTCATTCTCGACGCATTTACCGGTGAATATATTCCAGAGCATCTTATGACCGAAGAATTTCTTAATGAATCCAGAGACCTCCTAACCGAAAATGGCGTCCTGATTGCTAACACTTTTTCGTCCAGCAAGTTGTACGACCATGAATCTGCCACTTACGCGCAGGTGTTTGGTCGCTTTCTAAATCTGAAAATGCCAGGTACGGGAAACCGAGTTATCGTCGCAACGAGGGGTAACCTGCCCGGTGATTTTGCGTTGAAAAATCGTGCAAAGCAGTTGTCTGCACGACTTCAGACTTATGGCGTCCAAATGGAAATTTTTCCAAAATTTATGAGCCGGCAGATTGATTGGGACACGTCCAAGCGGGTACTCACTGATCAGTATTCACCGGCTAATCTGCTACAGGAAGATTAGCGAAAATCTCCCGCGTTGAGCAGGTGCATTCGAGCGAATGCACCGCAACGCAAATCAGCACTAAGAGGCAAGATTACCTTTTTGATCTTGCCAATAACGATCTTTGAGCAATCGCTTATACAATTTTCCGGTTGGGTGTCGAGGAAGCTCCTCTTCGAAATCTATCGAGCGCGGACATTTGATATGTGAAAGATGACTTCTTGCAAATTCGATCAACTCTTCCTCAAGCTCTGGACCTGCATCACTCATATCTTTCGGCTGAACAACGGCTTTGACTTCTTCACCAAAATCATCATTCGGAATACCAAATACAGCAACATCCATTACCCTAGGGTGCGTGACCAGAATATTCTCTGCCTCTTGCGGATAGATGTTGACCCCGCCAGAGATAATCATGTAACTCTTTCTGTCGGTCAGATATAAAAAACCATCCTCATCAACGTAGCCAACATCGCCGAGTGTTGACCATCCCTTGTCGTTCCTCGATTCATTGGTCTTTTCTTTATCGTTGTAATAGGTGAATTCGCCGCCGCCTTCGAAAAAGATTGTGCCGACTTCACCGGCAGGCACTTCCGCACCCTCCTCGTCCAGTACGTGCAAAACGGCTGTCAGCGATCGCCCAACGGAACCTTTGTGGGCCAACCACTCTTCAGAGTTGATCGCTACAAAACCATTGCCCTCAGAACCCGCGTAATACTCATAGATAACAGGGCCCCACCAGTCGATCATCTGTTCCTTAATTTTTACTGGACAGGGTGCGGCTGCGTGAATCGCGCAGGTAAGGCTGGAATGATCGTATTTGAGCCTAACGTCATCGTCCAACTTCAACATTCGAATAAACATTGTCGGTACCCACTGTGAATGAGTGACCTGGTATCTTTCAATGGCAGCCAGTGCGGCTTCGGCTTCAAAGTGTTTCATGATGACACAGGTCATACCCTGCAACAGAAAACCAATAGTGAATGTTAAGGGCGCGGCATGATAGAGCGGTGCTGGACTCAAATAGACACTTTCTTCTGTTGTGCCGTAAAGAAGCGCAAAGATATTGGGGCCTTCATCTGCCCCAAACGCATTTTCAGGAAGCGGTTTCAGCACCCCCTTTGGGCGCCCAGTGGTGCCAGATGAGTAAAGCATTGACGAGCCAGTGCTCTCATCGGCGATTTGCGCGGTTGGCATTGCCGCTGCAGCTTCTTCGAAGGATTCGAATCCGGGAATTACGCCGTCTAGCATGTAGCATTTGTCAATTGCCGGCATTTTCCCGATTAACTTTTCAACGACTGCCGTCTGGCCTTTTGAGGTGATGAATACCTTCGCCTCGCAATCATTAACGATATATTCAACTTCGTGTTCCTGTAGCCGGTAGCTAATCGCAGTGAAATACAGTCCGGCGCGCAGTGCACCAAGACATAACTGCAAATAGATATCATGATTCTCAAGCATGAGCGCAATATGATCGCCCCGATTCAACCCGAGACTTCTAAAAAGCTGAGCGCATTGATTAGATCCTGCTTCAAGTTGGCGGCGAGTGACGATAACACCGCTCTCGGCCATGATATACGCGGGCTTGTCAGGATTCTCGGTCGCAAGTACGCCTGGATGCATCGGTTTTCCTCTTTCTGTGATTAACGCGGCAGCTGAATTAGATGTCAGCAAGTAGTGGCAAACAATACAGAAAGCGATTGAATCAGACAATCCCGTGACGGCCAGTGGCCCGGTGGATTTACACCAACCGTGAATTAAATTGAATCTTTTGAATCTACCATGGTCAGAAATTCAGGCTTTGATGCCCAGATAACAAAAACACGCGCAATGCTTTGTCAAAGAAGCGGTAAGTTATGCCCCAGCCGATGCCAAAAGTGAATAAAATTAGCCCTCAGACGCCTGCAACGTCAGATTGCTGGCAACATGTTCACGATGGCAGTGAAAACATCGTACTGAGCGTCGCCCGACCGGGCCTTACGGGGATACTTCGAGTTAACCCTGCTTCCTCCAAATGTCTGGAAATCTGCTCATCAGGAATTCAATTTAGAAGCAATCAGCAGTTTTTTGCCCAAGAGAAGCTTGTGTTAGACCTTTTTTTTCATGATACCAACATGAAAGAGCTCAATGCGGTTGTTTTGGAAAGCCAAAATGATCAAGAGGGACGGTGGAGCACTCGGGCAAACTTTTGTTTTAAAGCGAAACGAATGCAAAAACCAAGCGTAACCACCAAACTGCTTAGCATCATCGATCGATTAAGAATGGAAGACGAGTTCCCGCTGATTTCGCCAGATCCCTAATTAGTTACCAATTGCTGACCAGATTTTCTCCTCAAAACACCTCACCCGTTTCGTTAACATCGCATTTTCCAGTGTGCGAACGATGTTACATATCAATTGCTTTCAAAACCCCAACTATAAATTAAAGTTGCGCAAATGAGCAGTCAGCCGCTCGTATCGATTGGAGTGAGATTTTTCACGACCTGACCCTATCGTGGCACGCTATATGCATGTAATGATTTTAGGGGGTACTTTACCATCCGTCTGCTGTATTAAATTAAGTGACACAAGATATTGTGTTTGAAAAACTCATGGGGCACAATATCTGCTCTTTGTCACTTTACAAAATAAATACAAAAATAAGTAAGGGTCATCAAACACATAGGCCGACGGGTAAATATTGCGCACAAGTTTCGCGAGCGGATAGCTTACGAAACCCGCTCCAGCCGGCCTTAATAACAGCACGCTTGACGAGTCGAATAGGCCCACTAAACAGGCTATTCAACTCAACCATGACAGCAAAGACATAACAAGAGCTTGCTAAATTGCAGGCAATAAAAAGTACCACAGACTCAGGATAATGCATGGATTCCACCGCTCAAAAACCAGACCTAAAAGCCGTCCCTAATTCCGTTAAAGAAATCGAATTCCAGGAGACATCTCTCGATATATGGGAGAGTAAGTACTGTCTTAAAACCAAAAAAGGCGAGCATGTCGATGGGAATATCGACGAAACCTACCAGCGAGTCGCAAAAGCGCTAGCCGCAGTAGAGGATGAAGCAAAACAGACGCACTGGAACGAACAATTTTTATGGGCGTTGCGCCAAGGGGTTATTCCTGCAGGCAGAATCATCTCCAACGCAGGCGCACTAGAGCACAAGCCAGCAACATCAACGATTAACTGCACCGTATCCGGCACGATTCACGATTCGATGGATGACATTCTGCATAAGAATCTTGAAGCCGGCTTAACGTTGAAGGCAGGCTGTGGCATCGGTTATGAGTTTTCAACGCTGAGACCCAAAGGTGCTTACGTCACAGGTGCCGGTGCGTATACATCCGGTCCGCTGTCTTTCATGGATATCTATGACAAAACCTGCTTCACCGTGTCGTCCGCCGGCGGGCGCCGTGGCGCCCAAATGGCGACTTTCGAAGTGGGACATCCAGATGTGATGGAATTTATCCGCGCTAAACGAGAAGACGGCCGCCTGCGACAGTTCAATTTGTCCTTGCTGATCACCAGCGAATTTATGGAAGCAGTGAAGAATGATACGGAATGGCATCTGTCCTTCCCTGTCACTGCCAACGAGGTAGAAGCTGATGAGATCGATCTGACCGATACTTCCAAAGTACTATGGCGGGATTTCCCTGTGAAAGGAAAATACGTCCATGACGCAGAAGGACGCATTGCCTGCCGAATCACCAACACAATCAAGGCAAGGAGACTTTGGGACCTGATTATGGCCTCAACCTACGACTTTGCCGAACCCGGGTTCATTCTCATTGATAAAGTAAACGAGATGAATAACAACTGGTTCTGTGAAAACATCAGGGCGACCAACCCATGCGGCGAGCAACCACTGCCGCCCTACGGCAGCTGCCTGCTCGGATCCGTTAATCTTTGCCGATTCGTTAAGCAACCCTTTACGAGCGACGCTGAATTTGACTGGGAAGAGTTTAGAAAAGTGGTATCGGTCTTCACCAGAATGCTCGACAACGTCGTCGAAATTAATGGTTTGCCTCTTGAACAACAACGCATAGAAATCGAGCGCAAACGTCGGCACGGCATGGGCTATCTTGGTCTTGGTTCAACAATCACCATGATGGGTATGTCGTACGGGGATAAAGCTTCCGTCGCATTTACCGAAGAAGTGACTAAAATTCTGGCCATAGTTGGCTGGGAAACCGGACTGGAACTCGCCAAAGAAAAAGGCCCTGCGCCGATCATGGAAGAGACGTTTGAAGTCACTGGAGAAATGTTGCGTTACAGGCCGGAAATGGTCACGGATGGATACAAGCTCGGAGACAAGGTTAAAGGCAAGGTGCTGCATGCGAAATACAGCCGTTACATGCAGAAAATTGGCGGCGAGTCTCCCGAACTAATCGAACAACTGGCGGAGACCGGCTGCAGATTTACTCACCACACGTCTATTGCGCCCACCGGCACTATATCGCTTTCGCTGGCCAACAACGCAAGCAATGGAATAGAGCCAAGCTTTGCACACCACTACTCAAGAAACGTTATTCGAGAAGGTAAAAAATCGAAAGAAAAAGTCGATGTCTACTCATTCGAACTCTTGGCATATCGCTCAATGATCAACCCTGACGCACAGCCCTATACAGAAGATGAAGCGCTTAAATTGCCCGATTACTTCAGAACAGCGGACGATATCAATCCGATAAACCACGTTGACATTCAAGCCGCATCCCAGCGCTGGATTGACTCGTCAATATCGAAAACTGCCAATGTGCCAACGGATTACCCTTTTGAGGACTTTAAAGACATTTACCTTTACGCTTATGAACAAGGTCTGAAGGGTTGCACCACCTTTAGGTTTAATCCGGAGGCGTTTCAGGGCGTCTTGGTGAAGGAAGCTGATCTCGAAAATACGACCTATCGCTTTGAACTCGATGACGGCAGTTTTGTTGAGGTCAAGGGCAACGAAGAAATTGAATACGACGGCGAGCTGCATTCTGCTGCGAACCTTTTCGACGCTATAAAAGAGGGATATTACGGAAAGTTCTGATAACTGCATGGACATGAACCGACACGCTCGGCACCAGCAAAACGATCAGAAGAAAACTGGAAAACATTATGACTATTAAAATCGACAAAAACATTGTGGGCTACAGCATCAAAAAGCCCGATGACGTAGAACTGGCTCCGGTAGCTACTCATGAATTGATGCACGAAGAAATTAAACGTCCTGAAGAGCTCAAAGGTTATACCTACAAAATCAAGACACCATTGTCTGATCATGCTCTGTACATCACGATCAATAACATTTTTCTGAATACAGGCACAGAACATGAGCAGGAATATCCTTTCGAGATATTTATTAACTCAAAAAACATGGAACACTTTCAGTGGGTATTAGCGTTAACCCGTCTGATCTCCGCTGTATTCCGCAAGGGCGGCGATGTTACCTTTTTGGTTGAAGAGCTTGGCCAGGTATTTGATCCTCAAGGCGGTTACTTCAAAAAGGGAGGCAGATTTATGCCTTCTCTCGTTGCAGAAATTGGCGAAGTGCTTGAAACCCACATGAAGAAATGTGGCTTGATCGAAACTGAGGAACTCAGTGATGCGCACAAAGCCCTGATTGAAGAGAAACGAGCAGCACTTGTGGGTGGCGCTGCAAATGCTGAAGATCCGGGAGAAGCGGCAGGTTACCCACCTGGCGCTCAACTGTGCAAGAAATGTAACACTCAGGCAAGTGTACAGATGGACGGTTGTATGACCTGCTTAGCCTGCGGCGACAGCAAGTGCGGCTAGACACGATCTAACTCTACTTTTTGGGGGAAGGGAGGCCCGTCTGACTATACGGCGGGCCGCTCCCACACTATTCATGAAAACCTATCTCGACCAGCTACAACATATACTTGAAAATGGATCAAAACGCGAAGACCGCACCGGCGTTGGTACCCTCGCCTGCTTTGGTTTGAACGGCCGTTATGATTTACGCAATGGGTTTCCTGCTGTCACAACTAAGAAACTCGTCTGGAAATCTATGGTATCCGAGCTACTCTGGTTTATTAGCGGCTCTGGCAACATCAATGATCTTAAAGACATCTATGCCCACAACAAACTGTGGAACCTTAATTATGAGGACTATCTGAAAAGACATGGACTCACCGAAGCGCAGTCTGACGGAGACATGGGGCGCGTTTATGGCCAACAATGGCGCGCATGGCAAACACCGGACGGCCGAAAGGTAGACCAGCTGCAAGAAGCCATAGACACTATTATCAGCAACCCGACATCCCGCAGAATTATTGTTAACGCCTGGAATCCGGGAGAAGTTGATTACAAGGACGTCGCGTTACCTCCCTGCCACGCCTTTTTCCAGTTTTTTGTCGCGGATGGCACTTTATCACTGCAAATGTACCAGCGTTCAGCCGACATGTTTCTTGGCGTGCCACTGAATATTGCGAGCTACTCGCTGCTACTCCATATGGTTGCAAAGATTACGAATCTTGAAGTGGGTGAGTTCGTTCACGCGATTGGTGATGCGCATATCTATCTAGATGCTCAGGACCAGTGCAGAACACAACTCAGCCGCACGCCGCTTGCTCCACCTAAACTTGTCATCCAAGACCGTGGCCAAAAGACGATTGATGACTTTGTCATGGAAGACTTTGAGCTAGCTGAATATCAGTGCCACGAAGCGATCAAGGCGAAAATGGCAGTCTGATTTCGCGGCTACCGGCTTATCTGTTTCCACACAACTTATGCACCGATTGCAGCGAACCTAAATCGTTAGCGTCAAGGTGCTAACTGAGCACGCCCGTTGCGGATACTAATGCATCTTCAAGCATCTGATTATCGCCGCGCTCCAATGTTGGATAACGCTCTTGGTTGTGGAATTTTTCGGCTGAAGGATTGTCGAGGAAGCATTTAACAACATTGTTACTCGGCGACGCGGTCTTACCCTGATAAGCAAAAACACCTGATGACTCATCATACTGGTAGGCTTGTTTGAGTTTTTCACCATTGCTCGCGATCAACTCAATCGCCTGAAGTATGTAGTCAAAAGTAGCCTCGTCAATGAAGTAATTAAAATTAACGCGAACCCATCCTGGTCGGTCGTAAACACTTCCTGCCTTGATGTGTGACTCAATTTTCCTGCTCTCGGCGTCGTTAATGTTGAGTAGCTTGTGAGCATAACGACCCGCGCATGAACAACCACCGCGCGCTTGAATACCGAACAAATCATTCAGCATCGCGACCACAAGTCCATAATGGAGCCCGTCACCGCCCTTGCCAATCTGGAAGGAAATAATCGACAACCGATCTGCCTCAAGATTTCCCAAGACCTCGATATTGGAATGCTGCCCCAATCGATCAAGGGCCCGCCGCGTAAATGCATGCTCAAGCTCTTCGATATTCGTGACACCCACGTTTTGCTGCAACTCCACCGCCAGACCGGCTCTAATCGAGCCAATAATATCCGGCGTTCCAGCCTCTTCCCGACGAATGAGGTCATCCGAGTAAACATGACGGTCTCCCGAGACAAACTGAACCGTTCCGCCCCCCGGAATCGTAGGCTTCCGGCGGGTAATGGCATTGCTGTTCACAACCAGCACGCCAGGTGTACCGGGTCCACCGATGAATTTATGCGGAGAGAAACTAACCGCATCAATACCACCACCGCAGGACATATCTATCTGAACGTAGGGCGCCGCTGCGGCATAATCCCAACAACTCAACGCGCCATATCTGTTTAATAACCGTGTTATCTGATCAATATCGGTTTTAATACCGGTGACATTCGAAGCGGCCGAAAAGCTACCAATAACCTGCCTATTCTCAGCGCAGGACGAGAGTATCGCTTCGATTTGCGTCTGATCCAGCATGCCCTGTTCATCTAGACCAATCACCCGCAGATCGACTTCCAACTCACGCCAGGGCAAATCGTTTGAATGATGCTCGTATTCACCAATCATCACCACCGGCCGCTCACAGGCGCTGGCAGCGGTGTGTTGCTTCAAATCAAGCAACTCAATCCACTTCGCGATACCCGCGGTAGCCCCTGACCCGCAAAAGATTACCTGGTCATGCTGCCGCCCTCGCACAGCTTGTTTAATTACATGCCTGCCACGATCTCTCAAACGCGTCATTCGTGCACCGCAGTAAGAACTTTCTGAATGCGTATTCGCATAAAAAGGCAATACTTCTTCCCTAATGTAGTCTTCAATCATTGCTAGCGAACGCCCAGATGCCGTGTAATCGGCATAGATCAGCGGTTTACGGCCAAATGCTGTATTTATAACGTGCCTGCCACCAATTACAGAATTTCGAATGCTCGCGATTAAGTCTTTCATCATAGGGTGCTCTTGAATAGTGACAGCCATGTTAACTTTTCCGTGAAAGAACATTGTGCCTATCTGAAGTGTATAAACTGAATTAATCGAACAAATGTTTCGGTTAATTCATATATCTGGATCATTTGTTATACTTATGAGCTTTCTACACAACTATATGATCCTTAAGAAAATTTGAGCAAGAAATGCTGGATAAATTAAACAAATCGATTCTTAGACTTATTCA
>CBFHOH010000043.1:0-25384 GCA_965657335.1 Candidatus Azotimanducaceae bacterium
CAGACCTCAACGAGGCGCTGAATCAGCATCGGCGTGGTGACCTGGCGCAAGCTGAAAAACACTACCAGGCTGTGTTGATTTTCATAAGACTGAAAGACAAGTTCTTACGCTGAGTGCTACGCAAGTTAGACAACCGTTATACAACAAGTCCGTTGGGTTTTGGCGGAACTACGAAACAGGTTTGGCACCCATCTCTGAAATTCTTGGCAACAACTAGCCAAACTCTCCCTTCGCCTGAAGGTCTGCATGATAAGAAGAGCGCACGAGAGGCCCGCTAGCAACATGAGAAAAGCCCATCGCTTTTGCGTCTTCGGCCAGCTCGGCAAATTCGTCTGGATGCACATACCTGTCAAGTGCCAGGTGGTCTCTGCTGGGCTGCAGGTATTGACCAAGTGTCACCATATCAACATCGTGCGCTCGCAAATCAGTCATCACCTCTCGCACCTCGTCTAGCGTCTCGCCAAGGCCCAGCATTAATCCGGATTTTGTCAATACGGAAGGTTTCAGCTGCTTGTATCTTTTCAAAAGCGATAACGACCACTGGTAGTCAGCACCGGGACGTGCTTTTTTATAAAGTCGCGGTACAGTTTCTAAATTATGATTGAATACGTCCGGCGGAGCATCTGAGAGTATTTCGAGCGCTATTTCCATTCGTCCCCTGAAATCCGGCACCAGTACTTCCACCCGGGTTTCAGGATTAAGCGTTCTCAGCTCTGTGATACATTCAGCAAAATGTCCTGCGCCACTATCCTTCAAATCATCTCGGTCGACTGACGTCACAACCACATATTTAAGCTTCATTTCAGCCACAGCTTCTGCCAACTGAAGCGGCTCGTTCTTATCCAGCGCAAGGGGTTTGCCATGGGCCACATCACAGAAAGGACAACGCCGGGTGCAAATTTCTCCCATGATCATGAACGTTGCGGTACCGTGAGAGAAACACTCTGAAATATTGGGACAACTAGCTTCTTCGCAAACGCTGGCGAGCTTTCTCGTTCTGAGTATGCTTTTAATGCGACCCACCTCAGAACTTGCTGGTATTCGGACCCTGATCCAGTCTGGTTTGCGCAGCACTGTCTCACTGGGGATCACCTTGACCGGAATTCGGCGCACTTTGTCTGCGCCCCGATGCTTTTCACCCTGAACCAGTTTGTTTCGTATATCTCTAGCCATAATACTTAATCAGAATTTTGTCTTATTGCAGTTCGGCAGCATCATAACCGAATAACCGGCTAATTTGTTCCGTCAATTCAATCGCAAGTTCCGCCATGGTTGCTTTTACGCCCAGATCTTTGGTCTGGGTCACCTCAAGGCCGACGTAACCGCAGGGGTTGATGAGCGAAAAAACCCCTAAATCCATTTCCACATTAAGGCTTAGCCCGTGGTAAGCGCGCCCCTTGCGAACCCGCAATCCCAGTGCGGCTATTTTTTTACCTGCCACATAGACCCCAGGCGCGTCCCTGTTTGACTGCGCATCAACACCATATGCCGCCAGCAACTGGATGATCGACTGCTCAATGGTTGTTACGAGTGCACGCACGCCTAAGCCCTGTCGTTTAATATCGAAAAGGGTATAGGCAACGAGTTGTCCGGGACCGTGATAGGTGACTTGCCCTCCGCGGTCTGTTCGCACGACTGGAATATCGCCGGGCAACAAAAGGTGTTCTTCCTTTCCCGCTTGTCCAAGCGTAAAAACCGGTGGATGCTGTACTAGCCATAATTCATCAATCGCCTCGTCAGACCTTTCGAGCGTAAACGCGCGCATGTTGCGCCATGTCTGCTCGTAATCCATTGGGTGATCGAGAAAATTTTTAACAATCAGTCTGCGGGTCACAGTGACAAGCCTTTTTCGGGTTTTGGCTATAACACCATTCGAACCCAGGAATGGGTCTTGAGTTCTTCAAACATCTTTTTAAGTTGCGGCTCACCTGTGGCTTGGAAGTCAACTCGCACCGAACAATAGTTGCCTTTCTTACTCGGTCTCTTTTCAACTTTTTCATTTGTCAGGGTTGCGTCGTATTTGACCATGATGCCGAGCACCTTCTCGACGAGATCAGAGGACGAATCACAGATCACTTTGATCGGGTAATCACAGGGGAACTCTATTTTTGGGGGCGCATCGTTTTGCCCCTGGTTCGTGCTATCCATAGGTATTTCTCACACGCTATCTGTTAACTCTAAGGTATTTTCAACGGGTCGCCGCCTAACAGCTGAAGAAAGAACAATGACAGCGAGTGCCAAATGCTCTTGAAAAAACCAGCTTCAGGTATATCAGCTAACGCAATCAGAGGGCCTTCGTAAACGATATCATCACCCATGCTAACCGCGAGTCGACCCAACTCCTGGCCTGCACTGATCGGACCATGAATCACACTCTCGACATCCATGGCGGCACTCAAAGCGCCTTTTGACCCTCGGGGTAGGGTAATAACAACCGCTTCACCTAGCCCCATACTCACAGTCGATGTTTCGGCGTTCCATATTCGCACCTGGTTAAGGATTTCTCGCTCGTCATACAACCGCACGGTTTCAAAATAACGAAAACCGTAACTAAGTAACTTTTGACTTTCCGTTGCCCTCGCCTTTTCCGACTTGGTGCCCATAACGACAGAAATCAGTCGCATATTATCTCTGACCGCCGACGCAACCAGACAATAACCGGCTGCTTCAGTGTGGCCTGTTTTTACGCCGTCTACCGACCTATCACCCCACAGCAACTTGTTACGGTTACTTTGGTTGATTTCATTGTAGCGGAACGATTTTTCGGAATAGAGTTTATAGTGATCAGGGTGCCGGTTAATTAGCGCGATGGTCAGTTTTGCTAGGTCTGACGCGGTCGTGTAGTGATCTTCATCCGGCAATCCGGTGGCATTCATAAAATGCGTGTCTGTCATCCCCAACCGCAACGCGTGTTGATTCATCACATCTGCGAAAGCATCTTCTCCTCCGGCAATATGTTCAGCCATGGCGACACTGGCATCGTTACCCGACTGAATAATGATACCTTTCAACAATTGGTCTACACTGACTTTCGTGCCTTCTTGGATAAACATCCGTGAGCCTTCCATTTTCCAGGCCTTCACACTGACATCTACCATTTCATCCTCGGTTAAGGTGCCTCGCTCTATCTCCTCAGCTGCAACATAGCTGGTCATAATTTTTGTCAAACTCGCCGGGGGCAAACGTTGTTTGCTATTGTGCTCTACCAACACGCGCCCTGTGTCCGCATCGAGCAACAAATAGCCCTCCGCGGCAAGTTGTGGTGGTGCCGGTATGATTGGCTCAGCAGACGACCCTGCAAGGGCCGCTGTTGCTGGCAATGAGATCAGCATGGCTGACAAAAGTATCAATGTCGCCGGCACGAAGTTTGTTGCATATTTTGGCATGGTGATTTCGCCTGATTCAGATAGTTAAGATTTTATCCTGTGCATCGCCTAATTGCGCGAATTTTAGTTGCCTTCGGCCATCTGTGCTGTCGATTCTCCTTCGATATCCACCCTGAGCGGTTTTCCCAGTGCTGAATTTTCAACCAGCGTGGCAATTTCGTCGCGCACACTTTCATTCTCTATCGGCCCAAGCCAGACTTTATGAAGCATTGCGGTATCCCCCTCGCTCTGCAAGATCCGGGTACCCGTCTCCAGCTGATAGCGACTAAGCATTCGAAGAATTTTCTGTTGCAGTGTTTTTGCACCCGCGGGACTAGAGAAGGCCCCGAGTTGAAGATAATACTGGTCGCCCAGCGGCGCTGCATTAACCAGCTCGGGATAATTTTTATAGTCCAGCGCTTCGACAACCACCGGTGCGGTGCCTTTATTTTCGAAACCAAGTTCAAGTGCAGTTTTCCATGAAAGGTCTATCAGCCTGTCATCGTGGAACGGCCCTCGGTCATTCACCCTCAATACTACCTTTTTACCACTGTCTAGATTTGTCACTCTCACCCAGGTCGGGAGCGGCAACGCTTTATGTGCCGCCGACAGTTGATACATATCGTAAGTTTCGCCATTCGACGTTTTGCGGCCGTGAAACTTTTTGCCATACCACGAGGCGATGCCTATCTCGACATAACCGAGGCTCGAAGGCAGCACGTGGTAGGTTTTATCCCATACTTGGTAAGGCGTTCGGTTGCCCGCGGTAAACTTCCCGGGGTTGACCATGGGTGGTGGGTTCGTATTCGACTGTGACTGATTTTGAGCGCGGTTTTGAGCACGACTTCCCTGGTTTGCATCCGCTGAATCGAACGAGGTCTGGCAACCGGCGACGAGCGATTGCGCAAGCACCATCAGAATAGTGCTTGCTCTGAGTGCATGCCTTCGAACCGCTGACGTAAACACCAGCGTCAAACCTCGACTCTTGCCTTCAATCTTGTGCTGAGTTGGTAGACCGCCATTGCATATAACTTGCTGTGGTTGTAACGCGTAATCACATAAAAGTTATGTAGTCCAAGCCAATATTCATACCCTTGCTTGCCTAACAGTCGCATAGGAGAGACGCTAATCTCCGGATTCAACGGGCTAGAAAGGATTACACCCATGTCTGTCAACTGACCCACTGAGCTGGAAACCTGCAATTTCACATTAAACATGTTTTCCAGCGGTTCATCAGGATCAACCACCTTGACTCTCTGCGTTACCGCATCCTCTTTTCGCCAGCCATGCCTCGACAGATAGTTAGCAACGCTACCGATGGCATCCACCGGGTTATGCCAAATGTCTCTGACGCCATCGCCATCGAAGTCGACCGCATAGGCGCGGTAGCTACTTGAAATAAACTGCCCGAAGCCCATCGCACCGGCATAGGACCCTTTAGGTTCCAGCGGGTTTTGGTTTTCTTCTCTGGCGAGCATGAAAAACGCCTTTAATTCTGAACGGAAAAACTTGCCTCGAGGCGGATAGTCGAAAGCCAGCGTTGAAAGAGAATCGATCACCCGGTAGTTGCCCGTAATCGTCCCGTACATGGTCTCGACACCGATGATAGCCGCCACCACTTCTGGCGGAACACCATATTCGCTGTAAGCTCGGTCGAGGGTAGCCTTATGCTTTTGCATAAACGCTTTTCCTTCACGGGTCCGACGCTCGGTTAGAAAAATATCCTGATACTCTCGCCAATTGAGCGTGCGCTCTGCAGGTCTCGATATCGCATCGATAATCTTCTGTTTGTAAACCGCCTGACTAAACACCTGCTCAAGCATCTCTCGTTGAAAGCCTTCATCCGCAACCAGCTCAGAAATAAAACTCTGTACGTCCGCGCGACGGCTATCGCCGTAAGGCAACTGACTTTGCGCAGGGTTCGCTAGCACCTCAGCAACCATAACGGTGTGCAACAGCAAAAATACGAATAACCGCTTAACTGAATCCTTTCCTTTTTTCATAAAACGCATTTCCATAATGACTCGCTACGAGATAAGCGCACTATAATGTAATTCGTCGATGCGTGTGCACCGACATAATGATGCCGAAGCCGGCAAACAGCGTCAGGATCGCCGTTCCGCCATGACTGACCAGCGGCAAGGGCACACCTACAACGGGCAGGATGCCACTCACCATACCGACATTAACAAAAACATAAACAAAGAAAGTAAACGTGATCGTTCCTACCAACAAGCGTCCAAAGGTGTCTTGCGCTTGTATGGCAATCACGACACCACGCCCTACCAACAAAATGTAGAGCACCAACAACAGGGTGACACCGATTAACCCGAGTTCTTCTGCCAATACAGCAACAATAAAATCAGTTTGGCTTTCAGGCAAAAAATCGAGGTGAGACTGTGTGCCCTGAAACAACCCTTTGCCAAACAAACCGCCAGAACCTATTGCTGTCTTAGATTGAATAATATTCCATCCGGCACCCAGAGGATCTCTTTCAGGGTCCAGCAAAATCATCACTCGGGTGCGTTGGTAATCTCGCATAACGTACCAAAGCGCAGGCGCCGCCATCAGTCCGGCGATGAACGCACCAAAAACATAGCGCCAGGATATACCGGCAAGCAAAAGCACGAGCAGTCCCGACGCGCCGATAAGCAATGAGGTACCCAGGTCTGGTTGGCGAGCGATAAGTAATACAGGGATGAGGATCATGACGCATGCCCAAAACACATGTTTGCGCAGCGGAGGCAAGTGGCGATCATGAAAGTAGCTTGCCAGCATCATGGGGATCACCAATTTCATCAACTCAGAGGGTTGAAAATTCAGCAAGCCCGGAATTCTTAGCCATCGCTGCGAGCCGTTTACCGTCGTCCCGACAAACAACACTGCAATGAGCAACAAGATACCGGCAACAAATAGCCACGGCGCAATCCTCAAATAGAAAATGGGCGAAATTTGCGCCATCACGATCATCACGCCAAAGGCGACACCAATTTTGATGAGTTGGTTCACAACCGGGGCGGTTTGTTGTCCAACGGCTGAGTACAAAATCAGCAAGCCGTATGCACAGATCATCAACAACAGCAGAATAATCGGGATATCCAGATGAAATTTTTCACCAAGCCCAACGGTGCGGGTTTGGCCAAAACCTGCGCTCGGCATGCGACGTACAAAATCCTGGCTCATCTCTCAATCATCCGCTTGGGCTACTTTGTATCGGTTTTCAAGCAGATAATAGTCCAGAATTTTTCTTGCCACTGGTGACGCAATCGCACTACCGCCACCGCCATTCTCAACTAACACTGCCAACGCTATTTTAGGATCTTCAATCGGTGCAAATGCGACAAACCAGGCGTGTTTACGCTGTCGTTCAGTTAATTCTTCCTCGTCGTATTCTTCACCCTGCGGGATACCCACGACTTGTGCCGTACCCGATTTACCCGCCATCTGGTATGCAATATCCCGTCCGATATATGCCCAGGCGGTACCATTTTCTCCGAATCCCATGTTACCGCGATGCACCACCATGCCCATCGAATCAAAAATCAGATCCCAATGCTCGGCGGATACTTGATCAACATTATCAAGCTGTTTTGTCTTGGCTTGTTGCGGCAGCTCTACACCACTCTTCAACATTCGTGGGACTACTGTTTTTCCGCGATTGGCCAGCGTCGCGACCGCTGTTGCCAATTGTAACGGCGTCACCAACATGTCTCCCTGTCCGATCCCAATATTGACAGTATCTCCGGGATACCAGGGCAAACCACGAGTTGCCCGTTTCCACTCACGCGAGGGTAACAACCCGCTGCGGGCTTCCGGAAGGTCAATCGCTGTGTTGAGCCCGAAGCCGAATAGCGCAAGATTTTCATGCACACGATCAATACCCAGTTTCACCGCAAGATCAAAAAAATACACGTTACATGAACGGTAAATCGCCTTTTGCAGGTTCACGTCCCCATGCCCACCACGACCGTCTTTCTTCCAGTTCCAGTCGCGATATAACCTTGTGTTATTCGGCAACTTAAACCAACCAGGGTCGTCGTGGATAGTGAACTCCGGGGTTGTAGCCCCTGCCATAAGCCCAGTTAAGGCGATGAACGGCTTTAGCGTGGAGCCGGGTTCGTACTGCCCCTGCAATGCCCGGTTGAAAAGAGGAACATCTCCCGAATCTCTGAGCTCTGCATAGCTTTGGTAATCGATACCCGTCACAAAAAGGTTGGGGTCGTAGGAAGGCTTGGATACCAGCGCAAGGATACCTCCCGTAGCAGGATCAAGTGCGACTACGGTGCCTCGGCGGTCACCGAGCGCCTCGCTCGCGGCTCTTTGTAGCCCAACATCTACGTGCAAAGTCAGGTCTTGTCCCGGGCGAGGTGGCACTGAATCGAGCACCTTCATCACCCTGCCCCGGGCATCGGTCTCAACCTGCTGATATCCCACGGTGCCCAGCAGCGTCTTTTCGTAGAACTTTTCGACCCCCAGCTTACCGAGATGGTCAGTACCGGAGTAGGCAACACTGTCTAGGGTTTTAGCGTCTTCTTCATTAATGCGGCGAACCGAACCGATGGCATGAGCCATTAACTCACCGTTAGGATAATGCCTGACTAGCCGTGCTTCAATTTCAACACCCGGGAGCGCATAGCTGTCGACACTCACGCGGGCAATCTCCTCTGGCGTCAGTCGATACAATACGGGTACAGATTCAAATGGACGCTGGCGACGAGACAGGCGTTTTTTAAAGCTTTCGATCTCGTCATCACTCAGACCAACCAGCTCGTCAAGTTTTGACAGCGTCGCATCTAAATCTTCAACTCTCTCTTTCGTCAGGGTCAGCTGAAACGTGGGAATGTTATCCGCTATTAATTCGCCGTTACGATCATAGATTAAGCCACGAATTGGCGGCAGAGATTGCACCTGGATCCGGTTTCGATCAGACAACGTGGCGAACAAATCATGTTGTATGATTTGCAAATAAAACATGCGCGCCAGAAGAAACAGGGTAAGCAGTAAGAGCAAACCAAAACCAAGGGTCACCCGGTCAAAAAAGATTCGACTTTCTCCGGTATGATCTTTTAACGCTAGCGGCTCAGCCATTCAGTTACTTACTCAACTGACTACTTGTGATACGGGTGATGATTGATGACAGACCACGCGCGATAAATCTGCTCTGCCAGCAGCAACCTCACCATAAAGTGAGGAAAGGTCAAACGCGATAAACTCCACGTCAAATCGGCGCGCTGCAAGCAGGCTTTACTGAGCCCGTCCGGACCTCCTACCATGAGCTGGACCTGATTGGCATTTTGCAGCCAGTCAGTAAACCTAAATGCCAGTTTCTCAGTGGTCCAATCGCTTCCCCGGCTATCCATTGCGATAACGATACCGCCACTTTTAATCCGATCGAGCATTTTTTTCCCTTCTTCTTCTTTCAGTTTTTCGACTGACTGAGATTTGCCTCTGTGAGCCACCGGTATTTCGGACAACACCAGTTGCCATTCCTTAGGCAATCGCTTCTGGTACTCTTTATAACCTTCGGTGACCCAGGTAGGCTCACGGGTACCGGCAGCGATCAGTTCAATCTGCATCTGTTTGCGTTGACCCTGACTCTCTCGATTGGACACTCATACTCCACAGGCGTTCAATGTCATAGAACTCCCGCGCCGAAGGCAACATCATATGCACAACGACATCTGTCAAATCCAGCAGCACCCACTCACCTTCATCCAGCCCCTCGATGCCGAGTGGCATAAAACCCGCTTCCTTGGCATCAACGACCACGTTGTTAGCAATCGACTTTACATGGCGATTTGAAGTCCCACTTACAACAATCATATAGTCAGTAAGTTCAGTCTTGTCACGCACATCGATACATACAACGTCAACGGCCTTGATATCATCCAAGGACTCCAAAACGAGCGCTTTCAGATCAACCTGTTCACTCTTTTCACTATTCTCAACCATCAAATTCACTTCTTCAGCTTTCGGTTATATTTATTTTTTACCTAACCCAAAACCGATTATCGGGTTGGCAATTTGATTCAACGATACAAACCGTTTTCGTCAATAAAATTTCTTACACTTTCGGGCAGCAGATACCGCGTTGATTGCTTTGCTGCCACCATCTCTCTGATACTGGTTGAGGAAACTGCGAGCTGTGTGAGCCCAATGAAGCAAACACTTCCCGACGGGGTCGAGGACAGTGATTTAGGTTCTCCTTTCCTCGACTCGATCCAGCCACTTAACGCTTCAGACACCGTTTGAGCGGCGTCAGATTCAGTCCCTTCCGGTCGATCAATGACAACCAAGTGCGCATAGTCAGTCAGCTCACGCCACCGGTGCCACGTTTCTATTAGACGGAAAGCATCTATTCCCAGTACAAAGCAGAGTGGTTCAGCATCACCGACTTCTCTCCTTATTTCAGCTAGCGTATCGATTGAGTAGGATCGCCCTTCCCTGCGAACCTCTCTGTCGTCTACCTTAAGCCGCTCGTTATCCTGAACAGCCAGTTGCAGCATATTCAGACGTTGTTGCGCGCTGGTGCCGGGCAAACTTCTGTGCGGCGGTATATAAGAGGGGATCAGTCTGATTGTCTTGACACCCAGCAGCGAAACAATCTCCTCTGCTGAGCGCAAGTGACCCATATGAACAGGATCAAATGTACCCCCCATAAGGGCAAGACTCATAATCGAGCACTCATACCCAAGGGCCCGCCCACACTAGTCTGTGATAAGGGTAGCAGGAGATCACTGCCTAACCTGACCATCGCCAAGCACAATGTACTTCTGGGAAGTCAAACCTTCTAAACCAACCGGACCTCGGGCGTGCAGCTTATCAGTCGAGATACCAATCTCGGCCCCCAAGCCAAACTCGAAACCATCAGCCAACCTTGGCGATGCGTTGATTAACACTGAGCTTGAATCAACTTCGCGGAGAAATCTTCGCCCCTTCGTATAATTCTCAGTAACAATGGTATCACTGTGTTTAGAGCCATAGGTATTGATGTGAGCAATCGATTCGTCAAGCCCGGCGACAACTTTTATTGCCAGAATCGGCGCAATATATTCTTCGTACCAATCATCTTCCGTTGCCGCACTCACATCACACACGTTCGATAGGACACTGCGGGTTTCGTCGCATCCACGCAGCTCAACACCTTCCTTTACATACTTATCGGCAAGTACTGGCAAAACGTCTCTGGCTACATGCTTGTCGACCAACAATGTTTCCATTGCGTTACATACGGCATATCGATTGCATTTAGCATTAAAGGCAATATCTATTGCCATTTCCTTATCTGCGTCGGCATCGACATACACGTGGCAAACACCATCAAGGTGTTTGATGACAGGTATCGTTGCTTCTTTTGTAATGCGCTCAATTAGACTTCTACCGCCACGAGGAACAATCACGTCGACATACTGATCTAATGTAATCAATTCACCGACTGCCGCACGGTCTGTTGTTGCAACAACTTGTACGGCTGCCTTGGGCAAACCCGCTGCATGCAAGCCTGCTTGAATACATTCAGCTAAACCGCGATTCGAGTGTATACATTCAGAACCGCCACGTAGAATCGTCGCATTTCCTGATTTCAAACAAAGGCTGGCAGCATCGATTGTCACATTTGGCCGCGATTCATAAATGATACCTATCACGCCTAGCGGCACGCGCATTTTCCCGACTTGAATGCCTGTGGGGCGATACGACATGTCGGAGATCTCACCGACAGGATCATTTAGTGCGGCAACTTGTTCCAGCCCTTCGACCATGGTGTTGAATCTGTCTTCGGTAAAGGTCAACCGATCCAATAACGCGTCGGATATGCCATTTGCTCTAGCGGCTTCCAAGTCCTTCGCATTTTCATGCATCAGTGCTGAACGGCGAGCCAGAATTTCGCCAGCGATCGCCTGCAAAGCCTGATTCTTCTGTTCCGTGCTCGCTTTGTTCATCTCGACAGCTGCGGACTTGGCAGCTATCCCCATCTCGAGCATGATGTCGTTAATTGTCTCTTTCATTGCTTACACCAACGTCTTTGCGCACGGAAATCATCTATCTCCATGGCTAAAAAGCGGCATTATACCCACAATACAGCTTATTTTAGCTACTTTTGCGAGCAGTCTTCCGACCAGAGTCATGAGCCAATTAATTACGTCTGATTTTTTCCAGCAGGACCCGCAGGCATTAGCCATTGCATTGTTGGGCAAGGTTTTGCGCCGAAAGGTGCAGTGGCAAGGTGAAACAGTGTGGCTCTCGGCACGAATCGTCGAAACAGAGGCCTATTATCTGAACGAAAGAGCCAGTCACTCGTCCTTGGGCTACACGAAAAAACGCAAAGCAATGTTTATGGCGCCCGGCACAATCTATATGTATTACGCCCGAGGTCATGATTCGCTTAATTTTTCTGCGCAGGGTGCAGGCAATGCCGTACTGATTAAATCGGCCTATCCACACTTCGACGCAATATCCGGACAAAATCAATTGGAAGTCATGCGTGCCCTTAACCCAAGCAATCGGCGCGTCGAGACACCAGCGACGGCTCTGAAAGGACCGAGAGCGGTCAATAGACTGTGTAACGGGCAGACGCTACTGTGCAAATCCTTAGATCTGAAGGTGGTCGACTGGGATCAGCAAGCGTTGGACCAACACCGATTTTATCTCGATGAGACTGACTATCAGATTGCTCGATACATCCAGTGCCCACGACTGGGCATTCCCGTTGGTCGGGATGAAGATCTCTGGTATCGGTTTGTCGACTTCGAAGCCGCACACTACGCAACCAGCAACCCAATCACAAAA
Source organism: Candidatus Azotimanducaceae bacterium (assembly GCA_965657335.1). Taxonomy (GTDB): domain Bacteria; phylum Pseudomonadota; class Gammaproteobacteria; order Pseudomonadales; family Azotimanducaceae; genus UBA4582. The sequence goes on from CBFHOH010000043.1 coordinate 12,153, forward strand.
AGGAAATGGCAAGAGGGCGTAAACTACCGTATTTGCCACCCGGTTAACCACTAGCGCTTATTGCAATCGGTCCTGCATCTTAACAATGAGTTTATCCAAATCTTCGAGGCGCGCTATCGGGTTTCTCATTTCCAGCAAGCGCTGCTTCAAGTCGTTGGGAATGGGTAACAGCTCTGTCAGTCGCCCACCCACCTCAGACGCATCATCGAGATCGACATTAAGTCTGAGCGCTTCAACAGCCTCATGCTCCAGCAAAGAGGCTAAGATTTCACTCAGGTGAGATTTTTCAGCAGGGACAGTTTCTTTGTTTTCGGTTACAAGGAATTCGACATCGGCCATCATCAGACGCTCGCTGGTTTCATACTGATCTCGCACAGCAAACCTAGCCTGCCCTTCAACAATAATGCCCAATAGGCCGTTATCCCTTTGGTCGAAATCGACGATAGCAGCATAAGTTCCAGAGTGAGCAACACTGGGTAATTGTTCTTCCGCGTTCTTTAGCAACTGGTTTCCTTCCCGGATCATAATGATGCCAAAGCCAACGTCGTCTTTCATACATTGCTTGACCATATCCAAATATCGCGTTTCCACGATCTGAAGCGACAACCGGCCACCGGGAAAAAGAACAAGAGGTAATGGGAATAAGGGGATTTCAGCCATGGCTTATTCTACAACACTAACATCCAGATTAGCTGTTCGAATATTGTTTAAAACAAATCACCCCGTTAAACTCCTGCATTTCCCGCGTGGTGAGTAGCTGTGGACCTTCTTCAAACGTTTTTGCTTTCGATCATACAGGGCATCACCGAGTTTCTGCCTATATCGAGTTCTGCCCATCTTATTCTGCCCTCGCAAATTCTAGGCTGGACCGATCAGGGTTTGGCTTTTGATGTCGCGGTCCACCTCGGTTCCCTGAGCGCAGTGCTCATCTACTTTCGAAATGATTTATTCGATTTGAGTAAGGCTAGTGTCAAAGCGCTATTTTCACTTGAACATACGTCACAAAGTCGCTTCGCATTGAATCTGATTTTCGCGAGCTTGCCGATAATCCCCGCGGGCTTGTTTCTTAAAAGTTTAATCGAGGGAGAGCTACGAGGTATTGAAGTGATTGCCGGGACAACGATCGTTTTCGGGATAGCACTTTGGTACGCCGATCGTTATCAACAAGCAAATAAGGATACTGAACGCGACAATGCGGAATCTTTGACGCTCAAACATGCAATATATATCGGCATCGCACAGTGCTTTGCGCTGATACCTGGCACGTCAAGATCGGGTGCAACAATGACAATGGGATTATTGTGTGGCTATGGCCGAGAGGCTGTTTCAAAAATTTCGTTTTTACTTTCTATTCCGGCAATTGCCGGTGCAAGTCTTTTGAAAACAATCGATCTGGTCACCGCGGACACACAAGTGGACTGGCAAACCCTTGGCCTTGGCTGGCTATTTTCCGGCATCAGCGCGTATCTGTGCATTCACCTTTTTCTGGACTACATCACGCGTCTCGGATTTTTGCCCTTTGTTATCTACCGGATAGCGCTCGGCGGTCTGTTGACCATTCTAATCTTTGCCTAAACTTGCAGCGTCAGGAGATAGCGCTGAAGAATGTGTTCATATCAAAATAATCACGCCATTCTTTGATTTTGCCGTCCTGCATTTCGAACACGCCGAAACACGGCAAATCTACATGTTTATCGCCTACGTCGGTGCGATCTAGTCGCTCCACCATCACAAGGTCACCCTCAGCAAGCAGACTGATCACATCCCATTCCGTTTTCGTCCAATTGGCGATAAAACCACCGATAAACTGTCGAAGGTTTTCAGTACCTTGCACCGGTTTAGAAGGGATGTTGAAGTAAATGCCATCCTCAGTGAAGTAGCTCACTAGCTCATCAGCATCAAGATTTGACCAAGCCGCTACAAAATCGCGAATTGTTTGTTCATTACTTTTTTGTCCATCACTCACTGCAGCTGCTCCGGTTGGATCTAAAAAGGAATGTCATCGTCGAAAGCTTCCGGCGGCGGTGCTGAGAAGTCCTGATTGCCGCCCTGAGGCCCATTGCCCTGTCCACCGCCTGAGTCAAAGCCAGCGTTACCTCCGCCGGCATTGGGCGGTTGATTATTCTGATTGAAGCCACCACCCATGCCACCGTCACTACGGCCATCGAGCATCTGCATTTCATTCGCGATGATTTCTGTCGAGTAATGCTTTTGGCCTTCCTTATCCCACTGACGTGTTCGAAGCGCTCCCTCAATATATACCTTGGAGCCTTTCTTCAGATACTCACCTGCAATCTCCGCCAAACGATTGAAGAATACAATTCTGTGCCACTCGGTTCTTTCTTGCTGCTGACCTGACTGTTTGTCTTTCCAGCTTTCAGACGTTGCAATACTGATATTGGTGACCGGATTACCATTGGGCATAAATCGTGTTTCGGGGTCATTTCCCAGGTTTCCTACCAGGATAACTTTATTAATTCCTCGTGCCATTTTATTCTCCTGACTGATCTGTTCTTATGATTGGCGCTTTGACAAGTGCCTGACGACCGTTCTTCTGTGCAAAGGGGTATTACCGCACAAACATCACACTGTGCATAGCGAATCTTCGTTCCAGATAGCACTATCTACTTTCAGGTAAGCCACTCTTTCTTCTTCGACGAGCGCGACCTCAACAACGCCTGAGAGGGATAATAACTCTTTTACGACTTGGTCTGCAGAGCGATTGTCTTCCGCCTCGATCTCATAAGTCACACTGGCGAAATGTTCGAACCCATTTAATCCCAGCGCAACAAGGAACCAGAGCACACAGAAAGAGGCATTGACGTATACCAACATAGAGATATCCCACTTTTCAAGCAGCCACCCGCCCACGAGCCCACCCATAAAAGCACCGAAAAACTGGCAACTTGAATAGACACCCATCGCAGTGCCGCGTTCGCCTGCATGAACAATACGACTCACGAATGCGGGCAGTATCACTTCCAACAAGTTGAAGGCCATGAAAAACAACCCCATCATGGCGATGATCAGCATTGTCGTGACGACATTCGCCAACATGTACTGCGACACTGCGAATGCGACGATCATCAACAGCATCAAGTACCTGCCAAAACCTGGTTTTTCCGAGAGCCACATAAAAGGACCCATCGCTATAAAGGTGACCAACAACAACCAAAAATAAATTTGATAGTGCTCCGCCGGAGCAAAACCAGCGCGCTCCAGCACTTCAGGAAACACGAGAAAAGCCGACATTAGCAAGTAATGCAACATGAAAACACCGAGTGTGGTCTTCATCAAATTAGCATCGAGCAATACACCTCGCAATTTGTCGAGCGCTAATCGACCATTAGACGGGTAACTCATAACCGTGGGTGTCGGAACCGCCAGCGCGAGCACAAAAATGCCCGCCACACCGGCGAGTGCGGTGATGCCAAATACACCTGATAGGCCGAATGTGCCAGAAATCAGTGGGCCCAAGACAAGTGATATACCGAAGGATGAACCAATGCTGATACCGACAATCGCCATGGCTTTGGTACGATTCTCTGTACGGGTTACATCTGCAACCAGTGCTAGTAGCGAACTGGAGATAGCACCACAACCCTGCAATAGGCGACCCAGAATAATGACTTCAATACTGGTGGCGAAAGCAGCAACAACGCTGCCTACGACGAACACTGTGAGCCCTGCATAGATGACAGGCTTGCGACCAAATCTGTCTGAAAGCAAGCCTAGCGGTATTTGCAGAATTGCCTGAGATAATCCATAAATACCGAGTGCCAGCCCTATCGCCATGGGTGTACCGCCCACATAGTCTGGCCCTATTAGCGGTAATACAGGCAAAACCATGAATAGACCGAGCATACGGATGACATAGAGCAGAGCGATCGCAAGAACGGCTTTTAGTTCTTGTCTACTCACCCGGACCCGTTCCGGTTGCTGTCTGTCAATTGTGTTGCGGTTATCATCAAAGTGTAAACTGTGTTCGTTGCAATGAAATCTTTCAAAGAAGTGCGAGTCAGCGTCCGCTGTCCCATTAATTTACCAAAGGTGTTCAAAAAAGCTTATTAGAAGAGATAAAGCGCAGATGCACTTTGCCATGTCTAGTACAAACTTATACTATCTGTTCCCCTGTTTTTTGTTCTTCTCTCTCGCCATGTGCAAGAGACAATTGCCAAGTGTTTGCGCGACGGCCGATAATAGCAAATTCGGCACTTTCTTACACAGGTAATGAGCAGTGGCGCCATTCATCTCTCGAGATTAACCAGACGTTTGGCAGCGAAACTCTGACACAAATTTGTTTTGGAAACCGATGAGCAATATATCAATCCGAGGTGCGAAAACTCATAACCTCAAAAATCTTGATCTTGATATCCCACGGGATAAGTTGATAGTTATTACCGGATTGTCCGGTTCGGGTAAATCTTCCCTCGCATTCGATACACTCTATGCTGAAGGTCAGCGCAGGTACGTTGAGTCTCTCTCCGCCTACGCGCGACAGTTTCTTTCGCTGATGGAGAAACCCGATGTTGATCACATCGAGGGTTTATCCCCCGCGATATCGATAGAGCAAAAATCTACCAGCCAAAATCCGCGCTCAACCGTTGGCACTATCACAGAAATTTACGATTACTTGCGACTGCTTTTCGCAAGAGTTGGTGAACCGCACTGCCCCACACACAACATCGCACTTAAAGCTCAGTCCGTCAGTCAGATGGTAGATCATGTGCTAGCAATGCCCGAAGGCGCGAGAATTCTGTTACTCGCGCCCGTCGTAAAAGAACGCAAGGGTGAACATCTCCATTTATTTAGCCAGCTACGCAGCCAGGGCTTTGTCCGGGCACGTATCAATGGCATCGTCGTTGACCTAGATGAAGTGCCAGAGCTGGACAAAAAGAAGAAACATACCATCGAAGTCGTCATTGACCGTCTCCGAATACGACCCGACTTGAAAACGCGACTCGCCGATTCTTTCGAGACAGCAGTTTCGATTTCAGACGGACTCGCGAGCGTCGCGTACATCGACGACGAGCAAGATGATATTGTTTTTTCATCAAGATTTGCCTGTCCCGAATGCGGACATTCCATAGCAGAACTTGAGCCTAGATTATTTTCCTTTAACAACCCAGCTGGCGCTTGTTCGTCCTGCGATGGGCTTGGCAAGAAACAATTTTTCGACGTCGACAATGTCGTGCATGATGACGAGCTTTCACTTTCAGAGGGCGCAATACACGGCTGGGATAGACGAAACATCTATTATTATCAGATGTTAACCAGTATTGCTGCGCATTTTGGCTTCGATATTGACACGCCGTTCGGCCAGCTGGACCCGGCACATCAGGACACCGTGCTTTACGGGCATCAAAAAGAAAAAATCAAATTTCGATACGTCAATGACAAAGGCGATGAGTACAGTCGCGCGCACACTTTCGAAGGTATCATTCCTAATATGGAACGGAGGTTTCGCGACACAGACTCACAGATGGTGAGAGAAAACCTCGCCAAATTTCTGAGTACGCGGTCCTGCCCCGACTGCCTTGGCACGCGTCTAAATGCTGATGCCAGGTCGGTCACGATAGAATCTATTTCGCTGCCAGAAGTTGTGAATCAATCTGTCGCGGACGCACATCACTACTTCACTACGCTCAACCTTACGGGTCAAAGAGCGACAATCTCAGACAAAATTGTGACCGAAATTGTCGCGCGACTCAGGTTTTTAATTGACGTCGGACTCAATTATCTAACGATCTCTCGAAGTGCGAATACTCTTTCGGGCGGGGAAGCACAAAGAATTCGACTCGCCAGTCAAATTGGTGCGGGGCTGGTGGGCGTGATGTATATACTCGATGAGCCCTCGATCGGGCTACACCAAAGAGACAACCAACGCTTACTCAAAACACTTAACCACCTTCGTGACATTGGCAATACGGTGATTGTTGTGGAACACGATGAAGAGGCGATTCGCTCGGCAGATTTTCTGATTGATATTGGCCCCGGCGCAGGTGTTCACGGCGGTGAAGTTGTTGCCGCGGGTTCTGTTGACGATATTATTAATACGGAACGTTCGATCACCGGTGATTTCCTGTCTGGAAAACAGGCAATTGACACACCCTCAACGCGCACAAAAAATAATCCTGATCTTCAACTCAAGTTATTAGGCGCGACAGGTAACAATCTGCAGGACGTCGACCTTGCCTTACCCATCGGGCTGATGACCTGTGTTACTGGCGTATCAGGGTCTGGAAAGTCTACGCTGATAAACGCGACTTTGTACCCTATGGCTGCTCGGGAGCTCAACGGCGCTACGATTCCGCAAGCCGCACCTTACCGAGAGCTCAGTGGTATGGAGCAGCTGGACAAGGTTGTAGATATCGACCAAAGCCCCATCGGTCGCACACCACGTTCAAACCCGGCGACCTACACCAATATATTCACACCGATTCGCGAATTGTTTGCGGCGACGCAGGAAGCTCGGTCTCGCGGCTATAAACCAGGTCGATTCAGCTTTAACGTGAAAGGTGGTAGATGTGAGGCCTGCCAAGGAGACGGACTTATCAAGGTAGAAATGCACTTTTTACCCGATGTCTACGTTACCTGCGACGAATGCAAAGGCCGACGCTATAACCGAGAAACGCTCGAGGTTCAGTATAAAGGCAAGAGCATTCACCAAGTGTTAGAGATGACTGTTGAGGATGCGCACCAGTTTCTGAATGCCGTACCCATGATCGAGCGGCGACTGAAAACGCTCATCGATGTTGGACTTGGTTACATTCGCTTGGGTCAGAGCGCGACAACATTATCCGGCGGTGAAGCGCAGCGCGTTAAACTCTCACGAGAGCTTTCCAAGCGGGATACGGGCAAGACGTTATATATACTTGATGAGCCAACCACTGGGTTGCACTTTCACGACATAAAACAGCTGCTTGAAGTCTTGCATCACCTTAGAGATCAGGGAAACACCGTTGTGATTATCGAGCACAATCTAGACGTCATTAAAACCGCCGACTGGATCGTTGATTTGGGCCCGGAAGGCGGCTCCGGTGGCGGACAAATTATTGCGACAGGCACACCGGAGGAGGTAGCAAACTGTGGCCACTCTCACACCGGTGAGTATCTCAAATCAGTCCTGAGCCTGTCCTAGGGGGTAAGTGAGACGTCGCGAGACTACCCGTAGGCTCGCTCTATCGCACCTGTCGCCAGCCCTTTATGAATCGGTGCGTTGTATTGAGAAAGCACAGCCTCCAATGCGTTTGCGCACAGCAACACATTTTTTGGATTGCTTGCATAACCCATTAATCCGATGCGCCAAACTTTACCCGCCAAAGCACCAAGGCCGGCCCCAATCTCAAGATTGTATTGTTGGAGTAACTGCTGCCGGACCTGCGCTTCATCAACACCCTCTGGTATTGTCACGGCGTTTAGTTGTGGCAGTCTTTCATCTTCCGGCACAATAAAAGACAGTCCCATTGCTTCAAGACCGGATCTCAGCGCCAGATGATTTCGCTGGTGCCTTTCCCAACTTGCTGCGAGCGTCTCTTCTTCGAGAATAACAAGTGCTTCATGCAAACCGTACAAGGCATTGACGGGCGCGGTATGGTGATAGGCCCTTTTTTGTCCTTCACCCCAGTAACCCATCACAAGGTTGAGGTCTAGGAACCATGAGGCGACCGGGGTTGTTCTGTTCTTAATCGCTGAAACTGCTCTTTCACTCAGAGTCAACGGAGAGAGTCCTGGAGCACAAGACAAACATTTTTGGGTGCCGCTGTAGGCTGCATCAGCCCCCCAGGCATCAATGTTTACTTCGGTACCAGCAAGTGAAGTCACACAGTCGACGATCGTCAGACAATCCGATGCCCGCGCCAATGCGCAGAGTGCTGCTGCGTTTGATTGCACGCCAGTTGATGTTTCTGCATGAACGAAGGCAACGATTTTGGCATCAGGGTGCTGCTTCAACGCGTCTTCCAGTTTTTGTGGATCTACCGCTCGCCCCCACTCGTCTTCCACCAATACAACTTCGCCCCCAAAGCGTCTCACATTGTCCGCCATTCTGCCGCCGAAAACGCCATTCTGACAAACGATGACCTTATCACCCGGTTCTACTAAATTAACAAAGCAGGTCTCCATGCCGGCGGAACCAGGCGCAGAAACGGGAATCGTTAGTTCGTTTTTTGTTTGGAAGGTGGCCTGCAACATCGCCTTGATTTCATCCATAAGACGAATGAATTCGGGGTCCAAATGCCCAATGGTAGGCTTGGACATAGCAACAAGGATTCTCGGGTTTACGTCTGAGGGCCCCGGACCCATCAAAGTTCTAACGGTAGGATTGAATGACTGATGCATGGAGGTCTCCATTCTAAAAATTATCAATTAAACACTCACCGTTATAGTGAGTTACAAACAAAAAAGGCTGGGATAACCCAACCTTTTTTATACAACCTGAAATACGTCTGAAACTTGGGTGCCTATACTCACGCTTAAATACGCGTCGTCACCGCTGGTTACAGCTAATGCTCATTTTGGCAAACAGCATTTAACAAAATGAGACTGAAGACTACTCTTCGTCATCGTCCTCAAGGTCGTCGTCTAGTTCTTCGGGGATCGGGCGGTCGACTAACTCGATGTAAGCCATCGGCGCTGCGTCGCCTGCCCTGAAACCACACTTGAGAATACGCGTGTATCCACCAGGGCGTTCCTGATATCTAGGTCCCAGTTCTGCGAACAGCTTTCCAACCGCGTCTTTGTTACCCGTTCTTGAGAACGCTAGTCGACGATTGGCAACCGAGTCGCTTTTCGCCAGAGTAATGAGAGGCTCAGCTACTCTTTTCAGTTCCTTCGCTTTGGGTAAGGTAGTCTTGATGACTTCATGCTCAAACAGAGAGCAAGCCATATTTCTGAACATGGCTTTCCTGTGCGATGAATTCCGATTTAACTGCCTACCACTCTTTCTATGGCGCATTTTGATACTTCCTAAATCTTTCTATGTTTTATTACTGACTATTGAGATGTCTCACATGGACCAGACAAATCGCTTTCAACCCTTGTGCTTTGGTTCACACTCTGTTGACGCTTAGCCCAGTACGCGATCATCACCACGTAAGCTTGAGGGCGGCCAGTTTTCAAGGCGCATACCCAAAGATAAACCTCTGGATGCTAGAACATCTTTTATTTCAGTCAAAGATTTCTTGCCAAGGTTTGGCGTTTTCAACAATTCAACTTCTGTTCTTCTGATCAGGTCACCGATGTAATAGATGTTTTCGGCCTTCAAGCAGTTAGCTGAGCGAACGGTGAGTTCAAGATCATCCACCGGGCGCAACAGGATAGGATCGATCTCGTCTTCCTGCTCTTCAACTTCTGGCTCACTTTCGCTTTGCAGGTCAACAAATACCGCAACTTGTTGTTGCAAAATAGTCGCTGCTCGGCGAATAGCCTCTTCCGGATCAATCGTGCCGTTAGTTTCAAGATCGATAACAAGTTTGTCGAGGTCAGTTCTTTGCTCGACCCGTGCACTATCGACTTTGTAGGCAACTCTACGAACGGGGCTGTATGAAGCGTCGATCAGCAAGCTGCCGATAACCCGTTCTTGCTCTTCGTCTGTTGCACGAATGTCGGCGGGCTCGTAGCCTCGGCCTCGTCCAACTTTAACACGAAGGCTCAATTTGCCAGTTTCGTTGAGTGTCGCAATGACATGATCCGGATTAGCAATTTCAATGTCGTGATCCACCTGAAAATCAGCCGCGGTAACAACCCCAGGACCTTCTTTTTCAAGTCGAAGCTCGGACTCGTCAGTTGCGTTCAACTTGATGGCTACGCCTTTCAAGTTAAGCAATACTTCAATGACATCTTCCTGAACGCCTTCCATCGCGCTGTACTCGTGGAGTACACCGTTAATTTCTACTTCTGTAATCGCGCAACCCGGCATTGATGACAGCAGGATACGACGCAGTGCGTTACCCAGTGTATGACCAAAACCTCGTTCTAATGGCTCGAGGATAACTGTCGCTCTTGTATCAGTTAGCTGAGCAACCTGAATATGCTTTGGCGTTAAAAACTCTAGTGACGAATGGGGCATAAATACACCTTCTAAAAAGACTATAACTCTATTAAAACGCTGTACCGATAGAGATACCGGCGCAGCGCTGTTAAGCAGTACTTACTTTGAGTAAAGCTCGACGATCAGGTTCTCGTTAATCTCTGATGGCAGTTCATCCCGCTCTGGGAATGCTTTATAAACGCCTTCAAGTTTGTCAGCATTGACTTCAACCCATTCTACCGGGGTTCGATTAGCTGCAATTGCGAGAGAACCTTGGATACGTAGCTGATTCTTTGCTTTTTCCCGAATCGTAATGGTGTCACCCGCTGCGACTTGATAAGAAGGAATGTTCGTGACATGCCCATTTACCAATATTGCTTTGTGTGAAACCAGCTGCCGTGATTCTGCTCTTGTTGAGCCAAAACCCATTCGGTAGACAACGTTATCCAGACGCCTTTCCAGCAGACGAAGCAGGTTTTCACCCGTCGCGCCCTTTTGGCGATCAGCTTTCTTGTAATAATTACGGAATTGCTTTTCGAGTACGCCGTAAATTCGACGAACTTTCTGCTTTTCACGTAACTGGATCGCGTAATCGGAGTTACGTGTTCTACGCGCGCCATGTTGTCCGGGTGCTGTATCGATCTTGCACTTGGATTCAATCGGTCTCACGCCGCTCTTAAGGTAAAGGTCAGTGCCTTCTCGTCTTGCGAGCTTACATGTTGGTCCGAGGTATCTAGCCATTTCTTTATCTCCTCAATTACACCCGACGTTTCTTGGGTGGGCGGCAACCGTTATGTGGAATAGGGGTGACGTCTGTAATGTTTGTAATTTTGTATCCAACACCATTCAATGCACGTACAGCTGCATCGCGGCCGGGCCCAGGACCCTTCACGAAAACTTCTACATTCTGTAGGCCGTAATCAAGTGCTGCCGTACCGGCACGCTCTGCTGCTACCTGTGCAGCAAACGGTGTACTTTTTCGAGCACCTCGGAAACCAGAACCACCGGCAGTCGCCCATGATAATGCGCCACCCTGCCTATCGGTGATTGTGATAATCGTGTTGTTAAAAGATGCATGGATATGCGCCAGACCATCAACAACCTGTCGCTTGCCCTTTTTACGGGTCGGCGCAGCACTGGCCTCTGGTGTTGAGGTGCCTTCTGCTGCCTCGCTTGCGTTTTCTGTATCAGACATATCAGTCATTTCAGTCTCTTCGCTTTGTTGACAACGATTTATCAAAATCGCTTAATTTAATTCGTTTATTACTTATTCCAAACGCTACTTGCGGATAGGTCGCTTAGGACCTTTCCTGGTGCGCGCGTTGGTTTTGGTTCTTTGTCCCTTCAAGGGCAGGTTACGTCTGTGACGAATGCCGCGGTAACAACCAAGATCCAAAAGACGTTTTACATTCAGCTGCACTTCACGTCGCAGGTCGCCTTCGACCGGCAGATTGGATATCTCTGCGCGGAGCAAATCTAGCTCGCCCTCAGTAAGATCACTGACCTTTGCTGTTGGACTTACACCAGTCTGAGCACAAAGTTTTTTAGCAGTCGTACGTCCTATACCAAAGATATAAGTAAGGGATATCACTGCATGCTTGTTGTCGGGAATATTAATTCCGGCTAAACGAGCCATTTAAACGCTCCTATAAATTCCTGTTAAACGTCTAACCTTGACGCTGCTTATGTCTTGGCTCTGAACAAATTACTCTGACAGACCCTTTACGTCGGATAACTCGACAATTCCGACACATTTTCTTAACTGAAGCTCTCACTTTCATTTTTTTGCTCCGATCGACCTACTGTCGTCCAAAATTCTGCAAATTAGATTTCTTCATCAGTGACTCGTACTGATGCGACATCAGATGAGTTTGTACCTGCGACCAGAAATCCATCACTACTACTACCACGATCAATAGCGCTGTTCCGCCCAATTGAAAGGTCACGTTAAATTGCACAACTAATAGCTGAGGCAGCAAACATACCGCTGTCATGTATAACGAACCAAACAACGTCAGTCTGGTTAGAATGCTATCAATGTGTTTCGCCGTTTGCTCACCCGGGCGATATCCGGGAATAAAAGCGCCGGACTTTTTCAAGTTGTCTGCTACTTCCTTCGGATTGAACATAATCGCCGTGTACCAGAAGCAGAAGAAAATAATCCCAGCTGAAAACAAAATAATATTCAGCGGCTGCCCCGGTGCAATTTGCAGACTCAGGTCTTGCAACCACTCCATGCCCGGTGATTGACCAAACCATTGTCCGATTGACGCCGGAAACAACAACAAACTACTGGCAAAAATAGCAGGAATCACTCCGGCCATGTTCACCTTCAGTGGTAAGTGACTGGACTGCGCCTGATACATACGCCGACCCTGTTGTCTGCGGGCGTAGTTAATCGTAATTCTTCGCTGTCCTCTTTCCACATAAACGACAAACGCGACGACGGCAACAGCCAGCACCGCAATGCCTAACAAACCTAATATCGCAATCTCACCCTGACGGGCCTGCTCGAAAGACTGCCCAATTGCACCCGGAAAACCAGACACGATACCTGTAAAAATAATAATCGAGATGCCATTTCCTACACCTCGTTCGGTTACTTGTTCACCCAACCACATGAGGAACATCGAGCCAGTCACCAACGTTGTGACCGCAACAAAATGGAATGCGATCGAACCGCTGTAAGCCAGTCCCTGAGAGGCAAGCCCGCTGCTCATGGCGAAGCCCTGTACTGTTGCTAATATCAACGTACCCCAGCGGGTGTACTGTGATATTTTTCGCCGTCCAGACTCACCCTCTTTCCGCAACTGCTGCAGCGTCGGTGTTGTTGCGACCAACAATTGCGTAATAATCGACGCCGATATGTAAGGCATAATACCTAGCGCGAAGATACTCATGCGCTCTAATGCCCCACCACCAAACATATTCACCAGGTCAAGGATGCCGCCCTGATTTTGTTCGAACAGCGACGCCAGCCTTTCTGGATCAATACCTGGAATTGGGATATGTCCGCCAATCCGATATACCACCATCGCCATGAGGACATACATCAACCTCTGACGCAGTTCTGTTAAACCGCCACCAACACCTGCGCCCGCGGCCTCAGATTTTGATTTTTGTGCTGGAGACTTAGCCATGTATCGCTACTTACTCTTCTATCTTTCCGCCTGCAGCTTCAATAGCCGCACGCGCACCTTTA
>CBFHOH010000043.1:25394-25680 GCA_965657335.1 Candidatus Azotimanducaceae bacterium
TGCTTTCTTTGATAATGTCAGCGTCTTTCAACGCCTGCACATCAATCACGTCTGCTTCAACCTTGGCCAACTCAGATAGTGTCACTTCTGCCGTGATTCTTGCTTTAGCAGAGTTGAAACCAAATTTTGGCAATCGCATCTGCAACGGCTGCTGACCGCCTTCAAATCCTGGTCTGATGCCACCGCCAGTTCTGGACTTTTGACCTTTGTGACCCCGGCCACCGGTTTTACCTAAACCACTACCAATACCACGGCCAACTCTTTTTGCCGCAGATTTGCTACCCGC
>CBFHOH010000044.1:0-5711 GCA_965657335.1 Candidatus Azotimanducaceae bacterium
CCTGCTTTTTCTTCATCAAGATCTTCTATCTCAAGCAAATCGTCGACTGCCTGTTCTGCCAGATCTTCCATAGTAATAATGCCTGACTTCGCCAGCTGGTAGGCTAATCTAGTATCCATGCCTTCCATCTCTAACAAGTCCTGCGCCGGCTTCGCACCGTCAAGCTCTTCTTCACTCGCTAATTCCAGTGTCGTGAGCGCGCTCTTGGCTCTGTTCCTCAATTCTTCAACAACATCTTCGTCGAACCCTTCAATAGCAATCATTTCTTCAATCGGAACATATGCTATTTCTTCAAGTGCGTTGAAACCTTCTTCAACCAGAACGATAGCGACATCTTCATCCACATCCAGCTGTTCCATAAACATTTGGATTATCGCGCCAGCTTCCTGGTTATGTTTTTCCGAGGCTTCTTCCTCGGTCATTATATTAAGATCCCAACCTGTAAGCTCTGCTGCGAGACGCACATTTTGTCCGCCCCGACCAATTGCCTGAGCCAGATTCTCTTCATCGACGGCGATGTCCATACTGCGCGTCTCTTCGTCAACTACGATTGACGCGACCTCTGCTGGCGCCATCGAATTGATCGCCAACTGGGCAATATTGTCATCCCATAAAACGATGTCGATGCGTTCGTTGCCAAGCTCTCCTGAGACAGCCTGAACACGCGAACCCCGCATGCCTACGCAGGCACCAACGGGATCGATTCGACCGTCATTGGTTTTCACTGCAATTTTTGCTCTAGAACCAGCATCTCTAGCGGCTCCTAGGATTTCTATCACGCCGTCGGCTACTTCTGGCACTTCAATCTTGAACAGCTCTACCAACACATCGGGCGAGGTGCGAGACAATGCCAGCTGCGGACCTCGTGCTTCCGGCCTTACCTCTTTTAGCAGTGCACGCAAACGATCATTTACCCGGAACGTCTCTCTAGGAATCCAATCCTCTCGCAAAAGTACTGCCTCCGCGTTATTGCCTAGATCTACAATCACGGCATCTCGCGTCACTTTCTTTACTTGTCCGTTAACTAACTCGCCAACTCTTGAGCGGTATGCTTCTACTACTTGAGCACGCTCTGCTTCACGCACTTTTTGCACAATGACCTGTTTTGCGGTCTGAGCAGCAATACGACCGAATTCAACAGACTCGACTTGCTCTTCATGAAAGTCGCCTATTTGAAGTGCAGGATTAATTTCTTCCGCGTCAGTGATGTGATACTGCGCTGCAGGAAACTCAGGTTGATCATTATCGCCAATGACTTCCCAGCGTCTGAACGTTTCGTATTCACCGGTCGCAGTATCGATCACTACTCTTAGGTCGACTTCTTCTTCGTATCGCTTCTTAGTAGCGGTTGCCAGCGCCAGCTCTAGTGCATCAATGATGACTTCTTTCGGCACGCCTTTCTCGTTGGAGACCGAATCCACTACTAATAATATTTCTTTGCTCATGTCACTGCCTCAATTTGACAACATAGTTTGTTCAGCATGATTCTTTTTTACTCGTCAGCCGAACTAAATTTCTGGTACTACATTTGCCCTATCAATCATCTCGTAGGGGAACAACGTTTCTTCTTCGCCCACCCTCAACACTACTTCTCTATCTTCTGTGCCTACCAACAAGCCCGTAAAGCGCTTCTTGCCATCGAAAGGTTTGTTCAGCTTCAACTTTACCTGAGCACCCTTCATCAGATCATACTGTTCGAACGTAAACAGTCGCCTGTCCATACCTGGCGAGGACACCTCTAGTGTGTACTGGCCTTTCAGCGGCTCTTCGACGTCTAACAAACTACCGACCTGCCGACTTACGCTGGCACAATCGTCAACATCGATTCCATTTTCAGAATCGATAAAGATTTTGAGAACCGAGAAGCGTCCCTGGGTAAGATATTCCAGTCCCCAGAGCTCAAAGCCCATACCAGTCACAACCGGCTCTATTAAAGATCTTAGCTGTGCACTCAATCTCAAGTTCCAAAACAAAAAATGGGCATAAAGCCCATTCAATCTTGCAACGTTTGGTCAGCCGCTTTATTAAAGCCAATTGCCCAAACCTTGCATCCAATAAAAAGCCCCTAAAAAGGGGCTTCTCGAAAACTCAACTCGCTATGGCAACCATTGGTGGCCCAAGCCCTTTTTAAACTGCTCTGCTACATTCCGACGTCGTTGGTCAAAGACCGACTGACGAGATAGCAACTTACCCTTGTTGTGGTAGCGGGGGCAGGATTTGAACCTACGACCTACGGGTTATGAGCCCGTCGAGCTACCAGACTGCTCCACCCCGCATCAACAAGGGGCCGAATTATAGGGGGGAGACGCAGGTTGGTCAACAGATTAAGTAAAAACCAGCGAGATATCTTCAATAGGGTCAGATTGACCCTAAAAAGGTCAAAAAGCAGGCATTACGCGGGATAAAACGCTAGATACGGCCATTTAAAATCAACGACGCGAGCAAAACACTGCCGGTTTCAAAAATTTGGTGCCGAGGAGAGGACTTGCGGTCCGGCGATCCGGCCTCCACAGACCGGCAGATGTAGGAACTAAAAAATTTGGTGCCGAAGAGAGGACTTGAACCTCCACGAGCTAAAGCTCACTACCCCCTCAAGGTAGCGTGTCTACCAATTTCACCACTTCGGCATAAAAAACTAGTCTTCCGGAACCACTGACTCGGAAGGTGTATCAAATTCGGGCATTTCCGACTCAACCTGCTCAAGCGTTGGTAACAGCAAGTCTTCACCCATCGATTGTGGCGCTGATTGCTCTATGGCTGCGGGAATACCCACATCGCGCGCATCCACTGATTTTGTTTTGGCAAAATAGGCCAAACCAAAACTGGTAAGAAAAAATGCAATTGCTAAAGCTGAGGTACTTTTGCTCAGAAAATTACCTGCACCGCCGCTACCAAAAACAGTAGCTGAGGCACCGCTGCCAAAACCCGAGCCCATATCAGCGCCTTTTCCGTGCTGAATCAGCACGAGCCCAATTATGGCTAGCGCCGCGAGCACATGCAGCACCAATATTATCGTTTCAACAATCTGTAAATCCATCATTGTTTGCTTACTCTTGTCTGTAACACTCTGACTGCGATGACGCTTAGTCAACCTATCCGCTCAGCCCGAGCAATTCGCTTACTTCGCTGCGGCCTCACAAATCTCAATAAACGCCTTCGCATCCAGAGAGGCCCCGCCAACCAATGCGCCATCGATATTATCCATGGCGAATAATTCTTTTGCATTCTCTGGCTTTACGCTACCGCCGTAGAGAACTCTTATCTTATCTCCTACCTGCTTACTTTCTTCTGCCAATCTACTTCGGATTAGCCTGTGCACTGTCTCCGCCTCTTCTGCGGTAGCACTTTTGCCTGTTCCAATCGCCCAGACCGGTTCATAAGCCACGATCGAACGCTCAAAACCTGCAATGCCAGCAACCTTCAACACTTCTTCGAGTTGCTGCATGACAACCAGATCGGTTTCACCCGCTTCTCGCTGAGCCAGTGATTCGCCGACACACAAAATGGGTGCTAAACCACCATTGAGTGCTGAGACAAACTTGGCAGCAACGATTTCATCTGTTTCGCCAAACAACACTCTGCGTTCGGAATGGCCGACCAGTGTATGACTGCAGCCGAATTCCGCTAACATCTCAGCACTCACCTCACCAGTAAACGCACCGACTTGGTGCGAAGCGAGATTTTGCGCTGCCAATTCAATACCGCTTGCCTTAACCAGTTCCGCGGCCATGTCTATGAAAATGAACGGCGGACAAACCATCAGGTCCAAGCCCTCGGTTTCTTTCGCGATTACTGCTCGTAGCAAGTCCCGAGCACTTTCCCGCGAACCATTCATCTTCCAATTGCCGACGACAAGAGGTTTTCTCAAAACAAGAATCTCCCCCAAAAGCGGCGGCAAATCTTAACGGCTTTGAATGGTGTTTTCAATACAACTTCCCGATACTGGTCTTATTGCCACGCTCAATCATCACGCAACAGCATTTTCCACGACGACAGATAGCTTTCTCGCCAGATTTTCTACCAGATTAGCATCCTCGCCTTCAACCATCACCCTGACCACAGGTTCTGTACCAGACGGTCTCAACAGCACTCTGCCTTTTCCGGCGAGCGTTTCCTCTGTTTTTGCAACAGCGGCTTTCACCTCTTCGGTATTAACGACCGCCTTATGGCATCGGACATTAATCATTGTTTGTGGAAATTTCGTCATCCTACCCTTGAGTTCTTGGAGACTTTTACCTGAATCAACGATTGCCTCCACAACACTCAACGCGGACACGATGCCGTCTCCAGTGCTCGTTAGATTGAGACACAACATATGACCCGATGATTCTCCGCCAAGTTGCCAGTCGTTAGCCTGCAGTTCAGCAAGCACATAACGATCGCCAACATCGGCGCGAACGAACGGTATACCTTCATTTTTTAGGCAAAGTTCTAGCCCAAAATTACTCATTAACGTGCCGACCACGCCACCTTGCAGCGTGCCGTTATCTTTCTGATAGCCCGCAACGATCATTAGCAACTCATCGCCGTCAACAATCTGACCTTCATGATCCGCCATAATCAATCGATCGCCATCACCGTCAAGCGCGACGCCAAAATCGGCGCGAGAGTCGAGCACAGCACGCTGTAAAAAGTGCGGTTCGGTAGAACCGACCTGTTCATTGATGTTGAGTCCGTTTGGCTCGACGCCTATTTCGATCACTTCGGCGCCTAGTTCGCGAAACACACTGGGCGCAATGTGATAGGTTGCCCCGTGTGCGCAATCGACGACAATTCGCTTTCCTTTTAGATTTTCAGAGGCGTTATAACAGCCTTTGCAGAATTCAATATATCTGCCCGCTGCGTCGTTGATCCTTGATACCTTGCCGATCTGGTCAGACGCAACCACTTCCATCGGCTGATCCAGCATCGCTTCGATCGCATGCTCTATCTCGTCATCGAGCTTCTCGCCGGTGCCGGAAAAAAACTTTATACCGTTATCATAATACGGATTGTGGGAGGCGCTGATAACGATCCCCGCTTGAGCGTTAAACGTTCGGGTCAAATATGCAATCGCCGGCGTCGGCATTGGGCCGAGCAGCGAAACATCGACACCCGCTGATACCAAACCCGCCTCCAAGGCTGACTCAAGCATGTAACCCGATATTCGGGTGTCCTTACCGATCAGTATGCGCCCCTTGCCCGCATCGGAAAAAACTTTACCTGCGGCCCAACCGAGCCTGAGCATAAATTCAGGGGTTATTGGTGCTTCACCTACTTGCCCGCGAATCCCATCTGTTCCGAAGTATTTTTTTTTCATGGCACGTTTTCTTTTTTTGGTAAAAGATTAACTGGCGTTAATGAGAAATGATCAGAGATCAACCGACGCCAGACTGGTGTCCGGCGTCGGTGAGGGGAAGCATACTACAGATAGTCGTATGGCAATCAGATAATTATAGACGAAGGGTGCTCTAATGCTCTCCAGCGGGGCCGCCTACGGCGCTGCCTGGTCGCGGTTGAGCATCCATCTCTTTACCGTCCTTCGGCTTGGGGTCGTCCGAATCGTTCCAGTCTCCTGGAGGCTGGGGTTTCCGGCCCGACATAATATCTTCGATTTGCGCCGCATCGATCGTTTCGTACTCGAGCAGGGCTTCGGTCATCGCATCGAGCTTATCCCTATTCTCCTCGAGAATTTTCTTCGCGGTCTTGTAGCAACCATCAATAATATCTCG
>CBFHOH010000044.1:6122-25607 GCA_965657335.1 Candidatus Azotimanducaceae bacterium
GTAAGCCGTGTTCCTCTTTTCCTTGTCCGACATCACCATGCTCTTGCGCTCTGCGCCCATCATGATTTTGTCTTTCGCCTGCTCGAATTGCTCCATACCCACCGTTCGACTATTCTGCCTTGCAGCAAACAGCGCCGCCTCGTTGACTAGATTAGCGAGATCAGCACCGGAGAAACCTGGCGTGCCTCTGGCAATGTAGGAGGGCTCTACGTCCGCGCCGAGCGGCACTTTTCGCATATGGACCTTGAGAATTTGCTCGCGGCCTCTGATGTCAGGCAGTCCGACAACCACCTGGCGGTCAAATCTGCCAGGTCTCAAAAGCGCGGGGTCAAGTACGTCAGGCCTGTTGGTCGCAGCGATGACGATGATACCGTCGTTGCCATCAAAACCGTCCATCTCTACGAGTAACTGGTTGAGTGTTTGTTCACGTTCGTCGTGTCCACCACCCAGTCCTGCACCACGATGACGACCGACAGCGTCGATTTCATCGATGAAGATAATGCAAGGAGACTGTTTTTTCGCTTGCTCGAACATGTCCCTAACTCGAGACGCGCCAACACCAACAAACATTTCCACAAAATCCGAGCCGGATATTGAGAAGAACGGTACTTTTGCCTCTCCTGCAATCGCCTTGGCTAACAATGTTTTACCTGTGCCAGGTTGTCCGACCATCAAAATGCCGCGAGGAATTCTGCCTCCCAGCTTTTGGAATTTCGAAGGGTCCTGCAGGAACTCCACAAGCTCCTGCACGTCTTCTTTTGCTTCGTCCACGCCGGCTACATCAGCGAAAGTTGTTTTGATCTGGTCTTCACCCAGCAACTTCGCCTTACTTTTCCCGAAAGAAAGCGGGCCGCCTTTACCACCAGCGCCGCCTTGCATCTGGCGCATGAAGAACATAAACACGGCGATGATGACGAGTATCGGGAAACTGGCAACGAGCAGCTGTGTCCATATGCTCTGCGTTTCCGGCCGAGCGCCTCTGAAATCGACGTTATGATCGACCATATCGTCAATCAACGCCTTGTCAACGACCTGCGGCTGAACTGCTTCGAACCGCTCACCGTCGTATCGCTCACCACGTATGATGAGACCTTCTATATCAACATTACGGACCTGATTTTGGGACACCATTTCCAAGAAATCTGAGTACGTGACCTCTTCAGGCCCCTGAGTAACATTGAATTTGTTAAACACCATTAACAGTACTGCGGCAATGATCAACCAGAGCAGCAGGTTTTTACCCATGTCATTCAACGGATTTTCCTCTTCAAAGCACTCTTTTCCTTCGGCGGGAGAGCTACTTTACTATAGTTCATTTAGTACACCAAACCGTCTGGAACCATTCCCAGCCACTTCATGCCTAAAGTTATACGATGATCCTAACCAAAGCGGTTTCTTTTGTTATCTAGACCAACGATGTAAATTTCCCGAGATCTGCCGCGGGATGCGTCTGGCTTAAAATTCGAGACCCGCTTAAAACGTTCACGAAACTCGCTTCTAAGTCCCTCGATTCCAGCCCCCTCAAAACACTTGGCGACAAGACTACCGCCCTGCTTCAAGACGGTGTCAGCAAACTCGAGTGCGAGCTCTATTAAATAAACCGATTTCGGCTGATCAATATCGCTCATACCACTTAAGTTGGGGGCCATATCCGATAAAACAAGGTCTACCGCTCTACCTTCGAGTGCCGCAAGCAATTGATCAAGCGGTTCATTTTCCGTGAAGTCACCTTGAATAAAGCTTGCACCGGCGACCGGCTCTATCTCCGCAGGTCCAGTCCGATGACCTTGCCTTTGGCACCCACGCTTTTCACTGCGACCTGCAACCAACCCCCAGGCGCAGCACCAAGATCAACAACGACAGATCCTGGCTTGAGTAAATTATATTTTTCGTTTATTTCCAATAACTTATAGCTAGCTCGAGAGCGATACCCGGCCTGACGAGCAAGTTTTACATACTTGTCATCTTCGTGCTCTTTCAGCCATTGGCCGCTGGACTTAGATTTTTTCATACCTGACTTTGCGCTCCTCTGTCTTCACGATCGATTACGGATCGTGCGGGGCAATATTCTATTGTCGATTTGGGTACCGATCTCGGGTAGAATCGCCGCCCTCCTCGTACCCGGAAATTAGAAATCATGACTAAAGCGGCAGATAAGAAAAAATTCCGCGCCATCGGCCATCATCTCAAGCCTATCGTCACCGTTGCCGGGAATGGACTGAGCGAAAGTGTGATGTCTGAAATCAGCAGAGCGATCACCGATCACGAACTGATCAAGATCAAGGTGCTTGCGGAAGACCGTTCTGAAAGAAAAGCGCTGATTCTGGCGATTAATGAGGCAAACCAAGCGGAAGTCATCCAAACCATCGGCAATATGGCGTTGCTGTACAAGGCCGCCGAGAAACCTAATCCGGCACTTTCAAACATCCTCAGATCAGGTCTGCTCTGACCTGCTACCAAAGCATTTTTCTAGATGTACTCTACGCTGCAGATTTCGTACTCAATATCACCATTGGGCGCTTTAACGATTGCCACGTCGTCTCTTGATTTGCCCACCAGGGCCCGGGCAATCGGAGAGTAAACAGATATCTTGCCAATTTTTATATCTGCCTCATCATCACCAACAATCTGGTAGGTCACTTCTTCGTCAGTATCGACGTTCAGCAGTTTTACTGTGGTGCCAAAAATAACCTTGCCTGATTTCGGTACAGTCGTGACGTCAATCACCTGAGAATTGGAGAGCTTTCCGCCAATTTCAACAATGCGACCTTCAATAAAACCTTGTTCTTCTTTGGCGTATTGGTACTCAGCATTCTCACGTAGATCGCCCTGCGCGCGCGCTTCAGCAATGGCCGCAACAATCCTCGGCCGCTCAACTTGCTTGAGATGATCCAACTCTTTTCGTAGCGCCGCTTCACCGCCAACGGTCATGGGTATTTTGTCCATAACTAACCTAAACTTGTGTGATGTCTTCTTTGACTAATAAGTGTTGATGCGTCTTCGCGATTTGGCATATAGATTACCACGTTGACCACCGTTCGTGTGTTTACAGATCGCGCATCAACCTGATTGGGTTTTTGCCAGATTCCTTTTGTGCAAATCCTGCAGTCTGTGAACCGATAACTGGCCGCCATGACCTAACGCGTCCATGTAGGCATTAGCGCCCGCCAGCGTTGTTGCATTATATACTTTATGTTGAAGCGCGGTTTTTCTTATCGCCGATGAATCGTCAATCGCTGTTTTGCCCTCTGTTGTATTCACGATAAAACTGATTTCATCGTTCTTCAGCATATCAACAACGTGAGGCCTGCCTTCCTGATACTTATTAATTATATCGACCTGAATATTCTTCGATTTGAGGAATTTTGCTGTGCCACGGGTTGCCACCAGGGTGAAACCGAATTCAAGCAGGTTTTCAGCAACCTGAACAAGGCCTGGCTTGTCAACGTCACGAACGCTTAGGAAGGCCCTTCCTGACTTGGGCAGCACATCACCTGCCGCGATTTGGGATTTGCTGTACGCCTCACTAAAGGTTTCCGCAACGCCCATCACTTCACCGGTAGACTTCATTTCTGGTCCCAATATCGGGTCGACACCGGGGAATTTACCAAATGGGAACACCGCTTCTTTCACACTAAAAAAGTCTGGAATAATTTCCTCGGTAAAACCTTGCTCCGCGAGCGTTGTCCCCGCCATGCACCTCGCGGCGACCTGGGCAAGCGAGCGGCCAATACACTTCGAGACAAAAGGCACCGTCCTCGACGCCCGAGGATTCACTTCAATCACGTAGATCTCGTCTTGCTGTACGGCAAGCTGGACGTTCATCAAACCAATCACATGCAATTCAACGGCCATGGCTTTCACCTGCGCCCGCATCTTGTCCAGAATTTCATCACTTAGGCTGTAAGGCGGTAACGAACATGCTGAATCACCAGAGTGGATACCCGCTTGCTCGACGTGTTGCATCACCGCACCAACAACCACTTGGTCTCCATCACTAACGACATCGACATCGACTTCAATCGCCTGATCCAAAAACCGGTCAAGGAGTACAGGAGACCGGTCAGAAAGTTGCACGGCTTCTTTCAGGTATGTCCTCAATTCGGCTTCCTGATAAACAATCTCCATTGCCCGGCCACCTAAAACATAGGAAGGTCGAACCACGAGCGGATAGCCTATTTGACTCGCCGCGAGCAAGCCCTCTTCCAACGTCTTAACTGTCTTGTTAGGTGGTTGCAGCAAACCCAGTTTTTCGATGACCTGTTGAAATCTCTCGCGATCTTCTGCGCGGTCGATTGCGTCTGGCGAAGTGCCGATGATGGGCACACCTGCCTGCTTCAGTGCTTCAGCAAGTTTTAACGGCGTTTGACCACCGAACTGAACAATCACGCCTTTCGGTTTCTCGAGTTCGACGACCGACAGCACGTCTTCCAGCGTTAGCGGCTCAAAATAGAGTCTATCTGATGTGTCAAAATCCGTGGACACAGTTTCGGGATTACAATTAACCATGATCGTTTCATAGCCATCTTCACGCATTGCCAACGCCGCATGAACACAGCAATAGTCAAATTCAATACCCTGGCCGATACGGTTTGGTCCGCCACCCAGCACCATGATCTTTTCCCGATCAGACGGTCTTGACTCGCATTCCTCTTCATAAGTTGAATACATGTATGCAGTAGAAGATGGGAACTCACCGGCACAGGTATCGACCCTTCGATAAACGGGCTTCACACCCAGCTCAATTCTTCTCTGACGAAATTTTGCTTCATCAACATTGAGTAATTCTGCCAAACGGGAATCAGAAAAACCTTTTTGCTTCAGTCTGAACATCGAGTGTTGATCAAATGCATCGAGCGTTAAACCCTTTACGACAGATTCCTCTGCGATCAAATCCTTAATCTGAACCAAGAACCATGGATCAATACCGGTTAGCTCAAAGATGTCATCCATATCAAAACCGTAGCGAATCGCATCGGCTAAATATCTGATTCTGTCAGCACCAACAACGCGAAGTTCGCGCCTGAGTCTTGATTCCACATCAGCGCTAGCAAGGTCAATAATTGGCGACAGCCCATTAATATCCACCTCCAGTCCTCGCAATGCTTTTTGCAGCGACTCTTGGAAGGTCCGACCAATTGCCATCACTTCACCAACCGACTTCATCTGAGTCGTCAGGAAGTTATCTGCCTGCGGGAATTTTTCGAAAGTGAATCGTGGGATTTTAGTCACGATGTAATCGATTGAGGGCTCAAATGAGGCCGGTATAAGCCCCCCGGTTATTTCGTTAGACAATTCATCAAGCGTGTAGCCAATCGCGAGTTTCGCCGCTACCCTGGCAATAGGAAAACCAGTGGCTTTAGATGCAAGTGCAGACGATCTTGAAACTCTCGGGTTCATCTCGATGATAACCAGCCGTCCAGTCTTGGGATCCACACCGAACTGAACGTTTGACCCACCCGTCTCAACACCAATGACACGCAACACAGCAACCGCTGCGTTTCTCATTACCTGAAATTCTTTGTCGGTCAGCGTTTGTGCCGGCGCGACGGTAATTGAGTCGCCGGTATGAATACCCATTGGGTCAAAATTTTCGATCGAACAAACGATGATACAGTTATCGTTTTTGTCTCGAACAACTTCCATCTCGTATTCTTTCCAACCGAGTAAAGACTCATCGATAAGTAATTCGGTCGTTGGCGATAGGTCAAGGCCGCGGGTGCAAATCTCTACAAAATCTTCCTGATTGTAGGCAATGCCGCCACCGGAACCGCCCATTGTGAAGGAAGGCCTGATAACACAAGGAAAACCCAACTGCGCCTGAACTTGTTGCGCTTCCTCAAGCGAGTGGGCAAAAGCTGAGCGCGGCGTTTCAAGGCCGATCTCTTTCATGGCCACATCAAATTTTTGTCGATCTTCTGCTTTGTCTATCGCCTCTTTGGTCGCACCGATTAACTCAACATTGAACTTTTCAAGCACGCCTTCTCTTGCTAGATCAAGCGCACAGTTTAGTGCAGTCTGCCCGCCCATTGTCGGCAACAGTACATCGGGCCGCTCTTTCTCAATGATCGCTGCAACGCTTTGCCAGTTAACTGGCTCAATGTATGTCGCGTCAGCCATCGTCGGGTCGGTCATGATCGTTGCGGGGTTCGAATTCACCAAAATGACTCGGTAACCCTCTTCCTGCAACGCTTTACAGGCCTGCGCGCCTGAGTAATCAAATTCACAAGCCTGACCAATAATGATTGGTCCTGCACCGATGATGAGTACGCTTTCTATGTCTGTTCGTTTTGGCATCTGTGCTCGTTGTAGTCTTTTAGATTAATGGTTGAGGCGACAAGCCTAGGCTGCGGCTTTTCTAGTCGCCATCATTTCAATAAAACGGTCAAACAAAGGCGCGGCATCGTGCGGCCCCGGACTTGCCTCAGGGTGACCCTGAAAACCGAAAGCGGCTCTATCAACTAATTCGATTCCTTGAAGCGAGTCGTCAAATAACGAGCGGTGGGTCACCGTAACCGCATCGGTCAGACTTGCATCATCAATGCAAAACCCATGATTCTGTGAGCTGATCAGCACATTACCGATCGCGAGGTTTTTTACCGGATGATTAGCCCCGTGATGCCCGTGCCCCATCTTTTTCGTTTTCAGACCAGCTGCCAGTGCGAGCAGCTGTAAACCGAGGCAAATACCAAACACCGGTATATCTGTTTCAAGAATTGTCTTGATAGCAGTAATCGCATAATCACATGGGTCCGGATCGCCCGGGCCGTTCGATAAAAACACCCCATCAGGATTAAGTGCAAGCACATCGGCAGCAGGCGTCTCGGCTGGCACGACCGTCAGACGACAACCCAGCTGCGCCAGAATACGCAGAATGTTTCGCTTAACGCCGAAATCATAGGCTACTACGTGGTAGTCAAAATCGCTCAAATCGGCATAGCCTTTGCCCATGTCCCAGACACCCTGTGTCCAGTTATAGGTATCTCCCGTGCTCACGATTCGGGCGAGATCCATACCTTTGAGCCCCGGGAATGCTTTAGCCGCATCAACGGCGGTTTCAGCAGCGCCCTTGTCCAGATCAGCACCACAGATGATGGCACCATTTAGCGAACCTTGGTCTCTCAGTATGCCTGTGAGCTTCCTGGTGTCGATACCCGCGATTGCGACGACGTTTCTAGCCTGTAAATAGTCTTCCAGACTTGTTTCACTTCGCCAGTTACTTTGCGTCAAGGGAAGGTCTCGAATAATCAAACCCTTCGACCAAATGTTGTCGGATTCTTCGTCCTCCGACGTTACACCGGTATTACCGATATGCGGATGCGTTAGCGTAACAATTTGTTCAGCGTATGAGGGGTCAGTCAGAATCTCTTGATAGCCTGACATCGAGGTATTAAAAACGACTTCACCAACCGACTGACCATCAGCACCTATGGCTATACCCTCAAATGTCGTGCCGTTTTCTAGGGCGAGAATGGCTTTGCGAGTCAAGTTGGCGTCTCCAATAGTAAATTAAACAATTAAACCGGACGTTAGGTCGATGCCCGGTGTTAGTTCCTTCACAAACGCCTGAAATAGCTGCCTAACTTATTATTAGTGTCGCATTGTTAATGTAATTCGACTACTTCAGGACGGGAACAAATTACGGGTCGAAAAAAAGCGAGAAGGAATTGCTTCCTTCTCGCTTTTCTAGGTAATCGTCGTATTATCATACTGGAGTCGTATTCTATGTGAACATGCCAACAGATGCCACATCTTTAAGGTCTCTTTTGCCCAAGGGCACGTTATTTGAGCCCCAACACGTCCTGCATATCAAATAGGCCAGCGGGCTTTTGTTCTAACCAGACTGCGGCACGCACAGCACCCGCAGCAAAGTTCATTCTGCTCATCGCCCGGTGGGTGATTTCGATGCGCTCGCCCGTGCCGACGAACATCGCGGTGTGCTCACCGACAATGTCTCCAGCGCGAATTGAGTTGTAGTTGAGCCCGTCATCATGGCCATTTCGTGACAAGGATTGTTGAATGATTTCGCCCATACGCAGCGCTGTGCCAGAGGGTGCGTCAACTTTATGCTTATGATGTGCTTCAGTGATGTCGATCTCGACGTCACCACCGAGAATTTCTGCCGCAACACCAAGCAGGTGAAATGCAGCGTTCACGCCAATACTGAAGTTTGGCGCAAAAACCAGCGCCTGTGATTCGCCAAAGGCTTGTAAGTCTTTTAGCTGCTCGGATGAAAACCCCGTTGTACCAACAACGATCTTTTTGTTAGCACGGGCGCAGATTTCAAGATGTTTGAGTGTCGCTTCCGGTGTCGTGAAGTCGATTACCACGTCGCATTGGTCAATGACCGAGGCGAGATCGTCGACTAACGTGACGCCTAATGAACCCACGCCTGCAAGTTCGCCTGCATCAGCCGATCCTGCCCCCGCACCACCGGGTCTCACCGAGGCAGCAACTAGGGTCGCCTTTTCATTGGCACTGACCGCTTCTATGAGTACCTTACCCATGCGCCCGGCAGCCCCTACAACGGCGATTTTAGTCATAGTGTCACTTCATTAGTCAGTGAGTGTATCGATAAACTTTTTCACGCCATCTAACCAGCTTGATTGACGCGGCGATTGCTTGTCGCTTGACTCGCCGGCGAATTCCCGCAGCAGATCTTTTTGACTACGCGAAAGATTAACAGGCGTTTCAACTGTCACTCTACAGTAGAGATCACCAATGCCGCCACCCCGCACCTGAGTCACATTAACGCCTTTGCCACGCAACCGGAACAATTTGCCAGTCTGGGTCTCCGAAGGGATCTTCAAATTGACCCTGCCATCAAGTGTAGGCACTTTGAGTTCGCCGCCCAATGCTGCGTCGACAAAACTGATAGGCACGTCACAATAGAGATGTTCGCCTTCGCGGGTGAATATCTTGTGGTCTCGAACGTCGACTTGCACATACAAATCACCCGAGGGGCCACCATTAGCGCCAGCTTCACCCTGCCCGGCCAAACGAATCCGGTCACCCGTATCCACACCGGGGGGTACTTTCACTGACAGTGTTTTTTGCTCTTCAGTACGACCCTGCCCGCGACATTTGGTGCACGGGTCTGTAATCATTTTACCGGTACCCCGACAACGAGGGCAGGTCTGCTGGATAGAGAAGAAACCTTGCCGCGCGGTCACCTGACCCATGCCCGCGCACTGAACACATTCGGACGGTGCGGTGCCTTTCTTGGCGCCGGATCCGAGGCATTCATTACACTCAACCTGGGTAGGAATTTTGATCTTGGGATTTGTGCCTTTAACAGCCTCTTCGAGGCTAAGATCAAGGATATATTTCAGGTCGGAACCTCGATGGACCTGACTTCTGCCACCGCGGCCACCACCGCCACTGAAAATATCTCCGAATACATCTTCAAAAATAGACCCGAAGTTACCGTTTCCGCCGCCAAAACCACCGCCCATGTTGCCTTCGAGTCCAGCATGACCAAATTGGTCGTAGGCTGACTTTTTCTCAGCGTCCATGAGCACTTCAGCGGCTTCGCTCGCTTCTTTGAACTTCTCTTCAGCACCGGTATCGTCAGGATTACGATCGGGATGAAATTTCATCGCCAATCGACGGTAGGCCTTTTTTATCTCCTGCTCTGAGGAATCTCGGGATACGCCGAGTACTTCGTAATAGTCTCTTTTATTCGCCATTTTTTTTCGAACATTCCTATGACCCGGAGCGCGGGTTATTCGCTAGATCAGCGCTGTCGGTATGCATCATGCCCGTTTCCAGGCATGAACCGTTACTTTTCGTCTTTAACTTCTTCGAATTCAGCATCAACCGCGTCTGGATCACCGCCGGCATCGCCGCTCATGTCTGGTCCGGCACCTTCAGGTCCCGCACCGGCATCTTGAGCCTGTTCAGCATACATGCGCTGCGCCAGTTCAGATGATGCTTCTGTGAGTGCCAACGTTTTCGCTTCAATCGCTTCCTTGTCATCGCCCTTCAGCGCTTCTTCAAGTTCATTAGCAGCAGCTTCAATCGCCGCCTTTTCCTCTTCAGAGGCTTTATCACCGGCTTCTTCAAGTGTCTTGCGTGTTGCGTGCAACATGCCGTCACCTTGGTTTCGAGCGGTAATAAGCTCTTCGAATTTCAGATCGTCCTCGGCGTGCGCCTCGGCGTCTCGTACCATCTGATCGATTTCTTCATCAGAAAGACCAGAGGAAGCCTTGATTACGATTGACTGCTCTTTACCAGTCGCCTTGTCTTTTGCAGACACGTTCAAAATACCATTTGCATCAAGGTCGAAGCTCACTTCAATCTGAGGCGTTCCTCTTGGCGCGGGTGGAATGTCCGCCAGATCAAAACGACCTAGAGACTTATTTTGCGCCGCTTGTTTACGCTCGCCTTGAACCACGTGAATGGTCACAGCCGGCTGATTATCATCTGCGGTTGAGAACACTTGTGATTTCTTAGTAGGAATCGTGGTGTTCTTCTCAATCAGCGGGCTCATTACACCGCCCATGGTCTCAATACCGAGTGATAACGGTGTGACATCTAGCAACAGCACGTCAGTCACATCGCCGGCGAGTACGGCTGCTTGAATTGAAGCGCCCATCGCTACAGCCTCGTCAGGATTGACGTCTTTTCGAGGGTCTTTGCCGAAAAATTCTTTTACTTTCTTCTGTACCAGTGGCATCCGTGTTTGACCACCGACAAGAATAATGTCGTTAACTTCAGATACACCCAGTCCAGCATCCTTCAACGCTACTCGGAGTGGCTCGATGGTTCGGTCTACGAGGTCTTCAACCAACGATTCAAGTTTCGCCTGCGTAATTTTGATCACTAAATGCTTTGGACCCGTGGCGTCCGCAGTGATGTATGGCAAATTAACTTCTGTTTGTTGGCTGGTAGAC
This sequence comes from Candidatus Azotimanducaceae bacterium, assembly GCA_965657335.1. Classification (GTDB taxonomy): domain Bacteria; phylum Pseudomonadota; class Gammaproteobacteria; order Pseudomonadales; family Azotimanducaceae; genus UBA4582. The sequence goes on from CBFHOH010000044.1 coordinate 17,018, forward strand.
AATTCGATCTTCGCTTTCTCAGCGGCTTCTTTCAATCGCTGCAGCGCTAGTGGATCGTTGTGAAGATCCATACCTTCCTGCTGCTTGAACTCGTCAGCCAGGTAGTCGATCAATCGCAGGTCAAAATCTTCACCACCTAAAAAGGTGTCACCATTGGTAGACAGCACTTCGAATTGCTTTTCGCCGTCTACATCGGCAATTTCAATAATCGAGATATCGAATGTACCGCCACCCAAGTCGTATACGGCAATCGTTGAGTCGCCCACAGACTTGTCCATACCGTAGGCGAGTGCTGCCGCAGTTGGCTCGTTGATGATTCGCTTGACTTCAAGGCCAGCGATTCTGCCTGCGTCTTTGGTTGCCTGACGCTGGGAATCGTTAAAGTACGCTGGCACTGTAATGACAGCTTCTGTGACGTCTTCGCCGAGATAATCTTCCGCTGTCTTTTTCATCTTGCCCAGTACCTGGGCTGAAATCTGCGGCGGTGCCATTTTCTGACCCTTAACCTCGACCCACGCATCGTTGTTGTCAGCCTTAACGATGCTATAAGGCACCATTTTTATATCACGCTGAACAACTTCATCACCAAACTGGCGGCCGATCAGTCGCTTGACTGCGAACAGGGTGTTTTGCGGATTGGTGACAGACTGGCGCTTCGCTGACTGACCGACCAATACTTCATCATCGTCGGCGTAACCAATGATAGACGGCGTCGTTCTGTCGCCTTCTGCATTTTCAATGATCTTGGAACTTGTCCCTTCCATCACAGCAACACAGGAATTTGTTGTGCCCAGATCGATTCCGATTATCTTACCCATCTCAATTCTCCACTTTTCACTGCCCGCAGACCGGGCTTAAATTTTGACCAGGCTTACCAGGGGTAGTTGGCTTGCCTTGCATACTGGTTGTCTATATTGGATTTACCGGAAAAAATTCAAGATATAAAACGTCGACTTTTTCGGTAAGCCTGTAATTTTTTTGTTTTCTTAGGCCGTTTCGTCAATCGCAGGAGAAACGCCCTTCGACACCATCACCATCGCGGGTCGGACCAAACGTCCGTTTAGCTGATAGCCTTTCTGAATCACAGCGACGACAGAATTGGGCTCCATATCAGGGTTTTCAACCATTGACATGGCCTGATGCAAATTAGGATCGAACGGTTCACCGTGAGGATCTACCACGACCACGTTTTCTTTGCTCAGCGTGTCGAGGAACATCTTATGGCAGAGTCCGACACCGTCGAGTACCGCCTTCGCCGTATTATCTTGATCGAGATCTTTCACCATTTCAGATGATTCGAGCGCTTTCTCGAGGCTGTCTAGCACGGGCAAAAGACTTTGAATCAGCTTTTCTGCGCCAAATTTATGCGCATGCTCCACGTCTTTGGCGGCTCTTCTACGCACGTTTTGCATTTCAGCTTCAGCGCGAAGTGCAGCATCCCTGAATTTTGCAGATTCTTCTCTGGCGTTTTCGGCGTCTTTGAACAACTCAGCTTTCGACATATCACCCAGCTCAATCGTTGCTTCGGGCGCTTCGGCAGCTTCTGGTGAGGTCGAACTGCCATCATTGGCCGCTTGTTCCCCGTCCTCGCTATTCGCCTCAGCGTCTATTATTACTTCTTCTTCCGCGTTTATCGCAGATTCGTTTTCATTTTTAGGATTTGTCATCCCCAGGCTCCATGTTTCAAGATCTGAAGTTTTCAATATATGGGGATAGACCCTAAAGGATTCAAGGGGATCCAGAGATTCTAATCGGATTAAGAAGTTTCAGGGACGCGCAGAATTATGCCGAGATGGGAATCGAGGTTTTCAGTTCCTTGTTTGACTAGTACCGAGCGCAGCACTCAGTATCCGCGCGGTCGCGTCGACAATGGGGATAATTCGGTTATAAGCCATGCGAGTTGGACCAATGACACCCAATACGCCCACAAGCTCCCCTTCTACCTGGTAGGGTGAAGTCACAAGACTGCACTCGTCCAGCAACTCATAGCCCGACTCTTCACCGATAAACAGCTGAATACCTTCAGACTCCATACAGCGGTCGAGTAAATGCAGAATATCTCCCTTCAGCGAGAAAGCTCTAAACATATTCCGGATATCCTCCAAAGCCTGCCCGTTTGAGGCTTCAACGAGGTTTTCCTGGCCCGCGATCACGTAATCGCTTTTTGAATCGGGCTCGAGCGCTTTTTCGGCCATTTCAAGCGTCGTCATCATCAAGCCGTTCATACTCTCTCTGTCAGATTTCATCGAAGAGATAATCTGATCGCGAATCCTGGTGATGGATTTGCCTGTGTAAGCCTGATTGATGAAGTTCGACGCCTCTTTCAGCTCAATTTCGCTATATTCTTTTGTCGTATAGATGACGCGATTTTGAACCTCGTGATCATCGAGCACTAAAATAACCAGCACCCGGTTGTCGTTTAGCGGCAAAAACTCGACGTGGCGTAGCAACGTCTGATCACGGCGCGGAATTGTAACCAGGCCCGCCATGTGCGAAACCTCGGAAAGAATACTAGAGGCCGATTCCACCAATTCGTGCGCGGACATGTCGGGGTCGAGCTGGTCGCTCAAACGCTGGATTTCCAGTTGCGCCATTGGCTCAACTTGAATCAGGCTATCGACAAAGAACCGATAACCCAGCGGTGTTGGCACTCTGCCCGCAGATTTATGAGGAGAGGTCACAAATCCACGCTCTTCAAGGTCAGCCATGACATTGCGTACCGTCGCTGAACTAACATTTATCTCTGAAAATTCGGCGAGGGACTTTGACCCAATGGGCGTGCCCTCGGCGACATAACGTTCGACAAGGTTTTTGAATAGCATTTGAGCCTTTTCGCTAACTTCACCCTCGCGGTTCATCTATTCCTACTCAAAAGACTAAATATAACGTGAATATACCCAAGCCTACTCTTATTCATCAAGCGCCGATTAAAATTAAGGCGTTTTCGTACGATTTGGAAACAGGATCATTGCAGTGTAGTGCCAGAGTAACGTTTAATTGCGCAATGCTAATCTACCTAAAAGTTCAGAATTTTGCGCTCGTAAACCAGCTGGAGCTTGAGTTCGATAGTGGTATGAGCGTCATCAGCGGTGAAACCGGCGCAGGCAAATCCATCATTCTGGATGCGCTTGGGCTATGTTTAGGGGATCGCGCAGATGTCGGCTTTATCGGCAGCCATGCAGACAAAGCCGAAATTCACGCGACCTTTGAGCTGGGCCCTCGCAAAGTTAGCGGAAAAAAGCGGAAAAAGTCAGAAAATGATCAGGCTATCGACTGGTTACAAAAACGCGACTTACTCACCGACGACGCAGAATGTATTCTTCGCCGCGTGATTGGCAAAGACGGACGTTCGCGAGGCTTTATTAACGGCGCGCCCAGCACCGTTGGTGACATGAAAGCGCTCGGTGAAATGCTGATCGACATACACTCGCAGCACGAACATCAATCGCTGCTGAAAAAAGATACCCATCGCCGACTACTTGATGACTTTGGCAACTTAACCGCACAGGCGCAGTCCGTCGAGAGTCTCGCCCGCCAGTACCACATCACGCTCGATAAACTTCAGGAGATTACCTCCGCCAGTGAGGAGCGGGCCGCACAATTTCAGTTGTTGTCATATCAGGTGGTCGAGCTGGACGAACTGGCAATAGAAGCCGATGAACATGTTTTGTTGGAGCAGGAGCAAAAACAATTAAACGGCGCAGAAACAATTCTCACCAATTGTCATAGCGCTGTTGAGATTTGCAGCGGCAGCACTAACGACGGTGGCAACATACGTGATCAACTGGCGCACGCGATCGCTCTACTATCCCGCGCGGACGTGCCCGACCTGCAACCAATCATCGAACTTTTTTCAAGCGGCCAGATTCAACTTGAAGAGGCCATCGCTGATCTCGAACGTTTTACAGAAACATTTGAAGCGGACCCGGCACGACTGCAAAGTGTCGAGGCGCGCCTCAGCGCAATTTACGAAACTGCGAGAAAACACAGAATACAGCCAGCGGAAATCCCTGAGTTTCACCAGAGGATTACTGCCGAACTGGATGCGATCAGCCACTCTGAAGAGGATATTTCTGCCTTGACCGCGAGTCTTGCGACTCAAAAGTCCAGCTACGACAAAGAGGCTTTGAAACTCAGCAAATCGCGCATCAAAGCAGCGCAAGCATTGGAAACCTCTGTTGGCAAACAACTTGCCAAGCTGGGCATGACGGGCGCCACTTTTAACATTGAACTCAGGCCACTGGATTCAACCGTGCTATCTGCTAGAGGGCTGGAGGACATTGAATTTCTCATCAGCACAAACCCCGGGCAAACACCGAGATCACTGAACAAGGTCGCCTCCGGCGGGGAGATTTCACGCATTAGCCTGGCCATTCAAGTTGTCACCGCAGATACCTCGCAAGTGCCTACGCTGATTTTTGACGAGGTTGATGTGGGTATTGGCGGCGCTGTAGCTGAAGTCGTCGGCAGCTTGCTAAGACAGCTGGGCAAGAAAGCCCAAATCGTTTGCGTCACCCACCTGCCACAGGTCGCTTCTCAGGGTCATCATCACTATCTGGTCGCCAAGGCAGGCACAAAGAAAAAAGTGACAACCGACATTGTTGCTCTGAACGAGGCGTCACGTATTGAAGAAATTGCAAGAATGCTCGGAGGCATCGACCTGACCCAACAATCAATCGCTCACGCGAAGGAAATGTTTGCGCTAGCGCAGACCGAAAGCTGAGCTAAGCCACATTTTGTGGCTATCGACATTCCGCGCAAAGACCGTACATATTCAAATTGTGATCGGTGAGTTCAAACCCGAGCTTTTCAGCGACGACTTTTTGCCTCGCCTCGATTTCTTCGTCATGAAACTCTTCTACCCGGCCACACTTCACACAAACAACATGATCGTGATGATTATCGGAAGATAACTCGAAGACCGAGTGACCACCTTCAAAATGATGGCGTACGACTAAACCAGCTGTCTCAAATTGCGTCAGAACGCGATACACTGTCGCCAGACCAATTTCCTCGCCACGATTCAGTAGCATCTTGTAAACGTCCTCAGCACTGACGTGATGTACCGTTGAACTTTCGAGCAACTCGAGGATCTTAAGCCGAGGCAGGGTAATTTTTAAACCCGCGTTTTTTAGCTCTTGGGAATCTGTAGCCATGGTGGTTATGTCGCTTGAAGGATAAACTAGCGATCTAGTATCTAGGCTTTTTTTAACAATTGGAAGGACAGGCAGTATTTTGATTGCACGAATAACAAACATTTTTTTCAACGCTGCAGGGCTCAACCGATCGGTTGCGGTTTTTCTGACCTTTGCATTGCTTACCGCCTGTTCCACGTTGCGATTTCCTGGCGTTCACCGCATTACCATTCAACAAGGTAATGTGATTACTCAGACGATGATCGACAAACTGAAGCCAGGCATGACCAGAAGCCAAGTGCGATTTGTTCTGGGCAATCCAGTGCTCGACGACCCGCTTAACCGGGACAGGTGGGACTATGTTTATACGGTTCAACTTGCCGGTGACACCCCGACACAGCGGGTTCTTCAGATTTACTTCGTTGAAGAGCGACTCAGCCACTTTGAAGGGGATTTCATTCCCACGGACCAGAATCCGGACAAAGATCCGATGACGGCCGAGACTTAACCCGCTCGCATTTCCTTTTCTTTTTTCCGCTTGGCGCGCAGTCGACGCGCCTCCATCGGGCTAATTAACAACGGTCGATATATCTCAACACGATCACCATCTTTTATCACCGTTTGCTCAGATGCCAATGCGCCGTAAATGCCGTAAGAAATTTTGTCTTTATCGAGCGCGGGAAACTGCGACAGAATATCGCTTACGGTCACCGCATCAGCCAATGAACTGCCGACCGGCAGCTGAATAGCGATCACGTGCTGAACATCGTCGGCGACACAGGCAACTTCAACCTCCATCATTTGAACACCCTCGTGGTTTGTTACGTCAGCCATAAATTCGCTCGGCTCTGTCACAAAAAGCATCGACCATTTTATCACTGGCAGCGCCAAATACTTTTCCTAACGTCGCATTCATCAACCGGCTGTTTAACTCGAACTCGAGCTTGATCGAGACGCGGCAGCCGTCTTCTCCGAGCGCTTGCAGCGACCACAGACCTTTGAGGTGGGAGAACGGCCCTTCAACCAATAACATCTCCATTTGCCACTGTTCACTTGACCCGCAATCCCAGACATTTTTGGTTGTGAAGCTCTGTTTAAGACCTGCCTTTTCAATATCCAGCCGGGCGACCATCTCGTTATCGTCGCGATTAATTATTTCTGCACCGCTGCACCAAGGCAGAAACGCGGGGTAACCCTCAATGTCATTGATGATCGTAAACATTTGGTCTGCCGAATAGGGCACCAGGGCAGAACGCTCGACAATTTTCATGGGTTACCGTTGATCATCGTAAATCTCTTTAGTGTGCATAGCCGATATCATCAATGCAATGGAGATTAACATGATAGCCGCCTATAATAGCGCCCCACGCAAAGCCAGGCCGAAGTCTGGATTGCAAAAACTGGAAGAAAACCGTGGCTGGCAAAAAACCCAAACAATCACCCGGCACCATCGCTTTAAACAAGCGTGCCAAATTCGACTATCAGCTGCATGATAAGTTTGAGGCTGGCATTGCCCTGATGGGCTGGGAAATGAAATCGATCAGAGACAGTAAAGTCCAGCTGACAGATACCTACGTCAATATCAAAAACGGCGAAGCCTATCTGCTCGCCTGCAACATCACGCCACTAAAAACCGCGTCTACACACTTTGTCACCGAGCCTATGCGCGCGCGCAAACTGTTACTGCACAAAAAAGAACTCGCAAAAATCATTGTTGCGACCCAGCAAAAAGGCCAGACCTGCGTACCTGTTGCGCTCTATTGGAAAGGACACCTCGTCAAACTCGAAATCGCGTTGGCAACGGGTAAAAAGGAACACGACAAACGTGCCACAATGAAAGAGCGCGACTGGAACAGAGATAAAGCTCGGGTCATGAAAAGCGCCAACTAACCCGCTGCAAACCCGCCCCCGCCTGCCACATTGTCTTACGCGAATAAATAGAGCGACTAAAGATCACCAATGATCTAGAATGCACTTCACAACTGATGGTTGTTAATTGGGGGCGATCTGGATTCGACGCCGGTTACAAAACCTAAGGTGCATGCCGAGAGGGTAGTGACTCTCGTAAATCAATCACTGTAACTTTTACAGTTGCCAATGACGAAAACTACGCATTAGCCGCTTAAACCAACTTTTTAGTTAGTCTAAGTTAAAGCTTGACCCGGGGCGGATATGCCCATGTATTCAAACCGGGTGCGCGACTCATGGGACCGTTGCCTAGCCCCGCTTGTGGCGGAAGCAATTAAACTTAAAGCAAGCTCGCCTCTTAATCCCTTTTCGTTGGGCCAGTGAGGGGTTAAATAATAAACGGAATAAGCATGTAGAGCCGAAGGCCGCGGACTGACGGACGCGGGTTCAATTCCCGCCGCCTCCACCATTTTATGCGCTCTGCGCACAAAATGGATGAGATAACCCAGCGCGCTCGCGTCAGCATTATGTAACGGGCGAGATTTACTTATCCGGTGGCCTTTCGCTAGAAATTGGCCGACCTGACGCTCTCAATTTAGAACAGATGTAACCAGCTGTAGGATACAAAAACGTATCCTACACAATCTATTCTGGTGCAGGACCCAAGTTCGAGCGTGTATCGATATAACGTTTCGGTGTTGAACCAGCAAGATGTCTCAGGATTGGCGGGTGAGTTAACGTAGTAACCAAAATCGTACTATTGTTGACGGAATTTTAGCTTTGTCCTAGTTTTAAACCATCGTGTTTTTCTTGGGTACTGCGACTGCGCATCTGCTAGTTAGGCATCACTTGTCGAAACTCGTAAAGAGAAATGGTTTTCTTGCTCATTTATATTCTCACAGAAACAACTACGCTGAAAAGCGCGGCCACCTTAACATCGTAACATCGGCTTGGTGTCGCAACATTCTGATACCTACTCAATCGAATAAAAACGAGGAAACTTTTATGAAAATACAATACATCACAGCACTCTTTGTAACATTCACCCTGTTGTCATTAACGGTAAAGGCAGACACCGCCGATGAGGTCCGTCAGGTCATTCTAAACAACATGGCGCATATGAATCAGGCCTTGAATCAAGATCCGATGCGTATTTCCAAACTGGGCTCAAAAGAATTTTTTTCCAGCGGTGGCTTGCTCAATCATATCGACAGGACATCAAAGGGCAATTCGTTCGATATTTTCGAAGGTAGTCGCAAGCATATTGAGGTCCTAGTGCTAGTCGAGGGAAAAGCAGCGGTAGCCCACTTCTATCAAGAGGCCGTGATGAAGCCTAAAGAACGGCCTGCGGTGCCGAACTATCGCACTAGAGTCACTCAGGTTTATGTGAAAGAAAACGGCAGTTGGAAAATTCGCGCAGGGCATTGGTCACCATTGATAGGTGGCGCCGGAACCTCACAAACCGTTGTTAAATAATATCGATATATGGATCGGGGTCCTATTCTGCTAAAGAAGCAATAGTGGCTCTTTGCTCACAAGCTAGCGTC
>CBFHOH010000045.1:0-23881 GCA_965657335.1 Candidatus Azotimanducaceae bacterium
TGAAACCTGAACATAGTTGGTCGAAAGATCATCTGCACCGAAGATCAGACTGAAGCATTCATGTTGCCATGCTGCTTTCAACCCAAGACATTTATTCAAGGGTGACCTGACAGCATAGTTCGTGAAGTTGACTTCGACTTTTAAAACCGGAACCCATCACTCGAAAATTCTTTTTAGCTAACAAATTTGTAAAGGTACGGCTCGATGCTTCGATGCCTGTTGAGTTTCCGATTAAAAGCACGCGATAAAGCAGCGCCAGTTCGCGCAAAGTCACTTGATTCATATTAGAATAGAGATTTTTCGACTGGTTTACACATGACTAAAACTTCGCCCGAATGGCAAACCTTGTACGCAGAACATTTGCAGCAAGTGGAGACCAAATACACGCTGGCAATAGAGCGAACTGAAACGAATTCCTTGCTGATTTCTTCGGGCTCTCTCAAAACCGCATTTCTCGACGATCGAACCTACCCTTACATGGTTAACCCTCACTTTAAAGCGTGGCTACCGATCACCGATGTACCAGACTCATTTATTTTGATTAGACCAGGCAGAAAACCGAAACTACTACTTCATCAACCGGAGGATTACTGGCACAAAGTTGCAGAAATACCCACAGGATATTGGGTAGAGCATTGGGACATTCAACCAATTCAATCGCTGAGAGATGCACACAACGAAATTGGCGACCCAAGGTTCATCACGTTTATCGGCGAGGAGACACAGCACGCGACCGAACTGGGCATAAAGGCGATCAACCCTGATCCAGCACTAAACTATCTGCATTTCGAACGCGCGAGTAAAACGCCGTATGAAATAGCGTGCCTCGAAGCCGCATCACTATCCGCTGCGCACGGGCATCTTGCCGCGAAAAAGGCTTTTTTCGATGGCGCGTCGGAATATGAGATTGCTCACCAGTTTTTAATGGCATCCGAGCACAGGGAGCAACATACGCCCTATTCATCCATTGTGGCGCTCAATGAACATTGCGCCGTCTTACACTATCAATTTTATGAACGTGTTCGATTTGACAATGCGAATCTTAGGAGCATGCTGATTGACGCAGGAACATCTCACAACGGTTACGCCTCAGATATCACACGGACCTACGCCTTTAAGCCAGGCATCTTCGCTGATTTGCTGGTCGCTATGGAGCGCGAGCAACTTGCCATCATTGATGAAGTTGCAACCGGCATGAACTACGCTGAGTTACACAGTCGCATGCACCTCAAAATTGCCAACATTCTTAAATCTGCGGGCATCGTAAACATGTCACCAGAGGCCATGGTTGAAACCAATATGACATTCAACTTCTTGCCCCACGGTCTTGGACATTTACTGGGTCTTCAGGTGCATGATGTCGCAGGTTTTCAGTTATCGCATGAAGGCGGTGTCAAACCCGCACCCGAAAAATATCCCGCGCTGCGGCTCACTCGAGAAATTACAGAGGGTCAGGTTTTCACTATTGAGCCGGGTTTGTACTTCATCCCGATGCTCCTTAAAAAATTGAAACAATCTGATCATCATACTTCGGTCAACTGGCCGCTAATAGAAGCCCTCATGCCTTATGGTGGTATTCGGATAGAGGACAATATTGCCGTACAAAATGGATTACCCGTGAATCTGACTAGGCGCGCTTTCTCTATTGCAACAGCCGGGGCTGAAAGTACCTAACCTTACGAGCAATTCATCACCCAAGATTTAAATTTGAGCAGGAAGACTAATGCCATCACTTACACTCGACCGAATTTTCAACGAGCCCGATCTTTCCGGCTCACCGCCGGAGTCTCTGAAATTCTCACCTGACTCTAGGTACGTCAGTTTTCTCAAGCCGGGTGAAGATGATCTAGAACGGCTTGATATTTGGGCGTTCGAGACTGAAACCGGGCAGTCAACTATGCTCGTTGATGCCAGCACACTTGCATTCGGGGATCGACCACTCTCTGATGAAGAGAAAGCAGTGCGGGAACGAAAACGTATTCGCCACACCGGTATTGTTGAATATTTTTGGTCTCCAGATGCTCAGTCAATACTCTTTCCGGTCAGCGGCTGTTTATATCTCTACTCATTACCGAATAAATCACTTCAACAAATGACCAGTCATGAAATCTCTGCAACCGACGTTCGCTTTTCACCCGACGGGAAGTTTCTTAGTTATGTTGCTAATCAGAATCTATTTTGTGTATCACTAGATAACAAGCAGGTCATTCAGCTAACGCGTGATGGCGGTGACACAATTAGCAATGGTATCGCCGAATTTATTGCTCAGGAGGAAATGCACCGATTCGAAGCTTATTGGTGGGCGCCGGATAGTTCGAAGATTGCGTTTACTCAAGTCGATGAATCACCCATTGAGGTCTCGCAGCGCTATGAAATTGATGCCGACTCATTTGGCGTGTTTGACCAGCGCTATCCTTTTGCCGGGCAACCAAATGCAAGTGTCAAAGTGGGTGTTATTTCTATTGATCATGCAGGCGCTGAACCATTTCCGGTTGAGTGGTTAAATCTGGCAAATGAGCCAGAAAGCTATATTTGCCGGGTAAATTGGCTCAGCGACAGTATCCGATTGGCGGTCCAGGTTCAGCCCCGAAACCAACAAGCACTGGCAATCAAAGTCTGGCAGTGCGGGTTAGACGCAAACAATCAGAAAGCAGAAACAGTGCTCACCGAAACATCAGATACCTGGTTGAATTTGCACGATTGTTTTCGCTCTCTCAAAGACCCCAATCTTTTTTTATGGGCCTCGGAAAAAAGTGGCTATAACCATCTCTATATCAAGTCCATCGATGACAGTTATTCTTGCCAACTCACAGATGGCAACTGGGTGGTTCGATCTGTTCTGGGCTATGACGAGGCGAAATCGTTAGTTTACTTTTCTGGCTCGAAAGAAACACCTTTAGAAAGCCACCTCTACTCAGTGAGCAGCCTCGTCAGTAAGGAACAAAAAGCAGAACCTACGCGACTCTCTACAACCGGTTTCAGCCATCAGTTTCAAGCAGATCGGAATAGCCGTTATTTCATCGACCGCTATTCGAACCCGGAACAGCCACCAGCGGTAAGTCTTATCGATGCTGAGGGAAGTGAGATAACAGAATTGTATGCAAACAAGCTGAACAACGCTCATCCATACGCACCTTACATATCGCAAAATGCCAGCATCGAACACGGCCAGCTCCAGGCCTCAGATGGACAACAACTGCATTATCGCTTGTTTAAGCCCCGCGCCGCCGAACAAGGGGACGGCAAAACTCCCGTTATTGTTGTGGTCTATGGTGGGCCAGGCGTACAAAGAGTCCAAAACGAATGGATACCGCCGTGGTATCACTATATGACTCAGCGAGGTTACGGCATCCTGCAGCTCGATAATCGCGGTACTGCAAACCGTGGCGTTGCATTTGAGTCGCCTATTTACAAACGACTGGGCGAAGTAGAAGTTGAGGACCAACTAACAGGCGTTGCTTACCTTAAGTCTTTAGCTTGGGTAGATTCTTCAAGACTGGGCGTGTTTGGGCACAGCTATGGCGGCTACATGACCCTCATGTTAATGATGAAATCTCCTGAAACATTTAAAGCTGGTATCAGCGTTGCACCGGTCACAGATTGGCAACTCTATGACACTCACTATACAGAGCGTTTCCTCGGGTCACCAATAGCTAACTCGGCAGGTTACGCGGCCAGCAATGTTTTTCCTTATATCAGCGGTTTATCGGGCCAACTACTGGTGATTCACGGTATGGCAGACGATAATGTACTTTTTACAAACAGTACAAAGCTTTACAAAGCGCTGCAAGACGAAAACCTGCAGTTCGAAATAATGAACTACCCTGGCGCAAAACACGGACTTACCGGAAAAAAAGTAAACCTGCACCGATACAGTCTGATGGATCGGTTCTTTGATCAACATCTGGGCGCAAAAACATGACTTCAACCATTACTATTCGACAGGCCGACACTTCGGACATCAGCATCATCGCGCAATTTAACCAAGCGATGGCGCTAGAAACAGAGAATAAAACTCTACCGACAGAAACGATACAAAACGGGGTTGCGCGAATGATCGAACAGCCCGCCATGGGATTTTATCTCGTCGCAGAAATTCAAGTGGGCGACGATAAAAAAGAAGTTTGCGGTTGCCTCGGGATAACCTATGAGTGGAGTGATTGGAGAAATGGATTGTTTTGGTGGATTCAAAGTGTGTTCATTGACCAGAAACACCGTAGAAAGGGTGTTTTTGGCAAACTCTATCAACACGTAAACGCGCTCGCAAAAGAACAGCCAGATACCTGCGGGATAAGGTTGTATGTAGAACGAGAAAACACTAATGCCCAGAAGACTTACCACGCGTTGGGTATGATTGAAACGGAATATAATCTACTTGAGGTAGAGTTCTGACGGGAGTTAGTTGATACATGGACTTAAAAAACTACAAAACACCGCCCCGCGTTTTTGACGAGATGCTGACGGGCAAAAACCGAGCTCGACCGGGGTTAACAGCCTTGGTGAATTACCTGCGGAAAATAAAAGATACTGATATGACCGAGCGAAGCCGAAAAGCTGAGATGGCGATCAGGACAATGGGCATCACCTTCACCGTATACAATGAAGGTGAAAACATCGACCGCGAGTGGCCCTTTGATATTATCCCAAGGGCTATTCATGAGTCAGAGTGGCGAACGATCGAGAAAGGTTTGCGTCAACGCCTGACAGCACTCAATCTGTTTATTACCGATATTTATAATGACGAAAAAATCATAAAAGACAAGGTCGTGCCTAGAGATTTATTGCGGAGCTCTAAGGACTTCCGTCCAGAGTGTCGTGGCATGAACCCACTATATAATACTTGGGCTCATGTTTGTGGTTCAGATTTGGTGCGAGGCAGTGATGGCACCATGTACGTACTGGAAGACAATCTTAGAGTCCCTTCCGGCGTTTCATATATGCTGGAAAATCGAAACATCAGCAAACAAGTATTACCTGAACTATTCGAGCAGCATGACATTCTGCCAGTGGACGACTACCCAACCCAGCTGTTTGACACGTTGAGCTCCATATCGCCGCGTCCACTCGATTATCCAGAAGTCGTGGTACTGACTCCAGGCATCTACAACTCTGCCTATTTTGAACACTCCTACCTGGCCCAACGCATGGGTGCTGAGCTTGTCGAAGGGTCTGATCTTATTGTCGCGGATGACGACTGCGTCTATATGAAAACCGTCGAAGGGCTTTCGCGGGTCGACGTAATCTATCGGCGAATCGACGATTTGTTTCTTGATCCCGAAGTCTTTAACAAAGACTCAACACTAGGTGTACCCGGTTTAATGCGCGCCTGGAAAAAAGGTAATGTTGCGCTAGCTAATGCACCGGGTGCTGGTGTTGCTGATGACAAAGTAGTCTACACGTACGTGCCAGATATGATTCGTTACTACCTCAACGAAGATCCGATATTGCCGAATGTACCAAGTTACATGTGTTCTGACCCGGTTCATCAGAAACATGTCCTCCAAAACCTTGAAAGTCTCGTTGTGAAGCCTGCGAACGAATCCGGCGGTTACGGCATGTACATCGGCCCAAGAGAATCAAAACGCCGGACGGCGGAAATGAAACGCCTTATCAAGGCTAACCCAAGGAACTATATCGCACAGCCTATTATCGACCTTTCAACGGTGCCAACCTATTGCGACGGCGCTATTGAAGCAAGACATGTCGACTTAAGACCCTTTATCCTCAGCGGCAGCAAGTCGTATATTACCGCCGGCGGGCTCACTCGCGTCGCGCTCGTTCGAGGTTCACTGGTAGTTAATTCATCACAGGGTGGCGGCAGCAAAGACACTTGGATTCTGGCGGCACCTGAAAAAAAATAAACGAGCAATACGCTGTGGACTGCACAATCCCCTCAACAGAAACTAAGGAAACCTAACGACCATGTTATCTCGCGTTGCAGAAAAAATGTACTGGTTCGGACGCTACGTCGAGCGCGCAGAAAACACCGCGCGTATCATCAACGTCAATACCAATCTCATCATGGACTTACCCAGAGTCAAGCATATTTGGAGCAGTCTCATCGAGATAACAGGTTGCGAACAGGAATTTCAAAACAGGTTCACTGTCGTTGATGAGCGGAATGTCATTAAATTTCTACTGCTTGATGATTTCCACTCGATCAAGAGCGCGGTCTCAAACGCAAGAGAGAATGCTAGAACCAGCCGAGAAATCATGCCGACTGAGGCCTGGGAAGGTATCAACGAACTGCATCTTTATATCAAGAACAACGGCGAGCAGGGTTTGAAACGGACGGGCAGACACGAATTCTTATCTGAGGTTTTGAGCCGGTGCCACCAACTGACTGGTTTGCTTGCCGGCTCAATGAGCGACGACTTTGCTTACAACTTCATCAAACTTGGTCGCAACCTAGAGCGTGCTGACATGACAACCCGCATAACAGATGTAGGGTGTCTTAATTTGCTGGATACAACACGGGTAGAGTTACAGGATTACGACAATATTCTCTGGATGAATGTCTTACGTTCGCTCAACGCTTATCAAATGTACCGACAGAATGTACAGGACCGTGTCAATGGCGAAGACGTTGTTGATTTTCTGCTTAAGAATCGAAAATTTCCTCGCGCCGTTACACATTGCTTATCGGAAGCGCAGGTTTGTTGTGATGCGCTGCCGAACAAAGACCAAACGTTACGCACGATTACTCACGCAATTCGTCGGGTTGATACCGATGTCATACGCTTGCTAACCGAGCATAAACTCCACAATTACATTGATGACATTCAGCTTGATCTGGCCGATATTCACAACACAATTGATGCATCTTGGTTCAGCTATAAGGTTAATGAAGAAATCTTAGATACGATTGACTGAGATGTTCGTTGAGATGAAAGAATATGAATTGGGTCGGTATGGTTGAAATGCGCATATCAGTATGTACTGCCGCTCTACCCGCTTTTTTCGATCTAACTGGCACTGTGACGATTGTGACGTGACTGCAGACTCAAAGCAGCAGCACGATCAGACAATTGCTAGTATACGAGACAACCGATCTTATCCAGCCGCAACAGGCATCGTTACATGGAGGCAGTAAGCTTGAAGCTATGGGCTAAGTAACCTTGCTCATTATAAGACCTGCATTGACGCCGCCAAATCCAAAACCGTTACAAAGCGCGTGTTTCACCTGATGCTCCCGCGCCACACCGGGCACAAAATCGAAATCACTCATTGCGGCATCCTGCTGCGTCAGGTTGATTGTCGGAGGTATTACGTTGTTCAGCACCGCCATCGCGGTAAAAATGCTCTCAATACCGCCCGCAGCGCCAAGTAGATGGCCCGTCGCTGACTTGGTGGAAGAAACCGGCACGTCGCCAACGCGACCTCCGAACAGATTTCGAAGCGTTGCAATTTCAGCGAGGTCGCCGACCGGGGTTGATGTCGCGTGCGCATTTACGTAATCAATTTGATCGGCCGCCAGCTTGCCCATTTTTAAAGCCGTGTTCACTGCTCTGGTTGCGCCAGCGCCATCTGCTGGACCCGATGTAATATGGTGAGCATCAGTGCTTGTGCCATAACCGGTCAGCTCTACAAGCGGGGTTGCGCCTCTTGCGATGGCGTGTTCAAGACCTTCTATGACCATCAGCCCAGCCCCTTCGCCCATGACAAACCCATCGCGATCCTGATCAAATGGACGCGAGGCAGCCTTTGGATTCAAATTGTTAGTTGATAACGCTTTGAGCGCATGAAAACCAGCAAGTGACAGAGGGTCGACACAGGCTTCAGCACCGCCGACCAGAGCGATGTTTGCTTCGCCGCTCGCGATCATTCTCGCGCCGTCTCCGATGGCTTGCAGACCAGCCGCACAAGCAGTCACAGGCGTGCCCATAGGCCCCTTAAAGCCGTATTTAATTGAAATGTTCCCCGCTGCCAAGTTCGCGAGAAATGCCGGTACGACAAACGGAGATATTCGCTTATAGCCTCTGCTTTCTAACGTCTTGTGAGCATCGGTAATCGTTGGAAATCCACCGATGCCCGTTGCAATCACGGTGGCGGTCGAAGCTTGATCCTGCTCGTCTTCTGGAAACCATCCTGCTTGCGCCAAAGCCTCCTGAGCAGCGACGAGCGCGTAGACAGTGAACAAGCCCAGCTTCTTTTTTTCCTTGGCACTCATGACCGGCTCGGAATCGAGTCCAGCCTCAGCGTCTTGTTCAAGCGTCGGCACCAATCCAGCAATTTTGACCGGACAATCATCGACATCAAATCGATCAATAAAACCGACCCCCGAATGACTCTGGGTAAGCCTTCGCCATACGCGTTCAACACCGCAGCCTAGCGGCGAAACGATGCCCATGCCTGTCACTACGATTCTTTTCTCTGCCATAAGTCCCCTGAGCATTTAATTGCTGTTGGTACTCAGCGTATTAGGAATTAATATATGATCAAGATAATATTCAAACAGCGGTAGGCAACAATGCCCTATTCCAGCCAACATAAAGTGAAATCGAAAAGCAGAATTCTCGATTCTGCAACCGAGTTATTTTGTCGCTACGGTTTTGATCGAGTGTCGATTAGCCAGGTCATGAAGCTTGCCAAACTCACCCACGGTGCTTTCTACACACACTTCGAGTCGAAAGAAGCGCTTTATCGGGAAACCTTCAAAGAGGCATTGAGGAGTAGCCAGGCATCGCGACTGATCAAAGGCCCTTATTCTATTCAGAACTTGACCAACCTTGTCTCCGGCTACCTTAATCTCAGGGACATGGATATGCCGGACTCACCAAGACCAGAGGCGTTACTCTCAAACGACATTGGTAGTGACAATGTCGAAGTAAAAAAACTCTACGAAGAGTCCTATTTTTCACTACTAAGATTACTTGAGAATCGGCTGATAGCGCTTTCGCGGCTGAAAACCGCGCCACTGAGACTGAAACCAGGGCAAGCACGGGACAAATCGCGAACAATACTGGCTTCCATGATCGGCGCCATTGCCGTCGCAAAGAGCATCACTGTCGAGCATGAGCGCGAAGCAATTCTCAGGGCGACGCAAAACCAGATATTTGGCATGCTTGGCTTAGACGAGACGATGATAAAACCGAGCTCTGAGCTGACACTGGGACATTAATATCTTGGGTTGCTGGGTTAACTGGATTCAGCAGAACCTTTGCAAGCGATGCACATTGAAGCGTCCGGGTAAGCCTTGAGCCGCATAAACGCAATCGTGTCACCGCATTCTTCGCAATAACCATAGTTGCCATCGTCAGCGTTTGCTAAGGCAACTTTGACAGCTTTTAAGCGATTACTGGTAACAGTGCGGTTAGCTAGAAGTATGCTCTGATTATGCATTTCATCCATACGACTCAGGCGTCCGATGTTTTCTCGCAAGGATACCGGCTTGGTTTTGCTCTGAGTGAGATCCAGAAGTTCAATAAGAGATGCTTGGAGATCTGTCAGATCCTTGATGAGTTCTTCACGTTGTTGATCGTTTAGCTCGTCCAAAACGTTCTTCCATATTTTTGTGGCTGATTTAGCGCTCACGGAACTCGCTTGCAAGGCTATTTAGCAGTTGTTCGAATTAGCTTCGTCCCACTTGCCGCTCCAAGCAATCGGCGGCATCCCCGCAAATGCTTCACGCAGCTTTTCATCCCAAGCACGACTGACATCTCTTAAATAATCGCTCGATTCTTCGAAAACGTAATGACGTTCGGAAGAGAAACTGTCTCTCGCATACAGCATCACTTCGATTGGTGGCCCAACGCTCAGATTGCTCTTCATTGTCGAATCCATACTCACGAGGCCACACATTGCCGCTGTATCCAATGTGGACTCAGGCGCAATAATCCGGTCGAGAATCGGCTTGCCGTACTTGCTTTCGCCAATTTGCAGGAACGGGGTCGTGGTAGAGGTTTTTATATGGTTGCCCGCGGCATAGACCCGGTAAACATTCGGTTTATGACCCTTGATTTGGCCTCCGACAATAAAACTCGCCTCGAAGGTGTTCGACCCTGAAGCATGCTTCTCTTGTCTGGCGACACTCAATTCACCAATATAGTCAGCCACGTCCTCGAGATGAGATATATTAAGAATATTGTGCGCAGCGTTCATTTTAGCATCACGCTTTATCTGAGTAATTACCCCCTGGGTAGTCGCCAAGTTCCCAGCGCTCAGCACGACGATCTGACGTTCGCCTTCAACGCTGAAACAATTAAGCTTTGAGTATGTGCTGACGTTATCAACACCAGCATTGGTTCTAGAGTCAGCGATAAAGCAAAGTCCTGCATCGACGGCTATTCCAACGCAGTAAGTCATTTTATTCCTGAGAAATTGGTGTGCATATGATTTCAGGGGTCCAAGCGTTGTGCCGATCTCAAACGTTAAAAATACCGCATCGACCCAGCAATCTACATGGTCGCAGTTGAATTGGCAGATCCGATAGAACCCGCTAGATAAGTCTCGATTTTATCCTTGGCAATATTCTCTGGCTCGCTGAATTGGATACCTACACCTGGCGTGTGGGGGCTTTTAACGCCCTTTTTGGCAATCCAAGCGACCTTACCGGCAACTGGAATTTTTTCAGATTCATCCATCAGATTTAACAGGATAAAAACATCATCGCCGACATCATATTCAGTTCGGTTAGCGATAAACAAACCGCCATTTTTGATAAATGGCATGTAGCAGTTATGCAGCACCACCTTGTCCTTGATGGTCAGGGCAATCATCGTCTTTTTGGCGCCACTTCTGGCTAGCTTACCCATGTACTCAACTCACACGTCGTTAGTTGCGAATACTGCCTGATGACTGAACAATCTACAAGAGATGAAATTGATCGACCAGTACCATCGAAGGGTTCAGTGAGAAAGCGACTTCAGTGCAATTAACGCTGATTCCAGCAACAGGACCGGGTCTGGATTCGATGAACTGGATAATTCCTGACGGGCAACTTTTAATACCTCACAAAGTTCGAACATGGCATTCAGGTCATAAACGACACATAGCTGTTCAATCGCAGCAATAATGTCCTTGTTTCTGACGTAGTGCGGATCGTCACAGGTGAGATACTTTAAACAATCGATTGAAATGTCGTATAGGCAATCGATGGCATCAGCGATATCAGCTCTTGCAACTGATCCGCTAACCTGTTCGACAGTTTTACTGCTGGAAACGATACCAAGTACGCCTTGAACAACCACTTTGCGCTTTTCAAGAAATGCCTCATCGAATCGTTCTATCACAGCAAGCGGAGCACCCCCAGCGATATCGAGGAGAATCTCATTATCGCGGCTAGAATCAGCGCCATGCTGCCTTAGCCAGTCCGTTGTTTCGTCTCTTGCAGGGATATTAAAATTAACGGACTGACATCGAGATCGAATCGTCGGCAGCAAACGTCCCGGCTGACTTGTCACCAACATAATCAATGAGTCCCCAGCGGGCTCTTCCAAGCACTTGAGCAGGGCGTTGGCGGATTCATGCGTCATTTTGTCGGCTGGATTGACAATCACAACCTTTTTACCGGCGCGTTGCGCTGTTTGGCCGACCCAGGCGGTGATATCCCGTACCTGCTCAATCTTGATTGATTTAGCTTCTACCGGTTTTAACAACCGAAAATCGGGGTGAGTGCCCGCTGCCATCAGACGACATCCAGTACAGTCGCCGCAGACCGAGAAACCAGCAGTGCCATTGTTTGAAATGGCGTCGGTCGACTCGCAGAGCATTGCGCAGAGGACGGAAAATGAAAAGTGCAATTTGCCGAGAAAAGCCTGACCACTGATCAATAGGGCATGTGACAGCTTTCCGTTTGCCTGCTGGCGCAAGATTCGATTGAACTCCTCTGATTGCCAGGGCAAACAATCGCGAACCAGCCCTATCGGCTCATCATCATTATCTGGCACATTGGTGCTGCTTTTACTTTTTTTACTATTCAAGCGTTTACCTGATTGATCTCAATACAGGGAAGCTTTCAAGTGCTGCTCCGATTTTATCCTGTACTGCCTTTAGCGACCTTGAAGCATTAATGACATGATATCGCTTATGGGTCTTCGCTCGCGCCAAAAATGTTGCACGAACACGTTTGAAAAACTTCTCACTTTCAATCTCGAACCGATCAAGCTCAGCACGATTCCCGGCACGCGCTAACCCAGTCTTAACCGGAAGGTCCAGCACGATTGTCAGGTCAGGCCTGAAACTACCCAGGGTCAATTTTTCTATCCTCGCAATGACTTTAGTATCCAACCCTCGCCCGCCTCCTTGATAAGCATAACTGGAATCTGTGTAGCGATCGCAAATCACCCATTCGCCCCTTTCAAGCGCTGGCTTAATCAACTCTTCCGTATGCTGTTTTCTTGCTGCAAACATCAGCAACAATTCGGTCACTGGATCCATCGAATATTCAGTCTTTTCCAGCAACAGGTCACGAATGCTTTCGGCTAACGCTGTACCCCCCGGTTCGCGCGTCGATATAAATTTTACATCTCGTGCTTCAAGAAAGCGTTCGATATAGCTGATATTGGTCGACTTCCCGACACCTTCGACTCCTTCAATCGTAATAAAGCGACCTTTCATTCAGCACTCACGTTTCATTATTGACTAGGTGTACTTTTGTAATCTTTAACCTTACCCGATTTTTGATAGCGGGTAACTGCTCGATTATGTTGCGCAAGCGTTTCAGAGAATTCACTTGTACCATCTCCTCGGGCTACAAAGTAGTAATCGTTTGAGGCGACCGGCTGAAGCGCAGCGTTTATTGAGCTAAGGCCCGGATTACATATTGGTGTCGGGGGCAGTCCGGGAATAATATAGGTGTTGTATGGTGTTGCAGCACGGAGGTCTTTTCGTCGCAAATTGCCATCAAAATTATCAATGCCATATATGACGGTCGGATCCGTTTGTAATTTCATCTTTTTCTTCAATCTGTTTACAAAAACAGAGGCGACCCGTATCCGGTCCGGCTCCCATGCGGTTTCTTTTTCGATAATTGAAGCGAGTATGAGCGCTTCTTCAGGACTGGCGAAAACGTGTTGTTCCGTTCTGCTGGACCACTCTGCCTGAAGCACATCTCGCATTCGCTGGTGCGCTCTGGTCAATATGGATATGTCCGTGTCACCTTTCTGGTAGGTGTAAGTATCGGGGAAAAATTGACCTTCAGGATGCACGCCTGCTCGGCCCAACAATCGCATTAAGGAATTGTCGGTATATCTGGCAAGCTGACTATCCAGAAGCGGGTGAGACTTGAAGCTTTCTCTCCACATAGCAAAGGTCCAACCCTCAGGAAAGCTTATCGTGCGTGTAATAACTTTACCGGCACGCATCGAAGCCAACAGCGTTATTGCTGTCTGAGTTTGATCTAACGCGTACTCGCCAGTTTTGATCGTTCCCTCGCTTTTTGTCAGACGCGCATAGACTTTAAAAACCCAAAGCGGCGTGTCGACAATGCCTTTCTCGACCAAAGACGAGAGCACGCTATTGAGACTCGCACCTTTGTTGACTTCGAAGGTGTCTGCAACTAACAGCCCTTGGCTACTGCCCAACAAGGGTTTATCTAACTGGTGGTAACTGTAGCTCACCGCTGTCACAACGAAGAACCCAAGGAGGAGCAGTATCAATAAGCGCTTTTTCATCGACGTTCGTCCGAGATACGGCTCTCCATGCTGGACTCGTAAACCATAAGATTGGAGATTATTTGTTAGACTTTCTTAAACACCAGCGTACCGTTGGTGCCACCAAAACCAAAAGAATTTGAAACCGCAACATTGATTGGCATATCTCTTGCGGTGTGTGGCACGTAGTCCAGATCGCAATCTTCACTGGGGTTATCAAGATTAATGGTTGGCGGCGCGAGCTGGTCGCGAACAGACAATGCCGTTAGCACCGCCTCTACTGAGCCCGAAGCACCCAACAAATGACCTATCATTGACTTGGTAGAGCTTACCGCAACTTTATCAACGTCGGCACCCATAACTGTTTTTATCGCCATCGTCTCCGCCACATCACCAAGCGGCGTTGAAGTGCCGTGAGCATTGATATAATTGACTTCACTTGCGTTAATGCCCGCATTGTCCAGCGCGTTCTGCATTGACATGGCAGCGCCTGCACCATTCTCACTTGGAGAAGTCATGTGACTTGCGTCTGCACTCATGCCGAATCCAGCAATCTCGCAATATATTTTTGCCCCTCTCGCCTTCGCGTGCTCATATTCTTCGAGCACCATAACAGCCGAGCCATCGCTTAAAACAAACCCATCTCTATCTTTATCCCAGGGCCGGCTTGCTATTTCCGGCTCGTCATTTCGGGATGACAATGCCTTCATTGCAGCGAAGCCTGCCATCGTCGTTGGCGAAGTAGATTTTTCAGCGCCTCCCGCTAACATTGCATCAACATCGCCCGCCGCAATCATGCGAGCAGCGAAGCCTATATTATGTGTCCCAGTTGTACAGGCGGTTGTGATAGCAATATTAGGTCCTTGGAGGCCATACATAATTGAGAGATGACCTGCGACCATATTAATGATGCAAGACGGAACGAAGAACGGCGAAACCCGGCCAGGACCGCGATCATTCAAAACATCGTGACAAGTCTCAATCGTGACGATCCCACCAATTCCAGAACCAACAGCGACGCCAACCCTGTGTCGATTTTGATCGGTCACCTCAAGGCCTGCATCGTTCATAGCTTGAATACCAGAAACAAGCCCAAACTGAATAAAGCCATCCATACGGCGAGCTTCTTTCGGATTCAAGTATTCGGAAATATCAAATGCCGGCACAGCGCCCCCAAACCTGACGGGAAAGCCTTCTGTATCAAAGCTAGTAATTGGCCCGATGCCGCTATTACCCGCTTTTATGCCATCCCAGGTTGAATCAACCGAAGCACCCAGCGGAGATAGCATCCCCATACCAGTAACAACAACTCGACGATTATTCATGAGGTATCTCCAGTAACATCTCGAACAATTTATTTAACGACACAAATTTGCAACAAAACACGCCCGAACCGCAGCAACTGGTACATCTCGATGCACTGTCCCGTCTATATTTAGCGGGAACGGCCAAAGCATGTTGGTCATACAAAGCCTTTCAACTCCAAGGGTGCCGGACAGGGGGATTCACTGGCACCGACAAAGGAAATTTCAGACAAATAAAAAAGCCGCATTCGCAGAGCGAAAGCGGCTTTCAATCAGACACTATCAAAGCAAACTATGTATGCGCTTCAACGTAATCCATTGCTTCTTTGACCGTGGTAATTTTTTCTGCTTCGTCATCGGGAATTTCAGTTTCGAATTCTTCTTCAAGAGCCATGACGAGTTCAACAGTGTCCAGCGAATCGGCGCCCAGATCCTCAACAAAAGAGGCTTCCGGTGTAACTTCTTCCTCTTTTACTCCTAACTGTTCACAGACCAATTTCATCACTCGTTCTTTTATGGTACTCATGTTTAAGTTCACTCCTACGTGATACATTGCAGTCAAACTGCGCTAGTTTAATGAAATGCCAGTTAAGCGATCAAGTCTTTTTAAGCTTGATTTCAGGCATCGGTTTTTATCGGTATTTCTTGGCAGCTAAAAAGCAACAAAACGAACAATTTCAGCGTTACCTGTCACCCCATGTACATTCCACCGTTAATGTGGATAGTCTCACCAGTGATATATCCGGCTGCGTCTCCCGCCAGAAAACTCACAAGTGCTGCGACCTCGTTTGCCTCACCCAGCCTTCCAGCTGGCACTCGGGAGAGGAGCATTTCTTTTTGTTCAGCGGGCAATGAGTCCGTCATATCGGTTGCAATAAAACCCGGTGCAATACAGTTTACGGTGACGTTTCGAGAAGCCAGTTCGCTGGCTAAAGAGCGGCTATAACCTTCCATCCCGGATTTCGCTGCTGCGTAATTACTTTGCCCGGCATTGCCCATGCTGCCGACAACAGAACTGATATTTATGACACGCCCCCATCTGGCTTTAGTCATGCCCCGCAACGCGGCTTTAGTCACCTTAAACACAGCGCTAAGATTAGTCTCAATGACATCACTCCACTCTTCGTTCTTCATACGAAGTGCGATGTTGTCTCGGGTGATACCGGCGTTGTTTACCAATATTGTGGGAGCGTCAAATTCGCCTTTTATCGCGCTAAAAAAGGCTTCGATTGATTCACCGTCTTCCACGCGCAGAGCAAATCCGCGGCCGTTGTCTGCCAAGTACGTAGAGATTGCCGCGGCACCAGCGTCGCTGGTCGCTGTACCCAACACAAATGCTCCACTAGCCGCCAGGTTTTCCGCAATTGCTTTACCTATACCTCTGCTGGCGCCTGTGACGATAGCAACTTTGCCTTTAAGATCGCTCATTTTTCTACAAGTGTCTCCACCGTTGATTTCCAATTACGTCCTTCAACTTAATTCGCATCGCCCGATAAACCTAGCTTAATTCCGCAAGTGTCTTTTCTAATCCAGCAGCTGAGTTGAGGGAATGGGAAACCAAGGATTTTTCGATCCTGCGGTTCAAACCTGCCAGTACTTTACCGGGGCCACATTCTACTACAGTTTCGATGCCATCACCGGCCATTCGCTGTATGGTATTTGTCCACTTTACCGCACTGTACATCTGCGCAACGAGATTCTCTCGAATCTGCGCCGGATCAACGCAGACCTGAGCATTGACGTTCTGAACGACCTCGATCTTTGGCTCGGAGAACTGAACCGCGGCTAATTCTAACGCCAGTTTCTCGGCGGCTGGCTGCATAAGCGCGCTATGAAACGGCGCGCTGACCGATAGCGGCATCGCTCGTTTTGCACCGGCGGTCTTGCATGCTTCGATTGCACGTTCGAGTGCGGCGTTATCACCCGCGATGACGACTTGCCCATTTGCATTGAAGTTAGCTGCCTGGACCACCCCGCCTGCTGCTGAGGCAGTTTTACAGAGATCGATCACTTGCTCATCATCGAGCCCCAAGATAGCGGCCATGCCGCCCTCGCCCAGTGGAACAGCGGTTTGCATGAACTGTCCGCGTTTTTGGACAAGCTTTGCTGCATCAGCAAAAGAAATGACCTCTGCAGCAACCAGCGCGCTGTACTCACCGAGACTGTGACCGGCAACAACAGATATCGCGGGTACCGTTTGTTCATGAGCCAAACGCCAAAGCGCGATGCTGGCGGTCAGAAGTGCGGGTTGCGTGAATTCGGTTTGATTAAGCTGCTCCTCTGGTCCATTTTGAACCAACGACCACAGATCATAACCAAGTGCTTCAGAAGCCTCGTCAAAAGTCTTCGATACAACGTTACCTGCTTCATATACATCCTGCAGCATCCCGACTGCTTGGGACCCCTGGCCAGGAAATACAAACGCTAACTTGCTCATGCTCGTCCTCTTGCTTAAAGCCTAAATCAAACACGTTTTTAAAAACAAAACGCGGAATCCATGGATTCCGCGCTTATTTGTCATACTTTTGCTTTTTTATTGCTTAGTTCGAGAAAACTAGTCTTCTGCTGAATGCACAACTTTCTTGCCACGATAGAACCCATCAGCGGATACGTGGTGACGACGATGAGTTTCACCGGTGGTCGAGTCCTCAGAAAGTGTTGGCCCTTTCAGAGCATCATGAGATCTTCTTTGACCACGTCGTGATCGAGTTACCTTGCTTTTTTGAACAGCCATTACTAGCTCCTATCAAATTGATTCTTTAATTCCGCCAGGGACGCAAACGGTTGGTACGTGTCTGCGTTGTTTTTACCTGCTCCTTGGCCATCTTGCGTCGTATCCCCAGTGCTTTCACCCGAGGCTTCGCTGCCATCGGTGTGTTGCGCAGTGAAACTACATTCACCCTCTTCATGCTTCGCAACCATCGGCAAGCTGACTAGAAGTTCATCTTCCAGTAGATCAACGATGTTGACGCTGTCTTCACCACAAATTACCCCTTCATCATCAGGGTGAAGCGCGATTAACGCATCTTCGTCCTCTACCAGCACCCACCTAAAAGATGATTCCAAGTCGGTGGAAAATGGCGCAAGGCAATTTTGGCAAACCAATTCCAGATTTACGCTTATATGACCAATAATGAGCGTCTTTTGCTTTTTACCCCGCCGAAATTCGAGCTTAGCTTGTACTTCACCCTTGTCATTTGCGATAGACTCACTGAGTCTTCCGAATGCACTAACGGGGACAGTACCAACTAATTTGGTGCTATTACCGGCAAATTTCCGATAATTAACTTCCGCTGGAAGGGGGCCCTTAAACATAAGGGGCGCATATTAGGCTTCACAATCTGGAGTGTCAAAAGAAAATTGCACAAATTCAGTGACATAAGAGCTTTCGGCCATGTTTGACACGACTAAAATCGCACCAAATCTGATTCTTGCATCTACATCGCCCTACCGCGCA
This sequence comes from Candidatus Azotimanducaceae bacterium, assembly GCA_965657335.1. Classification (GTDB taxonomy): domain Bacteria; phylum Pseudomonadota; class Gammaproteobacteria; order Pseudomonadales; family Azotimanducaceae; genus UBA4582. The sequence continues at coordinate 18,354 of CBFHOH010000045.1, forward strand.
GAAATGCTGACAAAGTGTGGCTTGTCATTTTCAAAGATAAGCCCCGACTATGCCGAACAAATTTATCCCGATGAGCCAGCACACGCGGCTGCGTTAAGGTTAGCTCAGGGAAAAGCTTGGGCGGTAGCAAATCAATTAGACTCGCGTATGGGCGAATCAGGGCATTCGATGGCAGGCAAGTCTGGCGTTGTTATCGGGTGCGACCAAATTGCTTGCTTGAACGAAACAGTCTTATCGAAACCGGGGTCCGTCACTCGAGCAATCGAGCAACTCGCAGCCTGCTCTGGAAAATGGGTTACCTTTCACACTGGCCTGTGTGTTCTGCACAAGGTCGACGCTGGCACTGAACCAGAGACAGTCGATTACGTTGAGGAATTTTCGGTAAAGTTCCGACAACTGACTACTGACGAAATCACGCGTTACGTCCATCTAGACCAGCCGCTGGATTGCGCCGGGAGTTTTAAAGCTGAGGGACTTGGACTCACGTTGTTCGAGGATATGCGCGGGCGTGATATCCATACGCTTTACGGCTTACCTTTATTACAATTGCTTGAGATCCTTAGAAGTTATGGTATCAATCCTATATCCTGACTTTAAGTAAACCTCCTATCATATTGTTTTATATAACTATTTTATTGTCTTGATCATTCTCTGGAAACTGCCATCAACCGGCGCTTCGACGCTAATTGTTTTCTCACCTGGCTCAGTCGCCGGTATAACAAGCCTGCTCGCGTGTAGCATGAGTCGCCGCATACCTTGGCGCTTCAGGGCTGCATCCTGCAATTCCAAGCCGTACTTCTCGTCGCCAACAATAGGGTAACCAGTATACTGGCAGTGCACTCTTAATTGATGGGTTCGACCCGTTATTGGCTGCAGCGCAAGCAGACTGTAATCAGTCGATTGGTCGAGTAAGGATATTCTAGTCAATGCAGATTTGCCGTTTGCATCAACCGAGCTGATTCGCTCGCCACTTTTCAACGTATTCTTAACCAAAGGCGCGTCTACGTGCTGTTTCCGTCGAGGCCACTTACCATGTACAACGGCTAAGTAGTGTTTTTCAAGTTTTGTCTTGTTCGACAGCATTGCCTGAATGCTGCGTAGGCAGCTCCGTTTTTTGGCTATCATCAGGCAACCGGAGGTATCCCTATCCAGTCGATGTATCAATTCGAGATCTTTCTGTTCGGGTCTCAGCTGTCTAAAGGCTTCGATGACGCCTATCGAAATACCACTGCCGCCATGAACAGCGATACCACTCGGTTTGTTGATGATAAGCAGTCTTTTATCTTCGTAGATAATGGCGTTTTCCAAGGTTTCTAGCATCCATTTGCCCGCCACCTTGATTTCGTCTTCATTTGACGTCCTGATCGGCGGTACTCTTAATACGTCGCCGAGTTGAAGCTTCACCGATGCCTTGACCCGGCCCTTGTTCACTCGAACCTCACCCTTCCGAAGAATCCGGTAGATTCTTGACTTAGGCACACCTTTCAGGATTTTAAGCAAATAGTTATCTACCCTTTGACCAGAGGCATTTTCGTCAATTTCTATTAACTGGACTGTTGAATTATCCATTATTCTCTATCTGCTGTTGCTGTCAGCTTGTAACGTTCATGTCCAAAATGCGTTCAAACACGCCAAATCATCGATGGTGTTGGCTAATCAATACCTACTCACGCAAGCGATTGTAAACACCACTCAGTCTTGTTGCCGAGACGCGTTAACTGGCTGTAGCGGCCTAAAATTTCGAAAACCGACGTGAACTATCAATTATAACGCTTTGACGTACTTACATTTGTTGCTATGATAACGCCCATCCAAGGGAAAGCACATTATACTCGCTTTTTCTGGATGCCTTCAGTAATTCCAACGCTGACAAGAGATGAAGCCTCGCAATAAACTGCGTTTAGGCAGAATTAATCAGGCATCGCCCTGCTGATCTATCCTCTTATTAATTAAAAATGTTGGTCACTTGATACGCCAAAAGCGTTATCAGAGAAGGATCTCTCTTGGCCAAGGCGTCAAGAGCGTAAGCTTAGGACAAACTAATATTACATTGTAAGCACTGTTTGACTCTCGCGGCTATGACCCGAGGATTTTGGACTCGAAGATTTTGAAACTGAAGATCTTGCAGAAAAGACAGCGCTCACGAATGAATTAAGCACTTTTAATACCAGTGGTCTTATTATCACGTATTAAAAGTAAATTTACCGCGCCTTGATGCGCATACTGAAATCGTCAAATCGGTTTATTAAAAAAGAGTTTTGAAACGGCAGAAAAGCTTTTCGAGACCTGACAGACAAGTTGATATTTGAACATCACCCCACTCCATCAATAGGGGGTATTAACTTATTCAGGCAAAAGTAAAACTTCCAGACAATGCTCTCTAACTATTTGATCATGCAGTAAAGAATATTGTAAAGCACTTCGCTTGGCGCCACATAGATGGACTTCCAGAGCATAGGTGTTAATACAGATAGCCCTTCACACTAGGCTTTTTTTATACGCAACATTTTTTATAGGCACATTTTAACTGAATGGTTTTATGCATGATTGGCTAGCGCGCGAGCGCAATGAACTTATACAGAGACAAATTTACTTTCTTAAAAACGGTAACTAACACTCAGATTTGACGATATTCAGCTTGCGGCTATAGACGCCAAACAAAAGCGATATCGTAATGAAAAGAATGCTAATAAATGCAACTCACACTGAAGAGTTGCGCGTTGCACTGGTAAACGGTCAACAATTATACGACCTCGACATAGAGAACAGGTCTAGAGAACAAAAGAAAGCCAACATATACAAGGCGCGGGTGACCCGTGTTGAACCCAGTCTTGAAGCTGCGTTCGTTGACTTCGGCTCTAACCGCCATGGCTTTCTCCCCCTCAAAGAAATTTCCCGCGAATACTTCTCTCCCAATGCCAAAGGTGGCGGTCGCGTCAACATCAAAGATGCGCTGAAGGAAGGGACTGAACTTATCATCCAGGTTGAAAAAGAAGAGCGCGGCAACAAGGGCGCTGCCTTAACGACCTTTTGTAGTCTCGCCGGCAGATACATGGTACTTATGCCGAATAATCCTCGCGCAGGCGGGATTTCGCGCAGAATCGAAGGGGAAGAGAGAGACGAGCTAAAAGCAGCAATGTCTCAGTTAGAAATTCCGAAGAATATGGGTGTCATCGTTAGAACCGCTGGTGTCGGTCGTACGGCCGAAGAACTGCAGTGGGATCTAGACTATCTTGTTAATCTAGCCAACTCGATCAAAACCGCTGCCGCGAAACGGGAAGCACCTTTTCTGATTTGGCAAGAGAGCAGCATTATTGTGCGCGCTATTCGCGACTATCTCCGGGACGATATCGGCGAGATACTGATTGATACGCAGGAAGCGTTCGACAACGCGACACAGTTTGTTGATCAGGTCATGCCTCAGTTCCGTCAACGCATCAAGCTTTACGAAAGCGATGTGCCCCTCTTCAATCGATATCAAATTGAGGGTCAAATTGAGTCCGCGTTTGAGCGCGAAGTCAGACTCCCTTCAGGCGGCTCTCTGGTCATCGACCCAACAGAAGCACTGGTATCGATTGATATAAATTCAGCCAAAGCGACTCGCGGCTCTGATATTGAAGATACAGCACTCAACACCAACCTCGAGGCGGCAGACGAGATCTGCAGACAGTTAAGGCTTCGGGACATTGGTGGACTTATTGTCATTGACTTTATCGACATGAATGCTGCACGCAACCAACGAGCCGTCGAAAATCGAATGCGCGATGCACTTGAAATAGATAGGGCACGTGTTCAGGTTGGCAGAATCTCAAGATTTGGTCTGCTCGAAATGTCGCGGCAGCGAATGAGACCATCTCTCGGTGAAACCAGCGGTGTAGTTTGTCCACGATGCAGTGGTCTAGGAACAATCCGGGACATTGAGTCTTCCGCTCTGGCGATCATGCGTCTGGTAGAAGAAGAAGCGATGAAAGATACGAGTTCAGAAATACGAGCATTTGTGCCTATTTCTGTCGCCTCTTACCTGCTCAATGAAAAAAGAGAGGGCCTGACTCAGATAGAGCAACGCACAGAGGTAAGACTTGTGGTCGTGCCCAGCGCGGAACTAGAAACACCGCACTACCGAGTTGAGCGCATCAGATCAGCGGATGACGAAGGCGCTGAGGCTAGCTATGAACTGGCGAGTGAAGTTGAGCCGGAAACTTTTGAAAGACAAAATAAACCAGCCCCTGCTGAACAAGCTGTGGTACAGCGAATTGCTCAGCCGACGCCACCAGCACCAGCAGAGAAGCCGGCAACACCGACAGCAAAAACCAGCGTAGCCGCAAAACCAAAGAAAGGTTTCTTCGCTTCACTGATGAGCATGTTCACAGGTGCTGAAGAGACGCCCGTTGAGGAAGCGCCAGCGCCCAAGAAACAGAATCGCAACAACCGCAACAGAAACAACAATCGTCGCCGATCTAATGAACGAAACCGTAATCGCAATGATCAACGCGATAATAAAGATCGTGACAATCGTAATTCTGGACGCAACGACAACAAAAACGATGCCAATCGTAAAGACGCCCGAGGCAACAAAAATACGCCTCAAAACGAGGGCAAAAGCAACAATCGAAACGGTAATTCAAAACAAAAGAACGATGGCAACAGAGATAAGCGTCAGGGACGCAATGACAACAAAACCGAAAATCGGAACGATAATCGGGAACAAGCGCAACCTGAACAAAACGGTAGACAAGAAACTGACAAAAACGCCAATGACGGTGACAAGCGGAATCAAGGTAACCGTCAACGAGGTGGGCAACGCCGTAGGAGTAACAGAAAGCAAAATACTGCTGAGCAAAATGTTGCGAGCACCGATACTGTCGCTAATGAACTGTCCGATACAGCAGATAACGCTCAAGCTGATAATGCTCAGGCTGAGAATCGCTCGGTTCAGCAACAACGGCCAGATACAACGCCACAGGTTGCGTCCGAAGATCAGTCATCTGTCACGAACGTGGTCGACGCTGTCAATGCATCTGAGGACAAAGTAGACACTCAGCAAAGCGCTGCAGCAGAAAATGCCGTCCAAAATACTGAAGTCACAAACACACAGGCCACCGAGGCAACAACAGCTGCTTCAGCAATGCCTGCCGCGGAAGAAGCTCAAGCCCCGGAACAACATCCATCGCTTTGGGGTCGAGCAGCAAATGATCCAAGAGACAACCCTGGCGTTTTAGCGACGGGTCCCGTACTTGTCAATGTTGAACCTGAGGCACCTGCTCCCGTTCTAACACCCGTGGCTCGTGCAATAGATGCGATTCACCCGAGTACATGGGGTCGCGCAACAAATGATCCTCGCGGAGGCTCAGAAGCTGATGAAGTCGCTACTGAGTCTGCTGTTGAAGCGCCCTCTGAGGCTGATGTTGAAGCCCCTGCTGAAGCGATTGCCGAGGCTGCTGTTGAAGCGCCCGCTGAAGCTGATGTTGAAGCGCCTGCTGAAGCGATTGCCGAAGCTGCTGTTGAAGCGCCCGCTGAAGCTGATGTTG
>CBFHOH010000046.1:0-23548 GCA_965657335.1 Candidatus Azotimanducaceae bacterium
CCTTCGTTTATTGTGATCGCGATCCATGAAGTTGGAATGTTCGCGCGTACTCTGATTGGCGGGCTCCGTGACGGAAAGTCTGGTGCCTGTATTTTTTCCACCTTCGCAGGTTTGGTTGGTCCATCATTTAACATGACGCCGTTCGCGAGAAGTGAGAGTGCGGCCGGCGTAATATTCCCTTCAACCTGCACCCAATAGGTTTTCGGCAGTTTAAACTTCGGGTCGCTGATCCGCATCTGCAGTGCGCCGTTGTTCGTCAAAGCAAGTAAGCCCTCTGAATCGTGGTCCAGCCTGCCGGCTGGATAGAACCCGTCAAGATCGATAAAGTCTTTCAGCGTTTGCTTGGAATCAAGCGGGCTAAATTGGCTAACGACCAAATAGGGTTTGTTGAATAGTAATAAGTTTGATTGCATCGACAGCGGTGGTAATCCCGAGTTAGTTTTTTGACAGCACAACGGACACTGATGTGAGCATTGCAGTGTATCAAGCTTATGTTGGTCAAGCGTTTTGTGGTTAAGAAAGCATCATTAAAGATAATCTGATTACCTACTCAGGCTAGGACAAAAATGCTGCCTATAAAGTAAGCATCGTAAACCATCGGTAATGCCTTACTGTCAGTCTTCATACTTATAAAAATACTTCACTCTATCATGCCCCTCGATGAACAATTGCATTGTCGACGCTTCGCGTTTTCGCTACGTTTAAGTTTGGCGTTGATTTGCTACAACCTGAGAAAAGCTTGAAGGGCAGCTATTTCTGTAAATATCAATCGAAAGTTAAAGTTTATTTTTCAGTAGAACACCTACCAATGCGCACTGATAGCTTGATTATCATGCAGATAGTCCCATATAAGTGTTGAACAGCAAGGGTAATACTCGTCAAAATACACCTACAGCCAGCCGATAATATCTCACGAGCATTTCAATCGTGGATTGATTGTATGATGGATCTTTGTGGATAGCGCGTGTTGGGAAATTTCAGCTAAAATTTTACAGTGGGATTGAATTGAAGTTTAAGACTACAGATACAAACAAGGCCTCTACTCGTATACAGATGAGTGAAGAGGATGGGGTGGATAGCGACCGCGGCATTACTGTATTGGCCGAGCGAGTAAAGCCCGAGCTCAAAAAGCCGCCGTTGTACAAAGTGGTGTTGCTGAACGATGATTACACACCAATGGAGTTTGTCGTTCAGGTGTTAGAAACCTTCTTCCAGATGAATCGGGAGAAAGCAACGCAAATTATGCTTGCAGTGCACACGGTAGGAAAGGCAACCTGTGGGATATATACAAGAGATATTGCAGAAACTAAGTCGGAGCAGGTAAATGAATTTGCCCAACAAAACCACCACCCGTTGGTGTCCGATGTTGAGGTAGTGGAAGAGGAATGAGAAGCGGGTTAGGTAAATCCGGAAAGGAAAAAAGATATATTTTATGACATTAGATTTTGAGACTCAGGGTGTAAACGATGTTAAGTAGAGATCTGGAAGTAACGCTCAATCTGGCCTTTAAAGACGCTAGAGTAAAACGACACGAACTGATGTCAGTGGAGCATTTATTACTCGCCCTGATTGACAATGACGCGGCCGCGGAGGTGCTTAAAGCATGCGGCGCCGAGTCTGAGAAGCTGCGCAAGGAACTCGTCGAGTTTCTCGACGCAACCACACCGCTAATACCGAAAGACGAAACAGAGCGTGAGACGCAGCCCACACTGGGGTTTCAACGCGTACTCCAGAGAGCTGTTTTTCACGTTCAATCCTCAGGCCGTAAGGAAGTGACCGGCGCCAGCGTATTGGTTGCCATTTTCAGTGAGCAGGAAAGCCACGCGGTATACATCTTGAAGCAGCAAGATATCAACAGGATAGACGTGGTCAATTTCATTTCCCACGGCACCGCCAGAAACGAAGACTCAGGCGAGCCAGACGCGATGGGTGGAGCCGAAGAGCAGGCCGCGGGCGAAGAAAAGAAACCCAGCGCACTCGAGCAGTTTTCTACAAATTTAAACGAACAAGCCCGGCAGGGGCTTATCGATCCTTTGGTTGGAAGACGAGAAGAGGTCGAACGCGTCATACAAATTCTTTCCCGGCGCCGCAAGAATAATCCACTATTGGTCGGAGAATCGGGGGTTGGTAAAACTGCTATCGCCGAAGGCCTTGCGAAAATGATTGTCGACCAGAAAGTACCCGAGGTCATCGCTGAAAGCACCGTTTACTCTCTTGATCTAGGCGCGTTATTGGCGGGCACGAAGTACCGTGGTGATTTTGAGAAAAGACTTAAGTCGCTGCTGGGCGAACTCACGCAGAGCGACAACCAGATACTATTTATTGATGAAATACATACAATTATTGGTGCCGGTGCAGCGTCCGGTGGCGTGATGGATGCGTCGAATTTGCTCAAGCCGTTGTTAGCGTCTGGCCAAATACGTTGCATGGGTTCAACAACCTATCAAGAGTATCGGGGTATCTTCGACAAAGACCGTGCTCTTTCGCGAAGATTCCAAAAGATTGACGTAGTGGAACCGAGCGTCGAGGACACCTACCAGATCCTGAAAGGCTTAAAATCTCGCTTTGAAGAGCATCATCATCTGAAGTATACCGACAAGGCGTTGCGGGTCGCTGCTGAATTGGCTGAGCGTTATATCAACGATCGTTTTATGCCCGACAAAGCCATCGATGTAATCGATGAGGTTGGCGCTTTCCAGCAATTGCAGCCAGCGACTAAACGTAAGAAGCAGATCAGTGTCTCAGACGTTGAAAAGATGGTTGCGAAAATTGCGCGCATCCCACCAAACAGTGTATCGACCTCTGACAAGGAAGCACTGAAAGACCTCGAGACCAATCTAAAAATGGTGATCTTTGGTCAAGATGAGGCGATTTCCTCACTGTCGAGTGCGATCAAGCTCTCGAGAGCGGGGCTGAAAGAGGGCGAAAAACCCATTGGTTCTTTTCTTTTCTCAGGTCCGACCGGTGTTGGTAAAACCGAGGTTTGTAGGCAACTAGCGAAAATTCTCGGTATTGAGCTGATTCGTTTCGACATGTCGGAATACATGGAACGACACACGGTTTCACGTCTTATTGGTGCACCCCCTGGATACGTTGGATACGATCAAGGTGGGCTGCTCACTGAAGAAGTAACCAAACACCCGCATTGTGTGTTGCTGCTGGACGAAGTTGAAAAAGCACATCCAGAAGTGTTCAACCTGCTACTGCAAGTCATGGATCATGGCACGCTAACGGACAACAACGGTCGTGCGGCCGACTTCCGAAACGTGATTATTGTTATGACAACTAATGCTGGTGCCTACGAAATGGGCAGATCATCCATCGGCTTCACCGAACAGGACCACTCAACCGACGGCATGGAGGTGTTGAAAAAGATGTTCACACCCGAGTTCCGTAACCGGCTGGATTCAATCATTCAGTTCGACGCGTTGTCGCCTGAAGTCATTACGACTGTTGTCGATAAATTTCTTGTGGAAATACAGGTTCAGCTTGATGACAAGAAAGTCGTGTTGGAAATTAGCGATGAGGCGAGGGCTTGGCTGGCTGAAAATGGCTACGACCAAGCGATGGGAGCGAGACCCATGCAGCGCCTGATACAGACGAAGATTAAAAAGGAATTAGCCGAGGACATTCTATTCGGTAAGCTTGCGAATGGAGGTGGTGTCGTACAGGTCTTGGTGAGAGACAACGACTTGGTGTTGGAAATTGACGAACCCGTGTCTGCATAGACGCGGGTTTCCCAAATTTTTGCACCGTACTCCCTAAGATTTATTCTCTAAATCTATTCCCTAAAGGTAATACGACCTTTTGTAAGGTCGTAGGGCGTAAGCTCGACCTTCACGTTGTCTCCTGTGAGGATCTTGATATAGTTCTTCCGCATTTTGCCAGATATGTGGGCAATAATTTCGTGACCATTTTCAAGCTCAACCTTGAACATGGTGTTAGGCAACGTATCAATTACGGTGCCTGTCATTTGGATCTGTTCTTCTTTAGCCATTAATACTCTCAGTTGTTTGAAGACTGTCGCTGGAAACGGCGTGCATTGTGCCCCAAATACACCGTCAAATCGAGTTATTTAACTAATTGCCATTGATCACGGTAGTAAGCCTCTATCGGTCGATAGTCCATTTTATAATTCATTTTCTGACATTCTTTAATCCAATAACCAAGATAGACGTTCGGTTTGTTCATTTTTATTGCTTCCTCGATCAACCAAAGCACGGCGAAATTACCCAGACCTCGCTTCGATTCAGCGGGAGAAAAAAAGGTGTAAATTGCAGATAAACCGTCTGACATCACATCGGCAACACATACCGCGATAAGTTTGTCATCTTTGCGAAACTCGCAAAAAGCAGCCTCAGGACGACCATCGACAAGGAAACTGCGGAATTGGTCAGGATCAGCGGGATACATATCACCATCAATATGGCGCGCGTTAATATATGCGTTAAAAATCGAGTAGTTCTCGTCAGTATATTCGGGCGATACCATTTTGATCTCCAAATCACTGTTTTTACGCCATACCCGTTTTTGCTTTCTGTTTCTTTCAAAATGCTGAACGGGCACTCTGACGGGTATGCATGCCCTGCAATCCTGGCAGTGTGGGCGGTAAATGTGTCGTCCGCTTCGCCTGAATCCAACCGATGAGAGCATGCTGTACAGTTCGGTGTTTATGTGCGCTCCAGGATCGGCAAACAGCGTGGTTGAGCGCTTGCCTTCGAGATAGCTGCACTCGTGTTCTGGTGTTGTAAAGTATCTCAACTCTGAAACAGTGGTCGGCTTGATGCTCATCAAAAATCAGTGCCTTGCTCTGTTAGTGCGTCAGTCATCTCTCTTATGTCGAGGCTTGTCGATCCGCGCAGTGATTGCCAGTCTATCCGCTCCTTGTCTGTCAGTTGGTTGTTATTCATCAAATAGGTCATAAATTCAGCTCTAGAAATGGTTTTCACGCCAAGGCTCATAATATGTGGATTCGGCATCTGGCAGTCGACGAGAGGACAACCCTGTTGATGCAACAGGCGACAAAGCGCGACAAAAGCAACTTTTGAGGCGTCTGTCGCAGTGTGGAACATCGACTCACCGAAGAACATGCGCCCGATACTGACACCATATAATCCACCGACGAGCACCTTGTCTTGATAACACTCAATGGAATGCGCAAAACCATCGAGATGAAGTGCGAGATATGCTTGCCGCATCTCGCTTGTAATCCAGGTTTCTTGTGAATAGGCTCGGGGGGCTTGGCAGCGCCTGACGACTTCGTCAAAAGCGGTATCTACACGGATGTCAAATTCCTGCCTGCGCAGTCTTTTACGCAGACTTCGGCTGATTTTCACATCCTTCGGCTCAATCACGGCGCGTGGGTCTGGGCTCCACCAGAGCAGCGGTTGGTCATCTTCATACCAGGGAAATATGCCGCTACCGTAAGCTAGCAGTAACCGCTCGCGCGAAAGGTCACCACCGACCGCGAGCAGACCATCGGGATCTTGCATAGCCTGTTCAACTGGCGGAAAGTCCAGTTTGCTCGGGTCCAGCCATGTGAGTTCAATCATATCAGGTGTCAGGCACGATCTCGGTGCTGCTTATCAGGCGTTACGTTCTAGTTCGTCTAGATATTTTTCTGCATCGAGCGCCGCCATGCAGCCAAAACCCGCAGATGTCACCGCTTGTCGGTAGACTTGATCGGCAACATCTCCGGCTGCGAAAACACCTGGCAGGCTTGTGGCGGTCGCATTACCTTCAATACCTGTATTAATCACGATATAGCCATTTTTCATCTCCAGTTGGCCATTGAAGATGTCTGTGTTTGGCGTATGCCCGATGGCGATAAAGACGCCCATCAGGTCATGATGGGTCGCGGAGTCAGTTTTTACATCTCTAATTGTCATGCCTGTCACGCCCATGTCATCACCGACAACTTCCTCAAGCACGTGATTCCACTGAATCTTAATATTTTCCTTTTCGATGACTCGATTACGCAAAATCTTTTCACCACGGAATTCGTCCCGACGATGAACCATAATGACTTCGGACGCTATATTCGCTAGATAAAGTGCCTCCTCTAGCGCGGTATTACCCCCGCCGATGACGGCAACTTTTTGTTTTTTGTAGAAAAAGCCATCGCAAGTAGCACAAGCGCTAACGCCTTTACCTTTAAACGCTTCCTCGGACGGGAGTCCCAGATACTGCGCTGACGCTCCTGTCGTGATGATCAGTGCATCACATGTATAAACCGCATTGTCGCCATGGAGTCGATACGGTCGTTGACCCAAATCTGCGGTATGGATGTGGTCGTAAACGATTTGGGTATCAAAACGTTCAGCATGAGCCTGCATTTGCACCATCAGATCTGGCCCCTGTAAGCCTTCAGCACCCGCAGGCCAGTTATCTACATCTGTAGTGGTTGTCAGTTGACCACCGGTTTCAATGCCTGTGATGACGACAGGATCGAGATTGGCGCGGGCTGCATAAATTGCTGCAGAAAGTCCAGCAGGACCCGATCCGAGAATGAGTAGCTTGTGATGGATTTCGTTCATAGTTTTGGTTACCGGATAATCTGTATTTGTTGTTCAGCCCTGATTGGTATATTGACACTGTTTCACCCATTAAACGTCACGTTGCAGCACTGAACGTTCCCGAAGAATTCAGTTTTCAAAAGCTCGGTAAAAGGGTATGGTTGCCAATGAACTCTAATGTTAATAAAATCAGTATGTTGGCTGCAATTCCTCGTCCTGATTTTTATCTATAAACCTGCTTAGGTCTAGCATTGGCGAAGGCAGTTTAACCGCGCTATCAGCGCGTGTTCGAATGATACAACAGCCTATGGGATTGGCATAGTTTGTTGGCGCGTTGCTTGCTGTGGTCGGGTAAGCTGTGGCAATTATTGACGCCTCGGTGATAGACATTTCCGAGCGTTACCAATTCAAAATTACGATAAATGTTACCAGAGGATTGAATTGTGCCAGTGACAAAGAGCGCATCACCAGCTAACCCAGAGCATGATCCTGACGAAATTCTGGCAGGCATTCAGCTGCGGTTGAGAGAGGGTGGACTTATCGCACTGGTTGCCTTGTGCCTTTACCTGTCGATGGCGTTACTTTCTTTCAATCCTGAAGACCCCGGCTGGAGTTATACAGGCACTGACGGTGGAGTCACCAATATGGTTGGCCGTTCAGGCGCCTGGATATCAGATGTGCTGTTTGTCCTATTTGGATTTCTTGCGTATATCTTTCCTGTGATGCTGGGCTATCACTCTTTTTTATTGTTTCGAGAGATGAAGGCAAAGTCTTTGGTAAGCTGGCCGATATTCGCTGTCAGAGCGATGGGCTTTTTGTTCACTATTTCTTCTGGCGCGGGTCTCGCGACGTTGCATTTTTATACTTCAGGCGTAGTTCTGCGTGAGGGTAGTGGCGGTATTCTTGGATCTGAGTTAGCTGCTGTTCTCGTAGCGTCGTTTAGTTACGTCGGTGCAACGTTGATCTTGCTTGCTAGCTTTTTGTTCGGATTGACCGCATTTATCGATATTTCATGGCTTCGAGTGATGGATGCGACTGGCGCAGCACTCATGCGATTAACAGTCTGGACCAAACGTACCTTTCACAAAATCCGGGCGCGATTTCAGGAGCGGAATGAAGTTAAGCAGGTGGTAGAGCAGCGGCGTGAAGCGCTCGAACGAGAGGTGGAAAAACAGCAGCACAGAGCGCCCGTTAAAATTGAACCTATCGTCGTCAAAGAACCGGTTGTTAGCGAGAGGGCCGAGCGTGAAAAACAAGGAAATCTTTTCAAAATAGCGGCGGTTGACGGCCTGCCCGCACTCCATCTGCTCGACGCTGTAGATCCCAACAAAAACTCTGGGTACTCGCCTGAAGACCTCGAGGCGCTTTCTCGTTTGCTTGAGTTGAAGCTGCTCGACTACGGCGTCGAAGCGGTTGTGGTCTCGGTGTTTCCTGGTCCCGTGATTACTAGATTCGAGATTCAGCCCTCACCGGGCGTTAAGGTCAGCAAGATTACGGGCTTGGTAAAAGACCTCGCAAGATCGCTAGCGGTTACCAGCGTGCGCGTGGTTGAGGTAATTCCGGGTAAGTCGGTGGTTGGTATTGAGATACCGAACGTTGACCGAGAGATAGTTCAGCTCAGTGAGGTGTTGTCATCTCGCGCTTACGACAACCCGTCCTCGCCGTTGAGTCTGGCTCTCGGCCATGATATCGCTGGGCAGCCAGTGGTCGTTGATCTTGCAAAAATGCCTCATTTGCTCGTCGCGGGTACGACGGGATCGGGAAAATCTGTCGGGTTGAATGCCATGATTCTCTCGATTCTATTTAAAGCATCGCCGGAAGACGTACGTCTTATTATGGTTGATCCGAAGATGCTTGAGCTGGCGATTTACGAGGGCATTCCGCATTTGCTTACGCCTGTTGTGACAGACATGAAAGATGCTGCTAATGCGCTCAGATGGTGCGTTGCAGAGATGGAGCGCCGGTATCGGCTGATGGCGGCTTTGGGCGTCAGGAATCTTGGTGGGTTCAATCGGAAAGTCAAAGACGCCGCAAAAGCCGGCACACCGATAAAGGATCCACTCTGGCTTCCATCTGATTTCCTTGAACTCGATGAGCAAGAAGCCCCAGATCTCGAGTCGCTGCCTTTTATCGTGGTCATTATTGACGAGTTTGCCGATATGATGATGATCGTTGGCAAGAAAGTTGAAGAATTAATCGCGAGAATCGCTCAAAAAGCGCGCGCCGCCGGCATCCACCTTGTACTCGCAACGCAGCGTCCCTCCGTTGATGTCATCACAGGGCTGATTAAAGCAAATATACCCACCAGAATTGCATTTCAGGTCTCCTCAAAAGTAGATTCTCGTACAATTCTCGATCAAGGCGGTGCCGAACAATTGCTAGGCCATGGCGACATGCTCTATTTACCGCCCGGTACCGCGTTGCCTTCGAGGGTGCATGGGGCATTTGTTGATGATGATGAGGTTCACAGAGTCGTTGAAAGCTGGAAAGAGCTTGGTGAACCTAATTATCTGGAAGATATTCTTGACAGTCGCACTGACGCCGAGATGATTCCAGGCATGGCCGTAGCCGGAGATGACAGTGGCGGTGAAGAGCAAGATGAGCTTTACGACCAAGCAGTTGAGTTTGTCACCCAATCACGCCGTGCCTCTATTTCAGCCGTGCAACGAAAGCTGCGCATTGGTTACAACCGGGCTGCTAGGATGATCGAAACAATGGAAATGGCTGGCGTTGTCAGCGAGATGGGAACGAATGGTAGCCGGGAAGTGCTCGTAAATGCACCACCTGAGTCCTAAGTTAATGAACTTGCTTCGGTCCTATCTCCTGTTTGTTATCACCGCCTTTGGTGCCCTGAGTGCAAGTGCCGACATCCCGGTAGATTCAGAGACTAACGCAACCACCAACACCAACACCACGCAGCTTGCTGAGGCACTTTCACGCGTCGGTCATATGTCAGCGTCGTTCACGCAACAGACTGTCGATAGAACACAGCGTTTGATGCTGGAAAACACGGGCAAACTATGGGTCAATCCTGGCGCGAAATTTAGAATTGAGACTAATGCACCAGCTGAACAAACGCTTGTATCTAACGGCCAAGACATTTGGGTCTACGATGCGGACCTTGAACAGGTCATCATCTCAAAACTAGAGGCTGATTTAAGCCAAGTACCTGTGCTGTTGTTGGGAGGGAACCTTGCCACGCTCGATGCTTCCTACGCCGTTTCTGTCTACGACGATGAGATGGGCAAAAACTATGTTCTCTCACCTCTATCTTCAGAGAGCTTGTTTACATCCCTGTCGATCTCATTTCAGCAATCACTCCCCGTGCGAATAGCGATTCTTGACGCCCTTGGACAACAGACACTAATCAGACTTACTGACGTTCGCATCAACGACACAGCCGAACCAGCGATATTTGATTTCGTGCCGCCAGCGGGGACGGACGTGATTGATGATCGCTTTTAGTTCTCATCGCATGCCTATTTGCCCCTGGGCGGTCGGAGCCTGAATGTCGTTATTCGAATCAGCGTCAACCTATGAGCCGCTTGCGGCTCGCATGAGACCCGCAAGTCTAGCTGACCTCGTTGGCCAAGAGCATCTTTTAGCCAAAGGTAAACCACTCAGGGAAGCGATCGCGTCTTCAATGCTGCATTCAATGATTCTCTGGGGGCCACCGGGCGTTGGCAAAACAACGATCGCTAGAATGATCGCAGAAGAATGTAATGTCAGATTTGAAGCCATATCAGCCGTTCTTTCAGGTGTGAAAGAAATTCGTGCAGCGATCGCGGTCGCAAAGCAAAATTTGTCGAACGTTTCGATCGGCGGTGGTCAGAAAACGCTCTTATTCGTCGACGAAGTGCATAGGTTCAACAAATCGCAACAAGATGCTTTTCTACCTTATATCGAGGATGGAACGATTATCTTTATCGGTGCTACAACCGAAAACCCTTCCTTCGAGCTAAATAATGCCCTGTTATCTCGTGCGCGTGTTTACAAGTTGATGTCGCTTAGCGATGACGCTCTGCTCGCGCTGCTGAAGCGAGCGCTGGCTGACCCGTTACGTGGGCTCGGTAAGCACAAGCTAGAAGCAGACGAAAACACCTTGCTAAAACTGGTAAAGGCCGCTGATGGTGACGGGCGTCGTGCGCTAAATCTGCTAGAGATCGCCAGCGATCTTGCGAATGACCAGAAACTGGATGATCTTATTCTTGAGGAAGTGCTCGGTTCGGACTTTCGTCGTTTCGATAAAGGTGGCGATCTATTTTATGACCAGATTTCGGCCCTGCATAAGGCCGTTAGGGGATCATCACCCGATGCCGCCCTGTACTGGTATGCTCGAATGATCGATGGCGGCTGTGACCCGCTTTACGTCGCGAGGCGGGTTGTTCGTATGGCAAGTGAAGATATTGGTAACGCGGATCCCAGAGCGCTGGAGTTGGCGTTAAACGCTTGGCAGGTTCAGGAAAGGCTCGGCAGCCCCGAAGGCGAACTGGCGATTGCGCAAGCGATAACCTATCTGGCGGTTGCAGCCAAGAGTAATGCAGTATACGCCGCTTACGGCGGTGCGCTCAGTGATGCGGCCGAGTTACCCGGCTATGAGGTGCCGCTGCATATTCGGAATGCGCCGACGACGCTGATGAAAGACATGGGTCATGGCGACGATTATCGTTATGCACACGATTTCGATGACGGTTTCGTTCCCGGAGAGTCCTACATGCCTCAAGAACTCGACGAAAAAACTTACTATGAACCGGTTAGCCGAGGTCTGGAAATTCAAATCCGCGAAAAATTGGAAAAACTGCACGCTGCAAACGCGCATAGCGATTTCAAACGCTACCCAAAAGACTGAAAGCTGATTATTAACCAAAATAGCATGGTAGAAAGGAAATAGAGCAGGGTGGAAATTATCGCAATTGCAATTGGTGGCGCTTTTGGCGCAGTCGCACGTTATTGGCTAACGGAACTGTCATCAACGCTGTTAGGTTCTGACTTCCCCTATGGGACCTTGGCTGTCAACGTACTGGGCTCTTTTTGTCTAGGATTCGTTTTTGTGATGTTAGTTGAGCGCAATCTCGTCGGACCTGTTTGGCGGGCAGCTATCATGGTTGGTTTCCTCGGTGCTTTTACGACCTTCTCAACTTTTTCGCTGCAAGCGTTTGATCTATTCCAGCAAGCACGGTTTTTGGCCGGTAGCGGTTATATTGTCGGTAGTGTAGTCGCCAGTTTGATCGCAGTTGGCACGGGCATGCTACTGGGCAAACAGATCTGAGTCGGTCGAACTTAAGCGAGGTTAGCAGATATAAAAAATATCGAAATGAGATGACCTTTGTTACTATTGCGCCCGAAATCTTGAATTAGAAACCAGTCGATGCTTGATCCTAAAATAATACGAAACAATCCGCTTGAAATTGCTAGCAAGCTCAAAATCAAAAAGTATGATTTTGACGTCGCTCGCTTTCAGGCACTTGAAGAACAAAGAAAGCAACTTCAAATCGAAACAGAGTCTCTTCAGTCTGAACGAAAAGCGAAATCGAAGTCGATTGGTCAGGCGAAAGCAAGCGGTGAGGATATTCAGCCGCTGCTCGACTCTGTTAGCACGCTAGGTGACGACCTCGATAAAGCGAAGCACCAGCTGACGGAGGTTCAGGCAGAGCTGGATAGCATTACGCATGGCATGCCCAACTTGCCGGATGAGACGGTACCTGAAGGTCATTCTGAGGAAGATAATGTAGAGATTCGTCGATGGGGGGATATCCCAAAGTTCGACTTCGAGCCGAAAGATCATGTCGATCTCAGTGCAAAAAGTGGATTAATGGATTTCGAATCTGCAGCAAAAATTACCGGTTCCAGATTTGTTGCGTTGCGCGGTCCAATCGCTCGACTTCAAAGGGCGTTGACCCAATTTATGCTTGATGTACATACCATTGAGCATGGTTATGAAGAAATCTATGTGCCCTACATCGTGAATGAGGATTCGATGTTTGGCACAGGGCAATTGCCGAAATTTGGCGAAGACTCCTTCAGGTTAGATGATGATCGAAATTATTATCTAATCCCAACGGCTGAAGTGCCTGTGACTAATATGGCCCGTGATGTGATTTTTGAAGCCGGTGATTTGCCACAGAAGTTCGTGTGCCATACACCTTGTTTCCGGAGTGAAGCGGGAAGTTATGGTAGAGATACTAAAGGTATGATTCGCCAACACCAATTTGAGAAAGTCGAGTTAGTTCAACTTGTTCCTGCAAGCGAGTCTATGGAGGCGCACGAGGCCCTGACCGGGCACGCAGAGACTATATTGCAGAAACTCGATCTGCCGTACCGCATGGTAAATCTATGTGGTGGTGATCTGGGTTTCTCATCAGCAAGAACATACGATCTGGAAGTTTGGTTACCCGGTCAAAACAATTACCGCGAGATTTCCTCCTGTAGTAATTTTAGGGACTTTCAGGCGCGACGGATGCAGGCGAGATGGCGGAACCCAGAAACGGGTAAGCCGGAGCTCCTGCATACCCTTAACGGTTCAGGTTTAGCTGTAGGTAGAACGCTGATTGCGGTACTTGAAAACTATCAACAGGCCGACGGTTCGATTCGTATCCCTCAATCACTGCAAGGTTATATGAACGGCGTGACGTCGATCGCGCTCTAATCACAATTGGTTGGCTTGGGTAATCCGGCGATCTTAGCAGAGGTCTTCGCCGGTTTGCCGGTAAACAGTTTCATCAGGTAAATGCTGTTACCTTTCTCCGGACCCAACGCTTGTTTGACGATGTTGATTAGGACTCTGGTGACAGGGGCGATCTTATATCTTTCGTAATATGCGCGCTGTATTTCTATTATTTCCCAATGCGCATCGCTTAAGTCAATTGCATCTTGAGCTGCGATTAGATTTGCTATGGCGGGTGACCACAGAGAAAGATCCCGTAGAAATCCCTCGGCATCAAACATATCCGTTGACGTCTTCATATCCAGGCTTTTGTCATTTTGTGTTCGGCAACAAGTTGAACGAAGTCGTTATAAGAAACCACTTCAATGCCTTGTAGAACACGGTGAGTCAGACCTCGGGCTTCTAAATCAACACCTAATGCATACACTCTTACTGGGACTTGCTTTACCAGTGCCTCATTCGCTTTATCTGCCACATACACCCCGTCTTCCAACAGCAGCAAGGCGTCTCGATCCTTCGAAGCTTTAGTAAGCGCCTTTAAGCAGGCAATGGCGGCAGCTGATTGGGGTAGTTTATTCAGTGTGTGCAGAACCATCAGAAATCCAACACCAGATCAAAGGTCGAAATAAATTCGCATATTGTATCTTGCCTAATCGTTGTCATTGGAATGACCAGTTCTTCAGTGTCTAGTTGTCGATCGAGCAGGTCTTCACGAGTACAGAAGATTTGGTCTACGCCATAATCAGCAAGAGCACCAAAGGTCGCAGCAAAATTTTTTGTGCCCAGATCATCCGGCTGCTGATGTTTCAATAACTGATACAACCCGTCACCCTGAAAAAGCACAGCACACTCCGCGAAAGCAGAGCCCATCAGAATTGCATCAAGCCCCTCTTGCGCATTTATGCTGCCGTGAGGGGGTTTGGATTGCGTAAAAAGGATGCGTTTCAATTTAATTCGGCGCTCCTAAGCAGCAAATGTTACGGTTCGGTCCGCTGTTAAGCCCGCGTCAATCAGCTGGCCAAGACCGGATATTTCAAATGCAGTGTTCAGATTCGCACCGCGCTTAGCATACCTATCAGCTTCAGTCTCGTTTAGCAGTCCGCGCCGTAGCGAAGAAGCGACGCAGGTAATCAACTCGATGTCATATTTTTCCACGAGACTAAGCCATTCAACGCGAATGTCAGTTTCATCTTGAGGAGATACGATCAAGTCGTTAGCGTTGTAGATCCCATCATTGTAGAAGAAAACTCGGTAGATTTCGTGACCGGTCGCGAGAACGGCTCTAGCAAAATGCAGCGCAGACAACGACGCTTGATGCGAGTAGGGTGCTCCCTGAACGACAATTGCAAATTTCATTTCGGTACAATACCAGATTGTTCAAACTTACAATGCACAGAAGCTCCATAAAATGTGAGTCAAAAAAAAGCCCTTGCGTCATCAGCAAGGGCTTTCTTTTCGGATAGTTTACTTCGACGTGGTCAGAAGTAAACTTGAGTCAATATCAATCATCGCCACCGAAAGCACCGAGAAGATGCAGGAGGGCAGTGAAAAGATTGTAGATGTTCAAGTACAGCCCGACTGTTGCCATGATGTAGTTAGTTTCGCCGCCGTTAATGATGCGACTTGTGTCATACAAAATGAAGCCCGACATTAACATGACTATCGCGGCAGAAATGGCCAAGCTGAGGCCGGAAATCTGCATGCCGAATAGCGACCCGACGAGTGCAAGTACAATACAGCCAATGACGACCCACAGTCCTGTCATCAGGAAACCGGCCATAAAAGAAAAGTCTTTTTTGCTGATCAGGGTGTAGCCCGAGAGCGATAGGAAAATCATACCGGTCAAACCAGCAGCGGTAACGACAGTTTGACTGCCTGCCGCGGTTTGCATGTAAAAATTAAGAATCGGTCCGAGGGAAAAACCTAAGACGCCAGTAAATGCGAATACCAGCAGAATACCGATGCCGCTATTTTTAAACTTGGAAATTGCAAAAAGTAGTCCGATTGACACCAGCAATGGAATGAAGCCCATGTACGGCACTTCGAGTGCCATCGCCAATGCGGCCATACCTGCACTGAATATTAGGGTCATCGACAACAACATGTAAGTGTTTCGTAGTACTTTGTTTGTTTCCAGGACCGACGTTTGACGACCTGTAACAAATTGCGCATCTGCCATTAAAATATCTCCTGAATTGGCTGATTTGTTTAGAGAAAGTTTACGGTTAGGTACACTAAAAGCAAGTAAATCTGACACTATCGAAGTATCTAATTAGCATACATACAACTAAAAACCTCCTACGATTCAAGATCTGAGGCTTTCACAGCATTTATTCAAGGTTTGGGCGCAAATTTGGTTGTTGGAGCGCCATTTTTAGCGGTGTGTCACTGTGTTGTAGACCTTACTGTTTGAATGGATATAGACGGCTTTAGTAACTTAAACTTGATTGAATTCTATCGTCTGTTGTTATCCCAAAGAGGCAGCTCTCTGCCGATAGTTGAGAACGTACTGCTCAAGTTCAATCGGGATGAAGCCCCGTTTGTGGCAATGCGCATGACCAGCACTGGATCCCTAGGTTGATTTAACGCAAGTTCTGCTTACATTTGCTGTGATAAGCTCAGACAACCAATTTAATTTGAGGCGTGAGCATGTCTGAAGCTATTCCATTTAAGTCTGATTACGAATTTAGAGACGAGGACGTGATCGCCCCTGAGGTGTATGCCCGAACTGGGCACCCCCACCAGGCCTTCGCTTGGCTCAGAGCGAATGATCCCCTGCGCAAAGTTTCCCCTGAGGGTTTTCGACCCTTCTGGGCTGTGACAAAACACGCGGACATCACCGAAATTGAGAAAAACGTCGATTTGTTCGCGAGTGAACCCAGGCCGCTCCTCATGAAAGAAGCGTCTTCGCCGGAGCTAAGAGAGGAAGTTATTGGGGAAATATTCACACGGCTGCAAGACTCTCCAAAATTACTGGAGGTCATGGCGACCGCAGGCGAGGGTGGTTTGATCCGCTCTTTAGTCCAAATGGATCCACCGGACCACACAAAATACCGTGAACTGACCCAGCCTTGGTTCAAGCCGTCAAATATTAAAGCGTTAGATGAACGTCTGACAGACATCATTAGCGTCATACTGGACGAAATGATGAAAGATGGTGAGGTACATCATGTGGACTTTGTTCAAGAAGTTGCCGTTTGGCCTCCGTTAAAGCTCATTGCCGAATTGCTTGGTGTTCCTGAAAAAGACGAATGGCGTTTACTTAAGCTCACCAACGAATTATTCGCGGGGGACGACCCGGAAATGCGACGAATGAGCGAAGACCCGCTTTCGATCTTCGACACAATCAAGGACATTTATGAGTATTTCACTCAGATTACCGATGAACGACGGGCGCATCCGACGGAAGACCTAGCCTCGTATATTGCGAATGGAAAAATTGACGGAGAATATCTCCCTTACAAAGAGCTCATTTCATATTACACCATCGTTGCGACAGCAGGGCACGACACAACCCGTAATGCTATCGCAGGGGGATTACATGCGCTGTTAACTCATCCGGAGCAAATGGCACTATTAAAGGCGAGCGCCCACAAGGAAGAAGCTGTGAAACTCGCAGTCGAAGAGATGATTCGCTGGTCGACACCCGTTACCCAATTCTCTCGGACAGCAATGGAGGACTGTGAAATTTCGGGTCAAAAAATAGGTAAAGGCGATACCCTTGGACTTTTTTATGCTTCCTCAAATTTCGATGAAGCTATTTTTGATAATCCATTTGAGTTTGATATTACTCGCAAGCCTAATCGCCATCTCGCATTTGGCACAGGCCCCCATCAATGTTTAGGGCTCATATTAGCGAGAATGGAAATGCGCCTGTTCTTTCAGCAGTTGATCCCGCGTATTGAACATATGGAGCTTGTTGGAGAACCGGAGCGACTACAAGCAAGTTTTGTTCATGGGTTGAAGCATATGAATATTCGGTATCAATTAAAGCCGGCTGGTAAATGATTAGCTAAAAAGCGCTCGCCTTAGCTTCAGATCCAAGTTTCTTGTGAAGCACCAGCCAAACGGGGACGCCGCAGGTAAGCCCGGTGCAACCGATTAAAACGAAGGTCGCCTCGACGGTGTAGATGTCTGCGTACCATCCGAGCACAGGCATCAGCAGGGCACCAAGTAACCTGCCGCCAAGGCTTTGAACAGAAAGCACGCTCGCTCTAATGTTTGAATCTACTCGCTGGTTTACGATGTCGTTAAAACTGATCTTATAAAATCCGCGAACGACCTGATGCAAAAAGATAAATACAAAACTAAAGAGAAACACAAAATAGCCTAACAAAATTGAAGCGCCGCAAGTAAGCAAAATCAGCGCGAGTAACAACGTCGACGTCTTAAATCGAGATTTTACAACGTAATAGTATTTTCCCGCATAAGCCGAAACCACTTGGAAAGAGGCGAACACTATACCGAAATAAATGATATCAATGCCTGCAACTTCGAAATATGGTTGGTATAACCAAAGCCCTGCAAGATTAAAGCTAAATATGATGCCCGCGTAAATCAGTATCCACAGCAAAACCGCGTCATGTCGTATCGAAAAATACACTGAGTTAAGTTGACCGCTGATATTTCTTGTTAACACTTTGCTGTCATTTTTTAAATTACGATGATTCGGTGGTTCGTCGAGCTGAGTTGCAGCAATGAATGCGATGAAGACGAAAGGCACGCAGGCATATATTGTCAATCTAAGCTCTACGGAGGCAATGAAACCACCAATAATTTGAGCAATGCCACCGACCAAAGTGCTGTAAAAGATCAGATTTCCAAAGATTCGAGGAAACTCATCCTGCCTGGCGTCTGCTTTTAACCAATCGAACAAAAATGCTGAGTCAGCACCGGATTGCATGGCGATAAAACCCGCGATAAATAATTCAGCAGCAAGTAGCGAATAAAAACCCTCAGCAAAGCAATACAGCACAATACCAATCAAATTAAAAAGAGCCGCGAGCATTAATGCCAACTTTCGGCCAAACATATCTGCGAAAATGCCCGACGGAAATTCTAGTAACACCATAGCGATAGAGAAGATTGACTGTAACAGCATGATTTCCAGCATCGACAATCCAAGGTCTTGCCAAAAGAGTACAACGACCGGTATGTGGAAATAGACAGTGACAAGTGCTTTCTGAATGGACAGAAAACGAAGGTTTCTGCCAAGGGCATCGGTGAGGTCTTGAGAGGGCATGATGTTCAAACGTTAGAGTAAGATCGGCGGGTTGCTAGCCGCGAAGGTTAACTTGTCTGACTGATAACTGAAACTACGTTACCTTAATTGCTTTACCAAAGCTTAATCGGTATCTTCATGACAAATTACAAAAATAAAGTGATATGAGATCAAAACTGTTCTTTTGATCAATATTAAGGAGTCGTTCATGAAGTATCTGCCGTTCTTGCTGTTATTTTTCAGTCTTTCTGTTTTTGGTGAGACAGCGCAGGAGTGTGCAAAGCTTGTGAGAACTGACGATAGACTTGCTTGCTTCGACAAGCTGTTTCCCAGTAAAAACGAAAAAATGATTGAAAGTGAAACTGTACAAAGACAGCAAACTTCGGATGGCAGGCGTACACGAGAACTTCAAGCTGAACCTAGCATTAGTGAGACAGAGACAACTCGGGACGAAATAGCTAGATCTGATAAAAGCGCGACAAAACCGAGGGATGTGCAGGATTCGCAAGGCTTTAGTCTTGGCAAGATTTTTAACAGAGATCCCGGCACTGACGTTGAATCGCGGATCAAGGAGCTGAAAGCGGGCAATTCACAGAAGATGGTGTTTCTGTTAGAGAACAATGACATCTGGTTACAAGATTCACCCCGCACATTACCTTTTCGCGTCGGCGACACGGTAAAAGTCAAAAAGGGTCTACTGGGTGGTTACACCATGAGGTCAGAGTCAGGCACAGCGACGCGGGTTCATCGTATCCGATAATTACAATAAGACATTAATACGTATCAGTGATGGTGCGTGACAATCAAATAACGAAACCGAATGTTACTTCGGTTTCTTAACCTCAAAAGTACCTCACTTAACACAGTTGTTTATCACAAGATTGCATAGGTCTTGTGCTTCCGTTTTCATAACGCTCATCTATTAAACGAGCATACCGCGGCGCACAAAAAAATGTGTTTTGCAGCAGTGCCTCTATATTATTATAAAAGTATTCATATGGTTGCTTGACTCTGTTATCTATTCAGCGTATCCATAGGTCTGTGAGTACCCTAACAATGCGGTAGGTATTCTTGTCACGTTCAGTTTGTTTCTTATGAACTCTGAAAGTAAAGCGGCAAGACTGAACTTATTATAAGAAAAAAAGGGGATTTCCATGAATAAAAAGTACTCGATTTTGATCAGTTCTTTGTTATGTCTTCCTGGGTTTCAAAGTGTACAAGCTCAGGATAGCGACAGTGAATTGGAAGAAGTCATCGTTACTGGTTCATACCTAAAAAGAAATGCAGCCGACTCACCGTCTCCGTTGTCCATTGTGACATCTGCAGATATTGAGGATATTGGTGCTGCAGATGTTTCAGAGATCGTGCAAGCCATGCCATGGTCGTCAGGTAGTCAGTCACGAGCGGCTACTTTCCAGGGGGGAGGCGCTGACGGTCGAAACTCAATTAATTTACGTAACCTTGGCCAAAGCGCGACGCTGCCACTGGTCAACGGTAAACGTCAGGCGCCATCTTGGTATAACGGACGAGGTAACTCTTCTGTTAACGTCAATGGCCTGATTCCCAATATCGCATTGGAAAGGGTCGAAGTCGTTAAAGATGGCGCTTCAGCGCTTTATGGGTCTGACGCCATCGCCGGTGTGGTCAACTTCATCACTAAGAAAGATTTTGAGGGCATGGACATTAGCACTCAATTTACGACGGATGAAACAACACGCAACGGTGACGCAACCACAATCGGTATGATCTGGGGTCTTCAAGGAGACCGTGGTGGCATTGTGGTATCAGCATCTGTGTTGAACCGCGATGAAATTAACGTCGAAGATAACTATCAACGTTATGGTGCAACTACGATTTCCTCTACAGGACAACCGGGGCGGCTTACGCCAATCCAAGGACAAACGATCACATGGGCAGCCAATGGCGTAAATCCCGGAGTTCAAGTAGGACTTAATGGTGAAACGACGCTGAATAACTTGCCGCGCGCGGCCGATGGCTCTAGTTACGGTCAAGCCGACGTAAACTGTGAGGATTCCGCAGCGCTAGAGCAGGGGGGGGCGCTCGGTAATTTATTCAATCGTTGTGTCTATGACTACGGTTCTTTCTTCTCCATTCAGGCTGAAGAGTCGCTCCGAAAGATGCACGTTGACGGTCACTATGAGATGTCCGACGACCTTGAAGTCTATTTTGAATTTGGTGCCAACGATTCAGAATTTAACCGTTTAAATTCGTTGAATCCAAATGCGCCAGCGTTAACGATTCCAACCAGTGTTGATTACATCGATGCTAATGGCGTTGTTCAAACTGCACTCAACCCTGGAAGTCAAGAGGATGCGTTCAGACGAGGTATCGAGCCTGTTGAGTACGCTAATTTGACACGTATGATTGGTGGCACAAGAAACACACCACGTAGTCAACGTCCGATCGACACGTTTACTAATTCGAATCGATCAGACCAGCGTTATGTGCTGGGTGCAACCTACGATTTCTCGTTAGGCGATAATGAATGGGTGCTGGACGCTTCATATACAGCAAGCCAACATTCCACCGGTACTATTCAGGCGCAGGATACATTATCCAGCCACATGGAACTTGCTATCAATGGTTTGGGTGGTCCGAACTGTGACGTTGTCAACGGCGTACCCGGTTCAGGTAACGCGACCTACGGCGCAACCGGTGATTATGACGCAGGCAGCTGTTACTTCTTCAACCCTTTCGGTAACTCCGAGTTCGATCGCAACGGCAATGTAGGTCAAACAGACCTCACGTTACGGAATGCGCCTGAGCTATATCAATGGTTGGCGGGTCGTGCCAGCAACACTAGTGACTTCCGTCAGCGAGTGATCGATGTGGTTGCATCTGGTGATATCGTTGAAATGGAATCTGGCTCTATCGGCATTGCATTAGGTTTCCAGCAGCGTCGCGATACGGGTGAAGTGCTTTATGACTCAGCCCTTACTGCTAATAACCTTGATTTCGTTTTCGGTGCCAGTGATTGGAAAGGTATTCTGACGACTACCGCTTTCTTCGGTGAGGTCGGTATTCCCATCGGTGAAAACCTAGATGTCAATATTGCGGTTCGATATGAGGACTTCGATGAGATTGGTGTTGATACGACAGATCCGAAGATTACTGTTTTGTGGCGTCCCATTGACTCTGTGTCACTGCGTCTCTCAGCCGGTAGCTCTTTCCATGTGCCGTCGTTGCTTCAGTCATTTGGAACTTTGACCACGGTTGCGAACCAAGCTGATGTTGTTGGGGGTACTACATTCAAACCATCGATTTCTGTTGGTAACCCTGCGTTGACGCCTGAATCTGCTGATAACTACAACATTGGTGTTTCATGGATTCCAACTGACGGTATACTCGAAGGCTTGCAAGTTGATGTTGATTACTACAACTACGATTATACAGACATCATCACGCGTGAATCTTCTTCAACGCTCCTCTCTGAGGATAATGCCGCGCTTTCAGCATTCGTTGCTGACAATCCTGGCTCGACGTTTGTTGATGCAGTGAATGCCGGTGTCGGTAACAGAGCGCAAATCGTTAGAAACAGCCAAGCTATATTGCTGCGAATCTTACCCACCTTTGCAAATGCAAACGGTGCAACCATTAGCGGTGTCGATGTCACAACTTCCTACAGCTTTAATACGGGTTGGGGTGATTGGAAATTAGGCATGCAAGCAGCATATGTTAATGAGTATGAAGTTGAGATCCAGAATAGCTCAGGCGGGATCGACGTACTTGACGGCGTGGGTAACTACAACAGCAGAAATGCGGTTGCGCGACCATTACCAGAGTTCAAGATTAACGGTACACTGAATTGGTCAATGGACAATCATCGTGCATTCGTCATCGTGAAGCATGTGGATGAACTGGTCAGTGATGTTCCAGCTGGGACACGTGGTTTCTTCGCTGCAACTGCTGCTCTTGGTGGCAATGGTCATTTATCTGATGACATTCGTGATGGAGAGATCGACAGCATGACAACGATCGATGCGCAATACAGCTATAGCTTTGGCGAGACTGCCTTTTTGTCAGATGCTGCTCTGACACTGGGTATCATGAATCTCACCGACGAGGAAGCACCGCTAATTGCAAATGTCACCGCATACGACGGTACCTTGCATGATGGTAGAGGAAGAATGTTCTTCGTGCGTGCCAATCTGAGTTTGTAAAGTGCAGACGTAAATCTTAAGAAAACCGTCAAACCTACAATGAGGTTGGGCAAATCAACGGGAGTAGTCCTTCAGGGGCAACTCCCGTTTTTTTTGGCAGGAGTTTTACTTAAAGAATAATTGACAGCTTCACTCATGATGTTGTCGATCTTTCCGATGCACTTTTCCAAAAGACAGCGGCAAATTCATCTATGATCTCGCAGTTACTTGACTCTCATGTGCAATACATTGAGAATCTGGGTGCTCAAAAGCACACCGTTTTTGCGTAAATTTTAGCGTCAGCTGTAACATATTGATTAATAACAAATTATAGTATGTTTTCGCTGGCTCTGATTCTAGATTAAACAGGGGTAGTTTTATGGATATGTATAAATTGAATCAATGGGCGGGGATGGCGACTATCGCTTCTTTCGTTGCATTGATTCCCACGACTTCCGTATATGCTGAAGAAAGCAATATTGAAGAAGTCGTCGTAACAGGTTCCTATATTAAGCGATCATCGGAGGACTCTCCAGTCCCCTTAACTGTCATTGATAAAGCAGACCTTGACATGATCGGTGCAACCGATATCAAAGATGTCGTGAGTAATATGACGTTTAACTCTGGATCAATTGGTGGTTCAGCTAACGCCTTTTCAGGGGGAGACAGCTCTACAGGTAACGCTAACGTAAATTTACGTAATTTGGGGAACGGCGCGACGTTAGTGCTAATCAACGGCAAGCGGACTGTTGCTACCAACTTTGATAACGTGGGCAGCGGGTACGTGGATCTTCAGGGTTTGGTGCCGAACATTGCCTTAGAAAGGGTAGAGGTAGTAAAAGACGGGGCTTCTGCACTTTATGGAGCTGACGCTGTTGCTGGCGTTGTGAACTTTATCACACGTGATAGTTTCGAAGGTGTTGAGATTCAGTACGACTATGGTGTCGACGACGAAACGGGTGAGCAGTCTGACAGCCTGATCTCAATT
>CBFHOH010000047.1:0-21550 GCA_965657335.1 Candidatus Azotimanducaceae bacterium
AAACACACAGCCCCTTTGCAGAGACTAAATTTGAGTTACGGTCGAGTGACGGCGCTTCAGTGGCCGCTTAGCGCTGTTGCTAAAAACGGCCCTTGTGTGTCAGCTTGCTGGTCGGAGCGCATCTTCTTTAACTGACTGGTTGAAATCTGCCAACCAAATCTCCAAGATGTCCCCGTTCACTCTACGGACCCCGCCATGAAAAGCCACAAAACCCGCTATTGTGTCTGCACATTCGTTATCGCCTGCCTTCTTGTTGCCTGCACGACCGAGCAGAAGTCTCCAGACGACCCCCACTCGAATTCAAATGCAACGCGACAAGCAGCCATTGCAGTTTCAGACAAATATGCCGCGGACGTTGCTGAGGAAATTTTACTGGCAGGCGGTAACGCTGTAGATGCAGCTGTCGCAACGGGTTTCGCACTCGCTGTCACTTACATCGATGCAGGCAATATTGGTGGTGGCGGCTTCATGTTGATCCACATGGACGGCAAACCCTACTTTCTCGATTATAGGGAAACAGCGCCAATGCGGGCGCATCGGGATATGTTTCTGGACGAGGACGGCAATGTTGTCAAGAACTCCACATTGATTGGTCCACGCGCTGCCGGTGTCCCCGGTACTGTTGCCGGATTTTGGGCTGCACACCAGAAGTTTGGTAAATTGCCTTGGAGCGAGGTGCTTGCACCCGCAATCAGACTGGCGAAGGCAGGCTTTGTGCCAGCAAACAAGCTTGCTACAGATGTCCAGTCACATTTCGATTGGTTTGGCACTAGTACAAACTTCAAAGCGCATTTCGGCAATTTGAAAGCGGGTGAAATATTTAAGCAGCCTGCGCTGGCTGAGACCTTGGCAAGGATTGCGATAAATGGTCAGGATGAATTTTATACGGGCGAGACCTCAAAACTGATCGTCAATCAGATGAAACGAGATGGCGGTCTTATCGATGCCGCAGACCTTGCTGAATACAAAGCGATATGGCGCGAGCCTTTGCGGGCAAGCTGGCGAGAATATCAAATCCTTTCAGCGCCGCCGCCCAGCTCCGGGGGTTTTGGCGTTATTCAATTACTGAAGATGAAGGACTATCTCGCGGACGCATTCAGAAATATAGAACATAATTCGCCCCAGTATGTTCATCTGGTTGCAGAGATGGAAAAAAGAGTCTTCGCAGATAGAGCGGAATATCTCGGCGATCCGGCGTTCGTCGACATCGACATGACAGCACTGATTAGCGATGCATACATTGAAAGGCGTGCAAAAGAGGTAAATCCAGAAAATATTTCTAGGCTAGAAGATGTTGCGCCCGGACTCGAATCACCAAATACCACCCACTATTCAATTCTCGATGGCGCCGGCAATGCTGTATCTAACACCTATACAATTAACTGGGCTTTCGGTTCTGGTGTCGTTGTATCGGGTGGTGGTTTCTTATTAAACAATGAAATGGATGACTTCAGCGCGAAACCCGGCGTACCTAATATTTTTGGCGTCGTGGGGAACACGGCGAACGAAGTGCAACCGGGCAAACGAATGTTATCTTCGATGTCCCCGACACTGTTGATTAAAGACAATGAGCCTCACATGGTCATAGGTACACCGGGAGGATCCACTATTTTCACATCGGTTTTTCAAATCGTCGTAAATATCATTGATTTTAATATGAGCCCGATAGACGCCGCCGCCGCAACACGTTTTCATCACCAGTTGTTACCGCCCGATTTAATCACACAAAGCCCTTCACGGCCGCTTTCCAATAAGACAATACAGGCGCTCAACGAGAAGGGATATCGCGTTGAACCGCATAGTTGGGAGTTCGGAGATATTCAGGTGATATGGCGAGATGGAACAGAACTGATCCCGGCCTCCGATTCAAGGAATCGCGGTGTATCGAAAGTCATTACGCTGCCCTGACTCTCTATTTTACACCAAGCATTGAACGCCTAAGCGCTACTTACCAAGTCTAGAGAACATGGTGAAAACGAATAACAAAACAAAAACAACCAGTGCAAAAAGATAAGGATACTCGG
Organism: Candidatus Azotimanducaceae bacterium; assembly: GCA_965657335.1. GTDB lineage: Bacteria > Pseudomonadota > Gammaproteobacteria > Pseudomonadales > Azotimanducaceae > UBA4582. The sequence goes on from CBFHOH010000047.1 coordinate 2,025, forward strand.
GCTGAACGGTATACAAACTAGAGCCGATCAGTGGACCAATTGTGAAACCCATCGGTCCCGCGGAACCCGCAACACCCGCAACGGCGCCCTGCTCTTCCGGCCCCACCGCAAGCGATGCACCCGCCATGTATCCTGGGCCGGCAAGTCCCATGCCCAATCCCATCAACACCATAGAACCGAGCAAAAAATCCCGCGTTGCAAAATTCGCCATAATCGTGAAAGCCAATATCAACAGCGGGATGGCTAGTCGTAAAAGCGTAAAAGGTTTCAACTCGAAGCGCTGTACGATGACACCCTGACTTACCAGCGATGCCGCTGCTGACATCATCATGCCGATACCAAACATATTGGCTGTTTCTACAGCCGTTAGATTAAGGCTGTCTTGCAACCTGAAAGCCATGGTCTGCTGCACGATTGAAAAGCCCATGAACATCAGCACACCCATAACAAAGAACGCAAAGATCCGAGGATCTGTGCGCCGCATTTTTTTCGGTGTCTGGGTGACGATTTGACGCGGTGCATCAGGCAACAGATAAAACACAACGATGCCAACAATCAGCGTGAAGCCGCCCGCGAACCACAAGGGCGCCAACAAAGAAATCGTCGCAAGTCCAGCACCCAGCGCAGGTCCCATAATGGCACCAAGATTGTTAGCTGCTCCCACAGCCCCCATGCCTTTGGTCCTTGTTGAGGCATCAGTGATGTCAGCCATATAAGCACTGGACGAAGGCATCGCCGCAGACATCAGAGACGCGTGCATCATGCGTGAGACGATAAGGGCAATATAAGCCGGCAGCGGCGCCAACAAGCCAATTAAGGCGGAATGACAGATCGAGGTAAAAAGTATCGTACCAAAAGCGTAGCCGAACAACCCAACTAGCATCACTTTCTTTCTGCCCCAACGATCGCTGATGCGCCCCCATACAGGCGTGCACAAAAACACAGTAATTGAAGAGGCTGAAATGATAGAAGCGATCTGAACTTCTGTGAGCCCGATTTCACGTCCGAGTGGTGCCAAGACGGCAAACAAAACGGTGTGCCCCATACCGACCGCAACCAGGGTGGCGAGCAGCACATTCCTACCGAAGGTAAATGAAACTGGTTTTTCTTGATCGGACATCAGCGCGGAAGATTTCCCAAGTCGAGACTTTGGTGAATGCCCACGATCTTGTCTTGCGCATGGTGATTGACGTACAACACGGTAGTTTGGGTGCCAGCGCACACTAGCTCGATCATTGCCAATACTTGGGAACGATTCATGTCGTCTAACCCTAAACAGGGTTCGTCCAATATCAACAGAGCAGGATGCTTCACCATTGCTCTTGCGATTAATAGCATGCGCTGATCACCAAACGAGAGCTTGTTGAATGGTTCATTGGCCCTGCTCTGCATGCCTAGCACCGCAAGCCACTGACGAGCGATTTCTTTTTCGCTGTTACTTGGCTTCTGATAAACCCCGATGCTGTCGTAGAAGCCAGAAACAATCACGTTCAACAGGCTGATACTTACCCGATATTCCCATTGGAGCGCAGTAGAGACGTAACCAATATGCTGCTTGATGTCCCAGATGCTTTCGCCCTGCCCTCGCTGGTACCCAAAAACGAAGATGTCATTGTTGTAACACTGGGGATGATCGCCGGTAATAAGATTAAGCAAGCAGGTTTTGCCACTGCCATTGGGGCCGAATAGTTGCCAGTGCTCACCAGGATTAATACGCCAATCAACCCGTTCAAAAATCGTCTTATCACCGTAGCGAATGTGCGCTTGCTTCAACCACACCAACGGGTCGTCCGGATTCAACTTTTTTGAGTGACTATGATTCTCATCGACTACAGGCCCGGGAATCGCAAGATCCGTCGTCTTCAGGTGAAGCAATTTCTTCAGCGCCGCGACTTGCTCGCGATCGTGGATTGCAACAGTGTGCTGCAACTCACCCTCGGCCATGTAAGCGATGTGTGTGACGAAGTCAGGGATTTCATCCCAGCGATTGAGTACAAGCAACATCGCTTGCGACGCAGAAAGCCGCGCCAGCTCGGCCGCCAGTACAGCTGTGGTGTCAACATCAAGACCATCGAAGGGTTCATCCAGAATTAATAGTTCGGGATGACTTGCCAGCGCACGCACTAACAGTAACTTTCTGGTTTCTCCGGTAGAAAGCTTGCTAAAGCTCCTATCTAAAAGCGACTGCAGACCGAAGCGCTCAACAAGTGCTGGCAACAAGATCGTATCACAGTCGCCTCGCTGAAGAATTTCTGCCGCAGTAGAGCCCTCATCAATGACATCTAGAATACGACTATCGTCTTCTAGACGCTCCTGTTCGATGAGTTTTGATTGCACTTCAAAGGAGACGGCCTGAACGCTCTCAACCGGTGGGGCGTTATGAAGCGAGCCACTCAAGTGCTCGCCCTCACCCATAAAAGTCGCCGCAAGCGCCGATTTTCCGGCGCCGTTACCGCCAACAATCACCCAACACTCACCCGCAGCGATTCGCCACGACACACGACTCAGCTTAAATTGTTCATTAAACTGAATCGTACAGGCGTCAAAAATAATATCAGGCTTAACGGATTGTTTATCCGGTTGTGCTGGATCGTTCGCGATCACACGATCCTTTTCATCGCGCTCATATAACCACGCAAGGTGGCGCCAATTTGCTCAACGCTGTGGGACCTAACGACGGCATTCACTTCAATCAGTCGCTGATTGTCGACGCCTAGATCATTGAGGCCAAGCCCACGACCGATGACATCAATATCAATGCCTTTCATGAAATCAGTCAACAATGGCAGACAAGCATTATTATAGAGGTAACAGCCATATTCAGCGGTATCGGAAATTGTGCTGTTCATATCAAACAATTTTTTACGTGCGATCGTATTGGCGATCAAAGGTGTTTCATGCAGTGATTCGTAGTATGCGCTCTCATCCTTGATGCCAGCAGCGGTCATTGTCTCGTAAGCTAACTCAACACCAGCTTTTACCATGGCGACCATCAACGTACCGTGATCAAAGTACTCCTGCTCGGGGATATCCTGGTCAGTGATATCGGTAGTCTCAAAGCCAGTTTCGGCGGTTTCCTGTCGCCAGCCCAACAGCTTTTCGTCATCTTTAGCCCAATCAGCCATCATGCCCTCAGAAAAGGCGCCGCTCATGATGTCGTCCATATGTTTTTGGTAAAGCGGACGCATAATGTCTTTCATTTCTTCCGCAAGTTCAAACGCTTTGATTTTTGCAGGGTTAGACAGGCGGTCCATCATGTTGGTCACACCACCGTGCTTCAGCGCCTCGGTGACTGTTTCCCAACCATACTGAATCAGCTTGGCGGCGTATCCCGCATCCAGTCCTTTTTCAATCATTTTGTCAAAACAAAGCAGTGAGCCGGTCTGTAGCATGCCGCAAAGTATGGTTTGCTCACCCATCAGGTCAGACTTCACTTCGGCAATAAACGAAGACATCAACACGCCCGCTTTATGACCACCTGTTCCGGCGGCGTATGCTTTGGCAATAGCCAGTCCTTCGCCTCTTGGATCGTTGTCTTCATGAACCGCTATAAGTGTAGGCACGCCAAAACCGCGCTTGTACTCTTCACGAACTTCGGTACCCGGGCATTTAGGCGCAACCATAATGACCGTAATATCTTCCCGCACCTTCATGCCCTCTTCCACGATGTTAAAACCATGAGAGTATGCGAGACACGAATTCTGTTTCATCAGGGGAACGACTTCATTGACCACGGCTGTATGTTGCTTATCCGGCGTGAGGTTAAGTACGACATCCGCTGTGGGAATCAACGCATCATAAGTCCCGACGGTAAATCCGTTTTCAGTCGCGTTTTTCCACGACTGGCGTTGTTCCTCGATTGCAGATGCTCGCAGCGTGTATGACACGTCCAAGCCGCTATCGCGAAGATTAAGCCCCTGATTGAGTCCCTGAGCTCCGCAGCCAATGACGACGAGCTTCTTGCCACGCAGATAGTCAACGCCATCTTCGAATTCGGCAGCATTCATAAATTCGCACTTACCAAGCTGGGCAAGCTGTTCACGCAGTGAAAGCGTATTAAAATAGTTCGTCATTTGTTCTTCCAAACACTGAAATCGGGAGCGCTACTTTAGTGGAAATGCGCTTCCGGGTAAATTGGGATTAGGCCCTGAAGCACTGTTTTTGTGGAATCTAGCGTAAAAAAGTGCAGAAATCGCCGCTTGAGGCTAACAGGATCTCAATATCAAATTGCCGTACCCGGTTTACGGCGACTGAGTGTCGGCATCAAAGACCGCTCTCAACGCTTCAAATTCCTCAATCATCGGTGAGGATTTGATCACTGACGTGACGCCGCGATAGAACTCAGCACCATCTAAGTCGGTATTTTGTTGGTAGATAGCCGTCTGGAGAACGAGCTCCAATCGATCAATCTCTTTGACGAATTGTGCCTCATCGCACTTCTGTGCCTCATATTCGTACCAACTTTCGATCAAACCCTCTGCGTGCTCGAGTTTCCCAAGAATTTGCAGCACAGCTGCTGCCTCCATCTTGTCCTTGTCAGCTTTAGATACGCCATCATGAGGTGTAATGTCGCCGACATAGACCTCTCCGAGATCATGAATAAGCGCAAATCTGATTACTTTTAGCGGATCAAGTTCCGGTCTCTGGGGTAAAAGCAGCAAACAGAGCATTGCGACCCCAAAAGAATGTTCGGCAACCGATTCACAAATCGACTGGCTAATCTCTCGCTTCAACCAACCCTGACGGAACATATTTTTCAGGTGCGCAATTTCGAAATATGCTTTTGAGATCGCTGATAACTCAACACCTGCCAAAGAATCCAGCGGATTGTCAGCCTTGGTTATCATCGGAGGGCTTTTAAATTCCACACTTACACCGTTATTGTTGACTGAATTAATTGGCCGGAATAATACCACCAGTAACGTATTCATGTGACTTATAAATCAACACCAGATATCGAACGCTTCGCCACGAATATGTCGCCAAGTTAGATTATGTGTTTCTATGGCTCGTTCGATAAGGTATTTTTATACGAACGCGCAATACATATTGAGAGGCAATCCATGAGTGAAGCATTGAACCCATCCCCTACGCTTGATCCCTATGCAATTCCATTGGAAGAGTTCGACATGATTCGCCAGGATATCTTCCACCACGACAGTCACGTCGGCTTCTTCGAACGACTACGCAAGGAAGACCCCGTGCATCTGCAGGAGCATGAGGTCGAAGGTAAGTTTTGGAACGTGACGAGCTACAAAGACATCATGTACGTTGACACCACGCCGGAGATTTTCTCCTCCGAGGGCTCGATTACCGTAGCAGACCAAGACGAAGACTTTACGCTGCCGATGTTCATCGCGATGGACCGCCCCAAACACGATAACCAGCGAAAAGAGGTCAGTGGTGTTGTCGCGCCCACTAATTTAGCCAAGCTTGAATCCACGATTAGGCAAAGAGTACAAAACATTCTCGATTCTCTCCCGCTGGATGAAGAATTTGATTGGGTTGATAAAGTGTCAATCGAACTCACCACTCAAATGTTGGCGACCTTGTTTGATTTTCCCTTCGAGGACCGTCGCAAGTTGACACGCTGGTCCGACGTTGCCACCGCAGACGAGGAATCCGGTATTGTTGCCAGTGAAGATGAAAGACGCGCTGAGCTTATCGAGTGTCTCGAATACTTCACCAGACTCTGGAACGAACGAGTGAATAGCGAAGAAGTAGGTTCCGATCTTATTTCGATGCTAGCGCATGGCGAATCGACCAAGAACATGGACCCGATGGAATACCTTGGCAATCTCATACTACTAATCGTTGGTGGAAACGACACAACGCGGAATTCGATCAGTGGCGGAGTAAAGTTTTTAAACGAAAACCCGGCCGAATATGACAAGTTGCGCGCGGATCCCAGTCTCATACCGAATATGGTTGCCGAGATCATTCGATACCAAACGCCGCTCGCCTACATGAGAAGAACCGCAACGCAGGACACAGAGCTTGGCGGCAAAAAAATAGCGGCAGGAGACAAAGTTCTTATGTGGTACGTCTCGGGTAACAGAGACAGCAGCGTGATCGATCGTGCCGATGACTTTATTATCGACAGACCAAAAGCACGCCAGCACCTATCCTTCGGTTTTGGTATACACCGCTGCATGGGCAATAGGCTCGCAGAGATGCAACTCAGGATTCTCTGGGAAGAAATTCTCGAGCGTTTTGAGCAGGTTGAAGTGGTGGGAAAAGAGGAAATGGTGAACTCCTCATTTGTTAAAGGTTACGCCCATTTACCGGTAAGGCTGCACGCGAAAAAGTAGCCTGCATCAAACGTAGTTAAGTAGTATCGACACACAACGAGCCCGACGTCGCGTTTCGTTCATGCACTATTCCATAGCATCCGTCGGGCTTTTTAAGGCCTCCGAGTTGAGCAACATATTCAACATTCATGCAGTCGCTTAGTGTAGACTCGTTCGACGTCTGCTATCACCTTATTTGACTTACTGCATCCTGAAACATAAGCCCTGATTAGCACGGAGCAAGCATTGCCTACCAAGAGAAACATCTTATTTATCACTACTGATCAGATGCGCTTTGATGCGCTAGGATGCAACGGTGGTAAGTTCGCAAAAACCCCTCACATCGATAAGCTCGCCAGCGAAGGCATTAACTATCAGCGTGCCCATAATCAGCATGTGGTTTGCATGCCCGCCCGCGCAACGATCATCACCGGACAGCACGTTGCAAGCCACGGTGTATGGATGAATGGCGTTTCACTGCCGGAAAACACTCCGACTATTGCACATTGGTTAAAAGACCATGGCTACAACACTGCACTGCTGGGTAAAGCCCATTTTGAGCCTTGGCTCGGTAAACCTGAAGATTTCTTCGAAAATCGCATGGCATTTGAGGGCAACACAGGCCCGCACCGAGGCTTTGATAGGATGGAGCTCGCAAATCACTTTTTTGAGGGCCATAGTCACTACGATCGCTGGATGACGGCTGAGCATGCTGAATTGAAGTCAAAATTTTATCCCATGGTCACTAGCAAGGGGCAAAACACCATTGGCACCGGGGATACTCAGGCACCCCAGGTATGGCCAACAGATGTACCAAGGACGCTGTACCATACCGATTGGGTGGCTGATCGCACGTTGAACTGGCTTGAAGCACAAAATGAGACTAAACCCTGGTTTTGCTGGATGAGTTTCCCCGACCCACATCATCCATGGGACCCGCCCGCTTCCGAAATTTCACGTATAAACTGGCGCGACTTACCGCTGCCTTCGCTGTATTCAGAAGATCGCGAAGAGATGCGCGCGTTGCTCGCAACAAAACCAAAACACTGGCTTGGGTACTATGAGGGTAACCTTTGGACGAACCTTGAATCACCGAGAGAATTCATCCCGCAAGAGATGACAGCCGATCAAGTTCGAGAAATCAACGCCATGACGCACGTTGAGAATGAACTTATCGATGAAGCTTGCGGGCGAGTGATGGACTGGCTCAAGAACAAGGGTTGGGATCAGAACACCGACATCATATTTACCACTGATCATGGTGAATTTCAGGGTGACTTCGGACTGCTGTTCAAAGGCCCTTATCACGTTGATGCTCTCATGCGACTGCCCTTTATCTGGTCCCCCGCAGAGCACAACAACACATCTGGGGAAACCGTTACGCTGCCGGTTGGCCACGTGGATTTGGCAAGTACTTTTTGCGAAATTGCCGGCATTCCAGAACCCGACTGGACCGAGGGCAAACCGCTGCCGCGGACAGATGCGCAGGCGGAAGAACAGGGTCGCGAATTTGTGCTCACAGAATGGGATTCCGAACACGGCCCAATTGATATGCATCTGAGAAGCGTTTATCACAAATCAGGATGGCTTTGCACCAGCTACGGGCAAAGCGCGATTTATGATGGAGATGAAGGCGAGTTATACAATATGAACGATGATCCGGAGCAAAAGATTAATCTATGGAATGCAACAGAGCACGCAAGCACCCAGCAATTTCTACTTGATATCATTGAAACCGGTTTCCCCGCACCCAAAGCCCCTCGTTTAGCACGCATGGCGCCGGTCTGATCTATGGTGGCACCTGCTAAACTGACCAGAGGCACTATCAGCGCCGGTCTGATGGGACTGGTTTTACCGATGATTCTTGGCATCACGTCTAATCTCGGGGCTGCACTTTTTGAGACCTACTTGCTTGGGTTGGTCGGCACCAATGAACTCGCGGCCTACAGTTTTACGTTTGCGGTGACCGGCGCGCTTGGCTCACTGTCACTGGGCATTTCCATTGGTCTTTCCTCTGTACTTGCACGCACCGTCGGCGGCGGGGATCACGATCAGGTAAAACGGCTTGCAACCGACGGTTTGGGGTTGCTTGCGGTCGTCATGCTGGTGACCTCTGTCATCGGTTATTTAAGCATCGAACCTTTGTTTCGGATGATGGGCGCGACTGAAGATACACTGCAGCATATCGTCGGTTATATGCAGATTTGGTACATCGCATTGATATTCTTCTCGCTGCCTTCAATGGGCGCTAACGCACTGCGCGCGACAGGGGATGCAAAAATCTCCGGTACCATTATGGTCTCCGGCGCGGCAATGCAGGCAGTGCTTGACCCCATTTTTATTTTCGGCTGGTTTGGTTTACCTGCAATGGGGTTGGAAGGTGCAGCATGGGCAGTTTTCATATCGCGGATTGTCCTTTGCGTCGTGACATTCTATGTTTTAATTAAGCAGGAAGATCTCATCGACTTTAGCAAGCGAACGCTCGCTGGCGTCATGCATTCCTGGCGATCTATTCTCGCCGTCGGTCTGCCCGCGACCGCAACCAATCTTATTGGCCCAATCTCAACCGCGATCATTGTTAGCCTGCTCGCGGGCTATGGCAAAGAGGCGGTAGCTGGATTTGGTATCGCCTCGCGTGTTGAGGCCTTGTCCGTGATTCCTTTGTTCGCTTTATCCGCGAGCATTGGCCCCTTTGTGGGTCAAAACAGCGGTGCCGGAGAAAAGGTGAGAGCGAATCAGGGCATGCTTGTCTCGTTCCTGTGGTCAATGGTGTGGGGCCTATTTGTCGCCATCATTTTCTTCCTTTTTAGCGACAGCATCGGCGCCCTGTTCGATGATGACCCGCTTGTCACGGAATATACAAAACTGTATCTGACCCTTGTTCCCTTCAGCTATGGCGCCTGGGGCGTATTAATGATGTCCAGCGCGACGTTTAACTCACTTGGCAAGCCCTTGATCTCAACGTCAATGTCTGTCGTGCGAATGTTCGTTATTTACGTTCCTTTGGCTTATATTGGGGAATCTTTCATGGGTGTAACAGGTATATTTATAGCAACATGTGTGTCGAATATTGTCATGGGCCTCGTTGGTTTCGGTTTAAACAGATGGACTTACGGTGGTGGTATGTCTGATTGGCTAGGTGTCGGTGAATATTCGCTTCCTGAACCAAAGGCGGTAAAAAGTAACAGATGAGCAAAAACAGTATAGATCAGAAAGAAGCGCCTCTTCCGCTGCAATCGATTATCAATTACAACCTGCCGACAATTGGCGTTGGGTTCATGTTTTTCATCGTTGCCCTCTATCTAATGAAATTCTCAACTGACGTGCTGCTGATATCGCCGGCGATCATGGGCGTCATATTTGGTGTTTCAAGGATCTGGGATGCGATAACCGATCCACTAGCGGGCTATTTTTCCGATCGCACAACGCTTAAATCAGGTCGGCGAAAGTCTTGGATATTTGCATCTATTATCCCCGTCGTTGCCTCGTTTTATATGATGTGGAACCCACCACCATCATTGACCGGATGGCACATCAACCTCTGGATGGGCACTGCAATATTGATGTTTTATACCTCCATGACGATTTTTGTCGTGCCACACACCTCTCTCGGCGCCGAGCTCTCGCTCAACTATCACGAGCGGACTAAAATTTTCGGTTGGCGCCACATGCTTTGGAATACAGGCTCTCTGCTTGCATTGGTCGGCATGTTTCTACTGATCAGGAGCGACTCACCAAGAGAAGTTGCTTATAACATCACATTAATTGCGGGCGCTACGACAGCCGTGTTAATCGCGTGGATGGCGTTTAGCATTCGCGAACGTCCAGAGTTTCAGGGACGCGGTGAAACGAATCCGATTACGGCTTTCTCGGACGTTTGGAAAAATAAACACGCAAAACTACTGCTTATTGTGTTTCTGATCGAAAGTAGCGGTGGCGCTACCATCGGTATTTTGACGCCTTACGTTGCAGAGTATGTTGTGGGCCGACCCGAACACACGGTCTTTTACATTCTTGCCTACCTAGTACCTTCAATCGCTTCGGTGCCCCTGTGGATTCCAATATCCAAGCGGGTCGGTAAAAAAGCGATGTGGATGTTTTCGATGTTCGTAACGGCATTTGGTTTTGGCGGCATGTTCTTTCTGACAGAGGGTGCAGTTGTTCACATCTTTGTGCTCGCTTTTATCTGCGGCCTCGGTGCTGGCAGCGGTGCTGTCGTCGCACCGTCAATTCAATCAGACATTATCGACTACGATGAGGTTCAAACAGGCAAGCGTAAGGAAGGAACGTACTTTGCTGCGTGGAATCTAGTTTTCAAGTCAGCGACAGGCATTACGCTGATGTTGACCGGGTTTGTACTCAGCGCATCGGGTTTCGTACCAAATGTTGAACAAACAGAATCAGCGAAAACCGCATTACTAACGCTCTATGCTATTTTTCCACTCGTCTGCTACAGCATTGGTGCACTGATCTTTTCACGGTTTTCATTGAACGAAAAAGAATATGTGAAAATACGCGAAGAACTCGACGCTAGACAAGCGTCAAACGACCCAGTGACAAACACAGACTGACTCGTTTGATGACGCAGCTTGGCTAAAGCTGGCTTCGGGTTAGGCCCGCCTTCTTGGCTGCTAACCGTTGCGCCCTGTTCTCTTCTCCCGCTTTTTTCAACTCGGCAAGATCAGCCTCGGTGATTCGCATATAGTTTTCTTTCCAACTTTCATCACCATCCTCTTGCCACTGAAGGTCAGACTGCGTCGCCACCGGCTCGTTCGAATTGACCACCATGTCAAGGGCGGCAATAACTGACTTGCGCTGACTGACACTGTCGTAGGGTTTACCTAGCGGATTGCCTAGCGGCAAATCGTTATGCAAATATCGTGGCACACCACAGTAAGTCACAATATCCCACGCTGAGCCGACGACCACTGTCGCGATACCAGCCTCTTCTACTGCTCTGGCCGTCAAACTGACGGTCTGGTGGCAAATAGGTCACAATGGTATCAAAAGTGCGATGTCTACTTCGTCTTCAATACAGGCTTCGACAATTGCCGGCGCATCATTCTCGCGCGTATTACGTTGGCTGTATTCAGTTGGAACGAAGTGATAACGCGGTGCTAGCGAGCCTATCATCAGCTCTGTCTCGAGCGACTGCAGCACTTCAAGCGGAAAAAATGACTGGCGGTCGTTAGTGTGGGTCGTCACTTTGTCCCAAGATAATTCATCAGTTCTGAAGTTTTCAGGCACATCATCGAGGGAATGTGACTCAGCACCGCGCAGGTTTTTAGGTATATCACCATGGGTGACCGCCGTCAGTACGATCGCGACCCGACATTCCGACAACGGCTTTTGTAGACGATGAAAGGGGGTCGATTCATGATGTGCATAGTTATAGGGACTGAAGTCTTGAGCAGAGTAAAACGCCCGGGTTCGATCAATATACTTGATGGGTTCTGATGGCATATTAGGCTCGCAATAGTTGCTAGAAATGAGCGGTTAAATTAACAAAGACGCCGTCTGCACTTGCATCAACAGCGACGTCTGCGTCTTCTTCAGAGACGTCGAGTGTAAATTGGCGATAACCCAACTGTACACCGAATTCGGGTAAGATAAAATTCTCCGTCTCCCAGCCAACATGCACCGAGAGATCTGAAAGCTGGTTACCGCTGTACGATATGATATTGCCTTCCCCACCAATATAGGTACCCGTAAAGGGAAGCCCTATTTTAGCGCGCCCGTAGAGCATCGGTAACACCAGATCGATGGCCTCCCTGTTACCATTAAGGCCAACATCGCCGTTAAAATAGCGCGCCGTTATGCCCAGATCGAAATCGAGCACGGTGTCAATAATCTCATAATAGAGCGTTAAATCTGTATGACTTAAATCAAGTTCGGTCGCCACTGTTTCGTTAGCTACGTAAAGCTCTCCATTGAAGTCAACATCAGTGGAAAGGGTCCCTACTGCCGAATCGTCTAACCTGGTTTTAGCAACTTTTATATTAGGTAACAGCGGCACCGGGTGTTCGAATGCCGCGTAGATATAGCTGCTGGTGTCACCTTGAATATTCAAGTCATTATCCAGTGACAAGTCGGCAATAATGTCACCGCTAAAATCACTGATCCAGGCTCCGCCTCCGACATAAACACCGATAAAATCAGCATGAGCCGCGATGGGCATGGTAAGGGCTGCGATAGCCGTAAAAACCGTCTTTCTCATTATTCTTTCCTTGAATTGTTATCTTCCAACTGACATTTCCATGTCTTACACCAAAAACCAGTATGGGCTGGCGAACTGAATTATCGGGTCTGACAGCACCGTCAAGTCATATTGCTGTGGTCATCCGCGCCGGTTCCCTGACTGTTCGCTTCTCCGGGCACACCTATTTTTTTTCGATACTGATAAGGTGACAGTTGTACCCACTTTACAAATGCCCGTCTAAAGTTGGTCACTTCTGAGTAACCTAACAGGTCCGAAATCTCCTGCACGCTTAACGTGGTCGTCTGCAGATACTCAATCGCCAGCTCTTTCTTTACGTCATCGAGTATCTTTTGATAGCTCGTGCCAAGCCCTTTGAGCCGCCTTCGTAGGGTTCTCGTACCGATTGATAACTTGCTTGCTATCGCATCAAGCTTCGGAAACTCACCTGGCGTGCTTAACAGCAAATGGCAAATATTAGCGATAATGTCGACACCAATATCCAGTTGATTCAGTACTTTTCGGCAGCTTTCTTCGCATGTCTGAGCGGTGCTTGAGTCTGCTTCCGCTAATTGGTGGTTCAACAGCGCAGCGTCAAAATGGAATTCAGAAAAAGGTTTATTAAAGTAAACCGGACAGCCGAATGCCTGTTCGTATCGCTCAGCATATTCGGGCTTGGGATAACTAAGATGGATTTCCAAGGGTTGAAAGGGCTTGCCCAGCAACAGGCTAATCAAAGGCGCTAGGTCAACAAATAAAGACTCCGCAACATATTGACCTACCTCACCTTTGGCTAGTACGTTTTCCAGCCTAAGCACTGCTTGCGGGCGCTCCGGATTTAGAGGCAATGCACGCGCGTCCTCTCCAGCGATATTATCTTCCCGAAGGAAAGCCAAATTAAATAACGAACCTGCCATTCGATGGTATTTCACACCGATCTGAACAGCTTTATCGAGTGTTGCGCTGCTCATCATCGCGTACCCGAGTAAACCGTAGTCGGAGATTGATACTTCATTGGGGTAGTCGAGCCAGAACCCGTTGTCATTGATAAGCGCAAGCATGTTGCCTAGCAGCTGGATTCTTTGGCGATAACTGACCCGTAAGTCAAAGTTTTGAAGATCTGCCGGCACTAACCCGGTGCCCACTAACGCCTGCTCCTGCGTGAACCCCCTAGCACTCAGGGCCTGAACGGAATTCAGAATTTGCCCCATGGGCACGCCACGTTTATCTAGTCTGGTATTAGCATACATAAGCCGTGAAAGCCGAAATACGATGAGCCATCAAGTGTCCTGATTTGATCACTAGTTGTCAATATTCAGCTCCTCACGGGCACTAGACGACGCACTCCGTAGTAACTGTTTTGCCTGACTTGCTGCACTGCATATTCAACAAATTCGAGCGAAACACCAAGCGCGTTGCCAATCAGGTTCACCCGCAGGCGATCTTCATATTGGATTTCGCAACACACATAAGTCATCAAAAAAGCCGCTTCAATGACCTGCATTTTACCCTGGGTATTCATCCGAGACGCTGCTTGTCGCAGGTATTCCATGTATTCGGACTCGCCCGATTCCAACTGGTAAGCTGCTTTGCGCATCTCTTCTTGGGAGTACTCGAACCCGCAAAGTTTCAGACAGATGTCATGAACAACGTTTTTTTGCTGGCTCTGACCATACCCCAATTGAATGTAGCTCAATGTACGTTGAAGTACAGGCACCTGAGCAGGCATTTCAGCTGTGAGGTCATTGTAGGCGTTACGACACCGATCACATTGGTAAAAGTCCGCCAGCCTATCTATCGATAATAACGGCAAACCGAAAAAACAAAAGTAGCTGGTTTCGGTCACACGACTAAATTGCTCATCGTCGCCGCAAATCGCGCAAGACCGTGATCCCGCCTTCTCTGATTTGCTGATCACGCGTTCACCGATTAAAAACAACATCTTATCTGCCCTCTGCCGCGACGCATCTTTGCCGGCAACTTATTACACTTGCGTGGATTCATCTGCATCAACAAAACGAAACCGAGTGCCAGCCACCATTAACTCATTATCCCGCCATTTAAGACCTAGCATCTTCGCTTTGGCTTTTATCGCATCCCTATCGCTTACCCTGAATTCGATGCCGCAGACACCCTCTCCTCTATCATCAAGTGCAGCTACAAAATTCACCTTGCCAGCCTTCATGCGCAAGACATGCGTATCGCCTTCCAATTGCGTCGGCTGATCCAGCACATCCGCCCAGCGCCTGGCGGTGGTTAGCTGATCGTTGCATTGCACGTCGACCGCCGTGATTTTATCAACATATTTCGCGCTTCTGGATTGCCAGCCTTTCCCGGCCCATGCCCACTCGTCCTCTGGTGCCATCCAGTCTATAGAGACAATGGTGGCGCCAAGATCTTTCGGATGCATGTGAAATGCTTTTACGTTCTCCCTGTCTGCCTGCCAAATTTTACGCACGCCAAGATTTTCTGTGTGCGATCGATAAAAATCAATATCATCGGTTTGCACAAGCACCATGTAACCACCATCACCGCCCATGCGCTCGAGCAGTCGGCCAGCAGTCGTGTTGGCCTGAGTCGGCGCCACAATTTCTAGGAAAGTGTCACCTATTGCCATCACCGAATTATGCAGCCCAAAGACGGAAACACCGTCGTCCTCAAAGTCTGACGTCAGACCAAGCAATTCGAATACCTCATGACGAACAGGATCGCGCTCTTTGGCCACCATGGCGACTTGTCTCAACCACATGGATGCTGCCGTGTTCGACTCCATGTTCAATTCACCTCGCTTCATCTGCGATTACAAAAAGTTTTGTATGAGGCTAAATGATTTGGATACCGGCGGCAATTGTATTGGTATCATTCCCTTTCAAACGTTGGGAGAACAAAATGAAATTGATTGTGGCCTTGCTGCTCGGCAGCTTGTCTTTGAATACCTTGGCAGCATCTGACTTCGCAGCCACTGAAGAGAAAATAAACGCAGCACTTGCAGACGAGCGCAGAACGGCACAGGAAACCGCAAGAGATAAAAATAGAAAAGCTGTCGAAACACTCGCATTTTTTGGTTTGCGAGACGACATGAAAGTGCTTGAATTGATGCCTGGCGGCGGATGGTACACAAAACTTTTGGCGCCTGTGCTTGAGGAAAAAGGCAAGCTGTACGTATCCATCGGTGCCGAGCGCACAGGAGAGGCACTAATAGGCAAACCAGGCTTTTCATCTCTCGAGGTCATCCCCTTCGACCGATCAAATTTCAGCCGAAAAGAAGGTGCAAGAAAATCTACTGTCCCAGAGCTCAGCTTCGGTATAAAAAATCTGGACATGGTCCTGACCTTCCGCAATATGCACAATTTTACCGCTGAGGGGCGCGTAAATATCAATCACGCCACATTTAATGCGCTCAAGTCAGGCGGTTTATACGGCGTCGTGGACCATACTCGAAGACACATGCAATCGGAAAGCGGTGAAAATTGGCGCCGTATAGACCCTGTTCAGGTCATTAAGGAAGTGGAGGCTACCGGCTTCGAATTTATAGACTATTCAACTCTTCACTATCGCGCAGATGATGAGTTGAAGTATGAAGTGGGCAGACGTTCGGTTTCAGGCAACACCGACAGATTCACCATGTTGTTTCGTAAGCCATAGTCCGGCGTCGATCAATCAAGTAGCTAGTTCAGATTCGGGTTCTGTGTTGGTTCTGTGTTGGTTCAGTGCCCGAATGCTCATTCGGCAAAGATCGATTGACGCAAGTAGCAGATGCTCATAGACGGTCAGGCAGCCAAAAGTGGCTACTATCGCTTAACGCAATGGATTAAACGGAAGATAAATTGAATAATATCAATATTTAAGCAGGTTTTTATCAAGTAGATTTTAAAAAGTGATTTTATCAAAACGCTGACAACGCAATAAATCGAGCAGGTCATCAGGCCAAGTTGGATTCCGGCGGACCGTACCCGGCTAAATAGCGGCACTTAAAATCGAAAATATAGTTATATTTCAACATTTTGCAGAACACATCTAAAGTCGTTATATAGCCACTTCTCTTACCAAAAGAGACACTTCTTTGTTGCCGCCATCAGTCTTTTGAGTATCAGCTTGAATGAAACCGATGTTTTCATGCATCGCGAGTGAGCCCGGGTTGGGTGGCATGATATTCACTTCGCAGGTCAGGCGCTCTAACCCAACCTGTTGGCAAAGCCGGGCCAGCTCATCATATATCAGTGTGGCAACGCCACGACGGCGAAAATCTGGGCTGACCATAATGCGATCTATGTACAGGAACTGGTCAAATTTATCGGAAAACCATCGATAGTTCATGGACTGGTATGCCTGCCCCGGCGCCAATGCAATCACCAGTCCTGCCAGCTTACCGGCCTCCTCCACCTTGATAAAGGCCTTGGATTGCTCACCCAGACTCCTCAGCTCATTGTGGTCTATCGAGTTCACATGAGGCACATTGGCCTCATTCAACGCCAAAATCTCGTCAAAGTCCTGCTCTTCTATGGGTTTGATTTCGAACATTGGTATCGATCCTTTTGTTGCATTTAGAACTTGTAGACGAGTGTCACTGCACTCTCTGTGTCAGTTTTCTTGGTTCCCAGCGGTACATCTGTATTATTTTTCACATTGATTGAGAATTTCATCGCCAGATCACCCGCAATATTTGCACTAACAGATGACTCCGATCGTGAGATCGTCGCATCACTGCCAATTTCTGTGCTCAGTAACTGCTTAAACTGGGCGTTCTCGTTGATATCCCACACGTAATCCAGTGCGAGACGAACGATTGCTTCATTCTCACTTGGACCAGTTGTTAGTTCAGAAACTCTGTAACCGAAGCCCGCGTCTCCATTCAGCTTGTGAGGTCCATTGTCATATATTGGGCGCGAATAACCGAAAGTAAAGTCAGCCTGGTAATCATAGCCGTTAAACTTGTCATCCTCGTAGGAGGCTCGCCCAAACATCGAGCCGACCTGCAGTTTATAGTCTCCCTGATAGAACAAGTAGGACTTTTGAGCGCTTTTGACATCATTTTTGGATGAGTTCAACGTATCGAGATAGACCTTATGCTGCCACTGC
Organism: Candidatus Azotimanducaceae bacterium; assembly: GCA_965657335.1. Lineage (GTDB taxonomy): Bacteria > Pseudomonadota > Gammaproteobacteria > Pseudomonadales > Azotimanducaceae > UBA4582. The sequence goes on from CBFHOH010000047.1 coordinate 19,590, forward strand.
TCGGAGTCACGTACTGCCTGGCCACGAAATTTAATATTTTGCTCGTCAGTATTTCCCGAAGTAAATACCGCGCCGAGCTCTACTTCTGAGGACCAAAGGCTTTGCGCCAGAGACGTTGGTGCCGCAAATAGTGCGCACAACGCAATAACAAGGGAAATCAGGGTGTTAAGTTTAAGTGTCATTGGGTAGCTCCTAAGCATAATCGCACCGGGCACAATCTCAGGGTGCCAAGTTAAAAGCGCGCGATTATAGCAGACAGAATGCCGCCAATTGTTCGGATTTTGTAGGCGTCGCGGTCTTCGTTACCTCTTAAACTCAGAGACATTCGCCGCGCGGTATAACGCGTCTATTGCGCGCATATTGTTCACGCAATCTTGCCCGCCGGTGATTTGGTCACCAGTGCCAGCCAGCAACTCAACAACCGCATCTAGTTGATGGTAGTAGGTTGAATGGCCCGTCACCTTTATATCTTGCTCGCGCGCCGCGACACGATTTTCGCTTGAAGCCCCCTCACGCAGCGTAATTTTGTAACCAAAGTGAGGCACAAGCGGGTTTATCACCTCAAGAGATCCCGTCGCCCCCTCAATCCTCAGCGCATTTTCCATTTTTATACCCGCTGCCATTGAGCAGGCAATACGTCCTGTCGCACCACAAGGAAACACCATCTCTCCTGAGAGAGAGACATCAACGTCGGACTCAGTCACGCTGGCGGTGGCTGACACGATATTAGGCTCAGCCCCCATGCAGGTCCTTAGCCAATGCAACGGATAACAACCAAGGTCCATCAACGCGCCGCCTCCCAGCGCTTTTTGGTAACGAATATCTTGCGTGTTTTCTATCGCAACATTAAATACGCCCTCGATATGCTTGATATCACCAATCGCATTTCCGGCCAAAAGCTCAAGCACTCGAGCCATTACCGGATGGTACCGATAGTGAAATGCTTCAATCATCAAGCAACCTGAGGTAGCCGCGAGTTCGACCATTCGGAGTGCTTCGTCGGCATTTAGTGCAATAGGTTTCTCGCACAATACATTTTTCCCAGCCGAAAGTGCTTTCATCGTCCAGGGTAAATGCTCAGAGGCAGGCAGCGCGTTGTAAATCAAGTCCAACTCGGGATCTTCGACTAACGCCTGATAACTGTCCGCCACCCGGCTCACATTGTGCTCCGCAGCAAAACGCTGCGCCCGTACCTTGTCTCTGGCAGCGATAGCAACCACCTGCGCTGCGGGGATTTCCTGAGCCGGCAAAATAATTGCCGGTGGCGTTATTCTGGCGGCACCTAACAAACCTATTCTGCATTCTTTATTTGATGACATGTCTACCTCTGTTAGTTATCAAGCACCAGCCTTATCTTGGGTGCTAGCTGTTTTGTTAAATGGCGGCCGAAAATAAAATGAACCTGACCTCTATACCTGCCGTCTATATATAGTGACTAAAACAGCCGACCAAATCTATGACGAATGGCTCGTGCTCGAAGTGCGATCAGGGGATATGGATGCGTTTGAACAATCGGAGCTTAATAATCATGTGCTTACGAAGATGCCAGAGAACCAACGGATTATTTTGACCCTATTTTATTTGTCGGAGCTTGAGGTAGACGAGATCGCAGCATTATTAAATCTGCCTAGCGGCACAGTAAAGTCACGACTTCACACCGCCAGAGAAGCATTTCGGAAGCTTTCAGTGCCCAGTGAGCCACCCATACATCCACAAAAAAGCCTTCTCCCTTGAGGTACAGCATGACGAATAACACGGAACAGCACGCGAACGATAAAAAACAGGCATCAAATTTCGATGAAAACATCGATGATCGCGCACTAGATTCGCACATTAGAGCTGCACTGCAGCGTGAATCGAACCTCACCTTCACTCGGCAGGTTAAAGCAATCGTGGCCGAGGCTTCCGAGACTTTCAGAGGGCAACACCGATTTTTCCTGCTAGGGGCAGTAGGAAAGTGG
>CBFHOH010000048.1:0-20801 GCA_965657335.1 Candidatus Azotimanducaceae bacterium
GCGTGTTTTATGATGGCTCTCGGCGTTTGCAACCAAGCGTACGACGCCCGTCTTTAGGGCCACAGCATAAACATTGATCGGCCTACTCGGCGCGAGGGAAAGGCGTCGGATCGCCCTCACCAGTGGGAATATTAAATGTATTCAACGTCATTGAGACAAACGTATAAAAACCGATAGTTTGAATGATATCCATAAGCCCATGCTCACCCCATGTGCCTATCGCTTGTTTGTATAATGGTAACGGCAAATCCTTGGTTTCATGTAAAGCGCGGCATACAGCAATTGTTAGCTTTTCATCTTCAGGCGCAGCGTCGGGCGGCGGCTGTTCATCGAAGACCGCACTAATGACTTCGTCTGAAACGCCTTCTGCTTTTGCCATTTTCGCATGTGCGACCCATTCCACGTTGCTGCGCCAGTACCTGCCGGTCACAATGATGGCGAGTTCGACAATGCGACGACCTACGGACGTGCGTTCCCAAACGAAGTTACCCATACTCATCGCGCGCTGTGCTACCTCTGGACTACGAATCCAGGGATCGAATGGCCCTCCAAACTGATCATCGGCGCCAGCAGATCGCGTTCTTGCGATTCGTTCATATTGCGTCTGCTGCGCGGGCGTCAACTCATCGAACCCCTTCACCTCCAGCCTGCTTGTCATTACCTACTCCCTGAGTATCTTTATTCTGTTTTTGATGACTAAACTGGAAGGACATTGCGCCCTACCCTGAACGAGACGTCAAATCTCGATATGGATAAGTTTGCTGCCCACTGTCATTTCGATCTAAGCGCCTACTTTGCAAAGAACTCAAAGGTAAATAAGCAACCCAACGTTTTGCATGCGCATTGCCGAATCGGCAGCAGCCGAGAAATTCCGTTAGCAGCGCATCGAGTCGAGCACGGGCCTGTCGGAGCACCCGCCATCGTAAATGTTAGCCTCGAGCAAATTCGCGAATCACCGTGCCAGGTCGACTGCCGGTATGTTTGCCATTTTCGAGAATCATTTTTCCTGACACCATTGTGCCAAGGTAACCTTGGCTTTCAACGATGTATCGGCCACCGTTGTGCGGGAAATCATTGACATAATACGGATATCCGGTTTCGAGATTTTCGTAATCAATAATATTCAGGTCTGCAATCCAGCCTTCTTTCACAGCACCGCGGTCCTTCAAGCCAAGCACGTCCGCAGACTTTAACGTAATCCGGTGAACAGCCTCGGGCAATGTATATACCCCCTGACGACGTGTAAGTTCTGCAAGCAAGAAGGTTGGTGAATCCGTATCAGTAAAAATACCCACATGAGCACCTGCGTCCGCCAACATCGGCACACAGTGGTCCATTTTCATATACGCCCACTGATTCTCAAGCGCGCCGCCAAAAGCCCAAAAGTTCCACAGTTCTCGGCCTTCGGACTCAATCAATCGATCGACATAGACTTCAACGGGATCTTTACCTTGTCTCGCGGCTAGTTGCTCAAGACTGTTTTCACGCTTCATATCATAATCCGGCACATCTCCCATACCCATCGGGTGCAACAGTGCCGGGTCAGCCCTAAAGCCAGTCTCTTTTGAGCGGGTGATCAATCTCTCTCGGGTGGCCGGATCCTTCAGCGCGGCAACACGATCAGCGATGGTAGGCAACGCCATTAGCTCTTTCCAGGGCGTGTTGCGAAATGGTGTGGATTGCGCCAGGCCAAACATGGCACCGCTGGGTCGCGTGTGACACACGCTGGTCATGCGACGTCCACCTTCATTCATCTTGTCTAAAAACTGCGTAGTACGGCCCACACCACCATCACCGCTGCCACCGGCTCCGCCGGAAAACATAACGTGACAGCCAAGCTCCGCACCGGTTTGAAACATTTCAAATTCGATCTCGCGCCGAGAGGCCATGTCCGGTGCGACCTGAAATAAGCCACCAACACCGCCACCTTCGATGACCGCTTGCTGTATCGCTCGCATTTCATTCAAGTCTGCCCAGGTTCCCGGTGTCAACCTGCCGTCAGGCACGTGGTGACCAAGGAAGCGAGAGGTGGAAAAGCCAACGGCGCCCTCTTCAACAGACTCTTTGACCAACCGTTTGATGTGTTCGAGTTCGTCAGGTGTTGCCTGCACGCCTTCGTCCATGGATTTATCACCCATGGCCTCAAAGCGTATCGCCGAGTGGCCAGCAAGACCGACAATATTGAGGGCAGGCTTCAAGGACTGAACTGAATCCAGATACTCTCCATAGCTTGACCAGTTCCATGGCAGGCCGTCCATAATGGCATTCGCACCGATGTCTTCCACAGCTTCCATCAATTCAGCCAACAGGCGGTGGTTGCCTTGGCTTACGGGTGCGAAAGTGACCCCACAATTACCAATGAGCGCAGTCGTGACACCATGATAAGAGCTAGATTTCATTTCCGGGTCCCAACCTACCTGCGCATCCAAGTGTGTGTGCAAATCAACGAAACCTGGCGTCACAATTTTACCCTCGGCATCAATTGTTCTGCCCGCTTCAACGCCGGTAAGATCTCCTATGCGAGAAATTCGCTCGCCATCAATGGCAATATCAGCGCTGATAGGCTCACCACCGGTACCATCGATTATGGTCGCGCCCTTGATAATTGTATCGTGTGACATCGTTCCTTCCTCTTGCTGAAATCAATTAATTAATGCAACTGACCTAAAGATACCTCACTTTATGAGCTGCAATAAAGTTCAAATGCTTATTGCACTTCTGCCATTATCGTCAGTTACCGCTCTGCTAGGTTCCATCTGGTTTGTAATAAGGTCTGTCTCCGCTGACGGTCACCCTACGTAACAAACGCTCATGTGGGTAGTAGTCGTTTGCGGCATAATGCTGAACCGCACGATTATCCCAAAATGCAATTGAACCGGGTGTCCAATGGAAACGACAGGTATATTCCGGTCTGCCGTGTTGTTGCTGCAAAAATGCAACAATCTCTTTTGATTCGTGTGCAGGCAGGGTCTCCTGCGTGCGCACGTCATAGAGCGAATCATGTCGCAGAAAACCACCGTGTATAAACAGTGTTGTTCTACCCGTTTCCGGGTGTGTTCTTAATAGTGGGTGACTAACGCCAAACGGAATTTCTTCCTTAAGCCCTTCGACGATGTCCCCTGGCAACTCGCCCTCGCCACGCCCCGAGAGAAACACCTGGTAATCGTTGATACCGTGAAGGTGTTGCAGTTTTTCCTGCATCGGGCTAGGCAAGCCTTGATAACAAGCGTAACTATCGGAGAACAAGGTGTCACCGCCATAAGGCGGCACCTGCACACATTGGGCAATCGAGCCTAGGGAGGGCTTCTCCATCCAGGTCACATCAGTATGCCATACATTTTCTGCACCGGGGCTTTGTTCACCATGCATAATCTCAAGAATGAATGGGTTATCACCCGCTTTACCAAAAGGAAATGCATCAAGATCACCAAACGCTCGACCAAAAGACACATGCTCATCTTCAGACAAATGCTGGTCCCTGAAAAAAATGACTTTTCTTTCCAGCAATGTATCTCTGATAAAAGTAACCATTTCAGGTGAAGCAGGTTTTCTTAGATTCACATTGTGGAGTACCGTACCTAGTGTCAGTCCAAGATGCTCAAAGTTAACGTTCAGCGCCTCTGCTCGACGTTGAAGCTCATCTGTTACCGGCTGATTGCCCATCCGCGCGAATTCAAGGTGAACGCCTAGTCCAACCTTATTGAAATCTGGAAATAACGACTCAACCGGGCGTACTGACGCACCCGACTTCTGCCGAATGTTCGCTCGAAATTGAACAAGCTTTTCTGAATACTTTTTCGCAACCTGATTGTACTGCTCTTGCATTTTGGTCGAAGCTTCGGACATGTTTTACCCTCGTTGAATGAGTGGAAGCGGCCCATTTGAATTTGAAAGCAACAATACCTCTTTTAAAAACACATGCCAATATCATCAATTGACGTATACTCGGAGACAAATGCCGGAGGAACTCTCAATGCCAACCCCTGTAATTCTTGATACCGATATTGGTTTTGACGTTGATGATGTTTGGGCACTGGCGTTTTTACTACGCTGCCCCGAACTGGACATCAAGTTGATCACGACGGATACCGGAGACACGCATTATTCTGCAAAGATTGTGGCAAAACTGCTTCACATCGCCGGGCGAACAGATATACCTATTGGTATCGGCATACCACTCGACGAAACACAGAGAACCCATGAACCTTGGGTAACGGATTTCAATCTGAGTGATTATCCGGGTGAGGTACTGCTTGATGGCGTGGGCGCGATGTGTGAGGTGGTGGTAAACAGTGCGGAAAAAGTCAGCATCATTTGTATAGGTCCGGTACCCAACATCGCAGCAGCCCTTGCACGTACACCAGAAATGGTCAACAACTCGAGATTCATCGGCATGCACGGCAGTATTCGACGAGGGTATCTCGGCGCTAACAAACCGATGAAGGAGTACAACGTCAAGAAGCACACGCTAGCATGTCAACGTGTCTTTGCAACGCCATGGGACATCACGATTACGCCACTCGACACTTGTGGCACCGTGCTGTTACGAGGCGATAACTTTGAAGCGGTGAAACAGTCCGAGGACCCACTGGCTAAAGCCGTCATGGCAAACCATTTTCTCTGGTGCGAACAAGTTAAAGACTGGCCCATCATTTCCGAAATTGATCCGCAAACACAATCATCTCTGCTGTACGACACGGTTGCGGTTTATCTGGCGTTTAGTGAATCGTTGTTGGAGATGGAACAACTCCCTATCGTGATTACTGATGATGGAAAAACGCTCGTTGATGATGCCGGTCAACTCGTCAATTGCGCGATGAACTGGAAGGATCAGCATGCGTTCGAAAAACTCGTAACAGCGCGACTCACAGACTCAGGATTTGGCCGCGCATGATCGACAAACCAAACGTTGTTATTTTATTTCCAGATCAGCTTAGAGCACAGTCGCTGCCCTTGTACGGTAACCATGGCTATCACGAGACCCAAATAACAACCCCCAACATTGATCGTCTGGCCGCCATGGGCGTTACACTCGACAACGCGATTTCCAACTGCCCTGTTTGTACCCCGGCGAGAGCGATGCTGGTGACAGGAAGGTATCCTCAGAGTACAGGCCACCTGATTAATTCAACCCGCACACGTCATTCTGAAATTTCTATTGGCGATGCGTTTGCACATCAAGACTACAAAACCGCATGGATTGGCAAATGGCATCTTCACACGGGACACTGGCCTGCACTTGATCGCATGCCGATGCAACCTGACTGGGTGCCGAAAGGACGAGACAGACTGGGGTTCGATTATTGGCGCGCCTATAATCAACATATGGTTTATTACAATGGATTTGTTCAAAAAGGCGATTGGGACTACGAACGCTGGCGCGGCTATGAAACCGAAGGCTTACTAGACTATGCGTTTGAGTTTATTGACGAGGCTGACAACGACCCGTTTCTACTGTTTCTTTCACCACACCAACCTCACTATACACCGGAAAAGTTCGCGCCCGACAAATTCTACGAGATGCTGCCCAACGAAATAGCTCTGCCGGACAATGTGCCAGCAGCACTGACTGAAAGCTCAACTGAAATGTATCGACATTATCTCGCCATGATTCTTGCGGTCGATGAAATGCTGGGCAAGGTGCTCGATCACCTAGAATCACGCGCGCAGTTAGACAATACCATTTTTGTCTTTGCTTCCGATCATGGTACTCAGGGCGGTTCGCAAGGGGTGAATCCGTGGTCAAAGAAAAACCCCTACGAGGGTTCAATACACATTCCAGCGATCATCTCATACCCGCCAAAAATCGCAGCTAATACAAGGTCAGATACCCTGCTAGGCATGGTAGATATCTTTCCTACCATCTGTGAACTCGCAGAGATACCGATCCCTGCCACAGTTGAAGGTGACAGTATTTCAAGCTCACTGGCGACAAAGGCAAATGGTTTATCATCAAAAACGTTCCACCCAACGACTGAACCGCAAGCTGAAAGAAAAAGCCTGTTCCTGATGAACTTTTCAAAATATTTTGACTGGTTTCAGGATGGTGCCGAATGGCGAGGGGTGCGCACGAAAACCCACATGTATTGTCAGCGATTAGATGGGCGAGAGGAACTATACGACCTTGCATCGGATCCTCTACAAATGAACAATCTCGTTGGCAGCGAAGACGCCGGGATACTCGCAGAGATGCAAAACCTTCTTCGCCAGCATCAAACGGAAAGAAACGATGAATTAGTACCTTGCAGTCAATGGGCGTGTTGGCTTGATGAACAACGCAGAGTGATCAGAAACGCCAGTGGGCCGCTCGATCATCCTGAAACACCTCCTGACTGGCAGCTGTTGAAACCCACTCATTGACCATGGAAGCAACAATGAAAACCGAACCCGCTTTTCCCCAGACAATCAATGAACATGATATTCAGCGCTACAAAGATCGGGGCTTTCTGCTGACCCGTGATGTGCTATCCGCTGCAGAGATCAAACAGTTTGGGAATGCGGTCGATCAGGAGGTTGCCAACCGAACCCTCGATGATCACCGGACGCTAGAACAAAAATCGACCTACGAACAATCCTTTGTGCAATGCATGCGACTGTGGGAGACATCACCATCCGTGCAACCACTCACCTTCCATCAAGGACTGGCGGGTATTGCAGCGCAGTTGCTCGAGGCAAAGAAGGTTCGACTTTGGCAAGATCAGGCGCTCTACAAGGAGCCCGGAGGAAAAGACACCGAGGCACATCAGGATCAAACCTTCTGGCCGATTGGCGATACACCTCTTGTCAGTGCTTGGATACCCTTTCAGGAAATTGATGATAACAACGGTGCAATGGCTTATGTGCCCGGATCTCACAAAGCCGGCGCACTCAAAGTCGTAGATATCACTCGCTCAACGACCCCTTACGCAATACTCGAAGATGCTGCGCTGCGAGGTGCAGAACCGGAATTTGTCATGGTCGACCCTGGTTCGGTTGTCTGGCACGCCGGTTTTACCGTACACCGCGCAGCCGCCAACACGTCAAATCAAACTCGGCGTGTTTTTACCATTGTTTATTATGCTGATGGCGCGAGGCGCGCCAGCGAAAGAGCGGTATTCCCGCTTGACCGTGCCGGTGTCAAGGTGAATGAGCTAATGCAGGGCGAAGGCCTACCAGTACTCTGGCCTCCCGCTGATGTACTGCCCAACCCACCCGCTGTCTCTGGTCAGAAAACAGGCCCGCAATACGACAAATAAAGGAAAACAAAGATGAAACTTGGACTTATGCTTGGTTACTCTGGCGGCCAACTACAACTGCCTGTAGAAAAAGTTCAGCTCGCTGAGCGGTTGGGTTACGACACGGTATGGACCGCTGAGGCTTACGGCTCTGATGCTTTGTCACCGCTAGCGTACCTTGCAGCGAAAACCGACAGAATCAAGCTTGGCACCGCCGTCATACAACTGGCCGGTAGAACACCCGCCAATGCAGCGATGACCATCGCAACAATCGATGCACTAGCAGGGGGTAATCGAGTGATCTGTGGCATCGGGGTTTCCGGCCCACAGATTGTGGAGGGATGGTATGGCCAACCGTGGGGCAAACCGTATTACCGCATAAAAGACTACGTGACGATCATGAAGAAAGTGCTTCGACGGGAGGAACCCGTTGTTCACGAAGGTAAAGAAATTTCCCTACCCTTTGTCGGTGACGGTGCAATGGGCGTCGGCAAACCACTGAAGTCTATTCTCCATATGAACCCTGAGATTCCGATATGGCTGGGTACCGGCATGGAATCAACAGTGAAACTGACAGCAGAGATCGCCGATGGTTGGCTCCCCTTAGGACTTGTGCCAGAGAATTTTGACACCTACAAACCGTGGATTGACGCCGGTTTGGAAAAAGCAGGAAAAAGTAGCGACAGTTTTGAGTGTCAGGCTATGAGCAATGTCATTGTCACTGATGACGTGAAGGCGGGTCTCGATCTGATGAAACCGGGCATCGCGCTTTATGTTGGTGGCATGGGGCACAAGAGCAAAAATTTTCACAAAGAAATGATGGTCCGCCGCGGCTTTGGTGAGGCCGCCGAAAAAATACAAGCGCTCTATTTGGCGAAACGAAAAGATGAAGCGATCGCAGCTGTACCAGACGAATTTGTTGATCAGGGTGCGCTTGTCGGCGACAGAGCAAGAATACAGAAGCGCTTCAGAGACTGGGAAGACAGCGGCATTACAGGGTTAACCATTACCGGAGATGATCAAGCGCTCAGACTCATGGCCGAGGTCGCCAGGCTCAACGTCGAACCTGGCGTCTAAGCCTGCACTTGGCATCACAGTGCCGCCACGCACTTAAGCGCTTCCGCCTGATAGGTTTTCGCCCTCTCATTGAAAAGGTCGAGTACATTCAGCGAGGTTGGCACGTATCCGAAACCAATCTCGTGTGCTGGGTGCCACTGAAAAACTGAACCGCCAAGCCCCATCCAACCATAAAAGCCTTCTCTGCCAACGTTGAAACTTCTGTCTCGCTTGGAACTGCGGGGGCCGACTTCATCAAAATGGGCGACTCCACCCTGCGTAAAAGTGGTTACGCCAAATCCCATATCTTTTGTATCGTGTTTATCGTGCAGCGCCCGACATGCAGCTTCAGAAAGATATTCCTTGCCTTCATAACTGCCACCCAGCGAGACAACCGCGGCTAGTTTTGCCAAGCCTCTTGCCGAACAGTTGGCATTAGCGGATGGCGTCTCTCCCATGACAACGGCTGGCTCGTTAAAGAAGGCGATTTTATTCATCCCCACAAACGGCGGCGGCGCACCTCTTCCCGTGCCCTTGAGTAAATTCGGCATCAGCCTCAACAATCTGGCGCTGGTTTGAAAGATATTGAGCTCCATTTTTCTGCCACGAAATTTCGGCTTGAGACCCTCGGCAAACTGGAAACCTAACGGCAACGGCGATACTCGTACCACCTCTTTCAGCTGATGCTCTTTCAGTCCGATATTCACATCAATCCCGAGTGGGCCGCTAATGTCTTCCTGAAGAAACTCACCAATTGTTCGTCCGTTAGGATCAACACGCCGAAAGACTTCGTTCACTATCCAGCCTCTCGTGACCGCATGGTATTCCCTTGGACTGCCTCCTGCGCCACGGAATTTTTGTCTGTGAGGTTCGATCACCTTGCCTATTTTATTTGCCTTGATATTTTCCGGCAGCAAGTCCTCCGGAGGAATAGAACTGTCAAAAGCGGCTAAGCCACCTTCATGCCGCATCAGATCTGCGATCGTCAACGCCTCCTTGCCATTGGCCGCAAACTCGGGCCAGTAGTCAGCCACACAAGCGTTATAATCAAGTAACCCCTTACCTACCAGCGTTGCGATCGCGATCGCCTCCAGGCTTTTACCGCTGCTAAAAACATTGACCAGAGAATCAGGTGAAAACCCTGGGTGCGCCTCAGCGCTCGACCACAAATCGACAACCTTCTTGCCTCGATGATAAATGCAAAGCTGGGTTTGTCTCTCAGCCAACGTCTGCATGTTGTGCTCATATAAGTCTCTTACCGGCTCAAAGCCGTGAGCAACTTCACCATGGATTTCGATCATGCTTTTAGGCTCCTTCTAGAAATACTCGGGTTTAGCATCAATGTCATTTAATACTATCTTTGATGCGCTGCAGGCTTTGCGCCCTGATGTCTTGCTTGTTTTGCGCATAGGCATCGCCGGGTAACTGCGCTAACTGAGCAGCGACCGCAACCGAATGTGCTTCAAGTTGTTCAGCGGCCACCGCTGCGTCCAAAAAGCCAGCATCTATCGCGCCGTCCGGATCATATAAAGTTGATTGCAGCAGCACTGCGGTCAAGTGGCGTTTCGATATTCGTGCGTTTGCGAGTTCGTGACCAAATACCGGAAAACTCATGCCAATCGCTGTTTCGTTCAGACCGATCTTAAAATCACCTGTGGTACCAATGCGTGTGTCACATGCCAGCAGCAAAAAACCACCTGCAGCGATTGCATGGCCGGTACAAGCAGCAACGACGGGCTGAGGATGCGCGAATAATCGGTAGAACATCTCAGTCCCTCTGTTCAGCAGCGTTGCCGTCGCCTCAGGACCTTTTTTAAATTCTGACAAATCAAACCCAGCTGAGAATCTTTCAGCTCGACCTAGTATTACGACCGACTTCGCTTCCTTTATGGCTGCGTCCAGGCCTTCATTCATTGCGTCGATAAAAGCATGGCTGACGGCATTCGCTTTTCCGTCGTCAAAAGCCAGTACGGCAACATCACCCTCAAGGCTATAAGTCATCACGCTCATTTTATTCTCCTCTTCTATCTGCTCAGCGCCCTAATCCATGCTCCATTAAGGTGCAACTATCACAGGTTTATTATCAATTTGATTATTATCTCGGGAACCGTCACATTACAACAATCTGCTATTCTTCGGGAAATATATAATGTCCAAATCGACAAAAATACAGGGGCCAATCCAGGGCGGAAAATATGGCTGGCCTTTTGCGGCGTCGATGCTCGACATGGACACGCTGAATTACTCAGAGCACGAGTATTTTATCGAGGGCGAAGCCGTTCGATATCGCATGAGAGATGGTGCCGAACCAGATCGTCGCGGATTCTGGCAAGCAGAAAATGCCGGTGTGGCAAATTTCAAAACGCGCTTTATTGTTTATGCACCACGTGATCAAGCTGACTTTAACGGCACCGTGGTGCTGACATGGAATAACGTGACCGCTGGACATGATCTGTTTCAGGCCGATAGCAAGTCGCTTTTCGATAATGGCTTTGCACTCGTATGTCTCACGACTCAAAAAGCAGGAATCGAGGGCTTGCCGCCTCTTCATCAGGGGCTGCATGGCTGGGATGCTGAACGATATCCGGATTTACAAATACCTTCCGACGACCTTTCGTTCGACATTTTTTCACAGGTCGCAGAATTAATAGGTCCACACCGAGCGGTTAAGGATATTGACCCGATGTCAGGTTTGAAAGTGGAACGAGTCATCGCTCAGGGTGCATCACAATCAGCCGGTCGCCTAGCCACCTTTATCAATGCAATCGCGCCAATCCATAATCCCATCGACGGCTTCATTTTACAGATCTACTTTGGTCGCGGCACTCCGCTTGAAGTCGGTGACTCGCTGGTCGATATCAACAAGCCACAGCCCGGCAACCCGGCCGAACGGCTCAAGGGTGCCAATCTTTTACGTGATGATCTCGACGTACCGATTTTTGTCGTAAATTCAGAGTTGGAGGCAATCGCATGCTTTGGCGTCAGGCAACCCAACACCGAGACAATGCGGTTCTGGGAAGTAGCCGGCACATCACATACCTCTATTCAAGCGCGGACAACCCGTCAAAAGCTGCTTGATCGTGACCATGTCATTTCTCGTAAAGTTGAATCCGCTATCAATGCGATTCCAATCGGGCCGGTTTACGATGTCATCTATGAACATATGCAACGCTGGTTGACCGATGGAACCCTGCCCCCAGTGTTTCCGAGCATCGACTTTGAAGGAACACCACCCTCACCGAAACGGGACGAATCAGGCATTGCCACGGGTGGCATCCGGCTACCCCAGGTTGAGGCGCCGCTAGCAAAAAATAGTGCGATTCCGCTCACCGAGGATATTTTTGCACTGCTTGGTGGATCTTGCTTACCTTTTTCCCAAGCGAAGTTGAAGACGCTTTATAACGATAAAACGCACTTCTTGGCATTGTTCAGTCGCGCTGCCAATGCAGCAGTGGCCGACGGCGCGATCACATCGCGGGCGCTCGATGGCCTGGTTGAGGAAGCCGCCGAATCATGGGACAACATCGTCATCTAACGCCTAAAATTTTGCTCGTCGAAAAGGAATCACATGTCTAATCAGCACTCTGCAGAGACCAAAGAATCAGCTCAACCACGTCCTGAATATCCAAGGCCGATCCTGCGAAGGGCGCATTGGTTAAACCTTAATGGCCGCTGGCATTTTCAAGCCGACCCCGAAGATCGCGGCTTGAAAGATCGTTGGTTCACTCGCACGGATTTCGAAGATTCAATTATTGTGCCCTTTCCAATCGAATCTGAAGCGTCCGAGCAACACAACTTGACGCCGGAAACCGTGAATTGGTATCACCGACATTTTCTGATACCAGCAGACTGGAAAGAAAACATTCTGCTACATATTGGCGCCTGTGATCACTGGACTCGGGTTTTTATTAATGGACAGGAGGTCGGCCAGCACCGCGGTGGTTACGTGCCCATCAAACTGGATATCAGCCATGCGGTTTGTGTGGGCGAGAACAACATCACAATACGCGTAGAAGACTCAGACAGTTGGACTCAGCCCAGAGGCAAACAAGCCGGCACCACAAAGTGGCCAATTGACTATGATACCGTCACCGGCATCTGGCAAACAGTTTGGCTGGAGCCAGTATCCGATCAATACGTCGCAGGTATCCACAGCGAGTTTGAGCTTGAGACGAGCACCTTAACCTGCTCGATAGAATCCAACAGACATCACCGAGGTAAAATTCAGTTAACACTCGTTGATGATCAAACGCCTATCGTCCAAGCTGAGGCACAATTTGATGGACGTGCTGAGTCAAAAGTTTCTCTAAAGATCCCTAACGCGAAGTTGTGGTCGCCTGAGTCGCCTTGGTTATATGCATTAAAACTCGTCTTGTTTGATGAAAACGGCATCGTCGTTGATGCAGCCGAAAGCTATACAGGGCTGAGAGAAATAGGCAGAAAAGACGGCGCAATCACCATAAATGGTCACGCAACATACCTTCGGGGAGTATTGGATCAGGGGTACTTCGAGGGTGGGTGGTATGCAGCGCTGGATGACTCGACGATTCGTCGCGATGTTGAGCTAACACTATCACTAGGTTTCAACTGCGCCAGGAAACATCAAAAAATCGAAGACCCGCGATACTTATATTGGGCTGACAAACTGGGATTGTTGGTTTGGGAAGAAATGCCTTCGGGCAGAATATTCAGCAACGAACTGGTTCGCACCTTCACAGACGAATGGACATCCGTACTATCACGAGACCGACAGCACCCTTGCATTATCGCTTGGGTACCATTTAATGAAAGCTGGGGCATCTGGCATCAATCTGAGAGAGTACAACAGCGTGCTTTTGTTGACGCGATGGTTTCACTCACCCGCACGTTGGATAATTCGAGATTAATCGTTGGCAATGACGGATGGGAGTTCTCTACCGGAGACCTCTGGACGCTACATGTTTACGAGGGAGAAACCGGTAACGTCCGAGATCGAATTAGTGAGCTCATGAATAATCCTGCGGCAACAGTTTCCGGCGGGCCACGACCACGCATCGGAGCGTTACCCGGAGCAGATATTAGCAACTTACCCATCTTGCTTACGGAGTGCGGCGGTATCGGGTACAAAGCAGGTAATCTTGAGGGTGATGAATTTGCCTATGGCGAATTACCCGAGAACGAAGCAGATTTGTTAGCACGCTTTGAAAAGGTTGCGAAGATCATCGCCGATGCCGATCAACTGTGTGGATTTGTCTGGACGCAACTCACAGACGTTCAGCAGGAAGTTAACGGCGTACTTTATTTTGACAGATCACCTAAGTTACCTATCAAAACAATCCGTCAGATAATGCAAAGTGCCGGCACTAACAACACTACTCAACAATAGCTTTCACCAAAAGATACAGTATCGATGGTGCCAACAAACAACCCACGCCCGTGTAAAAGGTTGCTGTCATTGCACCGTAAGGTACGAGTTTTGGATCAGTCGCCGCTAGTCCCGCAGCAACACCACTGGTTGTGCCCATCAGTCCACCAAAAACCAGCGCCGAAGACGGATTGTTGAGACCAATTAACCTCGCTACCATTGGCGTGCAGGTCATCACAAGTATCGACTTAACCAGACCCGCCGCGACGCTCAGCGCAATGATGTCGGAGGATGCGCCTATCGCTGACCCGGTGACGGGGCCTACAATATAGGTTGCTGCCCCCGCACCAATGGTCGTAATACTAATGGCATCGCGGTAACCAAATGCCACTGCAAGGACTGCGCCTGCGGTAAATGATATCAAAACGCCCAGCACTATTGAGATCGCTCCGCGGCCACCGGCACGTTTTAGCTCTTTTAGGTCAACACCATATGCGGTCGCGACGATAGCAAAATCCCGCAACATGCCACCACCCATAAGGCCGATACCGCTCAACCACTGGATGTCGGCGATACCCTTACTGCCCCCGGTTTGCACCCCCCCAAAATAGGCAAGCACAAGCCCAACAGTAATAGCGATAGCCGAACCATGAATCCGCCCAGCAGATATTCGGTCAGACAGCCAATACGACAACCAGATGATGATCCCTACAACAGCGAAGGCTGTTATCAGCGCATTTTTAGACAATACAGCGATCAGCGTTTCAACCATGGATTAACCCGCCTTCGATGGCGAACGCGAGTCGTCTTCCGCTTTGCTCAGAAGTGGTACAAGCGCAAAACTCAAAACAACGGCTGTGACACCCGCTAAAACAGCGAGCCAACCTCCGGCGAGTGCCCCAACCACATTCTGTTTTGCTGCCATCGCGACAACAATTGGAATATACATGGCATTCCAGAACAGCACGCCGCTTGCCGCGCCATCGGCGAGTTTTTCTTTCATCGGACGCCAGTTGCTGAGAAAAATTAACAACAACATCGAAATACCAACGCCGCCAACATTCGCCTCGACGCCGATTAGCTGACCCAATAACTCGCCCAGAAATACGCCCACAAGCAAACATACACCCAGCAGTGCAACGCCATATATGATCATGATTATTTCCTCCACCCTTTACGTGGGTTTACCTCTAGCGAGACTAATGGAGTTCAAGGGGTGGAGTAAAGTCCCAAAACACTTCGGCAATTGGGCGAAACGAGTCGTTAGATTAGGCGCGAACGCTTGCTCAGGTTGTCTTCTTCAGGTTGTCTTCTTCAAGTTGTCTTCTTCAAGTTGTCATAATAAGGCATCGCTATTTCTCCGTCTGCCTCTGCAGTGCGCGTGATTTTGTCACCGGAAATGTCTCCAAGCACAGCCTGTATGTCCGTCAAAATATTGATACAAGCAGGCAATCCCGAAGCCAGCGCACGTTTCACCGCAACCCCAACATTTTCAGCACTGTCTACGTATTCTCCGTAACCACCAAACCCTTCTGCAACCTGCTCATATCTGGCATCAGCCAAAGTAGTCACAACCAATCTGTTGTCTCCATACATAGACTGCTGACCGTGAACACACATGCCCCATGCCTTGTTGTTCAGCACAATCGTCACAATCGGGAGGTCATGGCGCACCATCGTGTCGAATTCCTGAATATTGAAACCAACGGAACCATCACCGGTTATCACAATCACTCTCTTTTCGGGATTGGCGACTTGTGCGCCAATAGCAAAGGGAATACCAATACCAAGACAGCCCAGATAACCATGGCTCATCAATTGACCCGGGTTTTCACTTTCACAAACCAGTTCAACCCAGCCGGATGCTTCACCGCCATCGGCACAAATAATAGTGTCGCTATCAATCGCTTTGACGATTTCAGCCACGGCCTGGTAAGGGTGGAGATGTCTCGTTTTACCAACGACGTTCTCGTAAGCCGGTTGATGCCAGAAACTCAAACTGTGCACTGCGTTAGACCAGTCTTGCCAGTCAGGCCATTGCGTGTCGCGGGTTAACTCACTGATCGCCTGCAGAAACTCACCACAATCGGCAACAATTGGCATATGCGCTGGACGAATCCGCCCCAACTCTACACTGCTGCTATCAACTTGAATTATTGTGCATGCATCCGATGGAATTCTGCCCGGTCCCAACATACCCGGTTCGGTGAACATGCCAAATCTGGCGCCAAGCATCACAACCACGTCTGGTGTACCAATACCGCTAGCTTCAGCTACCTTGATATTTGTTAACGCGCCGCCACACAACGGATGCCGAGTCGGAATAAGTCCTCGCCCTTTATTGTTTGAGTAAACCGGGATGCCACTCTGCTCTGCAAACGCAATTAATGCTTTACTGGCTTTGGCATAGAGCATGCCGCCACCGCAAATGATCGCCGGTCGACTGGCAGCCATAAGGGCAGATATTGCGCTGTCCAGACTCGCTCTCGCCGGCGCGGGCTTCGCCTGAGGCAGAATCTGTTCAGGCAGGGTGACTTTATCAACATCAACCCGGTCGAATAACACATCAATAGGGATCTCCAGCAACACTGGGCCCGGTTGTCCCTGCGTTGCTTCCCTGATGGCATGACTAATCAAATGAGGAATAAGGTCTGTGCGAGTGGCCTGTGCCGCCCATTTGGTCACCGGCTTAGCCATCGCAATCTGGTCAATCCCACCTTGCAGTGGTAATCGCTCCACGTCTCGCAATGGAGATGCGCCGATGATAAACAAGACGGGCGTGCAGTCCAGATAACACTGAGTAATAGCCGTCAAGATATTCGTGTACCCCGGCCCGGCCGTCGCCATCGCAACGCTCGGCTGCCCCTTTTGTCTCGCATAGGCATCCGCTGCGTGGCCCGCGGCCGCTTCATGTCTGGTATCAATCAACCTGATGTTGTGATCAAGGCAGGCTTGGAATATTGGGTCCAAGTGTCCACCATGCAGGACGAAAATGTCCGTTATTTCTGCCCGTACAAGTGTTCTAACGCACAATTCACCGCCATCTATCATCGTAGCCATCTTGCAACCCCTGTTTTGCAATCAACTGGTCGATACTAGCAAGCAGGCCACAAATAAAGGCTGACCTGTATCAAGGACCTCAGATTTATGTTGATCAGCCTTATGATGAAAAAAGTAAGCACCCCTGCACTCTGATAATACTTTGTGGCAAGCTAGACCAAAGTCACCGTAAGCCGCCTGATTACCACTATCACTCAGCGCGTGCGCAAAGGACAGTCTATTTCAGGAGGCAATAATGTCGGATGACATCCAACCAACACACAGCCGACGTTATGCTAATTACGTACTTGCCGTGCTTGTGCTGGTCTACATCTTCAATTTTATTGATAGAAATATTCTCTCGATTCTTGCAGAGGATATTAAAGCCGACCTCCATATCAATGATGCGCAGATGGGTTTCCTATATGGCACCGTATTCGCAGTGTTTTATGCCGTATTCGGCATTCCTCTGGCACGATTCGCCGATGTTTGGACTCGACGTAGTCTGATATCTATCGGTCTTGGCTTCTGGAGTCTGATGACAGCCGCTTCCGGACTGGCCCGATCTTTTAGTACCTTGGCAATTTTCAGAATCGGCGTGGGCATTGGCGAGGCAAGCGCCTCGCCTGCTGCCTACTCAATGCTGTCGGACTACTACCCGCCGCGCCTTCGTGCAACCGTTATCAGCATTTATGCAGCGGGCGTTTATATAGGCGCCGGCATCGGTATTTTTCTGGGCGGGTTCATTCTTGAATTCTGGAACACCAACTACACGCCGGAGACTGCACCCTTCGGATTAAAAGGTTGGCAAGCCGCGTTCATGATGGTGGGCATTCCTGGTTTGATTATGGCTATCTGGGTTCGCACGCTCAGGGAACCCACCCGGGGGATCAGCGAGGGGTTGGTGACGAAGAAGCACCCGGCGCCATTTCAAGTACTGGGAAAAGAGCTCACAGCTATTATTCCACCGTTCAATTTATTAGCAATCAAGGATGCACCCGGCGGACTTAAAACCAACGCACTAGGATTACTTGCCATCATCGCGGGTGTATGGCTGCTGATCGTGATCACTGGTAGCGTCGCGCAGTGGATAACCACAGGCTTTGGTGTTTACGTCACATTCTCGTGGATCCAGTCGCTAAAAATACGGGATCCCGCGACCTATGCCATGATGTTTCAATCAAAAGCATTCGTCTATACGCTGCTCGCTTTTCCACTTACGGCCTTTATGGGTTACGGCGTAGGGTTCTGGACAGCCCCACTGCTACTCAGGATTCATGACGTTGGCGCTGCCGAGATAGGTTTGTACCTCGGACTTGGTGCAGCAATGGGTGGTTTTATCGGTATTACAGCCGGTGGGTTTCTCGCGGATTATCTAAAGCGCCAGTTCCCATCGGGTCGACTGGTGCTGGGATACATTGTCATAGGTGGCTCAACACCCCTGCTGTTTGTTTTGCTCACGACTGACAGTCTTGTCACAGCATACTGGGTAAACTTCCTGCTTACCGCATTTTCAGCTTGCGGCGGCGGGGTTCCACCCAGTACCGCCGCTGACCTAGTGATGCCGCGAATGCGAGCAACCGCTGGCGCCTACTATATTCTTGTCAATACATTTTTAGGCTTGGCACTCGGCCCCTATTTTATGGGTCAGTTCTCGGATATGTTTTTCGCAACGGGGATGAACGACGCGGACTCGCTTCGATGGGCAATTGGTGTGTCCGTGCTCACCTTTATACCAGCACTGTTCTTCTTTTATCTCGCGCAAAAACATTTGCCTGCGGAGGAAGCGTCAAGACTAGCGCGCGCGCGAATGCTTGGTGAAAAACTGGATGATTAGCTATTCCATTGGGTATACATGATCGAACGCAACTTGGTGAACACTTATCGCCAACCGCACTTTCAACGACGAATGGCCTTCACCATGCAGTCCAGTGCAACCGCGCTTTTATCGCCGTCTGGTCTGTAGGCAACGCCATGCCCTATTTCGGCCGTTGTATCCCGGCGAACGATACCGGCACTAACAATATCGAAATCACTTAAACAATGTTTAAACTCTGCCACATCTGGCAGCAATTCGGGCAATTGCGGACCACCGACCCCATGTGTAATGTTTTTCCGATCATGCCCGATGTAAAGAAAAACGCCGCCGGGCCGCACCATATCAATGGCGCTTTGCAGCCAGCGGTCCCGCTCAGATTGACTGGTATGCAGATACAATATCGTCACAAGGTCAAAGCCAGCGTCATCATGAAAAGCACAGGCGTCTGAAACTATCCAATTGACTTCGGTTACTTCAGCAGGCTGCGCGCTCGCAAGACGCCGCGCTTTACTAATGCCGGCTTCAGAGAAATCTACAGCACTCACCTGCCAACCCTGCTGTGCGAGCCAGATCGCATTGCGTCCCTCCCCGCATCCAAGATCCAATGCACGCCCGGGTGCTAAATCACCCGCTTGGCACACAAGCTCGGCGTTTGCTGTTTTAGACCAGACTAACTCAGCACCCGCGTAACGTTGGTTCCATTTATCAACCGCAGCCATATCTATTCCCCATGACAATAGCCCCCTGATGCTTGCTATCACTCAGCTCGATGAGCACCAATGAACACTCGTCATAAAGAGTACCTCAAAACGCGCCCTTAAAGAATTCGTGTCATACTGAGGAAAACGCCAGCGAGACAAAACATGTTACACATTCATCAAAAACTTACGTTACTTTTCCTCATCTTGTCGCTCACGTCATGCGCACGGTTCGAACAGCAAACTGAAACCGATGATTTGCAATTGGCAAAAGAAATCCACGACAAAGCTCTGGTACTTGATGCCCATGCAGATATTGAAATTCCAGGCAAGGAAAGCGCTTACGTTGGCCAAGATGGTCGGTCAAAGGTCGAACCTGAAAAGATGCGCGCGGGTGGCCTTGATGCTGTTGTCATGGCCATTGCCGTTGGTCCGGGGCCAAGAACTGAGGAAGGTTATCTGCTTGCTAGGCAGCAAGCAGATGAGGAACTCGCCGCTATTCTCGATTTAACCGCCAACCCAGATGACGATGTAGTCTTGGTCCGCTCAGCTGATGAATTGGTCGAAGCACATGCCGCAAACCAGCGAGCGCTCTTGCTGGGCTTCCAAAACGCCAGAATTCTGGGCACCAACCTCGCAGCCATTGATGAGTTCTATGCGTCGGGTGTTCGCGTATTTGCCCTCACCCATATGGGTCACAATGATTTCGCCGACTCATCAAGGCCGGTCTTTAGCGCAGCAGACGGAAAACACGAAGCTAACGAGGAACATGGTGGATTGTCAGTACTCGGTAAACAAGCAGTCACCAGGCTAAACAAGCTCGGCGCAGTCATTGATGTTTCTCAGCTTTCCAAGGCAGCCACGCTGAACGTGCTTGCCTTATCTACAGCACCTGTTATTGCGAGTCACTCAAATGTGAGAGCGCTCTCGGACGTTAGCCGTAACCTTTCAGACGAAGAGATAGACGCAATAGCAGCAGGCGGTGGTGTCATTCATGTGGCGCCGTTTAGAGGTTATCTGTTCGACTCTAATGACAAGCAACTTGATCGTGATATTCGAAAAGCACGGCTTGCCGCTAACATTCGAGAAGATTACTTTTACCCTTTTGACCTGTATTGGGAGATACAAGACCCTGAGGTCAAGCAAGTTTTTCTTACAACGGTTAGCGACCTACTTGGGCCAGGAAGCGTGGATATGCTTTTGGATCATATCGACTATATCGTCAAGCGCGTCGGTGTAGACCATGCAGGTATAGGCACCGACTTTAACCATGGCAGCGGCATCGAGGGATACAATGATGCAAGCGAAGCGCTTAATGTCACTGTGGGTTTACTAGCACGTGGCTATACAGCAACTGAAATCGAAAAAATCTGGGGTGGTAACTTCCTGCGCGTCTTTAAGGCTGTCGAGTAATTCACAGTCAGATCAACGCTGCCAAAGTATCCGGCAGCTAAGACGCCATGGGTCGAGTTGGCCTGACCGCAAATATCGGCGAGGCAGCGATTTATTTAGCTGCCTTGGGTAGATACTTCTTCAGCGCATGAAGCCATCGGACTAAGCCAACACGTCGTCAGCAACAAAATATCTTGGATCTTCAATCACATTGACCTCAACCAGCCCACTCGCTTTCG
>CBFHOH010000049.1:0-20278 GCA_965657335.1 Candidatus Azotimanducaceae bacterium
GAGGTGGCCAGAGACCGTTGCGCATTCAAAGATGCGACATTGGTATAAACGGTTAAACTCATAAGTAAGCCTCTAAGAGTTATTTTAGAAGGCCACGTCAATGGTTTTAACCATGACGACCCTGCATGGATAGTGTGATTGCTCACACCTGCCATACAACGCAACCGTTAAGTTGCCACGAAACCAGTCTTGATGCTGAGTCATCTGCCGAGACAGACAACCTGGATCAACAATCCCGCTTTCGTGTTTTTATCCTGACGAGATAGGAGACGGGCATATCGCCCGCAATTCTTATCTAATCAGGGATAAAGCGAGCTGCGAAGAAGCGTTAGCTTGTGCCAGCATTGCGGTACCTGTTTGTTGCAGGACCTGTGCTTTTGCCAAGCGTGCGCTTTCAGCAGCGAAATCAGCGTCTTCAATGCGTGAACGGGCAGCGGTTGTAAACTCCGCAACGTTCATCAAATTAGACACGGTATATTCCAGTCGGTTTTGTAATGCACCATAAGTAGCACGATCGCCAGCAAGTTGTTCAATGGCATCAGTGATTACCTGAAGACCTGCTTGTGCGCCGGTTGCAGACTCAATGTTAATAGCGGACACGTATCCATCAGTCGCCAATACGGACGTTGTCATATCCGAATCAGAATAGACCTGAAAATGCCCTAGTGCCGCGGTACCGGTGAACTCCAATTTGCTCTCTGTCGTGCTTTCGGTTGCAGTTAAATGCCAATCTCCAGGAGATGCACCGCCCAACCATTCGTCGCTTAAAGCGTCCAGCGCGGCGTTTACTGCGGTAGTCGTCGCGGTGGCGTTAGCACCCGCAGTGAACGTAAGCGCAGTCGAATCTCCTGTTGATTCATTTCGAATGTACCAAGTGGTACTGCCCGTTGTTGGCATGTCTGCGGCCGTCTCTTGAACACTCGCGACGCCTGCTCCAGCATTAGCCGTACCGATTTCGTTCGAATTAATACCGCTGACATTAAATGAGACCTTCTGGCCGGATTCGGTACCTACCTGAATTGATTTGTTCACGAATGAACCATCCAAAACGGTTTGCCCGTTGTATTGAGTCTGGTCAGCAACCCGGTCGATCTCTTTGATTAGCTCGGCCACTTCCTTCTGCAAGAATTTTCGATCCTCAGTGCCATTGGTGTCGTTGGTGGCTTGAATCGCAAGTTCTCGCATGCGGTGCAGCATATCAGTGACATCATTGGTTGCATTTTCAATCACGCCCAACATAGAAAGCCCGTCATTGGCATTCTTAGTGGCCATGTTGAGTCCGCGGATCTGGGCGGTCATTCTTTCGGCAATCGCAAAGCCGGCCGCATCATCTGCAGCACTGTTGATCTTCTTGCCAGAAGATAGACGTTCCATCGCGGTTTTAAGCTCTGCCCCCGAGGTGGCCAGAGACCGCTGCGCACCCAAAGATGCGACGTTTGTATTTATGAATAAAGCCATAACTTAAGCCCCTAAAGTGTATTTAGAAGGCCACGTGAATGGTTTTAACCATGACGACCCTGCATGGACGGTGTGATCTCGCACACCTGCCATACAACGCAACCTTTAAGTTGCTACGAAACCCGGACTGATAATATTTTATGTGTCTTAAGCGACAGCTAAAACCAACAACCCAGTTTTCGCATTTTATCCTGGTAAGACAGGAGGCGGGCATATCGCCCGCAAATCTTATCTAATCAGGGATAAAGCGAGCTGCGAAGAAGCGTTAGCTTGCGCCAGCATCGCGGTACCTGTTTGTTGCAGGACCTGTGCTTTTGCCAAGCGTGCGCTTTCAGCAGCGAAATCAGCGTCTTCAATGCGTGAACGGGCAGCGGTTGTAAACTCCGCAACGTTCATCAAATTAGACACGGTATATTCCAGTCGGTTTTGTAATGCACCATAGGTGGCACGATTACCCGCAACCTGTTCGATCGCATCAGTGATCACCGTTAAGGCGTCGGCTGCACCATTTGCTGCGGTGAGATCGATACCGTTTACCTGATCGCCACCGCTGGTTCCTATCCTCGCCGCATCCACTGCGGTAATGGTGAAGTCGATGGTTTGGTTTGCCTCGGTGCCAACCTGGAACTTGCCGGTGACGCCTGCGTTTCCTGCGGTAGCATCAGTACCGTTCAGATAAGCAGTGCCATTGTAGTGGGTATCCTGTGCGATTCGGGTAATTTCAGCTTTGAGCTGATCCACCTCTGCATCGAGATAACCAAGGTCTTCGGTACTGTTGGTGTCGTTCGTTGCTTGAATCGCAAGTTCTCGCATACGATGCAGCATATCAGTGATATCGTTGGTCGCGTTTTCAATAACAGCCAACATAGAAAGCCCGTCATTGGCATTCTTGGTGGCCATGTTGAGTCCGCGGATCTGAGCGGTCATTCTTTCGGCAATAGCAAAGCCAGCCGCATCATCTGCAGCGCTGTTGATCTTTTTACCCGAAGATAAACGTTCCATCGCGGTTTTGAGCTCTGCCCCAGAGGTGGCCAGAGATCGTTGCGCACCTAAAGATGCGACATTTGTATTAATGAATAAAGCCATAAGTTAAGCCCCTAAAATATATTTAGAAAGCCACGTGAATGGTTTTAACCATGACGACCCTGCATGGACAGTGCGACCCCTCACACTTGCCATACGACGCAACCGTTAAGTTGCTACCCGAGTGCTTGTCACACGCTTGGGTAACGAAACCGGCAGTAAATTGCCGCTTTCAATAACCTTATCGGCAGGGCTGAAAGAAACTTTAGGAAATTTTTAATAAAAAAAGGGGTGTTTTCAAAACAAAGAGATTTGTCTGCTTTTTGTTCGGCAGGCGAGGAGGGGAAGGGCTATTTTTTGCGGCCTTTCCAATAGTCGGCATAAATTCGCCAAGCAACCACAGCAACTAGAGCGATCACGATAAAGTTCGTAAAAAGAAATTCAATGGGTACAGAAGGAACGGCGACATCAGGGTTAGTGGCGATGAGCATGAGGATGGGAACTGCGAACAGCAAAAACATTCGAATTTGCTTACAGACTTTGCAGGTTGGTTCAGCGTTGGGTTTCATTACCGAGCCTTTGATGAGGTCAGGCTAGAGTATAGCTTGATTAGTCGCGATTGCTAAATGGTAGATTTTCGAAAGAGCTGGCCATGCTTTCTTTTGTGCTGTTCATTTCTTCAATAATGCTCTGCATGACAAGGAATTGTCGATTGTATCGCTCTTCAACTTTTTCCATTTTTACCGCCAGGGCCTCTGCGTCCTTATCATATTCGACCCTTCGTGCTTGCAGTGCTGCGTCGGCCGTAACCAAGTAGCCATCGGAGGCTGTGACACGCTCGATTAAGTTCTTAATATCACCCGCTATGCCGCCGCTGCCGGAATTAAATCTCGTTTGATTGTTGGTGTTGGCAGAAAAAACCTGGATTACATCGTCGTAATTATTGCTGAGCGCCTCATCTATCGCTGCCTCGTCAAAGTTCAGTTGGCCGTTGCGATCAATGCTGATACCCATGCTTGATAATGAGCTGATTGATTCTCCAGGCGATGACGAGGTGCCTACGACGATGGAGCGGAGGCTGCGAGTGATCGATCTAAAAATAGTATCGCCTCGAAGAGGGCCATCTAGTTCAGAGCTGGTGAGTTTCTTAAACTCGAGGCTAGCTTCATTAAACATGGATACAAAAGCAATGATATTACCCTTTGCTTCCGAGACGTCTCGATCGACTGAAATTGTCGCGGTGCCATTGGTTACCGATGTTAAATTGAGGTTCACACCCTCAATGATGTCTGAAATTTGGTTGGTAGAGCGAGTGAAGTCTACGCCGTTGACGTTCAGGTTGGCATTGGATGCCGACTGGATCGACTGAATGTTGAGTCCAGAGAAATCGGATGAGACAGTAAATGCATTGTCGGAACCGTTTTCGCCCACAAGCTGTAGTCGATAATTGCCTGATCCGGTGCCGGTGTTGACTATTTCAGCTCTGACGCCGAGGTCAGCATTGTTAATAGCCGACTTGATAGAATCAAGGGAAGCGGACTCAACTGAGATATCTTCTGTTGCCCCGCCGATCGTGATGCTGATAGTTGTCGTATTTTCGCCATCAATCGCTGCCGAGGCAGAATCGAACCCATCGGAAATACTGCGTTGTTCTCGTGCGATGCTAGTCACAGTGACACTGTTAGTGCCTGCTCTAGCGTTATTAGTGACGGTTGCACCAAGCGACGAAGTTTGGCTGTTTTGGATAGATAGCGTATTAAAATCTTTTGCGTCGTTGAGCAACTCGGCGCCGTCCTTGAGGATGTCAAGAATGGAAGCAGCCGAGCCCAGACCGCTAATCTTAGACTCGGCGTCAGCGATTTTTCGTTCTATTTGCGCCTGTGCGCCCGCTCTCTCTGCTTCGACTAAAGACTCAACGATCTTTTTTGTGTCGAACGAAGCGCCGGCGCCTAGGGCATTGATGTAATCTATTCCAGCCATAATTTATTGTGTGAAATTTGGTCTTCCACTCATGATATCGGTCAAATCTACGATATCTTTAATTAAATTCAGTGATTTCTCGTACTGTTATTACAAGCAGTAATCATGCCATGAATTATGCTCGTTAAAAGGCCGATTATTACGGTGATGAATTGTTGTTTGCTGATATATGCGGCAAATATGGCGATTAACGAGTGAACAAAGCGGATTTAAATAGCCGTTTTGCTGAAAGCCGAAGTGAAATTTGTCTCTACAATTTAGCTGGTTTACCTTGATGACGCCTAAAAACTTCTGATTATCATGTGGTTAGATTGTCAAGGTGTACCCATAGATTTTGTTGCCATAGTGATTTTGGGTTGTCATGATAACGACCATCAGATCCATAGCTGAACCTGCATGCAACCAGTATTCGGTAATAGTGAAGTCACACAAGAACTGTTGGGGTTAATCGAAAAGATTGCCCCCTCGGACGTGAGCGTGTTGATTGCAGGAGAGAGCGGTTCCGGTAAGGAGGTGCTCGCGAGAAAAATCCATGATCTTTCAGATCGAGCAGATAAAGCTTTTGTTGCAGTAAATTGTGGCGCTATTCCAAGGGATCTGCTGGAAAGCGAACTCTATGGGCACAAAAAAGGCGCCTTCACTGGCGCGATAGCCAACAGGATCGGCAAGGTGATTGCCGCTGACGGGGGCACGCTTTTTCTAGATGAGATCGGTGATATGCCGATGGACATGCAAATAAAGCTCTTGCGAGTGCTGCAAGAGCGTGTGGTAGACCCCGTGGGCTCAAATGTTTCTATTGCTGTCGATGTGCGCATCATTTCAGCGACCCATCGCCATATCGAGAAGGAAATCGAGGGCGGTAGGTTTAGAGCAGATTTATACTACAGGCTCAATGTTGTACCTCTGACACTCGCCCCTTTGAGAGAGCGAGCAGAGGAAATTCCACTATTTGTGAATCATTTCTCTGATGTTTACAAGCAGGGTCAAAAGTCGATTAAATTTTCGCCGCACTTCCTGTCTGAGATGACGAAATACCACTGGCCAGGCAATCTAAGAGAGTTGTCGAATATGATTCATCGACTTTCGGTATTGCATCCGGGGGAAAATATCTCTTTAGATAGAGTCAATCCGACCATGCTGCCCCCCGGTCTGCAGGAAGTCGCCGAAGCTGTCAGAGTGCCAAACGATGATCTGCCGGAAGATGACGAGGACAGAAGTGAGTTTGAAGACATTATCATGATGGCGCGTGGCATCCATAAGGTGGACGAAGAGAATCTTTCCTTAAAAGAAGTGGTCAATCAGGTAGAAGAGCGATTGATTTCCCGTGCGCTGGAAGAGGTGAACGGGAATGTTTCCATGTGCGCGCGTATCCTGAAAATCCAAAGGACAACCCTAATCGAGAGAATCAAAAAGTACGGATTGGGTTAGGCAAAGGGGTGTCGAATTATCGACAAAACCGGTATGGATTGGCCAGTACCTTGCCGTATTTTTTGTAAATCATTGTTTTATAACGAATTAAAATGTTGGCATGCTGATTGCTTCTGTACTCTCACTGACCTAAACGAGAGCGAGAAAATGTACAGCGAGCAGCCTTTAGATATTATTTGGGATGACGTCTCTGCGATTGACCCATCATTGTTAACGATGCTGACCAAGATGGGTCTGGTTCCTAAACCTATCAACATACATTCCCTTTCAAATTCGCTAGCTGAAATTACCGGACCGGTAATTCTTTCCATATGTGCAGACAGTTTTGCATCAGTGGACGCGATGATGAACCTCGTCAAAAGCTTTCCTTTCAAAATCTTTACTGTGCTCCGTGTGCACCCTCACCAATTTGAATTGGGATTAGAGGCGGTTAAGAAAGGTATTGATGAAGTTATCTGTGAGGGTCAAGACACAGAGAAAAAATGGGACGAGATCGCTTCTCATGCGCGAGTTGGATTGCTCAAGGGCGATTCCTACGTGTTCGTTGATGAATTATCTCAGCACCTGTTGGCGCTGATCGAACGTGTAGGTGCGTCGGAAGTCACTGCTTTAATGAATGGCCCAACAGGCTCCGGTAAGGAAGTGTTAGCGCGATTGACGCATGATTTTTCTC
Organism: Candidatus Azotimanducaceae bacterium; assembly: GCA_965657335.1. Taxonomy (GTDB): domain Bacteria; phylum Pseudomonadota; class Gammaproteobacteria; order Pseudomonadales; family Azotimanducaceae; genus UBA4582. Next base: position 6,563 of record CBFHOH010000049.1, read on the forward strand.
CCAGACGAAATGGGCCGTTTGTGCCAGTCAATTGTGCAGCATTACCAGAGGCCTTGGCCGAGAGCTTGCTTTTTGGTCATTCCAAGGGCGCCTTTACGGGTGCAACGAAGACCACGGTCGGTTTTTTTGAGCAAGCTGAAGGCGGTACCCTGTTTTTGGATGAGGTTGGTGAGCTTCCTCTTCAGATTCAGGCAAAACTTTTGAGAGCGCTGCAAGAAAAGGAAATCACGCTGATCGGCAGCGCAGAATCCAGGCCAGTGAATGCAAGGATCATCACGGCAACTAACAGGGATCTGCGACATGCAATCAGGGCTGGTCAGTTTAGAGAGGACCTCTATTTTCGAATCAGCACCTTCAGAATCAATGTGCCCGGACTTCGAGAACGTTCTGACGACATATTGCCCTTGTCTAATTTCTTTTTAGTGAAATATGGCAACGGAGAGCAGGTGCCAAATCTGTCACCCGATGCTTTGACCAAATTACTCGGTTATGAATGGCCCGGTAATGTCAGGGAACTTGAAAACGTCATTCAACGCGCCGTCGTTTTGTCAGACGGTAAAAACATTACTGCTGACCATCTTTTCTTTGATGACCCTGTCTATGATATACCCGCGGTCATACCAGAAGTCCGTGCCGGATTCACTAGCCCGGCTTATGACGTGCCAAGTGAGCAGCGCGCGCCATTATCTGATCCTTTCTACGGCGCGATTGAAAGTGAGCAAACCAGTTACGCACCAGTTGAAGGCGATCAGGCGAGATCGGGGCTTCAAAGTGCGATGGACGCAAATGAGTTCAGAGTGATCGCAGAAACGTTAAGGAATTCCAGAACCCGAAAAGAGGCCGCCAAGCGGTTGGGTATAAGTGAGCGCACACTTCGCTATAAAGTCTCTAGAATGAAGGATAGAGGCATCGACATACCAAGGCGTAAGTGGGCATAGGCCGGGGAGTAGATGATGATTAAAGCAACCTATGATTCTTCGGTCGCATCGCTGATGAGCCAGATACAAAGTCACAGGCAACAAGTTCCGTTGCTCGACGACACGGCCGCGAAGCCGACAAATATACAGGGCGCGAACGCTTCACAGAAAGTTGATTACGCATCAGTCGCCAAACAAGCATTGGATGCTGTGGATGAATCACAACAAGCGAGTATGGCGCTCAAGAACGCATATGAACGTGGTGAAGATGTTCCATTGACGAATGTTGTACTCGCCATGCAAAAATCTTCGCTTGCATTTGAAGCAACGCTGCAAGTGAGAAACAAGGTCCTAAAGGCGTACCAAGACATTCTTAATATGCCCGTTTGATTGATCTATCTAATTTTCAGGAAGAGTTGTTATGTCCGAATTAGCTTTGAATTCTCCCATCGCAGGTTTGCAATCTGCAGAGAATGAATCCGCGAATATCGAAACAGCGCTAGCAGAGAGTCAAGCTGATGGATCTTTGAAGCCCCAATTGCCAGCAGAAGTTGAGCAATCAGCGGTGGTGAAATTTTTTGAGCAGCCAGCTGTAAAACAATCTTTGCCAGCAGTTTTGGGTTTGCTGCTTATCGTCGCCTGTGCGCTTTTCTATTTCTGGATCTCAGCGCCGGGGTATCGGGCTGTTTATCCTGGAATGTTGGAGAGCGACCGGCAGGCTGCCTACGATCTATTGTCGGCGAGTGCGTACGATGTCTATATAGATTCTGCCTCCGGAGAACTTCAGGTACCCACTGATCGATACCACGAAGCCAGAATTCTGCTTGCTTCCCAGAATATTCCCAGAAGCGCTTCGTTAGGGAGCCTTGGAGCGTTGGTCGAACAAGGTTCAATTACAACCAGTCGATTTATGGAGCAGGTTAGCTATCGAGCGGCAATGGAAAATGAATTAGCCAAGACGATATCCCAGATTGGTTCAATTAACTCGGCGAGAGTCCACATTGCTGAATCGCAACAAAGCGTCTTTGTTAGAAATCAGGCGCCCTCGAAAGCATCTGTCGTGGTCAGACCGTATCCCGGGAGAGTTGTTTCTCAGTCGCAAATTCAAGCGATCGTTCACCTTGTTTCTTCGAGTATTCCCTATCTCATCAGAGAAAATGTGACGGTGGTTGATGATACAGGTCAGCTGCTAACAGATTCGGATTCGGACGCAGCAATGGCACTTACTGCTGCTCAATCAGAACATAAGCGGTCTGTCGAAGCCTCTTACCAAACGCGTATCCAACAATTGATGTCTGCCGTTGTTGGTTTGGGTAACGTGCGTACGGAAGTAGACGTAGTGCTTAACTTTGCAGAAATAGAGTCAACAACCGAGGAATTTGACCGAGGCGGCCTTGGCCCGCGCACTCGATCAGAATCGTTGCAAATGGAACGAGATAATTCAGTGGCGGCTGGTGGCGTTCCAGGGAGCTTTAGCAATGAACCACCCGCTAGCCCTACGTTTACCGAGACAAATGCGACGTTGAACACTGACTCGGAAAATTCAGCGGATTTGAGCAGCAGTTCTTCGACAAGAAACTATGAATTAGATCGAGAAGTTCGTTATGTGAAACAACAGGTAGGTTCAATCGAGAAAATTTCGGTTGCTGTCGTCGTTAATAGTTCAATTTATAGTGATGAAGAAGGCGTCGTCGACGAGCAGGAATTGGGTCGTCGAATCGACAAGATTGAAAAAGTAGTTCAAGGCGCTATCGGTTTCGTAGAAAGTCGAGGAGATCTGGTAACCGTGGTCGCCGCAGAATTCGCAAAACCTGTCGAAGAATTGGACGAAATGCCCTGGTACTTGGAGGCCGACAAGCTGAATGGCTTTGTGCGGATGGGTGCAGTATTTTTGCTCTTGTTTTTTGTCTACTTTACGATGGCACGACCATTCTTGAAATCTCTGAAAGATGCCAACGAGCTTGAGATACCGATGGAGCTTGAAGATCCTGATAACATTACAGATGAGGAGCGCCAGTTGGTAGAAATGGGAGATATGGAAACAATCAAAGATGTGACGGCACGCCTCAAACCGAAGGCGGTTGGCATACCGGCTGAGTACCTTGATACATCGCAACCATATGATCAGAAAGTTGCACTGATGAGATTCCTTGTGAAAGACGACGTTGGTCGTGTGTCCAATTTATTGAAACGCTGGATTGAAGAGTAATTCAGTGTTGGTTCGGAGGAAGCAATGGCAGAACCATTATTAGATGATATAGAAAGCGAAGGTCTTCCGGTGGAATTCGAATTCGCATTCCAACAACTGACAGCAACAGAAAAGGCCGCAATCGTCATGTTCTTGCTTGAGGAAGCCGGCGCTGCAGCGGTCATGCAGACCTTGTCTCCCACGCAGGTGACTGCAGTTTCGAGGGCGATGATTAAAGTTAGTGATGTTCCGCAGCCTATCGTCGTCGCTGTTGTTGATGAATTTCTTAATAATCTACAAGGCCTCACTGACCTTGGTTTGGAGGGTCCGGAATACGTCAAAAAGGTGCTCTTGCAGGCGGTAGGAGAATCTAAGGCAGCGACTGTGCTCGCAAAAGTTGATCCCACCGCACGGTCTTCAGGTTTGGAAATGCTGGATTGGATGGCGCCAAGAGCGATCGCTGATATGGTCGGCGGTGAACACCCGCAGGTCATAGCAATCATTCTCGCAATGCTCGACGAGCGCACGGCAACGGATGTATTGAGTTATCTTTCTGCAGAACTTAAAACTTCGGTGATTAGACGCCTTGCGACCCTAGATACGATTTCTGAATCGGCCTTGGCTCAACTTGAGAAAGTTATGCAGTCCAAGTTCTCTGAATCAACCTCTATCTCATCGGCACAACTTGGTGGATTAAGAGTCGCTGCAAAAATCATGGATAAGACTAAATCTGAAGACGCCAGCGAAATCTTTGAGTTAATGCGCTCGATGGATGACGACTTGGTCACAGCGATTGAAGACAACATGTTTGACTTTGAGAATCTCGTTGATCTGGCGGACCGAGATATCCAGACCATGATCAATAACTTTGATGAGGAAGAAATACGAACAGCACTGAAGGGTGCTGACGAATTATTGGTAGAGAAATTCAAGGGCAATATGTCTAAGAATAAGGCCGAGATGTTCCAGGACGAAATGGACATGATGCCACCACTCGCAATCTCTGTGGTCGATACTGCGCGTAAATCAATCATTAGGCAGGCAAGAAAGCTGCAGGACAAAGGTGAGTTGATTCTTGCTTCGCCGGAAGGTGGTGATTTTGTCTAGTCAGCAATACTCGGGAGGTGGGCTGTGGCCGAAACGAGTCGAATTGACGAGCGCTTTTGAAGAAAAACGACTCGCTGACAAGATTGAAGGAGCGTTCGCTCCGACCGACTGGCATTCGGTAGTTGAGCAACCAGCATCAGATGCTAACGCTGATGCTGGCGCTGATTTAGCATCAAACAGCGCTGATATATTGCCTAATACCCCAGAAGATGATGTCGCTGTGATTCCATTGGAAGAGGCGACGCTCAACATGATCTCAATCTCTGAAGAGGAGTTGGAAGCCACCATCAATCGGTCTCGGCTCGAAGGTGAAAGTATTGCGAAGCAGCGACTTGAAGATTTGTATGAGTCAAAAATTCAAGCAACGAAGGATGAACAAAAAGCGTTCTTTGAAGCGCTAGACAAGAACTTGAACACCTCGAGTGAGTTTACGTCGCAATTAAGCAAGCTAGCGCTTGCGTTAGGCGAGATCATCGCTCGATCTGAATTGACAAACAATCGTGAAGTAATCGAATCTTTTCTGAGTGCTGTAATAAACCGCGTTGCCGAGGAGAATGAGGTCTCTGCTACTTTTTCTATCGCCGAGGAGTGGCGAGACCTCATAACAACGCTCGATATGGAAAGTATTTACCCGAACTATCGGTTTGACTTTGATCGCACCTTGAAGCCAGGGTCTGTCTCGGTGGTATTTGGTAACGGTGGATTCGAAGATAGCATCGATCAGCGGATAGCTGAGTTGTCGCAACAAATCCTGAATTATGTGCCGTCAGGTAACAGGCCGCTACAGCGTTCAAACCCAAGCAACGACTTTGTGTCTCAGAGCGTTGATGCTGAAAACACCATTGCTGAAGAATCGGCACCTTTAATCACTCAAACGGGTCCGGATGCTGGCGCGATTACGACGTCTTTTTCAGTTATTGACAAGGATGAGAACGCCGGCGCTATTGACCCGACAGACAACCAAACCCCCGAGCCAGATCCTGATGAGTGACCTAGCTGTCCAGCGATTTGTTGATCTTCAGGATCGTTTAATTGAACCGCCGGTGGTTCGATTTGGTTACCTGAACCGTATTGTGGGCATGACGATTGAGGCGAGTGGCCTTGACGCGCCCATGGGATCGCAATGCAGTGTGGAGAAAAGCGATGGAAGTCGAGTAGAGGCAGAAGTTGTTGGCTTTAGTAATGGCTTGATTTACATGATGCCTTTTCAGGGCACGATCGGATTGGAGCCCGGCGCACGCGTGACTTTACGCGCGGCCTCTGACTCTGCGTTTGTTGGCGGCGGTGCCCTAGGAAGAGTGCTGGATGCCTACGGTAATCCGCTTGACGGACTTTCGCCCCCGCGCGAATTGAGCAAAAGACCGTTGATCAGTGATCCCATTAATCCCATGTCGCGTGAGCCCATTGAAAAAGTACTTGATGTCGGCATTCGAGCGATAAATTCATTGCTCACGCTAGGCTGTGGCCAGCGGATTGGTTTGATTGCCGGCAGTGGGGTCGGAAAATCTGTTTTGTTAGGAATGATGACTAAATTTACGCAGGCTGATGTGATTGTTATTGGCCTGATCGGTGAGCGAGGCCGAGAAGTTAAAGAATTTATAGAGCAAACGCTTGGTTACAAGGGGCTTAGGCGCGCGGTCGTGATAGCGGCGCCTGCAGATAATTCCCCCTTACTGCGAATAAGGGCGGCGAACCTGGCGCACTGCTATGCAGAACACTTTAAGGAAGCGGGTCAAAATGTCTTGCTGCTGGTTGATAGCTTAACGCGAGTAGCGCATGCCCAGAGAGAAATTGGCCTTGCCGTAGGTGAGCCACCGACGACCAAAGGATATCCGTCCTCCGTATTCAGTTTAATCCCAAAGATGATCGAGAGAACCGGCACAGGCACTAAAGACGAAGGAACCATCACCGCTATCTACACGGTGTTGGCTGAGGGTGATGACTTAAATGACCCCATTGTCGATATTTCCAGGGCCTCTTTGGATGGTCAAATTGTGTTGACGCGGGAGTTGGCAGATGAGGGACATTTTCCAGCTATTGACCTTTCAGGCTCTGTTTCTAGGCTATTACCTTTGCTAGCCAGTGAGGCTCATTTGAAATTGGCCTCAAGTTTTAGGCGCTATTGGGCGATATATCAACAGAACAAGGACCTTATTCAGGTGGGTGCCTACCAAAAAGGCTCTAATGCTGATCTAGATAAGGCCATTCTGTTCAGGGAAGAAATTTTGAAGTTTTTGAAACAGTCAATGCATGAACCTGCTGAATTACAGCAATCTTTAGCAGAAATGAAAGAGGCGCTTGATGGCTAGCAGTTCAACGTTAAACATCTGGGAATATCTCGCTGATGTCGAGAAAGATAAGTTGAGCGCAGAGCTGCGGTCCTTGACCGACATTGAGCAGGCGCTCACGGGTCTTGAAGCGAGTGTCGACAAAATGCAGGAAATGAAGAATGAGTATCTTGCCAAGTTGAATCACTCTGATTCGAGCCTAGAAATCACCGTGGTCGAATTGACAACGTCGGTCAACTTTATCGGCAGAATTGAAGAAGCACTGAGACACTCTGCGGCGCGCAAAATCGAGCTAAATCAACAATTGAGACAAGCAAAACAACGCTGTGCTGACCGTCAAATCGAAGTTAAAAAATACGTCATGCTTGGGGATAAAGACCTTAAGGCCAATGCGTTAAAGCTTCGTCGCGAAGAGCAAAAACAAGCGGATCAACAAGCCGCCATTCACTGGGTTCAGCGCGAATCCAACTCCTAACCGCCTGATTTGGCATAGTTGTTGCAACCTGTTGTAGGTAAATTGAGCACAGGCCAAACAGATGAGTAATATTATTCATTCCTCCAGCTTGCTGAACCTGGTGAGCGGGAAAAGTGAAAATTCCGCTGATTTAGTAAAATCGGAAGAAACTCAGCAAGGTATTGATTTTAAAAGCATTTATGCGAGCGTTGAGGGTGAAGCGAACCGGAAGGCGTTACCTGACGACCAAATACCAAAAGATAATTTTCAGAAAGACCCAGAAACCACAGCCGAATCGCAAAAAGTAGATAGCGGAGGGCTTGGGCAAAAATTGGCGCAAGTGCAGCAACCTTTTGGCAAGATATTGCCGACTCTGGTTGCGCACCAACGTGGTTTGTCATTTGGCAAAGTGATTCTCACGGCACCTGTGAGTGCTGTTTCTGAGCACAGTCTGAATGAGTTTATCAAGCGTCAAAATAGCGTTGATCAGGTCATTGACGGTGGCAGGGCGAATAGCACAGAAAGTGACAATTCCGCACCGATAGGAATCAAGCAAGAAGAAACGGGAGTGACTTTGCCGGGTCAAAAGCAAGCAGCCAATGCGGATGCTTTTGCTTCTTACAAATCACGGTCTGGCGGATCGACCACGCTTGACCAGACACGGCATCAGGCTCACGAGATATTGTCGCCAGCAAGCGAAAACGCGGCAGCAACGCGAGCACCTTTGTCCGTTGAGCAAGTCCAACCGACGCAGCAGCTGAGCGATGGTGCCGCTAAGTCAGCGCTTGTTAACGAACCAGTACCAAGTGCGGCAGCAACGCGAGCGTCCTTGTCCGTTGATCAGGTCCAACCGAAGCAGCAACTGAGCGATGGTGCGGCTAAGTCAGCGCTTGTTAACGAACCAGTACCAAGTGCGGGACGCACGGCCTCATGGCTTTCTTCGTTTAACCAGACTGCTAGTGAAAACTACTCAGGTTCGCCGATAACTGCTTCAGCAGCGGGTGTGCCGGTTGCGGCAAGGGAGGCAAATTCAGGCCGTGAAGAATTGGGACTTAAAGCTGAGCCGCCGCTGAGCAGAAACGACTCGGAGAAAAAACTTTCCACGTCTCCGCTCATGGTAAGCAAGAGTGAGTTAACCAACAGGCACCTAATGAGCGCCGGGGCTGAAAAGCTTTCCGAGGAACAAGCGACGCCAAAGCATGTGCAATCGCCAAAAGAATTTCTGTCTTCAACTTTTCTAGAGAAAGTACTGAGGGGGAAAGAACATCCGGACGGCATTAATCCAAAACACGAAATGGTGGCTGAGGCGCTTGCGCAAAACCTGAGGATGGGTGCCCCATCAGGACAGCAACCCGCGAATCTGGCGGGTTATCAGGGTCAAAAAATCAATCTTGCAGGCGCTTATGATGTCTCAAAGCGGTCGAATGGTGCATCAATAGAATCACCGGACAAGGTTAACGTTCAAAATTTGGAAAGCAAAGTTGAGTTCAGGTCTCTGCTTAGAGAGATGCAGCACCCCACTCAAATACAAAGTTCCTCTGACAGAACGCTGCAATATGAGGGCCTTGCACAGAAGTTTGGTGAATTGGTGGCCAACAGAATCATCGCAGGGGTTCAGCAAGACAATTGGAATTTGAACATCAAATTGCGTCCAGCATCATTAGGCGAGATTGGTGTGACCATTGCTTACGATGAGGGCGGGTTGGAAGGCAAAATTGTTGCGGCAGAAGATACTACTCGGCAGTTGCTGCAAGACAGCCTGCCAAGGCTGCGGGCGGTGCTGAAAGATATGCTAGACAATAATCAGATGGTGAATGTTAATGTCGATAGCAATTCTGATTCACAACAAAATACAAAAGACAAAGCGGATCACGAAAATGATGTTGCTGTAGAAATGGTGATGGATATCTTCGACGAGGCAGATGAAAACGCCGAAGGTAGGGGTTTAGGTATCGGGAACTTGAATATCTACGTATAATGGGGCGAGAGGTCGCCTGTAATTAGGAGAGAGTGTTATGTCTGAAGTTGATGGTGAGGATTCCGGAGAAGGAAAAGGGGGGATTCTTAAAATTCTCTTGATCGCTGTGTTGGTCTTGGTCCTGATGGCAGGAAGTATTGTTGGTACCTTATTTTTTACCGGATTTTTTGATGAAAAACCCGCTGAAGAAGACCCTGAAACGACACTGCAAGAGATCGAAGCAGAAATTGAAGACACAGAAGCTGCCATGGTCGACTCTCTGGGGCCGATGTCCGCTGACATTGAACAGAAGTTTCTGATTAGCTACTATAATTTTCTTGATCCCTTTACGGTCAACGTAAACGGTTCAAAAAAGGTGCTTCAAGTCAAAATTGGTGTCAGCACTTACTACGATAAAGAGACGCTATTTAGTGAAGAAGAAGGCACAGAAGGTTGGGTGCCTAGGCATCTTATTGGTATCAGGGCGCAGATTTTAAAAAGTTTAAGAAGAGTAACTCTGGCTGAGCTTCAGGCAACAGACGGACAAGACAATTTGTTAGAAGAAATTAAGCTGGTTATCAACGAGACCTTAGAGAAGTATGAAAAAACAACCGCTTCTCCTATCGAGGAAGCGTACTTTTCTGAGTTTATCGTTCAATAGGTGTACTGATGTCGGAAAAAGACGCATCCCTGTTATCTGATGAGGAACTTGCTGCCATAGAGGACTTGGTAGCCAGTGGCCGGCTCAATTCAGATATCTTTAATGCAAACATTGAAGCAGAGTCCTTTGCTATCGCTCGTAACGAGGAAAGTTTGGGCGGAAGCTCGACTGCAATTTTTCAAATCAATGAACGATTCCATCGTTTTTTTCGCAACAGGCTCTTAACAGAACTCGATTATAATCCGCGGATGGCGGTGGCAGAGCCAGAGCTAATGAAGTATGACGATTACATTCATAGCGTGCACTCTCCAGCATCCATTAACATCACCGAAATGACTCCGCTCAAGGGTGAGACCCTATTTATTATACACCCGCAGGTGATATTCAGTTGTCTAGATAATTGGTACGGGGGGCAGGCTCGACCCCTGACGATCACTGAGGAGCGACCGTTTACTTCAAATGAAAATGCAATCATTGATACGCTGTGTGATCTAATTTTTGAGTCTATGCGAGAGGCCTGGGCGCCTTACGTAGAAATAGATATTCGAACAATTAACCGAGACATAAATCCGCTGTTTGCTAATATTGCGGCAGATGATGAGTCTGTTGTCGTCAATCGTTTTGCACTAAAGTTAAACGATGAAACAGTTGAGCCGTATATTGACGTCGTTTACACCTATCAAAGCCTGAATCTGCAAAGAGATATTTTGCGGAGTCGAATACAATCTCAAGAGGCCGATGAGAACTGGCTTTCGCGACTGCATAACACGGTTAGCGAGGTTGATTTTAATTTGTTGGTTTCAGGCGGGCATCTAGAAACGACCGTTGAACAGCTCTCAAAATTATCTGAAGGCGATATACTCGCTTTTGATCCTCCTGAAATGGCTCAGGTTAAAGTTAACGGTTTTCCTCTGTATGAGGCGCAAGTAGGTATCAAGGGATCGAAGGTAGCGATCAAAATAGAAGACAATATAATGGAAAGGGAAGGGTAAATGAGCGAGACAACAGAAGACCAGAATGGAGAAGAAGGCGTCGACGCTGAGGGTTCTGAAAGTCAAAGCGTTATAGATTATTCCGTTGTCCTATCCATACCGATAGTTTTGAATGTTGAGGTTGGCAAGACAAAACTGAAGTTAAGAGATCTGATGGCGGTGGCGCAGGGTACGGTGCTAGAGCTAGATCGCTCAGAGGGTGATTTGATGGATATAAAGGTTAACGATAGTGTGATTGCGAAGGGCGAAGTGGTGACGATGCCGGGAAGCAAACTCGGTATCCGCGTCCTTGAAATCGTAAGTCCTCTCGAAAGAATTCGTTCGGCTTAGATCGTGATGCAAGAAGGCATCGATTCGAGCTATCTTGTTCGAGTAGTCATCGCTCTGATATTCGTCGTAGGAATGATCATTGCTGCCGTATGGGCAATGAGGTTTCGAATGACCAAAATGGATTACGGTTCAAGCCAAGCCCTTCGAGTGCGGCAAAAATTAGCCGTTGACTCAAAGCATTCGATATTAGTCGTTGAATATGGAGCGCAAGAAATCTTAGTTGGGGTCTCTCCCGCGGGCTTAACAGCGCTATATTCAAGCGACCAAGCTAAAAATCCAGATGATTTCAACAATGACTCACCCTCAGGCGACAAATTCGAGGACATTCTTAATGTAGAGTCAAATAAACTGTGCTAACGTTTGTAAAGGAATTGTAAACGTTGTCCAGGATCGGATATGAATAAGCCTCCCGCCAAGATTACCAAACAGGTTGCCTATATTTATTACGAACTTGAAGCTTTGGTGGATGCCAATAAGCTTCGCGCCTATACCAATAGAATTAGAATTGCTGAAAATACCCATGTTGGGATGGAGTTGGCTAACGCGGCTTTCAATGAAAGTAGGCAGTTATTGAATGATGCCTGCCAAGCGATTGTGCGGAACAAGAAGGTGATTCTGCAACACCAAAGTTCCCAGGCAGGTTGTTCAGACGAGTTGACTCGGGGCATCGTTGATCAAGCAGAATTAGACTATCTTGAAAGAAGGTCAAGCCTGAATAAAGTCGTTCTCGGTATTAACGAAAAACTCTCTGATATTAATTCGCAGCTCGTTAACATGATTGGTGAAATTGTCAAAACCAATGATGAGTTGCTTGAATATAATCACGATTCACTTGTTAGCGGCGATCAGTGCGCGCAACAAGAATATGTGGAGCAGCTGGCGCTCATTCAAAATGTTGAGGAGTTGAGCCAAGAAAACCTGGCAAAACACGAAGCTGTTTTCGAAAAAGCGCAAGATAATCTAGACAGCTTGGAAGAAGTTTATGATTCAGCCAGTCGGAATAAGCAAGCCTTGTTGGCATTGCGAGATCGTGTAAATGTCCAGAAAGAAGCGATCACATCAATGTGGGACCACGTTGAAGCGCAGCAAGAATTTTGCTTCGATTTAATTCAAGACGAAGAATAATCCTGTCATATTTTGCCATGCTGCTTAAAAATTCTGCGAGTTTTCGCTCATCTAGCAGTCAATAAGCGTTTTCCGTACAATTTTCTTCAGTAAATTTTTGCCCCCTGCTCTCTTCTTAGGCGTCTATTTGCCGGTTTGCTAAAAAAGCGGCAAACAGTTCGGATGACTTTTGCCTATGTGTTGCGGCATATTGTTTTCATACTTAGGATCGCTCGCGCTGCCGATAAACAAAGCGGCAATTTGATGAATGGTATCGGCAGGTTGTTGCCCCAAGCCGTTTTTAAAGCTGCCTAAACCGGTCCCCAATTACCGCCTTGGTAAGATTTCAGCGTTTTAAATATTTTTATCCAAAGTTTTCTAAAGAACACGTTATCTATTCCGACTTAAAGTTTGTCGCTACAAGGCGGCCAAGCGAACCAAGGGGAGGACCTGCTTGGTCGCCTTAACGAAAAACTTAGATAGGTGGAGGACACATCATGTCTCTAGTAGTAAACACAAACGTGAGTTCATTAACAGCTCAAAGAGCTTTAGCCGAGTCAGGTGATATGCTCGATAAAGCGATGGCGCGATTGTCTTCCGGCAGTCGTATTAATAGCGCATCCGATGACGCGGCCGGTCTGGCGATCGTTCAACGAATGAGCGCGCAGATCAACGGTCTCAATATGGCAGTTAAGAATGCGAACGATGGCATCTCTTTGACGCAGTCTATTGAAGGTGCCCTGGTTGAAGTTGCTGATATGCTTCAGCGTGTTAGAGAGTTGGCGATTCAATCAGCTAACGATACTAACACCAATACCGACCGCGCATTCCTGCAGGAAGAGGTTAACTTGCTGGTTGCAGAGATCACTCGAGTATCTGCTAACACTCGGTATAACCAAATGAGAGTGTTAGACGGTAGTTTCTCGAATCAAGTACTGCAGGTAGGTACTGAAGGTGGCGAAACGATTCAGTTCTCTGTGGATTCGGTATCCGCTGACAAACTGGGTGCTTATAAAGTCGCCGGTGACCGAATCGAAGCGATTATTGGCACTGGTGCTAACGCCAACGGTACGGGGGCTGACGATTCGATCATCATTAACGGTAATAGCTTGTCGAAGACGATTGCAGTAACTGCCGGTGATTCAGCGCAGAATGTTGCAACCAACATCAACGCGGTTTCCGGTGAAACGGGTGTCACAGCCACAGCTAAGACCTATGCGCAGTATTATTCAAGATCTGCGGCGGATGAAACGGCAAGTCTGAAGATTAATGGTAAGACAACCGGTCAGTTTGTCATTAGCGGCACTAACGTGCTCGATGCGATCGATAAGATCAATGCAATTTCCGGCAGCACGGGTGTTACAGCGACTGCTACGAGTGATTACAAAGTGTTGCTATACGCTAACTCAGGTAAGGACGTGACCGTTGAAAATGAAACGAGTTCGACTTATCAGAGAATTAAAGCGGTTTCTCATGATGGCTCAACGACTGCGGCTCGAAGTGGAACAGGGGCGGTTCTAACCAACGCTACAACTGCGTTAACTGCCTCTACAGAATACTTTCTTAACAACACGACAACTGGACAGACGTGGGCCTTTACTACAAGCGGAACCGTCACTGCGGCAGGTATTCAAACTGTAATTGATGCTGCAATTGGAACTGGAAAGATTACCATGTCTGGAGCTACCGCTGCGGCAGTGGTCTTCACGGGGGCAGAT
>CBFHOH010000050.1:0-19499 GCA_965657335.1 Candidatus Azotimanducaceae bacterium
CGGTCGCCGCGTAAGAAAGGTCCTTCCAAAGCTGACGAGATGATATCGAGGTCTGTTGCGTTGGCGGAAAAACGTAGGGCGCTGCTCCCGTCGCCAACCTTTCCCGAAGCACTTCCTGTGAGTCAAAGGCTTGAAGAGCTTCAATCCGCCATTGCTGACAATCAAGTCGTCATTGTTGCCGGAGAGACCGGTTCAGGAAAAACAACGCAGCTTCCTAAAATTTGTCTGTCTCTTGGGCGCGGCGTTTTTGGCACGATAGGGCATACGCAACCAAGGCGTGTTGCTGCCAGAACCGTGGCGCATCGAATCGCAGAAGAGCTAGATGTGCCCCTCGGTAAAGCGGTTGGTTATCAAGTCAGGTTTACAGATCAGTCGTCCGAAGAGTCTAACCTTAAAGTGATGACAGACGGCATTTTGCTGGCTGAAACTCGCACTGATAAGTTTCTAGAAAACTACGACACAATCATTATTGATGAAGCACACGAGCGAAGTCTGAATATCGACTTCTTGCTCGGGTATTTGAAGCGGATACTGCCTAAAAGGCCTGATCTAAAATTGATCATCACCTCGGCGACAATCGACGTCGAAAGATTCTCGAAGCATTTCAGCAGGGCGCCGGTGATTGAAGTCTCGGGGCGTACTTTCCCCGTCGACGTCCACTATCGTCCCGCGCAGTCTGGTACGAAAGATAGTGACAGCGACGAAGTATTGAACCAGAGTATTCTGGATACGCTGCATGAGATCGAAACTTTGGAGCGAGGGTCAAAGTCGCCGGGTGATGTGCTGATTTTTCTCGCCGGTGAACGCGAAATAAGAGACGTCGCACAAGAAATCAGAAAATCTGACCTTCGTAGCACTGAGGTGCTTCCCTTATATTCGAGACTCAGTGTCGCTGAGCAAAATCGCGTGTTTCAGAAGCATTCGGGTCGAAGAATTGTATTAGCGACTAATGTAGCTGAAACCTCGCTAACGGTGCCAGGCATTCGGTACGTGATAGATCCAGGCACTGCGCGTATTTCGAGGTACAGTGTTCGTTCCAAGGTACAGCAACTGCCGATTGAACCGATTTCTCAAGCCAGCGCTAATCAGCGTAAGGGTCGTTGTGGCCGAGTGAGCCACGGTGTTTGCTTTCGGTTGTACTCGGAAGAGGATTTTCTCTCAAGACCCGAGTTTACGACACCTGAGATACTTAGGACGAATTTGGCAGCGGTCATACTGCAAATGCTCAATTTGAAGCTGGGTAATATCAATCAGTTTCCTTTTATCGAGCGTCCCGACCAGCGACAGATTAACGACGGTTACCAGTTATTGTTCGAGCTTCAGGCTGTCGACGACCGCAAGCATATCTCGCGAATTGGAAGAGATATGACGAGATTTCCCATTGACCTTCGACTCGCGCGTATGTTGCTGGCGGCTGGGAAACTCAATTGCCTCAGTGAAGTATTAATTATTGTGAGCGCGATGGCCGCGCAGGATCCAAGGGAGCGACCCCACGACAAGCAGCAGGCTGCAGATCAAAAACACAGAGAGCACTGGCATGAGCAGTCAGACTTTTTGAGTTTCGTAAATCTTTGGGGGTTCTACGAGGCCCAACGACAGTCTCTCAAACAGAGTCAGCTAAGAAAATTCTGTAAGACGCACTTCTTATCGTTCATGCGCATGCGAGAGTGGCGAGAAAATCATCGTCAACTTTTGTTGATGAGTCGTGAAATGAAACTCAAGGAAAACTCGACACCGGCTAAGTATGAAATTGTTCATCAGGCACTACTAACAGGTTTGTTGGGTAACATTGGGGAGAAGACCAGTGAGACCGAGTACCTCGGCGCACGAAACAGAAAACACTTTATTTTCCCCGGCTCCTCCCAATTTAAACGCAAACCAAAGTGGATTATGTCGGCGGAACTTGTTGAAACAACCAGACTGTTTGCGCGTACCGTTGCGCAAATAGACAGTCAGTGGGTAGAGCCGCTGGCGTTACACCTTGTTAAACGACATCACCAGCAAGCGCACTTCTCGGCGAAACGATCTCAAATTATGGCTTCCGAAGAAGTGATGCTCTACGGCGTGACCATTGTCAAAAAGCGACTGGTTGATTACGGCAGCATTGACCCCGTTAAGGCGCGTCACTTGTTTATTCAACAAGGGTTAGTTGAGCAACAACTTAATTCCAAAGCCGGCTTCTACCGACATAATAGTCAGCTGATCGATGAGGTTGAAAAGCTTGAGTCGAAATCCCGTCGACGAGATATTCTTGTCGATGATCAAACGTTGTATCGTTTTTACGACGAGCGTCTGCCCGAAAATATTTGTAGCCTTGTTGCGCTAGACCAATGGCGCAAACAGGCGGAATCAAAACAACCCAAGCTGTTGTTCCTCCAACAAGCCGACTTGATGCAACAGCAACCAGCGATTTCTGCCTTAGAGTTTCCAGATGAATTAGCGCTCGCGGATACAAAATTGAAGCTCAACTATCACTTCGATCCACAACATGAGGACGATGGTGTCAGCTTGAATGTGCCAGTGTCTATGCTTAGAGACGTATCTTCGGAACAGTTGGACTGGCTGATCCCGGGATTGTTAAAAGAGAAGAGCTTGGCGTTGATGAAATCGTTGCCGAAATCTATGCGCAAAAACTTTGTCCCTGCGCCAGATTATCTCGAAAAGGTATTGCCTCTGCTTGAATACGATGGCCGGTCCCTCGCAATTAATCTTGCCGAAAAGCTTTTCAAAGTTTCCGGCATCAAGGTGTCGCCATCATTATTCGATGCCGATGTCTTAAGCCAACATTTAAGAATGAATATTAAAGTCGTGGGTGAAAAGGGTGAGGTGCTAGGTCGCGGACGCAACCTGACGGAATTACAAAAAGAGTACGCTGCGCAGGCGGCATCTGTATTCAGTCAAAGAGAACGTCACGACCTCGAAGTCTCAGGTGCTGTTTCCTGGGTGTTTGGATCGATCCCGGAAACGGTAGATCTGGTAAAAGGAAAAGTTAGGTTGAAAGGCTATCCAGCGATCGTTGATCATCAAGATAGCGTTGCGCTTGAAATTCTAGACAACAAAGATCAGGCAAGACGGCTTTCTGACACCGGCATGCTGAGGCTGTTCATGCTTACGCTGAAAGATCAGCAAAAATATATCGAAAAGAACATTCCCGGATTCGAGAAATTTGCACTTTTTTACGCCACAAGAGGTTCTCGTGCACAGCTGCTTAATGCGCTCGTGGCATCAATATTTCGGTTTGTTTTTGTCGAAAATATGCCCGAAATTAGAAGCGAGTCGGCGTTTGTTGAGCGGCTCGAAGAAAAGAAGCGGTTGGTCGAAACAATGAACCGTGTCGCTGGACTGATCGCAAAAATATTGCAGTTGTCGCTCGAGATAGATAAGCAATTGGCGGAACAGGGGACCGATACCACGCAATATGCGATTACAGACATGAGGCGCCAATTAGATGAAATGTTAGGTCAGGACTTTTTGCGATCTACAACACTGGAATGGTTGGAGCAATTTCCGAGGTATTTGCAGGGCATACTTCAACGCATAAGCAAGCTCGGCCAATCAAGAGACAGAGATGCAGCCGCGACAGAAACGATCGCGCGTTACTGGTCAATGTACCAATCAGTGGCCGACAACGAGGGTGAACCCCCCTTGAGGGAGAGGGTGATCGAGTTTCGCTGGATGATAGAAGAGCTTCGTGTATCCTTGTTTGCACAACAACTGGGTACAAAAGTCCCAATTTCGGAGAAACGGCTTCAGAAAGTATGGGACAAGGTTGTTTAATCCATAGAATCGTACAGGTGGGCAGGAAGTGGTTGCCCTTACATCATGGAGGAAACGGTTCATGTCACTCAATTTTTTACTGATTGTTTGTACAATCCTGATGGCAACTGCCTTCAGTCCAGAGGCTAACGCAGCAAGTGCTAATGGGCCCGTCGAAGCGCCGAAATATATGGCCGAAGAATCGGCCGTGGATAATTTTGATGAGCCTAACAAAGACCCACTTGAAAAGCTCAACCGCGTCTCTCATCGCTTTAACCGCTTTGTCGACAGGTTAGTTCTTCGACCCGCAGCGAAAGTTTACAAAACCGCGACGCCGGATATTATTCAAATTGCAGTCAGCAATTTTTTCGCTAATTTGAATGACGTGAGCAACGCAACCAACAATCTGTTGCAGGGTAAGCCTAAAGCCGGATTTAGCGACATGGGTAGAATTATCATTAACACAACAGCGGGCGTTGGCGGACTGATTGATCCTGCATCTGCGTTAGGTTTAACGAAACATAACGAAGATTTCGGACAGACGCTGCGAAAATGGGGACTGCCGCAAGGCCCGTACCTCGTGGTGCCATTTCTCGGGCCAAGTACCATCACGGACGCGTTAAGTGGACCAGTGAATACGGCACTCTATCCAGTTCGATACCTATATCCTATAGGCCACAGAAACGGGTTGTTTGCCGCTGATGCTGTGATCAGACGTAGCGATCTTTTGGCTGCAGAAGCGGTTGTTTTCGGCGAAGAGTATCTATTTTACCGAGAAGCTTATCTTCAACGAAGAGCTTATCTTGCCAAAGATGGCATGGTTGAAGATGCGTTTGACGATGGTTTTTAGAAAAGCATGATAAATCTCTTAAGTTGATCGTCGTAAATGCTTGTAAACATTGGTTTTTGGGGTTAAAGTCCTTCGCGATTTGACTGTATCGTTCTCTTAGAGAGTGCTGCCAATGCATGCGGGAATTAGCGATTATCGTTCCTTCACAGATTTGTTAATCGCAATACTAGAATGTAAACCGGGTCATGAGTGTCATTGCCGGTTGCTAGCAAGCCCCCCGGGTCGTGAAGACAACTTCACAGCCACTGCCTTTCTACCCCTCCGAGATTTACCCCTTCAAGCGATACGATTGCGAAAAGCGCCTGTGAAAAATTCGCTTTTGGACTTTTTAGCGCCCTTGTTTTGGATCTCCTCACTACAGGGTCTTCGGCTGAATGCCGAAGCAACGGTGATAGCCTGATGCTAACGGCTGAAGACAAAGGAATGAGCATCGTTGAACTTGATCAATTTGCGGGTCAACGTGTTCAGCAAAACTTGCTGCCTGCTTCGGGTACCCAGATAGGCAACCTGTCTTTCGACTACCGCCTCTCCCCCGCATTGATACTTAGCGGCGATTCTATTGAGTTTGTTGAGTTAGCCGATGGCCGGGTAGTGTTCTACATCGCCGATGTTTCGGGACATGGTGCGGCTGGTGCGCTTGTATCTGTGTTAGTCAAAGGCATATGTATGGGGTTACTGGCCGATATTGAACAAAAAGTTCTCGAGTATCCCTCGAACGTGCTGGAAGCGCTAAATGAATCATTGCGCAAGCTGAATATCGAGGAGCACGTGACAATGTTTTTGGGCATCTTGGATCCAAATAACAAGGTGCTACATTTTAGTAACGCGGCCCACTTTCCTGCCACTATTTTTGTGACAGATAACTCTTTGAGTTATCTGGAATTCGGCAGCTTGCCGCTGGGTATCTATCAATCTCCGGGATATCACAGCAAAAGTCTCGACCTTCCTGACGAGTATACTATTGTCATGTTTTCCGACGGAGTGTTGGAAACAATGGATCAGCCAACGATTAAAGATAAGGAAGAACGTCTGCAGTTACTGGTAAAATCTGGTAGCAGAGATGTTGATTCCCTTGCGAAGGAACTAGGAATTGACGGCGCAAGAAATGCGCCTGATGATATTGCAATTTTTACAATAACGTCCAGTTGACGTTGAGTAGCGAGGATCCAAAAAGTAGCATGGGTACTATTCTATTTGCACAATTAGACAACGTTCAAGTGCTTAAATTCGTGGGCGATGTTCGCGTGACGCTGGGGCCGACTATTTCGAGGTACCTCGAGAGTATCGGTCAAGACACAAGCTTAAAGTCGATAGTAATTGATTTGACTGAAGCGGTTGGTATCGATAGCACTAGTTTAGGCTTGTTGGCGAAAATCTCCTTGCGTTCGCAAGAATTTCTTAAGGTTTTACCCACCATCGTTTCAACAAACGCTGATGTCACACGTATTCTGCATAGTATGGGTTTTGAGCGGGTGTTTTTAATCGTCGAGGACACTGATTTGTGTCGCGACCAAATGGGAGAGTTACCCACATCGGTGGTGAGTGAGTCAGAGCTTCGTGAGCAGGTGCTCGAAGCTCACAGAGTCTTGATGAGCCTGAACAAAAGCAATGAAATGAAATTTAGAGACTTGGTCGAAGCGCTCGAATTGGAAAAAACGCTGCTTTCAGGACAGAACGATTCTAAGTCACCTCGGTATGCTCAAGGCTGCTGACTTTTCTCTTTTGCCCTGAGTTTGCTCTTGATGAATTCTGAGTGAGCCAAGTGAAGTAAGCCAGACACCTTTCTGATGAACTGTTCTTCGTACTTGTCCAATCTGCCATCGGCAAATGCAACCAGCCACAGGTTTTCAACCAACGTTATCTTATCCGCATGCGAATAATTTTTGTTTACCAACTGGGTAAATTGAAACAAGTCATTTGCTTCTTCAGATCCCGTTTCTGCAAACGAGACAAGATCCTCAATTTCGGTCTGTGACAAATTAAACGTATCTCGCAGCATCGCAATGATAAGTCCGCGCTCAAGCTCATCTTCATCAAAATCTGCCTTTGCCAGCTCGATTAACAAAGCGGCGGTGGCATACTCGATGGTATGTTTTGTGTCTGTTGAGTATTCAGGGTCGAGGTTCTCGGAAAAGAACTTTTTGAGATCTTTTAGCATGTTTGAATTCTTATCTTCACTTAGATGGCAATATTTACTTAGTGCTGGTCAAGACCTGCCAGTGTAACGCTCTGTGTTATCAAGTCCAGTCCTGCATCATCGTCAAACATATGGCTACTCAAATGCCTGCGGAAAGCCCTTGCTCCTCGCTGGCCGCTGAAGAAACCCAGCAAATGTTTTGCCATGTGTTTCAATGCAACGCCCTTAGATAGTTGCTGTTCCATGTAGTCGAGATAGATCTGCAGTATTTGGTTTCTTTCGATCAGCGTATCAGCAGGGGCAGACGTGGGCGTTGTCATGAGTTGATCGATACGAGCGAGCACAAATGGGTCACTGTAGGGTACTCTGCCGAGCATCACGCCGTCAGTTTTAGCTAACAAGGCGACTGCTTCTGCCGCGCTTTTGATGCCACCATTAAGTAGAAACTGGCAGTCGGGAAATTCCTCTCTAATTCGATAGACGAAGTCATATTTTAACGGGGGTATTTCTCGATTTTCTTTCGGTGAAAGTCCACCAAGAATGGCTTTTCTTGCGTGTACGATGAAAACGCGACAACCGGCGGCCCTGACGATTTGGACAAACTCTCGAAAGTTATCGTAGTCTTCAGGCTTTTCGAGGGCACCGCCATGCTTCATTTGTGTGCCGATTCTGCATTTCACGGTGACGGGCAAACTAGTTGATTGCTGCATTGCAGATATACACTCGCCAACTAAGGCGGGTTCACGCATCAGACAAGCCCCAATGCCACCGACCTGAACTCTGTCGCTGGGACAGCCGACATTCAGATTAACCTCCTGATAACCCGTAGATTCGACCAGTTTCGCACATTCAGCCAAAGCTTGAGGGTCTGACCCACCAAGCTGCAGTGCGACCGGCTCATCAGCACTATGTTCGAGAAAGTGTGCTGCTTTTTCCTCGCCATGGAGCAGGGCACCGGTGACGATCATCTCGGAGTAAAGTAGCGTTTTAGGTGAGATCAGTCTCAGCAAATATCGGCAGTGTCGATCAGTCGCTCCCATCATCGGGGCGACACTAATCGTTCTATCCGGCGAGCTGGGCTTTTTCGTGCCGAACGTTGCTAATTCGGCTGCTGCAGATTGTGGCGACATATCATGGGTGATTGATTAATCTTCTATGACGAATAGTGTAACATTTGTGGCCTCTCCCTGAAGACTGAATATCGTCGGACCTGAATTATTGAACAGCGCGGTGAGTTCTCACGCTGAGCGATGTTTAACGGGGTAACTGGAAATCGAACAAGTTGGAAAGCAGATGAAAGTAAGAACGAGAGTAGCGCCATCACCGACTGGCGATCCGCATGTCGGAACAGCCTATATGGCTTTGTTTTGTCG
Source organism: Candidatus Azotimanducaceae bacterium (assembly GCA_965657335.1). GTDB lineage: Bacteria > Pseudomonadota > Gammaproteobacteria > Pseudomonadales > Azotimanducaceae > UBA4582. The sequence goes on from CBFHOH010000050.1 coordinate 8,117, forward strand.
CGCTTTAGCTCACAAGCACGGTGGTGAATTTGTGCTACGCATCGAAGACACAGATGCCGTCAGAAGCACAGCAGAGTCTGAAGCCACGATATTGGATTCTCTGAAATGGTTGGGACTAGATTGGGATGAAGGGCCTGACTGCGGTGGGCCTCATGGCCCTTATCGGCAGAGTGATCGTAAACATCTGTATGCCCCTTATGCTGCGCAGCTCATAGCGCAGGGTGATGCTTTCCACTGTTTTTGCACGCCAGAGCGTTTGACAGAGATGAGAGCGGCGCAAATGAAGGATGGAAAAACAGCGCGATATGATGGGCATTGTATTGCCTTGTCGGCCGAAGAAGTCCAATCGCGTCTCGACAACAATGTGCCTCATGTTGTCCGAATGAAAGTGCCGGAGACGGGTACCTGTCTTGTTCAAGACAAGCTGCGTGGGGAAATTGAAATTGATTGGTCGCAGATTGACATGCAGGTGCTGTTAAAAACCGATGGCAATCCGACTTATCACTTAGCCGTTGTCGTTGACGACCATTTAATGGAAATCTCACATATTATTCGCGGTGAAGAGTGGATAAATTCGGCGCCTAAACACATTCTGCTGTACAAGTATTTCAATTGGCCCATGCCAGAGTTGGTGCATATGCCTTTGCTTAGAAATCCAGATAAAAGCAAGTTAAGCAAGCGGAAAAACCCGACCAGTATCAATTTCTACAAAGACATGGGTTTTATGCCCGAAGCGCTTGTTAACTATCTAGGTATGTTGGGCTGGAGCATGCCCGATGGAGAGGAAAAGTTCTCGCTCGAGCAGATGGTCAGTCAATTTGACCTCGACCGCATTTCGTTGGGCGCACCCGTATTCGATATGGAGAAGCTCAAATGGTTAAACGGTCGCTGGCTAAGAGAAGAGTTGACCGATGAACAATTGGCAGACAAGCTGATTGAGTGGTCGTTCAATCGTGAGACCTTATTGCAGGTGATACCGCTGATTAAGGAGCGGGTTGATGTTTTCTCTGAGGTGGCGCCTATTTCGACGTTTCTATTTGACGGTATGTTGGCGTTAGATGAGTCGTCTTTCGATGGAGTTAAAAATCTTGAGCCCGATCAAGTCAAGCTGGTACTTCAGTTTGCGCTCTGGAGATTGGAGGCGCAAAGAGACTGGTCCGCTGAAAGTCTCAACCAATTATTTGTGCAGTTAGCAGAGCAACTCGACTACAAAATAAGAGACGTGCTTGCTCCCATGTTTATTGCCATATCAGGTAAACCTGTTTCGCCTCCGCTTTTCGACTCAATGAGTCTTCTGGGTCCTGATATGACGCGCGCCCGTGTACGACATGCATTGAATTCCATGGGCGGTGTCTCGAAGAAGCAGCTGAAAAAGTTAGATAAACAATATGCGGCGCTTGCGAATTAGTGGTCGTCTAACCACGGGTTGCTTGCCGACCTGAGGCTGTTTAATTGACCGTTGGATCCGGTGACGAGCTTATCTGAGCCTTCGAGTTCTGTTTGCTATCTGAAGTAACTGGAGTTTACGTTGCTTTTTACAAAAAGACATTGCATGGCATTTCTTGTTCGGGCTGGATTAAAGCGGTTAGAATTTAGCAAGACTCACACAGACTGAGAATTAAATTGAAACTAACACGGGAACAAATCGCTTTTTTTAAGGATAACGGATATCTGATATTAAAAAATGCGCTCGACGTCCAAAGTTGTGCCGGTGCTCAAGACCGAATGTGGGCCGCGCTGCCGGAAAGCTGTCAGTTGAAGCGTGACGATCCATCGACTCATGCTGGCCCCTTTACGGGCGATGATGTTCAGGATAATGCGCTGCACATGCGCAAAGATTTTCGCTGGCAAATTCGGCAATTTGGCACTGAACAATGGTTAGTCGATCTGGTTTACACCAAAGACCTGATTGAAGTAGCTGAACAATTGCTGGGTGAGGGTTTAATTGAGCCTCCTGTGATAGACGGCAAACCAATGGGCAGTGACGGGCCCGCTTGGCCCGGAGGGCCGGTAGACCCGGCTGTGAACGAGGGCGTGCGTGGTATTTACTGCACGCTGCCCTACGGTGATAGGCCAAGAGAGCCGGATGCTAGCCACACTGACGGTCACCCTTTCTGCCTCGGTATGGTAGGGCTAATAGATGATGTGCCGCCAGATGGTGGCGCGTTCAAAGTTTGGCCTGGCTCTCATCGACGTTTGTACCCAACTTGTCAAATGCAATACGATCAACCCAGGGTGCCGTTCTATGAGCACATGCCGAGTCATAAGGGAATCGTACACACACCGGAGTACCTTCAGGAACTCGAGTCAATAATGTCTGACACACCTTCAGTAGATTGTTGGGGACAGCAGGGTGATGTTATTCTTTGGCATCATCGTCTGGCGCACATGGCTGGGCATAATTACAGCCAGGTGATTCGCCAGGCAGTGCTATATGACTTTAATCGAAAGGATCTTGATCTCTTGCGTCTTGATCCTCCTCAGCAGGATATGTGGCGCGACTGGTCATCCGAAGTGAGGGCAACTGAGACTCGCTACTCAAAAACATTTGCCGAAGAGCAACGGTTGCCAACAAAGCTCCTTGAAAAGACCGCTTAGTGTATCTCGCGGTCGATTGCTTGATTTAAGTTGTTAGTGATGCTTCCAGTCTGCATCAAATAAAATGACTTCCTCAGACTGCAGTGACGAGATTTCTGTTGCAGACAGACCAAGCCAATCTGACAATATCTCTTCATTATGTTCACCGCGATGTGGCGCGGGGCCGCGAACACCGCTCTCGGCATTTGAAAAACGATAGGGCGACTGGGTGATAGGTCTGGTGCCGCCCTCACGATCATCCATCTGGACGATTGAGTTTCGCGAAGCGATTGTCGGCTGATTGCTAATATCAACCGGGTTTCTTATTTCACCCCAGGCAATATTGATGGTTTTCATCGCTTCGTCCAGTTTTTCCAGACTATCTAGTGTCTGTACAAACGCGTCGACAGTTGATCTACGTGCGGCAATCTTTTCTTCCAGTGTCATGTCCTTGTTTGAAGGATCAACAACGCCTAGATGTTTTACCAGAAGCGGAAAGAGTACCCTGAAGTCGGTTGAAATCAGAACCGGACCAAACGGCGCATCCCATATCTCGTTGGGCAGCGGTCCTGTCGGATGCGCGTCCTCGAGGTCATAGTGCACCTGGTCATCGGTTGCGAGGGTTGCGTCTATCATCGCTATATCAATATGCTGACCGAGTCCTGTTGAGTTGCGCATGATGACTGCCGAGAGCAGACCCACCAGACCATGTAACGATGCATTGGTGTCGGCGACTGATAGTGGCAGGTCATGATAGGGCAGCCCTGAGCGTTCATGCATGCGATAGAGTAGTCCGGATTCCGCATGAACGACAGGTGCATAGGCTGCTCGACGTGATTCAGGCCCATCATGTCCGAATCCTGAGATTGAAAGCATGATGAGGCGAGGATTCACTTCTTTCAATGCTTCATAGCCGATGCCTAGTCTTGGCATAACATCGGGGCGATAATTTTCAATCAGAATGTCAGCTTCAAGCACCATCTTTTTAATCAGGTCACTGGCACCTTCAGCACGCAGATCAATACATATGTTTCGCTTACCGGCATTTTGTTGATGATAGTATCCGGGCAGACCTGAAATATCTTTTCCCCAGTATCGGGTGATGTCGCCATCGGGCGGCTCGACTTTCACAACATCTGCGCCCAGGTCGCTTAGCATACGCCCCGCAAAGGGACCTGCTAGAACGCGTGAAAGATCCAAAACTTTAAGGCCGGATAGAGGATATGCCATAAGAGGGTGTCCATTTTCTGCAATAAGGTGAATGTAAACGATGGTGCGCCGTCGTCCATGCAACCAAAAGTCAATGTAATTAGCAACCGGGTGCCAGCGTTGGCGGAAAATTTCGCAATAAATTAGCGGACTACTTGATTACCCCGAAGCGAAAAACAGTCGTTGATGTAAAAGTTTCTCCGGGCCTTAGTACGGTCGAGGGGAACGTTGATTGATTTGGTGAGTCAGGATAGTGCTGGGTTTCTAGACACATGCCGGCATGTTGTTGGTATATCTTGTTATTTTTCCCTGCGATGCCATCAAAATGGTTAGCGGTGTATATTTGAACACCAGGCTCGCTTGTGGCCAGCGTTAGCGTCCTGCCACTTTTAGGGTCAACGAGCTGTCCCTGAGTGCGCAAACGGCCCGTGTGGTCAGCGAAAATCAAGTTGTGGTCTATTCCTGTTTCACCAAGTTTTTTTCGGCTGCGTATCTTTGCGCCAACCTCGGCGGGTGCGCTGAAGTCCAGCGAGTCCGGTATCGGTGATATGTGTCCAGTGGGAATAAGTAACTGATCGACCGGTGTGTAGCTGTCAACGTCAAGGTGCAGGATGTGCGCGCAAATGCGCTCAGAAGCGCCAAGATTGAAGTAGGCGTGATTTGTCAGATTTATGTGTGTGGCCCTGTCTGTTGTCGCCCCGTAAGTGATGATCATTTCATTTTGATCAGTGAGTTGGTAGGTCACATCGATTGCCAGATTGCCGGGGTAACCGCATTCGCCATCTGGAGACAGATAAGTAAATCTGATCAGGTTGCTTGCAGCATCTTTCTGCCAACGCCATATTTTAACTGAAAGGTTGTCTGCGCCGCCGTGCAGATGATTTTGACCTTCATTCAGATCCAATTGGTGCTGAATATTGTCGAGGGTGAAACGACCTTCGGATATCCGATTGGCATACCTGCCCACAATGTTCGAAATGAAAGGGTTTGTTTCATAGCCCGACACATCGTCAAAACCGATGAGTATATCGGCAAATTGATTCTCTTGGTCTGGCGTCGTCATTGAGACCCAGGTAGCGCCATAATCAGTGAATCGGGCTTCCAAACCTGAGTCATTGGTGAGCGAAACCAGTGACACAGGCTGACCATCTACGGTTGTACCAAACGAATCGGCTTTATTCGTCATTTATAGTTGCTCGAGCTGCGGGAAAAGTGAAGCTCATGAGTGTGTAATACTCTTAAGGTGGAAAACAATGACAAATTGTATCAAACAATCTTGACCGCGGGCGGCTCAATAGGCGACAGTTCACGCGCCTACTATTAATTAACAAATCAGTATTCATCAATGAAGCACGGTATTGAAAAACAGGTTGAGAACAGTGTGCCGCATCGTCGGTTTAACCCGCTGAGCGGGGAATGGGTACTTGTTTCGCCGCAACGTGCAACCAGACCCTGGCAGGGACAGTTGGAAGAATCAGTGATCGTGCAGTTGCCCGATCACGATGCTGATTGTTACCTCTGTGCGGGTAACGTGCGGGCAAATGGTGAAATTAACCCGAACTATCGCGGCCCGTTTGTGTTTGATAATGATTTTCCCGCATTGCTGCAAGACGTTGAACCGTGCGAGCAAGACAACGATGCTCTGTTTCAGCGAATGTCAGTCAGCGGTGTCAGCAAGGTGATCTGCTTTTCGGAAAAACACAACCTCACGCTGCCGGAAATGCCAGTAGAAATGATAAGAGGCATTGTTGATACTTGGGCTGATCTATACGAGCAACTGGGCAAAACCTATCGCTGGGTTCAGATATTCGAGAATAAAGGCGCAATTAATGGTTGCTCCAATCCTCATCCTCATGGCCAGTTATGGGCGAGCGATGCTTTACCCACGCTGGTCTCAAAGGAAGACGAACAACAAAAAGCTTTTCTGGCCGACAACGGCAAAAACCTGCTGCTGGAATACAGCGAGCGTGAAATATTGTTGGATGAGCGTGTGGTGCTGAAAAATGCCCATTGGGTCGTCGTTGTTCCCTACTGGGCGACTTGGCCCTTCGAGACGCTGTTGTTGCCAAGGCGAAGTGTGGGCGCTTTTGCCTCGCTAACGAATGAAGAAAAAGACGGCCTAGCAGACATAATACGGTTGTTAACGATCAAGTATGACAATTTGTTTCAGACTTCGTTTCCTTACAGCATGGGGTGGCATTGTGCGCCCAATCACATCGGTGCAGCTGAAACGAACGCAACCGATCACTGGCAACTGCACGCGCATTTTTATCCGCCGTTGCTAAGGTCAGCGACCATCCGAAAGTTTATGGTTGGCTATGAGATGCTAGCCGAGGCTCAACGAGATATGACACCCGAGCAAGCCGCGGGAAGACTTCGATTACAACCGGAAACCCATTTCAAAACGCACCCATGAATCCAGCGCAACTGAAAAAAAAGTTTAATGATCATTACGGTCGTGAACCAGAGCAGATCATCAAAGCACCCGGTCGGGTGAATCTGATTGGTGAGCATACCGACTATAACGAAGGGTTTGTTTTGCCTTGTGCCATAGACTACGCCACTCTGGTAGCCGTGATGAAGCGAGACGACAGGCAGATACGGGTACTGGCGCTCGATTGGTCAGATGAAACCGACGAATTTAGTCTCGATGAAGAAATCAGCTTTCACCCTGAACAAATGTGGAGCAATTACATTCGTGGGGTTGTCACTGAGCTAAAGTTGCGCGGCTATCCCGTGCAGGGCTGCGATATTGCCGTGACGGGAAATGTGCCTCAGGGTGCGGGACTCAGTTCCTCGGCTGCACTGGAAGTTGCTGTGGCAGTCGCGCTTGTCGCGGCAGCGAATGGATCTGTCACTGATACGCCGCGCGGTGATCTGCAGCTTGACCGATTAACCATCGCGCAGATCGGTCAGGCAGCTGAAAACAACTTTGTGGGTTGTGCGTGCGGTATCATGGATCAGCTCATATCGTCGAGTGGCGTTGATGGTCATGCCGTCATGATCGATTGTCAGGACCATAAGCTAACCCCGGTTGTTATTCCACAAGCGTTGTCAGTTGTCATTGTTAACTCCAACGTGCAGCGAGGCCTGGTTGATAGCGAATATAACCAGCGAAGAGCCCAGTGTGAGACGGTTGCCAGGCACTTTGATGTACCCAGCTTGCGTTACCTCGACGAAGAGACGCTGCGAGCAGGGCAAGCCGGGCTGGATTCAACCGCCCTGAAAAGAGCTGAACATGTGATAGGTGAGAATCAACGCGTGTTGTCGATGGTAAGCGCACTGAAGCAGGGCGATAGCGCAGAAATTAGTCGGCTCATGGCGCAAAGTCATGCATCGATGAAAGATCTGTTTGAAATAACGATTCCCGCGATTGATCAGCTGGTGGGCATTGTTGCATCGGTCGTCGGCGAGTCAGGTGGGGTTCGGATGACGGGCGGTGGCTTTGGGGGTTGTGTGGTGGCATTGGTTCCACACGATCTTGTATCGGACGTAACTGAGGCCGTCGAAGCGCAATATGAGCAACACACCGGTTTGAGAGCAACGATTTATCCAGCGAGCCCCAGTGCCGGCGTTAGCTTGATCTAATCATCGACATGACGGAACTAAAAAGAGCAGGGTTATGAACTTTAAAGAACAAAAGGCCTGGCTGACGCCTGAGATCACCTCGCAAAATCGGCTAAACAGTCATGCGCCTTTGTCTAGTTGGCGCTCTGAGCAAGACGCAATGCTTGATAAACCGAGTACTGCTACCCTCAGCCTTGACGGTCAATGGAAGTTTACCTTGTTCGCAAGCCCGATGGACGTTACCGATGCGTGGTACCAGCCCGAGAACGCCTCGCTCGTTGATTTTAAGCAAATCGAGGTGCCGGGAAACTGGCAATTGCAGGGTTACGATAAACCTATCTATACCAACGTGAAGTATCCGTTTCCATGCACGCCGCCGATAACACCGGCGGAAAACCCAACCGGATGTTATCTGCGAAGCTTTACGTTGCCGGAACAATGGCTGTCTGAGGAAACGATCAGTGTTGTGTTTGACGGGGTTGATAGTGCTTTTTATCTTTGGTGTAACGGCCATTGGGTGGGTTATTCGCAGGATAGCAGGCTGGCTGCTGAATTTGATCTAACGCCGTTTCTCAAGAGCGGAGAGAATCAAATCGCGGTCATGGTGCTGCGGCTATGTGATGGCAGCTACATGGAAGATCAGGATATGTGGAACTTGAGTGGTATTTATCGCTCGGTCTCGCTTATTACAAAACCTGTTCAGTGTGTCACAGATGTGCGTATTACCGCTGATCTTGCCGATGACTATATTGACGGTCAGCTAAAGATCGAGGTTTGCACCTCGAATGCCGAAGCATGTCACGTCCAGATTGCGCTCTATCGCGACAAGACGTTGGTCTTGTCTGAAAGTTCACCCGTGGGTACCGTGACGATAGATGAGCGCGGTGCCTATGACGATCGCTGTAGATTATCTATCGACGTCGAGAACCCTGACAAATGGAGCGCGGAATCGCCGGCTTTGTATCGGTTAACGATTAGCCTGCTCGATACTCGCAAACAATTAGTAGAGGTAGAAGCCTACGACGTTGGTTTCAGGAAAATTGAAATCAAGCATGACCAGCTTTGCCTGAACGGACAGCCCTTGTTGATTCGTGGAGTCAACAAACATGAGCATGATCCTGCAACCGGCCATGCGGAGAGTTTGGAGAGAGTTGAGCAGGATTTACGCCTGATGAAGCAGCATAATTTTAATGCTGTGCGTTGTTCTCACTACCCTCATCAGCCCGGATTTTATCGATTGTGTGATCGCCTCGGCCTTTATGTTGTCGACGAAGCGAATATTGAAACCCATGGTATGCAACCGATGCGGCGTATTGCCGATGACCCCCAGTGGGCCGGCGCATTCCTAGAGCGAATGACCCGAATGGTGTGCCGTGATTTTAATCATCCCAGTATAATTATCTGGTCATTAGGCAATGAGTCAGGATATGGCGCTGCTCATGATGCGATGTATCAGTGGACTAAACGCACGGACCCTTCCAGGCCTGTGCAATATGAAGGGGGCGGCTCAAACACGGCAGCAACCGATATCATCTGCCCGATGTACGCAAGAACGCATCAGGATATGTTGCGTGCTCACGGCGAGGACACCAAATACGGTTTGAATCGTTGGGTCGGTATGCCCGGCGAAAGTAGGCCAATTATATTATGCGAATATGCCCATGCGATGGGTAACAGCCTCGGAAATTTTAAAGATTACTGGGATATATTCCGTGAACACCCACGCTTACAGGGTGGGTTTATCTGGGACTGGGTTGATCAGGGTTTGAATCACGTGAGTGAAACGGGTGAATCCTATTGGGCCTATGGTGGCGACTTTGGCGATGAAATTAACGACCGTCAATTCTGTATTAATGGACTCGTATTTCCAGACAGGACCTTACACCCAACAATTATTGAAGCAAAGCGCGCCCAACAGCCATTTACGTTCAAGTTATCAAAAAGCGCTGGCGTTGTTGTCACGATAACCAGTGAATATTTGTTTCGTCATACGGACAACGAGCGTCTTAGTTGGGAGCTTGTCAGTGAGCAGGGGAGTGTTTTAAATGGTGAATGTCGCCTGGATATTGAGCCGGCGGCCTCTTGTCGACTTGAGTTAATGTCTGAGGATGATTTGCCCGTTACAGCCGGCGCGTCGTCGAGACTTTGGCTAAACCTTAATATTACCCAGATTGAAGATGTCGCGCATGCTAATGCCGGACATGAGGTCGCGAGCTGGCAATTTGAATTGCCCTCAACAATACCGTTAGAGCTGCAGATGCCCGCTGAAACTGACTTGATTGCGCCAGAACATGGGGTAAGTTTTGAACAAAGGCAAGGCACCATTACTGTCACCGCCGGTCGAAGTCAGTGGTCTGTAGATAAAGCCAAGGGGCTTGTGACCAGTTGGCAAAAAGACGGGCAGGAACAGCTGGATGCACCGATTATTGAGAACTTCATTCGGGCACCTCTGGATAACGATATCGGCACAAGTGAGGCCGGGCGAATGGATCCGCACTCCTGGCGATCCAGTTGGGAGAGAGCAGGGCTATTCGATTTGGAGCGGCGGTGCCTTGACGTGGCGATCGACGAAGATGCCTGTGTGCTTCGAGTAACGCAGGCTTACTTTAGTGATAACCGGCAACTCATTAGGTCGGTATGGCAATATGACTTTCGCAATCCAGGCGAGCTGCACATAGATGCTAAAGTGCTCGTAGATAAAACTATTCCGTCGCTGCCGAGGGTGGGTGCTGCGCTCAGACTAAAAGATGCGCCGGAAGCCTTGAGCTGGTTTGGTAGGGGGCCCCATGAGAATTACCCGGACAGAAAACTTAGTGCTAATGTCGGTCGTTGGCGAGTGCCAATTGACGAAATGCATACACCTTATGTTTTTCCTTCTGACAATGGATTAAGGTGCGACGTCAACGAGCTTGAGGTTGGGCAAGTGCGGATAGCCGGCGACTTTTATTTTGCCGCCAGTCAGTATGGAACGGAACAGCTCAGAAATGCTCAGCATGACTATGAGCTTCAAAAGGAAGCGGGGCTTTACCTTTACATTGATGGCTTTCATATGGGCGTAGGTGGTGACGATTCCTGGACTCGCAGTGTTAAACCAGAATATCGTTTGGTAAAGGGTGAATATAATTGGCGTTTTAGCCTCTCATAGTGGCTACCCTCGTGTAACCATCAATTTGTTGTGGCCTCTGAAAAAGGGATTATTGCCCCATTTCGGTGGCGGTCCTGACAATTGCAGTTCAGGATACATTGCCAGTAATTTCTCAAATGCCACTTTCGCCTCGAGCCGAGCTAAGGCGCTACCGATACACAGATGAATCCCGTAGCCGAATGATATCTGTTTAATGTCTTTTCTTTGTACGTCAAATTCGTCGGGGTCAGGATTGATAGCCGGATCTCTGTTGCCCGCTGCAATGCTGATGAAAATAATATCGCCTCGCTTCAAATGAATGCCATGGAAATCCATGTCTTCAGTCGCAAACCGCTGGGTTGCTTGAACCGGTGGTTCTACCCTTAACATTTCTTCTATCGCATTCGGAATGAGTGCGGGATTTTCACGCAGCGTTTGCCAACTACCCGGCGTGTTTAGCAGCAGGTACATGCCGTTAGATATCAGTCGTGTTGTTGTCTCGTGCCCAGCGACAAGCAGCAGCAGGCAGGTGTTATAAAGTTCTATTTCGCTGAGCGTATCACCCGCTTCCTCGGCCGCGATCAACTGACCGATCAGATCGTCGCCAGGCTGACCTCTGCGGGCCGCGATGATTGTTCGAAAATAATTGATCAGTGCCTGGTTTGCGATGGCGCCTTTTTCGAGCACCTTCGTGTCCGATGTGCTGGTCGATTCGATCAAATCCTCTGACCAGGTCTGAAACTGTAGGTGGTCGGACTCAGGCAGCCCCATCATTTCGGCAATGACGATCGCAGGAAGTGGTTTCGCTAGTACATCGAGCACGTCGAACGCCGGCATATTGCTCGTTTTTGCAAGGCAAGCATCGACGATGTTGGCGATATCAGGTTCAAGTGATTGTATATATTT
>CBFHOH010000051.1:0-18198 GCA_965657335.1 Candidatus Azotimanducaceae bacterium
GCAAATTTGTAGCCCACCCATAACAAAAATCTTGCTTCGCATCAGCCACAATTCACGGGGGCGCATCTCTAAACCAATTAGAAACAACATCATTACAATGCCAAATTCAGCAAAATGTTGAAGTGCTGCAACATCAACTCCCATTACGTTAAACATTGGGCTGATGACTATACCTGCAATAAGGTAACCAAGTACTGACCCTAGCCCCAAACGCGAAGCTATTGGTACAGCAATCGATCCTGCTAAAAACAGAACAAAAGTTACCAACATGAATTCTGGGGACATTGTTACAGCTCTAGTTATATGATTCTAAGCATATATGTTCGAAGTTGGAATAGCCAACAACACTAAAGGCAATGTCAGATTTAACTCGGTTGAAGCGTGCAGTAACGCGGTATGTGTCTGCTAAGGCAAGAGAATGGTCCGCATAATGCGCAACAGGGGCTGGGTGTAGGGTTAGGTTGGCTGTATGGGGCTGCAAGCGCACCACCTATGTTCATGCTATAACTTCAAGCTTAATCGAACCGCTGCTCTTATTGAGTGGCGCCAATTATTGAACGCCTAGATTTAGGCTGCGCCAGCAATCCGATGCGAGTTCCCATTCGTCTGACAGCACCGGCCCTTGAACTTACCTGCCGCCGCCATCCGCGCAGCTTGCACAATGTGACTTAGGTCAAAGGCTTCGATTTCCGGTTTAACATCATTGATCATGATCTCGACGGCCAACCAATCTACCAGATTGGGACTGTTTTCATATACACGAGTCGGAAAGTTATTGGACCCTACTGAGAGCGATGCCATGTCTGGCGAGAGTGACAACATGCCGCCACGCTCGCGCTCGGTCCCAGAACGACCGCCTGTAGACAATTGGATGATCATTCCTGGGCAGTACTTTTCCAGCCCCTCTTTGAGACGCGCGAACCGCTCAGGGTCGGACGTTGGTTTGCCGTCTTCATCTCGGACATGGCAATGCGCGATGCTAGCACCCACCTCGAAGGCTTCTTGGGTACTTTCGATCTGCTCGCGGATCGTGATGGGGACCGCTGGGTTATCTTCCTTTGTGGGCAAGGACCCCGTGATGGCGACACAGATTATACAAGGATTGGTCATGATCTTCCTTTGCGGCGGCAAGGTGTTATACGGAACGTTTTTTCAAGGTAACATAGGTAGATGGATCAAGCTGTGCGCAGCGAAATGCTACGGATTGCTTTGTGATTTCTCCAAGTAACCGCTGAAGCTCTGCCCCCATGCTTTCGAGCGTTTCTTTCGTTCGATTCGAACGAGGTATAATGGAAATTTCTACGTTTACCGCTGGTTGATCCGACAGCCCCACAATCGAAATCAGAGCCAGTTGGCAAGCCGAATGAGGTGCTTCGAGATGTTCGGAAACTATGTCGCGCAGCGGTAAGAGTGCGTCAGTGAGCGCGGCAGTATGGGCCTTGTAGACGGCTTCATCGACGTAAATTTTGACGTTAGGCATATGTTCTAACCTCCAACCGGAGACCAGAGTGCGGTCGGATTGGCCCGTGTCACGGCCATGCCTTGTGGATAGCTTACGAGTTCAAGTTGCATCCCCCATGGCGCGCGAAAATAGACCCAATGAAGCCCTTCGGACGGGCCTTCCGTCATATGGGTGGGGTCGCCCTGCACGTCGACGTTATGCGCCTTGAGGTAAGCAACGGCTGCATCGATATCATCAACTACGAATCCCAGATGTGCGGCCCCAACATCGCTATTGGCTGGTGACGTTTCGGATGCCCCGCCCAACTCGTATTCGAACAATTCAAAGGCTGGGCCGTTTTTGCATTTCAACATGCGCAGGGTTTTAACGATCGCGCGTGGATGCACGCCCAGATGCACTTCCATCCAGTCGTCGTCCGCTACAAATGGGCCGATTTCGAACGCGACTTCGCAGCCAATCACATCGACAAAGAACCTTGTGGCTTCTTCGATATCAGGCACAGTGAAACCGATATGATCGCTACCCGCCAGCCCGGGGAGACCACCGCTCATCTTGTGCTCACGGCGTCGCTGGTCATGGTCATCAGGCGAAGCTTTTGCAGCTCGAACACCTTGTCTTTGACATTCGCGAAGGCCTGAAGATGCGGCATCTCCATATGCTTGTCCCATTCTGCGCGGTTGGTCCAGTTTTCGTAGAACGTGAACTCTGCGGGGTCTTCGTCGTCTTGGTGCAGCCAGTATTCGATGCAACCGGGCTCAGCCCGCGTGGGTGCGATCAAGCCCGTTAGAAACGCCTTAGTCTCTTCGATTTGTCCATCCAAGGCACGTAGATGTGCAATGACTGTTAGCTGTTCTGACATAGTGAATCTCCTATTGGAAAATGCAGCGGATCTATTCGGGCCCGATGAGTGATTTGTAAGTGTCGATGAGCGCAGCGGCGTTTTTTTCGGACAACTCAAGCTCGCCTGCCTCAATCTGAAACGCCATCTCGACGACATGTGCATTCATTGGTGCGTATTTCCCAGCAGCCATGAGCTTTTCAATCACCAATCCGTTGACCTCATCAATCTCGGCGCGTCTGCCTTTGCGCCAATCCTGCAAAGAACAGGTCAGCGTGTCGTCGGCAGAAAACGTCGACAGTACCATGTCAAAAATTTCATCGACATAAGCGTCAGGATCATTGCTCATAGTGGGAGGCATACCGATGATTGGCATGATCGTGGCTCCATCGGCCAATGCTGCGGCCATCGCCTCATATCCGGCAAGGCGCATCACTTCGAGAAACGCTTTGTCCTCGGCGGCGGGGCGCAATGCTCTGTTTATGATTGCAGATGGGATCAGTTCGGCTGCGTTCACAATCAGCTTCATCCATTTTGCGGAATGGATATCGTCGACAACTTCGACAGTGCCAGAGTTGCGCAAAAGTGCTGCAATACCATCAACGCGATGCTGTTGCGTCGGATCGACCGCACCCATTGCAAACCAAGACGTGTCTATGTCGTTCTGGCGATTGGTGATCCCCGGTTCCCACATGTTCGACGCAATCTCTATCACAGCGCCGATGGTGCGCTCGGGGCCGACAATTTCGGCGATGTCCTCATGGGTCATGCCGTTTTGGAGGCCGACGACAAAACCATCTTTCGCCAGCACTGGCTTGATCATCTCGGCGGCCCAGCGTGTGTCGTAGGCTTTGACGACCATAAAGATCACGTCGAAGGGTCGTTTGACCTCGGCAATCTCGCACAGATGCATCGCCTTGACGGGTGTGTGGATGACACGCTCGGGCAGGTTCACCGTCAGGCCGTTCGCTCGCATGGCTTCAACATGTGCAGGCCATTGGTCAATAAAGGTGACATCTAGGCCAGCCACCACGAAATCTGCCGCTATAGATGCGCCTTGGGCACCCGTGCCCACAAATGCGATGCGGGGGTTGGTTTTGAAGGGGGTTGTCACGTGAGACTCCAGTTTTTGAATGGGATGCAGATCACTGCATGATCATGCCGCCGTCGATCATCAGGCATTGGCCAGTCATGTAATCCGACGCGGGCGAGAGCAGGAAATCGACAGTGCCGAAAATATCCTCGGGACGCGATGCACGGCCAAGAGGGATACCCGCAGAGAAATCTTTGATTGCTTGACCGGGGGCTGACGTTGCACCCATCTCCATAAGATCGCGGTCAAGGGTGACCCAAAGGTCGGTTTCAACGACGCCGGGTGCAAATGCATTTACCGTAATGCCATGGGGTGCGAGCGCTTTCGCCGCAGCTTGGGTGAGGCTGATGACGGACGCCTTGCTGGCGCAGTAGGGCGCGAAATCACCAAAACCGGCGCGGCCCGCCATCGAGGCAGTGCTGATGATTTTGCCTTTGTGCCCTGTCTCAATCATTGCCTTGCCGGCTTCTTGCATACCGATCAATACGCCAAGACCGTTTACCGCCATGATCTTTGTCCAGTTTTCTTCGGTGGTCTCAAGAAATGGCATCGGACGGTTGAAACCTGCGTTGTTGACCATCCCGTGAAGAAATTCAAATTCAGTCTCGCAGGCAGTCACAGCGGCGGCCACGGTGCTGCGATCGGTTACGTCTACCTTGCAGAAAATGGCGCGACCGCCCCTTGTTAGGATGGAATGTGTCGCCTGCGTTCCCGCCGCTTCGTCAATGTCTGCAATGACAACACCGTAGCCAGTCCGTGCCGCACTTTGCGCGACGGCAAGGCCTATTCCGCGCGCCGCGCCAGTGACAATAACACCACCCTTGTCCGAATCTTTCATGTGAACTTCCCCTTGTCGTCGCAGCCTAAGCGCTTTTGTTCAGAACGAAATCAAACGACGACTTCCATTTGGTTTTGCCATCTAGAACGGGTTCAAAGGCAGCGATCAACGTTTCCTTCACACCAAAGACGGCATCCGATTGCAGGTAGGTGTCCCCATCGACAAAGGTGTGTGTCGTAACCCGGTCATAGCCTTCGGCGGTGACGATAAAGTGCAAATGCGCAGGCCGAAATGGATGCCGACCCAGCTGTCCCAATAGCTGCCCAACGGGACCGTCATCAGGAATGGGATAGGACACTGGTTTGATACCTTGGAACCAATAGCGCCCTTCTACGCCAGTGGTAAACACGCCGCGGTTGTTGTTCAGCGGTTGCTTTTCAGGCTGCTGCACATCGTAGAACCCGTCTTCGTTGTCAGACCAAACGTCGATACGAACGCCCTCGATCGGTATGCCGTTCAAATCCGTGACGGTCCCCTCGAACAGGCACGTTTCTGTGCCGCCCTGTTTGGTGATGTTGGTGCCCATTTCATATTCGGGAACACCATCGATATGGAACGGTCCCAGCACTGTGTTTTCTGTAGCACCGCTGGGCCTGCGCGAATTCATCGCGTCCACCAACATTGAGATGCCCAGAATATCGGACAGCAAGATGAACTCTTGGCGGTTACCATCGCAAAGCTGTCCAGTTCGGTTCAGAAAATCGATTCCCATGTCCCACTCGTCTTGGCCAAGATCTACGTCTTTGACGAAGGCGTGCAAGTGCTTGACCAAACTCGTGACGACTTCGGCAAGCCGCGCATTTGTGTCTGGGCCAATACGCGATGTTACTGCGTCGATCGATCCTTCTTCGGTAAAGTAGTCAATTTTTGCGCGGTCGCTCATGTTAAGTCCTCTATGCATTTTTCCAAGCTTGGACGCCTGCCATCAAGCGCATCGAGCAGCAGGGTCAGAATGCCGTCTCGTGTTATATCACGCGGATTCCAGTAGGCGTTTTTCACGGCCAGATCGGCAGCTTTTTGAAGATCGCCTTCAGTTACGCCCAAGTCCCGTAGCGCCATTGGCGCACCAAGCTCGGTCGCGAGATCGTAAAGACCACCACCAAGATCACCACCAAAAAGGTCCGCCGCAGGGGCAAGCGCGTCTTGCGCCGCAACAGCGTTAAAGGCCGCGGTGTGTGGCAACAGGATCGCGTGTGTTTCTGCATGGGGAAGATCGAATGTACCGCCAAGCGTATGGCACAATTTATGATGAAGCGACATGCCCACCGATCCAAGCACGACACCGCAGAGCCATGAACCGTAAAGTGCGTCCGAGCGCGCCGCGACATCTTGCGGGACTTTGACGATACGAGGCAGGGCATCTTTCAGGGCGCGGATTGCTTCAACTGCCATAAGGCTGGTTACGGGATTGCGGTCCTGTGCATACAGACCTTCAACCGCGTGAGCGATCGCGTTCAATCCACTAGACACGCTCATCGCGACAGGAAGCCCAAGTGTAAGGTTTGCATCATAAATGACAGTTTCAGGTCGGATCGCAGGATCACGAACGGTGGTTTTCACACCGTCCTCGGTTTGTCCCAAAATATCGGTCACTTCCGATCCGGCGTAGGTTGTCGCAACAACCAGATGTGGCGCTTTGTTCCGCCATGACAGGGCTTTGCCCAGCCCAATTGTTGAACCACCGCCAATTGATACAATGCCGTCCGCCCCGGCGGCGGCGTAAGCCGCCAAAGCCGACGCGGTGATATTCACAGGCGTGTGCATCTGTGCGTCCGAAAATACCCCGGCGGCAAGCGGACCAATATCTTGCGCCAGCTTTTCCGCGTCGCTTTTTTGAAAAGGCGTCGACAGCACAAGAACCGTTTTACATCCAAGTGCTTCTATCTCAGCGGTTATGCTTCCGACAGATCCCGTGCCAAAAATTACCCGTGACGGGGCAGATTGGTAGGTGAATGCAGGTTTTGTGGACATGGATGTTCTTTCCAATTTGGCGCGTGCGCATCAGGTCTCAGCGCGACCACGCGCAGTGGAGTAAATAAGGGCCGCGACTAGGATGAGCCCGCCTTGGAATAGGTACTGATACATCTGGGAAAGTCCTAGAAAGGACACTGCATTCAGCACTTCGGTCAACAAAACAGCGCCAAGAACGGTACCGATAAAAGTGCCGCGCCCTCCGCGTAGGCTGGTGCCACCAAGAACAACTGCCGTGATACTAGCAAGGGTATAGCTTACGCCCTGGGCCGGATCACCGACGCCGATCTGAGCCATCAGCATAACCGCGCCACAGGCCGTCAACAGTGATACCGTGATATAACCAAATACAAAGGCACGGTCGGTGCGAATCCCCATCCGCCGTGCGGAGCCTTCATCGGATCCGATAGCGCGCAACGTCCAGCCTACACGGCGAGCGCGCAGCAAGTATTCGCCGATGAGTGCGAATGCGACCAAGACGATGAAGGCTACTGGGATCGGCCCCAGTTTATAGGTGATCACGTCCATCACCGGGAATTTGATGTAGCCGCCAGGGCCGTCGCGCAAAACGAAACTCATCCCTTGAAGACCGATGTACATTGCCAAGGTTGCGGCAATGGGCGTAAAATTCGCGAACCGTATTAACGCCCCGTTTATTGATCCAACTACAAGACCGCCCGTAAAAATGAGCACGAATCCAAGCGCAATCATCGCAGACGATTGCCCGTCATTTACGAAAAACGACGCCACGACCACCAGGAATCCGGCCAGTGGACCCACTGAAAGGTCAATGCCGCCCATCAGCAATGCAACCGTCTGGCCCATTGCGATAAACCCGAGGGCCGTCGCCAAAAGCAGGATATTGGAGACGTTGAATGCAGATAAATATCTGTCGTTCTGGCCGTAAACATATAACGCCAAAAGCGCGATAACTATCATGAGGGGAACGGCCGTCGCGTTGTCTGATTGGACAAAATGCCGGAACCAACCACCAGATGCTTTCTTGCTTTGAGCGATTTCGCCAACGCCATCGACATGGGATTGCGCACCGACAGCCGCCTGTACGATCCGTGCTTCGGTGATGTCGTCGCTACGAAGCGTTTCAACGACGCGCCCACGGGACATGACGATCACCACATCGCACAGGCCTTCAAGCTCGGCGGCATCAGATGAATTGACGATTACAGGCGTGCCGGATTGAGATACTTCGCGCAAGATGCGGTAAATCTCAAAGCGGGCACCGACGTCGACACCTTGAGTTGGCTCGTCTGCAACAATGAAACCGGGCTTGGACATCAGCGCGCGCGACATCACCACCTTTTGTTGGTTACCGCCAGAAAGAGACATAATGTTGGTGTCGAGGCCAGCGGTTTTGACAGACAGCGAATTGAACACGCGAGAGACTTCGGACACTTCTTTTCTTCGGCTCAACACACCTGCGCTCGCAAATTTATCAAGCGCGGTGAACGTCGCATTTTCACGTACTGTCAGATCGGGTGCGACCCCTTCGGCATGGCGGTCAGATGGCATAAAGGCAGTTTGGCGAGCGAGGTCTGCGTGCGACAAGGTTTTCCCGTTCAGGCGAACCTCGCCGGTCCAGGTCGACAGGCTTGCCAGTGCGCGCATCAGGTCGCTTTGGCCGTTGCCGTCAACGCCGGCCACACCGATGATCTGGCCGCGGCCAACTTCAAAGCTGACGTCTTTAAAACCCTTACCACTCAACGCTGAAACAGAAAAATTTGCCTCTGGCGTATCGACGTCGCATTTTGGCGGAAACGCTGATTCAAGAGTGCGCCCGACAATCATGCTCAGCAGTTTGTCATCGCTAATCTCGCACACCATCGCGCTGCCTTGCATCTTGCCGTCACGCAAAACTGTGACACGGTCTGCAATTTGACGCAGCTCAGCCAAACGGTGCGTGATGTAGATAACGGATGTGCCATTTGCGACGACATCACCGATGCGCCCAAACAACATGTCTGTGGCGTCTTGATCAAGGGCGGCTGTTGGTTCGTCCAAGATCAAGACCTTGGGACGCATTGCGAGCGCTTTGGCTATTTCTAACAAATGCTTCTGCGCGACGGTCAACGACGCCGCGCGCATGTTCAACGGTATATGCAGGCCAACGTCGTCAAGCATAGCTTTTGCCACGTCTTGAACCGGACCTGAGTTAAAAACAGTTGCAGGCAAGGCCACGCGCAAGTTTTCCAAGATAGACAGGTCTTCAAGGATCGCAGGATGCTGATAAGAAATGGCAATTCCGAGCGCCACTGCCTTTTCGGGAGACATGGGTGCGATGTGTGCACCTTGAAATTCAATTGTTCCGATTTCAGGCTGCAAAACGCCTGAAATCAAGTTCATGAGGGTGGATTTACCTGCGCCGTTTTCGCCAAGGATCGCGTGGACTTCTCCGGGATAAATATCGACCGACACGTCAGACAACGCAGCAATGCCTGAGAATAGTTTGGTAATACCAGAAAGCCGTAGGGTGACCTGATCTGCCGCTTTGGCGTCTGCACTCTGTCTGGTTGTCATTTCAGCAAGCGTCATGGTCGTCCTGTCATGTCTGGCAGATGTTAGAAGAACGGCCCCAGCGAGAAAGCGCTGGGGCCGCAGTTTGCTTTATTGACCGACTGCAGCAGCCTGCGCGTCAGCCGCCATTTCGGCCGACATATAGATCGCGCCAGGCAGATCCGCGCGGCATGTTACCGGGTTTGGTGTGCCAGAAACCGAGTCCTCATACACAGGCGCACTGAAAATTTCTGCTGATGGCGGTGTGCCACCTGTGGCTTCGGCAATTGCCCACTGTACCGCCAGACGAACGTTGTCGTTGCCTGTTGCGACGGTGAACAGTTTGAAGTCAGGGTTAGCTGCTTGGTTTTCTTCCCAGAAGCAAGAGAGCGAGTTGCCGTCTGATGTTGCAAGAGCAGGGATCGAGCGGTTGAATTCGCCGAACACTGGCAACGCGCCAACAAGAGATGGACCAAAGTCAGACACGATCACGTCGATGTTGTCGTTTTTTGCGATCTCTGCAGATAGAACCTGCTGGGTCAATGATGGATCCCAATTGGTTACGGCAAATGGGCCCTGGTTGATAAATACATAGCTGTCATCCAGAACGGATTCCATGCCAGCCCGTTCGTCAACACCTTGGCTGTTGCCAGCGGGACCGCTGAGGAACAAAAGATTGCCGCCATCTGGCAGAATGCTCTTGATCCAGTTGCCCCAATTCACACCGTCGTCAAAGAAAGACGAACCGATGAACTGGGTGTAGTTGGTGCCAGCTTCGCCGCCAACATTAACACGGTATGGAACAACGATAGTGCCGGAACGGTAAGCGTTGGTCAGTGCAGGCAATACAGCGGGACCGGAGTCCCCAAATACAACCATTGCATCGATGCCGCGTGCGGCCATAGCGTTGATGTCAGAGATCGCTTTTTGCGTATCGCCTTGGCCGTCGGCATACTCGTACTGCGTGATGCTAGGGCACTTGGCTGCTTCTTCTGCACCGGATGCTGTTGTTACCAGACGCCAGCTGTTGCCGCCGAAGCCGTCGAGCAGGGCAAGGGATGCTTCGTTCGGGCCACACCAAGATGGTGTTTCCGCCATTGCTGATGATGCGGCAACCGCAAGTGTAAGGGCAAGCGTTGAAACCGCTGTCGTTGTTTTAAGTGTCTTAATCATTGTCCTTTTCCTCCATATTGGACTGATGAGCATTCTTGGTCTTCTTGTTGTTGTTTAGACGTATCGAGTAGACCCCGATGCCGAACACCAAGGCGAGCGCCTGGATGATAGTTTGCGCCGAGAAGGGCACACCAACAGCCAGAGCAAATTGGCTGAGTTGATTGAGAAAGAAGGCCGCGATCACGGTCGAGACCGGAAAGCCGCGCCCGCCCAAGAGCGATGTACCTGCAAGCACAACAACAGCGACGGACGGCAGCAACAAAGCATCGCCCTGAAACGCTGTTGGTTCGCGTGTAATGCCCGAAATCAGAATGCCTGCGATGCAATAGTGAAGCTGCGCAAAGGTATAAGCCATGCCTTCGTAGAGGCGCACACGCAGACCTGCTGCATCGGCAGCCATTGGGTTTGCGCCGATGGTCTCAAATTTACGGCCCGCTACGGTTTTCTTAAGAACGAAAGATACGATGATCAACATGAGCAGGGCAAACAGCACTGAGTTTGGAATACCCGCAGTTTTGCCACCTGCTATCTGTGCCATTAGCGGTGTTGTGATTTTGGGCACGCCGCCCGAAACCGCAAAGACCGCACCGTAAAGCAACGCGTTGACGCCGATGGTTGCTACAATCGCGTTCAGTCGCATGAACCCGACCAAAAACCCGTTTAGTGCCCCCGCAGCAATCGCGCAGCTGATCGCAAAGAAGATGGCTGGCAAAAGGGCCGCATTATCCCCTGCTGGCATGTGGGTCGTGATAACCACCGCGAGTGATACGCCACCCGCGAGGGACAGATCAAAGCCGCCTTGCTGCACAACAAGCATCTGGCCCAAGCCCACGATGGCAATAATTGCCGCAAAGGGCAGGCTGCCCATCAAACCGCCTGTCGACACCGCAGAGGGTGCAAAGATCAGACACATTACGATCAAGGCAATCGTCGAGACAACCACGGTGACAAACCCACGGGTGAACGGCAATTTGCGGTCCCCGTCTGTGTAGGTTCTCACTACATTATGTGTGCTTGCTTCTGTCATGTCTTATGTCTCTGATCCGTTTCCTTTAGGAATTCAGGCAATTTCCAAGGTCACTTTCACGGCTTTGTCAGGCTGTTTGCCCAACTCGTAAGCTGCGGCAGCATCATCAAGTTTGAAGGTCTGCGTCTGGATCGGTGACAGGTCGATTCCTGTTTTTTCCAAGAACCGGATAGCGGCAGGCCACACGCCGGGGGATCCGATACAACCGCGCACCGTTAGGTCTTTGATCTGAAGTTTGCCCAGCTCGACCGGGAATTTCTGGCCAATGTTGATGCCAACCATAGACACGCAACCTTCAGGCCGAGCGTAGTCGAACACACGCGCTAATGATGAGCTGTGACCAGCGGCCTCTACCACCAGATCCGCACCACCTTTGGTCATTTCTTCTATTGCCTCCGAGGGATCACCGTCAGTGGGATCAACAGTCGCGTCAGCACCCAGCTTCATAGCGATTTCACGGCGCAACGGTACCGGATCAACTACAATTACCCGCGCACCCATGCCAATTGCAGCCGCAGCGGACACAAGCCCAATGGTGCCGCCGCCAGACACGACAACGGTTTGGGACGCATCGACACCGCCATTGCGCAGCACGGCGTAGTAACCACATGTGAAAGGCTCGATAAGCGCGCCTTTACTGTCGTCGACACCGTCTGGAAGCTTGTGCAGCCACTCGGGGCGCGCTGCAAAATACTCGCGATCTGCACCATCCATGGAAAAGCCGAAATGGTGGATGCGTTCTGGTGTGTTGATAACACATTCGCCAACGACACGATCGCCGATTTTCAGGCCGGACACGCTTTTGCCAACCTCGACGACTTCGCCGACCCATTCATGGCCAGGCGTAACAGGGTAAGAAATCGGGATTATGTAGTTGCCGGACAGCAATTCGTAGTCTGAGTGGCAAATGCCAACACGGGTGGAACGGATCATCACTTCATGCTCTGTAATCGACGGACTTTGGACATCCGTTACAATCAGCTTGTTGGGTTCATCAAAAATCAAAGCTTTCATCGTGTTTCTCCCTCGTAGGCCCGATCAGGCCACTGTTTCGATCGCGCCGCTAAGGGCAGATTTGAAGACTGCTTCAAGCAAGGCGATGTTGTTCACTAAATGCTCACCAGTGACCGGATAGGTCTCGGTTCCACGCACGGCCCGCGCGAAGGACACAAGGTTGTCTTTCACAGGTTCCGCAGGCGCGATTTCGACTGTTTCGATCGGTCCACCTGCCATTGCAGATGTTACGATCCAACCATCCGGGGCCTCAACATGGGCCTTGTCACGAATATCGATCCAGCCTTTTGAGCCGTAGACCGTAAAGCGGGAGATGAACGGATTGGCGAGAGACGCAGACACATAAGACGTGCCGCCACCTTTGAACTTTATATAGGCCGCCACAGTATCGCCTTGCGGTAGATCCGACGAAAGTTGTTCGCAAATACACAGCACGGATTCTGCTGGCCCAAGCAGACGCACCGATAGATCAAGCAAATGGATGCCCGTCGCGGTCATGCCGCCAGCTGGGGCCTGATCCGCCTTTAAGCGCCAGTTGTCGCGATCTAGCGATACGAACTTATCGTGGCTAAAGTTTGATTCGATCTGGTGAATGCGACCTAATTCACCCGCATCTGCTTTAGCAAGCATATCGGCAATTGGCGGCTCCCAGCGACGCTCGTGCCCCATGCCTAGGATTAGCCCTGCATCGGCGCAAAGTTTTACAGATTGCTCGGCCTCGGCCTTGTTCAAGGCCAGTGGTTTCTCGCAAAAGATATGCTTACCTGACGCTACTGCCGCCTTGATCTGATCGGTGTGCAGCGAATGGGGAGTTGCAAGAACAACCGCCTCAACCTCTGGATCGTTCAGCGCATCTGCATAGTCCGCTGTCAATGCAATACCCTTGGAAGCGCACAGATCGCGCACGGTTTCCGCGTTAGGTTCAACAGCGCGCACAACTTTTATGTCATCTGGTGCAGACGACAAAACCGCCAACATTTTCTGACCCCACCAACCCATACCGACAAGCGCAATCTTTACAGGACCCGACATCAGCGATTGTCCACACGTTTAGAGAAAGGACGGATCGAGACAGTTTTCCATAGCCCGACCTTGGCGAATGGGTCAGCTGCGTTGAACGCCTCAACCTCGGCCAAGGTATCTGCCTCAATCACAAAGCAGCTACCGATCATCGTCTCTTCATCATCTGCCATAAGTGGGCCGGAAATGATGGTTTTGACCGGAGCGGAACCCAGATAGGATTTGTGATCCTCGTAATTGGCGAGCCGCTTTTCGACAGCGCCGTCGTGGTCAAGGCAATGGATAACGTAATGCATGTAGTCTGTCCTTTTCCGGTCTTACGAAGGAATGATTTTCTGAGCGCGTAACTCGTCGAACACATCCGTGAAGCTGGCGAGCGTTGGCTGATAGGTGTCGTACCCAAGGACGCGGCTGTTGGTCATATCGGTGAAACACTCGATATCGCGGCCAAGATCAGCGTCGCTGTGCCACCATGACGCCAATTTACCGACAGGAATGTCCTGAAGGCCGTGTTTGGCAACAATGTCAGACCAAACTGCTGGGGCATCGGCCATCTGTGTCTCCAGCGGGGTAGGCTGGCCGGGATATTCAGCGGCTTCCAACTCAAAATAGTCTGCGATTTGTTTCCACAACCACGTCCAGCGGAAGATATCGCCATTAACCGTATTGAAGGGCGTGTTGGCTGCTTCTGGTGTGTTGGCTGCCCACATCAATTGTGCTGCTACAACGCGTGCGTCGGATACATCGGTCGCTGCATTATACTGCTCTGGCGAACCAGGATAAACGAAAGGCTGACCAGTATGTTTGCAGATCGAGGCATAGACAGCCAGCGTGACGGCCATATTCATTGCGTTACCGATGACCAAGCCGATCATCGTGTGTGGACGGTGAACAGACCAGTTAAAGCCCTGCTTTTCGGCCATCTCAAACAAAACATCTTCTTGCGCGTAGTAGAAGTTCGCGCCCGGAAGACGTGGGCTGCTCTCAAGGAACGGTGTGTAGGGCGTGAACTGTGCGTAGTCGTCAAACGAGCCAAGGTAATGCTTCAGGCCTGTCACCAGGGCGGCGTGTTTCAAAGGAGCATCAGCGATGCCCTCAAACAAATTGCGGATCATCAACGCGTTCACGCGGACGTTTTCATCCTCGTTGGCTTCGCGTGACCATGTGCAATAAAAGACGTGTGTTACGTCTTGCGCAGCTTTCAATGCAGCGCTGGTAGCCGCGGCATCCTTGAGATCAGCCGCGATGTGGCGATCCGAAAAATCAAGATCGACGTTGCCGCGTGACAGGGTCACGACAGTCCAACCATTTTCTTTCAGCAAGCGGCCTGTGTAGCTGCCCGAAAGGCCCGTTGCGCCAACGATGAGTGCGATGTTCTTTGCGGTCATAGGTCCAGACTTCCGTTTTCATTAATCAATTTCATGTGGTCACAAGTATTTTCAGGTGTTCTCCAGCGGGATCGAGAAGGGCTTCAAACCCTTTTTCGACAACGTCTTTTGCGTCAATGCGGGCTGTGATGACTTTTTCGACAGGGAAAATTCCTGCTGCTATCATACCGGCAATGCGCGGCCAGATTTGCGTCGGGTAGCACCAGGTCGCTTCAACCGTGATGTCTTTAAGCGCCCAAAGCATCGCATCAATGCTGGCAGGTTTCATATGCAAACCAACTTGAACCACTTTGCCTTGACGACGCACGGCCTCGACACAAGTGTTCAGTGAAACCTCAAGCCCGACACATTCAAGTGCTACGTCAACGCCGACACCTTCTTCGGTCAAATCGGCCACTGCTTTCAAAATGCCGCCACCGGAAGGATCAATGACATGCGCATACGGTGCGATCTCTTGCATAATGCGGCGGCGGTTCGGGTTTGGCTCTGACACGATGATGACAGATGCTCCGGCTGCTTTGGCTGCAAGAACAGTCAGCGCGCCGATAGGACCGGCACCTGATACCAGGACTGTCGAGCCTGCTGCCACGCCGCCACGGTCTACGCCATATAGGGCGACAGCTGCGGGTTCGATCATCGCCGCTTGCTCGTCAGTGATTCCGTCCGGAATGGGCTGGGCATTATAATTTTTGATGACAGCTTTTTCAGCCATGCCACCCCATGCCCAGCTTAGGCCGACACAGCCCATAGAAGGAGACAAATGATAAAGCCCGCGCTTGCCGTAGTAGTCATTGCGCGGCGACAATAGCGGCTGGACCGAAATTCGGTCTCCCGCTGCCACATGGGTCACAGCACTGCCGACCGCGAGAACCTTGGCGGAAAACTCATGACCTAAAATCTGAGGATTAGTTACACCTGTGTAAACATGTGGTTCCACGGGGGTCACGATCGGCCCCGCGAGGTATTCGTGCAGGTCTGTACCACAAATGCCTGTCACGCACGGTGCGATCAAAACGTCATCATGGGCCAGCTCGCCAGACGGCTCTGCCACATCTTCAACACGGATATCTTTTGCAGCGTGAAACCGAACAGCTCTCATGTGCATCCCTCCCAAGAATCACGTTTTCCTGAGTCGACCTTAGCGATGAGGATCAGCGGCGCGTGACCTAATTTCTCCGCACCGGATAAATTTTAGGCTACGCTTAAAAAATGAACTGGTAGGTCTTGTTAGGATTAGAAGGTCGTTGGAGGGAATTCATGAGCGACAGCGAACATAAGATCGGGTGGATTGGTGCAGGCAAAATGGGCAGCCCGATGATTCGAAACCTGCTTGCCAACAAAGTTTCCGTTTGCGTTAGCGATCCCGACCCGAATGCTGTAATCTCAATTGTGCAGAAAGGTGCGCGCGCGGCTGAAAAGCTTGATGACATGGCGGACACAGATATCGTGTTCTCGACGCTTCCCAATGACGACGTCCTGATGATGATTGTGGCGGGATCAACGGGTAAAAAAGGTCTTGTCGATGTTCTTGCGCGCGGCGCAATTTATGTCGACATGAGCACTGTGTCGCCTGAAATCTCGTCCAAAGTGGCAGAACTGCTTGAAAGTGCAGGGATACAATATGTTCGTGCGCCTTTGTCTGGTAGCACTGCAATGGCCGAGAGCGCTACACTGACGATACTAGCGTCCGGCAAGGAAAGTGCATGGAAAACCGTGCGTCCATACTGCGAGATGTTGTCTGCGCGCCAATTCCACTTAGGATCTGGCGACGAAGCGCGATACATGAAGCTTGTTGTGAATACACTGGTCGGTGGAACGTCGGCACTACTGGCAGAAGCATTGTCACTAGGTCAAAGCGGCGGGCTAACTCGGGCCAGCATGATGGAGGTTATTGGTGAAAGTGCAGTGGCATCACCCTTGATCAAATATAAGTCGACTGCCGTCGTGACCGATGATTTTAGCCCCGCATTTACCGTGACGCAGATGATCAAGGATTTCACATTGATCAGTGATGCCGCTCGGGCAAAGGATGTGCCATTGCTGACGACCGGCCTCATTCTTGAGCTATACCGCGCTGCTGGCAATACAGGGTTGAAAGAGGCGGATTTCTTCGCTTTGGTGAAGTGGCATTCAGAGTTGTCATCGCTATAGGGAAAAGTGCGTGCTACAAAAGAGTCCGGTTCAGACGTCGAAATCAGAGCTCACTAGCCATGAGTTGTCGCGGATTGTTGATTTTCTACGCAAACTGCGCGCGCCTTTTGATACAGGGTTACCAGCCGCCAAACCCGACGTTTATTGGAACGTTGTTCTTGAACTTGTCGACGCCCAATTGCGCTACAAACCTATCGACAAATCTGGTCTGATTTCGCTTGCGGGTGTGCCTTACAGTACTGGCAATCGTATGGTGATGCGGATGGTTGAGGATGCGCTGATCCGGCAAGTTCCCCGCGGAAATGGCCTAAAAACACACTTCCTTGAACCCACAGACAAGCTTTTGTCCGCGTTTATGACCTATGCTACCCATGTCAAACAGCATCTCGCTCAAACATTTGGGCTGCGAAAAGGGGCCGAGGCCACCGAGTACTATTTTGGAGGTAGTTATTTTGCCTCGCAGATCATCTCACCCATCAAAAGTGTGGACATTGAAGGCCAAGTCCCTGGGGATATTAAGTTTCTGCTCAACGACGACAATTACTTCACCTCAATGCGAAATATGTGGTCGGATTTTCGCACCGATCTTGGGCGCAAAAGCAGCTTTGATTTGCAACGCTTGCCTGATCTTTACAAGAATTCCCGAAAAGTTTTTGCAGCAGACCGGCCAGAACACGATGTTGTTTCGATCAATATGCCTTGGCTTGGTGACTTTGCTGAAAAGGGCTATCTCACGCCGCTGGACGAATTGGTGAACGACGCAGCTATCAATGCGCTGGATTTCCATCCCTCTGTGTGGGGCACTGGAAACTGGAACGGAACGCAATACGGCATCCCGCTGTATTGCACGATTGAGATTCTAGCGGCTCGTCGCGATTTGTTTGAAGAACGCGAATTGCAGTATCCGAAAACCTTTGACGAGACGATCAGCGCAGCAAAAGAACTGCATGATCCAGAAAATGACTTCTATGGCATCGCGTGGAATGGCCAGCGCGGTATGCCGATTGCAAACTCGTTCATATTTTTTCTGGCGGCATGTCAGAAGACTATCATCGACATGCCGCTTCACAATCAGGAAAGCTGGCACTTTGACGAGTTTGAAAAGCTACGGCTGCAGATCAATACTGAAGACGCGCTTGAAGTCATCGAATACATGAAGCAGTTGGCGGAGTTTTCGCCCCCCGATATTGCGGATATTGATTGGGAAAAGCGGATCAATTACTTCATGTCAGGCAGCGTTGGTCTCGCTTATTGCTGGACGATGCGTGCAGCACGGTTCGAACATGAACTGAGTTCGAAAGTGGCGCGTCGTGTCACGTATCTGCCACCACCGTCGCGGCGCATTCGCCGGATCGCGGCCCCGATCGGCGGCTTTCTAATGACAATTCCATCGAATGTTGCGCCCTCTCGCAGGCGTCAGATTATGAACGCAATCGCGTGGATGGTATCACCTGAGGCCATGAAAGCACACGTTAAGAACGGGTTTCCTGTGGCGCCTCGGTTCTCCGTTTGTGCCGACCCAGAGGCCCTTGCCTCATCGCCCATCGTCAGCATGGTCGACAGCATGGCGCGACGAAACGAATTGGTCACATGGGCCAGACCACCCGTGCCGCAATTCAGCATTATTGAACGCGCATTAGGTCATGAAATCCACAACGCGGTATTTGGCGGGAAGTCTCCGCGTCAAGCATTGCGCGACGCCGAAAATGTAA
>CBFHOH010000051.1:18208-18520 GCA_965657335.1 Candidatus Azotimanducaceae bacterium
AGGGGTAAAGGGGTAAGAGTAATCTGACTGCGAGCTCTAACCTAATATGGACTCTGCGTCGTTTGGCAATGTCCGCTTTAGGAAATCCGCACTGCAGAAAATTGCCTGCGCGTCGATGCAAACATGTTTGGTTTGGCATGCGGTTACGCAGCTGTTTGCCTGCTGAGGCCTGTATGGTCCGCTAAGGGCGCTAAGCAGGCAGGGTGTGGGGTTGAGTTGGCTTTGAGGGGCTACAGGACCGCCATCTCTATTCACGCATCAATTTCAAGTTCCATCAAACCGCCGCTCTTACTAAGTGGCGCCAACTATTGA
>CBFHOH010000052.1:0-4712 GCA_965657335.1 Candidatus Azotimanducaceae bacterium
TTGCAAGACAAGTTCGGAGAAATTCTTGTCCCCGCTGAAGAAGTGGTCGAGATGCGCGCTGGCAAAAAGCGCCGCAGTGAACGCAAGTTCTTTCCTGGCTACGTGCTGGTTGAAATGGACCTCGACGACGTTAGCTGGCATTTGGTCAAAGAAACACCCAAGGTGCTCGGGTTTATTGGCGGTAAAGCAGATCAACCCGCTCCGATCACCGATGCTGAAGCGGCGACGATCCTTCAGCGCGTTCAGGCAGGTAGTGAACAAGCGACACCAAAGACAGTATTCGAGCCAGGCGAGCTGGTCAGGGTTATCGATGGGCCATTTAACGACTTTAATGGCGTTGTCGAGGAAGTAAACTACGAAAAGAACCGCTTGCATGTTGCCGTCACAATTTTCGGTAGATCAACGCCCGTCGAGCTTGATTTTGGTCAGGTTGAGAAGGGTTAGCAGGAAACAAATTTATTCATCTGGAAGCAGCCTCTAGCCGGGATGTCTTTCAAAAGGGGACCTGAAACGGTAGCACAACGCCTACCGAGCATCAGGGCTAGCACCCACAGGAGGTTTACATGGCTAAGAAAATCGATGCATACATAAAACTGCAGGTTCCTGCAGGCCAAGCTAATCCAAGCCCCCCCGTTGGTCCTGCTCTGGGTCAGCACGGGGTCAACATCATGGAGTTTTGTAAGGCGTTTAACGCGGAAACTCAGGGTATGGAATCCGGCATGCCAGTACCTGTGGTTATCACAGTGTATAGTGATAAAAGTTTTACCTTCATCAAGAAGACACCACCTGCATCAGTGTTATTGAAGAAAGCGGCTGGCATTCCAAAGGGCAGCCCAACTCCCCACACAGAAAAAGTAGGTAAAGTAACTCGCGCGCAGCTAGAAGAAATAGCGACCATGAAGATGCCGGATTTGACCGCCAACGATATGGATGCCGCGGTAAGAACTATTGCCGGTAGCGCAAGAGCTGCAGGTATCGAAACAGAGGGAGTTGTTTAAGATGGCTAAGCTAAGTAAACGCGTTAAAGCCTTTAAAGAAAGAATTGAGGAAGGAAAGGCCTATCCCCTCGAAGAAGCGGTCACGATCCTGTCCGAGTTATCAAAGGTCAAATTCAAAGAGTCGCTAGATATCAGTATTAACCTAGGGGTAGATCCTCGAAAGTCTGATCAGGTTGTTAGAGGCGCAACAGTGCTGCCTAACGGGACTGGTAAAGATGTTCGAGTGGCGGTATTTACGCAGGGCGAGAAAGCTGATGAAGCAAAAGCTGCCGGTGCAGACGTCGTTGGTATGGATGACCTGGCAGACTCCATCAAAGGTGGGAACCTCGACTTTGACGTAGTAATAGCCTCGCCAGATGCTATGCGCGTCGTTGGCCAGCTTGGTCAAATACTTGGGCCAAGAGGCCTGATGCCTAACCCCAGACTTGGCACGGTAACGCCAGATGTTGTGGAGGCAGTGAAAAATGCGAAAGCAGGTCAGGTTCGTTACAGAACTGACAAGAACGGCATTATTCACGGTGGTATAGGTCGCGTCGGTTTTGAACCATCTGCCATTAGAGAAAACCTTGAAGCATTGCTGATTGATCTGAAGAAAGTAAAGCCAGCTTCTGCAAAAGGTACATACGTTAAAAAGGTTGTGCTTTCGACCACAATGGGAGCAGGTATTCCCATTGATCAAGCATCCCTTGAGTTTTAGTTTGCTAAAAACCGGTTAGGACTAGAACTGTAAAGACTTTGGGGCTGAGATACGACGAGTGCAACACGTTTGACTCATTGTGACTTAGCCCGTCAAAGACCGTAGGTCCAGCTGCCCTTTAACATTTGTGAAAACAAACGGAAAAGATGGCTGGTTAATTTTCAAAAGAATGCCTACGCAGACGGTGAACCCGATTCGAAATTGAATCTTAGCGCCGTGATGGACCCCTCATGTACTTTGTGCGGGGCAACTAAACAAGTCACAGGAGTAAGTAGCTGTGCCTATTGGGCTAAAAGAGAAACAAGCGATTGTTGCGGAAGTGAATGAAACCGCGAGCAGTGCACTCTCTGCTGTTA
Organism: Candidatus Azotimanducaceae bacterium; assembly: GCA_965657335.1. Classification (GTDB taxonomy): domain Bacteria; phylum Pseudomonadota; class Gammaproteobacteria; order Pseudomonadales; family Azotimanducaceae; genus UBA4582. The sequence continues at coordinate 2,052 of CBFHOH010000052.1, forward strand.
TGGCTGATTATCATGGAGTGTCTGTCTCTAAGATGACCACTCTGCGAAAAGATGCCAGAGAAGCAGGAGTCGAAGTTCGTGTCATTCGTAATACGTTGGCAAAACGCGCGTTTGAAGGTACTGAGTTTGAGTGCCTGAATGATGCTCTGTTAGGACCGAATATCATTGCATTCTCAATTGAAGATCCAGGCGCTGGCGCCCGGGTATTCAAGGAATTTGCTAAAGAGAATGATGCATTTGAAATTCGTGCTTTAAGTGTTGGTGGTCAACTTCTACCAGCCGAGCAAATAGATGCGCTTGCAAAACTACCAACTCGCGACCAAGCGTTGTCGATGTTGATGTCAGTAATGCTAGCCCCAGTAACGAAATTGGCACGTACATTCAACGACGTCCCGGGTCAAATTACCCGAGTCGTGTCGGCTGTCGCGGACCAAAAGCAACAAGAAACTTCTTAACTAAATTAAACGGAGAAAGGACTCATGTCTTTGTCTAAAGATGATATTTTGAATGCAATTGCAGAAATGAGCGTGATGGACGTTGTAGAACTCGTCTCAGCAATGGAAGAAAAATTTGGTGTGTCTGCCGCTGCTGCTGTAGCTGCTGCACCTGCTGCTGCTGGCGATGCCGGCGGTGCCGCTGCTGAAGAGCAGACGGAATTTGAAGTGTTAATTACTTCTGCTGGCGAAAAGAAAGTTAACGCCATTAAAGTTGTTCGTGGAATCACAGGTCTTGGCTTGAAAGAAGCCAAAGAACTCGTCGACAACGCACCGTCTACTGTTAAAGAAGGCGCGAGCAAAGACGAAGCTGAAGATATCAAAAAGCAGCTTGAAGAAGCAGGTGCTTCTGTAGAAGTGAAGTAATTCTGGACCTCGGTCTTGGAATTAGTCAGCACGAAGGGCTGGCGATCTTTATGGTCGCCAGCCCTTTTGTGCTTGACAATTTTATTTGCGCTGCCGGTTTCACCGTTAGCGATCGTCGCGAAAAAATGATCTAGCCTGGAGGCATTGATGGCCTATTCATACACAGAGAAGAAACGTATTCGCAAGAATTTTGGCAAATTGCCAAGAGTTATGGACATCCCATATCTGCTTGCGATTCAAGTCGAGTCTTATAATGAGTTTTTGCAGGAAGAAATTCCTGTCGAAGACAAGATTCTTAAGGGCTTACACGCTGCGTTTAAATCAGTGTTCCCTATTGTTAGCTACTCAGGCAGTGCTGGGCTCGAATACGTCAGTTATCGTCTGGGTAAACCAGCATTTGACGTTAAAGAGTGTCAACTGCGTAGCGTCACCTACTCTGTTCCACTGCGCGTTAAAGTGCGGCTGATCATTTACGACAAAGATTCGTCTAATAAGGCAATCAAAGATATAAAAGAGCAAGAAGTTTACATGGGCGAAATTCCGCTCATGACCGAAAACGGTACTTTTGTGATTAACGGCATCGAGCGTGTCGTTGTTTCTCAGCTTCACAGATCTCCTGGTGTGTTCTTTGATCACGACAAGGGTAAAACTCACTCTTCAGGCAAGTTGTTATATTCTGCGCGTGTTATCCCGATGCGTGGCTCATGGCTTGACTTCGAATTCGATCCCAAAGATTGTGTGTTTGTGCGAATTGACCGCCGCCGCAAGTTGCCGGCAACTGTATTGCTGCGCGCCCTTGGTTACAGCTCTCAAGAGATTCTTGAGCTGTTCTTCGACAACGATACATTCCATGTCGATGAAGATGGCTTCCGCCTTGAGCTCATACCAAGCAGGCTACGTGGTGAAACAGCTCAATTCGAAATTCAGGATGGCAAAGGCAATGTAATTGTCGAAGAAAGCACACGTATCACAGCACGTCATATTCGTGAGATCGATAAAGCGGGTCTGACGTCTCTAAACGTGCCAGTTGAGTATGTTTGTGGGCACGTTACCGCAGAAGACGTGATAGACGCTGAAACGGGTGAAATCCTGTTACCGTGTAACACGCTTGTCACTGAAGAAGTGCTCGAAAAGATCAGGGAGTTTGGCCTTGAATCGTTCGACACAATCTATACAAATGACTTGGATTGCGGTCCATTTATTTCCGATACGCTCAACGTCGATCCAAGCACGAATCGTCTAGAAGCACTCGTTGAAATTTACCGCATGATGCGTCCCGGTGAGCCACCTACGAAGGACGCTGCCGAAAATCTGTTTACTAACTTGTTCTTCGCGCCAGAACGTTACGACCTGACCGCTGTTGGTCGAATGAAGTTTAATCGACGTTTGGGTCGAGAAGAAGAAGTGGGCGAGGGCACGTTAAGCAATGATGACATCGTTGATGTTGTCCGTTGCCTGATCAATATCAGAAACGGTAAAGACACCGTTGATGACATAGACCACCTCGGTAATCGACGTGTGCGTTCTGTCGGAGAGATGGCCGAAAACGCCTTCCGCCTTGGCCTCATCCGTGTTGAAAGAGCGGTTAAGGAGCGATTGAGTCTGGCGGAATCTGAAGGTTTGATGCCGCAGGATCTGATCAATGCCAAGCCTGTCGCAGCCGCAGTAAAAGAATACTTTGGCTCTGCTCAGCTTTCGCAGTTTATGGACCAAAACAATCCATTGTCGGAAGTGACTCACAAACGAAGAGTCTCAGCGTTAGGACCAGGCGGTCTTACCAGAGAGCGAGCCGGTTTTGAGG
>CBFHOH010000052.1:4810-10016 GCA_965657335.1 Candidatus Azotimanducaceae bacterium
TTGTCGGAAGTGACTCACAAACGAAGAGTCTCAGCGTTAGGACCAGGCGGTCTTACCAGAGAGCGAGCCGGTTTTGAGGTTCGTGACGTTCACCCAACGCATTATGGTCGGGTATGTCCAATTGAGACACCTGAAGGACCAAACATCGGTCTTATCAATTCACTGGCATCATACGCCAGAACAAATTCTTACGGATTCCTTGAGAGCCCTTACCGAAAAGTGATTGACGGCAAGGTAACTGAAGACATCGAATACTTGTCAGCAATTGTTGAGAGTGACTACATCATCGCTCAGGCCAGTGTGCCACTCGATGATGATGGCAATATCGTTGATGACCTCGTTGATGTAAGACACCAGGGCGAATTCACCAAATCACCGAAGTCCAGCGTTAACTTTATGGACGTGTCGCCGCAACAGGTTGTATCGGTTGCCGCATCACTTATTCCGTTTTTGGAGCACGACGACGCTAACCGCGCGTTGATGGGTTCAAACATGCAACGTCAGGCTGTACCTACGCTGAGAGCTGAAAAGCCGTTGGTTGGTACTGGCATGGAAGGGATTGTTGCACGCGACTCTGGGGTTTGTGTCGTTGCACGGCGAGGCGGGGTTGTTGAAACCGTTGATGCCGCACGTATTGTAATACGCGTAAGTGACGCAGAAACGGCCTCGGGCGAAGCTGGTGTGGATATTTACAATCTGACCAAGTACACCCGTTCAAACCAAAATACGTGCATCAACCAAAAGCCACTTGTGAGCGAAGGTGACAAGATTTCAGCGAATGACATTCTCGCTGACGGTCCGTCTATCGATATGGGAGAGTTGGCACTAGGCCAAAACTGTCGAATCGCGTTTATGACCTGGAACGGTTACAACTTTGAGGATTCCATTTTGGTATCTGAGCGAGTTGTGAAGGAAGATCGTTTCACTACGATACACATTCAAGAATTAACGTGTGTTGCGCGTGATACAAAACTGGGTTCCGAAGAAATCACCTGTGACATTCCTAACGTGGGCGAAGGCGCGCTGTCCAAGCTTGATGAGTCGGGTATCGTATACATTGGTGCAGAAGTCGGCGCCGGTGATATCCTCGTCGGCAAGGTCACGCCAAAAGGTGAAACCCAGCTGACGCCGGAAGAAAAGCTGTTGAGAGCGATCTTTGGTGAAAAAGCATCCGACGTGAAAGACACCTCATTGAGAGTACCAAGCAGCTACAACGGTACGGTCATTGATGTTCAGGTCTTCACTCGTGATGGTATCGACAAGGATCAAAGAGCACTCGATATTGAGCGACATGCGCTGGAAGAGGTGCGTCGAAATATCGAAGAAGAGTACAGAATTATTGAAACGGCGACGTTTGAACGTCTTGCTGGCTCCTTGACTGGTCAAGCTGTTATAGCAGGTCCTGGTCTTAAAAAAGGCGACAAGATTACAGACGAGTTCCTGAAAGATCTGCCTGCTGACGATTGGTTCAAAATCCGCATGGATGGTGATGACCTGAATGCTCAGATCGAACAAGCGGATCTGCGCTTGAAAGAGCGTCGCGCAGACCTAGACGAACAATTCGCCGAAAGTAAGCGCAAGCTTGAAAGCGGCGATGATCTGGCGCCTGGCGTACTCAAGATTGTTAAGGTATACCTCGCTATCAAGCGACGCATTCAACCCGGCGATAAAATGGCGGGTCGTCATGGTAACAAAGGCGTTATCTCTGTCATCAAACCTGTTGAAGACATGCCATTTGACGAAAACGGCGAGCCGATTGATATCGTGTTGAACCCACTGGGTGTGCCAAAGCGAATGAACGTTGGGCAGATTCTCGAAACTCACCTCGGTTGGGCTGCAGACGGGCTTGGCCTCAAGATTGGTCAAATGCTTGACGCGCAGCGAGCGGTTGAAGAGGTACGTGAGTTCCTCGGCAAGGTTTACAACACCAGTGGCCGGAAAGAAGATCTGGATTCTTTTACTGATGCAGAAATTCTTGAAATGGCCGGTAACTTGCGCGGCGGTGTGCCGATGGCAACCAGTGTGTTTGACGGCGCTGCCGAAAGCGAAATCAAGCATATGTTGGAGCTTGCCGATCTGCCTACCAATGGTCAGACTAACCTGTTTGACGGCACTACTGGCGAACAGTTTGACCGTCCGGTAACCGTCGGTTTCATGTATATGCTGAAGCTGAACCACTTGGTCGACGATAAGATGCACGCACGTTCAACTGGCTCTTACAGCCTCGTAACGCAGCAGCCTCTCGGCGGTAAAGCGCAGTTTGGTGGCCAGCGCTTCGGTGAGATGGAAGTGTGGGCGCTGGAAGCCTATGGTGCGGCTTACACGTTGCAAGAGATGTTGACCGTGAAGTCCGATGACGTCCATGGACGTACTCGGATGTACAAAAACATTGTTGACGGTGATCATCGTATGGAACCCGGTATGCCGGAGTCCTTTAACGTGTTGGTTAAGGAGATCCGTTCACTTGGTATCGATATAGAGCTGGAAAACGACTGAGCGATAAGCTCAGTCGGCAATATCGATTGAAAAGTGATTCTCTGGAATTAGACGAAGTAGAAATTAATTTAGGGTAAGCAAATGCCCGGTGGAGGAAAGTCTTGAAAGATCTTCTTAACATACTGAAAGCACAAGGCCAGACAGAGGAATTTGATTCACTCAGGATCGGACTCGCGTCGCCTGAAATGATTCGGTCCTGGTCATACGGCGAAGTAAAAAAGCCTGAAACCATTAACTACAGAACATTCAAGCCGGAACGTGACGGTTTGTTCTGTGCCAAGATTTTTGGACCAACCAAAGACTACGAGTGTCTTTGTGGCAAGTACAAGCGCCTGAAGCATCGCGGAGTCATCTGCGAAAAATGTGGCGTAGAAGTCGCGTTAGCAAAAGTACGACGTGAAAGAATGGGTCATATCGAGCTCGCTAGCCCGGTTGCTCACATTTGGTTTTTGAAGTCGTTACCGTCCCGTATTGGTCTGTTGATGGACATGACCCTGCGCGATATTGAACGCGTGCTGTATTTTGAGTCTTTTGTGGTTGTTGACCCAGGACTGACTAGTCTTGAGAAGCGCCAGCTGCTGACCGATGAGCAGTACTACGAAGCATTGGAAGAGTTTGGTGATGAGTTTGAAGCCAAGATGGGTGCTGAAGCCATTCAGGACCTGATGAAAGATATGGATGTTCGGGAAGAGATTGCTAACATTCGTGAAGAGTTGCCTCAGACAAATTCTGACACCAAGATCAAGAAACTCACCAAAAGACTGAAGCTGATGGAAGCATTCGATAACTCCGGCAACGAGCCTGAGTGGATGATCTTCTCAGTGCTGCCCGTGTTACCGCCAGATCTTCGGCCGTTAGTACCACTGGAAGGCGGTCGTTTTGCTACGTCTGACTTGAACGATCTGTACCGACGAGTTATCAACCGAAACAATCGTCTGAAACGACTTTTGGATCTTTCTGCTCCAGACATTATCGTACGTAACGAAAAGCGTATGCTGCAGGAAGCTGTCGATGCGTTGCTAGATAACGGTCGACGAGGCAGAGCAATTACCGGCACCAACAAGCGACCGTTGAAGTCTCTTGCAGATATGATTAAAGGTAAGCAGGGTCGATTCAGACAGAACCTGTTGGGTAAGCGGGTCGACTATTCTGGTCGTTCTGTAATTGTTGTTGGACCAAGCCTGCGACTGCATCAGTGTGGTCTGCCAAAGAAAATGGCACTTGAGCTATTTAAGCCGTTTATTTTTGGCAAGCTTGAAGCGAGAGGTCTTGCGACAACGATTAAAGCCGCAAAGAAGATGGTTGAGCGCGAAACGGCAGAAGTATGGGATATTCTGGCTGAGGTGATTCGGGAACATCCAGTGCTACTTAACCGTGCACCCACCCTGCACAGATTAGGCATTCAGGCGTTCGAGCCGGTGCTTATTGAAGGTAAAGCGATTCAGTTACACCCACTTGTGTGTACTGCTTACAACGCTGACTTTGATGGCGACCAGATGGCAGTTCACGTGCCTTTGACCATCGAAGCACAGCTCGAAGCGCGTGCGCTCATGATGTCGACTAATAACGTGCTACTACCCGCGTCGGGTGAGCCTGTCATTGTACCTTCACAGGATGTTGTGTTGGGTGTCTATTACATGACGCGCGAAAAGATCAACGACCTCGGTGAAGGCATGGCATTTGCTGACGTTGAAGAAGTTTTTCGGGCTTACAGAGCAGGAAAAGTTGGTCTTCAAGCAAGAGTCAAGGTACGTGTTCACGAAACTATCAAAAATGATGACGGCGAATTCGTCACATCAACAGAAGTAAAAGATACGACGATTGGTCGGGCGTTGCTTTATGAGATAGTCCCTGACGGACTGGCATACGACCATATTAATCGTCCGCTGGGTAACAAGGACATGTCTGGTCTGATCAACGTGTGTTACCGAACAGTGGGTCTGAAAGAAACGGTGATATTTGCTGACCAGCTGATGTACATGGGCTACGAGTATTCCACAAGATCTGGCGCGTCGATTGGCGTTGAAGACTTTGTGATTCCGAAGGAGAAAGCGCAGATTATTGGTGAAGCAGAAGCTGAAATCACCGAAATCGAAAGCCAGTATGCTTCAGGCCTGGTTACTCAGGGTGAAAAGTACAACAAGGTAATCGATATCTGGACGCGCGCTAATGAGCTTGTTGGTGCCGCGATGATGGATACGTTGAGCACTGAAACAGTGATCAATCGTGAAGGTAATGAGGAAGAGCAGACATCGTTTAACAGTGTCTGGATGTATTCTGACTCAGGTGCTCGAGGCTCCCCCGCACAGATTCGTCAGCTATCAGGTATGCGTGGTCTGATGACCAAGCCAGATGGTTCTATTATCGAAACGCCCATCACCGCGAATTTCCGTGAAGGTCTATCGGTCATGCAGTACTTCATCTCGACTCACGGTGCACGTAAGGGTTTGGCTGATACCGCATTGAAGACAGCAAACTCAGGTTATCTGACAAGACGACTTGTTGATGTTGCGCAGGATCTGGTTGTTACCGACGTCGATTGTGGCACCGAAAATGGTCTTACAATGACCGCGGTAATTGAAGGCGGTGACGTTGTTGAGGGTCTGGGTAATCGAGTTCTCGGTCGTGTGATTGCAGTTGATGTCTTCAATGCTGCAGGCGATGAAGTGCTGATACCAAAGGGCACCATGATTGACGAGCATTGGGTCAC
>CBFHOH010000052.1:10115-12965 GCA_965657335.1 Candidatus Azotimanducaceae bacterium
CAAGGTGAGAAGTACGATTACCTGTGACACGCGTTATGGGGTTTGTGGCCATTGTTATGGTCGTGACCTCGGTCGTGGGCACCTCGTTAACATCGGTGAAGCTATCGGTGTTATAGCGGCCCAGTCGATCGGTGAGCCGGGTACTCAGCTGACAATGCGTACCTTCCACATCGGTGGGGCAGCATCACGTGCAACAGCGATTGATAATATTCAGGTTAAACACGCTGGAGATATTCGACTCCACAACCTTAAAACCATCCAGAAAGAGAACGGAGACCTGGTTGCAGTGTCCCGCTCCGGTGAGGTTGCGGTTGCTGATGAAGAGTCAGGAAGAGAGAGAGAGCGATATAAAATCCCATATGGTGCGGTTCTGAAGAAAGGACACGAAGCGGCTGTTGACGCCGGTGAAATTGTCGCTAACTGGGATCCACACACTCACCCGATTGTGACAGAGGTAGAGGGTAAAGTTGTTTTCGAGAATATGGTTGAAGGTGTAACCATTCGCCGATTGACCGATGAGTTGACGGGTCTTTCTAGCATTTCGGTAATTGATCCGAAAGAGCGACCCAGTGCAGGTAAGGATGTGAGACCTGCCGTACGCTTGGTGGACGACAACGGTGAAGCACTGTTGTTGGCTGGCACCGATATGCCGGCACACTATTTCCTTGAAGCGAATGCGATTCTCAGTCTTGAAAACGGTGACCATATCGCGATTGGTGATGTTATTGCGCGAATTCCTCAGGAAGGCTCAAAAACCCGTGATATCACAGGTGGTTTGCCGCGCGTAGCTGACTTGTTCGAAGCGAGAAAGCCGAAAGATTCCGCTGTACTGGCTGAAATCAGCGGCACAGTAAGCTTTGGTAAGGAAACTAAGGGCAAACGTCGCCTGGTCATCACACCCATTACCGAGACGAACGATTTGCCGGAAGGTGCTGATCACTACGAAGTACTTATTCCTAAGTGGCGTCACATGACAGTGTTTGAGGGTGAGAACGTCGAGAAGGGTGAAGTTGTATCTGACGGACCAGAGAATCCACACGATATTTTGAGGCTCAAAGGTGTAGAAGAGCTGATGTCCTATGTCGTGAAGGAAATTCAGGACGTCTATCGACTACAAGGCGTGATGATCAACGATAAGCACATCGAAGTTATCGTTTGTCAGATGCTCAGGAAGGTCGATATTCTTGATATCGGCGAGTCCAACCTGATAAAAGGTGAGCAAATGGAGTACGTCAGAGTACTCGAAGAAAACGATCGTTTGGCGGCAGAAAACAAGCAGCAGGTTAAGTACCAGCGCGTGTTGCTTGGCATCACTAAAGCAGCTCTGGCAACAGAGTCTTTCGTTTCGGCAGCATCATTCCAGGAAACTACACGTGTCCTGACTGAAGCCGCTGTGACAGGTAAGCGTGATTATCTCCGCGGTCTGAAAGAGAATGTGATTGTCGGTAGGTTGATACCGGCAGGAACAGGTCTTAAGTACCACGAAGACAGACGTCGCAAGAAAGAATCAGCGGATGAACGAAGCACTGTATCCGCGTTAGACGTCGAAGCAGCATTGAGAGAAGAGCTGAATCAGACTGTTTCCGAATAGTCTGGCAAGGTTGTGAGGTGGCCTGAAAAGGCCGCCTATTCTCCCCGCATCGTGACCCATATACGGGTAATTGAATCGGGAGTGTTGACTCGCGAGGGCTTGATCTTTAGAATTCCGCCCTCGATTTTGTGGGGTAGGCCTGCGCGTGATGATCGTGGAGGGCGTTAGACCCCTTGTTTGAAGTAATAGTTGAACTTAATAGTTGTAATAAATAGTTGGAGTTAATTAGTTATGGCAAGAATCAACCAATTGGTTCGTAAGCCTAGAAAACGCAAGGTCGTAAAAAGCGACGTACCTGCACTGCAGGCATGTCCTCAGAGACGTGGAGTTTGCACACGTGTTTACACCACTACACCAAAGAAGCCGAACTCTGCACTCCGAAAGGTTTGCCGGGTGAGACTAACCAATGGCTATGAAGTGACTTCATACATCGGTGGTGAAGGTCATAATCTGCAGGAACACTCTGTTGTTTTGATCCGCGGCGGTCGTGTAAAAGACTTGCCAGGTGTGCGATACCACACTGTTCGTGGAACACTTGATACAACTGGTGTTGCCAGCCGTATGCAAGGTCGGTCCAAGTACGGTACCAAGCGACCCAAGTCTTAAATTAAAGAGCGTTAGACGAGCTTAAGATTTAAATACCTCCAGCGTAAATGCTGGGAAACAAAAATTTTGAAACAGTAAGGCCGAGTCAATATCTCGGAATAACCTGAAGGAGAAATACAATGCCTAGACGTAGAGTCCCGGAAAAAAGGGAAATTCTTCCCGATCCTAAATACGCAAACCAAACACTTGCCAAGTTCATGAACCACGTCATGGTGAGCGGTAAGAAATCTGTCGCTGAAAAAATCGTTTACGGTGCGCTAGACCGCATCAAGGAAAGAACTGGCGGCGATCCTCTCGAGACCTTTGAAGCAGCACTCGAAGCTGTTGCTCCAGCAGTGGAAGTTAAGTCTCGACGAGTGGGTGGTGCAACTTATCAGGTGCCTGTCGAAGTGCGACCTTCAAGAAGAGGCGCGCTCGCAATGAGATGGCTTGTAGATTCGTCGCGAAAGCGCGGTGAGAAGTCCATGGCTCAACGCCTAGCCGGCGAGTTGCTTGACGCGGCTGAAGGACGTGGCGCAGCAGCACGTAAGAAGGAAGACACCCATAGAATGGCGCAGGCCAACCAGGCGTTTTCTCACTACCGATTCTAGAATTGAAAAAAGGGCAAGTTGAGTCGGAGTGGCATCAATTACTCCGACCGCCCTGCAATTCCA
>CBFHOH010000052.1:13065-15420 GCA_965657335.1 Candidatus Azotimanducaceae bacterium
TAGAACTTCAGCGATACCCACCCGAACCTGTTCGCCTGCATCTTTGCTGCGTCGTGACCCATCAGACGGAATACACTCGTGCCAAGAACAACACCCATCAAAAGATATCGAAACATCGGCATCGTTGCCCATGTCGACGCTGGTAAGACAACCACGACAGAACGCGTCCTGTTTTATACAGGCATCTCTCACAAGATAGGTGAAGTGCACGATGGTGCCGCCGTCATGGATTGGATGGAGCAGGAGCAGGAACGAGGTATCACGATTACCTCGGCAGCAACCACGACCTTCTGGCAAGGCTCCAGCGCCCAGTTTGAACAGCATCGCGTAAATATCATCGATACACCGGGGCACGTCGATTTCACCATTGAGGTAGAAAGATCACTTAGGGTGCTGGATGGCGCTGTTGTCGTTTTTTGTGGCACCTCTGGCGTTGAGCCTCAATCCGAGACTGTCTGGCGTCAGGCCAACAAGTATGAAGTGCCACGCGTCGTTTTCGTAAACAAAATGGATCGCGCCGGTGCCGATTTCTTGCGCGTTGTTGGGCAAATCGAAGATCGATTGGGATCAACGCCGGTACCTGTTCAGCTCGCGATCGGCGCTGAGGATGACTTCGCAGGCGTTATCGACCTGATCAAAATGAAAGCCATTTATTGGAATGAAGAAGACAAAGGGCTGACGTTCGAAGAACAGGACATTCCAGAGTCATTGCAAGATCTTGCGGACGAGTACCGTGAAAAACTGGTCGAAGCAGCAGCCGAAGCCGATGATGAGCTGATGGAGAAATACCTCGAGGGCAATGAGCTTTCCGTTGAAGAAATCAAAGCCGGTATTCGAATACGGACACTGGCGAATGAAATAGTGCCGGCGCTATGCGGTTCTGCCTTCAAAAACAAGGGCGTTCAGACGATGCTCGACGCCGTAATTGAATATTTGCCAGCACCGGACGAGGTGAAAGCCATCCGTGGCTTTGTCGATGATGCGGGAGAAAAAGAAGAGGTTCGCCAAGCTGACGATGATGCACCATTTGCTGCGTTGGCTTTCAAAATTGCGACGGATCCATTTGTTGGCGCTTTAACATTTTTCAGAGTTTATTCCGGTGTGCTCAACACAGGCGACTCAGTTTTTAACCCTGTTAAGGGTAAAAAAGAAAGAATTGGTCGAATGGTGCAAATGCACTCGAATGACAGGCAAGAAATATCTGAGGTTCGCGCGGGCGACATTGCAGCGGCGATCGGTCTAAAGCAAGCAACCACCGGCGATACGCTCTGCGAAGGAAACAATGTCATCACGCTGGAGCGAATGGAGTTTCCCGAGCCCGTCATCCATGTGGCGGTAGAGCCAAGATCACAGCCAGACCAAGAAAAGATGGGCGTGGCACTGGGTAAATTGGCAGCGGAAGATCCTTCCTTTAGCGTTAAAACAGACGAAGACACGGGCCAAACGATTATCGGCGGTATGGGAGAGCTTCACCTCGATATCATCGTTGACCGAATGAAGCGGGAATTTGGTGTTGAGGCTAACATCGGCAAACCGCAGGTCTCGTATCGCGAAACGATACGGAAAACAGTGGAAGCCGAGGGCAAATTTGTGCGCCAGACCGGCGGTCGCGGTCAGTATGGTCACGTCTGGATCAAGCTCGAGCCGTTTGACGGTGAAGGCGGCTATGAATTTGTTGATGAAATAGTGGGTGGTGTAGTACCCAGAGAATACATTAGCGCTGTCAATAAGGGCATTCAGGACCAAATGGCGAACGGTGTGCTTGCGGGTTTTCCGCTTCAAGGTGTGAAAGCGACGCTATACGACGGGTCGTATCATGATGTTGACTCTAATGAGGTCGCATTCAAAGTAGCGGGATCTATGGCGTTTAGGGCGGGAGCGCTCGACGCGGACCCAGCCTTGCTTGAGCCCGTGATGAAAGTGGAGGTGGTGACGCCAGAAGACCACTACGGCGATATTATTGGCGACCTGAACCGGCGAAGAGGCATCGTGCTGGGTATGGAAGACGTGCCAGCCGGTAAGGCTGTTCGCGCTGAAGTGCCGCTTTCAGAGATGTTTGGGTATGCAACTGCCATGCGTTCAGCGACTCAGGGCCGTGCAACGTACAGCATGGAGTTTGAAAGTTATAAGGAAGTGCCAGCGAACGTCGCTGAGGCCATCATCGGTAAAAGTTGATTCCCGACCTGGTCGAGCATTACAACAGCAAGAATTTTAAAACGCCGGATCATTGATCCGGAACAAATGAGTGTTAACAACTTAGTAATAGAAGAGGTGACGTATGTCCAAAGAGAAGTTTGAGCGGACAAAGCCGCATTTAAATGTCGGCACAATTGGCCACGTAGACCATGGCAAAAC
>CBFHOH010000053.1:0-14711 GCA_965657335.1 Candidatus Azotimanducaceae bacterium
GGCGCCCTCTGGGCCGCCCTTTTCCATATGGACATCGCCGGGTAGCTTGCAGGCGTAGTCACCCGGCCGCCTCACCTTGGATTGTGTCTCTTCACCTGTCTTAGGATCGATATCCATGACATGCAATTCACCCTCTAACACCAGCGATGTGGTAATCGCGGTGTGCCTATGAAAATGACAATAGGCGTTCGGGGCCCAACGGTACAACAAGTCAACGTGCCCATCATCCCGGGCCCCAAGCAGTGCTGATTCAAAGTCGATCGGATAGTTGAAATGATGATTACCCGTGAATCGTTTCCACCGAAGATTTGCGTTTTCGAAGAGGTTCATAATGATGATCTGCCTTATTCTTTTACACGACATCGTAATCTCAGATTTGGATTCCCACAAGTGCCGGGTCGTCAATTTGAATGATGATCAGCAACCACCATACATGGCAGTCCCTCAGAAATGTGGTTTTTTTGTCTTATCTCCGAGGTATTATCGTGTCTTTTACAAAGCCCTAAAACAGTGAATAATTAATATTAATATAGGAGCAATCGCGCATGAACGATAAGCAGACCAGTCTCGCAGCTTCACACCCACTGGACAGGTTGTCCGAGAACGAGTCTTCGGCCGCTGTCGGCCTGGTCAAGGCAGACTCTCGTTTTGGCCCGAAAATGCGCTTTGGCAGTGTTAACCTGTGCGCGCCGGAAAAACCGGAGGTCATCAACTTTACCGAAGGCTCCCCCATCGATCGAGCGGTGGATATAGTGCTGCTAGATGTGTCCGATGGCTCCACTCACGAAGTGACCGTGTCAATCACCGGTGGCAGCGTGAGAAGCTGGGAACGTCTTGAAGGTGTTCAGCCCTCGGTCATTTTAGACGAGTTTTTCGAAGCCGAGACTGCCGTTCGCAACGACCCAGGCTTCCGGGCGGCAATGGCAAAGCGCGGTATCACCGACATGGAGTTGGTAACGGTAGACCCCTGGTCGGCCGGACATTATGGCGATCCACTGGAACAGAACAACCGGGTTATTCGTGGACTGGTCTGGGTTCACGACAGACCAGGCGACAACCAGTACGCTAGGCCCATTGACGGGCTCACGGTCATGATAGATCTTGCAACCAGTAAAGTGCTGCGCATCGACGACGAGCGCGTATTTCCTGTGCCCACTGAGTCTGCTGACTGGTCCCGTAATTTCATTGACAACCCCAGGCCTGGCGTTAAACCACTGGAGATTGTGCAACCGGAGGGCCCCAGCTTTACCGTGGCCGGAGACCGCATTAGCTGGCAAAAGTGGGATTTGCGTGTGGGTTGGACAACCCGCGAAGGATTGGTCATCAACACCGTTACCTACACCGATGGCGATGATGTCAGGCCTGTATTATACCGAGCGTCACTGTCTGAAATGACAGTGCCCTATGGTGACCCGTCAGTTACTCAGGCACGCAAAAATGCGTTTGATGTGGGGGAGTATGGCTTGGGCATGCTAGCCAATTCATTGAAGTTGGGGTGCGACTGCCTTGGGGAAATTCATTACCTCGACGCCCATGTCTGTGATGCTGCAGGTAATATTATTCCGTTGCCACAGGCTATATGCATTCACGAGGAAGACGTCGGCATCGGCTGGAAACATACCGATTTCCGTACAGAAGATGTCGAGGTTCGAAGGCTTCGTCGCCTTGTCGTTAGTTTTATCTGCACTGTCGGCAATTATGAATACGGAATCTATTGGCACTTTTACCAGGATGGTCGAATTGAAAATGAAATAAAACTGACCGGCATACTCTCCACGGGCGGTTTGGATGATGGTGAGAGTAGCCGATATGGCACTTCACTTGGGCCCAATCTTTACGGCCCAAATCACCAGCATTTTTTCTGCACTCGTATTGACACCCAGATTGACGGGACCGCAAACAGCGTAGTTGAAGTCAATACTGTTGCAGCACCAGAAAACGAGAATCCGTTAGGAAATGCGTTTTATGGCGAACAAACTGTCCTGCAAACCGAACAACAGGCGCAGCGTCGTATCGACCCCATGACCGGGCGATTCTGGAAAGTAACAAGCGCAGTTCGAAAAAACAAAATGGGAGGAGCTACCGGGTATAAGCTCATGGCAGGAGAAAATATTCTGCCATTTGCAACAAAAGACTCGTCGATTCGCCAGCGAGCCGGCTATATGTGGAACCACCTGTGGGTGACTCCTTATGACCGTGAGCAGAACTGGCCCGCTGGCAAGTACCCCAACCAGCACGCCGGGGGTGCCGGTCTTCCCGAATGGACCAGTGCAAATCGTTCAGTCGAAAATACCGACATCGTGTTGTGGTATGTGATGGGTCACAATCACCTGCCTAGCCTCGAGGATTGGCCTGTGATGCCGGTTGCCAGTATAGGATTTACGCTCAAACCTTCCGGGTTCTTCGACCAGAGCCCTGCAATGGATTTACCTGCGTCATCGACGTGTCATCCACAGAAGTAATTAGAGGATAGGGAAAATAAATCGGTACATGTAAATTACCGCCTGTAGGCTAGTAGGTCAGCGGCCACTCAGACGTTGACCAACTTCCGCCGAAAAGCTAACTCCCTGACTTTCTGAGATAGGAGAAAGCGTCATCAAGATACTTTGGCAATCTGGAAAATAGGTGGTTTAAAGTAATTATCTTCGGGCCCTAATTCAATTAGCCTTTTGACGTTGAGATAAACCAACCCCAAGTAAGCCAAGAGCGAGAAGGACCAAAGTAGACGGCTCAGGAACAGTACCAACAATTGCCCAAGCACCTTTGAAGGCATGTGCGTTATGGGCGCCTCTATTATCGATTATGGTTTGAACCCCATTGATATCAATAAAGGCCTGCCCGCCTGATGAGTTTGCAATGCCATCATCGTAATTACCCCAGACAAACTGAGCTGGTTGCTGCCATTTCGTTCCCATCACATCAAAATACAATGCGGTAGGAACGCCGTTGAGATTGGTAAATAAGGTCGTTATTTGATCTTTTGTTGCTAGCGTTACGCCGAGGTTGGCGGCCTGACTAAACATGGAGTTTATCGACCCAGCTGAAAATTTATCTAAATCTAACCAAATAATACCTGTGTCCGTATCAGTAAAGCCGCCAGTAGGATCAGAATTGAAACCAGCTTCAATTATCGAGGCATTCACCTGAGACAAAGACGTAATTAAAATAAAAAAAGTAACGATTCTTTTCATGCTCGCTCATACCCTGTAAGTTTCGTAAACAAGGTTATAAGCACTATATGTGCCAAAAAAAAATAGGCTTTACAAATCAGTATGTTGTTTCTTTCTATGACATTGCGTGTCACAAATGTGCGTGAGATTGTAAAATAAATCGACAGAGTATAGGGAAGGTTAACGCTATATCGCTATTAAGCTGCCATTTGCAAAAATCACATAATCGGTTCTAGATAGCAGCCGCATTCCGGTTTGCTATCGCTAAACCTAACGATTTACTTTCTCTAATTTTACAAATTCTTCTACCGCTTGAATTTCAGCACTATTGAGATTTAACCCGTTTGCCAAGCGAGGGCGAACTTGTCGCCCCACTCACCTGGGCTCAACGTCGCAGCGGCGAACCGCTCAAACGTGTGTTTAATATTAATATTGCTATGTGACCATTGTGCGGCGGTACATTGCGTATCATTGCCGAAATCACTGACCCAGACATAACCCTAAAGCATGCTCAGCCAAACAAGCCAAGTCACCCCTGCCTGACCTTTAAAGCTTCTAAGTGATCAACCCAACAGTTTGTAAGCCATCAGATCAGTGGCTATTCAGACACTGACCACCCAGAAAGATAGTTACGTTAAGCGGCCCAGATTTCGATAAACATCGACAATTGTGATACTTGACCGTTCTTTAGAATATGTGGTTTATTTTCCTTACCTTCCAAAAAGTATCTGCGGCAGAAAGGTTGGTGGGAGCAGCATCACACAAAGTAGGGAGATGGGGCTGGATGAACCCATCAAGTCCGTTCTGGTCAGCCCTATGAGTACTTCAGACGCAACCTGGCCTTCCGCAGCAAGAGGAATGCCTGCCGCACAACCGGCGTGGCTCTCAAGCGATGAATTACTCGCGACTAAAGCGGTCAATGGCTTTACTCTCTTCGAGTTCACCAATTCAGAAGTTCGAGCTCGATATTTCTATTGTGGCGGATTCGATCGATCCCGGAGAGAAGATGGTCGAGTACAAAATACGGACGAAATTCCACTTTAAGGTAAAGGTTTATGGTTACCAAACGTCGATTAATTCAGGGCAGTATGCTGGCGACGATACTGCCTCTCAAGTTTCAACTGCTGGCCGAGGAAAACACGATGCAAAGCAGAATCGCTGAGATCATTAGTGAGTATGCCAGTCAGGGCATTCATCGCACGGGAACGGATGTTGATAATCAAAGCGCGGATTGGCTGATGCAGAGAATTGAGGCTCTGGGTGTAACAGCCACGGACACTGTTTTTGATTTTGAGCGCGTACAGCCAATCACGACTCAATTATCCATTGCAGGCGCCACATTCTCCGGCGTCCCCTTGTACGACTGTCAGTACACTAACGAAAGCGGCATCACGGGCAGTATCGGCGAACTGGGCAGCAATGCCGACATCGGCGTCATCATGGCTTTGCCACTTGCCTCTTCTCCTAACGGGCGCCTGGCCCATGCTGCAAGGATGGAAGGTAAACATAAAGCCATTGTTATCGTCACAGATAGTCAGCTGCCTGAAGATGGCGTGGCACCACAAAATGCTGAGGATTTCGCTGCGCCCTTTGGCCCACCGGTACTACAGATAGCAAACCGGCATTGGCCAACATTACAGTTGGCCATGAAAAATGAAGCAACGGCGAGGCTCGTACTTCACTGTAAGTATGTCGAAGCAAAAGCGAGAAACGTTGAAGCGAAAGTCGCCGGCAGCAACCCTGAGCTTGCCCCCGTGGTTGTCATGACGCCTCGCAGCGGGTGGTGGGCGAACGCTTCTGAACGCGGTGGCGGCATCGCAGGATTCCTGGAAATCCTGCGGGCAGTCAACGCTTCGGCACCAAGACGAGATGTTATCTTCACCGCAAATACCGGGCATGAATTAGGTCATACCGGACTGGACCTGTTCCTGCACAACAACCCGGGCCTGATAAAGGAGGCTCACATCTGGCTGCATCTTGGGGCCAATTTTGCGGCAAAGTTCGGCTCGCAGGTCAGGCTCCAATACTCTGACAGCGATGCCGTCGCAAGCCTTGCACCATGGTTAACGATAAACGACTTAGCGCCGGGCTCAGTGTCTCCGATGGGCCGGCGCCCCTTGGGAGAGGCACGCAACGTCTATGACGGCCATGGGCGATATGTGTCTATCCTGGGAAGAAACGGACTATTCCACCATCCAGCAGACCAGTGGCCTCATGCGGTTGATGTTGAAGTGACAACAAAGTGGGTTAAAGCGTTCACCCAACTAGCATCAGCCCTGGCTACTTAAGGGCGACGAGATAGACGAGATGCTTTTCGGACGATGTCCCACTGCATCTCGACAACTAACCGGTTCGACAATGCATTGCCGCGACGCTGATCTGATGGCTTACAGTCTGTTGGGTTGATCGCTAAGAAGATTTTTGGGCCAGGCAGGTTGATCTTGGCTTGTTAACCAAAGCATGTTTTAGGAGTGAGTGACTGTGGCAGTTTTAAGCGGTGGAGGTTTGGCTTCGATGTGACCCAGGACCTTCTGGATTACGTCTGGGTCAGTGATATCGGCGATACCTTTCCACATGGGGCAATAACGGATGCAAATCAACACCCTGGCCCCATAGCTTCCCGTTAGCCCTCATATAATGTCGGCTTTCTTTACAAACGGCAACGTCGTCAGCATGCGCTAACCCTGTGAAGTTTGTATAACGGAGGGTGGTGATAATGGTACGAAAATTGCTTAGATAATGGTTCAGTTCGATTAGGAGTAGAACCCCCAAATTATTTATGCATTGCATGTTCGGAGCCGCCAATAACTGAAAAAATTCTTTCAAGTACTAGCGCAGCCTTTTTGCTCTCAATTTTTGCCAGATTTTCTGATGCAGGATTGATCGGGGTTTCGCAAATCATCGTCAAAAATGATGTTGGGCAATGGCTTCAAGTTTCTGAGGTAGCCGACACACAATGGGCATACGGAAATCCGAAGGCGGTCCCATCATATTGAAGACTCGTTTGAGCGGTTCGCCGCTGCGACGTTGAGCCCGAGTAAGAGGTGCGATTAATTCATCTGCTAAAAAATCCTCTACTTGGTCAAATAAACAGGCAGGGTCGGCTCCGAGGCGTATCTTAGCGGTTGCGCTTAATCGACGTCTCTTGATCTAAGATGCGTCGAAACGCTTCAAATATAAATGCTGTGTTGAGGCTGAACAAAAACAGACCATTCGCAGCGAGGATGCCGGAAAGCGACTCCCACTTGTCCGACAGCAGGAGGTCGCCATAGCCGAGCGTGGTGGCGGTGACTGTGGAAAAATAGAAAGCATCGTGGATGGTGGCGAACTCCTCTAAAAAAACAAACAATAAGGCCCATAACCAAATACCGATGCTGATGCCAAGTAACATCCAAAGACTCAAACCTGACAATAGTATAATGGTGCGAGAAATAAGGGGTAAACGCACCAGTAGGTTGCCGTAGTTAACCAACATGTGAATAGCGACGCCCAAAATGAAGGCTTCGATGACGATGGTGCTGACCATCATCAGGGAGCCGAGGAGTATTGATGCAATCATAATTAAAATGTTACTCAATTATGTGATTGATTACTCATTTTTTTTGACGATCGACGTTGAGGACGGACGCCCCAAACTAGATTGATTGAACTTAAGTTTCTAGGACTGAGTGTTAACCCTAGGAAAGTACGTGCCTAATCTTAACCGCCTAACTCGGTGGTACTAACCCTAACGGTGACAAGACGGCTGGTAGATTTGAAGGAGACAATATGCAACTAAGGAAGTTGCTACGGAATATCGTTACCGGAGCGTGTGCGGCGTTCTCGTTATGCGGCGCATTGGTGGCGACGGCAAATACATCTGTCAGCACTTTGTCCTGTACTGACCTAAACGAGTTGGATGGTGATGCACGGACGCTGGCTCTATCGATTACGTATGGTCATGTTGCGACGCTTCACGGACTTGATGTAAAAATCGGCAGTCATTCAGACCTAGCGTTCAGGGAGACTCTTTTTGTCTGCCAAAACCAGCCCGATTTGACGCTCGTCAGCGCGCTAGAAGCCATCATTTTAGTGGAAGAAGGTGTCAGCGAGAAAGTCGAACTGACGTTACAAAAAGACGAGACATTGGTAACGCCGCTGGAAATGCGGCAAGCCCAAGAAGCGCTGGCATTGAACAACCCCTTCGCGTTAAACCCGCACCGGCCAAACTATATACTGCCAGCAACGTTTTCCAGCGACCTAGATTTCTCTCCCTACGGTTCCTCTGAACCACTCTTAAGTGATGCTGAAGTCAAGTTTCAGCTCAGCCTGAAAAGCCAATTGGCTTCAAACCTTGTGTTGGGTTCTAGCCTAGAGGTTGGTTACACCCAACGATCTTTTTGGCAGTTGTATGCAGAGGAAGCAGCCTCGGCGCCGTTTCGCGAAACGAATTATGAGCCGGAGATCATGTGGCGTTTCCCGCTGGATCTCGAGGTTTTCGGAATGCAGGCTCGCCATGCAATACTGGCTTTCACGCATCAATCTAACGGTCAAAGTAGGCCGATCTCTAGGAGTTGGAACAGACTGTCCGCGGAAATGGTGTTGCAACGGGGGCGTTGGGTGTTTTCCGCCAAAGCGCAGACGAGGGTCGACGATCCCGAATTTGACGATAACCCGACAGTAGAAGATTTTATGGGGCGCGCTCAATTCGGATTAGGTTATAAATTCAATGACCATTCGGTCAAGTTGGGAGTTAAGAGTGGTTTTGGCGGGCTCAACAAGGCAGGTGCTGAATTAAATTGGAGCTTTCCGTTGTCTGGTAAATTCCATGGCCATTTCCAAATCTATCATGGGTACGGGGAAAACTTGATCGACATGGAGAACAAAAACACCCGTGTAGGCTTGGGCGTGGCGTTGAGTAGCTGGTTATAGCGGGAAACGTCTCGGTGCAATGCAACCAGATAACTTCAGGTTTTGAACGGACCAAGAGACAAAGCCAATGAGTGACATTAATGAGTAAGTGGGAGTGAGCATGAACAGGATTCAAATCAAAACAACGATGGCTATCATTTTTTCGATCGCCGCGATTTGCGGTTGCTCTGACCCAAAACAATCATCGGTGCCCGATCCCATTCGGCCCGCGAAAATCCTGCAGGTGAGCACGGCGACTGAGGTTCGGCACGTCAATCTACCCGCAGTGATTGAAGCCTCCAATACCAGCGTCTTGACTTTCGAAGTCGCGGGAAAGATCGAAGCATTACCAGTCACGGACGGTCAGACCGTTAGTAAGGGTGCGGTCATCGCAAGATTGGAGCAACGTGATTATCAGAATACCCTGCAGCAGGCTCAGGCTCAGTTTACGACCGCGGATACTGAGCTTCAGCGTGCCGCGAAATTGATGGAAGCAGACGCTATTGCCAAAAGTGTCTATGACCAGCGGCAATCGGCGCTTGAGATTGCTCGGGCGACGTTAGACTCTGCGCAAAAAGCGTTTGACGATACCGTGCTGCGGTCGCCTTTTGATGGCGTCATCGCAATGGTTTCTGCAGAACAATTCGACAACATTACACCCGGTAAAGAAATTGTCACGCTGCAAACCGTCGGCGCAGCTGAGGCGGTTGTGCAAATGCCGAGTATCTTGGTTGCCAATATGAGCCGATTGAGCGTGCGAGACATATTTATCACGTTAGATGCGGCTGATGGGGCGAGCGTGCCAGCTGAGTTTGTGTCGTTGTCTACCTTGGCGGACCCTGCAACGCAAACGTTTACGGCGAATTTTAAATTCACGCCTCCCGAGGGATTTAATATTTTACCGGGTATGACTGGGGCATTGCATGCCACGGTCGACATTGGCGACGAGTCTGGTGACAGTTTGTCTCAGGTGGTCGTGCCTGCGGTAGCCATTCTCTCTGAGGCAGAAGGGCAATATGTCTGGGTCGTTGATAGACAAACGATGATGGTTAGTAAGCGTAATATTGTCCTTCAGCCGGGGATCGGCGAGACGTTGGTTGTATTGTCTGGGCTGAGCGAGGGTGAGTCAATTG
Organism: Candidatus Azotimanducaceae bacterium; assembly: GCA_965657335.1. Lineage (GTDB taxonomy): Bacteria > Pseudomonadota > Gammaproteobacteria > Pseudomonadales > Azotimanducaceae > UBA4582. Next base: position 9,194 of record CBFHOH010000053.1, read on the forward strand.
TGGGGGCCGGTGCATCTTATTTGCACGAGGGTATGAAAATTCGAGCTTACGAAGGTTCAGTGGAGTAGGACATGGGTATCGCGGAATTTTCGATGCAGAATCGCTTGATCATGGCGATTGTTATTCTCGGCTCGCTCTTCGGAGGTTATTACGCTTATGAAAATATGGGTCGATTTGAAGACCCTGAGTTTACGATCCGAACGGCTGTCGTCGTGACTCAATACCCTGGCGCATCGCCGGAAGAAGTTGCCCGTGAAGTCACCGATCCGCTGGAGACGGCGATACAACAACTTCAAGAAGTTGAAGGAATTCGATCTGAGTCCAAGGCGGGCATCTCGACGATAAACGTTGATTTTAAATACGAGTTCTCTCCCACCAAGACAGCATTGCAGGGTCTCTTTACCAAGCTTCGCAATAAAGTTTCCGATGCCGCGCGGCAGTTACCGCCCGGTTCCAAAACGCCCTTTGTCAACGACGACTTTGGTGATGTTTTTGGAATCTACTATCTCATTACGGGTGATGGTTACTCTATGCGTGAGCTCGAAGACTATGCGAAGCAGCTCCGCGCTGATCTGCTCATGGTGGAGGGTGTGGGTAAAGTGTCCTTATCAGGGGCCCAGAGGGAAGCAATTTATGTCGAAATTTCTCGTGAACGAGCCTCGGCGCTCGGTGTTTCGGTCAAAAAGGTATACAGCGATTTAGCGCAACAAAACGCGGTCGTTTCCGCGGGAGATGTGGAGATCGGTAATCGGCGTTTAGTGATTCAACCTTCTGGTCTGGTGGACTCGGTGGCGGCGATTGAAAACCTCGAAGTGTCAACGGAATCGGGAACGATTGTTTATTTGCGCGATATTGCCTCGATTTCCAGAGAATATGTGACGCCCTCGAGTCTTGAATTACGTTGGAATGGTCAACCTGCGATAGCGTTAGGGGTGGCCAACGTCATTGGTGCGAATGTGGTCAAGATGGGCGACGGTATCAACGCAAGGCTTGCTGAAACGCTTGAATCTCGTCCGATTGGCATTGAATTGAATGAGTTCTATCACCAGGGCGATATCGTGGATCGTTCCGTGGCTGACTTTGCCGCAAACGTGATGATTGCTTTAGCCATTGTGCTGGTGACGTTGCTGATTTTCATGGGTATGCGCTCGGCGCTGGTCATTGGTGGGGTTTTATTGCTCACGATCGCGGCAACGTTATTGGTGATGTTTTTAAGTGATATCCCCATGCATAGAATTTCGCTCGGGGCATTGATTATCGCGTTAGGCATGCTGGTTGATAACGCGATAGTAGTCACAGAGGGTATTCTAGTTGGCGTGCAGCGCGGTCAGAGTAAATTAGAAGCCGCAAAAGATATTGTGTCAAAAACAATGTGGCCCCTCTTGGGTGGAACGCTGGTAGGGATCATTGCCTTCGCGCCGATAGGTTTTTCTCCGGGTGCGACGGCAGAGTACACCGGCCATTTGTTTTGGGTGATTCTGATTTCATTGTCTCTGAGCTGGATTTTTGCGTTAACCGCAGTACCTCTGCTTGCCGACCTTTTGTTCAGGGAAACCAACCCAAGCGCCGATTCGGGTTCGGACAGTTTTTTTGCAGCACGCTACAAACTGTTGATGCGATCGTTGATAGGCGTCCGTTATCTCGCGTTGGCAGCGGCGATGGCTTTATTTGTGCTTGCAATTTGGGGCTTCCAATTCGTTAAAGGTGGTTTCTTCCCCGCGTCAACAACGCCACAGGTGGTGGTGGACTATTGGTTGCCCGAAGGAACCGACGTCAGTCAAACAAAAGCTGACATGCTGGAGATCGAGCCTTACCTTGCAGGATTAGAAGGCGTCGCCGGTGTTCACACGCTGATTGGTGGTGGTGGCATGCGTTACATGCTGGTCTACGATCCGGGCAAACCGAACAGTGCGTACGGACAGTTTTTAATTCAAGCTGAAAGTTATGAAACCGTTGGTGAACTCCTCCCCCTGATTCAAGCGTACCTGAACGAGCGTTACCCCGACGCTCAGGCAAAAGTGTGGCGTTTTCAGTTAGGTCCTGGCGGAGGCTCGAAGCTTGAAGCGCAATTCTCTGGCCCTGATCCTGCGGTGTTACGCGTCCTAGCTAACCAGGCCAAAGCAATTATCTCTGAAGACCCATCCGCTATCGTCGTAAAGGATGATTGGCGGCAGCCGGTTAGTGTTGTCGTGCCCTCTTATTCTGAATCTCGAGGCCGTCGGGTGGGCATATCACGTGAAGATCTAGCCAACGCGCTACTCACGAACTTCTCTGGACGGGCCGTGGGTATCTATCGAGAGGGTGATCGGCTGATTCCCATTATTGCGCGTGCGCCGGAAAACGAGCGACTAGATGGGAGTGAAATGGCCGGTGTGCAAATTCCGAGTCAGACCACAGGTGGTATGGTCCCGCTCGTCGAAGTAGTCGATGGCATCGACACAATGTGGCGAGATTCGGTACTGCGTCGTATGGACAGGCAATGGACGATAAAAGCTCAGGCAGATCCAGTTGCGGGTGTTTCAGCTTCGGAATTACTGGAGAGAATTAGACCTCAAATCGAGGCATTAGAATTGCCTCCGGGTTATTCATTTGAATGGGCCGGAGAATACGGAGACAGCACTGAAGCGAATGAAAATCTCGCTTCGACACTACCACTTGGTTTTTTAGCGATGGTACTGGTGGTCGTATTTTTGTTTAACGCAATGCGTCAGCCTTTGCTGATCTTTCTGGTTGTGCCTCTAGCCGTAATCGGCGTTGTCCCCGGTTTGTTAGTGACAGGCACTGCCTTAGAGTTCATGGCGATACTCGGGTTGTTGTCCTTATCGGGACTATTGATAAAAAATAGTATTGTGCTTGTAGATCAAATGGATTTGGAGATCCGTGAGGGCAAAGCCCGCTTAGACGCGATCATTGATAGTGCCGCGAGCCGTGTCAGACCGGTCATGATGGGCTCGCTGACGACGGTACTGGGTGTGATACCTTTGTACGGCGATGCGTTTTTTCAGTCCATGGCGGTTGTACTCATTTTCGGGCTGGTTTTTGCCACAATTTTAACCTTGCTGTTAGTACCAGTGCTTTACGCGATACTTTTTAGGGTAAAGCTGGATGAAACGGCCAACCAATTATTTTAGGTGAACGGTTTGCGTGATTTAATATTAGTGACTTCGGTTTTATTGTACTTGTCCTCTTGTGCATCCGTAGATTCAGGGATTGAATCAGCCCGCTCGGAGGCAGTATCAGCCGTCGCCGATATTCCCGATGCATGGCAAGCCGTAGCGGATAATGTCGGTGATGTCGAAGATGGATGGATTGCAGCTTTTAATGACCCAACACTGGACGGGCTGGTGAACGAAGCTCAGGCGAATAATCGAGATCTTCGAGCCGCAGCTGCGAATGTGGAGCGATCTTGGTTGTTAGCCAAGCAATCAGGCGCAGCATTGTCACCTCAGGTAAACGCCAGTCTCGGCACTGCCGGCAACGGTGATTTATCCGGCGCCAGTTCGAGTGGCCCCGCATCAATTGGCGTCCAGGCAAGTTGGGAGCTAGACGTTTGGGGTAGGGTGCGTTCCGGTGAGCAGGCAGCACTCCGTAGTGCGGAAGCCGTCGAAGCAGATTATCGTTTCTCACAGTTCTCAATTGCCGCAGCAGTGTCGCGATCCTATTTTGCTGCAATCAATGCCTATCAGCAGGCGGGTATCGCAGCGGATATCGTCAAGGCGCTAGAGAAAACCCAGTCCATTGTTCAGGCGCAATTTGATAACGGCGTGGCGTCTGCTCAAGACGTCTCATTGGCAAGAGCGAATCTTGCGAGTTCAAACGATGTATTAATTACGGCTGAAGCTGCAGCTCAGACGGCTGTTCGGGCCTTGGAAGTATTGCTAGGGCGCTACCCCTCGGCAGATTTGTTTGTTGGCACAGAGTTGCCCGGCAAGCCGCTAGCTCCAGCCACGGGCCTGCCCTCTGAGCTGTTAGAGAGAAGGCCTGATCTGGTTGCGGCAGAGCGCCGAATTGCTGCGACGATAAAAACAGTCGATCAAGCCAAGGCAGCCAAGTTACCATCATTTAGCCTAACAGCTGGTGCAAGTGGTGCCTCACAAGAGCTGACGGATATATTGAAGCCTAGCAATATAGTATGGAGCGCAGCCTCGAGTTTACTGGTGCCGCTGATCGATGGCGACTCAAGACAAACAGCGGTAGAAATCTCCACAGCGGAAGAAAAAGCTGCGGTGGAAGCTTACGCCAGCACTGCGCTCAACGCCTTTGCAGAAGTCGAGAATGCGTTGGCCGAAGGTGTTACTGTAGAAAAAAGAAAACAATATTTGGTTGAGGCATCAAAGTCCTCAGAAGAAGCATTAAGGTTAGCCCGGCTTCAGTATGAAGTGGGTGAAATCGATTTGCTTTCCGTACTACAGCTTGAGCAGTCAGCGTTCGGCGCGCAAACTAACCTACTCACGATTAATCGCTTGGAATTAGATCAGTTTATTGATTTAAGTGTTGCGTTAGGTGGCGCTTTTTAGACGAGATGGAAGCTAGTTATTTCAAAGCGCCTTTACCCCGAATTTCAAAAGCACCCGAATTGGGGGTGGCGTACATAAAACAATACACCTAAGAGCGGCAAGTCCAACCTACGGCGCTTCCGGGAAAATGTCACTGAAACTGTCAGTTCTCCCGCGAGGGTAAGCTCGCTCGGAAGCCTAACGCCTCAGACACAGCCTGGCTGAGGCGCACAAACAAAAAGTTTCTTTTTTTGCTGCCAGATCGCCACTTCACAACGCTACGCTACCAATCGCCCGAGCTTACTAAACCACGCATATTTGTCATCTGCGCGTGTATAGTGATGCTATACACGCATATGGCCCCAACAAGGACCATCTCTATGAGACTGTTTAACTTTCTATCAAAACAACCAGAACTGAAAGAACATAATAATCCAGACGACTACACGCTGATTCCTGACATTCTTTGGGCGTCACCCAATGAATTTGACCTGACAATGGACATTTATACGCCTGCGACAGGCAAAGACGCTTACCCCGTGGTCATCATGTTCCACGGCGGCGGTTGGCTGATGAACAATAAGTCGATCATGGATCAGTCCGCAGCCTATTTTGCGACAAATTCCGACTACGTAATCTGCAACGTCAATTACAGGTTACTTTCAGACAACAATAATTCAACCACGATGGACGCAATCGTAAATGATGCCTTTGGCGCAGTGCTGTGGGTAAAAGAACATATTACTGCTTATCGAGGTGACCCTGCGCGGGTTGCTGTGACAGGAGACAGCGCTGGGGGTCACCTAGCGGCGATGATCGTTAACAGTGGCAGACAATTAAGCACCGAACCATTTTCAGCTGAGTCACTAAACTTCACGCCGAGCTATGTACCAGAATCGCAGTCCCTTGAGGAAATACGCTCACGCGACGGGTTAGCCGTACAAGCGGCGATACTCAGCTACCCCTTTGAATTTTACCAAGCAGCACTCGATGGATTCGAAAAAAAATTCAACCCAATATGG
>CBFHOH010000054.1:0-13577 GCA_965657335.1 Candidatus Azotimanducaceae bacterium
TAATGTGGCTTCGGGAGCAACGGCTAATACCACTGCAGATGCAACCACAGCCGGCGTCATCGACGCTAACGATCTTAATCTAGCGGCATCTGGCAACAACGACACTGCGACGATTCAGGGTACTATCGATCTTTCTTCTAGCAAGGTTTTCTCGATCACGCAAAATGGCGGAGCCGATACTGATGATTACTTTTCGACTGGTGCATCAGCTCTGACTACGGTTTCAAACGTTGATTTGAGAAATCAGGCAGGTGCTTCCAACGCAATCTCTGTATTGGATGGTGCGATTGAGAAAATCTCCTCAATGCGGGCTGATTTAGGTGCGATTGAGAATCGATTATCTTATACCGTATCAAACCTGATGAATGTTGCTGAAAACACCGCCGACGCTCGATCTAGGATTAACGATGCAGACTATTCAGTTGAATCGGCTAACCTAGCAAAAGCACAGGTACTACAACAAGCGGGCACCGCGATGCTATCGCAAGCTAATGCTCGTGCACAGTTGGTCCTCCAACTCCTTCAGTAAAATAGTGTCACGCTATTGATAATGAAGGTTGGAAAAAGGCCGGGGGAGTTTACTCCTCCGGCTTTTTCTATTTAACGCGGTGATACTTATTTGTTGTTCACTTTTAAAGCCAGGATACGATCCAGCAGTCGATCGACCTTCCCGTCTGCATCTGCCGTACCCATAAGCTCGGGTAAACGGTTCCTAAATGCAGACAGTGCTGCGATAGAGCAAAACTTCTGGGTTTTATTCAGCCAATTTACAACCTCGACTTGGCGCTGTTTCGGGTGATGCGTTTTCACCGTTAGCGCAATCAGCTGCGCGATCTCGCAGGACCCTAGATCTGCCAGAGCGGATGAATAGGCGAGCAACGCCTCTTCTTGATAGATTTTTTCAATGTAGCTGAGTGTCGATTTTGGCACTGCGTTGATAGCGGAAACCTTAGTGGGCCCTATATGGTAGGCCGCGAGCGCAAGCATGCGGCTGTCAAAGCGATTTTCGAGCAATTTAAGATATTTCGCGCCAGCATTGATGTTAGAGCAGGGATCGAATAGTTGTTCTCTGCTTTTGATGCCCAATTCCCTCGCCGTTAGTGGCCATTTGATTTGCATTAAACCCACAGCATCAGAACTGGATACTGCGTTGGGGTTCAGGCTGCTCTCCACGCTCGCGACCGATGCTAAAAAGCTGGGACTGATATTGTATTGCTTCCCAGCTCGCTCGAAACAGGTTTTATATGGATACTCTATTTCTTTTTTTTGCTCCTCGGCGTTGGCGCAAAGGCAAAAGGAAAGCACAAAAGCTAATCGAATTCGCATCTGTAAACTTGAGACCCGTTGTCTAAACTATCCCACCCTAACAAATTCCCGCCATGAGGTGAAAGCGGCCACCGAAAAGTGTCAGATTTCTGACATATCGCCAGTTGAAACTGTTCCCGCTCTATAAGCTGTTGTTTTTAAACAAAATAATTGTTGGCCCCTTAATTGCATATTAGTTCCTGATCGATACCACGATGTAAAAATTTGGACTAACAGAGCATGAGTTTGTTGTTTTCAAAGATTAAAGACGCGCAGTCCGCTGTAACAATGCCGGTTAAAGCATTGCTTGCGCTTTTTTTATGTGCCCTTGGAGAAACCGCTAGCGCCGCTGAGTTAGGGCCTGCTTTGACTTTGATAACGGCAAATGACGCTGGATCTGAGTATGGGTTGTCGTTACAGATTTTGGTTCTAATGTCGGTCCTTACGATTCTGCCTTCGATTGTTGTTTTAATGACATCGTTTACCAGAATCATCATCGTGTTATCGCTCGTTAGGCAGGCACTAGGCACGGGTCAAACGCCGCCTAATCAGGTGCTGATAGGTATCGCTGTTTTCTTATCGATATTTATCATGAAGCCAGTCTTTGATCAGATTTATGAAGGTGCGTACCTCCCGGTTCAAGCGAACGAAGTGACATTTCAAGAAGGCATCGAACTCGCCTTACCACCCATGCGTGGCTTCATGCTAGCGCAGGTAAGAGAGAAGGACTTACTGATGTTTATGGAAATGGCAAATGACGAACCCGTAGACGATGTCAGCGATATTCCGCTGTCAACGCTGATGCCTGCTTTCCTCACATCTGAATTAAAAACGGCGTTTACCATTGGGTTTCTAATTTATATTCCCTTCATCATCATCGATCTCGTTGTTGCGAGTGTCTTGATGTCGATGGGTATGATGATGCTTTCTCCAATGATGATTTCGCTACCATTCAAGCTGCTGCTTTTTGTGCTAGTTGATGGTTGGGGGCTGATTACGGGCTCATTAATTTCGACCTTTGCCGTAGGATAGATGTAATGGAACCTGGAATCGTAATGGATATAGCCGTCGAAGCGTTGCTTGTGACGGTACTCGTTGCAGCACCCATACTCGGTGCTGCTCTGGGCACCGGTTTGATTGTCGGTATTTTGCAAGCCGCTACTTCAATTCAGGAAATGACTTTAAGTTTTATTCCTAAGTTAGGGATGATGTTGTTGGCACTTATTATTTTTGGTGAGTGGCAGTTAGCGGTATTGATTGATTATTTCGACACCGTTTTTGAACGTATAAGAAACATGGATTACTAGCGACTATGGAAATCCTAGCCCCTCATGTTATCCATCTACTCGAAACGTTCCTTTGGCCGATGATCAGAGTTTCTGCTTTTTTGATGACGGTGCCATTTTTTTCGCAGGCTGCGATTAACCTCCGGGTAACAATCCTGCTGAGTCTGATTTTGACATGGATGATCTACCCGCTGATCGATATTCCAGCAATTGACCCTTTCAGTTTTGGTGCCTTGCTGGGCATAACGCATGAGGTGCTTGTCGGCGGTTTAATGGGGATTACGCTACAAATTGTGCTTGCTGGTTTAATCGTCAGTGGACAAATTATTGCCGGCGGCATGGGCTTAAGCATGGCGAACATGATCGACCCTAACGTGGGTAATGTGCCTACATTGTCACAGTTTTTTATCGTCGTCGGGTTTTTGCTGTTCATGAGTTTCGGCGGGCATCTCATTCTAATCTCCCTACTGCAGCAGAGCTTTGAGCTGGTGCCTATTGCCTCAGGCGTCTTCGGTTCGCTAATGATTCAAAGTTTTATCATTTGGACCTCGCAGATGTTTCTAGGTGCTGTTTCTATCGCATTTCCGATTATATTCGGACTGCTCCTTATTAATTCATCACTCGGGATTATCTCGAGGGCTGCGCCGAGCCTCAATGTTTTCGCGGTCGGTTTTCCGGCGCTGATTCCGGCAGGACTGGGCATGTTGCTTCTAACGATGCCTCTCTGGTTTGCGCAAGTTGAAAACTTTTGGTTTTTGGCTTTTCGCAGGCTTACTCTGATACTTGGCGGATAGGGATATGGCCGAAGATACACCACAAGAGGAAAAAACCGAAGAACCGACCTCTCGCCGAATCGAAAAAGCAAGAGAAGACGGCCAGGTTCTAAGGTCGCAAGATATGACAATAGCGGTTGTCACGATCGGTTTTATCGCCTCGTTATATTCGCTCAGTTTTTTTCTGGGGCCTCGGTTTATTGCCTTGTTCAAAGACAGTCTCATTTTTTCCATCGATTCTCTGAAGGATGAATCTGCTTTAGTTGTGCGATTAGCGACGATAGTAGGAGAGAGTTACTTAGTGCTTAGCCCTGTGCTTGCGATCTCAATATTGCTCGCCATTTTCGGTGCGACAGCATTGGATGGGTTTGTGTTTTCATGGAAAGCGATAGCGCCCAAGGCCAGTAAGATTAATCCGATTTCCGGTTTGGCAAGAATTTTTGGTCTCAAAGCGGTCGTTGAACTCGTGAAATCTGTTTTAAAGTTTTCTCTAGTCGCAGTGACTGCAGCCATATATTTATACAGCAATTATGAGCAAGTGCTTTTGTTTTCGAGAGGAGATATCGCTTCTAAGATCTATGACGCGGTTTCATTTGTCCTGCTAGGCGCCTTGATTGTCTCCGTAGCACTGGCGGTAATAGCAGCCATTGACGTTCCATATCAAAGATTTGAGTTCATCAGAAAATTAAAGATGACCAAGCAAGAAATAAAAGATGAGTTTAAAGAAATTGAAGGTCAGCCCGAGGTTCGCCAGAAAATTAAGCAAAAACAGCGGGAAATGGCTGAGCAACGGATGTTACAGGATGTACCTGCCGCTGATGTTGTGATTACTAACCCGGAACATTTTGCGGTGGCGCTGAGCTACGACCAGAATTCTGAGGCGGCTCCAAAAGTCTTAGCAAAAGGCAAAGGGCTAATTGCACAAAGAATCAAAGACATTGCCAAAGAAAATAAGGTGCTGGTGTTTGAGTCACCGCAACTTGCAAGAGCAATCTACTTTACGACAGAACTTGGCCAATATATTCCTCAGGCTTTGTTTTTGGCTGTCGCTCAAGTCATTGCTTATGTCTTCGGGTTGGAATTAGCGAAACAAGAAGGAACGAGTCTCAAGAAGCCCAAACCAAAAGTGCCAAAGGAGCTGTGGTTTGATGAGTTTGGTCGTAGGCCGAATTAATTGATAGGTGTGGAGTACAACTTATGAAAAAAAATACAGGAATAAGAGAAGAGCCCTTTATTGGAACATTCTCCAGTTTCAGCGAAAAGCACACTGAGTCGATTAGAAGCATCATCGCTCATTTGAGAAACCCTGCTTCGGCGGCAGTCGTCACCAGCGAAAATTATGCGTTGCAAGAGCATTACGTTCGGGAAATTGTCTCGAATGTCTTCGGGGACAAAGAATCGGGAGAAGTGAAGCGGGCGCCTCTAGATCGAGACTCTATTATCAAAAAAGTGAATGTTCGATTAAGAGAAATAGATCAGCTTGATTTGAAGGCGAAAGTACGGGGAAATACTAAGGAATTGTGGATCTTCGAGCTTACGAATTCAGAATTAGTTTCACCCTTGTCACTTGTGCACCGTATTTTAAGTCAATTTAAGCAGGCAGGAATTTCCGTGCTCGTGCTAACGACGGGTATAGCGTGGAGAAGTGACGAGATGAAAAAGTGGCTTCGTGTGACCAGAACGCCGCTATGGAGCTTTGATTTGCCGGACGTGGAGCAATGTGCAGATTTTCTCCAGAGAGCAGAGATAGACGGTTCTTTGCAAACGGCTAGAGAGCTAGTAAACAAACTCGCCGTTCAAGAAGAGGCACAAGACGATTTTGCTCAAATTGTTACCTTCGATCCGCTGGCGCTGGCCGACAAGGTTCAGGCGGAAAAAGATACTGATCCGGTGGAGGATAAAAGTCACAGCAAAGAGAAAGTAGAAAATTCAGAATCGCCGTTGGCGAGACAAAAGAAAAACACATTCGTGGGTTACGCTGCCCTTGTCTTTTTGTTGGTTGCTTTTTCAACGTTCGTTTTGCTGGGAGACGTAATAACGCCGGGTATCGAATCGTTAAAAAACAGTTTTACAGCATCTTTTAAGCCTCAGCCCGCCCTCTTGTCGAACGAGAGACCAACGGATAGTCAGGAAATAGTATTGATGGGCGACGAAACGCGAATGGTGCTTGCCCCGAAAGAAGATGTCATGCGAGAAGAAGCAGCGACGGTTTCTGATCAAATAGATGCGAACTCGGCGAAGGTCGACGCCAGTTTGGATGAGTCAGCTGCAATGCCAGTAGCCGTTGACGTTATGCCAGATGAGGTGATTTCTGGTGAAGTAGAGGCGGTCGCCTTGCAAAAGTTCACGCGTTCGGAAACGCTGGCAGCGGGTAAACCCATGTCTGCAGCTATTACCCCCGTACAAGAGTCGTCGAAAGAACCTGCACTCGATATTAAGTTAGACGAAAGCGTTGTCGAAGCAACATACTTTCTTCAGCAAGCGGCATTTAGAAATAAGAATGCCGCTTTCGCCTGGGTTGCTAAAAACGATGCGGTAGAGCCGTTTCGAGTTGGATTAAAGAAAAATAACTACTGGGCTGTGATTAGAGGCCCTTATACGGAAGCAAAGCTAAGTAGGATAAGATCGACAGGTGGTTTAAAAGATTCCTACGTAATTTCTGCAAGTGATTTGTTGAATTAACAATTTCAAAATAGAGGTTATACCAATGGCCAATGACAAAGAAGATGAAATAGATAGCGGTGTGCCCGAGGCGCCAATGTTAGAGGAAACGGAAAATCCAGTTTCTGATGAGGCAGAAGGGCAAGTCGCAGCAGACCTTTCTGAGTCAGAAACCGAAGAGTCAGAAAGCACAGAGTCAGAAAGCACAGCGTCGGAAAGCACAGCGTCAGAAAGTGCAGATTCAGCAGTGCAAGAAGTTGCCGATGCCGAGTCAGAAAGTGCAGATCCAGAACAGGAATTATCAGAATCTGCGCCGGAAGACGATGTTGATAGCGGCTTAGCCAGCGACTCATCGGCGAATGATCTTGCTCCAGAGGAAGATGCTGATGCAGTCATCGATACTGTTATGGAGGGTCAAGGCGAAAATAGTGATCGAATAGAAATCGAGGGCGGTGGTTCGATAAATGACGGGACCGTTAATTTGAAAATTAACGGTGTCGACGTTGGGCCTTTGACGCATATTAAACAAATCTTAGAATCTACTTCCCAGCAAATTGATAATGCAAGAAAGCTCATCTATGTGACCTCCGGAATAACGGGTTTTGTGTTGGTGATTTCGATTCTTTTTTACATTGTTCTGTCTATGCAACTATCGCAAAAAACAGATGAACTTGACCGTGTTATCATTGCGGTTGCAAAGAGAGGAATACAGTTAGGTGACGGCATAGAAAAGTTGGTGGGCGTGCAAGACCAACTATTGTCGATAGAAGGCCAACAGTCGCTCATCATTAGTGATTTGGAAATGCTAAAGTTGAATACGCAAAAGCATTCAAAAGATCTTTCAGGATTAGGCACCGTCATAGGCGGCGAAATTCAGGCAAAGGGAGATGAAATAATGGAGTTCTCTGAGTCTCAAAAAGCAATTGTTTTGGGAGAGTTGAAGACGCTTGGAGAAATGAAAAATCAACTGGCAGTATTGAAAAATGTTGAAAATAATCAGAAGGCGATCAGAAAGAACCTGCTAGACGATAAATCGGTTGCTGCTGATATCCAGCAAAAAGTGAGCGATCTCTATATCATTAGGAAAGCTGAATTGGCTGAAAGTTATAAATTGACCGAGAATTACAATAAATGATCACACTGACTGGAGCTTAGAAATGGGTCAATCAAGCGTTGAGGTACTGTTGATTATTACCTTGTTAGCTCTGTTTCTGATTGTTTTTGCGCTACTTTATTATTTGTTGAAGAAAACATCTGAGCTTGAGAAAAGAACCAAACAAAAGAAAGTTGTGACCGTAGTGAAAAAGGGAGGGCCGTTGCTGGGGCTGCTTGGAAAGGAAATATGGGACGCGCTCTCTGATCAGTCAGTTGCCGGTGAAAGAAATACGGAAATACGGAAAAGGTATGCGTACATTCTCCAGCGACATATCGAGGAGATTGTTGAGCAAGGGATTTATGATGCAAAGAAAGGCATTCGAGAAGAACCAGAACCAGAGGCTTCTATTGGAGGAACAAAAGGAGAGGTTTTGTCTTGGATACCTGCCAAGTATGTGAAAAGGCTCTATAATTTGGGACGCGATCTTTCCTCTGAGGAAGAAAGAGAGGTTGCTTCTGAGACCCTTCAAAGTGAAGTGCTAGAAATGCTCAAGGTCATTGGGCTTGATACGGAAAAACCGGATATGGGACAAACTGTTCTAGACAATATTCCCTGGCACTAAATCATATACGTCGATACCCACAGGTGCGCCAGCTATAAACAGCAAGTGCGTGCCACCTTTCCAGCTCGCACTAAAAACCAAAGCAGCCTCCGAACAACAATTAGATGAAATTGTTTAAGGTGTGTTGTCCTAGACTGCTCACGGTGCACTGATAAAATAGCAGTGAGTTTGCCTCTTTGAAGAAATGAATCCTTGCAACTTTGCTTCATCGTCAATTATGTTGTTTGCTGAACAGTGCAAACAGATGGTGGTTACCCTATGAGCAAAGCCTATATTATTGTTGTTATTAGTTACTTGATTGCGCTCGCCGCTGCCGGGTTTACACTCCAGTTCGTCACCGAATATCACCTGATGGTTCAGGTGTTGATAGCTGACGTGGTAGCGACCATTGTCATTTTCGCATTCAGTGTTGCGTATAAAAATTCCAGCTTTTACGACGCCTATTGGAGTGTGATACCGATGGTGATTGTTGGCTACCTGATCAGTTTACAAAGTGATGCAGATTTGATTCGCCAGCTTATGGTGGCGCTGGTGATCTTGCTCTGGGGCTTCAGGTTAACAGCCAACTGGGCGTATACCTGGAGCGGTCTTGACCACGTCGATTGGCGTTATGTGAATTTGCAAGCGAAAGCAGGCTTTCTTTGGTGGCCGCTGAGTTTTACCGGCGTCCATCTTTATCCCACCATACTGGTTTTTCTTGGTTGTATACCGATGTACCAGTCGCTCGTGATTGGTAGCCACCCGATTAATGGCTTCGACTATCTGGCGCTGTTGGTTGGTCTGACGTCGGTATGGCTCGAGTTCCAGTCAGATCGGGAACTGCACCGCTTCCGCCAGTTTCGCCGCAGTCGCACTGAGGTGTTGGATACCGGGCTCTGGTCTTTATGTCGCCATCCAAATTATCTAGGCGAAATTGGTGTTTGGGTCGCTGTGTTGATATTCGGTTACGCCGCGGTAGGCTATGCCGACTACTGGATGCTTTCGGGATCGGCTGCCATGATTCTTTTGTTTACTTTTGTCTCGATCCCGATGATTGAAAAGAAATTACTCGAAGACAAGCCTGATTATGTTGATTACAAGGCAAAGTCATTCTCGTTGATTCCGTTGTCCAGGTTTCGCTGATGCTTACGGATATTTCCTGCGGCGAGTTTCGCTAACATCTACCCCTATATTTTTTCTAGCCTAGGTTGCCGGCGGTATTCTGGCGTCAATATAAGCCTCAATCTCAGACGCGGTGTGACGCGTAGCACCTGCCGAAACGGCTCCGCTGGTGAGTGCGTCGTTTCTGAGCTCGAACAAGTAGCGCAGCAACAATAAGCCGTCAGTCAAAGGAGAGGTTTGTCCGTCACCGTCGATATCCAGGTGTGATGCTTGCTCTTGGATATGCGTTTGAATTTCAGTTGAACTTGTCCTTGTTGATGTTTCGGTCAGAGTGTCTGCGATCAAGGCGTCGCCTTCAAAACCAAATAGGTAACGTAGAACTAACAGGCCATCACCCAGGGCCGTGACACTGCTGTTGCCATCAATGTCCCAAGTGAAGCACCCGAGACACGAAGTTGGGTCAAGCGGGTCTGTACCGTTAATAGCTTCTATATCATCTGGACTGCCGTCGCCGTCGTCATCGTTATCACAAGCATCGCCTCCGCCATCACCATCTGTGTCGGTTTGATCTGGGTTGCTCAGGGTAGCGCAGTTGTCATCACTATCGAGAACCCCGTCACCATCTGAGTCATTGGTGTTGCCACCACCACCGCCACCACCGCCACCGCCACCGCCACCACCACCGCCACCTTGTACCTGGACTCTGCCGGTATTACTGGTCACTGTTGCACCTGTTGCGTCAGTAATGGTGACGCGATAGTTACCGTTATGCGTGGCGCGCACGGCGTCGCTAATTGCGTAGGTCGCGCTGGTTGCGCCGTCGATATCAGTGCCCTCTAGGCTCCACTGATAGGTCAAGTCTCCGGTGCCCACTGCAGTGACGGTAATAGAAAAAGAGTCTCCTTCACTGATGTTGCTGTTTGAAGGTTGCTGGGTTATTTCCAGAATCGTATTCACGGTTATCGTAAATGATTCGCTAGTGACCGTACCTGCTGGATTCGTGATGGTGGCGGTGTAAACGCCAGCATCACTGCTGCTGACACTCCCAAGTGCGAGCGAAGCTTCGCTTTGATTGGCAATGACTTCACCGTCCTTGTACCAGACAATCTCGAGATCGCCATAGACGCTGGTAAAATCTAATGTCAGGGTTTGGTTGTCGCCATTACTGAGCGTTTGGGTTTCAGCGTCGCCGTCATAGGTCGGTGGCAGTGTGTAGGTGTAGGTGTAAAGGTTTTGCCATTCACTAAATATTTGGGCGTTATTTTGTGCGCGCGCGCGTACCGTATATTGGTTGTAACTACCTGCATCCGGTGCGACGAAAGTACGGGTAAAACCTGTTTCGGGATACGGATTGCCTTGTTCGCCGTCGACATCAAACGAGGCATTCCCGAATGCTGTATTGATCTGAAAAATACCAGATTCTGGGTCGGCAACGTTGGCTATAGTGAGTTCTACTGATACAGGAGTGGTCACAGTTGCGCCATCCTCAGGTCCGTCAGTGACGGTCACGATCACGTCGGAAAAGTCCGGCGCCGTGATATCGTAACCGATAAGTGTGTCATAACCGCCGTCGTTCACAGTTTCGCCGGAAAGCCCTTCATTGTCCGTTGCTGTGACTTGTAAACGGTATTTTCCGGCCGCAAGGTCAGCAAATGAAAAAGCAATGGTTTCAGTTGATTCGATTTGGTTACCAGCCCCGGTCAGGCTCACGGTATCGCCTTCGGTCAGTGTGCCCCAGCTGCTGCTGGTTGCATCATATTGCTGGTACCAAAAAGTGATGCTTGCCAAGCCGTTGTCATCAGCAGCTCGCAGGTAGAGATCTCGGCTTTCGGTGGAATTGTAGACTTCATAGTCGAATAGGCTGACCAGGTCAGCGATGGGAGCAATGTTGGGAAACGGGTCCGAGACAATGCTGCTGCCTATGCGCAGAATACCCCAATATTCGAGCGTCGGCACAGTCACTGTCAAGCTGCTGTCAGCGTTGGTTGTAATCGCTAGGGTCACAGGGTCATCTTCTGCTGTGGTGGCATAGCTTGCGACCAGTGATCCGCTAAAACTGGTAGGAGCGGGCATGGTTAAAGTGAAGTCGGATTGGGTTGTTACGGCGCTGCCCGAACCGGTGAAATCATGATTGATTAAATGATAGACATCTGATGAATCTCCGGTTGTATCGGTGTAGCGCAGCACTCGAACTTTGTCCTCTGAGGTAGACAGTGCAGGGATACCGCTTGGCAGGGCCGCTGTCACTGCGCTCTGAATCGCTGTTACCGTGCTGCTTGAAACTGATGTTGAGTTCGCCTTGGCTGTGTACATGGTAGAAGCCCAAGTATCCAGTGATACAACTTGGACACTGCCGCTACCGATGCTCTGACTGCCAACGGTATTGAATAGCGTCTGATAAGTAAGCGTGCCATTGCCCCTGACACTGCTTTGGTCTTCGCCGAGTTCGTCGTATCGCAACACGTTGGTACCAATAATCAGCAGCTTGCCGCCGTCACTAACATAGTCAATGAGTTGCGTGAACTGATTGTCTGTCACCTGAATCGTTTCTGCGGCTATCACGAGATTGTATTCGGAAATGTCGGCCGAGCTGAAAATATCGTCTCTAGCGAGGTCGTCGGCAGCGAACGCGACATCGTAATTTATATTCAGGTCTGCCATAAGATAGCCCAGACCAAGGTACCAATAGTGCTGGCCGCCGACCATCGCATCATCGCCTGTTTGCATGGCAACGTTATGCGCGAGTGTCGCCTGCGGATAAAATATGCCCACTTCGCTGCTAGGCGCAAGGTCTAGCTGGTCGCGAAAACGATAAGCTAGTCTGGCGACACTCGCCGTAGCTGGATAGTCATCACGCCAGTCAGCGACGCCATTATTAGCAATGTTTGATGCCAAGTATACGGATTGTACTGCTGTGCTGGTGTTAGGAGGCTGGTTCCAAGACTCAAAGCGCTTATCAAAGCTTTTGAGACCGGCTCTAAATACCGGCTCCAGGGTGTTGCCATCTTCGTAATTCCAAGTGACGCCCTCGAAGGTTGTTTCTCCCAAACTACCTGAATCTAAGTCGATGGAATTCCAGCGTCGCGCTGGCGTATGGATAAAGCCATAGCGATTAAAATAGAATTCAATTTCTCTGCCGAGTGTTTGCTCAGCGTATATGTTAACGGCTTGGATCAGCGAATTCGTAATCTCTCTTTCGCGATAGTTATTAAAGGCACGCCAGAGTCTAAAGTGCGCGCTTTCATTAGTATTGTCTGCATAATAATTACTAGCCGTGACGCCCTTGTCTTCAAGGTATTGCCGATAATCGAAACTGTTAGGGTCGATGGTTTCACCGAAAATACTTGTCAGCTTACTATCTGAATAGCCTTTAGTGTCGGTTAACCAGTTGTTAAAAGCGGTTAAGCTGGCAGCGTCAAAAGAACCCAAGCCGCCGGCAGAACCAATGTCATATGCAATACCGTCTACACCTGCATCGACGTAGTCACTGGCTGCGGCGATTGCTGCAGCCATTGCCACGCTATTGTTCAGGTTGACTGAGTTGGTTGTGGTGCCTTCAACATTGACCAACAGCGCGGCTTCCGGTGCTGTGCCCCCGTCAAAATAGGGCGTGATTTTTCCAAAATGGGTATAGGCCAGATACTTTTGGTCGCGGCTGCGGTACCAGGCAATGTCGGGAGCAATATCAGCGGCGGTTCTACTCGAATCGATCTCGCTAGTGGCATCGACTCTAACAGTGGTTAAAACGCCATTTGCAACGGCCGCGTGGCCTCGTCGGTTGACTAAACCTGCCGACTCGAAGCCTCTTAACAAAAGTCCTTCGGGTTTGGGAGCGGCGGCACTGCTTATAGCGGCATGGGCCATCAAAAGCATTAATAAGAGGGAGAGTTGTATTTTCAATCGCCGGCTCCTTAATAGGTCTGATTATGGATACATTTTTGATCCATTCATTGCACAATCATTGAGCGAAACCAGTTTTCTTTCGGCTCAAGACGTCTATGTCGTGCGGATTGCCTGCATTCTGTTTTATCAAACTCAATAAAACCCAGCCTGTTTAGTGATAGATCATCAGAACAGCGCTGCAAGAGAACTAGGGAGTATAAACCACACTTTTATGCCCTGATATTGACGAGCATCAAGCAAGCGGCAAATTACAGCAGGCCCGACTAAGCGCTCGATTGCCGATTTTACGGGGTTATGAAGTGTACCGCTCTCGATAGATTCTTCTTTTGAATTTTTAGAGCATAGAAATTTCTGCCCGAAGGAAAACGAAATAAGATTGATCAGTTTCCTCCGTCGATTCTAGATAGAAAAATTTCCATGACCAGTTAAAGATTTTTTTGGAAAAAAGTTCTGGTAAAGACATCATTTGTGGGCAATCGCGTATTGATGATGGAGACAAGGAGTCGATAGCTATCGGTGTTTACACGCGATTCATCTTGGCTCCAAATGTCGCCAAATCAAAAGTATTCCAATCCACAAAATCGGTAACCCTTTGGCTCGCCATAAAGTTAACAAATGTGAAGCCTGGGTTACTCTTCCCAACGTGACGCTATGATTGTGTTGTTAGTTCAATCAGCAAAGTACAGAACTCGGACGAACGGTCGTCATTTGGTCTGATTTTGCCTCCTTGACGCTAGTCTAGATCCCAAAAGCTAAGTATCCTACAACGCTTGTCAATTATCGCCATCACGCAAAGTTGATGCGGTGAAGACGAAAACAGAAAGATCATT
>CBFHOH010000055.1:0-12528 GCA_965657335.1 Candidatus Azotimanducaceae bacterium
TCCGGTGTTGCCAGTACTTCAGAAATACTTTGTGACAAGTAGCTCACTTCGCCGGCGGCGTGAACTTCCGGGTGGCTAGCGAAAATTTGTTCGACGAGTGTTGTGCCGGAACGCGGCATGCCCAGAATGAATACCGGTCTGATCTCATCGTCGCCAGCGTGACGGTTTCGCCGGTTAGACTGAATAATCGCTGGCGTGATGGTGCGCTTGAGATGAGTGAAGAAGTTTAATTCTCCTGCCTCATCGTAATAAATTGCTTTGCGGCGGAGGGTGTTGGCGAGGCGGTAGTAAGCAAAGGCTTTGTCAAACTGTTTAGCGCCTTCTAATGATTTGCCGAGGGCAAAAGCGAGGTGCATTTTTTGTTCAGGCGGTAGTCCTTTTTGATCGAAGGCTTCCTGTAAGGCGCCTAGGCTCTGGTGAGATGCTGAACCGGTACTGTCGATGCTGGCGATTAATCCGTGCGCCTTGCCATAGACTGGGTTGAGTTCAATTGCCCGCGTTGCGTCTTCTCTTGAAGCAGCGAGATCGCCGTTATCCATATGTGCCACGGCCCGATTGTAATAGGCCTCGTCGAAATTGGGCGCGAGCGCAATGGCTTTGTTGTAGTGAGTAAAAGCTTCTAACAGGTCCCCTGCATGACGCAGGACGTTAGCGAGGTTTGTATGAACTTGCGGTGATTGGCTATTGCGCTTAAGAATGTCGCGGTAGCAGGCGATCGCCTCGGTTTGCCGACCAGCCTCTGGCAGTATATTAGCCATGGTCAGTTGAATTGCGATATTGCCTGGCTGTAGTCGATTGGCTTCCGTGATGCTGGTCAGCGCCGCGCCGGGTCTTCCGAACTGAAGCCAAACGTTAGCAAGATTGCGGTGGACCTCAGGTAGTTCTCTGCCTTGTTCGCGTCCGAGCTCAATGGCTCGCTGGTAGTTTTTTGACGCTGCATCGAAATTCGATAATTGTGCGTAAGCGTTCCCTAGATTTGCCAGGATTTCAGGATTGGGAGCAGTGTCAGTACCTGCGAGTTGCAGTGCTTTTTCTAGGCATTCAACGGCTTCTCTAAAGTTCCCGTTTGCCTGGTAGGCGTTGGCCAGGTTGCTGTAAGCATCCGCATAGTCCGGGGCTTGCGCTATCGACTGGCGGATGAATTCAATGGCCCGGCTTGCGTTATTGGTTTGCAGCGCGATGACGCCCAGATAATGTAAAGCAACTGCATGTCTTGGGTTTTTCGCCAACACAGCCTGGTAGTGTTTTTCAGCTTGCGCCAGGTCACCACGCCGATGCTGACTCAGCGCCTCGTTGAGGTCTGCCTCGAGAGTGGCGGCGTTCGCCTGTGCATCATCGGTCGGTGAGGTCATGGTTCTCGCCTGATCATGTTGCGCCTTGTTTCTTGTGCCCACAAGCGGAGCAATTTGGGTTTCTGGGTAATTTTAGCTTACGAATGTCCATGGTTTTCATGTCGGCAATTAGCAGATGTCCGGCGAGCGTCTCTCCCGCGCCAACAATTATTTTGATAGCCTCCATTGCCTGTATTGAACCAATGATGCCGACGACCGGAGCGGCAACGCCATTTTCGGCACAGTTAAGCTGTTGATCATTGGCACTCTGATACAGACACTGATAGCAGGCGCAATCGGTCGTCGCTGGATCGTACACCATCACCTGACCCTCGAGTTTGATGGCCGCACCAGAAACTAGCGGTGTGCTACTGTTAACGCAGGTCTGATTGATCATGAATCGGGTCTGAAAATTATCGGTACAATCGAGCACAATGGTGAAGTGGTCAACCGCCGTTTTGTGCGACTCTGCGATCAGGTCAGCAAAAGCTGTCGAGGAAACTCTGTTTGATATGACACTTACCGAAACGTTGGGATTAATTTGTTTGATTGTACCCGCCAGTGACTCGGTCTTGTTGACGCCTATGTCATCAACCCCATGGGCAATCTGTCGTTGAAGATTGGAAAGATCGACTTCGTCATCGTCAATGAGGATCAGGTTGCCGATACCCGCAGCGGCGAGATATAAACCGACAGGGCAACCTAGCCCACCGGCGCCGACAATAATGGCCGTTGCCGCGAGTAACTTTTCTTGCCCTGCAATTTCAATTTCAGGCAGCATGATTTGTCGGCTGTATCTGAGTAACTCGTCGTCATTCATTTACTCATCTTCCATTTCTTCGCTTTATTTATCTTGCTGTTAACGATCGGGCGACCAGCGAGCTAACACCGCTCGTGGTACGTGGTTGTAGTCTGCCAGCAGTGCTATATCAGTGTAACCTTCGTTTTTCATCGAGTCAGAAACCTGCGTCTGCTGATCATAGCCATGCTCTAGCAATAATCGACCGCCAGCGGTCAGACTACCTGTGGCTTGCCGGATAATGGTTTTTAGATCAGCCATGCCGGCATCCGATGCCGTTAATGCGGAAGCGGGCTCATACTGAAGTGCGGGCAAGTGGCGATCATTTTGCTCGATGTAGGGCGGGTTGGAGACGATCAAGTCAAATTTCCTCTTGCCCAAATTGGTTAGCCAATTACGTTTTAGGAATTTTATGCTTGTGGCTGACCACTCAGCGGCATTTTTTTCTGCGATAGCGATGGCTGCAGCAGAAACATCGGTTGCCCACACTTCCCAATTCGGACGCTCGCGTTGAATTGCGATCGCAATTGCGCCTGTGCCTGTGCCAAGATCGATAACCCGTTGATGGGTTGACCCACAGGTTGCGAGCACGGTTTCGATCAAAAGCTCGGTTTCCGGTCTGGGAATCAGTGTGTCAGGTGTCACCGTTAGCTCCATGTCCCAGAACCCCTGGCTGCCGAGAATATAGGCGATAGGTTCTCCGGCGATACGTCGCTCAAGCAGACTTTCGTAAATCTGCGTTTCATCGTCAGTAAGGCAATACTCATCGTGCGCCAGCAGCCAGCTTTTTGGCTTGTTTAAGCATCGAGAGAGCAAAAGGTGACAGTCCAGCAACGGCGTGTCTGAACATAAATTCGCGCTTCCGATTGAGCGGATAATATCACCAACGGTAGTGCTGCTGGACTGTAACATAAGGTTAGTCGTCCAGTTCCTCGCCGAGCGAGCTGAGCAGGTCGGCCTGATGTTCCTGTACAAGATGGTCGATAATAGGTGCCATATCTCCTGCCATGGTTTGCGCGAGCCTATGCAATGTCAGGTTAATCCTGTGGTCTGTTACGCGACTGTCTGGAAAGTTATAGGTCCGAATTTTTTCCGACCTGTCACCACTGCCAACCAGGCTGCGTCGCGCTGCTGCTTGCTCGTCAGACTGTTTTTGCTCAGCTTGATCCATTAATTTGGCTTGCAGCAAGCTCATGGCGCGCGCTTTGTTTTTGTGTTGGGAACGCTCGTCCTGACACTCGACGACCACGCCGGTAGGTATGTGTGTCAATCTTACGGCTGAATCAGTTTTATTGACATGCTGGCCGCCTGACCCGGATGCCCGGTAGGTGTCGACCCTTAAGTCATTCTTGTCGATTTCAATTTCATCGACGTCTTCAACTTCCGGCATGACCGCAACGGTGCAGGCTGAAGTGTGTATTCGTCCCTGCGATTCGGTCTGTGGCACGCGTTGAACGCGGTGTGCGCCGGATTCAAACTTAAGTTGTCCGAAAACATCTTTGCCTTCAATGCGGCTAATGATCTCTTTGAAACCACCATGATCGCCAGCTCTTTCATTCATGATTTCGACCTTCCATTGTCTGGTCTCGGCAAATCGCTGGTACATTTTAAATAAGTCACCAGCGAAAATTGCTGCTTCATCACCACCAGTGCCTGCACGGATCTCAAGGAAGACATTATGTGAGTCGTTGGGGTCCCGTGGTAGTAATAGCTTCTGCAATGATTGATCGAGTATGTTGACCTGTTTTTCAAGGTCGTCCAGTTCTTCGGCAGCCATCGCGCGAATGTCTTCATCTTCGTCGCCCGCAAGGATTTTGGTTTCTTCCAGCTCGTTAAGTTGCTTTTCGTAATCTCGGTAGCATAAAACCACTGGCTCGATTTCGGCATATTCTCGAGAGTAAGCTCGAAACGTATTTTGATCGGATATTACGTCGCTATCGCTCATAAGCGCGCCAAGCTCTTCATATCTCTCAAGCAGTTGATCGAGTTTGGTCTTTAATGTTGATTTCATGTTTGGTGCTTCTGGTTATAAAACAGTTATTGCTCTTGGCCATCTAGGTCGTCATTGCCCAGCTGATACAAATCTTCAACGGCGCCAAACATATCGGTGCGCCCCTCAATACTGGCCTGTTTCAACTGAATGCTTGGCGTGTGAACAATTTTGTTGGTGAGTTTGTTGGCGAACTGAGTCAGCACTCTTTCAGGGTCTTCGCCTTTTTCGAGGCGTTGAAGTGCTAAGTCCAGTTCATTCTTTTTTATCTGTTCATGAAGGTTTCGAAATTTTACAAGTAAATCGACTGCATCGAGTGATTTATTGCTTTGTTGGAACTCTTTCACAGCGACCTCGATGATCGCTTCGGCCTCAAGTGCTGCTTCTTGGCGATTCTCCATGTTTTGGGAGATGATCTGCTGAAGATCGTCGACACTGTAAAGATAAACATCAGCAAGGCTATCGACCTCAGGCTCAATGTCCCGGGGAACGGCAAGGTCAACCATAAATATGGGTTTGTGCTTGCGAGGTTTTAAAGCGCGTTCAACAATCCCTTTGCCTATGATAGGAAGGGAGCTTGAAGTCGCGGAAATGACAATGTCGGCATCCACAAGTCGCTCAGTTAGATCGCTAAGATCGGTTGCGCTGGCATCAAGTTCATCAGCGATTTTTGCCGCATTCGAGCGTGTGCGATTAGCAATGACCATGTTCTCAATGCCCGCGTTACGCAGGTGGCGGGCGACAAGTTCCGTGGTGTCGCCGGCGCCGATTAGCAACGCATGACAAGCGGAGACATTTTCAAAAAGCTGCCCCGCGAGATCAACTGCCGCAGAGGCAACGGACACTGGGTTTTGTCCAATGGCCGTGCTAGTTCTAACCTTTTTAGCGATTCTATAAGTATTCTGAGAAAGACGTTTGAGTGACGAGCCAAGCGTATTGTTGGCATCTGCGTAGTTGAAACAGTCCTTCAACTGGCCAAGTATCTGTGGCTCACCAAGCACCATCGAGTCAAGCCCGGAAGCCACTCTCATGATGTGCTTCACAGCGCTATGGCCCCAGTAGGTGTAGGTTGATGATCTAATAATGGTTTCAGGCACTGCATGCTGTTGTGCCAGCCAGTGAATAATTAGATCAGGCTCATTGTGCGCATGAATCGCGTAGACCTCGGTTCTGTTGCAGGTGGAAAGTATCGCAAGCTCCTGCAACTTGATCTCATTGGAGAGCGATTGCAGTGCATCGGATATCTGATCGGGCGTGAACGCGATCTTCTCCCGCAGTGAAACGGGGGCTGTCGTGTGATTAATACCTACAACCAATAAATCCATAACTCTGGGCGTTCAGCGCCTTTATTCCTGATTTCTGCCAGTCTCTGGCTTTTTTCAATGTCCTTTAAACAGGGTAAAAGCATCAACGGTCCTAGAGGTTGATCGACGCTTAATGACTCTGTTGTCAGGGAAAAGTAGAATGAGCGGGCATCGGTTAATGCCGCACTCACTGTCGTTACTCGACTCACGATGCGGTATTTTGCCATTTTATGGGTTTTGAAGCGATACGCCGATCGATTATAGGCGTAGAGATTATTCGTGAGAACAAGTGCGGGCTATCGTGGCCAGAATTGGTTTCCTGACTGGACACAAAATCGCTACACTAAACTGTCGAGCGCGGGGATATCCTTCACCGTGCACATGAGGAAAAGAAACTTGCAGTATTTGCTATTAGTTATTGCGCTGACTTTCTTGGGTGGCTGTGTTAGTCAACCTTCAGAGGAGATAGCCCCGAACAAAACCGATACCGCTGCTGAGGCGGTCGAGCTGGACGACGAAGCAGAAGTGCCAGAGGTTAATGTCTCAATAACGGCGCCCAAGGTCGCCAAAAGACCCAAGCCGAGTGATTATCCTGTTGCGCCGTTTCCTAAAGATGCGCTTTATCAACTTTTGGTTGCAGAAGTCGCAGGTTACAGGGGTGAGTACAGTACTGCCCTCGAAAAATATGTAGAGATAGCGCTCAAGACCCGTGATGCAGGCGTCGCGCAGCGTGCTGCTATGTTGGCAGTCTATCTGAAGCGCTATGAAGAGGCGTTGAGTACTTCGAAAATTTGGGTGCAACAAGACCCTGACAGCATTGAAGCGCGCAGATACCTGTCTGAGCAGTTGTTGCGTATCGGCGATATGGAGCAGGCCATCGTCCATATGGAGGTCATCAAATCTCTTGGAGGTCTGGCGAATTTTGAAAGCTTCGCGTATTCAGCGGCGAATATGGATGACAAGGGTCGAGCCGTTCTGCTGGAAGCGATGTCGAGGATGCTCGATCAATACCCTGGCGATGAACAGCTGATGTTCTCAAAGGCCGTGCTGCTTGAACAAAGCGGGCGGCTGGAAGAAGCATTGCAGTTGGCAAATCAGCTGCTGGCTTCAAAGAAAAACATTAATGTCATCGTGTTGAAGATTAATGCGTTAAGAGATTTGTTACGAACTGATGAAGCGCTAGTGTTTCTAGAGGACACGATCGAAGATTTAGCGGACAAGCGGCGCCTGAGACTCATCTACGCGCGAATGCTGTTCGAAGCCGAGCGTTTGGCTGACGCTGAAAAGCAGTATGAACTGGTTTATCAGCAGTCCCCGCATGACGGTGACATTCTTTTTGCGCTGGCGTTGATTTCACTGGAGCGGGGCAAAGATGAGGCCGCAAAGGGTTATTTGAACCAGATGGTTCGATGGAATCGTAGAGCCAATGAAGCGCATTATTATTTGGGCAGCATCGCAGACAAAAACAAGAATGTTTCAGACGCAATACGTGAATATAAGATGGTTGCGCCAAGCCCGGAGTATCTGCCTGCACAAGTGCGTATTTCGGCGCTGTTGGCAGAACAGGGGAGGCTAAATGACGCCCGGGCCTACCTGGAAAATCAACGTTCAAACAATCCAGACAGATATAATCAGCTTGTGATGATTGAGGGCCAGCTGCTCAGCCGGCGGGGTCACGAGGCGGCATTTTTTGAGCTGATGGAAAGTGTGATCCAAAAACAGCCAGAAAATATCGAGCTGCTCTACTTCAGAGGAATGACAGGTGAACGTTTGGGTCGGCTTGATGTGCTGGAGCAAGACTTGTTGAAGGTGATCGAGATCGACCCGGACAACGCTGATGCCATGAATGCACTCGGTTACACGCTGACGGACCAGACTGATCGGCATGATGAAGCGCTTGCACTTATCAAACGAGCATTGGAAATAAAGCCGAATGAGGCCGCATTCATCGATAGTCTGGGTTGGGCCCAATATAGACTCAGAAACTTCAAAGAGGCAGTAATTAACTTAAGAAGAGCGCTGTCGCTGTTCAATAACGATGAAGTTGCTGCGCATTTAGGTGAAGTATTGTGGGTCAGCGGTGAACAGCAAGAAGCCCGCAGTGTCTGGCAGAAGGCGTTAGACGCTCGCCCGGATAGTGATATCCTCAAGCAGGTGATCAAACGTTTTGTTGCGCCTTGATTCGATACGCTCATATTCTGGTTGGCACATGCAGCGGCCTGGACTGTTTTGTCTCTGGTTCGTTGTCCTTTTAGCTGGCTGCGCATCACAGAAAAACACTTCAGCGCCAGATGGTCGGCGGCTTGCCGAGCTCGCAAGCTGGACAGCGCAGGGGAAAATGGCCTACGACCTGAACGGTCAGCGCGGTAATTTTTCGTATAGATGGGCACAGTCAAATGATGCTTACGAAATTGCGCTTTTCGGCCCGCTCGGCATTTCTGTCGCAAATATTACCGGCAATGAAATCTCGGCAAAAATAGAAACCGCAGAGGGCCAGGCGCTGAGTGCGCCCAGTCCGGAGCAATTGTTACGACAAACCTTAGGTTTAGACATGCCCGTTTCACTAATGGTGCATTGGTTGAAAGGTGTTCCCCAAAATGAGATTGCATTGGACAAACTCAAGGAATCAGCAAAATCGGGACGAAACAGCTTTAACGAACGTGGTTGGCAAGTCGAGGTGCAACGCCGAGACAAGTCGATGAATCCAAGTCGAATACGCATATCAAAAGCGGGTGCAAACCTGCTGGTGATTATAAAAGATTGGTCATATTGATGTTTACACTTTCGGCTCCCTGCAAAATCAATCTGTTTCTCCACGTCATCGGTCGCCGCGCAGATGGCTATCATGAATTGCAAACAGCATTTCAGATCCTAGACTTCGCAGACACGGTGCATATAGAACGCAGTGACGAGATTAACGTGGCTGATATGCCGGGCGTCAAAGGTGAGAATAACCTTGTTTATCGTGCAGCAGTGCTGATGCGGGCCCACGGACAGCAAAACGGCCTGATGCAAGAGAAAATGCCCGGAGCTCGTATAATTATTGAGAAAAACATACCGATGGGCGCAGGCCTCGGGGGAGGCAGCTCTAATGCTGCGACCGTCATGCATGGTCTGAATATCCTCTGGGGACTAGGCCTTACCACCGATGAGTTGTGCATGCTGGGTTTGACGTTGGGCGCTGATGTGCCTGTATTCCTCAAGGGTCAAAGTGCTTGGGGCGAGGGTGTGGGCGAAAAACTTGAACCCATTGTCTTGCCGAAAAAGTGGTTTTTAGTGGTAAAGCCGAACTGCTCGATATCCACGGTTGAAATCTTTTCACATCCGGAATTGACACGGAACACAAGTCCGATCACAATAGCCCGCTTTTTGGAAGGGGGTGCCCGGAATGACTGTGAAGTCATTGTCCGGAAACTACATTCCGAGGTCGATGAAGCGCTATCGTGGCTAAGCCACCATGGCCTTGCTAGAATGACCGGAACGGGTTCGTGTGTATTTATCGAACTACGCTCGAAAGAGCAGGCGCAGGACATCCAGTTGCAGCTTCCAGGCACTTGGCAGTCATTCGTCGCTGAAGGCTTGAATAGGTCTCCGCTGTTAGATGAGCTAACGCAGGTGGCAGGTTAAGACCTCAGCATCAGAATAGCCTCGGCTGACTATACTGATAAAGGTAAAAACAGGTCGATTGATAAAGTCTCGTGATACAGACTTTTTATGGAGAGAATGGGGTGTCGCCAAGTTGGTAAGGCACAAGGTTTTGATCCTTGCATTCGTAGGTTCGAGTCCTGCCACCCCAGCCATACTCTCTTGGTAGTTTGACGACCAAACTCAACTCAAGCATGCCCTGCAGAACACTGGAAGATACCCGTGGCTGAATTGAAGATTTTTTCCGGCAATGCACACCCTAAATTGGCCCATCGAGTCGGTGATCGACTACGTATGTCATTGGGAAATGCAAAAGTAGGACGTTTTAGCGACGGCGAAGTTAGCGTCGAAATAGAGGAAAACGTTCGCGGTAAAGACTGCTTCGTTATCCAGCCAACTTGTGCGCCCACCAATGATAATTTGATGGAGCTGATCGTGATGGTCGATTGCCTAAAGAGAGCGTCGGCACAGCGAATCACCGCAGTGATACCTTACTTTGGTTATGCGCGGCAAGACAGAAGAGTAAGGTCTGCCAGGGTGCCAATCACAGCGAAAGTGGTTGCGGATATGTTGAATCATTGCGGCGTCGATAGAGTGCTGACAATAGATTTGCACGCAGACCAGATTCAGGGCTTTTTCAATGTGCCTGTAGATAACATTTACGCAACGCCGGTGATGTTAACTGACATTGAACGGCAGGCGTACGAGAATTTGATGATTGTGTCACCCGACGTTGGTGGCGTGGTCAGAGCAAGGGCGATGGCAAAACAGCTTGATGATACCGACCTCGCAATCATCGACAAGCGGCGACCCAATGCTAATCAGGCAGAGGTAATGCACATCATTGGTGATGTGAAAGACAGAACCTGTCTACTGGCTGACGATATGGTCGATACCGCCGGTACCTTATGTGCCGCAGCAGACGCCTTAAAAGCGAATGGTGCAACCAAGGTTGTTGCCTATTGCACGCACCCGGTTTTGTCGGGTAATGCAATAAAGAATATTGAGGGTTCGACGATTGATGAGTTGGTTGTAACTGACACCATTCCGTTGAGTGAAGAGGCAGAAGCCTGCAAGAAGATCCGTCAGTTAAGTATCTCTGACGAACTCGCCGAGTCTATTCGCCGGGTAAGTAATGAAGAGTCGCTCAGTGCTCTTTTTAGTAAAAGAATTCAGCCTGCGCTGTTTTAATAAAAGAAGTTTTGATAGCGAGATAGCGCGCGCGAATATGAATGTCCCATCAGGGGCAGCTTTAAATGTCAGACGATTGCGGTCGCAGTAATCTCTGACTTAATTTTTGGAGAAAGTAAGATGGCAAACGAATTCGAGCTAGATGCCGAACCGCGAACTGACCTGGGGAAAGGTGCGAGCCGCCGCCTGCGTCGGCTTGCCGATCTTGTTCCTGCAGTTGTTTACGGCGCAGGTAAAGATCCGGTATCAATCAGCATTCCGCATAAAGACATCCACAAAGCCTGCAGCAACGAGGCGTTTTTCGCACACATCATTAAGATCAATGTGTCCGGTGGAAGTGACAATGCGATTATCAAAGACCTGCAAAGACATCCCGCAAAAGACCGCATCATGCATGCTGACTTTCTGCGGGTTCAAATGGACCAGGCAATTACGGTCGAAGTACCGCTGCATTTCATCAACGAAGACAATTGTATTGGTGTTAAGCAAGATGGCGGTATGATCTCACACGTTGCCACGTCCCTTGAAATATCCTGTTTACCCGGCGCACTGCCTGAGTTTATTGAAATTGATGTTGCTGAACTGGCATTGGGTGACAGTATCCACATGAGTGAAATCGCACTGCCTGAGGGCGTTGAGATTCCTGAGCTGGCTCATGGTGAAGACCATGATCAGGTTGTTGTCGCGGTTAACGCAACACGTGCAACAACAGAGGATGACGCTGCTACCGAAGCAGGCGACGAAGCTGCAGATGGCGAAACGCCGGAAGCAACCGAAGACTAGTTTAGATCCTTTGTTAGGATTAGTAGTCTGAGAGGTTAGTCATGAGTCCACCATTAAAGCTGATGGTTGGCATCGGGAATCCGGGAGCGCAATACGCAAGAACCAGACACAATGTAGGTGTCTGGTTTGTCTCCCGGTTTGCTGATCAGCAAGCGGTAACCTTCAAGGAAGAAAAGAAGTTTTTTGGTCAGGTCGCGACAACCCGTGTTGATGACCAAGAAGTTAAGCTGCTTATTCCGAATACCTATATGAACGAAAGCGGTAAATCTGTGGGTGCGCTGGCGCATTTCTTCAAGATTATGCCTGAAGAAATATTGATCGTGCATGATGAACTCGACCTTGCGACTGGAATTATCAGGTTTAAACAAGGTGGTGGTCTTGCTGGTCACAACGGCCTGAGAGATATCGCAAGGTCGTTAGCTGGGGCCCAAGGGTTTAATCGATTGCGTATTGGTGTCGGACATCCCGGCACAAAAGAGCAGGTAACCGGCCATGTGCTGGGTACCGTATCAACAAAAGATGAAGACATGATCTGGCGATGCATTGATGAAGGTCTTCATCACATCCCGATGGTCGTTCGTGGTGATTGGCAACCGGCCATGAATACACTGAACGGCTTCCGGATAGAGGAATAAAGCAATGGGATTTAACTGTGGCATCGTGGGTCTGCCCAATGTTGGCAAATCGACCCTGTTCAATGCGTTGACGAAAGCAGGTGTTGGCGCTGAAAACTTTCCTTTCTGCACCATCGAGCCAAATTCCGGTGTTGTGCCAATGCCTGACCCAAGGTTGGATCAATTGGCAGAAATCGTGAATCCCCAGCGCGTCGTGCCAACCTCAATGGAGTTTGTTGATATTGCGGGTTTGGTCGAAGGGGCTTCGAAAGGAGAAGGGCTCGGCAATCAGTTTCTCGCCAACATTCGCGAAACAGATGCCATTGCGCACGTGGTCAGATGTTTTGATGATGAGAACGTGACGCATGTTTCTGAATCGATTAATCCTGCGCGTGATATTGACATTATCAACACAGAGCTTATGTTGGCTGATCTCGAGTCACTCGAAAAAGGTATTACTCGAGTAGGCAAAACGGTGAAGAGCGGTGACAAAGTTGCCGCTGCGAAGGTCGCATTTTTCGAAAGAATTCAGGCGCACATTAATGAAGGCAACCCGGCGCGCATACTCGATTACACCGCCGAAGAACGACTCGACATACGTGAGTTGCATTTGCTTACAATGAAGCCCGTGCTGTATGTCGCTAATGTTGATGAAGAAGGATTTGAAAACAATCCCTATCTTGATGCGGTAACAGAGATTGCCGAAGCGGACGGTTCTGAACTTGTTGTGATATGTAATAAACTTGAAGCGGAAATTGCCGAACTTGAAGAAGACGAGAAGAAAGAGTTTCTTGCCGATCTCGGCATGACAGAACCGGGACTCGACAGAGTGATTCGTGCCGGTTACAAGCTGCTGGGTTTGCAAACCTAC
>CBFHOH010000056.1:0-11419 GCA_965657335.1 Candidatus Azotimanducaceae bacterium
TTGCGGCTCTGCTGTAGGGATTGGGCCAAGTAACCCGTTGCCGTTGGTCCCCGGACCGCGGCCCGAGCAAAACTAACCAACGCTGATTGGGCACAGGTAACAATCTTAAGTAGGTCGAAGGTGCGTGGTCCTATGCCCTCGGCCCTTGGCTCCGTGTCTCTACGTCTCGGCGTTAGATATTGGGCTAAAGCAGTCATTCATTCAAACTGCCGCGAAGGACTGCTTAGAGCCCGAAGGAGACGAGCAGATTCTTCGCTGCGCGCGCTCGCAGCACAAATTATGCTGCAACTGCTAAAAATTTGGCGTTGCAAAGCAACGTGAAGACCGGCCATTCATACAAACGCAGTGGCGACATAGCGCTTAAGGATCAAGTCGCGTAAAGACCGGACCTGTATAGCCTGTGCGTCAATGACCGTTCACTGTATCGCTCTATTTAAGAAACGGCACACATTCGAAATCGGGTAAGGTTCCGTTAACGCGTTTTCTATTCGGAGATGTCTGACGGAGCCGCGTAAAAAGGCTTTAGACCGTTCCATCCGACAGCCGTTCATAAAGGTGCCAAGTCGCATGGCCAAAAATCGGCATCGCGACAAACAAACCCAAGAACAAAGGCAGCATCGCGATGAAGGCCATAAACGCGACAAACAGACCCCAAAGCACGTAGCTTAGAAAGCTGTCTGCGACCGCTGCGATTGACGTCAAAATGGCAGTAACAAAGTCTATATCACGATCAACCAACATCGGAATACCGTGGATGCTCATGGCGAAGACCAATGACGCGAATAACGCGCCAATGATGGATCCGAGAGTGATCATCATTATGCCCTCGGTTGACCAGAAAACTGCAAGTGATGTTGTCACGTTGGTCATGGGCGACAGGCCCAGAAACAGTGCAAAGATCATGTGGCCAAGGAAAAACCAAAACAGAAAGATCACGATGATTATCGTGGCAAGCCATGGCAATTGACCCAGCCTGAGCGACCAGACGAACCGTGTGATCTCGGACAGTTTTACGGGGGTGTTGTTTGAAAGGCGGCGACTGACCTCATAAAATCCGACCGACGCGAGCGTGCCGATCAATGGGAAGCCCAACACGGCCAAGACCAGCCAAAAGGTGTGGCCGGTGACGTAGGTGATCAAGGTCATCGCCATGCCCGCCAAGGCAAAGAAGCTTCCGAAAAACAGCGCAACACGTGGGGCTGCAAGGAAGTCTTTTGTTCCAAGTGTTAGACTGGATTTGAAATCGTCCAACGTCGGTTTGCGCAGGATTGGTATCTGTCGGATGTCGCGCTTCATATGGCGGTTGAATGAGCCGTTTGTGGCGCTGCGAAATTATCGACAGAACTGGCAATGATCCGCACCAAAGGCTTTGCCCAGTCGTGCATCGCTAATCCGTCAGGGTTGAGGAAAAAGACATCCGGGAACTGGCGCATAAGCTGCACATTAATTGTGCAGATGGCGGAGTGATCTTGGGGGAATGTCGTGGCCAGCTTGCTTGTGTCCAGCTTGAAACGACACAACAAGTCTTCGACGATGGCGGCCATCAGTTTATCGGAGTCTCCCATTTCATATCCTTTGTGGGCTGCAAATCCTGTTTGGGTGATCCTGTCTTGATAGGCAGATGTTGCAACGGCGTTTTGCAGGTAGCCTTGCGCAAATTTTGAAATCGCGGAGGCTCCGAACCCGATGAGGGTCTGGGATTGATCATCCGTATACCCTTGAAAATTCCGCCGAACGTTTCCAGTTTTTTGTGCTTTCGCAAGGCCATCATCGGGCATGGCGAAATGATCGATCCCGATCGCCTCAAAGCCCTCGCCCTGCAGGCGTTTGCTTGCAAGACCGGCAAGTTCAAACCGTGTTTCACTGTCGGGAAGATCATCGTCTTTGATCATCACTTGGCGTTTGGACATCCACGGCACATGGGCATAGCCGTAAATCGCAAGCCGATCGGGGCGCAGGTCAATTACATGCTCAAGCGTGCGCGCGAAGCTGTCCCTTGTTTGATGCGGCAGCCCATACAGAAGATCGAGGTTGAGAGCGGTAATCCCCGAAGACCGCAAGAATTTGACGACATCGCGGGTTTGCGCCAAGGACTGCGGACGCCCAATGGCCTTTTGAACTGCTGGTGCGAAATCTTGAACGCCCAAGCTGGCGCGGGTCATCCCGTGATTAACCAACGTGGTCAGAAGGTCCTGAGAGGCTTCTGTCGGATCAATCTCGACTGAAAACTCGAAAGGCTCGCTTTTCTCGAACGCGTCAAAAACATCGCCAAGCAGTAAGGTCATGACGTCTGGTGACAGGATCGTCGGGGTGCCACCGCCTAAATGGAGGCGCGACATCTTAATATTGGCTGGCAACAATTGGCGCACGGTGCGGATTTCGCGGCGCAGGTAGTCTATGTAGGCGTCAACGGGGCGCAGTGTTTTTGTCCCTTGTGTTCGGCACGCACAAAACCAGCACAGGCGTTTGCAAAACGGAATGTGGATATAAACCGAGACGTCAGAGCCATTCGGCACCGCGCGAAGCCATTCCTTTTGGTGTCGCTGGCCCACAGGGTCCACAAAGTGATTGGCGGGGGGATAGCTGGTATAGCGCGGGACTTTGGCATCAAAGAGCCCGTGAGCTTTAAGGGTATAGATATTTTCCATACCTATGTTATACGTCACAGTAGCCAAAAGTTCTTTGATACAGATCAACATCATGAATAATTCCACACCCTCGTTGTCTGCGGTCGGATGCTCGCAATGCCCTATTCGTCACCGCGCCGTCTGTGCAAAGTGCGATGAGGACGAATTGGTCATGCTGGAAGGTATGAAGGATTATCGGTCATTCAAAGCCGGTGATACGATTGTCTGGCGTGGCGAACCACTTGAGTTTGTGGCCTCTGTCGTGAGCGGTGTCGCGACCCTTTCCAAGACCATGGAAGACGGGCGCACGCAGATGGTCGGCCTGTTGCTACCGTCAGATTTTATCGGGCGTCCTGGACGCAAAACGATTGATTTTGATGTGGTGGCAACGGACGATGTGACCTTGTGTCGCTTTCACCGTGCGCGGTTTGAACAATTGGTCCAAGACACCCCCCATATTGCAGAACGTCTGATGGAACTGGCGCTGGATGAATTGGACGCTGCGCGCGATTGGATGGTCCTTCTGGGTCGCAAAACAGCGCGAGAGAAGATTTGCACTTTTATCGAGATGCTGACACGGCGCTTAGACCCTGAGCAGTCCAAAACCGACCAACAGATCGACCTACATATGACACGCGATCAGATCGCTAACTATCTGGGTTTGACACTTGAAACTGTGAGTCGTCAGTTCAACGCGCTTAAAAAAGAAAAGATTATCAACTTTTCAGATCGCCGTCATTTTACTGTGGCGGATCTGGCAGCCCTGCATAACGAAACAGGCGATGATGCAGATGGCGGCATCCTGTCCTGACTTTGTGCCGGTAATCTTTGATTAGTTGATTCAGATCAAAGCGACCCTCCACCATGCCATCTAGAAAGAACCTGACCATTGGGCGTTTTCCGCCCCTATGACGTTAGGGACTTCTTATGAACTATCTAAAGCTCGTTATTCTTGGCCTCATCACATTGTTCGCTGCGATTGCGACGAATTGGGCGCATGATCTGGCCTATCAGGTGCATGCTTTTCTGATCATGGTGATCGCGTTTTCGATGTTCATCTGGGTTCTGCGCAACACCGATGAGCGCGCGCACAACACTGATCCCTCGGGGGATTATTTTGACGGGGTCATACGGGCTGGTGTAATTGCCACAGCCTTTTGGGGCATAGCGGGTTTCCTTGTTGGCACATGGATCGCGTTTCAACTGGCCTTTCCGGCGCTGAATTTTGACTGGGCGCAGCCTTATGGCAACTTTGGACGCCTGCGCCCGTTACACACCAGCGCAGTCATCTTCGCGTTCGGAGGCAACGCCCTGATCGCCACTTCCCTATATGTCGTGCAGCGCACCAGTGCGGTACGGCTCTGGGGCGGCAACACGGCTTGGTTCGTGTTCTGGGGTTATCAATTGTTCATCGTGTTGGCGGCGACTGGCTATCTGCTCGGGGCGACCCAGTCCAAAGAATACGCCGAACCTGAATGGTACGTCGACATCTGGCTGACCGTGGTTTGGCTGGCCTATCTAGCGGTGTTCTTGGGCACCATCATCAAGCGTCGCGAAAAACACATCTATGTCGCCAACTGGTTCTTCCTGAGCTTCATCATCACCGTGGCGATGCTGCATTTGGTCAACAACCTATCCATCCCGGTGTCGATCTGGGGCTCTAAATCCGTGCAGGTTTTCTCGGGCGTGCAGGACGCGATGACGCAGTGGTGGTATGGCCACAACGCTGTGGGCTTCTTCCTGACGGCGGGGTTCCTGGGGATGATGTATTACTTCGTGCCAAAGCAGGCCGAGCGTCCCGTCTACAGCTATAAACTGTCGATCATTCACTTCTGGTCGCTCATATTCCTCTACATCTGGGCAGGTCCACACCACCTGCATTATACTGCTTTGCCGGATTGGGCTTCGACCCTTGGCATGGTGTTCTCAATCGTGCTGTGGATGCCCAGCTGGGGCGGCATGATCAACGGCCTGATGACGCTGCAGGGCGCATGGGACACGCTGCGCACGGACCCAATCATGCGGATGTTCGTTCTGAGCCTTGGCTTTTATGGCATGTCCACCTTCGAGGGCCCAATGATGTCGATCCGCGCGGTGAACTCCCTGTCGCATTACACTGACTGGACCATTGGGCATGTGCATTCCGGCGCGCTTGGCTGGAACGGCATGATTACATTCGCCTGCATCTATTTCCTGACGCCACGCCTTTGGGGTCGCAAACAGATGTATTCCATGTCCGCGATCAGCTGGCACTTCTGGCTCGCGACTCTTGGTATCGTTCTTTACGCCGCCAGCATGTGGGTCACTGGCATCATGGAAGGCCTGATGTGGCGCGAGGTCGATGACCAAGGGTTCTTGGTGAATTCCTTCGTTGACACCGTGTCCGCCAAGTTCCCGATGTACGTGGTGCGCGGTCTGGGAGGCATCATGTTCCTCTCTGGTGCCCTGATCATGTGCTGGAACATGTGGATGACCATACGTGGTGCCACGCCTGCCACTATCGCAACGCCGCGCCAAACCCCCAACGCCGTTCCGGCAGAATAAGGAACATTGAGAATGGCTTTCCTAGACAAACACCAAATACTTGAACGCAGCCCGACGTTGCTTCTGGCCTTCTCGCTGCTGGTCGTGACGGTGGGGGGGATCGTTGAAATCGCCCCGCTGTTCTGGCTGGAAAACACCATCGAAGAGGTTGAGGGCGTGCGCCCCTACAGCCCGCTAGAGCTAACTGGTCGCGACATTTACATCCGCGAAGGCTGCTATACCTGTCACAGCCAGATGATCCGCCCCATGCGAGACGAGGTCGAACGCTATGGCCATTATTCGCTGGCCGCAGAATCGATGTATGATCACCCGCATCAATGGGGGTCCAAGCGCACGGGTCCCGACGTGGCGCGGGTCGGCGGGCGGTATTCGGATGCCTGGCATGTGGATCACCTGATGGATCCGCAATCGGTTGTCCCCGAAAGCATCATGCCAAGCTATGCCTTCCTTGCGGATGTCGAGATTGAGCCGGACCACATTGAGGCGTTGTTAAAAACGCACCGCTTTGTGGGGGTGCCTTATACGGACGAACAAATCGATCAAGCTGCGGCCGACTTCGCGGTGCAGGCCGAACCCGATGAGGACTGGGACGCTATGTTGGAACGCTATCCCGGCGCCGCCATTTCGAACTTTGATGGCCAACCCGAACTAACGGAAATGGACGCGCTGATTGCCTATCTGCAAGTGCTTGGCACCATGGTCGATTTCTCAACCTTCACCCCAGATGCAAGCCGATAGGAGGCAACAATGGAAAGCTATACATTCCTTCGCGAACTGGCGGACAGCTGGGTTTTAGTGGCAATGTTCGGCTTTTTGATCGGTGCGTATATCTGGGCCTTTTTGCCCAGCCAAAAGGGTGCCCGTGAAGACGCCAGTCTGATCCCGTTTCGAAATGAAAGTGCTGCACCGTCTTGCAAGGGCACATGTAACACGTGCGCTGCCAGACGCATCAATGACAAGTTGAAAGGGCAATACAATGTCTGATCAAAAAGTTGACGAAGAAACCGGCGTTGAAACCACCGGTCATGTTTGGGACGGCATCGAAGAGTTGAACAACCCGCTACCACGTTGGTGGCTGTGGACGCTTTATGCCTGCATCGTTTGGGCCATTGGATATTCCATCGCCTTTCCGGCTTGGCCGATGCTGTCGGGCGCGACCTCCGGTGTGTTGGGTTATTCCACACGCGGCGAAGTGGCGACCCAGATCGCCGAGCATGAGGCGCAGAACACCGAACTCGTGGCTCAGTTGACGGGCACCGATCTGGCGGCCTTGGACGCGTCTAGCGATTTGCACCGTTATGCAGTTGCGCGCGGGGGATCGGTCTTTCGGGCGCAGTGCAGTCAGTGTCACGGGTCGGGCGCGGCTGGCGCTGTTGGCTATCCCAACCTGTTGGACAACGACTGGCTGTGGGGGGGGAACATTGAAAACATCGCCCTGACCATCGCTCACGGTATCCGCAATGAAACGGATGATGATGCACGCTATTCCCAGATGCCGGCCTTTGGAGAGATTCTGGAGCCAGCCGAGATCGATGCCGTTGTCGAATATGTGATCAGCCTGTCGGCGTCCGAGTTTGACGCGAGCCTGGCCCAGCCCGGTGCAGAGATCTTTGCCGATAACTGCACGGCGTGTCATGGTGACAACGGTATGGGCGACCGCGAACAAGGTGCACCCAACCTTGCCGATGCGATCTGGCTTTATGGTGGGGATCGCGATGCGGTGGAATACTCTGTCATCAATGCCCGTTACGGTGTGATGCCCGCTTGGGGCCAGCGCCTGACTGACGCCGATGTACGCGCCGTTTCTGTCTATGTGCATTCCTTGGGAGGAGGCGAGTAGACAGACCCCGCCGCCGACGCCTTGCGTCAGGCGGCCCAAGCGCTCTGAGACGAACCTGTTCGCAACTTTTTCGTCTCAGAGCGTTTTCTTGACTCAGATCAAGGTGATCCCAGCCTGCGCGTTCTAAAGTGATGATGCGAACAGGAACCTTTCACATGTCAAACCAATCTCTTTATGCCGCCCAAGAACCCGTTTTCCCACGTCGGGTGTCCGGCAAATTCCGCCAGCTAAAATGGTGGATCATGGCCATCACCTTGGGCATCTATCACCTGACGCCATGGATCCGGTGGGACCGCGGCCCTGCCCTGCCTGATCAGGCGGTTCTGGTCGATATGGCGCACCGCCGGTTCTATTTTTTCTGGATCGAAATCTGGCCGCATGAATTCTATTTTGTCGCGGGCCTGTTGATCATGGCGGGCCTTGGTCTGTTCTTGTTCACCTCGGCTTTTGGGCGGGTCTGGTGTGGCTATACATGCCCACAAACCGTCTGGACCGATCTGTTTATTCTCGTTGAGCGCTGGATCGAAGGCGACCGCAACGCGCGCGTACGTTTGTGTAACGCCAAATGGGATGCTCGGAAGTGGCGGTTGCGCCTGACGAAATGGGCCGTGTGGCTGGCGATTTCTGTGGCCACGGGCGGAGCTTGGGTCCTCTATTTCACCGATGCGCCGACGCTTATACGCGACCTTGGCAACTTTGCCGCCCACCCTGTGGCCTACGGCACGATTGTGGTTCTGACCGCTACGACATTTCTATTTGGCGGCTTTGCGCGCGAACAAATCTGCATCTACGCCTGCCCTTGGCCGCGCATTCAGGCCGCGATGATGGACCCCGATACCATCACCGTCGCTTACCGTGACTGGCGCGGTGAAGAGCGCGGCAAGAAACACGAGAACAAATCCGGTGACTGCATCGATTGCATGGCCTGCGTCAACGTCT
The DNA here is from genome assembly GCA_965657335.1 of Candidatus Azotimanducaceae bacterium. Taxonomy (GTDB): domain Bacteria; phylum Pseudomonadota; class Gammaproteobacteria; order Pseudomonadales; family Azotimanducaceae; genus UBA4582. The sequence continues at coordinate 7,951 of CBFHOH010000056.1, forward strand.
GCCCGATGGGGATCGACATCCGCGATGGCCAGCAGATGGAGTGTATCACCTGCGCGCTTTGCATTGATGCCTGCGACGAGGTGATGAACAAGCTTGGCAAGCCGCGTGGGTTGATCGACTACATCGCGCTGTCTGATGAACCCGCCGAACGCGCTGGCAATCCACCTGTCCCTGTTTGGCGTCACATCCTTCGGCCACGCACGATTTTGTATACCGTGGTTTGGACGTCCATCGGGCTTGGGTTGGTCTACGCGCTGTTCATTCGAACCGATTTGGAACTCACCGTCAGTCCTGTAAGGAACCCCACTTACGTGCTGCAATCGGATGGCGCAGTGCGCAACATTTATGACATACGCTTGCGCAACAAAACTGGCGAACCTCGCGTTGTGCGCCTTAGCCTGACCAGTGATGAAATCCTACGGATCGACCTCGAAGGACAGTCTGTCAAAGGATGGGTCGATATTCCTGCTGATACGACGGTCTTGCAACGCGTCTATGTCACCGCACGGCCGCAAGACCCCGCCGCATCAATCGATACAACGGATCTGACGTTTTGGGTCGAAGACGTGGGCAATGATGCCCGCGCCAGCAAAGCCACAACATTTAACGGGAGAGACCAATGATCAAGGAAGTCAAAGGGTGGCATGTGCTCGCAGGTTTTTGCATGGCATTTGGGGTTATCATCTCGGTGAACCTGACGCTTGCCTTCAATGCGGTGCGAACGTTCCCCGGGCTTGAGGTCAAAAACTCCTACGTTGCTAGTCAGTTCTTTGACGCGAACCGCGAGGCACAACTGGCGCTTGGGTGGGAGGTGTCTGCGCAGCTCAATGGCGATGTTTTGTCCTTATATATCCTAGAGAATGATGCGGCCATTTCCCCCGTGATCGAAACCGCCACATTCGGTCGCGCGACACATTTGGGCCAAGATCAAACACCCGCGTTTGAATTTGATGGTCAGGCTTTGCGCGCGGCCATAGAGGGCGGCGCGGGAAACTGGAACCTTCGGCTCAAGGCGCGTGCGCAAGACGGGACCTTGTTTGAGCAGCGCATTATTGTCGAGGTGATCTCATGATTTCCGCCTGTCCTGCCTGTGCTGCGGCACCGCTTGCCGAGGAGATAGCACTGGCACAGCCGACTTTGCAATTCTCGCTTCCCGCAATCCATTGCGCGGCCTGCATCGGGAAAATCGAACGGGGGTTAAAAGACATTGCTGGCGTGCAATCGGCGCGGGTGAACCTCTCCATGAAACGCTTGTCCGTTAAGGGCCCCGTTGACCCCGCCCATCTGATGACCGCTTTGTCCAACCTAGGGTTTGAGGCCTATCCGCTCGATCTTGAGGCACTGAATTCCGCACGCGACGATCAGGGGCGCGCCTTGCTTTTGCGCATGGCCATCGCGGGCTTTGCCATGATGAACGTCATGTTGCTGTCTGTCGCCGTATGGTCAGGTGCCGCAGATGCGACCCGCGATCTGTTCCATTTGATATCGGCCGCAATTGCTGTGCCCGTAGTGGCATATTCCGGGCAGCCGTTCTTTCAAAACGCGTGGACCGCGTTGCGCGTTGGCCGGCTGAACATGGATGTCCCGATTTCCCTCGCGATCCTACTCGCCGCTGGCATGTCGCTGTTTGAAACACTGAACGGCGGCCAACACGCCTATTTCGACGCGGCCTTGTCACTGACGTTTTTCCTGTTGATCGGTCGGTTCATGGATCACCAAACTCGCAGTTCTGCGCGATCTGCCGCAAAGGAATTGACCGCCCTGGAGGTGCAAACCGCTGAGCGCGTCATCGCGTCGGGCAGTCAAACCGTCACCGTGTCGAGCCTTGGTGTTGGGGACACGGTGGTCGTCGCAACAGGCGCGCGCATTCCGGTAGATGGGGTTCTAACGTCAACCTCGGCCATGATGGACCGCGCGCTTTTGACCGGCGAAACAGCTGCGGTTTCTGTTACAGAAGGGACCAGCCTTCAGGCCGGAGAGATCAACATCGGCGCGCCGCTTTACCTGCGTGCGACGGCTGTAGGCGAAGATACATCGCTCAAACGCATGGCCGCATTGATTGAGACCGCCGAGAATGGACGCAACAGCTACACCGCTTTGGCCGACCGCGCGGCGCAAATCTATGCGCCCGCAGTGCATCTATTGGCCTTAGCGGCCTTTGCCGGTTGGGTCGTTGTGACGGGTGATGTGCGCCTGTCGCTAAACATCGCGATTGCGGTATTAATCATCACTTGCCCCTGCGCCTTGGGCCTTGCAGTTCCGGCGGTCTCTACAGCAGCCATCGCAAGACTATTTAGCGAAGGTTTCCTTGTCAAACACGCAACCGCATTGGAACGCTTGGCAGAAGTCGATCATATCGTGTTCGACAAAACTGGCACGCTGACGACCCCCTCGGTCACACCTTTGGACAGTCCAAAGGACGCGGCGATTGCCAAGGCCTTGGCGCAAGCGTCGCAGCACCCGCTGTCAAAGGCCATTGTCGCCGCCAGCGCGTCCGTCATCGCCGCCGAGGTTGACGATATTGCCGAAACAGCCGGGCAAGGCGTTCAAGGCGTCTACGCGGGGCACATGGTACGCTTGGGCAGTGGCGCTTGGCTCGGGGCCCATTTTGAGGGACTTGGCCTAAAAGTTGGCGAAAACCCTGCCATCCAGATCACCTCGGTTGAGACGATCCGTGAGGGTGTGCCGGAGGCGCTGAATGGATTGGCTATGAAAGGTGAGATCATCACCGGTGATGCTGAAGAACCTGCCATGCGCATCGCACATCAACTGGCACTTCCAGTGACATTTGACGCACGCCCCAACGACAAGCTGGAACATTTGAGCGCACTCGCGAAACAGGATCATCGCGTCTTAATGATTGGTGACGGGCTAAATGATACCGCGGCCCTCGCATCGGCCCATGCCTCCATCGCGCCTTCAACCGCGCTCGAAGCCTCCCGCAATGCGGCCGATGTTGTGGCTCTTAAATCCAGCTTCGCCGCACTTCCGCTTGTGGTGGCAGTGGCAAAGGCCAGCCGCAGCTTATCAATGCAAAACTTCGCAATCGCGGCTCTCTACAATTGCATCGCGGTGCCAATCGCCTTGGCAGGTTTCGCGACACCACTTGCCGCCGCCCTGGCGATGTCCGTGTCGTCGATCACTGTCCTTTTGAACTCCCAACGCATGAGGTTCATAAAATGAATGTGCTTGTTGTTTTGATCCCTGTGTCATTGATCCTCGGGGCTGTCGGGTTAGTCGCGTTCCTTTGGACTGTTCGATCTGACCAATACGACGATGCAATGGGAAACGCCGCGCGCATTCTTGTTGAAGATGACGATCCTGGCTAAACTTCTAATTTCATGAAAGCGGGCTTTAGCCGCGTTACGGCAGTCAGGGCAGCTTGGCTCTAAGCAGCCTAATACGCTCGCAGAGATGGCCGTTCTTAGTCCCTTCTGACACCGGTCATACTTTCCGATGCTATGCTTTG
>CBFHOH010000057.1:0-3845 GCA_965657335.1 Candidatus Azotimanducaceae bacterium
CCTGGTAAGGCATAGATGGGTAGCGCTTGGCCCTTGAACCATTCCAAACATTGGAGTGACCGTTTTCTCCTAATGCAACTATTTCACTTATTGCCAGCTCAAATCCCGCTTGAGAAAGTTTATCTATGTCCTTCCTCAATTCATTAATTTTACTTAAAGCTATACCTCTTGCTCTAAAATGAAAGCTTCGATCATAACCTCTTACATAATTTTCAAAATACTCCAAATCCTGCAAACGGGCTTCCGCCTCATCATTTGGAATAGGAAAATTTGCAGTAGGTGCATCAGGATAAAACAGCAAGTTTCTTGTTAACTCGGGAATTCCAATGAAACCAATCAACAAAAATATTCCTAAAGTAGAAATTAAAGCAATATTCTTTTTACTTATTTTTGAATTCTTATTCAATTTATTCCCGCTCAGAAGTAGTGTCATAAAAAAAGCTGTAAGGTGAAAAGAGGTAGCTTGTCATAAGTGCGTCACGACTGTTCTGTGCATCCTGAATCGCAGGGTTGTTTTCAGTCATATATTTACTGGGAATCAGCCACCTTGGCGATGATGGCATCCGCCTCATAACGCGCTCCCTTGCTCTGGTCGTTTCGTGTGATTGCTCCGCCCTATTGTTGGCATACTGCGTCGTGTTATGAATAGCCCCAGGCGTTAATTCTCTGTGACCAGCACCATAACTTCGTAGCTTGTCAGTGACAATTTTTTTAGGTTCGTCGCCATGACGATGTAGCAGACGTTTGCCGTACAAAATCTGATTTATTAAGCCTGCTTGTTGAAACTCTTAAGACTACCTTAAGTATCGCCAATTACTATGCAGTTGTGTTAATTAAGCTACTGGAATCATGCTCATGAAGGATGCCACCGTTGCTGCCATAGGGCGCCAATATCGCACAGAGCTTGTGTCGATTTTATTGATTTCGCTGTACATTAGTGTTTTTCTAAACATTCCCATCTTTATTCGAAAATACTATCAAGTAGATGAAAGCGTGGTGGGTTTGTTCCTAACAGATTCAATATTCACTGTTACCACATGTTGCCTTTTACTCTGCATTACTTCAATTGCCGGCCGCAGAGTCCTCAGGGTCGCCATTATCGCCTTTACTTTTGTCTCTGTTATCGCCAGTTACTACATGTGGTTCTTTGATGTCATTATTGGTTATGGGGTGGTTAAAGCCGTATTTGACACGGAGATATCATTAGTCATAGAGTCAATGGGTTTGGGCTTACTGACTTTTTCGAGTATATTTTGCTTAGGACCTATGTATTTTTTACATCGCGTTGCTCCCAATTATCAAGCCCCATGGCTTCTTTTCTTGATCCCCCGCTTTCTCTGTATAGGGCTTTTAACTGTTTGCCTAATACTCATAAACACTCATTATAAAAATTTCCGTGACCCGACGGCCGACGGACGTATACCGACGAATCCTATCGGGGTCGCCTCCTATTCTTATGTGCCCATAAATTGGATGGCAGGAAGTATTATCTCAGTGGCAAATACCATAGCGAATAGTCAGTTAAAAAATAAGCTAATTGACCCCATGGATAACTATGGTTTTTACCCTGAAATTCCACTAGACGATATATTTGTGGTAGTTGTTATTGGTGAATCGGCTCGGTATGACCACATGTCTTTAATTGATTACCAACGCGCGACAACACCATTGCTGGATAAAGAAACTAATGTGATTGGGTTTAAAGGAGCGTCTTGTAATACGAGTACAAAACTAAGCTTGTCATGTATGTTCGTGCGTGAGGGAGGTACTGAAGACCTAGGACACCCATCACAGCAATATGTTTATGAAAACCATGTTTTTTCAGTATTAAAAAATTTAGGGTTTTCTATCGACCTATTTTCGATGCAAAGTGAAGCTGGATTTTATGTTCAAGTAAATGCCGATACAGTGAAGATTCGAGAAGAAATTGGTGCAGAGGCAAGCTCTCAAGGACTGCCTGTTATCGATGATATGCTGTTAGTTAATCAAATGACTCAATCAATCTCTAAAAAGGCTGGCAAGCATCTTGTTATCCTCCACCAAAAGGGTTCGCATTTTAATTACTCTTCTCGTTACCCGACTGAATTTTCAAAATATAAACCTGATTGTAAAGACATGCATTGTGATTTTCAGGCTATGGTTAATTCATACGATAATTCTATTGTATACACAGACTATTTCTTATTTTCCTTATTGGAAAGGCTTCGCGATAAAAAAGCCTTTCTTCTTTATGCATCAGACCATGGTGAATCTATGGAAGACGGCAAGCATTTTCATGCAGCGCCAAAAGATGTGGCTCCCGATGAGCAATTCAAAATCCCAGTCATTATGTGGGCGTCAGATAGTTTGCTGGAAAACACACAATTTGCAGAAGGCTTTGATATGCTCAAACAGCATGAATCTAAGAACAGAATAGTACGGCACGTTGAGATTTTTGAGTCACTTTTAGGTTGTTTGGGCATTAATTCCGATCACCAAGGAATAAGAAGCCTTAATAACTGGTGTAGTCGGAAGTGAACGTCTGCCTACGCCTTTCAGAGTGTCTTTAATCTATATTACGTGCCAAATAACATTTGATTTATTCACCCTGCTTTTGAGACTCTTAAGCCTACCTTAAGATTTGCCAATTATTATACAGATACGTTTTTAAGTCTCAGGGTAACAATAGTGCAGCCACTCACTGACAAGACAAACTCGCAGATCGCGTTTAATATCTACTTAAATAATAGCGCCGGCAATACGACCAAGGAACTCTGCTTCTATGATTCCCAAAGCAAGGGAAGGCAATCCATTGAAAGCTATATTACGCGCCAGTTCCAACTAACCCACGGGGCGACAATCAACCATTTTATGCCACTTTTGTTGGCCTTGAACGAGCAAGGCAAAACATCGGCAGCACTTGGCCTGCAGACTGCGGTCGGACGATCGTTATTTTTACAGCAATATCTTCCCTGTACGATTGATGAAAGTATCGCGCTCCATGCCAAGGTGCCAGTGGCACTCAATCGAATTATCGAGATAGGCAATTTAGTTGCTACCCGGCCCGGCGCTAGTCAGTTGTTGTTTATGCTACTTACAAAAATACTCTATTTAGCACAGTATGAATGGGTCGTCTTCACCGCCACGCCCATGGTGCAAAAATCTCTTGAACGCCTTGGCTTTAACTTAACAGTGCTGGCTGATGCCAATGCTGAGCATCTTATACCAGCAGAAAAATTGAATTGGGGTTCTTATTATGAACTGCAACCCCGAGTGCTGGCGGGCAATATTAACCAAGGTATTCAGGCACTCAATAGAGGTACTTGGCTCGCTCAACTGACGTCGTACACCACAACCGTAGCACAATTGGCTGCAGCTATCGGGCATGCACCAAGTGCATAACTTAATTGACCTCCTATGCCAAGATGCGAAACTGGATAATCGATCTGACAAAGTTCTATTGCAAGATGCTAACAACAGCCTTAGCCCAAACGCGCTACTGGAGCGCTGCAATACGGTTGCCGAGGCTCTAGTGGCCGCACAGTGCGAATTTGTTGCGCTCTACGCTGATAATAGCTGCGATTGGGTCACTATTGATCTTGCCTGCCAGCAGGCATCTATTTGCCTAATCCCTATACCAACTTTCTTCTCAAAGAGTCAGATCGCCCATGTGTTTGATAGCGTGACCATTGATATGATCGTTAGTGATTCTACCGAGCCATTTTCAGCCGTCCCGAGCCTTCAAGTCGACTCTATAACAGCTATCTTGGGCGGCCAACTGCAGCTAATAAAGCTATGTAACAACCGAACCCGCCTTGCTCTACCTCCGGGAACACAAAAAATAACTTTTACCTCAGGCTCAACTG
>CBFHOH010000057.1:3943-6055 GCA_965657335.1 Candidatus Azotimanducaceae bacterium
TCGCCACAGCTCTAAACAGCCAACCAGGGTTGCTAACAGACAACGGTAGGCCCGTGCGTGCGGCAATTTTTACGGCACATCAGACAATGCTAGAAACCCTTTACCCCAACGACACACAGGTATTTCAGTAATGAATTTTTTTGACCAATTACAGACAGAAACTGAACAGCAGCGCGCAGAATTGTTTTCAGCACCGATAATTGCCCACGCCCTTAAGGGAGATGTCACCACTGATGACTATATCGCTTTTCTCAGCCAGGCCTACCACCATGTTAAGCACACTGTCCCGCTGTTGATGGCCACTGGATCGCGATTGCCAGAAGATCTGGAATGGTTAAGAGTGGCCGTCGGCGAATATATTGAAGAAGAGACTGGACATCAAGAATGGGTGCTCAATGATATCGCTGCCTGTGGTGCCAACAAAGAGCAGGTTAGGCGCAGCAAACCTAATCTAGCAACAGAAGTGATGGTTAGCTACGCCTATGACACGGTGCACCGCATCAACCCGCTGGGTTTCTTTGGCATGGTGCATGTCTTGGAGGGTACTAGTGTTAGTCTCGCCGACAATGCCGCCAATAATATTCGAAGTGCTTTATCACTACCTAAAGACGCATTCTCTTATTTATATTCTCACGGCTCATTGGATCAGGACCATGTGGAGTTTTTTAAAGGGCTCATGAACCGCATTGACAGACCCGAAGATCAGGCACAGATTATTCACTCGACCAGGGTATTTTACAAATTATACGGCGATATTTTTCGCTCATTGAGAAGCTGAGGTGGAACTGATGAACCTGAAAAATAAGCGTGTTTTGCTGACTGGCGCCTCTGGTGGTATAGGCGCGGCAATTGCGGCACTGCTCGATCAACAAGGCGCTATTTTATCCCTAGTTGGCCGACAATCTGATAGCCTAAATTTAATTCTTGAGAGCCTGTCCCCAACTGCTCATCAAATATTAGTCGCCGACATTAATAGTGTCGCTGATCGAGAAATGCTGACAGTCCACTGCAACAAGAATGACATTGATATGCTAATTAACTGCGCCGGAGTACTTGAGTTACAATATTTTGACCAACAGGACCCGCAGACCATAGATAACATTATCAATACCAACCTGCTCTCCCCTATGCAGCTGTGTCGCCAACTTATCCCAGCATTAAAAGCACGCGAGCACGCCGTCATTGTCAATATTGGTTCTATTTTTGGCAGCATAGGCCACCCGGGATTCACCACCTATTGCGCCAGTAAATTTGGCCTGCGCGGGTTTACTGAAGCCCTCCAGCGGGAATTAGCCGGCAGCTCTATACAGGTAAGCTATTTGGCGCCCCGCGCAACAATCACAGCACTTAACTCCGCCACCATAACCGCTATGAATGGAGCGCTGGGCAATACCATGGATGATCCAGAGCTAGTTGCCCAGGCGCTGCTAATCTTGCTCAGAAAAAACCAACGCCAACGTTACATGGGCTGGCCCGAACGGCTGTTTGTAAAAGTGAATGCCCTGCTACCCGACGTGGTTGCCAAGGCGCTGATTAAAAACTTACCTACCATCAATCAATCTATCAACCAACAAAATAAAAGCGAAGATTAATGCCATGAATACTCTCTCAATTAGACTTAAAAAAATATATGCAGCAATAATCTGCCTGGGTCTTGTGTCCTCAGCGGCTTGGGCAGATCTAGACGCAGATGTCTTGGTTCTGCAAAAACAGTGGGCCGAAGTCAACTATCAGATAGAAGGTAAAGATCAGATTAGTGCCTTTGAACGATTAATCATAGATGCCGATGCCGTTGTAGTAGCCAACCCCAAACAGGCAGCGCCATTAATTTGGCGCGGCATTATTAAATCAACTCTAGCAGGAAAAAAAGGTGGGCTAGGCGCGCTAGGTTTAGCTAAAGCTGCTAAAAAAGACCTAGAGAAGTCAATTATATTAGACGCCACTGCAATGCAGGGCTCAGCGCTGACCAGCCTAGGGACCCTGTACCTAAATGTTCCGGGCTGGCCGGTTGGTTTCGGCAGCGATAAAAAGGCCGAAAAGTTTTTACTTAAAGCTATTGCAATAAATCCTGATGGCATTGATAGTAACTACTTTTATGCAGACTTTTTGGTG
>CBFHOH010000057.1:6153-11031 GCA_965657335.1 Candidatus Azotimanducaceae bacterium
CGAAAAGTTTTTACTTAAAGCTATTGCAATAAATCCTGATGGCATTGATAGTAACTACTTTTATGCAGACTTTTTGGTCGCGAAAAAACGAAATCAAGAAGCGGCTACCTACTTCAGAAAGGCTCAAAATGCTGCGCCACGGCTCAACCGACCTCTGGCCGACGCTGGTCGTCAAAAAGAGATAGCTACTGCACTGGAGTCTATAAACTAAACTCTGAGATTAACACTACTCAAATGCATATTTTATTAGTTGAAGATGATACATCTCTTGCCGCAGCGCTATGTAAAGCACTGCGGCAAAAAAACTATGCAGTGGATACGGTCACCACCGGCAATGAAGCCCTGCATGTCATTCGAACCGAGAAGCCAGATATTACTATTCTGGATCTCGGCTTACCTGATATGGATGGTATCGAGGTACTTAAAAAAGCCCGCCATTATCAACCCGAAATTCAGATTCTTATATTAACTGCCAGATCTGATATTGAGGAAAAAATAATAGGACTGGATAGTGGCGCGGATGACTATCTGGCTAAGCCCTTTGAGGTAGACGAACTACTAGCCAGACTCCGAGTATTGGAACGCCGTCTAGGCAGTGCTAAAACGTCTCTGGTAGCTGTGGGCGACGTGGTCCTCGATACCACAACAAACACGGTATCCATGAGTGGTCAAAATGTTGAACTGTCACGCCGCGAATACAGTTTATTGCGCAGCCTGATGGAAAACGTCGGCCGAGTGCAAACTCGTTCTGTTTTGGAGAATAGACTGTATAGCTGGGGTGAAGAAGTCTCCAGTAACGCTCTGGAAGTGCATATCCACAACCTCCGCAAAAAGCTAGGCAGTGATTTCATTAAAACCGTGCGTGGCGTCGGTTATCGGGTCAATCAACTGTGAAATCGATTCGCGTATTTTTGGTCACAACAATTCTCGCTGTGGTTACACTTTTTAGTTTCATTTCTGCCTTACGTGGCTATGAAACAAGCCTGGAGGAAGTCGAACGAATGTTTGACAGCCAGCTAGCGGAAAAAGCCAAACTAATCGCTAATATAAATGTTCAGAGTGTCGTTCGTAATGTCGACAGCAGCGATACCGCATTTCAGGTCTGGCAGGGCCGCAACTTAATAGGATCTTCTGACAATGCTTCGCAAACCATCCTAGGTAAGTTACAGCCTGGGTTTAGCTATCAAAACTTTGAGGGTTATCGTTGGCGGACTTACAGTTATTACAACACCATTAACGCGCAGTGGATTATAGTCGCTGCACGTCAGGATATTCGATTTAGCATGGCCGAAAATGTCGCTCTGAAAGCTGTGCTCCCAGCCGTGATTGGCCTGCCAATTCTGGCATTATTAATATGGATCGTGGTGAGCCGCGGATTGCGTCCCATGCGCCGACTAGCACATGAGTTAAGCGACAAGCAGGCAGATGACTTGAGCCCATTATCAATAGCCGTTAACAGCCAAGAGTTGGCGCAAATTGTCAGCTCGTCTAATGATCTTCTAGCGAGGTTAAAATCTTCTTTGCTACGAGAAAAACAATTCGCTTCAGATGCAGCTCATGAGCTACGTACCCCGATTAGCAGCTTAAAAGTACAGCTGTATAATATCAGACAAGAACAACCCGAAAGGAATAAGGAGTTCGGCGAACTGCAGGAAATTTCCCAGCAACTCGAGCATGTTGTGGAGCAAATTTTAGCGCTCTACCGCACCTCTCCAGACGAATACCATACTCGCTTTGAGGCTATTGATTTAACCAGCCTTGCACAACAAGTTATAGCTGAAGAATATGACAACTATGAACGCAAAAACCAACAGATTGAATTTTTTGGTCAAAGGCAGCTGATTCTAGGGGATAAATTTTCATTGACCACATTGATCCAAAATTTACTTAGTAACGCGAACAAATACACGCCCAACGGCGGGCATATTATAGTCAAGATCAAACGAGAAAATGATCAGGTGATGTTGCTTGTTGAAGACTCGGGGCCGGGCATTCCAACCCATGAGCACGAGAGGCTATTCGAACGATTCTACCGCGTCGATGGCGATAGTCATGCTTCTGGAGAATCCGGTTGCGGTCTTGGCTTGGCTATCGTTAAACGGATTGCAGAACTTTATGACGCTGAGATAACCCTCGAGCCATCATCATTTGCCTCTGGCACAGCATTTACATTGCACTTTTCAGCCATCATCCCAGTCACTTTGGATAGTAAGTAATCATGAACCGGCTAATCATAAATAGAATCCTCTTCTATTTTGGTCTTCTACTGGCAATTGCTCTTAGTTCGATTTCGCAAGCAGCGCCCATCATAAAGATCGAGATCAAAGATCATCTATTTTATCCATCGGAATTTAGCGTGCCGGCCAATACAAAAATAAAGCTTCTGATAATTAATAATGACCCCACACCAGAAGAATTTGAAAGCTATGAATTAAATCGTGAAAAAGTAATTATCGGTAATAGTAAAGCAGTGATTTTTATTGGCCCCCTTAGTCCCGGCACCTACCCATTTTTTGGTGAATTCTATCCAAAAACGGCGCAAGGTAAAATTCTTGTCAACTAATCAGAACTTATTATGCTACCTAACGCTGTTATTTTAATTCTTCAAGAAACATTAGAAGCTGCACTACTAATAGGCGTACTGTTAGCAGTCAGTACTCGAGTGCATGACAGCAAACGTTGGCTGCCAATAGCGCTAGTCTCTGGCGGCTGTGTTGCCGCGATACTAGCCAACCAAATGGGTATTATCTCTGAATGGTTCGACTACGCAGGTCAGGAACTACTAAATGCGCTCTTCCAAACTATCATCTGCTTGGCAATTGCCTTAGCAGTGTGGCTCACAGCAACTATAGACCCGCTAAACCCCCAGCCAGGCAAAGTAGCTGCCTTTAGCCATTGCGCAATAATCATCATTTTTTGCGCCGTAGTGCGAGAAGGTCAGGAAATAATTCTCTACCTTGGTGGCTTTATGTATACCGAAAACTTTCAAAAAGTGCTCACTGGTGGTGCCTTAGGGTTTAGCATTGGCGCCAGTATAGGCATACTCTTATTTTATAGCCTGGTCGACCATTCTGGTCGCGAAAGACGCACTGCCTGCCTAGTTTTACTAGCCCTGTTCGCTGGCAATATGCTCTCTCAGTCCACCCTTTTACTGATGCAAATTGACTGGGTGACCCAAAGCCCTCCTATTTGGAACACATCAACATTTGTTGCAGAGACCTCAATATTCGGTCAGCTCCTATATCCACTCGTAGGTTATGAGGCTACTCCTTCGCCAATTCAGGCGGCCGCGTATATACTGGGGGTGACACTGGTTACTGGCGCAAATTTTATGCCTAGATATTATCCAGAAAAGAAGAAGCAACAGGTGCAACCAGTAAGAGGGAATGATGCGTAGTGCACTGCTTTTACTATCATTAGTATTCGTATCATTAAGCTCCTCGTTACTCGCTGACGGAATAGTGATCGATAAGATTTACCACCCCTACGTTCAGCCCCTTGAGCAAGAGCTAGAGATACGAGTACTTCAACAGAATAATCAATCTGGCATTGCTGATAATACTCGACTGTATCGTTTAGCCTACGGCCGATCGCTTAGTGATCGCTTGTTTATAGAGGCTTATTTGGTTGGCCAAGGATCAAGCAGCGAAAATTTGGACCTGCAATCGATAGAAATGGAAATAAAATGGCAACTCACCGAACAGGGTGAATATTGGGCAGACTGGGGAGTTCTTGCAGAACTTTCTAAAGGCATCGGTAACAATATCTATGAAGCCAGCATTGGACTCATTGCCGAAAAAGAATTTGGCCACTGGAGCGCCACAACCAATTTTGTTATTGAGCAGGAATGGGGCAGCGGTATTGACGACGAATTGGAATCTGTCTTTAGCCTACAAGCACGATACCGCTATAGTCAAACGCTCGAACCTGGCATTGAGTTTTATGCGGGTCAAAACAGCATTGGCGTCGGCCCAGTTCTGATGGGACAAGCTAAATTAGCGGGACCAAAAAAACTCAAATGGGAAGCCGGTGTTATTCTTGGGTTGGACTCAAAAAGCCCAGACACTAGTGTTCGTCTGTTGTTTGAATATGAGTTTTAGATGACGTAAAAAGAAATGCAAAGCAACTGGTATCGGCATTTTTAGTTAATGTACTAGAACAGAATAAGCCCTATTTATCGCGTATCAGCGTGATTTAACGCTACTATTCTTAAATGTTACTTATGATTTGCAGTAGTCGTAGTCGTTTGTAACTTTCTTTGTAAAACCCCCTATTTTAGGGATGGTTTGTAACAAGCTTGTAACTCTAAATTCGTTATAAATCAATGGGTTACATCTACCCGGCTACTCCCACTCAATAGTCGCTGATTTACAAACCCTTATAGATAATGGGCTACAAGCACGAAAATAAAAGCGTGTAACTTTCGTGTAACTCTTACTTTCTATTTTTGTTCTGCCCATTAAAACAATTCCTCAGTGTTATTAGCAGCTTAATACATTATAAGTTACAAACATTGTAACATTTCTTAAAGAACTAATTAAATGCTTAATAACAATTAATTTATGTTAAACAATAATAATTAGTTGTAAAACATAAATACCTAGGTTAGGATATGCTCATGGAAATTTGTATCACTTTAGATGTAGAAATGGCGAAAAAGAAGATGTCTCTGAAAGAGCTATCTCAAAAAATTGGAATTTCTATAACCAATTTGTCGCTACTAAAGACAGGTAAGGTTAAGGCTATTCGCTTTAGCACTCTGATGGCTATATGCCGTGAACTGGATTGTCAGCCTGGCGATATTCTCGTGTATGTAAGTGATAACGCAAACAAAATTGATGGCATTTCATGATGAAGTGTGACTAAGAAAATTATATT
>CBFHOH010000058.1:0-9707 GCA_965657335.1 Candidatus Azotimanducaceae bacterium
TTGTGAGTGTTGATGGTGTCAACACTATTAACAACAGTGCGAACATTGAGTTTGCTGAGCTCAGGGACGGTTCGTTAGTGGCTGTTTGGAATGCTTGGCGTGGCTCGCAGAACATCTATGGTAGAACGTTCGAACTGAACACGATCGTCGGCACAGACGGTGATAGCGATGGTGATGGTGTCCTAGATATTAACGATGCATTCAAACTAATCAGTTTGGATGGCAGAACCGATACCGATGGTGACGGTTATCCCGATGACTGCGATGTTGATTGCGAACTAACAGGTATGTCCGCAGATGAAGACGATGACAATGACGGGTTTACTGATGAGCAAGAGTTAGCTGACGGCACGAGTCCTTTGAGCCGATTCTCTTGCAGAACCGGTTGTTTCAGCTTCGATATAGATGAAAACCTTGAGGCTAAGCCGCTAACAGATGGGGTGTTGGTAATCCGTCATCTGTTTGGTTTTAGGGGTGAATCATTAACGTACGAGCTAGTGTCTGACGGTGCGAGCAGAAACACATCAGCTCAAATTTCAAGCTTTTTAACAGAAGCAGAATTTCAGCTTGATATAGATGGTGACGGCGAGTCTAAGCCGCTGACAGACGGATTGTTACTCATACGCTATTTGTTTGGTTTTCGTGGTGAAGCTTTGACCTCTGGCGCAATTTCAAATAGCGCTGAACGAAATACTGCGGAGGCTGTTGAAGCTTATATCAAAGCGCGAGATCCGTCCGAGTAGGGTTTTTTCAGGCTGTGACGTTATTGTGTTTTTAAGCGAGCACCTGATTTGGGATCTATAATATTAGCCAAATTTGTTCAAATACCTCATAGCATCGGCCGAGCCAGCGTTATCCCATTACGCATAGGATTACGCCGATGATTTAAGGAAAAATCTAACACGCTAGCATAACCTCAATGCTGGCGTTACAGCACGTTTTGTTCGACGCGGTTAAAACGGCCATTCAAAGGTTGCAGGATGCATTGTCTTGCGATCATGTGATCTGACAGGTTAACGTAGTCTGAGCACGCTAGGATGCAATGCCTGAGTCCAAAACCAGACTATGAGGAAGGCGCGATGACTGATTACAACCCATTTGTCCGGGGATCACGCCCCGTTGGCACCCGCAAGTATAACTGGACAGATACTGCCCGGGATCACACGATGCCAGTCGATGTGTGGTATCCGGCCACCGAGGCCCATCGAGATCAGGATATGACCCCAGCAACCATGGACACTTATGAAATAGTGCCGGGTATGGGTGAAAGCAGCCAGTATGCGGTGAAAGATGCGGAAGCCCTGTCTGGTGAATTTCCTCTGATCGTGTTCTCTCACGGCTTTGGTGCGTCCCGTCGTCAATCCACTTTTTTCTGCACTCATCTAGCAAGTCACGGCTACGTGGTTGCCGCGATGGACCATGTAGGAAATACCACCGCTGATATGATTTCCGGCGTCGGCAGTCCTGGTGACCCGGCAGTGATTGACCGATTTATTGTAAGCAGACCGCAAGATGCGAGTTTTGTGATTAGTCAAATGTTGAATTGTGCATCCGGTCACTCGGTGCTGCCGGAGCAGGTGGGTATGTCAGGTCATAGCTTTGGAGGCTGGACAGCACTGAAGACGCTGGAGTCGGATACTAGGGTTAAAGCGGTTCTGCTGTTGGCGCCGGCTGGCGGATTTACGTCCGCCGACCCTGAAGATCCCTTTGCCACATCCCTCAGTTTTCAATGGGGCCGCGAGGTGCCAACCCTCTATTTGGTCAGCGATCTGGATTCCATTACACCGCTTGAAGGCATGCAGGATCTTTACCGTCGTAATCCTGATCCCCGAACCTCTGTGGTGCTTAATAACGCGGATCACTTTCACTTCAATGACGACATTGAGCAAACCCACGATGGTTTCAAAACGATGATGACCATGATGGGTGGCTCAGAAGTCGTAGCAGAAGCCATGAAATCTGCCTCAGAACTGGTGGCGGGCCAACAGGCCTATGACTTGATTAATGGCTTAGGGCTTGCCCATTTCGATGCGCACTTACGTGGCAACTCCTCAGCCCAGTCGCTGCTATCTGGCGACCTTGTCGCATTGTTGGCCGAAAGAGGTACAGTCATTGAGTTGATGAGCTGATCAACTGATAGCAATAATGCTCGTCTAGACATCTGCCGCCATATAACAAGCCTGATTTATTGCACTCTTGGCATCCAGTTCGGCCGCCTCGTAGGCGCCACCAATGAGACTGACGCTAAGATGACTGTCAGCTAATTCATCGTACAGCTTACGCAGCGGTAACTGCCCCGCGCAGACAATCACTGTATCTACCTTAAGTACAACGGGTTTGTGGTCGAGCAGGATATGTAAACCCTCATCGTCGATTTTTTCGTACTCAACCCCGTTAAGCATTTTCACATCACGGCGTGCAAGCGACATTTTGTGCGTCCAACCTGTGGTTTTCCCTAAGCCTCTGCCAACTGGGGTTGATTTGCGTTGAAGTAGAGTAACTTCTCGATCATTTTTTTCGACTGTTGGTGCTACGCCAGTTACACCACCGCGGGGGTGATTTTTGAAGTCGACCCCCCATTCCCTCGCAAACACATCGCGGTCCATCGCCGCGGATTTACCTGCGTGCAAAATCAACTCAGATACATCAAAGCCGATACCTCCTGCACCCATGACCGCAACGTTTTGGCCTATCGGCGCGTTACCCTTGATTGCATCGATATAGCTAATCACTTTTGGGTGATCAATGCCCTCGATGTCTGGTCTGCGGGGTTCAATACCCGTTGCGATAATAACCTCGTCAAAACCACCTTCTTTCAGCATTGGCGACGTCGCCACGGTATTAAGGCGAAGATCGATGCCTAGCACCTCTACCATGCGATTGAAGTAACGGATGGTTTCGTAGAACTCCTCCTTGCCTGGGATTCTTTTGGCGAGATTAAACTGTCCCCCAATTTCATCACTGGCATCAATCAGTGTCACCTGATGCCCACGCTCCGCGGCAGTGGTAGCATAGGCCATGCCGGCGGGTCCTGCACCAACGACGGCGATCCGCTTTGGAGTTTGTGCTTTTGTGTAATTGAGTATGGTCTCATGACCTGCGCGCGGATTGACCAAGCAACTGATCTCCTGGCCCATGAAGGTATGATCAAGGCAGGCCTGATTGCAGGCAATACAGGTATTAATTTCGTCTTCGCGTCCCTCTAGCGCTTTAATCACGAGATCTGCATCTGCCAGCATCGGTCGCGCCATAGATACTAGGTCAGCATCACCGTCGGCCAGTACCTTTTCAGCGACGTCAGGCATATTAATACGATTGCTTGTAATGGTGGGGATCGTGAGCTCTTTTCGCAGACGCCCTGTGACGCCGGCGAAGGCGGCACGTGGCACGCGCGTTGAAATGGTCGGCACCGCTGATTCGTGCCAAGTGAAATGCGTGCTAATGATATTCGCGCCGACGCTTTCTATTTTTTTTGCCAACTGTACGATTTCGTCCCAAGCCATCCCGCCTTGCAGCATATCCATGGCAGCGATTCGAAAAATAACAATAAAGTCGTCGCCCACGGCCTCTCTTACGCGACGCACGACTTCTACCGGAAATCGCATCATGTTTTCAAAAGTACCACCCCACTGATCTTTCCGATGGTTGGTTTTTTCCACTAAAAATGTACTGAGTAGATAGCCTGCAGAACCAATGATTTCCACACCATCGTAACCGGCTTCTTTTGCCTTGCTTGCACAATTTGCAAAGTCATCGATCTGTTTATGAATGCCTGCCTCGTCCAAAGCCTGCGGCGTGACGGGTGATATTCTCGATCGCACCGCTGACGGAGCAACAGCATTCGCCGTGTTTGCCAATGGCCCGGCGTGCAATATTTGCATGCAAATTTTCACGTCATCATCGGCGGCGTGCACGGCATCAGTGATGATGCGATGTTGAGCTGCCTCATCAGCCGTGGATAGTTTTGCTCCAACACCACCTTCTTCGTTAGGAGAGATGCCGCCGGTAATAATCATGCCAACACCACCACGCGCGCGTTCTGAAAAATAGGCCGCCATGCGTTCAATACCCTCTTGGCCCTTCTCTTCAAGTCCCGTATGCATCGAACCCATCAAAACTCGATTTTTCAGCTGAGTAAAGCCGAGATCTAGTGGAGAAAATAGCGTGGGATAGCGTGCCTGACCGATCATGTAAATACCTGCTTTCGTTTGAAATAACGAATGCTACCAAAAAAGACGTGCAGATATTGTTGCTAGAGAACAGAAAACGCAAAACAGAGGAGGGACCAACGGTGCTGTTGGGCGCGCATCTGAGAAAGTCGGTTGCTGCTGTCTCGTCAAATTTAAGACGCAACTATCCCGTATGTAAATTGCAGAACATCCAAATTGGGTGGCTATGGAAGTCTATTCGCCCCACATGCCAGCAAATTCATAGCAAACGGCGACGTCATCACCGACCACCCATGCGTCATGACCCGGAGCCAAAGAATAGGCATCGCCAGCGCTATAGGTAATTTCGGTGCCATCATCGTGAACGCAACAAACTTGGCCAGATAAAATAAGCCCCAAGTGACTTGCCTGGCAGGTTGCTGTGCCAACATTGGGTTTGACGTCAACTGACCACTTCCAATTCGGCTGGAGGGTTAATTTATTGACTCTCTGACCGCGAATATTAACGGACTCGATAAGCGCGTTTGCAAATCCCTGATTAACTTCCTCTGGACTATCAAAACTTTTAGCTTCTAATGAAATCACAATTTCTCTCCTTTCGTCAGAAATCAAATCATAGCTGAATCGTCTATTACGTCAAACAAGCGTAAGACGAGGGGAAGCAGGTCGTCGATTGGATAAAAAAAGATCTATCTAATGTTGCAGGCGAGTCGCCCTAAGTCTCTTCAATATCAGTCTATTCAATGTGTTTTGTGTATTTTTGAGGCGTAATTTTTTGACTATGCCATGAGTGACTTTGATTCAAACGGTAGGTCTGGTGACATTGCTTCAGGCATTGCGCTAGAATTATTGTTGTAACTACGCGCGCGCGGGTTTTAGGTGCTAATACAAAATGAAAGGGGGGTTCAATGGATTTAGACAATGCTGACGGTACAGGCAAGCTGCAAGTAACAAGGCTCTCGATTGATGCAGATAGTACTTCAATGGATTTTGAGGGGCAGGTTGAAGGATACGGCACTGTGTTTGCCACTCATCTTCTGCAGTCTCTGGATGGCGACCAGACAAGAGGCACCTTAAGCGGTGAAGCCAGAACATTCTTGTTGGATGGGTCTTCCTTTAGCACGCCTCACCAAGGAACCTTCACGAGACAAGGGTCGTCATTACGGGTCTATTTTACGGATGCCGTTGACAATGGAGCCGTAAATTTCGTGATGTGGGATGTAAACATTTTGTCTAAAGAAGTCGACGTCAAGTACTGGGAAATAAACGCAGCAGATTAAAGCTGTGTTTCATGATGAGCTTTTGTGCAAGCAGCTGTTGGTGGCACCTTTGCGTGATTGACCAGTAGGGCGCATAGATCCGTTGCGCGGCTGATTGCCGCTTGTCCGGTAGGAGACTGCACCAATGGCAGATGAACAATCAGCCGATCTTGCAAATGTCTGGTTCACGCATGACGGTGCTGTTAGTCCCTTGTTTGAGCGTCTAAATGTGCATTTTCCTCGAGGTTTCACTGGTGTCATCGGACCCAACGGTTGCGGTAAGACAACGCTGCTTCAATTGGTGTGTGGCCTCGTTAAGGAAAGCGACGGCGCGATAAACATTCCCCAAAAATCAGTCTACTGTCCGCAAAGAACAGATGATCCGCCCGAACAGTTGGCCGCTTTTCTACAGGATGCTGACCGTGAGGCTTACGCATTACGCGGTAGGCTTGGTATCGATGCCGCTTACCTAGATCGCTGGCCAACGCTTAGTCACGGCGAACGTAAACGCACACAGATCGGCTGTGCCCTGTGGGAAGCACCTTCGCTTCTTGCTATCGATGAGCCCACGAATCATATTGACGCAGATGGTCGTCGTCTGTTGATCAGTGCTTTACACCGATATCGAGGTATCTGTGTGATTGTGAGTCATGATCGTGATCTGTTAGATGAGCTATGTCATCAATGTCTTATGTTGGAGCCTCCTAATTATAAGCTTTTCAAAGGCGGTTACAGTCAGGCCACGAAGCTCCATGATCTCGCGCATCAGCAGGCCGTAGAGCAGCGAGGTGCTGCAAGGCAGGCACAAGCTCGTTTGCAGCGTGAAATCACCACCAGAAGGAACGCGGCGTCACGCGCCAATAAAGATCGGTCGAAAAAGGGATTGTCACGCAAGGACCACGACGCGAAGGAAAAAATTGATCGCGTTCGTGTCTCCGGTAAAGACGGGCAGGCAGGACGCTTGCTGAATCAGATGCAGAGTCGCGCTGCCAGAGCTGACGAAGACCTGCAAAATGCCACCGTTTCCAAACGTTACGAGACCGGCATTTGGATGGCTGGGTCAATCTCACCCCGCTCGCACCTGCTGCGCCTTGAAGCGGGTGAGTTGCCGTTGGGGCAAGAGAGATCAATGCACTATCCCGCTCTTCATATGGCCCCTACAGATCGAATCGCCATCACCGGCAGCAACGGCCTTGGAAAATCGACGCTGGTGACACATTTGCTCGATCATGCAAATGTCAGCGCTGATCATTTAGTGCATTTACCACAGGAAATCACGGCTAATCAGGGACAGCAGATTCTTGCTGACACAAAGATTTTACCCCCTGCTGACTTGGGTCAAGTCATGAATATTGTTTCGCGTCTGGGTTCGCGCCCCGGGCGCTTGCTTGAGAGTCGTCAGCCAAGTCCTGGTGAGCTCAGAAAGCTGCTGTTAGCACTTGGCATGGTCCGGCAGCCGCATTTTATTGTGATGGATGAACCGACGAACCACTTAGACTTGCTCTCGATTGAGGCGCTTGAAAATGCGTTGGTAGACTGTCCATGCGGGCTGCTTTTGGTCAGTCACGATCAACGCTTTATGGATCGCCTAACAACTGCTTACTGGCGGTTGGAGGGCGCTGCAGATGCTGACACCTGGCTGACGTTTGATTAGCGAAGTCATTTTTTTACCACCAGCTGTTGCCCCTCCCTCCAATTAGATGACACACGCTGAGGTTATGGTGTTGTGTGTTTCATTCGTACCTGCTTGCATGCTGTCTTATTGTGTTAACGCAATTTTCCGCATTGGCATGACGCCATCTGTGTTCTCGGGTATGCTGCGCACGAATTCGGCAAAAGAAGAGTCAAATCGGCGATAGATGCGTTTGGCTCAACACAAATTTTATTAATGAAGGTCTCTAGCATGTCTGATATTGAAGCTCTCTTTGAACCCATGACCATTCGCGGTATGACAGTGCCTAACCGCATCGTGATGGCACCCATGACTCGCTCGTTTTCACCGGACGGTATTCCCGGAGAAGACGTTGCGGCGTACTATCAGCGACGCGGTGACGCGGACGTCGGACTGCTGATTACAGAAGGGACAACGATTGCTCGAGGGGGCGCTTCGAATGATGAAAAGGTACCCAACTTTCATGCTGAGCGCGCACTAGAGGGCTGGGGCGGAGTCGTGCAAGCGACGCATCAAACACCTGCGAAAATTGGTCCGCAGCTCTGGCACGTCGGTATGATGCGCCAGCCGGGCACGGGGCCCGAACCCGAAGCTATCTCAGACAGTCCATCTGGCCGGACTCACACAGGCACACAGGTGAACCCTGAACCAACCGACAGCGAGGTTGCTGACATGGTGATGGCCTATGCTAACGCTGCCGGCGACGCCGCTCGTTTGGGCTTTGATTGTATCGAAATACACGGTGCGCATGGTTACTTAATTGATGAGTTTTTTTGGGGAGTGATGAACACGCGTTCCGACAAATATGGCGGCGGCTTGGTTGAACGAGCAAAATTTGCGGGCGAGGTGATTGCTGAATGCAGGGCGCAGGTCGGCCCGGACATGCCAATCATTCTGCGCTGGTCTCAGTGGAAGCAGCAGGACTTCAGTGCGCGTCTTGCGCAAACACCAGCAGAGCTTGAAGCATTTTTGAAAGTATTCGTTGATGCGGGCGTCGACGTTCTGCACGCCAGCCAGCGTCGATGGTGGGAGGCGGAGTATCCCGAAGTGGATGGCGATCAAGGTCTTAATCTGGCGGGATGGTGCAAAAAACTCACGGGACTACCAGCAATTACTGTGGGTTCTGTTGGCCTGTCGTCTGACTTCATTGGAAGTTTCCAGGGTGAATCGTCTAAAACGCAACCGATTTCACTAGCGGTGGAACGGCTAGCTCGCGGAGAGTTCGACATGATTGCTGTCGGTCGCGCGTTGCTACAGGACCCTGACTGGGCACAGAAGATCAAGGAAGGCCGCCACGACGAACTGGCTGATTGGGACTCTGCGTCTTTGGCGACGCTTTACTAAAATAGCAGTAGAGGTTTTGTGCATTCGTTGAATGAACTCATCCGCGGTAAACGCGAGTGCACAAATGACGCGGCGAGCGAGACAATGATCTTTCCCGATTTTTGCATTGATTCATTGCATTGCCTCGTCAGACAGCGTGAACCTCAATTCCTTAAAAACGGTGAATTGCCGAAAAGCATGTGATAAGTCAAATCCATTGTCTTAGCATGGTTATTTTTTTGACAGCCAATGACGGCGGCTTAGTCGGCTTGCCCGCCAGGAGGACAAGCACTCGGAGGATTGAAAGATCTGGCCGGGTGTCTCGCAGGGGGTACTTTTATCGCAAAAATCAGTCCATTTAGCTCGCCGATACTGGTTAATTCTAGCGAGTGATATTTGGTTTTTTTTGCACGTTTATTACGTGTAATTTCCGCAGGTGATACTCCGGCGCAGGCCATCGTTTGAACACCTGGTTGCCAAAAAAAGTTGCATAACGATCTAAAAACAAGGCGTTTTAGACCGATTTGTGTCGCTGCGGGGTCAAGTGTAGAAAAATTTCCCCGCTCAGAAAAAATTGCAAGTCAGTTCGTCAAAAAAGTCAGGATTTGTTGCGCCTGATGGTTCGATTTTTGATTTCCCCTCTCGGTTGAAAAGCGTTTTTTCGAAATGTATATTCCGTCGGTCGTGGGTGCAGAAAAGCCACGGGAAAAATTTCATAATGAATGTTTTAGGGGTAAATATGAAAAGCTTCAAACTATCTAAACTTGCGACGACAGGAATTCTGTCCGCATGTTTAGCGACGACTGCTTTCGCTGCGGAAGAGCTGGAAGAAGTCATCGTCACAGGTTCGTTTATTAAGGGTACGCCGATCGATTCTGAATCGCCGGTCACTATCCTCAAGCGAGACGATCTCGCAAAACAAGGGGCGCCGAGCATCGTTGAAATCGTTCGTCGCTTGTCAGCTAGTTCTGGTGTCGATGGGGAGTCGAATCAGTTCCAGTCAAATGCATCGGAAGGTGTGGCGAATGTAAATATTCGTGGTCTGGGTCCAGAGCGAACGCTGGTCTTGATCAACGGCAAACGTCAAACACCGATATCGGCACGCCTTCCCGGTGGCCGTTTCGTTGACGTCAATGGCATTCCAAAACTGGCCGTTGAACGTGCTGAGGTGCTTAAAGAGGGCGCCGCGGCAACTTACGGCTCTGATGCGATCGCCGGCGTTGTGAACTTCATCACGCGCGAAAGTTTTAACGGTCTTGAGTTTAGTGCGTCTCATCAGGAAAT
>CBFHOH010000059.1:0-9642 GCA_965657335.1 Candidatus Azotimanducaceae bacterium
TCTAGATGAGTCGCCTACCCTCGGGCCCTATTTTGATGGAGCCTATTTATTAGACCCTTTTTACGATCTTTATAAATGTGGCGCTGGAGATGGCGTTTACAGACTTAGTGAAGTGACCCCAGATTCGTTTGCCAAC
Source organism: Candidatus Azotimanducaceae bacterium (assembly GCA_965657335.1). Classification (GTDB taxonomy): domain Bacteria; phylum Pseudomonadota; class Gammaproteobacteria; order Pseudomonadales; family Azotimanducaceae; genus UBA4582. The sequence goes on from CBFHOH010000059.1 coordinate 137, forward strand.
ACAGAGTATTATCGTAGCTATTTTAAAAACACTCGTATAATCGATGAAACTGCCATCCTGGCAAAAATATCAGACCATCTTCACATCGGACTAACGTTTGGATTGAGAGATGGAAGCGCTCCAAGGGAGTTTAAAATTCGAGAATTACGAAAATTATTTCCAGTACTTTTGTCTGCATTTAAACAGCATTGGTCGCGGGAAAACCAACTGGCAAAATTACTGGCTGCGGAAGACACTAATGGTCAATTTGGAAGTACTTTAGATGCGGCGTTTAATAATTTTGGCAGTGAGTATCTCACTAAACGAGAATGTGAAATAGTTAAATTAATCCTCAAGGGATATGCCAGCAAATCAATTGCTGGATTGTTAGATATTAGTGTTGATACGGTGAAAGTTCATCGCAAACGCTTTCATACTAAGTTAGAAATATCCTCCCAGGCAGAATTGTTTTCGCTATTCCTCGAGGCCATTTCTATGGTGCCGTTGGACGACAGTCGGGATCCCTTATATTACTACTACTCGAGCCAGCAGATTCTGTAAATACCATTTCTGTTGAGGTAACCAATACTAGGTATTTAGTTTATCTCACATATTCCCTATTTTGATAACTCCCTTGTTGAAGTAACAGTGAGCCATGTCCAATTTTGATATAAAAAAATACACAAAAGCCCCTTTGATGATGTCGTCTGCAATTAATTTTGAGGGTTACAGTTGCAAGGAGGTTTTTGAAATCATGGGCGATCCAGACAAAATACCGGAATGGTACTTGCTCGCTAAAGAAGTCAAAATCCATCAGGCTGTTGATGGAGAAGAGCCAAACTTTAATGTTGAGTTTACGTTCTTCGGCGATGTATTTGAGGAAATCTTGTTTTGGGATGCACCCAACCGCTACGTTTATCAAGCAACAGGCAAAAACTTTCCAATTACAGACTATGTGTCGGAAATATGCGTTGAAAGTCAGGGTGAAAAAATAGGCAAAATGACCTGGAATATCTACTACTCAAAGATTGCTGGTGATCATTTTCAAAAAATACTCCCGGTGATACTGCCGAGTATAAATAAGAAGAGCATGGAGAATTTAGCGCCGTTGATTGGCGGTACGATTATTTCGATCACGAGCTAATCGAGCATGGTTAATCATCAATAGCGAAGAGTATAGGCACCATTAACGCGATTCTTAGTAAAATCAGCAAGTAAGACTTGAACCCTACAGACCATTTTCTAGCTACCTAACTCCAAATGGCCCACCGCATTGTTACCCGGCGACACATCGAGGACAAGTTGTGCGAAGACACTATTCCGACAGCATTAATGATACGATTTCGTGAATTATCCACCGCTTAATTGACAGCACAACAGTCACTTCAAGCGAGGCATTTCCTGTCGTATTTCAGTATAGTCTTAACATCAAAGTATCCAATTCAAATTCAGGCGATCAAGCTGAATTCAGCACAACTTAACAACTAACGGGTCATCACGACTCTGGAATCAATTATGCACACATGGCAAATCGGGGATGTAAAAATAACAAAAATTGTGGAACTCGAGTCTGTTGGTGGTTCACGGTTCATTTTACCGGACGCAACTCCCGAGGCAGTGCTCAAACACGACTGGTTATCACCTCATTTTATTAATGATGAAGGAAAATTGATCATGAGTGTTCACGCACTCATTGTAGAAACGCCAACCAAAACAATCATCGTCGATACCTGCCTGGGGAATGATAAGAAACGCAATATTCCCGCATGGAACAATCTACAGCTACCCTTTCTCGCAGACCTCGAAGCAGCAGGTTTTAAGCGAGAAGATATCGACATTGTGTTGTGTACACACCTCCATGTTGACCATGTCGGATGGAATACCATGCTGGTTGATGGCGCATGGGTGCCTACCTTCCCGCAAGCTAGATATCTTATGGCAGAATCCGAGTTTAACTATTGGACAGAAGAGGCAGAAGGAGAAGAATATGCAACCATCATGGCCGACTCAGTAAGACCCGTGTTTGAAGCGGGACTGGTCGACCTCGTGCCGATGACACATCAAATTTGTGAAGAGGTTGTGCTGGAACCTACTCCGGGGCATACGCCGGGGCATGTCAGTGTGCATATTCAGTCGGGTGGGCAAGACGCTGTGATCACTGGAGATAGCATTCACCATCCATGTCAAATTGCGGAAACCACTTGGAGCAGCAGCGCTGATTATGATTCCGCGCAAGCCACTCAAACAAGGCAAGATTTTTTATCGCTTTACGCCGACACCGAGACGCTGATTATTGGCACTCATTTCGCGACGCCCACCGCTGGATACGTAACGCGGGTCGGCGCGGACTACGAACTTTCGGTAGCAAAACGCACAGGCTAAACGTCAACAGAGTTCTAGACACCTTCGTCGATCAACGCCTGATGCGCCGCAGACAAGACGTGATCAAACTGATCCATAACAAAACGATTGAACAGCGGAATCAGCAAACATCTCTCATCGTGAGTTAAACCCAGTTTTTCAGTTGCCACCCAGAAACAAAGGTAAAAGTTACTTGGCAAAAGAGGATGGAAAGACATTTCTTTATGACACAACCGGCTAAGCTTTTGCTGTATCTGCGCTAATAACGCCTTATGGTGATTCAAGTTCCGATCACTATAGGCTTTAAGTAGTTCTGTTACTTCATCGTCTGCATCTGGGACAGCCTGCTTGTCTCTGGCATTGATCAACGCTGCCCACGATACGTTCATCAACAAGCTAAATTCTTCTCGAAACGACCCGCTGTTGAGCTTGAGTCCTCGCATGACGTTGAAGTGACTATTCAGCGCCCGTTTTTGCTCATCGTTGTTCATTGCTTCAAACAGCGCGTCAGCGACATTCGCCGCAAGTCCTTCAAGTAAGTAGTCCACCTCTTTATCCGCCGCCCACTTCACCGTGCGAAAGACGTTAATGCTTTCGGCATTTGAACCCTTGTTCGACGAAGTAGATTTTGCTTTGTTCATATTTACTCAGACCAGAGAAACATAACTCGCTGCGATTGGGCAGACTTCTTGCCATTAATCAAGATCATAACGCTGGCAAAACTGTTTTTCGCCTTATCTCTCTACTAATTGTTAATTTCGTGGCCTAGTTCACATTATGCGCAACTAGTAGTTGAAAATGACGCGTTGAATGGGCGGGCCAGCTGACGATTATTTGCAGAAATCATAATGAGGCAGCAACCAAGTAACGTTTCTGCACTCGAGCAGTCAAAATTGAACAGCCCAATCGGAACTTGTGTATTATGGACGTCCATTTTAAACGTGTGAGCACTATGAGCACAGAATCCACCCAACTTGAGTACCCTTATTCCTCGCCGCCGCCCTTTGGCACAACCCAGGAAGTCGCACCAGGTGTCCGATGGCTTCAAATGCCACTACCAATGTCACTGAAGTATATCAACTTGTACCTAATCGAAGATCAAGATGGCTGGACCATCGTCGATACGGGTATTCGTGGCGATGAAACCCGAGATCTGTGGTTGCAAGTTATCGAGAACGAATTGAAAGGCAAACCTGTGACGAGAATTGTGTGCACACACATGCACCCAGATCATACGGGACAGGCGGGCTTCCTGACGCAACATTGTCGAGTGTCACTTTCAATGAGTTTCCAAGAGTACCTCATGGCCAAAACGATGGGTCCGATGACCCGCGATGGTAATCACTGGCAAACCGAAGCCTACTTCGAACGAGCGGGTATCGAGAAATCTTTTCTTGAGGAGCTTCACAATACGCCCAGTAGTTTTGCACCAACCGCTGACGATCATCCTTTTCCAATTTCATTTACCCGCTTGGTGGAGGGCCAAATTCTCTCTATTGGCGGCGCCGAGTGGGAGATCATCTGCGGCATGGGCCATTCTCCGGAGCATGTTTGTCTTTATTCGAAGCAACACCGAATTTTGATATCCGGCGACCAGATACTGCCTATCGTGACGTCGAATGTCAGCGTACATCCGACCGAACCCGAGGCTAACCCTCTGCTCGGCTGGATGGAATCTCACGTTAAATTCAAGGCACTTATCCCGAATGAAACACTCGTGTTACCCGCCCACAACCTGCCGTTTTACAACGTTCAGGCACGGTTGGATGAACTGATCGAGCATCACGAGGACCGCATGCTGCAGTTAGAGGAAAACTGCGTGGAACCGCAAGTAGCGACCGATTTGCTACCGGTTTTATTTGCTCGAAAGCTTGAAGGTTACACAAAAATCATGGCTCTCGGCGAGTGCGTGGCGCACCTGCACTGCCTCATGAGCCGAAATAGAATAGCGCGGACCCTTGAAGGTAATCGATACCTTTATCGTTCAATAGCGCCAGACCTTGCGACCAGAGCACACCCTGACCGGCATGAGCCACCCGATGATTTACCCAGAATGGTGTAATCCCCGACAGGGCTCAAACAAAGCTTGATAATCATTTCCCTACGAGTAATATTCTATTTCGGAATAACCTTATACCGTTTTAGAATATACTTGGAAGGAACATGGCTGCCGTTATTAAGCACTTTTTTGATGTCTCTACATTCACTTTCACCTACGTCGTTCACGACCCTGAAACTAAAGCGGGCGTCGTTATTGATCCTGTTCTGAACTATGAACCCGCAGCGGGAAGATGCACGACTGACAGTGCTAAGACACTGATCGAATATGTTGAATCAGAAAATATCAGGATCGAATACCTTCTCGAAACCCACATCCACGCAGATCACCTGTCTGGCACTCGTGTTTTGCAAGAGGCTATTGGCGGAAAAATTTGCATTGGCAGCGAGGTCGTTCAGGTCCAAGCTGCCTTTTCGGATATTTTCAATGTCGAACACTCTTTTGCCACCAACGGCAGTCAATTCGATAGGCTACTCGCGGATGGCGAATCGTTTGCGGTAGGAAAGCTGCAATTTAGAGTCTTGCACACGCCTGGTCACACACCAGCATGCGTCAGTTATCTTGTCGAAGATTGTGTTTTTGTTGGCGATACACTGTTCATGCCTGACTATGGAACAGCGCGCACCGACTTTCCTGCTGGAAGCGCCAGCACCTTGTACCAATCAATTCAGAAAATTCTGTCACTGCCAGATCAGACTCGCATTTTCCTCTGCCATGATTATGGCTCCGAATCTAGACCCGAGTTTTGTGAGCAAACGACAGTCGGAGAGGAAAAGGCAAATAACATTCACCTTCGGGATATTGATAGCGAGGAGGACTTTATTTCGATGAGGGAAACAAGAGACGCAATGCTGAAAGCACCTGCTCTGCTTTATCCATCAGTCCAATTTAATATGAGAAGTGCCAACTTCCCCCCTGCTGAGGGAAATGGCGCGCAGTATTTCAAAATACCGATACGGCTGACTTAAGTGCTTGAAGCCTTGATGATCATTATCCCCGGTGCGCTTATTATCGGCATCACCGTAGGCCTGCTCGGCGCTGGCGGATCAATCCTCACGGTGCCAATTCTTATCTATCTTGTTGGTCAAGAAGAAAAAATCGCCATCGCCGGTTCAATGGCCATCGTCGGTTTCATCGCTTTGATTGGCAGTATCTCCTGTATTAAAGCAAACCATGTAGATTGGCGTAACGTCGTGCTATTCGGAATACCGGGTATGCTTGGCACCTATGGGGGAGCCAGTCTTGCGATATTTGTGCCTGGCATCGTACAACTATTGACGTTCGCTGCCGTCATGATCGTCGCCTCGGTGCTAATGCTTCGGCCGATCGTTGATGATGAAGCTAACCATCGCAGCCAGAGCGGAACTGATTCAACAGGCGTCCAGAAGATCCGGCATCCAATAACAATAATCACTGATGGGTTGGTGGTCGGATTGCTTACTGGGTTTGTAGGTGTCGGTGGCGGCTTTTTAATTGTGCCTGCCTTGGTTTTGCTAGGCGGTCTGAATATGCATCGCGCGGTAGCGACAAGCATGGTCATCATTGCGCTCAAGTCATTTACGGGCTTTGCGAAATACCTCGATGTGCTGGAAGCATTCGATTTATCGCTAGACTGGGAAGTTATCATCGCCTTTTCACTCATCGGCGCGATTGGTTCACTTTTTGGCAAATACGTTTCCGGTTACATTGCCCAAAATACATTGAAAAGAGGTTTTGGCATTTTTCTCATTGTTATGGCTGGCTATATACTCATTCAGTCTTCTCAGGATCTGATTGCCTGATCGAAGAACTAGCATCAAGGCTTTATTACAGTGAACCCTTCGTTTGCCTCATCGACAATAAAAGCAACGCCAGTTTGAACACCCACAATGTTCGGCAATATCGTCCGACGCTTTCCTGAGGCCCTTTCAAGACTATCCAGCGTGTTCATACAAACATAGAAACGCACGCCATTTTCTTGCAGACTTCTGATGCGTATCTGGTTAGGGTTTTCTGCCCCCGTTTCGTCGAAGTACATCTCAACCCCTTTACCAAAAGCTATTATTTCGATATCTACCAGATCAGGGCCGCCGTAATGCTTGATCAGGTTGTTGGAAATATCGAGCACTGAAGTGTAGGTAGCAGCATTATTGTCGCTCACCTGCAATAAAACCTGTGCTTCCGCAAAAGGTTTGAGTTCCGAATCTGCTGCAGCAAGCATGTCCGTCGATAGTGACAGGGCCAATACCCACCCAAGATGTGACGAAAATACTCGCCATTTATGATGAGCCTGGCGCCAAAGTTGCCCGCTAGCCATTGTCAGTAGTCCGCCAAACCAGCATTATCTGTTATCCCCTTTAGCCGCGGTTTATCGATACTATTTAGTCGAACAACTTGTCTATCACGCAAGTCATCTGCAATTGTTTGCCACACCGGTGCGCCCGTTGATCGACTTCCTACCGTAGCCCATCCCGCAACCTTATAATCTTTCCGTTCCTCGACAGGCTCACCGTTGTTTGTTCGCAGATCATTGATTCGCTTACCTGACACACCATTTGGCGAACAGGAGTATTGAAGCCCCCCGGTGCGCACCATATCGCCGCCCTGTTGAAAATATGGATCAGGGTTGAACAGATTATCCGCGACACTTTCAAGCACGCTTTTTAGCTCTCCTCCCTTCATCGTTCTCACATACGTTTCGGGATAGGTAATCGCCGTTTGATCCAACAATCGGTCCATCGTTATAACCTCGCCAGGCAACACACTGGTTCCCCATCGGAACCCCGGGGATAATGCTATTTCAGCATCTAGCTGTCTGGTGAGGGCATTACAGATTACCTGGTCGAAGCTGCCATTAAAATTTCCACGACGGTAGAGCAGTCCTTCCGTCAGCGCCAGCTCCTCATTCAGAGTCTGCTGGTAAGGCTTTCGAACACGATCAATATAATCTTGCATCTCAACATTTGCCGGGATCATGCGGGCGAAAACTGGCAACAGATGGTACTGATAGGCAATCAGCCCGTTATCGCCAAACTCGAGATCAACAACGCCAACGAACTTGCCGTTAGATCCAGCATTAGTGACGAGTGTTGTGCCACCTGCATTTTTCACTTCAACCGGTTTTGGCACGCCATCATGGGTGTGACCACCCAGTATCACATCGATACCAGAGACCCTCGAGGCGAGTTTGAGATCGACGTCCATCCCATTGTGCGACAGCAGCACGATACCGTCTGGTTTTTCTGACTTCCTCAATTCACCGACAAGCTCACTTAGTCCTTCCTCCTGTATACCGAAACGCCAATCGGGAATATTTCGAGCGGGATTAGCAATAGGGGTATACGGAAATGCCTGACCAATGATCGCCAACCTTTTTCCATTAACGATTTTTATGACGTAAGGTGGAAAAACGTGTCCCGTATCTTCATCGTACACTTCAACGCCATCGAACAGCGCATCCTCCGTCGCCCTGATATTCTGAGCTACAAAATCACCTGTAAAGTCTCTGATGTTGCTACGTATTTCATCTTCTTTGTAGGTGAACTCCCAGTGCCCCGTCATCACGTCGACACCTAACAAATTACAAGCACCCACCATATCCTTACCGCGCGTCCACAACGCGGTGCCAGATCCTTGCCATGTGTCACCGCCATCCAGCAACAGACTGCCGCCAGCATTGTTTCGCAGACGATCGACCAACGTTTTCAAGTGAGCAAAACCGCCCACCTCACCATACTTTTCAGCACCTTCTGAAAAATTTAGATAAGTGAATGCGTGCGCTTGCTGATCCGTCAGGTCAGGTACCAGATCTAAAAGTTTTTTCCCCACACGATGAGGCAGCCGATTCCGAGCATTTCCAATGCCTAGGTTCACGTTCGGCTCTCTGAAGTAAATCGGATTTAACTGACCATGGGTATCGGTGATATGAAGCAGGCGCACCTGCCCCAAAGCTGGCACATCGTAAAGATTATTAGCGCTCTGCGAGGCATTGGCCAAATCAAGCAACGAACAACCGGAAAGCCCCGTCGCCATACCCGAGAGGGTCAGCAGGTGAATGAAATCACGGCGGGATACACTCATCTATTTCACAACGTGGTTTCGCCACTCATCTTCGCCCCGCATGGCCTGCGCCAAGGACGCGTTGGCCGAATGCAAAGCCCGTTTGGCAGCAGTCATCGCCGCTTTTTGATCGTTAGCCTGAAGCGCCTTACGAGCCGCTTGCACGTGTTTTGGCGTCGCTTTCCAGGCATGCTCGAGTTGTTGGGCTTCTCGATACTTCATCTCGGCGTCGTTAAGCATTTCCTCCACGCTTTCAACTCCGCTCAAACGAGCAGTCGCTCGTGTCGTCATTTCCCCCTCACTGTGAGCTTCAACTACAGAGCGAGTTGGCTCAGAGCAGCCAACAACAGTGAAGACCAGCATGGCAAAAACCAGCGTCATGTCAAAAGCAATCGCTTTGCTATTCATTTTCTACTTCCAGGGCCGTTCAATTCCATGCCATTGTTCATGTAAGTCAGAAAATACTCTAGATTTCGGTAAGTTTCGCCATGGGGTTCGAGACCTTCTGCCCCTATTTGTTCATTACACTCAATAAATCGACGGTGTAATCCACCCAGCTGATCCCACTTTAGTCGGTAGGTTGGCCAGTGCGTTGCGTGGCCGATGGAAGCACTTAACACCTCCGCTCTTATCAAATTACCGGCTGCGGCAATGTGACAGCTGCTGCAAGCAAAATCTAACTGGCCGCGTCGGGTGTAGTAAAACTTTTTACCCTTGTTATAACTCGGCAGCCCCGCATCGGGTATATTAATATTGAAATATTTACCACGTGAAGTGAATGCCATGTAGGCAGTAATATAGCCCATTTCTTCGCCAAGATAATCGAGCGGCTTCTCACCATGCCTCTCTCGGCAAATATTGATAGCATAATCGAGGGTAATCACTTCGGACCGATCGGCATCAAAATAAGGGTAATTTTGTTTGACACCCATCCCTTTGTTAGCAAAGCAATCGGCATATCCTTTGCCGTTTGCAAATGGAATACTGAATAGATTTTCCCCTTCATCAACATCTATTTCGTAGGGAGGAAATTCTTCTATTTCCAACCATTGCGCTCTTTTGCCTGCAT
>CBFHOH010000060.1:0-9622 GCA_965657335.1 Candidatus Azotimanducaceae bacterium
CTAATTTCGAGGGCGGCGTTGCAACAGTGATTGATAATCCTCAGGTAGAGGGTATCAATACTAGTGCGCGTGTTGGTCGGATGCAGAAATTTGCCGGTGCAACATTTGGTGGCAGTACGTTGACATTAAATGGTGAGGTTGATTTTTCAGCGAGCAGTACTTTCACGATGAAAGTTTTTGCTTCTCGTAGCGTGGACGTATTGTTCAAGCTTGAGGGGTTAAATGTTGAGCGTACGGTAACCCATGCGGGTTCTGGCTGGGAAGAGTTAAGTTTTGACTTTGACGGCGACACCGGTGCCGGCGTAACTAAAATCACCTTTATTTTCGATAATGGTACCGCTGGAGATGCAGCGGGCGATGCTGATAACTGGACTTTCTACTTTGATGACATAGCTCTTACAGGAGGTGGGTCATGAGTAGGAATCAGACTTTGATTATTACAAAAGAAGAACAACAGTTTGCCTCTAAGGAGTTGTTAGGTATGAATATCTTGAGGAAATTTGGCTCTACCTTAGCATTCGGTGTTTTTGCCGTTGCTGCAGCAAGCAGCACCTTTGCTGCGGAAACAGAAACTGAAATTGAGTCTGAGGCCGAATCGGAACGTGTGCTCGAAACCGTCGTGGTTACGGCAACCAGAACCGAAACGAACTTAATGGAAACGTCGATTGCAATATCCGCTTTTGACCAGGATGCACTGACCAAAAATGGTGTAAGAGACATTCGCGACGCTTCTGATTTAGTGCCTAACTTCGACGTAGCATTTTCACCCTCGGATAGTGGTGTCCAGCTAACAATTCGGGGCATTAACAGCAATAACTTTACGGAGATAGCTGATCCCAGCGTTGCTTTCCACGTAGATGGTGTTTATTCGCCGCGTCCACAGGGTGCCACGGCACTCATGTTTGACCTCGAGCGGTTAGAAGTGATGCGCGGACCTCAGGGCACACTGTTCGGGCGTAATTCAGCTGCGGGTAGCGTCAACGTAATCACCGCGAAGCCAAGCTTCGATGGGGTTTTTGGCACCATTGGCATGGAGCGTGGTAATCGAAATCATGGTGTGATTCTTGGCACGCTAAATATTCCACTAACCGACACGCTCGCTGTGAGAGCGAACTACTTCGAGGAAAATCGGGACGGTTTTGCAAATCAAGGAAGTGGTGACAAAGATTTACTGGGCCAGGGTTTTTCCGGACCTGACGGCATTCCTGATATGGATCAGCGTTGGAATCGTAGCGTTAGTAAAGATGAGACCTACGGCAATGCTGATCGTTGGGCGGCGCGGGTGAGTCTTCTTTGGGAGCCATTGGATGAACTAAGTTGGCGGGTGAGTTTTGAAACCGCAGAGGACAACAATGCAGGTTGGCCAATCGCCCCTAATTGCGAAGCCAACGAAGATCTTTGCCGCTTCAATGGCGGGAATATCGACTACGTTGATCCGAATATACCCGGGTATATGGATCTAACCAATGATGCAGTTCGCAGTCATCTTACTTATGCGTTAACAGATTCAATAGATGTTGTGTACAACGCAGGCTGGGCAAGACAGCAGCGAGAGCAGCAGTGGGATGGCGATATGGGATGGCGAGCCCTACCAGGTGCGAACACCGGTTGGCTAAATCGAACGCCACCATTCGGTAGTTTATATCTTGCGACAGCGGAATCGCACTACGAATCTATGTCGCACGAGCTTCAGTTTCAGGGACTTACTGGAAACGTAAACTGGATCATCGGTTTCTTTGATTTCCGTGAAGATAACGACATTATTTTCGATGTTGAACAACCGTTTTGTTGTTCGCAAGGTGCGGCAGGGGGTATCTCTTTTGTTCAGCCTGAACGTACGCTTGTGTCTCAAGCGATATTTGGTCAGGCGACCTGGCATATTAATGAGCAATGGCACCTGACGTTAGGTTACCGTCAGACTGAAGATGTTCGCGAAGACGTCGGTGGCAGAAACATAGGCTGCTTTAACAGTGCTGGTTGCAGCTTTACCAACGGCCTCGTGCCGTTTGATGGTTTTCCACAAACGACGGCGCAACGTGATGAGCTCTTTTTACCGCTGTTTACAAGTAATGATATTAATTTTGCTGGATTGGGATCACAGAACCGGGAAGGAAATTATCAACTTTTTGACGTCAACGATAATCGCGAGGAGTTCAGTAAAGGTAACTGGCGTGTAGGTTTGGACTACGATCTGAACGAAGATACATTCCTTTATCTCTACGCAGCAACAGGCTCTAAAGCGGGTTCATTCGGTGATGGTGTCGATGTCTGCCGCTGTGGAAGAATTGAAATATTTTCTTTCGATGCGGAAGAGGTGCTTAACTATGAGTTTGGTTACAAGGGAACGCTCTGGGACGGTCGAGCGACGCTCGTATTTACCGCTTTCCTGACTGAGTTTAAGGACAAACAAGTCAGTCAGTTCCGTGACGTAGGTTTTGTGGAAGATCCACCGGGGACTATTCTTGAGCCACGTCAGCCCATCGGTACTTTGGTCACTTCCAACGCCGGTCAGGCCGAGATCAAGGGTATCGAACTCGAATGGAACGTCATTCCTTGGGAAGATGGTTTGTTTACTGGTGGTCTAGGTATTCTCGACGCTAAATTTAAGAGCTGGCCGGGATACGCAGGTGAAGCATACTTCTGTGAACAACGTGAAGATGCTGGAGCCCAGTTTGCTTGTATTCCACAAGATTCAGGCAGTGGTGTGAGCAGCATAGCGGGTAACGAACTTCCTTATTCTTCGCCGTTTACGTTTACTCTCGCTTATTCGCACTACTTTGGATTACAAAATGGCGCCTCTATCGAGCCCTACGTCAAGTTTCACTATAAAGACGAGACGCACTTCACTGAAGGTAACTTCGATGCAATTGCCTCTCTCTCGGACAAGCGAGACGCATATGCAACCGTTGATTTCACTGTGAAATACGTTTCACCTGATGAGACTTGGTCGGTTGAGGCATTTGTCTACAATGCGACAGATGAGCGTTTCCAAACATACTATGTCGGCGGTCCATCTCCCGATGCGCCGTTGTTCACATGGAACGCGCCGCGTTCAGCAGGAATTAGAGCGGCTTATAATCTCAAGCCCTGATATTTCTGAGACAAGTTAAACCGGGTCTAACCATCGTTAGACCCGGCTTCCCCATAAAATAATTGAGGAATAAACAAGTATGTCAGTATCCTGGCCTTTCTCTGCGCCCGCGGAAATGTTGAATACCGAGCTAAACAAAGAAGCTGAGCTGATGCTTGAAGGAATGTCTTTGGCACAGAAAGTGGGCCAGATGATTCAGCCTGATATTCGCTATATCACTCCCGCGGAGCTATCTGAATACCATATTGGCACAGTGCTGAGTGGTGGTGGCGCGCCACCAAATGAAAATGTGCACGCAGATACTGCTGAATGGCTGCGAATGGCAGATGAGTTTTACGATGCGTCTCTTGAATCGGGTGCCCCTTTACCTTGCGCTTGGGGTATTGATGCAGTGCACGGCCATAATAATCTATTTTGCGCGACACTATTTCCCCATAACATTGGTCTTGGAGCAACACGAAACCCTGAGCTTGCACGAAAAATCGCTGAAGCAACGGCGATTGAAGTCGCTGCGACTGGACTTGACTGGACATTTGCGCCAGCGCTCGCAGTGACTTTAGATGATCGCTGGGGACGAACTTACGAGAGCTATTCTGAGTCTGTCGATTTGGTTCGTGAGTTTACAGCTCCGGTCATAGAGGGTTTGCAGGGTAAGCTGTCAGACGAGGATTTTTTGACGGGGCCGCATATCTGGGCAACGGCAAAACACTACCTTGGAGATGGCGGCACTCATGAAGGTGTTGATCAAGGTGACACACTGTGTGATGAGGTTACCCTAAGAGATGTGCATGGTGTTGCCTATGGCGATGCGATAAAAGCTGGCGTCCAGGTCGTGATGGCTTCGTTTAGCAGTTGGCAAGGCAATAAAATGCATGGCCATCACTATTTGTTGCAAGAAGTACTTAAAGACAAAATGGGGTTCGACGGCTTTATTATTAGCGATTGGAACGGTCACGGACAACTGAGTGCATCGTCTAACGTTTCAGGAACCGAGGCAGTGAATGCGGGCATCGATATGCTGATGGCTCCCGAGGATTGGCGAGGTCTTTGGCACAATACTATCTCTAGCGTTGTTGATGGCGCCATCTCCATGTCTAGGATTGACGACGCTGTACTTCGAATTCTTCGCGTCAAGCTGAGAGCCGGATTGAGATTTCCTAACAAACCATCAGATCGTCCGATAGCCGGTAAAAGTGAGCTGGTCGGCTCTGCAGCGCATAGGGCAATTGCACGCCAAGCTGTTAGAGAAAGTGCTGTTCTGCTAAAAAATAATGCGTCGTTGCTGCCGCTTAAATCTAGCGCGAAACTTCTCGTGACAGGCAGTGGGGCTGACAATATTGCGATGCAAGCAGGTGGTTGGTCGTTGACTTGGCAGGGTGATGGCGTTGGAAATGACGATTTTCCGGGTGCCACTTCGGTCTTTCAGGCGATTCAAGGCGCGCTCGCCGATGGAAATGGTCATGCAGAACTGAGCGAAAATGTTGATAACGTCACGGCTTACGATGCCGTTGTCGTCGTTTTTGGCGAACAACCTTATGCCGAAGGGTATGGTGATAGAACCCATCTAAGTTATTCATCCATATCGCCTAGAGATTTGGAAACACTCAAAAAAGTGAGTGGTAAAGTACCTGTGATATCCGTGTTTTTAACCGGACGTCCATTGTGGGTTAACCCTGAAATAAATGCTTCAGACGCTTTTGTTGTCGGGTGGCTGCCAGGTTCTGAAGCCGACGGCTTAGTCGATCTATTGTTTGCGAGAGACGGTGCAGATTTTACTGGAAAATTACCTTTCTCTTGGCCAAAAGAACCCTTGCAGTCGCCGCTCAACTTTGGCGATGCCGAGTATTGTCCACTCTATCCATTTGGTTACGGCCTCAGCTTGAAAGATAACGAAACTTTAACGGCTGTCCTCTCTGAGCAAGACCCAACGCGAGTCACTGTTCCAGAAGGCGAGTTGAGCGTGTTTACGAGCCGACCCACGCCACCTTTTGACATGTATGTGGGTGATGAAGCTGGTTGGCATGTCGCGGTTGCTGGTAACAATACGCGTACGGAAAATGGCGTGGTGGTTGTGCAAACCGTCGATTGGCAGCGACAGGAAGACGCTCGACAGATACGCTGGAATGGAGGTCCAGGGCAGGTGTTTTTCCTCTCTGAGCGCGATGTTGACTGCTCGAAAGTGATGACGCCGGGTGCTGTATTACAGGTTTCTTTATGTATTCATCAGGCGCCGAAGGGAAGTGTTGTGTTTAGGCAGGATTGCGTTTATCCAACGGGACATCAATTAGATGTAACCAGACTATTGAGTGACTTGACGATCGGCACTTGGCAGACCCTATCGATTCCCCTAAATGAATTTGTTGGGTCGGGGAATGCCGCTAAAAAATTAACAACACCTTTTTTGTTGTGGACGGACAAGGAGTTTGAACTTTCTCTGGGAGAAATTACAATCGTTGGAGGGCCAGATCAGTTCGCCGCCTGAACCGATATTATTAAATAGTTGAGAGACTTGATGGGAAATCTATTACTAAGCTTTGTGGTTTTGCTGTTGGTGACTCAGTCGTTGGTAGCTGAGGAAGTGCACCAAGATGATTCGTTTGCGATTGACGATCTCGTTATTCTTGAAGCGGGTAAAGCGTCAGGTTTCCAGTCGTTCTTGGGTGATAAGAAAAACTGGCGTTTAGAAGCGACCGCGCTCGAAACAGTATCTGCAAGTAAACGCATTAAATTGGTTCGAAACGAGGTTGAGAACGATTACACGTTGAGCTGGAAAGGTCGGGGCGAAGGTCAGTTCTACTTGGCGAGCCTCGCGCAGGATTTAAGTCAATACGATGATGCTGATTCAGCACTTGTGATGACCTTAAGAGTGAATCAGCCACCTAAAAAACAGGTTGTACTGCGAATGGGGTGCGGTTACCCATGTGCGGGTAATGCAGATCTCACTAGATTGTTCCAATCAGTTCCGGCTGATCAATGGTTGAAGGTATCAATAGACTTGGCCTGTTTTTCAAGCCGAGGCCTCAATGTTTCCCAAGTAGATACGCCTTTCTTATTGCTTACCTCTGGAAAATTTTCGCTATCACTTGCGGATATTCGGTTGGTTCCTCACGCACAAGATTCAGCCACGGTAAAATGTAGCTGAGGGTGCAACGGACAGTGAACTCGGAATTAATTTTTACTATTAGAACTTCCCTTATCGTGGCGCTTGGCGGCTTCCTGATGGGGTTCGACGCTTCGGTGATCTCCGGGGTCGTAGGATTTATTGAACTCGAATTTTCGCTCTCAAAAATTCAGCTGGGTTGGGCAGTGGCCTCACTGGCGCTATCGTCTACCTTTGCGATGCTAATAGCTGGACCACTGAGTCAGAAAGTAGGTAGGCGGAAGTTGCTTACCTGGGCTGCCTTTTTGTATCTGATATCGGCGTTGGGTTCGGCATTTGCACCAGATTTTGTCATGTTAATAGCGGCGCGGATGATCGGAGGACTTGCTGTCGGTGCGGCGCTCATTCTAGCCCCGATGTATATCGCTGAGCTTGCACCGCCGGCCCAAAGAGGTCGCTTGGTTTCAATTAATCAGTTGAATATCGTGATTGGTATTTCTGTCGCGTTTTTCTCAAATTATTTGATTCAGGCTTGGTCTCAATCAGGTTCAGCGATTGCTGTTTATCTAAGATTAGACGTCTGGCAATGGCGCTGGATGCTAGGGCTTGAGGCGTTGCCCGCGTTGCTATATTTGGTTGGGTTGCGTTTTGTTCCGGAGAGCCCGCGTTGGCTGCTCATGAAAAATCGACCTGCGGAGGCTTTAACTATTCTCACTCAGGTGGTTGGCCCTGAGCAGGCTAAGATCGAATCAGCTGTAATAACCGACAGTTTATCCGATAATACTGATGCTGATTCAATTGGCATTGTTGAATTATTCCGGCCGGCGCTTCACAAAGTGTTGTTTGTCGGCATGATTGTCGCAATTCTCCAACAAATCACAGGGATCAATTCTGTATTTTTTTATGCGCCAATGATCTTCGAGCAGACAGGTATTGGCACTGATGCTTCATTCCTGCAGGCGGTTTTGGTTGGTTTAACTAATCTTTTGTTTACGATAGTGGCGATGTTGTTTATCGATAAGGTCGGGCGGCGTCCACTGTTGCTAGCCGGTGTAAGCGGTATTGCGTTTTGCATGCTGACGTTGGCCTACGGGTTTGATTCAGCGAGGTATGAGTTACCACTGAATGCACTTTCGGAGTTCAGCGAAAAAGCCGAGGCGTTGTCGTCAGTTGCGGGACAAACTTTTCGCTCAGACGTGGCGTTCCGCGAGGCAATTTCAAGTAGTGCAGGTGAAGCATGGTACACGGCCAATGAGGCGAGACTGATGCAAATTTCGGTTAGTTTGAATAGTTATCTTATTTTGTTTGGTATTTTGGGCTTCGTGGCAAGTTTTGCTGTGTCGATTGGTCCTGTGATGTGGGTGCTTTTTTCCGAGTTATTCCCAAATCACATTCGCGCACTCGCAATTTCTGTGGTCGGCTTGGTCAATTCGGCGGTGAGTTTTCTTGTGCAGCTTGTTTTTCCTTGGGAGCTTGCAACAATTGGTATTGCTGGAACGTTTTTAATCTACGGATCATTTGCTTTGATAGGACTTTTATTCGTTGCTAAATATTTGCCTGAAACCAAGGGTAAGTCATTAGAACAATTGGAAATTGAATTGGTGAAGTCATGAGGGTTTGTGTCAACGACATGAAATCAAAAACAGTCATTAGGATAACGCTTGGTTTAATCATCTTGCTCTTTCAACCACTGGGCCATGCGGACCCGGTTAAAGTAAGTGTGGTCAAAACCGCTCAGGGCTATCAACTTTTGAGGGGAGGTGAGCCCTATGTCGTGAAGGGTGCTGGGTTCTCTCAGGGTGACATGAGTTCGCTAGCTAAGTTTGGTGGCAATTCAATTCGCACCTGGCATGTTGAGGAAGACAGGGAAAAGGGCATGGCATTGCTGGATCAAGCGCAAGCGCTTGGTATCACAGTATCTTTGTGTCTCAACATCGCTCGGGAACGGCACGGTTTTGATTACAACGACCCTGAGCTCGTACAAAAGCAGTTTGAGCAGGCGAAAGAAGCCGTGCAAATGTACAAGGACCATCCAGCGGTGTTGAGTTGGATCATTGGCAATGAGCTTAATTACGATTATCGAAACCCTCAGGTTTATAACGCGGTAAACGATATCGCGCTTATGATTCACGACATTGACCCTTATCACCCGACCACGACGACGATTGCAGGTTGGGACGAAGACCTTGTTGGTGTGATTGGAACCCGTGCACCTGCACTCGATTTTTTGAGTATTCAAATGTACGGAGATTTGATTAATCTGCCGCGCTACATTAAGAAAGCGCAATTCAAAGGTCCTTATTTTGTCACTGAATGGGGCGCAGTGGGCCACTGGGAAGTCGGTAAAACAGCCTGGGGAGCACCCATTGAATCAACCAGCAGCATGAAGGCAAACAACTATCGTAGAAGTTATGAGAAGGTCATTGCCTCTGCGCCGCATCAAGCGTTAGGCAACTACGTGTTTCTTTGGGGGCAAAAACAAGAACGTACGCCCACCTGGTACGGGATGTTTCTTGAGTCAGGAGAAACAACAGAGTCGATAGATGTGGTAGCCAGAGCGTGGAATGGAGAGTGGCCTGATAATCGAAGTCCGGGCATAAAGAGTGTGCATTTGGCCAGCCAAAGGGGCCGTGACAATATCTATCTCAGCCCGAACAAAACATATTCGGCTAAAGTTAAAGCTTTTGATCCTGACAACGACACGTTGACGTATGCTTGGAGCATCAAGCCTGAGAGTGATTCAGTAAAACATGGCGGTGACTTTGAGCAGGGGATTGCCGATCTAGAGGGTCTTTTCACTGCGTCACAAACGCCAAAGGCATCTTTTAGAGCGCCATCCAAGACTGGTGCTTACAGGATTTATGTCTACGTTTATGATGGCAATGGCGCAGCTGCGCACGCCAATATTCCGTTCTTTGTGCGAGCAAAGTAGTGTGGTTTTTTACTACTCACTTGATTTCGATGGCCCCGTCAAAGCCGCCGTTTAACGATACCTCAAGGGTTGTCGATCTAAAATGTATCCGCGGGGTAATGCTGGCACTTGGGATTTTGGTGATGTCGGTATCAATTGCGAAGGGAGCATATCGTCAGCCTGGTGATCATTTACTTGAGGACGCGGTTATGGCAATTGCGTACTCAGGTTATCGTGAAGGCCAACACCCGGATCGTGGGGAAGGGGCAAGTAACCCGACTGAAGCTCAAATACTTGAGGATTTAAAACTGCTTGTCGAAGCAGACTTTAATCTGATCAGATTGTACGATGCGGGCGAAAATTCTTTAATGGTGCTAAAGCTGATCGATCAACACGCACTGCCGATTCGCGTGCTGCTGGGCGCGTGGTTGAGAGCTGAAATTAGTAACCACGAAGGGTGTGCATGGTTGACTGCACCTATACCCGACAAACAACTAGCGTTAAACAAACTCGAAAATGC
>CBFHOH010000061.1:0-8424 GCA_965657335.1 Candidatus Azotimanducaceae bacterium
TAGATGGCAATGACATCAGTGATACAAAGCGCTTTACATGGTAACTAATTCATTAGCTCGGCTATGGGTAAGCGGGCGAGCGAAAAATCACAAATTGGTCTGACTCGAAACCGACCCAGGTAGCGGGCAACCTTCATTATGCGCCAATCGCAAACAATCAATGGTTTTTTGAGAAGCATCACAAAAATATTCTTGTCATCAATGGTATTGACGCCCAGACCAACTCACAAACGACCGGCGTGCTGCATAACTGGAGTGGGCGTAACGCACCGAATTTGCCGATCTCGTATATCAATTTTGGCGGTTTCTCTTCCACGTCCGGGCTAGTTCGGTTCAGTCGTTTGAACGATGTGTCAGCGTTGCGAACACTCGTGGATCCAGGTTCGAATGAATACGACCCAACACGCACAAATCGGAGCCCAGAGGATCTTAGCCGTATAGCACGATATCGGCGAATGAATCGATAGATATGATATGGACAGAAGGCGAAGCGCGAGGATTCTCTGATCGGCTGACACTTGTTGTTGGATCAGACTTTGGTAGAACCCCCCACTATAATTCCGATAACGGCAAGGATCATTGGCCGATAGGATCTGCGATGGTGATGCAAGAGCGGCCACATTGGGGTGACAGAGTGATAGGTTCAACAGATGAAGGACACAATGCGCATAACATTTCTTCCGCGAGTTTGGTGAGGGACGATGCCAACGGAAGTATCATCTATCCCAGACATGTGCATCAGGCAATCCGCAACTTGTTGGATATTGATACTGTCGCCCGTGATAATGGTTTTGGTTTTACAAACAGTGAAGATTTTGACTTCTTTTACGTGTAAATATTGAGTCCTTTACTAGCTGTTTATCTCGTGCCCAAACAGGTAATGCCCAACGTACCATTCATTGCCATGGTCCCAAGCGAATAGCTCTTCGCAGGACATGAAGAACATGCGCCAGCGGTTGATTAAAATAGTCGCATCTGTCGGGTCATCGCTTTTCTCAAAAACTTCACGGACCAAGTCGATATTTTCGTCCATAAGATTCAGCCAAGCTCT
Source organism: Candidatus Azotimanducaceae bacterium (assembly GCA_965657335.1). GTDB lineage: Bacteria > Pseudomonadota > Gammaproteobacteria > Pseudomonadales > Azotimanducaceae > UBA4582. Next base: position 1,052 of record CBFHOH010000061.1, read on the forward strand.
GGATGTCTTTGCGTAGTGTTCGCCGTTTACGGCCCAGCGATTTTGTAGCGATAGAGGGGACTTTATTTGTGTTGGCAGATCCCAGCTTGGCATCAAGCCACCCGTAAAAAAGTGTCTCGCCATCCAGTCTGCCTTGCCATCATCTTGAAAGAAGTAGGGCATGTCTTTGTGGCAAAAAATGTGAAACCAGAGCTTACCAGCAGGCCTTAGCCACTTAGCAATGCGCGCGAATAGCTTTTCGTGATTGCGCATATGCTCAAACATTTCAATCGAAAGCACCCTGTCGAAGGTCTCCTCTGTTGCAAAATCGTTCATGTCACAAGTCACAACGTTGATGTTCTTGATATCTTGTTCAGCAGCTTTGCGATCAATGTAGGCTTTTTGCGTTGTGGAATTACTGACAGCTGTCACCTGTGCATTTGGATAATTTTTCCCTAACCAAAGCGTTAAGGAGCCCCATCCGCAACCGAGTTCTAAAATCTGCATGCCATCTTCTACTTCTGCCCGTTCGCAGCTGATGGAGAGCATCCTGTCTTCGGCAGTGGACAGATTATTCACATTTGCTTCAAAAAAACAGCAGCTATATTTCTTGTGCTGACCGAGCGTGAGGTCGTAAAACTCGGTTGGCACTTCGTAGTGTTGCTCGTTCGCATCGTCAGTATTAAGCGCTATCGGGCTTGCCGCCATCGAATTAAGCAATGCCTGCAAGCGTCCTTCGGTACTGAAATTTCTTCTTTCCTTTTCGAGTCTTTGTCCCAGTATTCGACGAATGCCGAATCGCGTGAGAGCATCTGGAACAAAGCCCTTTTCAACTAGATCGATAATACCCATGCTAGATCCTATTATGCGTATGCAGGTTTTGTGAATTCTGCTTGAACGCAGCCGATGGACTTCTCTTCGAAACCACCTTCGCAATAACAGAGATAGTATTCCCACATACGTAGGAAGCGGTTGTCGTAACCAAGTTGCGTGATCTGTTCTACATTTGAATAGAATTTTTCGCGCCATTTACGCAGCGTGGTTGCATAGTGTTCGGTGATGTCTTCGAGCGCTGTCATGCGCAGATCGGTTTCATTTGTCGCGGTATTGATAAGTGCCGTTACCGAGGGTAAAGCGCCACCCGGAAAAATATAGCGTTGAATGAAATCGACGTTACGTTTCGAGAATTCGTAGTGTTGATCAGCAATTGTGATCGCTTGGATGAGCATTTTCCCCGTTGGCTTGAGCAAAGAAGCACATTTTTCGAAGTAGTTGCCGAGGTAGGCGAGACCGACGGCTTCTATCATTTCAATCGAAACCAATTTGTCGTACTGACCGGTCAGAAGTCGATAGTCTTTTTTAACGACCTCGATTCGGTCCTGCATGCCTGCTTCCTCGATCCTCTGACAGGCGAGTTGGTATTGCTCCTCACTGATTGTGGTCGTGGTAATTTTGCAGTGGTAATTTTTAGCCGCATGCAGCGCAAATGAACCCCAGCCAGTGCCAATTTCGACAACGTGATCTGATTCGCTGAGTGCAAGCTTCTGACAAATTCTATCGAGTTTTGCAGTTGACGCTTGCTGCATGGTTGAGTCAGGCGACTCAAAAAAACCGGAGGAGTAAGTCATCGTCGAATCAAGAAAATTTTCGAAGAGTTTGTTACCAAGGTCGTAGTGTGCTGCGATATTTTTTTTGGAACCGTTAACCGAATCCCGGTTCATCCAATGGAGCAACTTGTAAAGAGGCTTTTTGTAGGCGGCGTTACCTAGCCCGTTCATGACCGTGGCGTTGCGGAGAAGGACTTGAATCAGCAGCGTGAGTTGATCGCAGGTCCACATGCCTTGCATATACGCCTCTGAGGCGCCGACCGTTCCTCCTGCAGCGAGCGTGGTATAAAACCGATCATCATGCACTTGCACAGTGGCGGCAGGTTCGTCGCTATTGCCACATTGCAGCCTAAAATCACCATCGATAAAGATGATGTTGCCGTGCTGGAGGTTGCGAAAGTTGTCGTAAAACTTGCTTTTAATGAGTGTTATCAACCAGCCATCTTTTCGCCGAATGGATTCTGGTAAGTAATCAAGGGTGAGTGTTTTCATTTGCTGCTTTCCTGCCGTTTTATTTTGTCCGGATGGCCATATAGAGGTATTTTCTTTAGCCATAAAATGACTGCTTGAAAATATATAGCGCTGATTGTGCGAAAGGCCTGACTCATCTGGCGGCGGGTAATACGAGATAGGGTGTCGGCATTCATCGGTTTTCTGGTCATTGACATATTTGCTGTAAAAAGGGGCTTAGAAAGTCTGTTAACGTCGATCGAAACGTTTATTCGGTCGCTTGGGTCACTAATATCCCACTCATAAGTTGTGTCCATGGGCATGAACGGGGAAACATGAAAGTCTTTTTGTGTCGGATTAAGAAATTCGGGTCCCTCTAGTAAGTAAGCGTGGCGTTGATCCCAAGGTGTGTTGTGCACTTCGGCAAGGACGTATTTGAGTTCTTTTGGTGCGCCTTTTTCGGCATGATAACAATAAAATAGGCTAATGGGGTTCATGCAATGCCCCAGTCTTCGTGGTGTCGTCAGTAGGTAAGCAGCCCCATTAAACGCATCGCCGCCAAGATCTTTGATTGTCTTCCTCACCTGCTCTGTGAGCGGTAAATCTCCCGGGAGATAGTCCTGACGTTGAAAACTGATCAGGTTAAACCGTCCGAAAGACCAGAAGAAAGATTGAGAGAATACAGCTTCTACTTCAGAAAGCTCAAGAAACAGATAATCCATTGGGTATTGGAATGTGTGGACATTCGGTTTGAACCTTTTGTGAAAAATTGTGCCTTCATAGACGCAGGATTTCACCACTTCACTCCGAAAGACTCGCAAACACGCAAGGCGCTCTTAACGCCATCCTCATGAAAGCCAAAATGCCAATATGCGCCGCAGTAGTGCGTGCGATTTCTTGCGGAAATTTCGCCATGCCGGTGCTGTGCCTTAATCATTTGAGCATCATAAAACGGGTGAGAATAGTCAATAGTTTTGATAATGCGATCAGGCTTGATATCAGGGTCGTTCAATGTAACAAGTACCTGCGTGCTGGTGGGTATGTGTTGCAAGATGTTCATGTTGTATGTCAAGCGCGCTTGGTCTGCTGTCTTGTTTTGTGGGATTGAGTAGTTCCAACTTGCCCAGGCTTTGGGTCTGTTTGGTAGGCGAGATCTGTCTGTATGAAGATAAGCCTTGTTGCTCGAAAAACGCATTGTGCTGAGGATCTGTTGCTCCTCGAGAGTAGGGTCTGCGATGAGTTGAAGCGCTTCATCACTATGGCACGCTAGGATGACCTCATCAAACGTTTCAGTTTTAGCCTCTGTCTCGATCAACACGTTGGAGGCGCTGCGAACAATACGTTTGACTTCGGTAGAGAGCCTGATGTCTTTTAGTTGCGGCAGCATGGCTTTGACATATTGATTTGATCCGCCCTCAACAACATACCATTGAGGGCGGTTTTTTAGGTCAACAAGGCCGTGATTGATAAAAAAATCGATGAGTGATCGGATGGGAAATTGCCCGATCGCTTCGTCTCCGGTAGACCAGATGGCTGCTGCCATCGGGTAAAGATATCGAGTTGCAAAAATTTTGCTGAAGCCATGGTTAGTAATGAACTCGTCGAGGCTCAGCTCGCCAGGGTCAATGGTTCTTGCCATTTTGTTAAATCGTAATATGTCTCGAATCATGAACCAAAACGAAGGCCGGAATATATTGCGTCGTTGCGCAAATAAACTGTCAAGGTTGTGGCCGTTGTACTCTAAGTCCGCTGCCTCATCCCTGAGTGAGAAGCTCATTTGAGTAGGTACTCCAGTGCAGTCTAGTTCCCGGAGCAACTTCATAAAATTGGGATACGTTCGGTCGTTATACACGATAAAACCAGTGTCAACTGTGGTCTTCAAATCGTCTATTTCTATCTCGTGGGTGTGTGTATGCCCACCAAGATAGTCATTCTTTTCGAAAAGCGTAATTTCGTGGTTATTGCGTAGCAGATAGGCGCACGTAAGACCGGAAATGCCACTGCCGATGACTGCGACTTTAGCCATGTTTTACGGACATCCTGTTAACAATTAGCATTTCCTAAACCTTAATTTTGTATCTTATCGTGGTGAGCGAACGTGATAAGTAAAATTAATGCCTTTTTTTGAAAAAATTAGCAAGCACACATTACATATAACAGCTCACTTTTTAATACGCTTGCACGCTCTTAGAAAAGGGCCGGGTCGATTTCCGTAAAGTTTCAGTCAGTATTGAGTTGAGCCTGAGAAGAGATTTCTAGTCGTGCTCATCATTTATGCCCTAACTCGGAAGTGCTTCAAGTGACCACGCTGCCGATTCCCGATCCAGTGTTAACTCGCTGCAAAAAAAGGATACTCAACTTTTAGAGGGTAAAGGCGACGGTCAAACGAATTTTGATATCCGGGGTCGATGCGTTTTAAAGTGACGAATATGATGCGGACGGTAATCTGCAGTCAGCTGTGGCTTGGTCGATGATGACGCGGGATTTAAAACGTAAAACCAAGAGAGATTTACCCAATGCGAGTGGGGCAAAGATTTGATGTTGCATTTCTGGTGGACCAACCGGTGAGCGGAGTTAACCGTTGGGGGCGCAGTTGATGCGCCAATCGCCAAGCGTAATTATCGTGATGGGCGTGATGGGATCCGGTAAAACGACAGTAGGGCAACGGCTGGCCGCGCGCACAGGCGGCGACTTTTATGATGCTGACGATTTTCATTCCGATGCTAATCGAGTAAAAATGGCCGCGGGCAAACCGCTAACTGAAATGGATCGAAAACCCTGGCTTGCGACACTTCGAGCTGAGATAGTGCATTGGCTGAAAGGTTCTAGACTCGTCGTTTTAGCGTGTTCGGCGCTGCGCGAGCATTATCGGGCGCAATTGATGGTCGACGAAAATCGAGTTGCCTTTGTACATCTCACGGGCCATCCGGAGCGCTTACTGGAGAGAGTGACGACTCGCGCCGGTCATTTCATGCCTGCGGCGTTACTGGATAGCCAACTTGCGACACTAGAGCCGCCTTCGAACGCGCTAACGCTGGATATCGAGTTGACACCTGAACAATTGGTTAACCAGATTGTGTATCAGCTCATTGATTAAGAGCGCGATCGCAGCTGGATTATGCTGCGCAGGTGAGCAGCTCGTTAAAAGGCTGATTGCAGACGAGTAGCGGTGTTCTTGCTGGTCTTGTACCATCATGGTAGAGGGATTTTTATTAGGGGAAGATTATGGGCGTTGCAGATGTTGTATCGGTGCTTTCAGAGGTGCCAACACTACTTAAGTTAAAGAAAGGAATGGCGCCACGTCCGGTCTCTGTCGCGGATTGTTTTGGTGCGCGGGTTGAAGCCAACGCCAAAATTTTTGGCCACCGCTCGGCGATCCGCTTTGAAGGCCAAGAGGTTACTTGGGCTGAATTTAATGCACTAGCCAACCAATATGCGCACCATATTACTGATCAAGGTGTTCAGAGGGGTGACACGGTCAGTGTGATCATGGAAAACCGCATTGAGTTTCTAGCGTTATTGGTTGGCCTGAATAAGATTGGCGTGACCGCTGGTCTGATCAATACCAATTTAACAGGTAAGCCTTTGGTGCATTGCATCACGGTCACTCAGTCAAAAAAGTGTATCTTCGGCAGTGAAATCTCAGGGGCGCTAAATGAGGTTAAAGCAGACCTTGCGTTAATTGAAGGAGAGGATTATTTCGAGGTGCCCGCATTGGGACAGGAGCCCACGACCAATTGGGCGAAAAATTTGAGTGCAGGCGCTCAGGAAGCGAGTGAAGAAGACCCAGCGGGGACAAGCCAAACCACGCTAGGTGAAATCGCGCTGTATATTTTTACCTCTGGGACCACGGGTTTACCGAAGGCCGCGGTGTTGTCGAATCGTCGCTACCTTACTTCAGCCGACATGGCTGCCAAAGCAGGGTTCAAGTGTTCAGAAAAAGACCGCATGTATATTTGCTTACCCCTTTATCACGGCACGGGGTTGATGGTTGGTGCTGGCGCGGCCATGGTGTCAGGTGCGAGCATGTTCATCCGTCGAAAATTCTCTGCTTCTAATTTCTTGCAAGAGGTGAGAGACGAAGGTTGCACATTGCTCGTTTACATTGGGGAGTTATGCCGATATCTGTCGAACAGTGAAGCGCAACCGGATGATCATAAAAATCCGCTGCGCTCGATGATGGGTAACGGTTTGAGGCCTGACGTCTGGACGGGATTCAAGAAACGATTCGGTATCAAGCGAGTCGCTGAATTTTATGGTGCATCTGAGGGCAACGTGGCGTTTGCTAACTTAATGAACCGAGACTGCACAGTGGGAATGACGTCAGCTGAGGTTGCCTTGGTTCGCTATGACGTCGACAACGATGAGATCGTTCGCGATAGTGCGGGTCAATGCCAGTTGGTGTCGGACGGTGAGCCTGGTTTGTTGCTGGGTAAGATCACTGAAGACACAGTATTCGAGGGTTATACCGACCCGGAAGCGACGGAGAAAAAGATCGTCCGTGATGCGCTAGAGACAGGCGACGCATGGTTCAACTCTGGCGATTTGATGCGAACCGTTGATGTTGGCTTTAGTCTGGGCTATGCGCATTACCAGTTTGTGGACCGAGTCGGCGACACCTTTCGATGGAAGTCTGAGAACGTCTCAACTAACGAAGTAGGTGAGATTATTAACGGCTTTGAGCAGGTTAAGTTTTGTAATGTTTATGGGGTGGAAATACCCGGTGCAGATGGACGTGCTGGTATGGCGGCGATTACATTGGCCGATGGTGTACCGGCGCTCGACCTTGAGGCATTTTCAGCGTATCTGCAAACTGAATTGCCAGGCTACGCCGTGCCGGTTTTTGTTCGAATTCAGCCTGATATAGACGTCACCGGCACCTTTAAAATGGTCAAAGGCGATTTGCGTAAGCAAGCTTATGACATCCGACAGTTCGATGATCCTGTTTATGCCCTGTTACCAGGCAATAAAGCGTATCGGGCATTTGATTTGGCTGCGTTAGAGACGATAGAGGGTGGTCAAGCTGGCTTTTAGATGTTTGCGATTGCGGTGCAGCAGGCGAAGGAACACGGCGGCTTTGCCTGACCTGTCGCGAGTTGTTCGTTGTGTTGACTGCTTGGGTCCGTGTGCAAAGCGAGCCTTCGATAATCATTTGTAAACGACTCCAGCAACTTTGCATGCCTGCCGGATAGAGGTAGTGGTCAAAGTGTCGAGCGTTATCGCAGCTACAAGAATACCTGATGCAAAGTCTGCACAATCCCTCACAACCTTGCTATTGTTGCGCCCGGATATCTGCGGACAACATTCGGAGCCGCCAAGGCAAGCTTCGCCGAATAG
>CBFHOH010000062.1:0-7551 GCA_965657335.1 Candidatus Azotimanducaceae bacterium
CCTTCAACCATGATCAGCGGCAGAAACGCAGCAATGGTGGTGAGAACACCAAAGATGACCGGTACTGAGACTTCCCAGGTACCATCTACAGCAGCCGTAAGTGGCGATTTTCCGAGTTGTTCGTGGCCAAACACGCGCTCGCCAACAACGATGGCGTCGTCAACCACGATTCCGAGAACCAAGATGAAAGCCATCACAGTCATTGTGGATATGGTGATATCAGTAAAGGGTAGTACGGCAAGTGTGCCGAGCAGGGCGACCGGAATGCCAATGGCTACCCACATGGCGACGCGAAATTTCAGGAATAGCGCTAATATCACCAATACCAGAATGAGACCCCCGCCGGCATTCTTAGTCAGCACGGACATTCGCTCTTTTAGCTCAAAAGAAGTATCAATCCATGTGTTTAATGAAATGCCCTCTGGCATTTCGTTTTGATACCGATTGACCAAATTGCGTACGTCCTCCGCTATATCAATGAGGTCCTCGCTACCCACCTGAGAAACGTTTACAACAACCCCGCGATCACCATTAAAGCGGGCTAAGAGATCGCCCTCCTGAAACGTGTCACGAATAATGCCCAAGTCGCTCAAGGAAACACGGGTGCCGTCTCTGCGGGTGAGTACGATCACGTCCTCGAATTCTTGTCCCCAGTAAGCTTGCCCCGTGGTGCGAATAAGAATTTCACCGTTGCGGGTTTTGATGCTGCCGCCGGGCATGTCCAGCGAGCTAGAGCGTATGGCTTGGCTTACTTGATTTAACGTGATGCCGTAGCGGCGCAATTCGCGCTCAGCGACCTCGACAGAAATCTCGTAAGGTCTGATATATTCGACAGATACTTGAGAGATACCTTTAACAGCAGCGATATCGTCGCGAAGTTCGCGAGCGATTTCTTTTAGCGTGCGTTCATCTGTATCCCCGGACACGGCTACTTGTACAACCCGTCGGGTAAGCGCTAGTTTTGAAACAATGGGCTTTTCAGTTTCGGTGGGAAAGCTGTTGATGCCATCAACGCGGCTTTTGATTTCGTTTAGGACGCTAATTTCATTTGCGTCTACTAGCAGTTCGGCAACGACGTTACACATGCCCTCAGTGGCGACGCTGCGAATTTTTTCGATGCCTTCCAGACCTTCGATAGATTCCTCAACACGAATACAGACCGAACGTTCCACTTCTATCGGCGCAGCACCCAGATAGGGCACTTGGATGTTGACGACCTTAACGTCGAAATTAGGGAATTCTTCTTGGTTAGTTGTGATGGCGCCAAATGCCCCGCCCAACAGAAGCAGGACCATGAGCAAATTGGCAGCTACCGGGTTGTGCGCAAACCAGTGTATTGCAGTATGCATTGTTTAAGTCCGAGCTATGCGTCTTCGACGATTGGGTTTACGGTCATGCCATCGATGGCAGTCTGCAGGGGTGATAGGCAGACCCTATCGCCGTCTTTTAGGCCCGCTTTTATCAGCACATTGTCTTGATACAGACGCAGAGGTTGAATCGAACGGAAGCGCAGTTTGTCTTCTGCATCTACAATGAGAACCTGATCGTTGTTACGCATCGCAGAGCGCGGCAGCACGACGATGTTTTCCGCAGATAGCCCCTCTATTTCGGCTTCAACAAACAATCCCACGGACAATGGGGCCTGGTTTGGATAGTTAGGTACACGAGCGACCAAGTGCACCATGCGGCTGGAAATATCGATCTCAGCTTCTGTGCGCACGATGTGGCCGCGCCAGCTTAGCTTCTGGCCGGCGTATTCGGTGCTTAAGGTAACTTCGGGCTGCAGCTGCTCTGGTAGCTCGCCACGAAGCGTGGCTGGCAAGTTGAGGAAGGCTAGTTGGCGGTCTGCGACAGGCAGGCGCACTTCCACCAAATCGCTGGCGTACAGCGTGGCGATGGCGGCTCCACGTGATATAAATTGACCAATATCAACCTGCTCTGAGCGAACCAAGCCGGTGAATGGTGCCTTGATTTGCGTACGTTCTAAGTTTTGTGAGGCCTGTTGAAAGTTGACGCGCGCATCTTGCAGTGTGGCGTCGGCGACACGCAGTGCGCGTAGTGAATTTTCCATTTGAGATCTGGAGGTAAGCTGGCGTTGTTCCAGACTCTTCAAGCGTTGAAACTCGAATTGCGCATGTTGTTGCTCTGCCTCCGCTCGGATAAGCGTGGATCTCGCACGATTCAGATCATTTTTGTAATCTAGTTCATCGACACGGGCAAGTATTTCGTCCTTCTCGAAGTAACCGCCAGCTACCAGTTTTGAAGACATCCAAGTAATGCGCCCGGATACCTCAGGGATCAGTTGGCTTTCGGTAGAAGGCATGACGCTGCCTTGTGAATGCACTTTGAGCTTGATAATTTCAGGCTTCACTTCGCGTATTCGCACCGTTGTTGGCACGGGCTTTGTTGACGTCGGTTTGAGTACTGGTGCAGTTGCCATTAGCGTCATTGCGCCGAATGAAAAAACGACAACGATAAGCAATGGGATGATGAATGTTCGCATCATGAGGTTATGGCCTCCTGGCCTGCTGCTAAACGTGCGGCGTCAGAAGCGCGCATCATGGTTTCGCGGTTTAAATCTAAAAAAGCAGCGAACGTATCGCGCAAGCCATTGGCGTCGCGATGTTCAAGGTCCCGGTCAAGCTGTTTGGCAACAATGCGATGCCTTTCGTTATCAACAGTAGCAAACGGATGTAATTCAGTCAGGTTGGGTGCTACCTGGTCGAGCAGCGTGCGGGCAACGAGGCGCAAGGGTAAATTGCGGCTGGCTTGCATGATCGATTCCATCAACTCGAATCTAGCTAATGTGTGAGCTGCCTGATCGAGGTCCTCATCTATTAGGGGTCTTGCCAATTTACGAATTTCTTTGATCTCGTCGTCACTCGCTAGTTCTAGCGTCTGCAACGCAGCGACACTAATCAAGCTGTTGAGGACGACCATGATTTGATCGACGAGCGTGGCGTCTGGCAATGCACCTTGGGTAAGCAGATGACCGATGATGTCTAGGCTGGCTTCATCAGTGGGTTTTACACGTGCGCCGCCTGGTTGAACCTGTGCCAGGCCGATTTGCTCGAGTTTTTTCATCGCCTCTCGCACCGCGCCCCGATTGGCGTCAAAGCGTGTAGCTAGATCTCGCTCAGAGGGCAGTCGTTCGGAAACGCGGTATCGTCCGGACAAAATATCCTGAATCAAGCTACCTGCGATTTGGTCATGCTTTCCGGTCATTTCAGCGTGCTCCGTCGTTCATGCTGCTGCTCAAAAGTAAATGCAGTGTTTTAATCAAGTGTGTTAACAAAATGGCTGAATTTAGTTAAATGGTCAGTCCACCTTGGTCAGACCAATTCAGAGGCGCGATTTTAGGCTAAATTCAGTGAATATCAAGCAAAATGTTACCATTGGTAACGATTTTTGGCCTCTGGCTTGGAAATGGTGGGAAGAAGATAGGCAGGATAGGGGACAGGGGCAGGATACGGGACAGGAGCAAGTGCCAGGTCCAAAGGATACTTCGAAGGTATTTTGAGCCAAGGCTAGCGTCGTTATGCCGCTACTTGACCTCTAAAACTCTCAGTTCCGAGCACAAAGCTCGTGTTGATGCATTGGCGGATCTTTTGAACAACCCCAGTTGTAAGCGCTTGGCTCACAAGTGCTCGATATTGCTCCTTTCGATCACGGAAAGATGTCCTCAACCCGAGATACTCCGCATGTGGCGCCCAAAGTTGTACGCTTTGACCGAAAGCGCAGATTGAGGCTCAGCGCGGTGATGATCCTTTATTTGGTCAGTGACTGCCATGGTGTTGATGTTCAGGCTTGCGCGCATTTGGATTGATCGCAAGAAAGGCCATCTCGATCAGCTGTTAAGGCGTTAACTGGTCTGCCTGTATGGATGATGGGTGCGTCTAAATTCATTTTGCGCGTTAATAGTTGGATCGTCGCAATAAGCTAAACCTTTGGGAGCGCATAGCATGCAGTTGAAGTCGAAGTTTTGCCACCCGGACTCAGCAAGCCGTCACGCCTATCGCATGCGCAATGTGTGAGCCAAAACAATATGCTGCTTAACTGGGTGTTACAGGCAATAGGTGTGTCTTGAGCGATAACTTCGCTCGTGATGATCAATTTAACTTAAGGTTGTATTGATTCAATCCAGCAACGCCGACCCAAACTGTCACTAATTATTTGGACTCCAATAGTTTAGCCAATGAGAATTTGGTTGTACTAGTCCGAAACAACAAAGCTACTCCCAAGCTTTCTCTAAGACATGCCGGAGGCAGCCGTTTTACTAACTTTATTGTCAGGTGTTATGGTAACGTGTGAACAAGTTTGCAATGGTATCCGTTTGATGAGCACCGAAAAAGTGCTCAGAACAATTGAATTAAGAACGTACATATCAAGCTTGGCTTGCATTCATTCTTTGCGAATGATGTCCAACGTTTCTGCGCCGCTTATTTAAGGCGTTAAAGGGCGAGTCTCGCCCAATTCTGTATCCGTAAGAGAAGGCATTTGATTTCCTAGGGAGAAGAGCAGAGTGGCAGTAGACGAAATGAATTTAGTAGCAGAGATGATTTCAAATTCCCTGAATCTTTCTCTTGCGTTCCTGACACTGTATTTGTCAGTTGTTTCAGGGTATCTCGTCGTATCGTATCTGGTCGGCGCCAAGCTAACCAAGTTCCAATCTTCGTTTGTGACAATCCTCTTCGTGGTATTTTCACTACACTTTACGTTGTCGAGTTATGGGGCGTTCGAAGGTGCACATTTAGTACATCGGCAGTATTTTCCCGCTGATTCCCTTGGTCCATCACCAATAATGAATCGTGGTTTGGCCATGTTTCAGGTTGCCGGTGTGTTGGGTTGTCTCAAATTTATGTGGGATGTGCGCAAAGGTGATGCTGAATAATTGCCCTATAAAAAGCGTAGGCGGCAGGGGCGCCTAAGTTTTTGCACGCTAACATGTCCCGGTCGTTAGATACTCAACTTGGTGTTAGGCACTCTTGGTGTTTACAAATGTCAGTACCTAAGCTCGTTGAAAATAGGGTGGGTTGGCTGCCCTCATCGCAAAGGGGGAATAAGGCTTTGATATTTTATCTAGCTGCTGCCCCACCGGGCTCGGTCGTCAGATAGTGTTTGATGCCGCACATCAGGCTGATGTGCGACGCCCTTTTTTGCTATACACCCATTCGCATCTTGCCTAGGAAATCTCCTTTTCCAAGTTTCACACCTTTTGCTCTTAAAAGATCATAGCCAGTCGTGGCGTGGAAATAGAAATTCGGCAAGGAAAAGCTTAATAGAAAATTTGCTGCTGTGAATGGCAGCTCTGTCTTACCCATGCGGAATGTCACGGGCTCACCGGCTTTTGCGTCCAATTCACTGGCGTCAGCCGCGTTAACTGCGTCAAGCGCTGACTGAACGTGTGCTGTGAGTTCAGCATAGTCAAACGCCAAAGAAAAATCTGGTGGCCCAGCATCGCCTGTTTTTGCGCTCGTGATGGCGTTCATTGAATGATGCGCAACAGATATCATCTGGAAGTGCAGTGGCTGCATATCATCAATTAATCGCAGGCTAACAGCATCATTGATGTCTTCACCAATCTCCTCGTAGTGTGCTCGACCTTTTTCAAGATAACCCAGCACGCTCGGTAGAATTTGTTGATAGGTTGAAATGACGGTTTTAGAGAGAAGCTGGTTCATAAAGAGTCCTAAAAGATTTGAAGGGAAGAGACTCTCATAAAATATATTGAAAAACAAAGCTGCCGCAAGGAATAGACAGCGCCATTGCTAAAATTGCATCCGAAAACACACTCTTTTATTCTAGGAGGCGACAATACAAACAAAACCAAGAGGGCAAGAGCATGAGTGTAGAAGGAAAGGTAGCAATTATTACAGGTGCAGGCGGCGGTTTGGGTCGGCAGCATGCACTACTTCTGGCGAAACATGGCGCCAAAATTGTGGTGAATGACTTGGGTGGTGCGGTAGACGGGTCAGGTAAAGGTGATGCCGCCGACGAAGTTGTGAAGGAAATTCGAGCTGCTGGCGGCACTGCCGTCGCAAATAAAGATTCTGTATCCGACCGAGAGGGCGCGAAAAATATTGTCGATACCGCTGTCAATGAGTTCGGAACCGTGGACATTGTGGTCAACAATGCAGGTATTTTGAGGGACAAGTCTTTCAAAAAAATGAGCCTTGATGAGTGGGATCTGGTGATCAATGTTCACTTAATGGGTTCCGCATACGTGACTTGGCACGCATGGCCAATTATGTACGAACAGAATTACGGTCGGGTCGTATTTACTTCATCTGTCTCGGGCATCTTGGGAAGCTTCGGCCAGGCAAATTATGGTGCGGCTAAAATGGGCATGGTGGGTTTAATGAACAATCTCTCGCGCGAGGGTGCATCTCACAATATCCACACAAATTGTTTGTCCCCCGGAGCCGCCACACGAATGACTGCCAGCGTGCCAGGCTCAAGTATTGATGCTGATAATCCAGATGCTGGCAATCATCCAGGGCAAGTGAGTCCTGTGATTTTGTATCTCTCTTCGACGGATGCCCCTAACGGTCGCATCATTCAGGCTGCGGGTGGTAAATTTGCCTCAGACGCGGTTTACGCGAACACAGGTGTAGATTTAGGTGTGGATGCGACCGCGGAAGACTTTATCGAAAATGCAGATGCAGCATTGGATATGTCTGACGCGGTTATTAAAACCAAGTTCTGGCGTCAATAGGAAAAGTTGTTTGCGGTAAATCAGCCAATTGAGGGCATCAAATGACGACTTTAGAAACATTCAGAACGGAAACAAGAACATGGCTTGAGGATAATTGTCCGAAGGTCATTCGGGGTTCGGGACTGAGCTTCGCAGGTGGAAACAAGGAACCGATTGAAAACGAGGACTTTAAGTCTTGGTTTGATGCCTGTGTGAGTCGTGGTTTTACGGTGCCTTCATGGCCGAGAGAATATGGTGGTGCTGATTTGAGCCCTGCAGAGGTCAAAGTGCTTCACGAGGAGATGCGCGCAATGAGGGCGCCTCAACCCCTCGTTGGCATGGGTTATTCAATGATTGGACCCACGCTTTTAGAAATGGGCGACGATGAGCAAAAAGCGCGTCACCTGTTGCGTATTGCCCGGGGAGAAACGCGCTGGTGTCAGGGTTACTCTGAACCGGGTGCTGGCTCAGATCTAGCGGCGTTGCAAACCAGAGCAGTAAGTGATGGTGACAACTATGTTGTTAATGGCTCGAAGATCTGGACGTCGGGTGCAGATAAGGCTGACTGGATTTTCTGCCTTGTCAGGACTGACCCTAAAGCCTCGAAGCATGAAGGTATCAGTTTTGTGTTGTTTCCTATGGATGCATCGGGTGTCACAGTGAAACCTATTGTGCTGATTGCTGGCACCTCGCCGTTCTGCGAGACCTTTTTTGATGATGTTAAGGTGCCTAAATCTGAGCGCGTTGGCCCCGAAAATCGTGGTTGGGCGATTGCAAAGCGGTTATTGCAACACGAGCGTTTTTCAATCGGTGGCCCAAGTGCACCCAGCAAGGCAAATAAACTCTCCAGCATTGCA
>CBFHOH010000063.1:0-7472 GCA_965657335.1 Candidatus Azotimanducaceae bacterium
ATTTGCCTGCGCATCGGCTGGACTCAGTGGACACACGACAATCAGCCTGGCCCTCACATGGCGATGGGCCGTTGGGGTCAGGAAATGTGGCTGAGCGACAGAGACTTCTTAAATGGAATGCGCGCGGCTATCTGCGCCAAAGACGTGCAGTTTGCTGCATTGAATTTGATGTCAGATAACCCCGGCATGCGGTGGGACATCGCTGAAACCAAGCATGTAATAGGATATCATCCACAAGATGGAAGCCCGGCAAGGGTATCGCCTCTGATCGTACTGAAGTCATGGATCAAAGGGGCTCTTTCCTACAAGCTGTCGAGTTTTTTCGAAAATCGGTTTCCGCACTGGTGAAGGCAGAAACTATTAATCTGCGGCCGTATGAGCCACTCAGCGAGAGCAGCGGCACGGTTCAGCTTGAAATTGGTGCGTGCGTAGAAGTGGAGTTCCTGATTGTTTTTGCAGTGCCCTTTGCAGATTAAACACCAGCCACGATCGTTCTGGGTATGGTGGCGCAAGTAGGTGTCAGTCGCGATGATCGCGTAATCCTAGAGGATTTTTGGAAGCCTATTACAAAATCAAAGGTATTGCTTCTGAGAAATAATTAATTTGGGTTTTGCTATTTTTTAAATAGCGTCTCCTTTACGCTATTACCATGACAAACGGCCTTACAGAATATCCGCATATTGAACCAATTAAGTTGGTTGCTGTGGATGCCGCATTGGAACGAATAGACCCCAATTGTTACGTTGGTCTTTATTCTGCGATCATTCGTAAGGAACTTGAACGGGCGTTGTACGATCAATTATATGACGAGCAAGACACCCTACGGTGTTTATGGGCCAGCGAACTACGCAAGCTTAATAATTTCCTCAAACGCTTGCGAGCTAAGCCCCCTACTCTAGAGCGTCTGCGGGAACGTATTTCTGAGCTTCACGAGGTAACCAAACACTTTTTAAATGCTCGCCTTAAGATTAGTGGAAACCCTGAAATAGGCTTGGCCGAACTGGATCTTGAATCACCAAACGACTTGGATGAACTTAGAAAAGCAATTTACCATACAAGAGCAGTACACCGCGAAAAGCCTGGCGGTGGTCATCACCGCAGTTTCCATAACGTCACAAATGCTGTCCGCCGGGTTTACACACTGGCAAGTGATAAGAAGCCAACGCTTACAAGTGACACATCTGCCGCGCGATTGCCCAGACAGATGAACTTATATGAGGAACTACTTCTGGAAAGTATCAAAGTCATTAAACCACATATGACACTGAATGGAGCAAGAGAACTTGACCGTGCCGCAACTGGACAACGCCTAAAGGCACCAAAATAACGCTCTTGGTTTTGGACGGATAAGTTACCAACCTTTTTAGATCATGCGACCTGTAATCCTGGGGCATGAAACAGAACCATACTCCATTAACTGCACAGCTAACCGCTGAAAACTCCAAAGAGCCTCTTCTCGCGATTGTACGCCTGCTGGCGCGACATGCTGCTGCTGACGCAATTGAACGCGTTGGTGCAGAGCAATTGGCATACACAAAAAATCCCCCCATCGACACTGGGGCAATAAACGATGTCTGATCACAGCCAGAGCTCCAAGCCGGTCCGCTTGCTCACACCGCAAGAGACTGCTGCATTTCTGAATGTCTCTGTACGTACCGTCCAGCGCCTAGTTTCTGCTGGTGATTTGCGAGCCGTTCGTATCAGCAAAAGTATGCGGTTTCGAATGGATGATTTGCTGCATTTTGTAGATCGGAACGACTGGTCATGAGAGGTCAGTTTGTCCCCGTTTGTTACACGCTGAGCCTGCTTGGCAAGGGTGTGTTACTCGATAGTGAATATCTATATGTTGTTATCATGACCATTAAATGTGTAATATATGCACTATATGTTGATTTATTACTCTTTTGTCTTCACTTGTCATCGCATGGCATTCATCATCATGCACGAACCCCCAAGGAGGTAAAAAATGACTGATCCAACAATTGACACAAACCCCTTCGCAGATCTGTCTGTAATCTCCCTGGCTCAGGTTAAAGAGCGCGTGGAAACAGACCAGTCAGTGGAATTACTTAGACGCCGCGAGATCTGTTCGGCAATCACAACAGTTGCCAAGTGGCTTAATATACCACCTGAAATGATACCCGCGGCCATGAGCTATCTAAGGCCACGCCTGGGTGGGCTGCACCCGATACAACTCGGCGTTAGCGAGCGCCGCATTCAAAACGTCCGGTCACTCATACTCTCCGCCTTTCGTATTGTGGGGATCTCTACAAAGCTGGCACCTTACATGGCTAAAATGTCTCCAGCCTGGCAACAGCTTTGGAATTTATTGGAAGACGACACTTATGTAAGGACAGAACTAAGCCGCTTATTCAGATATTGCTCGGCAAACGGTGTTCCGCCATCCAAGATAAGCGATGCTATCAGCGCTGATTTTCTCACGGCTCTGGAGACAGAAAGTCTGATTAAAAAACCCAAGGTGCGCCATCAATCTGTTTGCCGAGTATGGAACCGGCTAGCTGACGATCATGCTGCCTCAGGATGGCCACAGATTGAATTGAGCGTTCCCAAATATGACGATCGTCTTTACAGTATTGATTTAAGTCTAGTGTCGGACACCATTAAAGATGACCTTGAAGGTTATCTATCTCACTTGGGAGGGGCGGACCTTTTTGGATCTATGGTAAAGCCCTTTAGGCCTAAGAGTGTTGCAATTTTCCGAGGCCATTTTTGGCGTTATTTATCTGCTCTTCATCACAGCGGTGTTGATCTTACTGAGGTGATCTCCCTGGATGAGCTCGTTGTGCCTGCAATGTTTGAGCGTGGGATGCGTTGGTTCTACGAGCGTAATGGTAAGAAAACATCAAAGCATATTGGTGAGGTAGCCTGGGCGGTTCGTTGTTATGCAATTAAGTATCGAGCCTGTGATGATGATGTGCTGGCCTTCTACCAAAGGGCTATCGAACGGCTACGGATCAAGACGCCTGGATTGAGTAATAAAAACCGCACTGCGATGGCTCAGTTCAATGATCCAAAGGCGGTCACCAGATATGTAGCACTTCCCTCTACTTTGTGGACCAGAGCTGTTGAGATCAGCCTTACGACTGAGGGTGCTAAAAAGCGGAAAGCCGCACAGATTATGGTGCAGGCAGCGATTGCGATTGAGATCATGATGTTTGCTCCTATTCGCATACATAACCTGTCTACAATCCGGCTTGATGAACATATGGGCTGGCAGGCAGATCGGCTTCGACTGTCTTTCCCCGCGCATGAAGTAAAAAACGATCAGGCGTTAGACTTCCTTTTACCAGCTGAGGCCTCAGAGCGGATTAAACGATACATCAAGGATTGGCGGTCACTGTTTATACCCGTAACAAATCCGTATTTGTTTCCGGGTCGCAATGGAAAACCAAAAGATCAATCTGCTCTGCGCAATCAGATGAAGAAGGCAATCTTTGATCACACCGGTTTGCAGATGACGCCACATCAGTTCCGCCATGCGGCAGCCAAGCTGCTGCTGGATGCAAGGCCTGGCCATTACGAAGTTGTGCGCAAATTATTGGGGCATAAATCTCTAACTACCACCTATGCCCACTACGCGGGCGCAGAGACCGATGCAGCTGTTGAACTCTATGACGATATCATCCTGCAGCTTCGACGTCCTGCGGCTATACAAAGTGCGACTGAAGCCAGCAATCACCGCGCACGCTCGCAGAAAGGCAAACCTCGCAGGTTAACGGCTACCCCGAAAGAACCACCCTTTATGGATCCATTGACCCTGCTGGGTCAGAAACGGGGGAAATAAAATGGGGAAAGCCAGCAGAACTTCTATCGGGTTTATCGACTGGCCAGAGTTGGATCAAAACCTCTGGCGTTCTGCAACAACAAAGGGTGACTTCCTTTCTCCAGACGGCCGAGCAGCGCGATGGGTTCCTGAAACAAAGCTTCAAGTAGGGAAGGGCTATGGCAAATGGGTCTTCTTTTTGACGTCTATCGTAGCCCTGCCCTCCGAAAACCGTATAAGCCCGTTTGATCGTGTGACCAAAGATAGACTGCGGGCCTATGTCGATCTCTTAACCAAACAAGGTCTTGCTTCGCAAACGATCGCCTCTCGCCTGACGGATTTGTGTGAGGCTCTGCGAATTATGTGCCTTTCTTGTGATCTGACCATGATCAAGCATCTTATATCAGTGCTGAACAAACGCGCCAAACCGTCGCGCAATAAAGCTGCCAGGATAAAACACCCATTAGAAATTTGGGCTGCCGCCTTAAAAGCGATGGATGATGCCGAGACGTCTGATGAACTTACGCCACTGCATAGATCTTGTGCGTATCGTGATGCTCTAGCTTTGGGCATTTTAGCCCTTCGACCCATTCGGCTCAAGAACCTCGCACAACTGACCCTGTCAGAGCATCTTACACATGATGGGTCGCGCTGGCAGTGCAGCTTCTCTGGCTGGGAAACTAAAGACAAAAAGCCTCTACATTTTGCGCTCCCAACTGACATTGAGTTTGTCACCCGCTTCGAGCGGTACCTGACCGTGCATCGCCCCGTGCTTCTAAGAGATCTGCATAATACGTCACAAAGCAGGCCAGTATCGCAACTCACTGGACCATTGTGGATCTCGATCCGGCGCTCACGCATGTCCCGACAATCTCTCTACTGGAATACTTGCCGAATATCCGAGCGGTTGTTCAACGTCCGCCTAAATCCGCATCTAATGCGAGACTGTGCAGCAAGCGCCATGTCGAGCGACGCACCTGAATATATTCTCGCCGCAGCCCGCATTCTTGGCCACAGCACTCTCACAACCACCATTGAGCATTATGAACAGTCAAGCATGCTCGCCGCCGGCGCGCACCTAAACGACTTCATTGGACAACTTCAGGCCGAGAACAACAGCGTGGACAACAAAGAAGATCTATTTGATCTGCCTTTTGAGCAGCCGTTTGAGGAAAATGAGGAGGAACTGGAATGACGTATAATGTTGGAATTTACGCACGCTATTCGACAGAAATGCAACGAGAGGCATCAATAGAAGACCAGGTTCGTGTTTGTGATCGTCTAATCCAAAGTCGCGAGTGGCAGTCGCTTCAAGTTTACTCCGATCACGGGATGAGTGGGTCAACGCACTTAAGACCTGGGTATCAAAGTTTACTTGAGGACGCACGAAAAGGTCGTTTTGAAATTGTTGTTGCAGAAAGCTTAGATCGAATAAGTCGGGACCAAGAACATATCGCTGGGTTTTACAAAATAATGCAGTTTCTTGGCATCCAAGTATTTACTGTCAGTGAAGGGCTAATAAGCGAGCTACACATTGGCCTAAAGGGCACAATGAGCGCACTGTTCCTGAAAGACTTAGCTGATAAGACGCGACGCGGCTTAGAGGGTCGCGTACGACAGGGCCGTAGCGGCGGTGGTAAAGCTTATGGCTACCGAGTGCTCAAAGGCGATGATCGTGGTGGTCGCGAAATTATTCAAGAACAAGCTGTAACCGTAAATCGGATATTTTCTGAATTTGTGGTCGGCATGTCTCCCAATCAAATAGCGCATGGGCTCAATAACGATAAGATTCCAGGTCCTAGTGGAGGGCTATGGCGAGATACGACCATCAGGGGACATATCAAGCGCGGTACAGGCATCCTCAACAATGAATTATACATCGGCCGACTAGTCTGGAACCGGCAACGCTACGTGAAAAATCCCGTCACAGGAAAACGGGTCTCACGCAGGAACGGAATTGCTAACGAAGTCGTTCACGATGTCCCACATTTAAAAATTATAGATGATGCCCTTTGGCAGTCAGTTAAATCTCGACAGAGGGCAATTTGGAAAGCAACTGAATCTGACGTAAATCCAGATAAAACGCCGCCCTATTGGACCCAACGTCGGGCGATGCACATTTTATCAAAACGTACATTCTGTGACCATTGTGGTGGATCTATAATTTCTGTCGGGAAAGACTATCTGGCTTGTAGTAACGCCCGTAAATTAAAAACCTGTTCTCAGACCAAAAGCATACGACGGCCTGATTTGGAGAATGTTGTTATTGATCTTTTGAAATATCAATTGATGCAACCGGCCGCCGTCAGTGAATTTATCACTGAATATAATAATGAGATCAAAAACCTGCGGTCGACCGTAACAAAAGAACGGGTAAAGCAGGAAAAGTACCTGCGTGATATCGAGTTAAAGCTATCGGGCCTGTATGACGCCATCGCAGACGGGCTTCGGGGCGCAGGACTGCAAAGTAAAATTGATGCCATGGAAACCGAAAAGGCTAAATTAATATCGGTATTGGAACCAGCAGCACCAGCAACCGTCAGCCTGCACCCAGCCCTGGCAGATCTTTATAAAGAAAAGATAATCAAACTTGCGAATGTCTTAAAGGATCCCAAAATATGCGACCAAGCAAAGCTGTTAATTCGCGAACTAATCGCGCGGGTCGACATAACTCATAACGGAACCCATTGGGATATATCTATTAAGGGAGAAATATCAGCCTTAGTTTCACTGGCCCAGAATGCGAAAAGCCCACCAAAAAGCGGGCTTAATAACTATGCCTTAGTCAGTTCGACTAAAGTGGTTGCGGGAGTAGGATTTGAACCTACGACCTTCAGGTTATGAGTGAGGTGGTATTTATACCTGATGAGACATCATGCAGTTCCCACTTTCTAAAGTTACCCAATTATTATTGGATCATTTCGAATTTTGATTGTCTGATGCAACTTCATGAGATACCCTTACGTAACACGTATAACGTAGCAATAACGCGGCAATAATGCTCACAGATAAACAGATTCGAGACGCGAAGCCAAAAAACACAGTTTATCGCTTGCGAGACACACAATCTGTCGTCCGCGGCTTTGGTGTGACAATCGCTCCTTCAGGCGCGAAGAGTTTCTTCCTGTCGTATACGAGTCCGGAAGACGGGCGGCGTAAGCAGATCAGTCTGGGTAAGTACCCGGCCACCAAACTCGCTGATGCTAGAAGGCTTGCATTGGAATACCGCGGGCGTATCGATAACGGCACCGACCTCGCCAGAGAAAAACAGCAGGTGATCGCACATAATATAGAGCAAAGGTCTCTGGGCACATTAGGTGACTTGCTTGAACTGTACATAGCCGATCTTGAAGAAGACGGAAAACGCTCAGCTAAAGAGGTTAAGCGTATCAAAGGAAAGGATGTCCCCTCATTCCTCCTGTTGCGCCCTGCTCATCTCGTATCCAGAGACGACATATTAGATGTTCTAGCAGCTATCGCGCAAAGAGGGGCGAAGGTGCATTCAGATAACGTTCGAGCCTACTTAAGGGCAGCATTTGAGCTCGGCATCCACGCACGATCGATGACAAGATGGCGTGGGAAAGCACCTAAATTCAGCATCGAGCACAATCCTGTTGCTACAATTAAACGGACACTCAGCCGGAAGCCTAAAGGACAGCGCGCATTGTCAGAGGCCGAGGTCCGAGAG
>CBFHOH010000064.1:0-6001 GCA_965657335.1 Candidatus Azotimanducaceae bacterium
ACGGGTGTTGAGATGTTCCGTAAGCTGCTCGACGAAGGTCGTGCTGGTGAGAACGTTGGTGTACTTTTGCGTGGCACTAAGCGAGAAGAAGTGGAACGTGGTCAGGTGCTTGCACAGCCGGGTTCAATTACGCCACACACGAAGTTTGAAGGTGAGGTTTACGTCTTGAGCAAAGACGAAGGTGGACGACATACGCCATTCTTCAAGGGTTACAAGCCTCAGTTTTTCTTTGAGACAACTGACGTTACGGGTTCATGTGAACTGCCAGAGGGTATCGAAATGGTAATGCCTGGTGACAACGTGAACATGAACGTTGAACTGATTGCACCGATTGCGATGGAAGATGGTCAGCGTTTTGCGATACGAGAAGGTGGCCGTACGGTTGGCGCCGGTGTTGTCGTTAAGATCCACGAGTAAGTATAGGTCTGATTGGCTAAAAGCGCGGGCTAATCTGGAAGCGGCCCGCGGCTTAACAGGCGCATAACACTGGCTTTACGTGCGCCTTGGAAGATAAGGCGCCTTAAGGCAGTCGGGCCGATAACAGCCACGTAGTCTTTGGTAAATTTTCCTCAAAAAAAGACCATGCGCCGCTTTTTCAGCGCTTGACGCGAAATTGCCGAACTAATTGGCAAAAGAACTTGTAAAGGCCGTGACTAGTCTATAGTATTCGCGGCCTGAAATTTGATCTTACAGGGCCTCGATTGGAGGTCAATGGCTGCCAAATTTGCCGGTTAAGACGTAATTAGCAAGGTAATGGCAGAAATTAGCTGATGCACCATATCTCAAGTGAGGTTTGGCGCATTTTTTTACGCCAAGTTTCTGTGAACAGCGTGAATGACTAACAAAGCGCTATGACTATTTATGGCCCAATTAGGGCTGGTACCGAAATCCGGGAGACGGGTTGAATGCAAAACCAGAGAATTAGAATTCGACTAAAGGCCTTCGATCATCGCCTTATCGATATCTCGACTCAGGAAATCGTGAACACGGCCAAGCGCACTGGTGCGCAGGTGCGAGGTCCGATTCCCTTACCAACAAGAATTGAGAAATTTACTGTTCTTATCTCACCTCACGTCGACAAAGACGCGCGAGACCAATATGAGATTCGAACGCACAAACGCCTGCTCGATATTGTAGAGCCCACAGAGAAAACTGTGGACGCGCTGACCAAGCTTAACTTGGCGGCGGGTGTTGAAGTACAGATTAACCTGGGATAAGGAAGCGAACATGGCTATTGGCATAGTTGGCGTTAAAAAAGGTATGACTCGTGTCTTCTCTGAAGACGGCGCGTCACTCCCAGTGACCGTAATTGAAGTGACGCCAAATCGCGTAGTGCAGCGAAAGACTGCTGACTCCGATGGGTATGAAGCAATACAGGTAGCATTTGGTTCAATTAAAGCATCAAAGGTATCTAAGGCGGTTGCGGGCCACTACAGCAAATCAGAGCAGGAAGCTGGTCGTGGTTTGTGTGAATTCAGATGTGAAACAGATGACGAGTTCGCCGTAGGCGACTCTATCTCAGTTGACCGGTTTGAAGTGGGACAAAAGATTGATGTTACTGGTCAATCAAAAGGTAAGGGGTTCGCGGGTGTTGTAAAGCGATACAACTTCCAAATGCAAGACGCAACCCACGGTAACTCAATATCACACCGTGCACCTGGTTCAATTGGCCAATGCCAAAGCCCAGGTCGCGTATTCAAGGGCAAGAAGATGGCAGGCCACATGGGCGCTGTGCAGGTAACTTCTCAAACGCTTGAAGTTGTTAGAGTCGATCAGGAAAACAATCTGCTGCTGGTTAAAGGCGCAGTACCCGGTGCGAAAGGCGGAGACGTTATCGTCAAGCCTTCTGTTAAAGCCCGGAAATAATTGGAGTTGGAAGCTTGAATCTCAATATTTCAGAACCAGGCAAAGGTGTTTCAGAACGGGCAGTAGACGTTTCTGAAACGACATTCGGACGTCAATATAATGAGGCGTTGGTTCATCAAGTCGTTGTTGCCTACATGGCTGGTGCTCGTCAGGGTACCCGAGCTCAAAAAACACGTTCAGAAGTCAACGGTGGCGGTCGCAAGCCATTTAGACAGAAGGGCACAGGTCGCGCGCGAGCTGGTACCATCCGCAGCCCGATTTGGCGTGGGGGCGGTGTTACTTTCGCGAACAAGACCCAAGACTTTAGTCAGAAGGTCAATCGCAAAATGTACCGCGGCGCGATGCAATCGATTCTTTCCGAGCTGATTAGGCAGGATCGTATGGTTGTTGCAGAAGACTTTTCCGTCGATGCACCTAAAACCAAGCAAGTGTTAGCGCTTTTAAAAGAACTTGATCTTGATAGCGTGTTGATTGTCGTTGAAGAAGTTGACGAGAACCTCTATTTGGCTGCCAGAAATCTCCGAAATATCGATGTGATCGACGTACAGGGTGTTAATCCAGTCAATCTTATCGGTTTTGACAAGGTGCTTTTCACTGTAGGCGCACTTAAGAAAGCCGAGGAGGCGCTGTCGTGAACGAAGAACGTATGTACAAGGTTATCCTGGGCGCTCACATTTCTGAGAAAGCTACCGTCATCGCAGACGAGTCTAATCAGGTGACGCTTAAAGTTTCTCGCGATGCTACACGTCCTGAAATTCGTCAAGCTGTTGAAAAGATCTACAACGTCAAAGTAGAAAACGTCACAGTATTGAACGTGAAAGGTAAGGTCAAAAGGAATATGCGCGGTACGAGTCGCAAGCCAAGCTGGAAAAAAGCCTACGTAAGGCTAGCTGAAGGCCACGACATCGATTTCGCAGACGCCTAGGGAATTGACAACGATCGTTTGATCGCCAATGTTGAAAATTGATTGAATAACGAGTTTATAAAATGCCAGTCGTAAAAGCTAAACCAACATCACCGGGTCGACGTTTCGTCGTCAAGGTCGTGAATCCTGAACTCTATCGGGGTGAGGCCTACAAGCCGCTATTGGAAAAGAAGTCCAAGTCGGGCGGGCGCAACAACAATGGTCGCATTACTACTCGCCACGTCGGTGGCGGTCATAAGCAAAAGTATCGCGTCATTGATTTCAAGCGCAACAAAGACGGCATCAAGGCAACAGTTGAAAGAATAGAATACGATCCAAATAGAACAGCGAACATCGCCCTCCTCAAATACGCCGACGGCGAAAGACGATATATCATTGCGCCACGCAATATATCAGTCGGTGACACCATACAATCAGGTACAGACGCACCAATTCGTTCAGGCAATTGTATGCCTTTGCGCAATATCCCTATGGGTAGTGTGATTCATTGCATCGAGTTGAAGCCTGGCAAAGGTGCTCAGCTTATTCGAAGCGCAGGCACTTCCTGTCAGTTGGTAGCGAAAGAAGGTCCTTACGTCACATTGCGTTTGCGATCGGGCGAAATGAGAAAAGTACTCGCAGATTGTCGCGCTACGCTGGGTGAAGTAAGTAACTCAGAGCACAACCTGCGCTCTCTCGGTAAAGCCGGCGCCAAACGCTGGAGAGGTGTGCGACCAACGGTTCGTGGTGTCGTCATGAATCCGGTTGATCACCCGCATGGTGGTGGTGAAGGTAAGACTTCAGGTGGTCGTCATCCAGTAAGTCCATGGGGTATGCCTACGAAGGGATACAAGACCAGAAAGAACAAACGAACAGACAAGATGATCGTACGTCGTAGACGTTCAAATCGTTAGGAGATAGATAGTGCCACGTAGTCTTAAGAAAGGACCTTTTGTAGATTTGCACTTGGTGCAAAAAGTACAAAAGTCAGTTGAGTCAAACGATAAGCGACCTATCAAAACTTGGTCACGACGTTCAATGATCACACCTGATTTCGTTGGGTTGACCATTCAGGTACACAACGGCAGACAGCACATTCCAGTATTTGTTACTGAGGATATGGTAGGTCACAAGTTGGGCGAATTTGCATTAACACGCACTTTCCGCGGTCACGCCGCAGATAAGAAAGCCCGTCGATAAGCTGGCAGGGTAGGGGATTTACAATGGAAGTAGCGGCTAAATTAAAAGGCGCGAGAATTTCAGCACAGAAAGCCAGGCTGGTAGCGGATCAAATCCGCGGCAGATCAGTTGGTGAAGCGCTGGATATATTGAATTTCAGCACCAAGAAGGGTGCGCATTTGGTTCGTAAGCTGCTTGAGTCTGCGATCGCCAATGCAGAGCATAATGAAGGTGCAGATGTAGACGAACTATCAGTCGCAACGATTTATGTTGACGAAGGTATGACAATGAAAAGAATCAAGCCTCGTGCGAAAGGACGAGCAGACAGGATTCTTAAGCGTTCATGCCACATTACACTTGCTGTCGCTGATCAGTAAGTAAAGACGCAGACAGGTTACCAGGAGACCAAAATGGGTCAAAAAGTACATCCCACAGGAATGCGATTAGGGATTGTTAAAGATCACACTTCAATCTGGTATGCGGACGGTTCTGCCTATGCAGAGAAGCTACATACTGATTTAGTTGTGCGAGAGTATATTCAAAAGAGACTTGCGCAAGCGTCAGTCAGCCGAATAGAAATTGAGCGGCCTGCGCAAACAGCAAGGATTACTATCCATACTGCGCGTCCTGGCATTGTGATTGGTAAAAAAGGCGAAGATGTTGAAAAGCTGCGCCGCGAGCTAACAAAGATGATGGGTGTCCCCGTACACGTCAACATCGAAGAAATTAGAAAGCCTGAGCTAGATGCTTATCTCGTTGCGCAGAATGTCGCGCAGCAGCTTGAGCGACGGGTTCAGTTTAGAAGAGCGATGAAGCGCGTGATGCAAAACGCAATGAGACTTGGCGCAGAGGGCATCAAAGTTCGCGTGGCAGGCCGACTCGGTGGTGCAGAAATTGCACGCGCTGAAAATTATCATGAAGGCCGGGTACCACTACACACATTGAGAGCTGACATTGACTACGCAACAGCGGAAGCATTGACCACCTACGGCATACTCGGTGTAAAGGTATGGATTTTCAAAGGTGAAGTTATCGGTAGTCGTGAAGACACTGAACAGCAAACCAACGTTCAAAGTTTTGGATAGAGATTTTCGGATAAGAACTCATGTTACAACCCAAAAGAACAAAATTTAGAAAGATGCAAAAAGGCCGTAATCGCGGTCTAGCGCATCGCGGTAGCACAGTTAGCTTTGGCGAATTCGGCCTTAAGTCAACTGAACGCGGTCGATTGACGGCACGTCAGATAGAAGCTGGTCGTCGTGCAATGACACGTCGCGTTAAGCGTGGTGGCCAAATTTGGATTAGGGTATTCCCCGACAAGCCAATTACTAAGAAGCCTTTGGAAGTACGACAAGGTAAAGGTAAGGGTAACGTTGAATACTGGATAGCCCAGATCAAACCAGGAAAAATGTTGTACGAAATGGAAGGTGTGAGTGAAGAAGTCGCACGCGATGCGTTCAGGCTCGCTGCTGCAAAACTCCCATTCAAGACAACTTTTGTTAAACGAACGGTAATGTGATCGGACTAGGATACTCAACCGCCATTAGGTAAGTATTCTCGGATAAGAAATATGAAAGCATCAGAATTAAGAGAAAAGTCAGTCGATGATCTGCAGCAAAGCCTCGTAGCATTGCTAAAAGATCAGTTTACCTATCGCATGCAACATTCGACCGGCCAATTGGGTCAGTCACATTTGTTGAAAGGTGTTTCAAGAGACATCGCGAGAGTGAAGACGTTGATAGCTGAGAAAAACAGGATAAGTGAATGAGTGATTCAAACTTAGCAAGAACCGCCAGTGGTACCGTCGTCAGCGACAAGATGGACAAGACGATTACTGTGTTGGTTGAGCGTCGGGTCAAGCACCCGCTGTATGGCAAGTATATTAAGCGCTCTAACAAGATCCACGCACATGACCCTGAGAACCAGTGTCAAGAAGGTGATCAGGTAACAATAGAAGAAACTCGACCCATTTCAAAAACAAAGACATGGAAGTTGAGTACGGTAGATCGTAAAGCTACGATTATTTAAAGGACCTGTTGCTGAGATGTTTCA
>CBFHOH010000065.1:0-5873 GCA_965657335.1 Candidatus Azotimanducaceae bacterium
GCTGTTCGTTTTCTGTTGCATTGCTCCATTTTGGCACTACATGTATAGGCTGGAATCGTGGCTTCAAAAAATTGACCCGTACTTCTTTGTGCCTTCGAAACAACAAGTTTTAACTGTCCCCGGCATACTAGCGCACGCGATACCTGGGTATATGGTTCTACTTCTATGGTGTGCAAGTATTTTTGTATTTTCGTCATGATGGCATGCATTCAAAAATCACATAACAATTTTAGGCAAAGAACGACCAGAGGCGTTAGCCTGCTTGGTTGCGTATGAGTAAGGTCACTCTCTCTGGGCACATAGAAGTACCAGCGGTTGAGCTGGCCAAGATTACTGTAGCGCTAGAAAAACATATGGCGCTTACAAGGGAAGAGCCAGGATGTATCGTCTTTGAGGTCGTTCAAGATTCAGAAGAACCGACTATGTTCTCAGTGTATGAAGAGTTTGTGGATCAGGCAGCGTTCGATTCACATCAGAATCGTGTGCTTGCATCTTCATGGAGCGAAGCAACAAAAAACGTCGTACGTCACTATAAGGTAACTGTTGAAGAAAGCATCTAGCATGTGGTTAAAGTCCTGCGCTTCGCTCATTCCGGCGCGTGGTCTGTACACTTCATAGTTGCACGCCATACATTTTTAGAAACCTGGCGTTGTATTCTTCGTCCGATAAGTCGTCCCCCATCTCGATCCATTCTTCCGAAGAGACGCTGTTTCTTGCTGCCATAAATCCTTCAGCGTCGGGTCCGACAGGCCAGCGGAGTTTGTATTCATCAGTCGTCGCTGCTTCAAGGATCGTTTCCGCCACAGCTTCTGGTCCGACAGCTCTCTGGAAACCAGCCATAAAGATCTTACCGTTTCTTCGCATGATGGGTTGATAAGGAGAAGTTTTGTCGTAGCGTGTCTGTTCTGCCGAGTTCTCAAATATATTGGTCATGATCACACCCGGCTCTACGTTCACGACGCGCACACCAAATCTATACAATTCGTGTGCAAGGGATTCACCCAGACATTCTAATGCCCATTTGGATGCGGAATAACCGATTTGATTTGGTGTTGCCATGAGCCCAACAGCGGAGGTGATATTTACAATGCAGCCAGTTTTGCGTTCACGCATTGATTTGATCACGGCTTGAATACATGACACGGCGCCAAAATAGTTGGTTTCAAAATACTGTCTGTGCTCTTCCTCGGGAGTTAACTCAAGAGGTGATGAGCCGCCGATACCGGCATTGTTTACCAACAGATCGATAGGGCCAGTCTCCTCTATTTTGGTAAAGGCGGCGTTCACTGATGTCAGGTCGCAAACGTCTAGCTGGATCACCGTGACATCGAGGTTTTTCTCACCGGCTGCGTCTTGCAAAGCAGCGGCCTTGCTTGTGTTGCGCATACCAGCGAACACCTTGTAACCATGCTCAGCGAGGTAAAGACTTGTGGTTAGGCCAATACCACTGCTGGTACCTGTCACGACTGCTATTTTCATAAATCATGTCTCCAAATTTAGTGACGATTGTAACGGTTAACTGATGATTTAGCACACGACGATGAGATCAATGAGCGATCACCAAGATCTTATCTTACCGCGCTATTTCGGCATTCTAACGATAATTGTCTGGCTCGCAGTAGCGAGCAGCACACCATCTTGATTCCACATGTTGACTGAGCCATAACCGAAACCGTCACCGACAAAATCCATATGATTTTCACACAGCACCCATTCAGAATCTGCTTGATTGGCGTAGCGAATGGTGTTGTCGATGCTAGTACAAGACATCAATTGCCCCAATGCATTACCCAAAGCTGAAGGTTGATAGTCTGCGATGATCGCGAGCGCGCCTCGATCATGTTGGACATTTGGCATTCTGACCCAAAGAGAATTGCCGCCATCACCGCTAGGTTCCCCATCACCTGAAAAACCAAACATACCGCGAGCTAGTCGAATTTCGAGATGATCATGTAAAGACGGCTCGTCGTGATGACCGTCTAGCGATGGGCAGTCCAATGGCGCTTTTACTTTTGGCGGTTTAAGCCACAGCCCCTGAGCTACGGGCGGCCGGCTGCCGCAAGCCCCCAGCACCGTAATAATTTCTCTTCTTGGTTCGCTGTTCGATAAATATCCAACCACGCGACCTTGCGTCACATTGCGGCCAATTGCCGGCAGACTCAATTCAAGATCAAGTGATGCAGGTTGCTGGGTAATGCCAAGATATTGACCCGTGGCCCAAACAATCGGTTTTTCGGTTGCTTGCTCAAGCGCAATGACGCCAGCCGCCAGACCGACGCCGCCAAATAATGAACCGCCGCCTCCGGTGGTCCGTTCGACAATAGGAAGCTGCCATCGGTGGGTATCTAGTGGATGGTGCATGTCGAGAAATTCTGCAGAGGATATTTTCATGTGTCTCGCTGATTATCGAAAAGCCGCGATTATAACCTTGGTAGGCTTGGATTAGAGTGGAATTTTTACATCCTTTTTTAAGGTTAGCGATCGCAGGGAAGCGCAACTACCGTCGATTAATCCGTGATAGCAATTCAGTCCGAAACTATTCGCTGATAGATCGAGAAGTCAACGTTGCTGGGAACGGTGGATCTTGTCATTCATCAATTCGGCTGCCTGCAAACTGATGCTGCTCAAGTATTGAATCTTTTTGATCAGACGTCGCACTAGCCGCATTCACCGACGTAACACCGACACTGACCAAGATCGAACAATTCTTGCAGTGTTACCGTGGAGTTGCTAAATCTATTTCTGAAGTTTTATCGGCGAGGGCCGGCTTCAAAATCACGCCCCAATTAAGGGCGAATCTAAGTGTAATTTGCAAAGACGGAGGTAGTGTAATGAAAACTGTAATAAGTAGTTTGGTGACTGCGCTAGTGATGATGTTCTGTTCTGCGGCCGTGCTTGGAGAGGAACGTCCAATGGAGTCGTGGACGTGCAGTTACAAGGAAGGCAAAGGGCTCAATGACTTGCTGGCAGCACGTGATTTTGAGTTGAAACAGGCGGAAAAGGCGGGCATTGATCTCGGTAATCAGTTCTTGTGGAGTTTATACAAAGGAGACAGGGACTTTGATTTTGTCTGGCAGGCTCCACATGACAGCTGGGCAGCATTCAATCAGAGGCAAGATAGTATCTTTGCTTCTGCTCAGATGTCGAAAGCCCAAGCACGTTATAACGACATCGCCACATGTCGTGGTGTGATGGGCGCGCTGAATGTCCTCCATAGCCGAGGCGTAGGCACAGAGTCCAATAATTACGTGGTGTCATCAAATGCCTGTCGTATCAAAGACGGCGTGAGCCGGGAAGATATGGTTGATCTTGAAAACCACATCGCAGGCGTCAGAGCAGCGATGGGCGATCAAGCACCGCTGATGACAGCTTCAATTCGCATGATTACCAGGGGACCAAATACGCCTGATTGGGTAACGTTTAGCACTTACAACAACATGACCCAAAGAGGTAATTCCGTCACTACTATGCGGCAGATGGAGCAGGCGCAATCTCTGTTTCGCCACAGGCGGACAAAGCTGGATTGCAGCTTTAGCCTTTGGCGTGGGCAGCAAGTAATGGGAGCTGACTAATCCTCATTACACTGTGCTTTTAGGCGCTTAAAAAGAGAGACCGCTTTCTCGTGTTGCGCACGATTAAGCGGTCTCCAACATGTCTTTAACGTCAGCGTGGCAAAGATAGTCGCGTTTGACGATGAAGGCGAACCGGAGGTGCTGGTCTATCACGTCTACAACGGCTTTCAAGGTGACTGAAATTTCCCAAACTCAAAGTGTTGCCTAACCGTCTGGCTTGTTAGACAGCAGGGTCCTCGAGTTACATCGCCAATGGTTACTTACCCGGAATCATCACATGCGAAAGTGGGGTTCCTTCCCACATCAGCCATGGTTGATGTGGATCCGGCACATTCGCAAAACCAGCAGCGGCGGCGGTTAAATTAGGAATAAAAATCACACTCAAGGGTACCGCATTTTCTACGGCATCGCCTTTCAGCATATATAAAATGCCCCCTCTTGTTGGAGTGATGGTTCCCTTGGCGACTAAATCTAACAAAAACTCTCTGTTCCTCACCGGTGAATCATTGGCTGCATTAGACGATGAATGGCTCAGATAGTTATCTAGTCTTTTGTGATAGCACGTCACCGAGAAGCCAGCAGTCGGGGCATCCGCACGACACATCATGTCACTAGTGCCTTTGCGCAGCACTTTCTTTTCCCCATCGTCGTTGACAGAGATGACTGTCGCACCCGACTGCAACGAAGGGGGAAGCGGCATTACCGCCTGTGCAACCAACATTTCTAACGCGTTGCGCTGTCGGTCCGAAGCCAAGGCATTCGACAGCACCACGAAACCCAAACAAAAAATACTCATTCTAACGATCAATTTAACCATCACTCTGCGCTCCCTGTTTGTTATATTTCTATTCAGTGGTCGTAAAGAAAAAAGTCAAGCAATGTATAGATGTAAGAAAGCATGTTGCCGACGCGAACGCGTCTCGATAAATTTTTGAGTCTGTAGTCACTTGCTATTCGCCCTATGTTGCTTTTAAAACGACGGCAAACTAGACCTAAAAGTTACCGAATTGCAAACCTACAAGCACGAGGATAACCAAAACTTAATTAAAGAACAATTCAGAAGACCCAATCGCACCTAACGGAGCCGATACAGGTGCAACCACCACCGGTTAAACCTGAGACCGCTATTTAAACACTACTCTATGCCTGAACTTGCAGCCACTGGCCGTTAGCCCGACCTTAAACCCCTTAGCGATTAAGCCAACCATCTGTAAATGGCAGAGCATTGGTTGTTCAGATATCAATCAATCTCGCCGGTAATTGACATCGGAGGGTAGAAAGGCGTTATGGGCAGTTTGCGAGCTGTTTATGAGATTTCAGTTGTCGCGCCTCACGCGGCCTGGTAGGAGCGATTCTAACCTATCGGTTAACGCCGCAAAGCGGGCGCGTAGTTTGAACGTCGCGTCGAGCCGCTCAAAACTGTCGAGGGTTTGGTAGGGCAAGGCCAACATCGCGGGTGTTGCAACGAGCGTCAGGATCGCAGCGAATGCCATACCTGAAACAATAGCTTGTGATAAAGGTACCCACATCCCAGACATTTGGCTGCCGTGCACGACCGTCCTATTGATGAGATCGACGCTAAAGTTCATAGCGAGTGGTAAGAGACCGAAAATCGTGGTGAGCGTTGTCAGAAGTACTGGTCGCAATCGCTGTGCGCCTGTTCGCGTGATGAGCGTTACGTAGTGAAGGCCTGGATTGCTTCTTCGGATGTTGTTAAAGGTATCAATAAGCACGATATTATTATTTACGACAATACCAGCAAGCGCCACGATGCCAATACCCGTCAATAGCGAGCTAAAAGGTCTATCGGTCACAAGCAATCCAATCAGCACGCCGGCGGTTGACATGACGACAGCAAATAGAATCAGTAGCGCTTGATATAAGCTATTGAATTGGGTCACCAGCAAAACAAACATCAGGAGTAACGATAGACCGAAGGCAACCATGGTGAATTGCTGAGATTCCTGTTGTTCTTCATCAGCACCCCTAAAGTCGATATCTAGACGGGGATCAAATTGCTGATTCTTGAGCCATGATTTTAGCTCCTTTACTTTGTCGTCAGCTAGCACCCCAGCCGCCACGCCGGCGCGGATGTACTCCACAGGCTTTCCATCGACGCGTTGAATGGTGTCGACGTTGGTTGAAGCCTCGCGGGTCACGAAGTTTGAAATAGGAACGAGTCCCTGGCTTGTCAGTATCTTCAGTTGGTCAAGCGCGCTGATGCCTCTCTCTTCCTCGGGGTAGCGAACACGAATATCAACAGCATCATCTGATCGGTCTGGTCGATATTCGCCAATTTTG
>CBFHOH010000066.1:0-5534 GCA_965657335.1 Candidatus Azotimanducaceae bacterium
GTTCAAGGTAGCATGACAAGTATAATTCATGTATGAAATGTATGTTTCATGTATGGTTCTAGACGAAATTGATTTATAGCTCTCTGTATTAATTAACATAAATATATGTGTCCGTGCCTTTTTCCGGCACCATTTTCAACTGTAAAAGCTGTTTACCTCCGTGAAAAATCAGCAGAGGTCTACGAGCGTCCGATAAAGTAGGTCCATCATTGATGAGCTTATTCATTCTTACCTGAACAATCGAACCAGTTTGGTTCTACATCGCATTTGATGAATCACGCAAAGCATCTAGCAACGCCCTGATCATGTATCCGCCCGTCACGAAAACCATGTAAAAGCCGTGTATTCTGTTTAGTTCGCAATGCCCCCCGAAAAGAACAGCGACAAGCGATGACCATTCGGGTTAAGTTCTCTTGTTTGGCTTAAAGCTACCTTCAATGATAACAAGGAGAACAAGGTGGAATTTTCTATGACTTGGGAGATTATGGGCGCACTAGGTGAAATCGTAGGGGGATTTGGCGTGATTCTTTCACTGCTCTACCTCGCCCGCCAGATTAGCGATAACACCTCGTCTAATCAAAGCGCAGCAATCACGTCACTTACAGATCAAATTATCGGAGTGACGATCGTCGACAAAGAATCCGGGACAATTTTCTTTAACGGGCTCAAAGGATTGCAACAGTTAGACGAGGCAGAACGACTGATTTTCGTTCAGCGTGTTACTGCGATTTTCTTAATTTGGTTTAATGCCCACCTTCAATTCCAGAGAAAACTTATACCGACCGAATTTTGGAATACGTTCGCTGGTGATATCGCTTCCTACTTCCAACACTCAGGGATTGCTGAAGCTTGGCAAATGATTAAACCTGGGTTTCCGCAAGACTTCGTTAGCTATGTAGAGCAATCGTCACAGTTGGAGGTTGACGTCGATTATCTTACAGGCACGTTGCAACCGACGTAGATGTGAGATGTTGTGAACCCGATATCGCCCAGAAAAGAACAAGATAGCTGATAAAGACGAATACACTTCTAGCGAGATAAAAAAGGTGTAAAAACAAACCTTTCGTGCACCACGCGACAGCGCTTCTACAAGAAGCGAACGGCAAGTTACTTTCTTTTTTCGTCAACCGCAAAGCCGCAGAGATGACATCATCTCCGGTTTCGACTTCCGATAAAAATACAGCGAAGAAAATCCAAAAGACTTGGATGATCTCGCTCCGGGATCATCTACCTGATACAAAGTTGCGACCACTGGCTCAGGTAAGAACCGGGTAAAATTACTTACAATACCCTTACTGTTTCCTTGACGGTCAAACTGTGTAGATGCCGTGCACGCTGACAGACACTGCACAGAGGTCTATGCCTTCGATTTAGCGAGTGCCAAAAATTACAATTAAAGAAAATAAATATGATTACTCACAGGAAAATACAGTTTGTGTCCTTGTTAGCAATTCTTAGCGGTTGTGCGACTGCGCCATCTGACATTGCGCCAGCCGCAGTTGATACCAAACCGTATGAAACAATGACTTGCGATGGGCTTTTACTTACTGCGAAGAACGAAGGCGTTAATCTCGAAGAGGTCAGCTAGGAATTGGGATATCGCGCTAAATCTTTTGATCATTCCAGGCATCGGTGCGGCTACGGGCGACCAAGAGGAGAGAGTCGCTGAGGCAAAAGGCCGAGAGCTTGCTATTCAAAACGAGTACGGTAGCCGTTGTGATGGCTCTTCAGCATCAATCTTGTCTACCCAGGATGACTCGATTTAGCGAATTTCTATGCTGGTCACGGCGTAGTAAGAATTTGAAGGGGGTCGAATAAGTTTTACTACGCTGTCTTGAGGTAGCACCATTGTTAAGTTCGTATGGTTGTTAGCACCAGCTTAGTTTTGACCTTTTGACACAAGCAACCTTCGTTTCTGCACACCAAGCGGGCTAGCAACGACTTTGCCGCTAGCCCGTTGGGGTGATGCCACTTGAATTCCCTATCTTCGGCGCATTACCGGCGTCTGACCCTCTCGGCCGCTAACACGTGCTCTCCAGAGCAGTCAGCATAGGAAGTGTAATAGTCCGAACGCATCTTCCATCCTTCATTATTGGCAATATCGTTTCTCGAGGCAGCAAAAGCATTCATATCCGGATAACTAACCAGGTGGAAAAAATCACCTGGAAACAGGCCGTCTCGAAGACCACCAGCAGGATAGCCAACACCCCACCAGGTTGCGGACGTCGAATCGTTTGTCGTCGCAGCAAGGGATCGATGCTTTTCACTAATTTGCTGCTGCGAAACGCCTGGCCTTCGCGCACACCACTCGACTACGCTTACCGATGAGGTGAGTTGAAGATTGCTTTCTTTTCTCATCAACGGAAAAACAGAGGCAATCATGGCATCACAGTCTTCGACTTCGGCATAGTCAGCCATCAGACCATTACCCTCTTTAGTCTTCAGTGCCAAATCCCAATTCTTACCGAACTGTGCCCATGTCATAAAATCGAACGCAATATAATCGTAGCTGGTTCCAGTCGCAAACAAAGGCGCTAAAATTTGGCGCATACCGCGAATGTCGTTGTCATCCATGAACTTGTGAAGTTTTTTGTCAATGCGCGCGATGTCTTTCATGGACGCATCGTCCTTAAGTGTGCAGATGTGTGCTGTCAGAGAGACCGCATCTCCAATATCTACCAGCCAGGTGGGCTCGTGATTGTCAGCTTTGGCCTGAAATACCAGCAATGTTGCCAACAGCAACCCTATGAGTGTTTTGTTCATCATTTACTCCTATCGTGAATTAATCACTTTATCGTCAGCTACGTTTTAAGCTGTGTTAAATAAGACTCTATTCACTGTGAAGCTTTAGCAAGCATAGTTCGATTTTGGTTCGACTTTGAAACACTCGGACGCGTCTGATGGCACGATTTTGTGAAACAGAACCTGACCCTTTCTCACTGGCGGCAAGAATGATTGCGTTTATCAAAGCATGCTCTGGGGCTGGATGAATTTCGCTATAAGTGTCAGCAGTGACTGCGCTTTGATGGGGCCCTGTTCTTTGCAATGTTGGTCGAGAAAACGTGGTGTTTACGTTGATGCGCTCGGGTGCCCCTCGGGAGACACCCTGCATCCAAATTATCCCTGTTTGGCCTTTAGGCGCTGAGCATTCAGATACTGAATGAGCGTTAACGCTTCTTCCGGATCCATTCGCCCGATCGGTGAGTTGCTGTAGGTCGACATCATGACTTTGCCACTTTTGGTAATCACAAACTCGCTGGGTTGTATGTGATCACGACGCTCGTCCCACCATGCCCCCATTGCGTCACCGTCAGCACGCTTCATGCCATAGGCAACTGGAAACCCCAAGTCGCGGGACACCTCGGCCGTTTGTTCAAGCGTGTCAGCAGTACCAGCAATAATACTTACCCCCTCTGCCAAGAACGCTGCACGGCGTTCTTCATAACCAGCCAATAGCCGGCGGCAATAGGGTCACCAATGTCCGCGATAGAACAAAGCGATGGTCATTGGTGTTTCAAGATCATCCGGAAATGCGAACTTACCCCCATCAGCCAAATTTAGCGAGATTGCGGGAAAGGCATCTCCCGGGTTTAAAAATTCAGGCATACAACACTTGCTCCTTTTAGCGCCACCACGAATGGCTGAGTTGATACGTTTTACATTCAGAACTTTCTAGCACGGTGAACAGCCCGAACGTACTGTTTACCTCCTTTTTACAAGGACGCCGCTTGCGTTTATTGCGACAGCGCGGTCTATCAGTTCCACGTTATTCAGGATCGCCGACCTTCACCATTAGCTTGCCGAAATTGTCGCCGGTGAACAGCATCCGAAATGCAGATGGCGCGTTTTCGATACCCTCCACGAGGGTTTCACGATACTTCAACTTACCTTCTTGAATCCAGGTGCCCAGCGTTTTAGCAGATGCTTCGAACTCATCAATCCATTCAGTGACAATGAAGAACCGGGATTCGGGCGGATGCTCCAGTTTTGCAAAAACTTGTTCCGGCGTTTCAATATTTTGCGGATCAGTTGAGTTATAGGCAGAAATAAATCCGCATACGGGTACCCGCGACCCTTTGTTCAGCAGGGGTGCAACCGCAGTCAACACATCCCCACCGACATTCTCGAAATACACATCAACGCCGTCCGGGCAGGCCGCAGCTAACAATTGGGGAAAGTCTGGATCTTTGTAATCAACGCAGACGTCAAAACCCAATTCATCCACCACGTAGTCACACTTCTTTTTGCCACCCGCAATGCCAACTGCACGACAGCCCTCAATTTTTGCGATTTGACCCACGACACCACCTACGGCGCCTGAGGCGGCAGACACAACAACGGTTTCTCCAGCGACGGGTTTACCCACCCGCAACAGGCCGAAATATGCGGTTTGCCCCGGCATGCCGGTAACACCCACTGCGGTTGAAATGGGGGCTAGATCAGGGTCGACTTTAAACAATCGATAGTCGTCGGGTTTACCAATGGCATAGGATTGCCAACCATACATGCCAGTCACAATTGTGCCGACTGGATAATCTGCGGCGTTCGACTCCACCACCTGGCTCACCACACCTGCGGTGATTACCTCGCCAATGTCCAAAGGCTTCGCATAAGACTTTGCGTCGTTCATTCTGCCGCGCATGTATGGATCTAACGACAACCATAAGGTCTTCAGCAACATTTCGTTGTCACCGGGATTTTCTACCGCTACTTGTTGGATATCGTAGTTCTCGTCTTCTGGCATGCCGTGCGGTCGAGACTTTAAAGTGATGCGTGTGTTGGTTCTTTCTGCCATGTTTAGCTCTCTCTGTTGCGTTCCGATCAATCTATTTCGATCAGGTTGTGTTGATAAGGGTCGTGCAATCCATCAGTCTGGTCAAGATCTAATTGCTTCAATATTATTTCAACAGCAGTCAGGGCTTCAATGCTGGCGCAGGCTCCGAGTCTACAGGTACAAAATAGTATGCGTCGCACTGGTTCTTCACCCACTTCATCACGCGGCAGAGCGATAGCCGCAACATAACCTTGAGTAATTGGACATAAAATCACGCCGCTTCACATTGCCTGCAGGCGCCGTTAGGTACGAGCTAAATGACATTTAGCGTACCAATTGAAATGGACTATCTGCCGCGTTCATTTTTTTGAGGAGTCGCAAGGGGCGCAAAAGCTAAGGACGCAGCATCCCATGACGAATGATTAGTCCTGCCATATTTCACCACCTAGAAACGAAAGAACCCCAGCATTTGTGGGGTTCCAACGTCGCAAAATCTATTCCTATGGTTGCCTCTAGGAAAAGTAGCTATTTAACCAGCTGTATAAAATTGCTCACAAACCTCAAATTGATCGTTAACAATTTCATCAATCAAGGCCATCGCTTCAACATACGAGCCACTCCATGATGCCTCGCCGCCCATATAGTCATCAAAAAGCGCTGCATGCGTTTTGGCATCAGAGGTGATCGATTTTAAGTAATATGTTCCTGCTTCCTCTTTTCCGCCGCCTATCGCAACAAATAGGCCATTCAAGAACGTATC
>CBFHOH010000067.1:0-4946 GCA_965657335.1 Candidatus Azotimanducaceae bacterium
CAGCAATCGGGACTGGTTGAAGCCGCATTCAAGAAACATGTCAGTGATAAAACCCAGTGGCAACAAATGTTGAAAGCTGATTCAGCAGAAAGAGACCTACACGCGGTAAAAGATGAGCTGTTTGAATTAGTCAAAGATGACATCGAGACGCTGCAACGTCAGTTCGGCATTCAGGCGCTACAGGTAATACCTGACCCTGAGCCTGTGGAAATACAGTTTCCTGTTTCACAGTACCCAACCAAAATTAAATCACTGAACCTTGAGAAGACACCCGAGGTCAATGGCACATTGATCGGCATCAAAGGACAGTATTTGATCTTGGATATCGGTGTCATCAATCTCAGGAAATACACATCTTACGAAGTCGAAATCAACGCCTAAGCTCGCAACGCTGACACTGCGACGCTCGGGCCGTTTCGATGCTCTTAGCTCACCTTTGCCTTGCGCCGCTCCAACAAGGCGAATGCTACGCCCATCACCAGCCCCGCGAGTAATCCGCCTAGATGGGCGCCATTAGCCATACTCCCTAGCTGCAACAAATCGACAATACCGGCAAAACCCAAAGCAAGAAAAACAAACATAAAAATGTACACAGCGTCGGGCATCGCAATACTTTGCGCTGGTAGCATGCGGCTCCATACCAGCGTAAAACCCAGCAAACCAAACACAACCCCAGACATACCACCAAACAATGAAGGGCCTGTCATCGCATATTGCATGACGTTGGCACAGAGCGACGTCGCAAGCATGACAATCATCAGCTCAAAACTGCCCAGACCCAACTCGATGCGCCGGCCAAGTTCCCAAAACCAGAGCAAATTAAAAACGATATGCAGCAGGCTAAAATGGATGAACATAGGGGTGAGCAGTCGCCAATACTCAGTTCGAGCGAAAACCTCCGCAGCTGAGCCGAACGCTAACCCCGCTTGTGTCAACGCAAAGGGTACGAAGGTCATTGCCGAGAACCATGCACTAAACTGGTTATACTCAATACCCCAAGTAACGGGATAAAGGAGCACCGTAATCAGTATAGTCAACAAGGTTACTGGCAGCTTCATGAACGACCAGATAAGCCGTGCAAGCCTAGCACTTACAGGTTCTGTTTCTCTGTCGGCTTGCTCGACCCGCCGAAGGCTCATTTCGCCCGAAGCGACTTTTGCATAGGCAGCGTTAACTCGATCAGCATCTGTATCGGAGGTAACCCAGAGCTCCTGTTCATTGCCCGCTTCATTAATCCTGTGTGGAATTCGCTGCTGCCGCAGGTATTCACTGAATAAAGAAAGGTCAACCTCTCTTTTGACGGCTAGTGCCAACTTCATCATTGAAGAATGTTTCCTTTGGGTTCGCTTGCTGTCAGGGACAAACTCGGTTTTGCTATCGTTTCTATTGTTGTGTCACAAAATATGGCGCTGTAAAATCAGATATGATGGTCGTATAGAATACAGCAACAATCGTATCAGGTTATATAGCAACTATGGATAACGCGGATCTACAAGTACTCAGTCAACTAGCTCAGTGGGTCGCCAATGGCGAAAAATGCTGGCTATGTACCGTGGTCAAAACCTGGGGTTCTTCGCCCCGCCCCATCGGATCTCTGCTGGTTTGCAACGAAGCCGGTAACATCGCGGGATCATTATCCGGCGGTTGCATTGAGGAAGATCTGCTCGACAAGCTTACACAGGGCGCGTTGGCCGCTGAGCAACCAAAACTGTTGGTTTATGGGTCAACAACCGAGGAGGTTGAGCGTTTTAACCTGCCCTGTGGCGGACAATTGCATGTCATTATCGAACCATTCAGCAGTGACAAATATCTTCCAGAAATCGAAAGCCTGGTCACCCGACTCCAGCAACGTGAGTGCATCGAGCGCGTGGTCGACATCGCAACTGGCTCGATGACCGTTTCAGAGACAGCTCGATTCAAACACCTCGCGTTTAACGGCGATTTTGAACAGCCTGAGCAGACAACGGGGGTTGTGTTGCAACACACGTATGGTCCGAGGTATCAGCTCATGCTAATCGGTGCCGGTCAGGTCTCGCTTTATCTCGCCGACATGGCCCAGAAGCTTGATTATCAAGTTATGGTTTGTGACCCCCGACAGGAAATGCTTGATCAGTGGCGGGTAGACGGCGTGAGTCTGACGAATGAAATGCCTGACGATGCCGTAAGGAAATTCAGTCAGGACAATTTTTCAGCGATTATCGCTTTGACGCATGACCCCCGCATTGACGACATGGGCTTAATGGAAGCGCTCAAAACCGATGCGTTTTTTATTGGCGCAATGGGCTCAACGCGAACGAGCGCGAAACGCAGGGAACGCTTACTGCAGCTGGACCTGACTGAAGCCGAGATCAATCGCCTGCATGCCCCTGTTGGCCTACCTATCGGGAGTAAAACGCCCGCCGAAATCGCCATTGCGATACTCGCGCAACTCACAGCGCTTCGGGGTGAACAGTCTTCCTCACTTGCGGCTGATTTCAGAGACCAACATGTCGCCTGATAAGTGCGCCGTTGCATCGCCAGCAAAACCCATCGTTTACAGCACCTGCTGAGCAATGATCGTAGGACTGATACTCGCCGCAGGAAAAAGCACAAGATTCGGTGCCGACAAGCGCAAAGCACTACTACCTGATGGCCAATTTGTATTAGAACAATCTATCCGTTCAGCAAGGGCCAAGCTAGAACGAATCATTGTTGTGCTGAGAGCCACGGATCAACGATTTGCCGACGCGCTTCAAAATCAATTTAACGACCCTGCAATCAGCTACTTCCTCGCACCCGATTCTGACAGAGGCATGGCGCACAGTCTGGCGAATGCGATAAGCAGCCTGACGGCGGACCAAAGCCCTATCGAGGGCTGCATGATCTTACTGGCAGACATGCCTTATTTGCGCGGCGAAACGATTGAGCAATTGTTGATGACATTTAACGACCATGCTCACGATGACCCCATTGTTGTGCCGATGATTCAACAGCCAAGCACCACAGGCGCTACAGCGAACTTACCCGGTCATCCGGTGATATTCAGTTCCGCCTACTTTCCTGAGCTCACACAATTGAGCGGAGACAATGGAGCCAAAAGCGTCATTATCGGCAACGAGGCACATGTTGTCCGCATTCAGGTAAAAGATCAGGGCGTATTAAAAGATGTCGATCGACCGTCTGATATCGACGCCAATTGAGCACCTTTCATACTCAATGACTTGCCATCTCAACTGAATTCTCTCGATCGTGTGATAATCGTCTTTGTTTCGGGCCAAAACCGCTGGAAACGTCATATTGTCTGTCGATATTCGATGCTCGACAGGTACAATGCCCTCTCAGCATGATTAAGCGCTTGAATACCGCGCGGAAATGCTGGAAATTAACATACTAGACATTAAGCAGCTTGCTGTTGGGGTAGGAACATGCATTCGTCGATCAACAAACGATACGCACTAGAATTAGCGGAAGAAAACAATATTGCTGAAATAGCTGAGGCTGGCTCACTCTGGCAGGCGATGCGACGTGAGGTTCAAGCGCGGGCAGATTTCGAGCCAATCATGGCTACATTTTTTCACGCAACTGTTTTGAACCATGATTCCTTCGAGGATGCGCTGAGTTATTTACTCGCCAGTAAACTCGATAGTTCCGTTGTCTCTAGTATGGCTATTCGTGAAATCATGCAAGAAGCCTACAACGCCGAGCCAGCGGTCATTCGCGCGGCTGAAATAGACATCAAGGCCATTAGAGCAAGAGACCCGGCCTGTAACAGTTATTCGACGCCTTTCCTATTCTACAAGGGTTTCCAGGCGCTTCAGGTGCACCGCGTCGCCCATTGGCTTTGGCATCATGAACGCCATTCCCTC
This sequence comes from Candidatus Azotimanducaceae bacterium, assembly GCA_965657335.1. Taxonomy (GTDB): domain Bacteria; phylum Pseudomonadota; class Gammaproteobacteria; order Pseudomonadales; family Azotimanducaceae; genus UBA4582. The sequence goes on from CBFHOH010000067.1 coordinate 3,846, forward strand.
GCTTTTTTCTTGCAGAGCAAAGTGAACGTTATTTACAACGTCGATATTCACCCTGCAGCGCAGATTGGCTGCGGCATCATGCTGGACCACGCTACCGGCGTTGTGATTGGGGAAACGGCTGTCGTGGAAGACGATGTCTCGATGCTTCATGGCGTCACACTAGGCGGCACAGGCAAAGAATCTGGAGATCGTCATCCAAAAGTCAGACAAGGTGTTCTTATCGGCGCAAATGCCTCGATTATCGGCAACTTAGAAATTGGCACTGGTGCCAAGGTTGGCGCTGGCAGTGTTGTTATGAAAGACGTTGATCCGCACGTGACTGTGGCTGGTGTGCCCGCCAAAGTTGTTGGCACCCCTAACTGTGACTGCCCTGCCAAGGATATGGAACAGGACCTTTAGTCACTTGCAACAGCAAGTTCAGGGAAGCCGCGCCTTCCCTGTAAGCCTCCGGTGTGTATCGCGACAACGCTTTCTTGATCATTGATTTCACCTGTCGCTAACATCTGTGAAATCGCCCACATCATTTTTCCGGAATAAACCGGTTCTAGCGGATAACCCAGCTTTTCTTGCGCATGAAAAATGAATTCTTGCAGATACGCTGGACATTTTGCATAGCCGCCGCAATGAAACCGATGATCTATTGACCAGTTTGGTCGAACTCTCTGAGGAGTCTCATGTATTGGGTTAATCAGTTGGCAAACACTTTGTTCGGTATCTGATTGCACCCGCGCACCACCCTTTAACACGCAGATGCCAGTCACAGACTCACCATCTTTCAGCGAACGAGCAACGCCGGCTAACGTGCCTCCAGTGGCAATCGGCAAAATAATTTTGTCAAACGATGCTTGCACCTTCCGAAGTTCGTCAACGATCTCGCATGCACCCAGCACGCCAAATTCATTAGTGCCTCCTTCCGGCAACAGATAAAAATCTCCGAATTCAGCGCGCAATGCGGCTAACAATGTCTGCTCGGTTTTTGATCGATAGTCTTGCCGCGAGATGAAATGGAGCTTCATGCCATTCGACTCGGCTTCCTGCAAGGTTGCTGAAAGCACAGGAGGACGTTCACCCCTGATCACACCAATGGTCTCAATCATTTCT
>CBFHOH010000068.1:0-4485 GCA_965657335.1 Candidatus Azotimanducaceae bacterium
AGTTTGTGTGAATTCTCAAACAGCGCGTAATGATGAATGCCTGTGTAAAGGCGAATTATCTAAAATAGGCGCTGAAGGCTACAAAGGTGCGACAACAGTGCTGCAACATTTTTATCGCATATTAAGCAGAAATATTAACCGATGTGGCTTATAGTGAATGCTAAGCGAAGATTAAACTCAGTAGCGTAGAGAGGATATTATGAGTCGTGAACCACCCGGAGAGGCGGGACGAGTGTTTAAATTCTTCCCGGTTTCAACGCAGAATTGCACAACCTTGAGTCCAGAGCAGATAGAACAGTTTAATCAGCAGGGTTATTTGACCGGCATCAATGTTTTCACCGAAGCGGAGGCGATCGGCCTGCAAGGTTATATTGATCAACTAGTCAGCCAGGTAGTTTCAGCTGAGGATCGTCGTAATTCATACTCAATTAATAATTACCATGTAGTCTGCCAAAGACTTTATGACTTGGTGGTCGAACCACGGATATTAGCGCTTATTGAGGACATTTTAGGCAAGCAGATAGTTTGCTGGAGCTCGCATCTTTTTGCAAAGCTGGCAGGTGATAAGAAGGTCGTGCCGCTGCACCAAGATGCTGTTTATTGGCCGCTCACGCCCAGCCAGAGTGTTACCGCTTGGCTGGCAATTGATGACGCAGACACTGAAAATGCAGCTATGGAATTTGTGCCTGCGAGTCATCAGCTAGGAGGGCTGCCACATAATACCCGACCATTAGACGGAAGTCGGGTGTTGGGCAGAGAAGTAGAAAATGCTGCTCATTACGACAATCGTTTTGTCAATGTGCTAAAAGCTGGACAAATATCCCTGCATTCTGATCTGTTGCTGCATGGCTCGGCTGCTAATGCTTCCAAACGTAATCGTTGTGGCTTAACGCTACGTTACACCAGTGCAAGTGTCAGATTAATGGAAGGATTTGACGACTGGAAAAAAGCAGCAGTACATTGTCTCGAGGGAGATGTATCTAACTATTGGTACAACAGAAGCAGGCCAGTCGGAGAAAACCCGGATAAATTTGCTGATTTCTGGGGTGAATTTGACGGGCAGAGCCTTACCACTGAGCCCTAAATCTGAATGAATATCAGCAATGAGTATAAGAAGCATTAACACCCTTTTCCTGCAAATCCACAAGTACAAAATGACGATCAAGGGCTGTTTTTTAGAGTACTTTTAGGAATTAGGTGGATGAAGGCACTGGCTTAGGGCTCTCAATTTCCTACAGCATCATCGAAGACCACGGCGGCAATATGAGTGTTGCTAGCGAGGAAGGCGTTGGCACAACGTTTACCATCGTACTGCCGATCGACTAGACAATCGCTCAAGCGCAACTGAAAAGGAATGGCACCATCTGTACCCGGGCGTTGTGATCAGTAGGTCGCTTCGCTTTTCGCAATTTAAAGATTGTGGTTGTCGCATTTTGCGAAACACTGCTTGCATTATGAAATTTCTTTGACCTGAGAACACCCAGAGCTGGCACTCTACCCCTCCTCAATAGCCCTATTACACTGCCCCAGCAGCGATAACCGAATATGGCACGCCTATTGCTGCAGAGATCACACAACGGTGGTCAGTTAGCGTCACTGAACAAACGCATAAGGGGCAAGGGAAATGGGAAATATTCGGCATGAGGCAAAAAACAGAGATACTGCCCTACTTATCTTATTCTTTTTGTCAGGCGCCACCGCGCTGGTCTACCAGGTAATCTGGCAAAAACTTCTGTTTACTGCGCTTGGAGTAGATATCCACTCAGTTGCTATCGTTGTATCAACGTTTATGTTGGGGCTCGGTCTAGGCGCCTTATTTGGCGGGGAGTTTGCCGAGCGATTCCCTGACCAACAAATTACCTTCTTTATAGCCGTCGAGATATGTATCGGCATATTCGGACTGGTTAGCTACGACCTGCTGATCGCAGTAGCGACTATGGCTGAGAACCTCAGCCTATTTCTTACCGGTGCTGTCAATTTCGTTTTGCTGCTATTTCCGACGATCTTGATGGGTGCCACCCTCCCTGTGCTGGTATCGCACCTATATAAGATGACCCGGAATGTTGGCTTATCGATTGGCAATCTCTATTTTTCGAACACATGCGGAGCTGCCTTGGGCAGTTTTTTTGCAGGCTTCATCTTGCTCAACTTTTTTGCTTACAGCGAAACACTGTTGATCGCAGGCGCCATTAATTTGGCCGTAGCCGGACTCGCCTACCAATTCATCTATCGGGAGCAATACGCATGAAGAACTCTCGCAACTACACCCCTTTTGTACTATCGCTGCTGGTAGGTTTTTCCAGCTTAAGCATTGAGGTTCTCTGGGTCAGGGTTATCTCATTTTCAGTACACACAGTCCCGCAAGCGTTTTCATATGTCCTGATTGTGTTCCTGCTTGGTATAGCAGCAGGATCATTCATCGGCAAGAGACTCTGCCAATCAGGAAAGTACGACCTCTACTTCGCTGCCGCATTAGCGCTAATGGTGGCAGCAGTTGTCGACTTCGCATCACTGCGAATGCTGGTTCTGGAAAATCGCTTGCTCAACATAGCGCTGTATTCGACCCTTATCTTTATCACTGCACTTCTGAAGAGCATCGTATTCCCTATTGCGCACCACCTGGGCTCTAATGATAGTGATCGCGTGGCCGCTTCAGTGTCATACGTTTACTTCGGCAATATTATGGGGTCAACGCTAGGACCTTTAGCAACAACCTTCATCTTTCTCAATTGGTTTACTACCGCGCACACATTTTCCCTGATTGCTGGAATCACTGGCCTGGCATCACTTCTCGCATTATCAAAAGCTTCCTCCAAACGCTATGCGCTTGCCTTTACCTTGATCCCCGCACTCACTATTAGCGGCGTTGCGTTCGCATTGCCTGGGAAAAATATCTGGTATCAGCTCATTGATGTCGGTCGTACTTATGCAGAACAGCCGGGAGGCCACTTCCGCCAAACCTATGAAAGCCAGTATGGGGTTATCAATATTGAGGCGTCTGATACGGGTGACCTTGTTTTCGGTTTCGGCAAATACGACGGGCGCATTAACACCGATCTGATGGTTAATTCAAATGAAATAGATAGAGCCTACCGCGTTGCAGGCTTTCATAATGAGCCGGCTAACGTGCTAATTCTGGGCTTCAGCACCGGCTCATGGGCCAACGTCATCTCCTGGCTACCGGGAGTTAGCACTATCGATATCATTGACATCAACCCCGACTACGCAGCGATGGTAAAGCAGGAGCCTAAAGTGGCGGGCATACTTTCAGACTCTCGCGTCGACTTGCACATTGACGATGGACGCCGCTGGTTAAAACGCAACCCAGACAGGCGCTTTGACCTGATAGTAATGAACTCGAGTTACTACTTCAGGAATGCCGCCAGCCACATACTATCAAGAGAAATGATGGAACTAATGCAGGCAAGGCTCAACACTGGCGGCGTAGTCTACTTTAATACCACAGGGTCACCCGATGCGTTTGCAACAGCCGCAGATGTATTCAAATACAGCTATGCATATAAACATTTCGTGGCAGCATCGGACTCGCACTTCTTACTTGATCGCGAAACTACGATTGAACGGCTCGCCGCAATGAAAAATGGTGACAAATACATATTCGTCTCGTCGCCTGAAGAGCAGATCGCTATGGCAACAATGTTGGCGATACCAGTGGTTCCCTATGCACAAGCTGAGAAAACGTTCACCAGAGCAGCCGAATTAATTACGGATAACACGCCGGTATCTGAATACAGGTATGGCTGGCTAGCCGGGAAGCTTGGTTTGTCTGACGAAAACGCATGGCCCCAGGCTCGTAATACCATGACGACTGAGACAAGAGACACTGCAACAGGCATCGTGAGTGTGCAGCTAACCACGACCAGGGAAGCGCTAGCCAATGTCGAATGAATTTAAACATGAAGACTTTTGTGCACACGCATGATTCCTAAAAGTACTCTAAAAAACAGCCCTTGATCGTCATTTTGTACTTGTGGGTTTGCAGGAAAAGGGCGTTAATGCTTCTTACACTCGTCCATTTTCTACAGCAAAATTGGAGGTTAGGCCGGAGGCTACGCTCGCTATCCGGTTCAAGCCAGCCATGTTTCGATGCAATACGCTTAATCGCTTTGACTTTATTACGACCAGCAATACCACTGTCTGCGATGGCTCGATTGGAATCGCCCATTCGCATTCGAACGAGGATGTGTCGGTATTGGTACATTTCAAACCTCCGGTTTGGCATGCGTATTCTCCTGACTGCAAAACAGTCAAAGATACGCGAGTTAAACAGAAGTTTGAGGGGAAAAATCAGGTCAAAGTGGATCTATTACGCCGCCAATCAGGTGGATCGATTACGGTGCAAATAGGGTGGGTCCATTACGCCGCCAATGGAATGGATCCATAGCGGTGCCAATTAACATTAGCTGATCTTCATGGATGAAAATATGCATATACACCGACTTTTGTATGATACATATGATGGAC
>CBFHOH010000069.1:0-4144 GCA_965657335.1 Candidatus Azotimanducaceae bacterium
CTTGGTAAATAAAATAGCATACTAATATGCAAAAAATTGCATATCAACTTTTATATGCAAATATTTGCATATTGTAATCGTTGCGATATGCTAGTTGCATCTGTCACTGGAGTTTTTGCGATGGCGCTGACCCATGCAATCCTTACCGCCTTGCTTGAGGAAGATCTCACGGGATACGAATTGGCCAAACAATTCGATGTGTCGCTTGGTTTCTTCTGGACCGCCTCGCACCAGCAGATTTATCAGACACTGAAACGCCTGTATGCGGAAGAGCTCGTCATCGCGCGGGAGGTGACGCAGACCGGAAAGCCCGATAAGCGTGTTTATGCCCTGACAGAAAGTGGCCGAGAGGCGCTTGAGGCTTGGGTGCTCAGTGAAACAAAAAAGCGCAAAGTGACCGACGAGTTGTTTGCAAAGCTTTATACCGTGGGTCACTCCTCAACTACCGCGGTGATTGATGCCGTGACCCAACGTCAGCACAGTCATCGCGAGAAACTCGCGCTCTATCAAAAAATCAAATCGCGAAATTATGCTGTCCCGTCGAAGCTACCGGACAAGAAGAAAGGCATATACCTGGCATTACTCGCTGGTCTTCGCCAAGAGGAAGCAAGTTTGGTCTGGTGCGAAGATGCACTCGCACTGCTTGCCACGGTGCCTGTGACCGAAAAAGACGCAACCTAGCGTTTCCCAAAAATGTAGTCGATCTCAGCGATCTGACGTTGAACACATTGTTGACCTTCAAGAATGGTCTCATCGGCGCGGTGGAGTTCTAAAAGCCCAATGTCAGAGAGTCTGGGAGAAAATATGATGTCGGGTGGGTCCCCAGCGATCCGGCTTCGGGTGATGCGATCCTGAGTGATATTGATTGATGCGGCAATGGCGTTAATCATGCTTGGTGGTTGCTCCTTGTCAGGATTATCAAGGAACGAAAAATTGGCGTATTCCCGAACAAGGTCAGAAATCTTTCCGCTCAGGCTGTTTTCTGTTGATGTGCGGGGTGTTTTTGAGGGCGGCGCAACATCATGTGCCTCAGGTGTTGATACAGCGGGCCGAGCAATGTGTTTTCGGAAGTGTTTACCGACAATGTCTCCATTGAGATTAACGGCAATCACGATGTCAGCGCCTAATGAACGACAAACGGACACCGGCACCGGATTGACCAGGCCGCCATCTACCAGCCAGCTTTGATTGTGTCTGATGGCCGGAAAAAGCCCGGGCATCGACATGGATGCCCAGACAGCCTGGACCAGAGAACCTTTTTTCATCCAGATTTCGCGTCCAGATTCCAGATCGGTGGAAACCGCAGCAAATTGACCTTCAAGGTCTTCGATTTCGGTCTCGTCACTGGCGATATTTTCGTTCAGAAAACGGTGAAACCTCGCGGTATCAAGGAACCCTGTCATCGATGCATTGATGTTCATAAAACGGGCGACATCAAATTTTGTAACGGATAGCGCCCATGCTTCAAGCGTATCAAGGTTTTTCGTGAGATAAGCCGCGCCAACCATCGCGCCTACGGACGTGCCACAAACAATATCCGGCTTAATGCCAAGGGTCTCGAGCGCTTTGATGACGCCAATATGCGACCAACCGCGTGATGACCCACTACCCAATGCAAGACCTATTTTTAATTCGCTATTTTTCATTTGTTTTGTACCGCTTACGATGGGTGATGGCGCGCCTACATTAACCGAGTCAATCTCGTGAGTACAAAAATTTATTGATCCCAACGGCTAATTGGGTGTAGATATAAGTTCGGTAAAGCAAATAGAGGAAATTTAAATGTCGGAACCCATCCCCATCGTGAATTACCTAGTACTTGGAGAAGCGCCACATTTGGTAAGTCATGAGTGTAGAAACTGTAAGGCCCGCTTCTTCGGTCGTAGAAACGCCTGCGCAAATTGTTATGGCACTGAATTCGAACAGGTCGAGGTTGCAACGACTGGCGAACTGCGCAGTTTCACTATTGTGGCATTTGCAGCACCCGGCGTAGAGGTCCCATTCGTGTCGGGCATTATCGACTGTGGCGGCACGAGCGTGAACGCAAATATCATTAATACAAAACCTGACCCAGAACATGTTTCGTTGGGCATGAAGGTGCAATTAGCAACTTACTCGTTGGGCACAGATGCTGACGGAGTGGAAGCGATAGGGTTTGGGTTTGAGCCAGTTGAAGCGGCATAACGAACTGACAAAATTATTCGAAGATCTTTTTAGGAGATAAGCAATGAGTAAACAGGATGAAGTGTGGATACTCGGCATAAACATGACCAAATTTGGCAAGTATCCTGATCGGGATATTGTTGATCTGGGCGCAGAGGCAATTCAGGCGGCGCTCAAAGATGCCGGGGTGACGATGGATGACATTGGTATTTTGGCCGCCGGCAATTTGATGGGCGCCGGTGGCATTGGCCAAATGCTGCAGAAGCAGGTCGGACAAACCGGCATTCCGGTTTACAATGTTGCTAACGCTTGTGCAACAGGTGCGACGGCGCTGCGTACTGCTGTCATGGCGATAAAAGCGGGTGAATGCGACTATGGTCTCGCCGTTGGCGTTGAAAAGCTTGCGGGTGCAGGACTGCTGGCCGGGGCCAACCGCGCCGAAGAAAATGATACCTGGACACCGGAAGGTCGTTTTGGGGCAGTCGTGCCGGTTGACGGTAGAATCGGCACAGCGACGATGCCGGGTGTGTTTGCACAAATCGGTATGGAGTATGGGCACAAATACGGCGGTGCAGATTTTGAGTTGTTTGCAAAAATTAGCGAGAAGAACCACTCGCATTCCACCCTAAACCCGCTGGCAGCTTATAACAAGGAAATGAGTTTGGAGCAGATCATGAACGATATGATGATCGCTTATCCAAACACGCGTCCAATGTGCTCGGCAAATTGTGATGGTGCCGCCGCCGCAGTGGTTGTCAACGGTGCAACGCTGAAAACCCTCTCGCTTGAGCAGCAGCGACGCGCAGTGAAGATCTCCGCTTCAATTCTGACAACAGACCCCTGGCAGGAAGCCTGCCAGGTGCTGCCCGACGTGAATACGTTGACCAGAAATGCGGCAAAAACCGCCTATGAGAAGGCGGGTGTGGGTCCTGAAGATCTTGATCTGGTCGAATTGCATGACTGTTTTGCAACGGCAGAATTGGTGCATTACGACAATCTGATGTTGTGCGAGGAGGGTGGAGCGGTTGATTTCTTCAACTCTGGCGCGACCTGGCGCACGGGTCGCATGCCGGTAAATGTGTCAGGCGGACTGCAATCAAAAGGTCATCCTATTGCAGCGACTGGCATCGCAAACATCTGGGAGGTTTGTCAGCACTTAAGAGACGAATGTGGTAACCGTCAGATAGCGGGTGCCAAAGTTGGATTGGCCCATGTCATCGGACTTGGCTCAGCCTGCGGTATTCATATCCTCGAGAAGTCTGCAGCCTAGATAAGATCGTGATCACAGATGCGCTTATGGCTGCTCGACGGAATAGTGTTGTTGGCTAACATGCTGTTCCGGCGTCAGGCATCGTATTTGCTAGCGGTTGTTGTGTTTGAATAAGTACTGTGTTTATATACAGTAAATATGGAACTGATTCAAAAACTCGAAATTCTGGCAGACGCGGCAAAGTACGATGCCTCTTGCGCCTCAAGCGGCGGCGCTCGCAGGGACTCCCGATCAGGTCGGGGCATAGGCTCAACGGGCGGTATGGGCATCTGCCATTCTTATGCGCCGGACGGCCGCTGTATTTCATTGCTGAAAATACTGCTGACAAATTTTTGTCAATACGAATGTCATTACTGTATTAATCGTAATTCAAGTAACGTCACGCGTGCGCGCTTCACTGTCGATGAAGTGGTCCAGTTGACGCTGGATTTTTATAAACGCAATTATATCGAAGGTCTGTTTTTATCATCAGGCATCATCCAGAGCCCCGATTACACGATGGAGCAACTGGTGCTCGTTGCGCGCGACCTGCGTGAAAAACACGACTTTCGCGGCTATATACACTTAAAAACAATCCCAGATGCCGATGGAGAACTGTTGGCACAAGCCGGTCGTTATGCAGACAGGCTTAGTATCAATATGGAATTACCAACCCAGCACACCCTCACTGCGCTTGCCCCTGAAAAAGACCATCGCACTATTAAGCGTTCT
>CBFHOH010000070.1:0-3506 GCA_965657335.1 Candidatus Azotimanducaceae bacterium
TGGAGAATGGCAGGTGCTGGAGTTACCTATCGGTGATTTTTATGCCGCGTGGCGCGGTCGTCGTCTAGATCGGCCGCCCCTAGCTGCGGCTGAAATCGCGGCCATGGGGATAATAATTGCTGATGGAATCGACGGATACTTTGAGTTGACGATAGACTGGATAGAGCTAGACGACGCTTGTACGTCTGAGAATTGTGCAGTGAATAAACGATGAGCAACATGTGGCAAGAAAAGGGAGATGCGCTGGTAGCAGAACTCTTATTCAAAGATTTTATTGATGCTTTTGCTTTCATGACAATCGTCGCTGAGCTAGCCGAGGCACAACAACACCACCCCGAATGGTCGAATGTCTATAATCGGGTCTCAATGAGGTTGACGACGCACGATGCGGGAAACAGCATTACCGAGAAGGACAGAAAGTTGGCCTCTGCGATAGAAGCCCACTTAGAGATCAAGAAATTGATCACTCGCGCGTGCTAGCGATATCTCCTGTGATGAGCAAGGTTGGACCGATGGTTTGCCAGTCGTACTGCTGGAATTCTCTCGCGTAGAAGCTATGTGGCGCGATGGAGGGGTCTTTGTCGGAATGTTTTCCTATCCTTGTTGCTGCGTTTGAAGCGATAAATAAAGGGCGCTTTTCTCCATGGTCGAACAGCCAGCACGCCTTTCCGTGGTGAATTAAGTGTTCCGAACCTCAACATGTCTAAGCTGCTCGCTAACGACCACGATTCGCTCTATACCTGGTCTGATGATTTTTTCGCCTCGAGTGTCGGTTCCTCTCAATGTGAAGTTGAGCTCGACAATTTGCGGAGTGGTTTCCTGAATCGAATGAATCTCCCAATGCAATTCAGGATAGTGATCAAAAAATTTTTGCATCATATCCCGGATGTCTGAGATGCCAAAATACAAGCCTGTGTTGTCCGAGCTATAAGTTGCTTCGAGAGCGAATAACTTAAATACTTTTTCCAGATCCCGATTGTTAGATAAATCGAAGTAGTGCTGTACGGTAGCGAGGGGACTCATGATGTTATCTTTCCTTGTATATTGCTCAGTACCTGGCAGCGTTTCATCAAACGACGGGCATGCTGGTCAAAGTCATCCCGGCGGTGTAGCACGCGGCGATTGTCCCAGATGATTAAATCGTAGGGCTGCCACTGCTGTTTCCAGACGTTCGCAGGCAGCGCCGCATAGGACCAGATCTGATCGAGCAAAGCCTCACTGGCATCAAGTTCGAGGCCGGGAATATATGCCCACTCTCTTCGCCCAAGATACAACGCAGGTTTCCCTGTTTCTGGGTGTGTACTCACAATGGGATGTACTGCACCCGGTGCTGCTCTGGGGTCGTCAAAGTGTTCGAAGCCCGGGCGCAGAGTACCAACGCTCGTGTGCGAAGCATCGTGTTTAATGCTCAGTGTGGAAATGCGTTCGACTAATCCTTCAGGCATAGCCGCGAGTGCTGCATTCTGGTCAGCAAAGTAAGTATCACCACCCGTTGCTGGAATCTCCACCCCAAGTAGTATGCTCGCCGGCGGCGGCGTTTCAACATAGGTCATATCCGAATGCCAACTCGCCTCGGCGTTACCTAACCCACCGATAGGTTTGCCATTTTCTATGATGTTAGAGAGCTGCGTGACATAGCGGTTTTTTATTTTTGCTTTCGCTGATTCAGGTAGTCGTCCCATGGGTATTTCTTCCAGCGGTCCGAACTTGGCGCTAAAGCATTGTAGCTCGTGTTCATCCAGTTGCTGGCCTCTTATCCTCAGTACGCCATAAATTAACCAGGCCTCATATATCGCGTTGAACTCGTTTTTAGTCAGTGCCTTGACGTCAACGCCTGTTATCTCGGCGACAAAGTGGTGAGTAATGGCGTTGGTTTTCAAATCAGACATAGCTTGTTATTCCCCTTCGTTTTTTGCCCGAGGCGTTCAGCAAATTTCAGCAGGGCGGCACCTAGGTTTCTCGAGTTGTTCAAACAGGTCGCCTGAGCTCCGGTGCTAACCCTTCACCCATCATGTCGATAAAGTTTTCAGCGTAAAATCCGTCAACGGCTGACTGAGGTAGATCGCCCAGTGTTTCACCAAATCGCTTAAGCGGGTTACGACCACCCTCAACGTGTGGATAGTCAGTCGAGAAAAGGCACATTTCTTCATGGGAATTACGGATGATCCAGCCTGTATCCTCGTGCGGATAGGGCGTTACGCGTAGTTGTCGTCGAGCAATTTCAGAAGGCTTATCTGATAGTTTTTGCAACCGTTCCTCGTTCTTTACGAATGCGTGCGCGGCTGAATCCATATTGCGTAGCCAACCTGGTAACCAAGACGCGCCGAGTTCGATCGCGCCCCATTTAAGGTTGGGAAATTTGTCAAAAATGCCGTCGATAATGAACGTTGCCAGCGTCTGCTGTACCGAGGTCGAAATAGGTATGTAGCTGATAGAGGTAAAGTTCGCATCACCACCGTGAAAATCTGGTACGGGCGGTAAACCGTTCTTTTTATAGGTGAGGTTAAGTTTATCCTCACCGCCAACATGAAACAGTATTGGCAGACCCGCTTCTTCTGCCATAGCCCAAACGGGGAAGAGGCCAATGTGGCTAGGAGAATGATCTTGTGGGCACCATGAGGGTATCATCAGTGCTTTAGCGCCCATATCTATTGCAGCTCGCGTTGCGGCGATGGCGCGATCAAAGTCTTCGAGAGGGATATACGCTGTCGCAAGAAGTCGTTTATCTACTGAGCAGAAATCGGTCATCATGCGGTTATGGGCGGCTGCCGCGCCGTAACATAACGCTGCGTCTCCCGCCTGATCAAAACCAAAATTGCCTAAACAAAATGTCGTAAAAACCAACTGGCTTGCAGCACCGATGTGATCAACGGCTGCGGGGCGGTCTTCCTTAAGGAATGCACCCTGAGCATCATAGTTCTTACGCAACATAATGTTTCTGCCGGCATCTGCACGGAATCCCTCATCCGCTTGACGCTTTTGCGCATCTTCGATAGCCAATCGATTCCCTACTCGTACGCCCAGATTTGGATGATCGAGAAATCGCCTGAGTAGGTCTTTCTCAAAATAGGGATTAAGACAATCGGACATTTCCATTAAATGGCTGTCGGCGTCGTGTACTAGACGGTTTTCGATATAAGGCATTTGAACCTCTCGATGGGTGGTTTTGACCTAATATACCCCAGAGGCTTTGAGCCGTCAGTAGGATATATTGGCATCAAAGGTTTCAGTGTTCAGGCTCTGTTACGCCGAGCAGGGGTCGAGTCGCAGAACCACGGTTGAAGGCGTCGCCTCTAACGGATAAAAGCCAAGCGCTCCGCCAATTCTTGCTGTCGTGTACTTTTCGACTTTCATTGCGTGTATAACTCGTGTCGTAGATCTATCTTGATCTAAACTGGGCACAACGCATACGCGCTTTCCCGCGCGCAGCATCTCTAATTTTGCGCCATCGAGTTTGTGGTTGATGGCTTTCTCACGCCCCATGCCAACCCAGGCTCCGTCCTCTC
>CBFHOH010000071.1:0-3081 GCA_965657335.1 Candidatus Azotimanducaceae bacterium
ATACGAACTAGACCCCAAGTTAATGGCGCTACCACTGTAAGCGTTTGAACACCCTAAATTCAGGCTGCGGTGATACCCCAACCTTCATAGGTGGCACCGACAAAACTATTGAGCGTGCCAGTTTCAATCGCACTTCTCAGGCCATCCATGATCTGAAGATAATAGTGCACGTTGTGAAGGCTGTTGAGCTCTGGCCCCAGCATCTCGTTACACTTATCCAAGTGGTGCAAATAAGCGCGCGAAAAGTTTTGGCAGGTGTAACAGCCGCAGTTGGGATCAAGGGGGCTGTCATCATTCTTATGAAACGCATTGCGGATTCTCACCACACCCTGTGAGGTAAACATGTGCCCGTTACGTGCATTACGGGTAGGCATCACGCAGTCCATCATATCGACACCCCGCAGCACGCACTCGATCAAATCTTGCGGGGTACCGACACCCATCAAATATCGAGGCTTGTCTTCAGGTAGCTGAGGCGCAACATGCTCGCATATTTCATACATGTCTTCTTTCGGCTCACCGACTGACAACCCACCAATGGCGTAACCATCGAAACCGATTTCTTGCAGCGCTTCTCGCGAGATATCTCTTAGGTCTTTATGTACACCGCCCTGCACAATACCAAACAGCGCATTAGGGTTTTCTAACTGCTTAAAGGCATCGCTACTACGCTTGGCCCAGCGTGCAGACATTTCCATTGATTCCTGCACTGCCTTCTTTTCTGCCGGAAATGGTGTGCATTCATCAAACACCATCGCAATGTCAGAGTTGAGTGACGTTTGTATTTTCATTGACACTTCAGGGTCGAGATAAACCTCGTCACCGTTAATTGGCGACTTGAACTTCACACCCTCTTCCGTAATCTTGCGAATATCGCCAAGACTAAATACCTGAAAGCCACCGGAGTCTGTAAGTATCGGTTTGTGCCAATTCATGAACCCATGCAATCCCTTGTGGGTATCTATCACCTCAGTGCCCGGGCGCAACATCAAATGAAAAGTGTTGCCAAGTAAAATCTGCACACCAATCTCATCCAGCGTGGTCGGCATGAGTCCTTTTACCGAACCATAAGTGCCGCAAGGCATAAAAATTGGCGTTTGCACCACACCATGATTAAGCGTCAATTGACCCCTGCGGGCGTTACCTTGCGTATGTGAAACTTCAAATTTCATTGTCTTTTCCGGTCAAGTGATCAACATCGCATCGCCATAACTGAAAAAGCGATACTCTTCTTCAATAGCAATTTGGTATGCACGTTTTATGTTCTCTGTGCCGGCAAAAGCACTGACTAACATCATCAGCGTTGAACCGGACAAATGAAAGTTCGTGATCATCGCGTCTACCGACTTAAATTCATAACCGGGGTATATGAAAATATCTGTATCACCCTGATAAGGCTCAATATGCCCTGAAGCAAGCGCCGCCGATTGGCCAGCAGCTGACTCGAGACACCGCACAGATGTCGTACCCACAGCGATGACCTTGCTGTTGTCATCTTCTTCCTTACATCGAATAACCGTGTCGCATGTCGCCTGTGATACATCAACTTGTTCAGAATGCATTTCATGCGCCTCAACATTTTCTACCCGCACCGGCTGAAAAGTTCCAGCGCCCACATGCAGGGTGACATCCGTGCGTGTGACGCCCTGCTCTGCTAGCGTTGCCAACAACTTATCATCAAAATGCAGGCCTGCCGTAGGTGCGGCCACCGCACCTTCATGTTTTGCATAAACGGTCTGATAACGCGCGGCATCCTCCGACGACTGAGACACAGCGTCGTTGCGCTCTATATAGGGCGGTAAAGGAATCTCGCCTAGCAGCTCCGCAATCTTCAGCACACCGGGCGCCGGAAACCGAAGCTTGAAAAAAGCACCGGCGCGACCTTCAACATGCACCGCAATCTCATTGTGCACAGACCCATTCGACGCACCTAGCAATATTGTTGAGCCGGCTTTCGGCGACTTGCTGCTTCGTATTTGCACCAGCGCTTGGTATTCGTCAACCACGCGCTCGAGCAGTACCTCAAGCTTACCCCCACTGGCTTTCTTGCCATAGAACCGAGCGGGAATCACACGTGTATTGTTAAACACCATCAAGTCACCAGAATTGACCATTGATGGCAAATCAGCAAAACGATAATGATAGATCGAACCCGTGGCCGAATCGAGATGCATCAAACGGCTTGCAGTGCGCTCAGCAGCTGGGTATTGCGCGATTAGGTGCTCGGGCAAATCAAAAGTGAAGTCGCTTACTTGCATGGTCTCCGCACTCATCAAAGCGCTCATCAAAAACAGCGCGCATTCTAGCTGATTATTGCGTTGACCATTAGTACTTTCATTACTCTTACATCAATCCCCAATACGCAGTGGTAACTTCTCATAATCTTTATCACCACAACGCTTCAGAGGACTCGGAAATGCTCAAGAAAACAATACTTGTTACTACGCTACTGCTGGCAGCAAGCCAAGCCCAGGCTGAGGCAGAAAGCAGCTGGTTCAGCGGCGCACTCAACTTTCTGGGCTTAGACGCTGACAAAACCGAGGAAATTGCCCCGCAAAATCCGTCCGAAGATGCAACAGAAGCAGCTGCAGCGGTATCGGAAGACAAAGCCAGCACGATGGCGCAAGCTACAGCGATCGCAACCGAAGCATCGAAAATGATGGCAGGCAACGCCGTTATGTCTTCATTGACCGGCATGGTCACAGAGCAACTCGGTGTGACAGAGCAACAGGCGCAGGGCGGACTGGGCACGCTGTTTGGCGTTGCGCAGTCAACGCTCGGTAACGCTGACTTTCAGCAGTTGAGCCAGCATGTGCCGGAAATGGCATCGCTACTGAACGCCGCACCGGAGGTTTCCGAGAAAGCTCAAGGCATTTCATCCCTCGTTGCTGTCGCGGGAAAATACGGCGATGCGCTAAAAAGCGGCAATGAAGCGTACGCCCGGTTCAAAACGCTGGGAATCGATGCGGCCCAGATACCACAATATATTGAAGTGACGAATCAGTTCCTGGAAAAACAGGGCGGCACCGATATCGCCGCACTATTTTCAAAGGGACTCGAAGCATTAATGTAAAAAAAACC
>CBFHOH010000072.1:0-2888 GCA_965657335.1 Candidatus Azotimanducaceae bacterium
CCGGACGAGTAGACAATTTGATCAAAATCTCATCGAAACCGAAATTAGCGTAAACCTCCTGTAGCACATCAATAAATTCAATCACTTCTGATTGAATTTGTGCTTCGGTACAGAAAATATGGCCATCGTCCTGAACAAAACTGCGGACCCGCATAATTCCCTGCAATGTCCCAGAGGGCTCATTGCGGTGACACGATCCAAACTCAGACAGGCGGATCGGTAATTCACGATAACTTTTCAAACCCTGATTGAAGACCTGCACATGACAAGGGCAATTCATTGGCTTAATGGCGTACAAGCGGCTATCGCTTTGCACAGAGAACATACCGTCACCAAATTTATCGGCATGACCGGATTTCTCCCAGAGGGACATATCCACCATTTGAGGCGTTCTGATTTCGCTATAACCGTTCGCTTTTTGCACATCGCGCACGTACTGCTCAATGACCTGCCAAATCTGCCATCCTTTCGGGTGCCAGAAAACCATACCTGGCGCCTCTTCCTGCGTATGGAACAGGTCAAATTTTTTGCCTAATTTTCTGTGATCGCGTTTTTCTGCTTCCTCGAGTCGGAACAAATAGTCTTTCAATGAGTTTTTATCAGGCCAGCAGGTACCGTAAATTCTTTGCAGCATTTCATTGTTGGAGTCACCCCGCCAATAGGCGCCAGCGACTTTTGTTAACTTAAAAGCCTGTAATTTTGATGTTGAGGGCACGTGAGGACCACGACACAGGTCCATAAAGTCACCCTGCTGGTAAAATGACAGGTCTTCATCAGAGGGAATGCTTTCGAGGATCTTTACTTTGTAAGCTTCACCAATCTCTTTGAAATGCGCCACCGCGTCGTTTCGGGACATCACCGACCGAGTCACTTCGAGATTCTGTTTTGAGATCTCTTTCATGCGCTTTTCTATTTTCTGCAGATCTTCCGGTGTAAATGCGCGTTCGTATGCGAAATCATAGAAAAAGCCGTCTTCAATGACCGGTCCTATCGTGACTTGCGCCGACGGGAATAATTGTTGCACCGCTTGCGCCATCAGGTGCGCGCAGGAGTGTCGAAGTACCTCAACGCCATCCGCATCTTTGCTCGTGATAATAGATATTTCAGCGTCGGATTCGACAAGATATGACGTGTCTACGATTTCATCGAAAACTTTTCCAGCTAGCGCGGCCTTAGCAAGACCAGAGCCGATAGACTTGGCGATATCGTGGATAGAGACGGGATGATCAAATGTCTTCTGACTGCCGTCAGGGAGTGTAATGATAGGCATACTTTCCTCGCTTTCAGTGGTGACCCTTACCAAAGGCCACATGGTTTCAGCTTTTTGCGGTGCTTGTTATCAAGTTTTGAATTTCGCTGTGACGCGCCGAATGTTGACTGTGATTCGTCATATGCTTTTGACGCGCTTAGTACTTCTTTGGCAGTCACCTTTTTAGGGAGTCTACCCTTAAGCATGGGTAAACAACTGCTCTACAGCGTTTCTTAGACCTGCTCTGCAAGTCTCGTAAAATCTGGTAGGAACGGTCGGATTCGAACCGACGACCCTCGCCTTGTCGAGGCGATGCTCTAACCAACTGAGCTACGCTCCTATGTCAGATTTTTCACTCTTACAAACCTCTTTTCCTCTCGTACTCGCCTGAGCAGGATCGTACGTTAACCCGAATTCATCGCGAGGTTTCAAGAGGCGCGTAGGTTAACTGAATCGGGCTTTTCGTGCAAATACCTGCCGAGGCAACCCTATAAAGAACTTCGAATTGTGTGCAAAACTGAATTAGCTCCTCACGAACTGTTGACGCAATTCTTCTATCTGATCTCGCAAACCCGCAGCATCCTCAAAAGCAAGATTCTTTGCATGCTCAAACATTTGCTTTTCGAGGGAAATAATTTGTTTTTCAAGATCGTCCGGTTTAAGTGCATTGCTTCGGTATTTGCCTTTGCTCTCAGCAACACGACTCTTCTTACCACCCTTCGATGGAGCATCCCGCGCACCTTCCATCACATCAGATATCTGTCGCTTAATACCAATCGGCGTGATGTTATTGATTCTATTGTGTTCTTGCTGTTTTTCCCGTCGCCTATCTGTTTCATTAATCGCACGCTGCATGGAATCTGTCACCTTATCGGCATACAGGATCGCTTTTCCCTCCAAGTTACGCGCAGCACGACCAATGGTCTGAATGAGCGATCTTTCAGATCTTAGAAATCCTTCCTTATCGGCGTCTAGAATAGCTACCAGCGAAACTTCGGGCATATCTAACCCTTCACGCAGCAAGTTGATACCGACCAGCACATCAAACTCGCCTAAACGAAGATCACGAATAATCTCTACGCGTTCAATTGTGTCGATATCGGAGTGTAGGTATCTGACCCGCACGCCGTTTTCGTCGAGATAGTCCGTAAGATCCTCTGCCATGCGTTTTGTCAGCGTTGTAATCAACACGCGCTCATCTTTCTTGGCTCTGACGACTATCTCTCCCAGCACATCATCCACTTGCGTCTGCGCCGGGCGGATCTCAATTTCCGGATCCACTAGCCCCGTCGGTCTGACAACCTGGTCAACCACGGCACCGGCTTGCTCGCCCTCATAGGGCCCCGGCGTTGCGGAAACAAATATTTTTTGCGGAGCAAGTTTTTCCCACTCTTCGAACCGGAGGGGACGATTATCGAGCGCGCTTGGCAGTCTAAAGCCGAAGTTTACTAAGGTTTCTTTTCTTGAGCGGTCACCTTTGTACATCGCACCTAACTGGGGAACGCTGACATGGGATTCATCAATCACCAGTAACGCATCATCCGGCAGATAGTCGTAAAGCGTAGGAGGCGCCTCTCCTGAACCTCGTCCCGATAAATATCGCGAGTAGTTTTCGATGCCATTGCAGTAACCCAACTCT
>CBFHOH010000073.1:0-2582 GCA_965657335.1 Candidatus Azotimanducaceae bacterium
CTCACAACCTTGCTATTGTTGCGCCCGGATATCTGCGGACAACATTCGGAGCCGCCAAGGCAAGCTTCGCCGAATAGTGCTCGCTTGAAAAAACAGCTGCGGAACGACAAGGGGCAATTGATTTTTACCAGAGCAACATTTTGCGAGGCGGGGAGCCAGCCGACAGAGGTGGTGTCAGATCCGCAACCGTTAGAAGTTCATGACACACATATGGTGCCACGATGAGTGAGACTTTAATCAGGCAATTGGCGTCGGGTAGTAGTGCTGAAAGCACGGCTGAATTGGAGGCAACATTGCATGAGCTGGACATCGCATTTCGTATTCAGAATCAGCGTCTCGAATTAGTGGCACCACTTGAGCTTCTTGATGAAACGAGGTTGCTCGCGAGTATTTCGGACGCTGCGAGGCATTTGATCACCCGGTTTGATGTCGAATGGCAAATTGGCTCGACCAATACCGCGCTAATGGCGCGCACCAAAGATGCGCATTTCAACGGTTCTGTCTGTGTCGCTGAGCAACAAACAGCGGGTAAAGGACGCAGGGGTCGATCTTGGGTAAGCCCATTCGCCCGTAACATTTACGTCAGTTTCGGTTGGTGTATCCCCCGGCAGAATATGGCGGAAGCGCTAAGTTTATATATCGGCATGAACTTGGTGGATTGTTTAAGGGAAGCGGGTCTTGAAGATGTCGGCATGAAATGGCCTAACGATATCATCGCCGGCGAAGGCAAACTCGCGGGAATATTGATTGAACTCGAACTCGTGGCATCAAATGCATATGTTGTTGCCGGTATCGGCGTAAATCTATCGAAGGAGTCGGTGCTGCGAGAGGGCGTTGAACAATCCGTCAGTGCCGTCACTGATCAGGTGAATTTGGGACGCAACGCATTATGTGCCCTGATCATCGAACGTATGGTCATAAGCATGCAAGAAGTCACCCAGCAGCGTATCGCCGAAAAAATCGCCCAGTGGACATCCTACGACAGGTACTCGGGAGAAGAGGTGGTTGTGCTCGTGGGTGAAGAGCAAGTGGTCGGCATTAATAGAGGCATAGACGAAGGGGGCAACCTATTATTAGATTCAGGTGGAAAGGTGCGCGCTTTTGGCTCTGGAGAAGTTAGCCTCAGAAAGGTCGCGAGTAAACGATGAAGATGATTTTCTGGACAATGGCGCTACTCAATATCGCGTACTTCGGATATCACTATATACCGTTCGAAGATCAACCCAAGGCTGCCTTAAAACCGGGTATGAGGGTCAAGCAGGCCGCGGGTGAGGGTGTTCAAACGATTTATCTGCTCAATGAAAACTCAAATGCAGAAATCCGGGAGCAAGAGCTGGATTTTATTATCAAGAACCCAATGGTGGCGCGAAGCGATGCTGAGAGTGAGTTGTGTGTCGGGGTTGGACCTTTTAGCGATTTGTTTGCCGGCCAGGCCGTTGTTGAGCAACTCGAAGGCATTGACCTGAAAGTTCAGCTAAAAGCGGTGGATCAGCTGGTTGGGCGCAGCGATTACAGAATAATGATACCGCCCGCGCCGACGCTGCAGGATGCTTTCCGCAAACTGCGCGAACTTAAATCTCAAAACATTGATAGCTATGTAATGACGCAGGGTAAAGACGCGCTAGGCATATCAATAGGGGTTTTCTCAAGTGAAGCTGTTGCAATCGCCGCGAAGGAGCAGCTGGAGTCGGATGGGTATGATTCCGTGATAGTGGAGATGCCGCGAATAATACGTGAATTTTGGATTTTCGATACGGGTCAAAATAATCTGACTTTGCCCGATGAAGTGTGGCGAAGTCTGCTGGTAGCGTACCCAGAAATCGGACAAAAAGAGGTGCCTTGCCTCAATTCCGATCAAATTGATACAAATGGATAAAAAAAGTGGTTTTTTTCATGCGAAAAGGCATGAAGATGTTTGATAGCACGGGACTCTTCGCATACAATCCGCATCCTGATTTTGGTCTGGTCGCCTTTATCTTTGTTGGCGTAGCCAGTTTGATGAAAGCTTCTCTTTAGAGCATGCCGCTATAGCTCAGTTGGTAGAGCAACTGATTTGTAATCAGTAGGTCCCGAGTTCGACTCTTGGTGGCGGCACCAGAGCATAAAAAGCAGGAAAAAGCCGAGTTTACAAAATTATTTGTGAACGAGGGTTTCTTGACACTAAATTTTGTTTGACTTCGTTTAGCTGCGAAGGCAGAATCTAGCGCCTCTTTTTGGAGGGGTTCCCGAGTGGCCAAAGGGATCAGACTGTAAATCTGACGCGCAAGCTTCGGTGGTTCGAATCCACCCCCCTCCACCATTAGGTGGGGCTGGAACACTGCTAAGCTAAAAGATGTTAAACGGGTTGGTTAAAAGAAGTGCGGGTATAGTTCAGCGGTAGAACCTCAGCCTTCCAAGCTGATGACGCGAGTTCGATCCTCGCTACCCGCTCCAAATCATGCGCCTAAACACGCGTGAGGAGGTTGAGTAATTAAGGAAGTATGTTGTGTAAGGTATTACGCTCATATAGCTCAGTCGGTAGAGCACTTCCTTGGTAAGGAAGAGGTCACCGGTTCAAATCCGGTTATGAGCTCCATCTGTTT
>CBFHOH010000074.1:0-2429 GCA_965657335.1 Candidatus Azotimanducaceae bacterium
CATTCCAACAGTAATGCAAGACAAACTATCGATCCCCGTGGTGGGTTCGCCCCTGTTTATTATCTCAAACCCCGACCTGGTAATCGCACAGTGTAAAGCGGGCATTGTGGGATCTTTTCCGACACTGAACGCCCGTCCGCTGTCCGTTCTCGATGATTGGTTGAAACGAATTACTACTGAGCTCGCAGCTTACGATGCCGCCCACCCGGACTCACCGTCAGCACCTTTTGCCGTCAATCAAATCGTCCATAAATCAAACAATCGGCTTGAAGAGGACCTCGCGCTCTGTGAGCAATACAAAGTGCCTATCGTCATTACCTCGCTAGGTGCGCAAAAGGAAGTGAACGACCGGGTGCATGCCTGGGGCGGTATTGTGCTTCACGACGTGATCAATAACAGATTTGCCAAAAAGGCGGTTGAGAAAGGCGCCGATGGTCTCATCGCGGTCGCCGCTGGTGCGGGCGGTCACGCCGGCGCGCTTTCGCCCTTTGCGTTAATTCAGGAACTGCGTGAATGGTTCGACGGTCCGTTGCTGTTGTCTGGCTCGATCGCGAATGGTGACGCCGTATTAGCCGCTGAAGCGATGGGCGCGGACATGGCTTATATTGGCTCCGCTTTTATTGCCACGGAAGAGGCCAATGCCAACCCCGCATACAAACAGGCACTCGTCGACTATGCTGCGGAGGACATTGTTTACAGCAATCTGTTCACTGGCGTCCATGGAAACTATCTTGCGCCATCCATTGCAGCCGCGGGTCTTGACCCGAAAAATTTGCCCGAAAGTGACCCATCACAAATGAACTTTGGATCAGGCGGCGATTCAGACTCGAAGGCCTGGAAAGACATTTGGGGCTGTGGGCAGGGTATCGGCGCAGTAAAGTCGGTGCTCTCGGCTGAAGCCCTGGTGGCCCGTCTGGTCGGTGAATACAATAATGCCAGACAGCGAATCGCTCGCTAACTTGCCAACTGTTTGAGGCTAAGCCCGGTGAAGTTGTTGATTAATTCCGCAACTTCTCCGCTTTGTTCCTGCATGTGCAGATGATGGTGACCGGGCAAATGAACCATCTGCAGACCCACCCGCTCTTTCGAAACAATCACGTCAATTGAACGCTTTAACCATTCATTCTCCATGTCGGCGACAATAAAAAGCGTTTCCGCCGTTGTATTCTCCAGCAGTTGTTCCAGCTGACCAGCAGATAATTCGAGCGGACCGGAACCTTTTATCTTGGGGTCTGTAATCCAGGTGTAACCCCCATCAACGGCCTTGTGCCCTCTTTCAATCAAGCATGCTGCTGACGCCCTGTTTTGTTCGGTTGCTTCACACAGTCGAGAGGTCATTGCCTCTAGGGTAGGAAAAACTTTCAAGGAAGCCTGCTGCTTAAACGAGGATGCAATGCTTGATTGCAAATGCCCCAGCACTGCCTGCGAGGTATTGGTGCCGCAATAGCCATCAATGCAAATGAGTTTATTGACGCGTTCTGGAAACATACCCGCTAGCTGAGAACCAATTTCTGCCCCCATGGAATGTCCCAGTAGGTTAAATGATTGCCAGCCCAAAAAATCAGCAACCGCCAATACATCCCTGATATCGTTTAAGCCGCTATAGCTTTCGCCTGCCCGTCGGTGGGCAGACCAACCATGGCCAGCAAAGTCCATCGCAAAAATTCTAAGTCCTTGCAACGCCGGTGCAAGCATGTCGAAGCTGTTCGCGTTGTCGAGATAGCCATGCAATGCAATTGTAGGTTCGCCGCTTTCCACCCCCCAAAATTTCCCTGCAATGCTGGTGTACCCCAAGTCTAATTCCTGATGCATGCTTGTCCTATCGCGAAAAAGCGAAAGTATAACGTTCAAGCACGGCTTGCGGACGTGAAAACACATCGCTGATGTACCGGGATCATCAACCATGATGATATTGAGGCAGACAAAATAAGGCACATCAATTATTGGCATTGTGATATTAAAAATCCAGACGAGGCTTCCCCTGAAGGAGTCAACAGGATAAGTTTAGTGCAAGCAGATCAGCGTGGTTAGAACAACGCGTCACTTATCAAGAGGAATCACTCCAATGCGTCTCGCGCAAAAACTCAAGACCAAAACGCTTCTTACATTGATGCGCGGCATCGCTGGGGTCGAGCGACTCATTAAGGGGCATGCGGTTGATCCGTTCAACCCAGCGTTTCTTGATAATCCCTATACCACGTGGGAAAAACTACGCGCGGTGTCGCCTATCCATTACTCGGTCGCACTACAAGGATACTGGACAACCAACTTTGATATCGCTCAAGAGGTTCTGCTGGACAAACGATTTGGTTCTGATGTCAGAAAGCACGAGAAGCGCGTCAAGCGGATCAAGGCTAATATGTCTGCGGAGCAACTGGAGAATTTTGAAAACCCCAGCATGTTGTCTCTCGATCCGCCTGACCATTCAA
>CBFHOH010000075.1:0-2070 GCA_965657335.1 Candidatus Azotimanducaceae bacterium
GTAGTGCTAAGTAAGTGCCGAGCAAGTCAGAGGTAGCGACCACTAAAGAATCAACTCTGCCATCTCTGCCAGATTTTCCTTGTCCTGCGTCGCAACTAACAACGTGGTGACCTTGGATTCTTCCCAAGCTTGCAAGCGATCTCTTATACGCTCTTTAGACCCTACCAGTGACAAGTTGTCTGCCAGCTCGTCGGGTATCACGCGGGCGGCCTCATCGCGTTTACCTTCGAAAAACAGTTGCTGGATCTTTTCGGCTTCAGCTGCGTATCCCATACGGCAAAACAGGTCATTGTGGAAGTTGGCATCTTTGGCGCCCATCCCGCCGACATAGAAGCTGAGAAAATACTTAACCCCAAGCAATGCTGCGTCGATATCGTCGGTGATGTTAACGGTCACCATTTGCGCAATATCAAAATCCGGACGCATGTCCTTTAGTGAATCTGCATAAGTAGATTCATCGTGGGGATCGTAATACAACGGCAACCAGCCGTCGGCGATCTCTGCTGCCAGCGCAACATTTTTCGGACCCTCGGCGCCCATATAGATCGGGATGCGATTACGCAGCGGATGCACGATAGGCTTAAGCGGCTTACCGAGCCCCATGCCGTCATCGCCAGGGTATGGCAGCGGGTAGTGTGGACCATCGTTAGCAACCGGCGTTTCTCGCGCAAATACCTGACGAATAATATCGATGTACTCTCGGGTGCGAGCTAGCGGTTTGGGAAACGGCCTACCGTACCAGCCCTCGACTACCTGCGGCCCTGACACACCAAGCCCCAAAGTAAAGCGCCCTTTGGACAATAGGTCTAGGCTCAGAGCATGCATAGCGCAAGAAGTGGGTGTACGGGCGGAAAGCTGCACCACCGCGGTTCCCAGTTTGATAGTTTCAGTTTGCGCGCCAATCCAGCACAGGGGCGTAAAAGCGTCGTTGCCCCAGGCCTCTGCAGACCAGACTGAGTCATAACCCAGTTTTTCTGCCTCTTGTGCCATTTCTACAAAGTTAGGATTCGGACCCGCGCCCCAGTATCCTTGGGCCAAGCCCAGCTTTAAATCGCCCATTGCGACCTCCGTTAGTTTTGTTGGTGATTAAGATGTAAAAACTACATTTTCGAAGAACCTTCATGCGAACTGAGAGCCTTGAACAATCATCGGCATCATCGATACCAAGTCAAAGCAGTAGTCAGTAAATTTGTAATTCGCGTTTCTCTAAAGAGACTATTTTTGCCAGTGGTCATTCACTTCAAGAGGGGTTACCGAGTTTAGAGATCACTAGCACGCAATAATAAACAGATTTACAGATGTGCTTGTGACTAAAAAAGGTGTTATCCGTTAGTTAGGAAACAGGAGGGTCACTGCGTCAGAAGACCGTCGAGCAGGGTCACTGTATGCGTGTACTACATTGTTTCTAAGTCCATTTTAGATGTTGGCAAGTTCCTCTCGCGTCATTTATCGATCCATTTTCATCAATAGTTTACAGGCTAGCCGTGCACTTGCAATGAATAACAAGAAGAAGTGCGAAAACTGCTTTACCTGGTCTTCAGGCAAGCTTAAGAGCACCTCAGTCAAAGTGGTAGTCCACTGCGAAGCCATTTTCGGAACTCATTTTTTTAAATCAGCGAATAGTTTTTCACTGACATTATCATGCCTCTTACGCCGCAAGATGCAGCAAAACGTCTACTGCTAGCATGCTGACGGTTGACTTGAACAAGGCTTGGGATCAACTCAAAAATAGCGCTATACTCTCTTTGAGTTCCAGCTAATTACTCCAACGTCGAGATATAAAAATGATCGAATACCATAACCCGGAAGCGTCTGTCGGTATCGAAATGACACCCTACGCGCTATCCGCCGTCATTCAAGGTGCCAACGCTATCAATGTCGGATTCCTAGCAAACGGTTTCCCAGACTCTGAAAAGTTTTTGCAGGCGCTGGAAGAAGCCATGCAAAAACTCGAACCTGGCATCGAGGTATATTCTTACAATAAAGGGAACGCCTCCATGCCGGCGAGCGAAGAGCTCCTTAGCACTATTACTCAGGAGTGCCATGCGGTCGTTGCCGCCTACGGGCATT
>CBFHOH010000076.1:0-1382 GCA_965657335.1 Candidatus Azotimanducaceae bacterium
CACTCTGGTTAATTGTTAGAGCCACCTGTCGCCTGTCGTTCGTTACATAATCATCAAAAACCTGAACAACGTTAAACGTCCAATGCAAACAGTTTAATATTCACACGGTTGTTAACATTTAGTAACGATTAAGCAGTTCGATCGGTTACTCGAAGAAGAGGCTAGGCGTTAGCTTGACCTTTCTTCTTACCTTTCGGGGCCAATACCATGGTCAATTGGCGACCTTCCATCTTAGGGAAGAGTTCGACGGTACTAATTTCGGCGAGATCAATTTCGACTCGCTTCAGTAGTTCCATGCCAAGTTCCTGGTGAGCCATTTCGCGACCTCTAAACCTCAAGGTTACTTTGGCTTTGTCCCCGTCATTGAGGAAACGTGTCAGGTTGCGTAGTTTTACCTGATAATCTCCATCTTCCGTGCCGGGACGAAATTTCATCTCCTTCACGGTGGTGCGACGCTGTTTCTTTTTCGCCGCAGCCTTATCTTTCTTAGCTTCGAATACGTGCTTGCCGTAATCCATTAACTTACAGACTACCGGATCTGCGTCAGGTGCAATTTCAACTAAATCAAGTTTAGCTTCAGTGGCTGCCTTTAGCGCTTCCGCTATTGGCACAATGCCGGCTTGCGCGCCATCTGCTCCGATCAAACGAACGGTTGTCGCTTGAATTTCGTCGTTAGTTTTGGATCTTTTCGAATCTTCTTTCTTAATTCCCATTTACTCCTCTAAAGTTGGGACGTGGAGTATACAGAATTTCAAGCAATTCTTCCCATTTTTTCTACATCATTGGCTAATAGTTCAGAAAATGCTTCAACGGACATTGCGCCGAGATCCTCGCCTGTACGTCTTCGCACCGCGACTTCGCCGTTTTCGACCTCACGGTCCCCTATCACGACAAGAAATGGCACCCGCTGGATCGTGTGCTCACGAATTTTAAAGCCAATTTTCTCATTCCGCGTATCGGTCTCGACCCTATAACCTTTATTTATCAATGTGTTAGCTACATCATTACAATATCCAGACTGGCTATCGGTGATGTTAAGCACTACAGCTTGGACAGGCGCCAGCCAGGCAGGCATTTCACCCGCATAGTTTTCTATCAAAATACCGATAAATCGCTCAAATGAGCCTAACATCGCCCTGTGCAACATCACCGGCACCTGACGACTTCCATCCTCAGCCACATACTGTGCATCTAGCCTTCCTGGCATTGAAAAATCGACCTGCATTGTGCCGCATTGCCATACTCGCCCTAGACAATCCTTTAATGAAAACTCAATTTTTGGACCATAGAATGCCCCTTCACCCGGCAAAAACTCCCAATCGAGCCCCTTCGCATCCAGAGCCTCCGCTAGCGCGGCTTCTGACTTGTCCCAGACCTCATCA